>NZ_JAASRU010000036.1 GCF_011761495.1 Alkalibacillus almallahensis | reverse complement strand
CCTCGATTGTAAAATTAAGCGAGACACTATAAAAGGACATGTCATGATATACTCAACCCATAACCTACCAAAGTTAAGGAGAGTGTATCTGACATGTCCTACACCCATCTTACCAAAACCGAATTGGTATTCATAGAAGAATATCATGCATTTGGTCTATCAGGACGCAAAATCGCTAAAAAGTTAAAACGTGGCCATGAGAGCGTTTATCGCATTATCAGGAAACTGGCTGAAGGTATGACCGCAAAAGAGATTCATCTTCAATATCAAGCGAACAAAGCCAACTGCGGTCGTCCCAAGATTGAACTACCTGATTCTGAAACAGATTACATCCAAGAAAAGGTTCGTTCTGGCTGGACGCCAGATGTCATTAAAGGCCGAAATGAAAAGCCTATTTCCTGCAGTATGCGTACCTTATATCGTCTGTTTCAATCAGGCATATTTAATCAAGAAGACCTCCCCATGAAAGGCAAACGAAAACCCAACGGTCACCAAGAAAAGCGAGGGAAACAAAGCTTTAGACGCCGGATTGAGGATCGAGACCATGACTACCCCAACTACGATCAAGAATTCGGTCACTTGGAAGGTGACACCATTGTTGGCTACCAACACAAGAGTGCTGTTATTACCTTGGTTGAACGGTTAACCAAATGCATCATCGCGATTAAACCGGCAGGTAGAAGAGCTTCTGATATTGAAACAACCCTGAACCATTGGCTTAATCCGTTACCCAAACACTTATTCAAATCCATCATCTTTGACTGTGGAAAGGAATTCTCTAATTGGAAGGCCATTAGTAACCAACATGACATTGATATTTATTTCGCGGATCCTGGAACACCGTCTCAAAGAGGGCTAAATGAGCATTCCAATGGCCTACTACGAAAGAATGGGTTGCCTAAAGAAACGGATTTTAACACCGTATCGCAACATCAAATAGCTGATGTTGTTCAGAGAAGAAACAACATACCAAGGAAATCCTTGAATTATAGAACGCCTATTGAGTGTTTCATGGATCACGTCGATGACAGTATGTTGTCTCGCTTAATTTGACAAATGAAT
>NZ_JAASRU010000035.1 GCF_011761495.1 Alkalibacillus almallahensis | reverse complement strand
GGTTCTAAGTCAAATGTTGGGGTGCTCTCTTAAGAGCACTCCTTACTTATGCCATTTGGCCTTGTATATCCTTATATTTATGATGCAATAAGACTTTTCGACGCAGACGATCAAATCGTCGAAAACCAAACGCTTGGCGTTTGATCACTTTGGTTTGATTATTAATCCCCTCAATGTAACCATTGTGTAAGTTATAACCGAAACTGTTCATGATTTCTTTTTGCCAATTTTGAAGCGTTCCAATCGCCTTCTCGAACTCAGGTATAGCTGATGCTCTTACGGTATCGTAAAAATCATATAAGTCCGTTTTAATCGTGCTTAAGGCATCAGATCCTAAATATTTAGCGTTGTCAAACCAATCACAAAACCATTCTTTTAGTAAATAAGCGCTGGTCAATACATCCGATTTATCACAATAGTGATGGAGATACCAATCTTGTTTAGCACTTAACGTGCTACTTCGTTTCATGAAAACATGACGCATGTTTTTACATTTCTTACGATCATAGTCATCGAATTCGTGCTGAACACGCCGCCTGACGCGATCCAATGCCCAATACATATAACGGACAAAATGAAAACGATCCGCCACAATTATCGGTTGATTTAATGCCTGGTCCACTGCGGCCTTATAGGATGGACTCATGTCCATGACGACGATATCGACGGTATCGGCGTGGTCTTTGAGGTAATGATAGACCGTGGATTTCTGACGATCTTTTAAGATATCAATCGGCTCACGCTTGATGGGATCTGTGATGATGGTTTGAAAGCGTTCGCCATCTGTATCCCCCTTAAAATCATCAATCGCAATGATGGAAGGAAGGTGTTGTGTTTCCTTGAGAAGGGATTCACTAATCGTATCAAAACGTCTCATTACCGTTGTTGGTGAAACGCCGAATCGTTGTGCTGTATCTTTAAACGTTTTACCATGAATCGTTTCAAGCCCTATGGCTTGATTGAACTCTTGTGATTGGCGTTGATAACGATCGACAAGATTGTTGGTTTCATCAAATCGTTTCCGACAAGCGACATCGTGACATTGATAGCGCCGTTTGCGATACCAGATCATTGTCGGGCGATTGAATACTCGATTATGTTTAATTTTTTGCCAGCGATAATCATGAATCTTTTGAGTCGATGTTTGGCATGCAGGGCATGGCAAGACTTCACGCGGACGTTCGACGTAGATGTGATAATAGCCATTTTCTTCTCGCGTTTCTGTGACGTGAAAGCTTTCCAATCCTGGTAACGTCATGTTATGATGCATATGCACGCAACTCCTTTTGTTTTGTTTTGGTGGTATAAAACAAGGATAACAAATAAGGAGTTTGCGTGCTTTTTTTATTTCATCAAACCGCCAAGTTGGCATCAGGTGAGAAGCGTAGGTGGTGACGCCTGCGGGAACAGCACGCGTCTCGAGACCCCGCAGGCCATGCTTTTCGGCCGAGGAGGCTCGAGCCGTGCCCGCGGCAA
>NZ_JAASRU010000034.1 GCF_011761495.1 Alkalibacillus almallahensis | reverse complement strand
TCAGGCTGTCGAGAAAGTCTCGGCAGCCTGATTTTTTTGCATAAACTTTAACAATTCACCGCGTTAATTTGATATAATAGAAGTATAATAACAAAGGCGGTGTAACAATGTTTAAAAGTAATAAAGAGCGTCAAATGGAGATTGAAATGGTCACCATTGATGAGCTTGTACCTGAAAATCATCTGTTACGAAAAATTGATCAGTACATTGATTTTTCTTTCATTCCCGAAAAAGTGCGTCCATATTATTCAGAGGATAATGGTCGACCTTCGCTCGATCCATTGGTGTTATTTAAAATGATGTTTATTGGGTATTTTTATGGCATTCGTTCTGAGCGAGAATTAGAACGACAAATACAAACAAATGTAGCTTACAGATGGTTTCTTGGATTAAATTTAACTGATCAAGTGCCCCACCATTCAACTATCAGTTGGAATCGTCGAACACGCTATAAAGATACAGATATTTTCCAAGAGATATTTGATGACATTGTGTTACAAGCCATGAACCACCGTATGGTGGGTGGTCGTGTATTATTTACAGATTCAACTCATTTAAAAGCCAATGCCAATAAGCGAAAATTTTCTAAACAAGAAGTAGAGGTAGAAACAGTAGATTATATCCATGATCTCAATGATGCCATTGAAAAGGATAGAACTGATCACGGAAAAAAGCCCTTAAAAAAGAAGGAAGAGGTGAAAAAGACTAAAGAAATTAAAGTTAGTGATACTGATCCTGAAAGTGGCTATTTATATCGTGAAAATAAACCTGAAGGCTTCTTCTACTTAGACCATCGCACAACGGATCTTAAATATAATATTATTACAGATGTTCATGTGACTGAAGGCAATATTCATGATTCCAAACCTTACTTAGAGCGGTTAGATCACCAGATCCAACGTTTCGGATTTGACGTAGAAGCTGTTGGTTTAGATGCTGGTTATTTAACGGTTCCTATTTGTCGTGGATTAGATGAGAGAAATATATTTGGGGTCATAGCACATCGTCGTCACAAAAGTCGAAAAGGTTTTCTACCAAAATGGAAGTATCAATATGATCCTAAAGAGGATAAATATACTTGTCCTGAAGGACATGATTTAATATACGCCACAACAGATCGAAAAGGGTACAGACAATATAAATCGAATCCAGAAGTTTGTAAGGATTGCCCTATTCTAGATCAATGCACCCAAAACAAAGATCATCAGAAAACGTTAACACGTCATGTATGGGAAGAAAGTAAAGAGAAAGTTCGCGAAAACCGGCTAACAAATGAAGGCAAATGGATATACCGAATGCGGAAAGAAAAAGTGGAACGTAGCTTTGCAGATTCGAAAGAATTGCATGGGCTGCGTTATTGTCGTTTGCGTGGAAAGGAAAATGTTCGAGAGCAAGCGCTTATGACAGCTGCTTGTCAGAACATGAAGAAGATTGCCCTCCACTTAGACCGTAGGGTCTAGGCGGAGGAGAGTCTTTTTCGTTATATATATCATTTTATTTTGATTTAGTAAGATTAATTACCCCTATAGAAATAAAAAAGCTTGCAGAAAAACCTGGGGTTTCTCTACAAGCTG
>NZ_JAASRU010000033.1 GCF_011761495.1 Alkalibacillus almallahensis | reverse complement strand
TTTAGTTTGCCTGGCATGGGTGAGCTCTAACGGGTGAAAGTCCCGAGTGTGACCTAGTAGCGGTAAGCACATAGTCGAAGGCAAGGGTGTCCATGGTGACATGGAATCTGAAGGAAGCCCTAGACAAATCTCTGGTCTGACGAATAGGAACTATATAAGAGGCAACGTATGAGGATAAGACTGCTAAAGAAGTTGAAGTCCTATAGCTACTCATATCATACGGTGTAAATATAGCAGATAGATGGAGAGAAAGAGCTCGCACCTTAACCAGGGAGGTCTCATCATCTACATCAAAGACTTGTAGTGATATAAGTTTGGATGATGAGAAGTCAGCTGAAGCCGTAGTAGTGAAGACATCTAACGAAAGTTAGAAAGAGCGAAGGGCTGAACAATTTTATGGTTACGGAAATCTCGATTGGAAGAGGAAAAAGACCACTGGCATACCGCGTTAAAGTGGATACCATCTTTACGAGAAAGAAAGGAAGTAACAAGCATGTACGATGAAAAACTGTTGGACTTGATTCTTAGGAAAGATAATCTTGACGAGGCACAAAAACGCGTCATTAAAAACAAAGGTGCTGCTGGTGTGGATGGCATGACGATTCAAGAGTTGCCATCATATATGGTGGAAAATCAAAAGAATATCATCCGCCAAATCAAACGAAGAGAGTACCAACCAGCACCAGTCAAAAGGGTTGAGATTCCTAAAGATAATGGGGGAGTTCGCCTACTAGGCATTCCAACTGTGGTTGATCGGGTTATTCAACAAGCAATAACACAAGTTCTAACTTCCAAGTTTAACCCACAATTTCATGAACATAGTTATGGGTTTAGACCAGGACGAAACGCTGAAATGGCAATACGTCAGTCACTTGAATTTATGAATGAAGGTTACGAATGGGTGGTGGATATAGACCTTGAACGTTTCTTTGATACGGTCAATCATGACCGTCTTATGAACCTTATTTCGAGAACGGTGAAAGATGGCGATGTGATCTCACTCATTAGAAAATTTCTAGTAAGTGGGGTGCAATTAGATGAAGGGTATAAGGAGACCATCATAGGAACACCACAAGGTGGCAATCTATCCCCGTTGTTAAGTAACATTATGTTGAACGAGTTAGACCAAGAACTCGACAATCGAGGCCTTCGCTTCGTTAGATACGCTGATGATTGTATCATTATGGTCAAAAGCGAGATGTCCGCGAATCGCGTTATGCGCTCGGTATCAACATTTATCGAAGAGAAGCTTGGCCTGACCGTCAACACAACGAAATCAAAAGTAACCAAACCCAATAACCCTGATTTGAAGTTTCTTGGTTTTGGCTTCTTTATAGATTACCAAAGTCATGAGTATAAAGCAAAGCCACATCAGACATCCATCGAAACGTTCAAATATAAACTGAAACAGTTAACCAAAAGAAATTGGAGTGTTGATACGAAGTATCAAGTGGAACGGATTAACCAACTCATAAGAGGTTGGGTTAATTACTTTAGGATAGGTTATATGAAAAGCCTTTTGGACCGTGTTGACTCCCATACGAGGATTCGCCTAAGAGCGTGCATATGGACAAAGTGGAAAACACCTAAGAACAGGAGAAAGAATCTAATTAAATTAGGCATGAGTAAATACAATGCTTACAGAAACAGCTATACAAGTAAAGGTGCGGTTCGCACCGCTTACTCCTGGATTCTTACAACCACAATAACCAACAAGAG
>NZ_JAASRU010000032.1 GCF_011761495.1 Alkalibacillus almallahensis | reverse complement strand
GAAAAATCGTGGAAGACATCAATTTTGATGTCTTCCACGATTTTTTTTTGTTTTTTAACATTTTAGATAAACAAAAAGGATCCCCTTTGATAGAATTAAAGTACCAACAATAACCCCAAAGGAGGATCCTTATGTTTAAACATTATAACATGAATCAAGTCGTTTTGCCTTTAGATTTAGAAATAAAATTAGATCAAGATGATATTGCTTTCGCTGTGAATGATTTAGTCGAACAAATCCCAGAAGAAGCATACGCAAGCTTCTCTCGTGATACGGGATGCCCCGCTTATCACCCTAAAATGATGATGAAAATTATCTTATGTGCCTACACCCAATCGATTTTCTCAGGAAGAAAAATTGAAGCATTGCTTAAAGACAGCATTAGAATGATGTGGTTGGCGCAAGGTTATGAGCCGAGTTATCGAACGATTAACCGTTTTCGCGTTCAGCCTCAAGTTCAAGAATTACTACGTCAATGTTTTGTCCAATTCCGTTGTCAGCTTGTTGAACAAAACATGATTGAAGAAGAAGCCATTTTCATTGACGGAACTAAGATTGAAGCCAACGCGAATAAATTTACGTTCGTTTGGCGTAAATCCACTGAAAATTACAGTAAGCAGTTAGTTGAGAAATCTCACAACATGTATAACGAGCTACTAGAAAATGAAATCATACCTGGAATCGAACGTGAAAGTTCGGATGAACTTACGACTCAAGAACTTCAATCTATCGCCCAGCAGTTAGAAGAGCAAGTCAATGATTACGATCAAAAAATTAACGAGAGTGATCAAGGTTCTGAACGAAAACAACTTCGATCAGAGCGTAAGGAACCTAAACAATACCTTAAACAATTTAAGAACTTCGTTAAACGCAAGGAAAAATATCAAAAGGATAGTGAGATATTAGGAGAACGTAATAGCTATTCCAAAACAGACCATGATGCGACGTTTATGCGGATGAAAGATGACTACATGATGAATGGGCAACTTAAACCAGGTTATAATATTCAACTGGCGACTGAAGGACAATTCGCGCTTGCGTATGATGTGTTCCCTAACCCTACAGATACACGTACATTACGTCCTTTCTTAGACCTTATTGAAAACCATTATTTCACTCTACCTGAATACATTGTCGCTGATGCAGGATACGGAAGTGAACAGAATTACGCTGATGTCATTGAAAATCGATTACGCACTCCCCTTATTACCTATAATCAATATCGGAAAGAGAAAACAAGAAAGTACAAACATGATCCGTTCAATTTTTATAACTGGGATTACGATGAAGAACAAGATGCGTTCACTTGTCCAAATAATAAACAATTAACGTACCGTTATAATTCACATCGAACCGATCGATATGGGTTCACAAGAACCTTTAAAGTTTATGAATGCGAGGATTGTACAGGGTGTCCTCTACGTTCAGCATGTACTAAAGCTAAAGAAGGCAATCATCGTCGGATTTTCTATAATCAAAAATGGGAAGAACAAAAAGCATATACGAGAGAAAAGCTTTCGGATGAAAAAACTGGTGAACTATATGGGAAGCGAAAGATTGATGTTGAACCAGTTTTTGGATTTCTGAAGGCTAATTTGTGTTTCTCTCGCATGTCCGTCAGGGGCAAAGAGAAGGTGAAAAATGAATTAGGGTTTGCCTTCATGGCAGTGAACTTAAGAAAGTTCACTGCCATGAACACCCCAACAAGCTTAAAATATGATGATTCAAGCAAGAAAAAGGCACCAAACCATATATTTTTTATGGTTGGTGCCTTTTTTACGTTATTTTTAGCTAGTTATGTCCCAGCCTCTT
>NZ_JAASRU010000031.1 GCF_011761495.1 Alkalibacillus almallahensis | reverse complement strand
TATATATATCATTTTATTTTGATTTAGTAAGATTAATTACCCCTATAGAAATAAAAAAGCTTGCAGAAAAACCTGGGGTTTCTCTACAAGCTGAAAGCTGGCTTAAGCCAGCTTTTAATATATTTAATATAAATTCCTTTCGTTTAGCATTTCATTTAGGAAAATGTTACCATAATAGAAGGATAATCACGTTAAGAAACGAATTTTACCAAAGAGGTGATTCATGATGAAATTCGGTATTATTAGTACGGCTAATATTGCGCAAAAAGCTTTGATTCCAGCGATGAAGCGGGCCGAAAACGCTGAGGTTATCGCAATTGCGAGTGGGTCAGGTCAAGCAGAAGAAGTAGCGGCAGAGCTCGATATCCCAAAAGCGTACTCACGTTATGAAGATGTGCTTGAGGACTCAGAAGTTGAGGCGGTTTATATCCCGCTTCCAAATCATTTACATAAGGAATGGGTTTTTAAAGCAGCTGAAGCTGGGAAGCATATTTTGTGTGAAAAGCCAGCTGGATTAAACGCGCAAGAGATGGTCGAAATGGAAGAGGTCTGCCAAAAGTATGGTGTGACTTTTATGGAAGCGTTTATGTATCAGTTTCATAAGCAGCACGATCGCGTGAAAGAGTTGATTCAGGATGGTGAAATAGGTGATGTAACGTTAATGCGTGCGAGCTTTTCATTCCCACTTCGTAATCCAGAAGGCAATATTCGGGTGGATGCATCTAAAGGTGGCGGCAGTATTTACGATGTCGGTAGTTATTGCTTACATACGTTTCAAAATATTTTAGATGATAAAGTGGCTAATGTGTTTGTGCAAGGTGATGTGAGCTCGACATTTAGTGTGGATATGTCAGCGCGAGGGTTGGTGAATATGAAGAGTGGTGTGCCGGCTATTTTTGATAGCGGGTTTGAGACAGAAATGCGTCATGAATATGAGGTGGTCGGTACACATGGTTCGATCAAAGTACCGCGCGCTTATCGTCCAGATGCATTTGGTCATCAAGGGCATGTCATCATTGAAAAGGGTGGCGTAACGCGTGATGAGCGAGTCATGAGTGATCAATATAAAGAAGAGGTCGAGCATTTTGTCGAGGCTGTGACGGAAGGTAAATCGCCGCGTAATACGTATGAGCGTTCGAAGCATACGATGGCAGTCATTGATGCGTGTTATGAGTCGATGAGCAGTCAGAAAGTGGTTGAGGTGGATCAGTAACTGAACCGTTTGAGGAGGATGACATTGAAACCATTATATAAGTGGCTGATTGGTATCGTGATTGTTTTAGGAATTGGCATTGGAATCTTTTTCGGGACGGATCGTTTTATTGATCAATATTTTGGCGGAGACGATTCAGAAGGTCAAGTTAATAATGAGAAGCAAGTCGGTGAATTATCGGAAGAAAAATTTGAGAAAAGCGAGAATCCGTCTGAACTGAATCCGTTTGGTGATGAGATTGATCAGGCGCAATTAACGGATCACGATGTGCAAGTTTATATCCATAAGATGTCCCATCAGAAAGTTGAAGCGAGTCAGAAATGGGGATTTTACCTGATTACAGATGAGCGGATTGAATGGTTACAAAGTGGTGTGGAGGTTGCGAGCGAGAATCTTGAACATTCGGACACGTACCAATCTATTTTGAATGCATGGGCTGAGGGTGACTTTTCTCAAGCCGATGACCATCATAATACAGTATGGGAGCTTCAAGATGGCACGGTCGGTTATGCGAGGGACGTGCTCACACCCGAAGAAGAGGAAGCGTATATTAATCAGGCGGAATGATTGGGTGGAGTCGCTGATATAATGGGAATATCGGCGACATTATTTGAGGATCAAGTTCATAATTGAAGGTCACCGATATATCGTGGTAAGTCGCTGATAAAATCAGAATCGCGCCGATATATTTTAAATGGCGCCGATAAATTTGCTGAGGCGCCGATAAAATCTGTAGGTCGCTGATATCGTATAAATAACGGCGATAAAACAAGGTAAATCGCTGATATGAAGGAAATATCAGCGACATTGGGCGAGATGAACGCTCATAATTCAACCTAATAATTGTCTAAATACATAAAAGAGGCTGGGACATAACTAGCTAAAAATAACGTAAAAAAGGCACCAACCATAAAAAATATATGGTTTGGTGCCTTTTTCTTGCTTGAATCAT
>NZ_JAASRU010000030.1 GCF_011761495.1 Alkalibacillus almallahensis | reverse complement strand
TTTTTGTTTCAAACCAGTCATATCAACGACTGAAAGAACGTAAGGGTAAATCGAAGATGTTACCCTTGTATCAAGATAAGTAAAGACTCAAAAAAAGCCCCCTGATTCCAGGGGGTTTTTTTATCTTAAAAACAAATATTAAAGCAACGCTACTAGATTAAAATTAAAGACAAAATCAATTTTAATTTCATTACATTTAGAGCGAATCTTAATAAACATTCACACACCTCATTCCTCTTTAAAAATTCAAGGCATCCTTATCTTTGAATAAAGAAAATAAAAAACCTTTTCACTCTTAAAATGTTTTTTGAGAAATGAGTTCACTTTTTTTGAAACGGTTTGATCTATCGCTTTTTATTACTCGACCAAGCCGATTCCTTTTTGTTTTGAACCTTGCACCTTTGGAATCCGAGAAAACAAGGGAACGGAAGAAAAGCGCTTCCGCCCCCTTGCCTTTCGGATTGTACGCCAAAGGTTCTTCAAAACAAAAAGACTTCGTTTGTTCTGCGTCATAAACCGCTCTGTTACTTTAAAATTTATTTACCTGCATTCCAAATACTTATAAACCTCAAAAAACTCACAGAAAGCAAATATGAGCTTCTCTACATCACTCATGAGATATACACCTTACATCACACAAACTTTCTCAAAAAGAGCAAAAATGCCATCACGAAAAAGTACTGAGTGCCCATTTACCCACACCCCCAAAAACGGGTGTGAAAATGGGTGAATTTCATTCGCTCTGCTCATTAAATTCTAACGTTCAGCAAGCTGAATAACCTCCGGATAAAATAAAAAATAACAGCCATCTAATGACTGTTATTTTTCAATTGCTCAATTAATTTTTCCCTGCTCATTTCACCAGTAACTACTGCCTTCATATTTCGTTCATCTTCTTCTGTTAAAGCAAAACCCTCAATCTCTAATTGATGTTTAGCTTGCTGGAAAGCTTTTTCTAATTCAGCAGAGATCATTTCACTCAACTCCAGTTTTTTTATGCTTCAAAATAAGCGTAAACGCTGTAAGACTGACACCTAATGCTGTTAAAGAAATAATAAGACCAACCGTTTCCATCTTCATCACTCCTTTTATTCAACTTCCATATCATCAATCAATTGATTATTCAGTTCTTTATACTCTTCTGAAGTTAATTCACGCTTTTCTTGTTCAAAATATTTACCCATACCCCAATTGTACATTAGAGCATAAATGTATTCGATTGTATCTTCTTCTTTGTATTTATCTAATTCGCCATTATCAAATAACGTAGCAGCATCTTTAAATACCCCAGAATAAACAAGAAGTCGCTTACCTTTTAAAGCTTTATAAAACGTATCAAAAACATTTTCATTTATTAAATAATCGCTATCTTTTGCCGAGTATTTCGCAATTTCCGAAACCTCTTTTTGTTTTCTCTCTTTTACTTTTTGAACATGAACTTGAGTGATATTCGGATTATCTGTTGCTTGTTGCCACAAATCAAGCCATCTGCTTTGCTTTATATAATTTTTAGTATCAGTAAAATAACTTTTATTAACCGCCAATAGAACGTGAAAATGCGGATTATATGTATCATAATTAGGATTATTATCAAAAGGCCCTAAGCCTTGTCCATCATAGTAAGTTTTACGATTACGATACATTTCTTTTGTAATAAATCTTTCTCTGTCATAAGTCACTTCTAATTTTCTTACATAGCCTTTTATAACGCTTTTTATTTCTTTACGTTCAATTAATTTTTTAAATGATTTATTTAAATATTTAATTTCAGCTTCTAGATCCTTTGCTTCAACATTCGGTGTTGTCAGCGTTAGAAAAATAAATTCCTTATCCTGTTCAGCTTTTAAATACTGCATAAGAATCGATAGTTTTAAAGCATCTTTCCTAGCTTTACGCCAAGCACACACAGGACAAAATCTATTTTTGCAGGAGTTACCTTTCATTTGCTTAGTATGTTCCAATGTTTTATCACCCGCAAACATAAGAAATGTCGAGCAATTTTCTATCAACTCTAGACTACTTCCAGAAATAAACTTCTTGATAAATTCACTTAACACTAGATTTTTCTTCTTTTTTGGTGTATATTTTTCAGTAACAGGAGTTATAATTTTATACATAAAAAACTTGCACCTAGCTTTCTTTGTTTTATATTTTTTGTGTGGTTACTTAAAATGATAAAATAATATGCTAAAAAGTGCAAGTTTTTTTTGTTTCAAACCAGTCATATCAACGACTGAAAGAACGTAAGGGTAAATCGAAGATGTTACCCTTGTATCAAGATAAGTAAAGACTCAAAAAA
>NZ_JAASRU010000029.1 GCF_011761495.1 Alkalibacillus almallahensis | reverse complement strand
AAGCGTGAGCTATACAATTGGTGTTTCACCACCATAAGCGTGAGCTATACAATTGGTTCACACCACCAAAAAAGGTGTAAGAGGTAGTGACACTAGTCACTACCTCTTTTTTATTAAAAAAGGAGAGAGAAAAATGGATGAAAACAAAATGAAATTCTACACGATCAGCGATACATACCTGGATTTTCTAAGAACAATCGAACCTAAAATTCCACTAAATAAAAAGGATTATGAAACTCAACCAAAGCCTTATGTAGGTGTAATACTAACAATAGACGAGCACCAATATTTTGCGCCCTTAGCTTCTTACAAACCAGAAAAGTATGACAAAATACACAACCATACTATTTATAAAATTTACGGTGATAGTAGAGAAGAAAAACTCTCTGTCATTCACTTAAATAACATGTTTCCTATTATTCAAACTGAAATAGAATATATGGAATTTAGTAATTATGACGATAAATATAAAGTTCTTTTGGAAAAAGAATATAGCTTTATAATATCTAAACAAGAAGATATAAAAAGAAAAGCAAAAAAACTATATGATGACGTAATCAACGAAAAACCATTCTTTAAAAAATTATCAAACGATTTCAAATTACTTGAAACAGAATATAAAAATTTCTCGAAATAATCGTCTGATCACGTTCACTATTTATTACTCAATCAAGCCGATTCCTTTTTGTGATGGATGCCTGCACCCCCTGCACCCCAAATAAGTAGCCAAACGGGAAAAATCCTGTCATCGACAATTCCACGTTTGGCTTCAATAGTGTAGCAGGGGGTTCTCCATCACAAAAAGACTTCGTTTGCTCTCCGTCATAAACCGTTCACTAGCGAGTTATTCCAATTCGTTTTCGCCTTTTTCCTTTTGCTTTTCTTTTTTCTGATGCACATAAGCTTGAGCACCTTTCACCTCATTTTCATCAGCAAAATGCTTTTGCTTCACATTTACATTCATTCGATCTAACAAATCAGATTTTAGATAACCTATCTTTTGAGCTAATTCTTGCACCTGATCTTTGAAGTAATATTTAACTTGTTCTAATGTGCGCTGCAAGAATTTATTTTCCTGTTTTAACAACTGGTTTTCTTTTTGCAAATCTTTATTGTCTTTCTTTAAATTCAAATTTTCTTTTTCTAAATTCATGTTTTTCTTTTCTAATTGCGTATTTTTGTCCAAAATCGTTTCATTTTCACCTTTGAGAGCTTCCGAAACTTTAGCAAGTGTTTTCATCCTATCAAAATCAAATCGCTCTAATTTGACCGATTTTGAGTTTATAAAACCACTCTCTTTAAAATCAATCTCATCAATCCGTTTAGAATGATCAACTGCTGACGATAAATCTTGTAATTCTGACTGGATTTTCTGAATTGATGTATCAATTTCAGTTTTCTCTTGTTGTTTTTGAGATAGTTCCGTTTCTAACCCTTGAATCTTTTCGTTTAGCGTTTGCTCTTTATATTTGAGCATATCTACATGTTCACGATCAGATCCTTTTTCACCACGTTCTACTTCAAACCCTAAACTTTTCATGTGCTTTGGAAATTCATCTTGAATCCATCTTAACTCCTGACGATCAAACACATTTTTACTTTGCAATTTTCCATCACGCATAGGCACAACGCCTAAGTGCATATGAGGTGTCTTTTCGTCATTATGAACAGTTGCATAAGCAACGTTTTGCTCTCCGTATCGTTCAGCAAATAATTTATAGCTTTCTTGAAAAAATTGCTCTCGCTCTTTTTCCGATAAGCCATCAAAAAAATCACGATCAGACGTAACCAACAGCTCATTAACTAAAACAGCATCTGATCGTGTCTTACGCGTTGATGTTTTTTGTGTATTGATAATTTCTTGTATTTTTTCGTTATAGTTGATCGGTTCAGGATTAACTAAATCATAATTCAAATGCGTTTTTGTTTTATCAATATCGCCATTCGTTTTACTTTCTTTTTCTCGTTGGTTATGAAATTGCATGCCTTTTATAGCGTGAGATTTCATCTTTTGCATTCGGCAAATAGCATAACTGATAGTAAAGCACCGCCCCTCGATCCAGAGAATTTTCTAAAGAAAGTATAGCACACTATACTTTTGTTCCAAAAGTGTGTGCTCTGCCGAGGGCTTTTCGGCTTCGCCGAACCATGCTACGCATGGCAAGAAACACCCTCATAATTATTCGGGTATTTCTCCATAGCGAAAAAGCCATACAGAAATCTGTATGGCCATTCCGCTATAAAGAGCATAAAAAAATAACAGCCACGTTGTGACTGTTACTTTTCACGCTCTTTTCAGTTGCTCAATCAGTTGTTTCCGGCTCATATCGCCACGAACAACAGCTTTCATGTTCTGTTCATCTTCGTCTGTCAAAGTGAAGCCTTCGATCTCCAGTTGATGTTTAGCTTGCTGGTAAGCTTTATCTAGTTCATCACAAACCATTTACTCAACTCCAGTTTTATTGTGTTTCAAAATAAGTGTGAACGCTGTAAGACTGACACCTAATGCCGTTAAAGAAATAATAAGACCTAACGTTTCCATCTTCATCACTCCTTCTTATTCGACTTCCATATCCTCTATTTTACCACCATTCACTTCTTCCTTCTCTTCATCATCTAACAAACGCTTTTCTATTTCAGCGTATTTTCCGTTTCCCCATTGATACATCAAAAGATACACATAATCAATTGTGCTTTCTTCTTTCAGGTGATCAAGTTCACCATCTTCATATTTCTGCGACGCTTCTTTAAACAGACCTGAAAAAACAATCAAACGTTTACCTTTCAACGCTTTATAAAACACTTTAAATACTTCTTCACTAATCAAATAATCTTCGTCTTTTGCCGAGTATTTTGCGACTTCATAAGCACGACTATTATTATCTTCTCTAACTTTTTGAACATGCACTTGTGTAATACGCTCATCTTTCGTGCATGATTTCCAAAGTTCAAGCCAACGATCACGTGGCATATATTTTTTAGGATTATTAAAATAACCTTTATCGACTACAAATAACGCATGAATATGTGGGTTATAATCATCACGCTCTTGGTTGTATGTAACTTCAATTTTACGAGCATAACCTTGAATCGTTTCCCTGACTTGCTTTCGTTGCATTAAACGTTGAAACGATTGATTCAAATGTCGAATTTCGTCGTTTAATTCATCAGCCTTAACATTTGGCGTTGTAAACGTAGCAAAAATTAATTGCTTGTCCTGTTCCGATTTCAAATGCTTCATCATGATAGACAACTTCAAAGCATCTTTTCCTGCTTTTCGCCATGCACAAATTGGACAGAACCGATTTTTACAAGCGTTATTTTTATACAACTTTTTATGTTCCATATTTTTATCACTTGCCATCATCATAAATGTATTACAATCAACAATCAGCTCGTACATACTTTCCGAAACCAAATTCTCAATCATTCCACTTAACACTAGATTTTTTTGTTTCTTTGGTGTATACTTGTCCTCAACAACGTTAATATTAGATTTATCCATAAAAACTTGCCTCCGTAACTTTATCTGTTCTTTTCTTTTTGCTCGTCACTTAAAGAATACAACAGTATACGGATTTTGGCAAGTTTTTCTCTTTTTAAGCCAGTCATACCAACGGATTTGCGAATTACGGGTAAATCAGAGATGTTACCCTTATATCAAGATAAGAAGAAACGTGATTTTGCTGAACGCAAAATCACACATAATCCAATCACAAACAAACCACTATGAATAAACTGTAAATACGAATCCTCTTGTCATTTAAAAAATAAGTTGATACAATTTAAGTAATCATAAAAATAATTGGTGTTTCACCACCACAAGCGTGAGCTATACAATTGGTGTTTCACCACCACAAGCGTGAGCTATACAATTGGTGTTTCACCACCATAAGCGTGAGCTATACAATTGGT
>NZ_JAASRU010000028.1:3060-4704 GCF_011761495.1 Alkalibacillus almallahensis | reverse complement strand
AAGAAACAATAAGCCAAATCAAACACTTTAATTGGAGAGTTTGATCCTGGCTCAGGACGAACGCTGGCGGCGTGCCTAATACATGCAAGTCGAGCGCGGGAAGCGAGCAGAAGCCCTTCGGGGTGGACGCTCGTGGAACGAGCGGCGGACGGGTGAGTAACACGTGGGCAACCTACCTGTGAGACGGGGATAACTCCGGGAAACCGGGGCTAATACCGGATAACGCATCGAACCGCATGGTTCGATGATCAAAGATGGCTTCTAGCTATCACTCACAGATGGGCCCGCGGCGCATTAGTTAGTTGGTGAGGTAACGGCTCACCAAGGCGACGATGCGTAGCCGACCTGAGAGGGTGATCGGCCACACTGGGACTGAGACACGGCCCAGACTCCTACGGGAGGCAGCAGTAGGGAATCATCCGCAATGGACGCAAGTCTGACGGTGCAACGCCGCGTGAGCGATGAAGGTCTTCGGATCGTAAAGCTCTGTTGTGAGGGAAGAACAAGTGCCGTTCGAATAGGGCGGCACCTTGACGGTACCTCACCAGAAAGCCCCGGCTAACTACGTGCCAGCAGCCGCGGTAATACGTAGGGGGCAAGCGTTGTCCGGAATTATTGGGCGTAAAGCGCGCGCAGGCGGTTCCTTAAGTCTGATGTGAAAGGCCACAGCTCAACTGTGGAGGGCCATTGGAAACTGGGGAACTTGAGGACAGAAGAGGAGAGCGGAATTCCACGTGTAGCGGTGAAATGCGTAGATATGTGGAGGAACACCAGTGGCGAAGGCGGCTCTCTGGTCTGTAACTGACGCTGAGGCGCGAAAGCATGGGTAGCGAACAGGATTAGATACCCTGGTAGTCCATGCCGTAAACGTTGAGTGCTAGGTGTTAGGGGGTCCAACCCTTAGTGCTGCAGTTAACGCAATAAGCACTCCGCCTGGGGAGTACGGCCGCAAGGCTGAAACTCAAAGGAATTGACGGGGGCCTGCACAAGCGGTGGAGCATGTGGTTTAATTCGACGCAACGCGAAGAACCTTACCAGGTCTTGACATCTTCGGACAGCCCAAGAGATTGGGTCTTCCCTTCGGGGACCGAATGACAGGTGGTGCATGGTTGTCGTCAGCTCGTGTCGTGAGATGTTGGGTTAAGTCCCGTAACGAGCGCAACCCCTGATCTTAGTTGCCAGCATTGAGTTGGGCACTCTAGGATGACTGCCGGTGACAAACCGGAGGAAGGCGGGGATGACGTCAAATCATCATGCCCCTTATGACCTGGGCTACACACGTGCTACAATGGATGGTACAAAGGGAAGCCAAACCGCGAGGTCGAGCTAATCCCATAAAGCCATTCTCAGTTCGGATTGTAGGCTGCAACTCGCCTGCATGAAGCCGGAATCGCTAGTAATCGCGGATCAGAATGCCGCGGTGAATACGTTCCCAGGCCTTGTACACACCGCCCGTCACACCACGAGAGTTGGCAACACCCGAAGTCGGTGGGGTAACCTTCACGGAGCCAGCCGCCGAAGGTGGGGCCAATGATTGGGGTGAAGTCGTAACAAGGTAGCCGTATCGGAAGGTGCGGCTGGATCACCTCCTTTCTAAGGAATATAGGAGGCGACAGTGCTATTTTGTTTAGTTTTGAAGGATTG
>NZ_JAASRU010000028.1:0-2965 GCF_011761495.1 Alkalibacillus almallahensis | reverse complement strand
CATACTTGATGGTTCGCCATTGAGTTAAGAGTTAGTTAAGTGAACAAGGGCGCACGGTGGATGCCTTGGCACTAGGAGTCGAAGAAGGACGGGACAAACACCGATATGCCTCGGCGAGCAGTAAGTAAGCGTCGACCCGGGGATGTCCGAATGGGGAAACCCACGACCCGTAATGGGGTCGTATCCATGGCTGAATACATAGGTTCATGGAAGACAACTCAGGGAACTGAAACATCTCAGTACCTGAAGGAAGAGAAAGCAACCGCGATTTCCTGAGTAGCGGCGAGCGAAACGGAAACAGCCCAAACCAAGGCGCATGCGTCTTGGGGTTGTAGGACACGCCATACGGAGTGATCAAGATACACGGTAGATGAAGCAACCTGGAACGGTTCGCCAGAGACGGTAAAAGCCCGGTAATCGAAACGGTGTATCCTCCGGCGTGGATCCTGAGTACGACGGAACACGTGTTATTCCGTCGGAATCCGGGAGGACCATCTCCCAAGGCTAAATACTCCCTAGTGACCGATAGTGAACCAGTACCGTGAGGGAAAGGTGAAAAGCACCCCGGAAGGGGAGTGAAATAGAACCTGAAACCGTGTGCCTACAAGTAGTCGAAGCCCGTTAATGGGTGACGGCGTGCCTTTTGTAGAATGAACCGGCGAGTTACGAGGACGAGCAAGGTTAAAGAGCAGATCTGGAGCCGCAGCGAAAGCGAGTCTGAACAGGGCGCATCAGTTCGTCATCGTAGACCCGAAACTGTGTGATCTACCCATGTCCAGGGTGAAGGTCAGGTAACACTGACTGGAGGCCCGAACCCACGTATGTTGAAAAATGCGGGGATGAGGTGTGGGTAGCGGTGAAATGCCAATCGAACACAGAGATAGCTGGTTCTCTCCGAAATAGCTTTAGGGCTAGCCTCAACGTAGCGAGTCTTGGAGGTAGAGCACTGATTGGACTAGGGGCCCCTATCGGGTTACCGAATTCAGTCAAACTCCGAATGCCAATGACTTACCGTTGGGAGTCAGACTATGGGTGATAAGGTTCATAGTCGAAAGGGAAACAGCCCAGACCGCCAGCTAAGGTCCCTAAGTATGTGTTAAGTGGGAAAGGATGTGACGTTGCTCAGACAACCAGGATGTTAGCTTAGAAGCAGCTATCATTTAAAGAGTGCGTAATAGCTCACTGGTCGAGTGACGTTGCGCCGAAAATTTACCGGGGCTAAACACATCACCGAAGCTGCGGATTGTCCGCAGGACAATGGTAGGAGAGCGTTCTAAGGGCTTAGAAGTCAGACCGTGAGGACTGGTGGAGCGCTTAGAAGTGAGAATGCCGGTATGAGTAGCGAAAAAGAAGTGAGAATCTTCTTCACCGTAAGCCTAAGGTTTCCTGAGGAAGGCTCGTCCGCTCAGGGTAAGTCGGGACCTAAGCCGAGGCCGAAAGGCGTAGGCGATGGCCAACAGGTTGAAATTCCTGTACCACCTCCTTTCCGTTCGAACGACGGGGAGACGCAGGAGGATAAGGGAAGCGTGCCACCGGATGTGCACGCCCAAGCAGAGAGTGTGATGGATAGGCAAATCCGTCCATCGGACGCACGATCTGTGATGGGGAGGGAACATAAGTACCGAAGTCCCGGATTTCACACTGCCTAGAAAAGCCTCTAGTGAGGAAAGAGGTGCCCGTACCGCAAACCGACACAGGTAGGCGAGGAGAGTATCCTAAGGTGATCGGGAGAACTCTCGTTAAGGAACTCGGCAAAATGACCCCGTAACCTCGGGAGAAGGGGTGCTCATCTAGGCTACGGCCTAGGGAGCCGCAGTGAAAAGGCCCAAGCGACTGTTTATCAAAAACACAGGTCTCTGCGAAGCCGTAAGGCGAAGTATAGGGGCTGACACCTGCCCGGTGCTGGAAGGTTAAGGGGATGCGTTCGTCCTTCGGGACAAAGCGTTGAACCGAAGCCCCAGTAAACGGCGGCCGTAACTATAACGGTCCTAAGGTAGCGAAATTCCTTGTCGGGTAAGTTCCGACCCGCACGAAAGGTGCAACGACTTGGGCACTGTCTCAACGAGAGACCCGGTGAAATTATACTATGCGTGAAAATGCGCATTACCCGCGACAAGACGGAAAGACCCCGTGGAGCTTTACTGTAGCCTGATATTGAATGTTGGTACAGCTTGTACAGGATAGGTGGGAGCCTAAGATGCCGGAGCGCAAGCTTCGGCGGAGGCGCCGGTGGGATACCACCCTGGCTGTACGGACATTCTAACCCCGAGCCGTGATCCGGTTCGGAGACAGTGTCAGGTGGGCAGTTTGACTGGGGCGGTCGCCTCCCAAAGAGTAACGGAGGCGCCCAAAGGTTCCCTCAGAATGGTTGGAAATCATTCGCAGAGTGTAAAGGCAGAAGGGAGCTTGACTGCGAGACTTACAAGTCGAGCAGGGACGAAAGTCGGGCTTAGTGATCCGGCGGTTCCGCATGGAAGGGCCGTCGCTCAACGGATAAAAGCTACCCCGGGGATAACAGGCTTATCTCCCCCAAGAGTCCACATCGACGGGGAGGTTTGGCACCTCGATGTCGGCTCATCGCATCCTGGGGCTGTAGTCGGTCCCAAGGGTTGGGCTGTTCGCCCATTAAAGCGGTACGCGAGCTGGGTTCAGAACGTCGTGAGACAGTTCGGTCCCTATCTGTCGTGGGCGTTGGAAATTTGAGAGGAGCTGTCCTTAGTACGAGAGGACCGGGATGGACACACCGCTGGTGTACCAGTTGTTCCACCAGGAGCACTGCTGGGTAGCTACGTGTGGTCGGGATAAGTGCTGAAAGCATCTAAGCATGAAGCCCCCCTCAAGATGAGATTTCCCATTGCCTCGAGCAAGTAAGATCCCTCAGAGACGATGAGGTTGATAGGTCCGAGGTGGAAGCGTGGTGACACGTGGAGCTGACGGATACTAATCGATCGAGGACTTAACTAAC
>NZ_JAASRU010000027.1 GCF_011761495.1 Alkalibacillus almallahensis | reverse complement strand
GCATCCACCGTAAGCGGATCACATGATGCCAACGGCCACCATCAAACCTTCACGCTAAATTGTGTATCTACCCCAACAAATATTTTAGAGCCATATTTTAGAGCCTAAAAAAAGCTGTTAGCAATGTCAACTAACAGCCTTTAAAATTTATTCAATTTTGTTTATTAATATTGTTGGGAACTCTCGTATAATTCATTAGCTTCCTGACGCTCAAGCTCTTCTGTTGCCTCTTCAATGGCATCAGCAATATCTTGTGCTACTTCATCGTTTTGACCTTGAGCTTGGTTTTTCATTTCTGCTACTTTATCTTGTAATTGACCTTTTGTTTCTCTCATACGTTGAGAAACTTCGTTACCTTTTTCGTAAGCAACGTCTTTCCACTCATCCGCACGTTCTCTTACTTGTTGTGCGCCTGTGTTTAGATCTTCGCGGATTTCTTTCCCTGATTTCGGAGCGAATAATAGTGCGACTGATGCACCAACAATACCTCCTAGTAACGTTCCAATCATAAAGTCTTTGCTATTGATGTTCTCTTCATTCTTTTGTTTTTCTTCAGTCATACGTTTGTCCTCCTCTAATCTCTTTTATTGCTTTTCTTTATATTTTTTCCACAAATGAATCGCCGCTTCTCCCCATTTAATTGTTTGAGAAGTTTGTGCTGCATGTTCATTTGCTTGTTCCTCAAGTTCTTCAGAAAGCTTCTGTAAAGATTCATTGAATTGGTTAACAGTATAACCTATTCCCTTAATTCCATCAAATAAAACATTAACTTTCTCAGTTTTACCAGCGATATCTTCCGCTAAGTGATTAGTCTTATTTAGTAATAATTCCGTTTCTTTTGTCACACCTTCTAGTTGGCCTTCTAAGCCTCCTACTGTTGATGCCACGTTCTCTAGTGTTTTAGTCACTGATTTAAGTGTACGTGAAATATAAATCACTAGAACAATAAAACCAATTGCAAAAGCTATTGATGCAATTAATGCTGAAATATGTAACAAGTTCAATTGCTTCATCTCCTTCCGTCCATAATGTTACATATTAATCTATACCCATACAATTAAATTGTCAAACACCATATGGTTTTATTTTTAAAATTTAGTATAATAAACTTGATGTTAACAATTTAATTAGGAGGGGAAAAATGCGAGACCCAAGAATTAATAAATTAGCTGATTTACTCGTCAATTATTCCGTTAAACTGCAAAAAGACGAAAAACTATTAATCGAAAACACTGGCATACAACAAGAGCTTGTCTCCGCGATCGTTGAAAAAGCATACGAAGCTGGTGGCCATCCATTTGTGGAATTAAAAGATCAAAAAGTGATGCGTTCCCTTTTAAAAGGAGCAAACGAAACACAATTAAAAGCTTGGGAACAGTATGAAGCAAACGTTATGAATGACATGGATGCTTATATTGCTGTTCGATCAGGAGACAATATTAACGAATTAGCTGATGTACCTAGCGAGAAAAACAAATTGTACGGGCAAACAGTGATGAACGTACATCGACAAATCCGTGTACCAAATACAAAATGGTGTGTACTACGTTACCCTAATGAGTCCATGGCACAATTAGCTGAAATGAGCACAGAAGCTTTTGAAGACTTCTACTTTAACGTATGTACTTTAGATTATGCAAAAATGAATGACGCTATGGATGCGCTCGTTAAGAAAATGCAAGAAACTGACGAAGTGAAAATCAAAGGGCCTGGTACAGACTTAAAGTTCTCCATTAAAGATATCCCTGTCATCAAATGTGCTGGTGAACTGAATATACCAGATGGTGAAGTATACACAGCCCCTGTACGTAACTCAGTTAATGGTACTTTGACTTATAACACGCCATCTCCTTATCAAGGATTCACATATGAGAATGTATCCCTTACCTTTGAAGATGGTAAAATCATTCATGCACAGGCCAATGACACAGAACGAATCCAACATGTTTTCGATACAGATGAGGGTGCGCGCTATATTGGTGAATTTGCTATCGGCATTAATCCGTATATCCAACACCCAATGAAAGATATTTTATTCGATGAGAAAATTGATGGCAGTTTCCATTTCACACCTGGTCAAGCATATGACAATGCTTATAATGGCAATGATTCTTCAATCCACTGGGATATGGTTAATATCCAAAGAGAGGATTACGGCGGTGGTGAAATGTATTTCGACGGTGAATTAGTTCGTAAAGATGGCCGTTTTGTCATCCCTGAATTAACCCCTCTCAACCCTGATCAATTAAAGGCATAAGAAAACGCTCGGTGTTTAAACACCGAGCGATATTTTTATGCTAAAGCCTTAAATGCTTCTTCGTATTTTTGAATATCTCCAGCTCCCATAAATAAAATAACGCTATTATTATGAAGCTGTAATCGATGCGTTTCATCTTCAGTAATAAAACTAGCACCGTCTACTTTAGTCTGTAAATCATCAATCGATAACTTCCCATTTTTCTCTCTTGCCGATCCAAAGATATCACATAGGTAAATATGGTCAGCTTTCGATAAGCTTTCTGCAAATTCATTTAAAAATTCAGCTGTACGCGAATAAGTATGTGGCTGGAAAACTGCAACCACGTCTTTATTCGGATATTTCTTTCGAGCTGAATCGATAGTGGCGTCAATTTCAATTGGATGATGAGCATAATCATCTATAATAATTTGGCCATCTTTCCATTCTGTTTCTGTAAAACGGCGTTTCACTCCACCAAAGGAATAGATTGCTTTGGTTTGTTCAGGCGAGAAATTCTCATAATCACATAACGCTATAACGCTTAAAGCATTCAAGACACTGTGATTCCCATAGGCTGGAATTTCAAATGTATCGTAGTACACACCTCGAACATACACTTCAAATATTGTACCATTTTCCGTTTCGGCAATATTAGCCGCCTGGAAATCATTCTCTGGCAGTAACCCATAATACACGACAGGTACTTGAGCATGAATAGCTTGAAGATTCTCATCATCACCACACGCAATGATCCCTCGTTTAACATTCATTGCCATTTCCTGAAAAGCTTTAAATACATCATCAAGATCCTTAAAATAATCAGGATGATCGAAATCGATATTCGTCATGATCGCATAATCTGGTTCGTAAGCTAAGAAATGACGTCGATATTCGCAAGCTTCAAACGCAAAATATTCACTATCAGCTCGACCTTTACCAGTACCATCACCAATTAAATAAGACGTCGGTACGTTCTCACTTAATGTATGGGCTAATAAACCTGTGGTTGAAGTCTTTCCATGAGCTCCAGTCACCGCAATACTCGTATATTGTTGGATATACTGGCCTAAGAATTCGTGATATCGATAAAATGGAACGCCTTTTGACTTCGCACTAACAATCTCCTCATGATCATCAGAAAATGCATTTCCTGCAATGACAATATGATGATTTTCAATGTTATTGGCGTCAAATGTTAAAATAGGAATCTGTTTCTTTTGTAAGATTTCATCTGTAAAAAACGTTTTTTCAATATCTGACCCCTGCACTGTTTCACCAGAGTCATGTAAGATTTGAGCTAATGCACTCATCCCTGTTCCTTTTATGCCTATAAAGTGGTAAGTCGACATGAATCGAACCCCCGTATTGTTCATTCTGTTATTAATATATGTTTTGATTTCTAAATTGCTTTTTTCATTATAGCAGAATTATCACAATCGTCCACCATAATCAATTATTTAGCTCGAAATTGCATCTTTTCGCTCAGTTAAAGTTTAACCATTCTGAATACACCGTATCAAAATAGGCATCTTTTGACTAATAATAGACATTTAAACGACAAAAAACGGTGATTGATTTTAATTAAAATCAATCACCGTTATATTCAACCTTATCTAAACGTGGATTGGGCATGAATTTACGACCTTGCTTCGCTTCATGTTCATTGTTTAATAACACATTGTCACCCGTAAATCCAATTTTCATTTTTAATAAATTACTTCCTACACCATACATATCAACCGGGACATGTAAGGACTCGAAATAACGTATTTTATCTTCAGTGAAGCCACCACTGGCCATGATTTTGACATGATCAAATCCTTCATCATCTAAGGCTTTGCGCAGCGCAAAGATTAATTGTGGATTCACCCCACGCGGGTCAAAGGATCCCATTAAATGTTGGTTACGAAAGAAATATTTATCAACCATGTTTTTCGAGGTATCAAGTCGAACCCCTTTAAGCTCGTCACCAAATTCACGTGCTACCTTCAATGAATCCGTAATAATATCATTATTGTAATCTACTAGTGCAAGTAATTCATCATTAGGAAACGTCGCTTGATAGGCTTTGGTTGCTTTAACAATGTCGCCTTTATACATTTGAATTAAGGCGTGAGGCATCGTGCCCATTCCTTCTTTGCCCCACCATTCATTCATAGCATGAGTTGCTTGAGCTGTCGAACCGCCAATGTATGCAGCATAGCCATCCCCTGCCTGTTGGGTATAATGATCATCACGGTCACCCATGAAAATCACTGGTTTCTGTATGCCTGACGATCCAGCAGCATTCACTACCTCATACACATTGGTTGCAACAGATGTTCTTCGTCCAAGAATACCATCGATAATCCCTTCTAAATACCCAAAATCTTGGTACCGTCCAGTCACGGTTAACACAGATTCATAGGGGGCCACTTTGTCACCATCTGCTAGTGCATAAATTTCTAAATCTTCAGGATGATCTGCGAAAGTATGTAATAATGCAATGGCTTCATCTGTACCACATAAAACAGCATTCTTCTTCTGAAAGAACTGCATGGTGACTATATTATCACTCAAATGTTCTTCAACTATTTGCTTGGTTTTTAGAAAGTATACAGCTGAAAACCAACCATCCTTAATACGTTCATCAAATTTAAACGTTTGATTGGTTAAACGTTTGATTTTCCCCTGTTGTTTTAATTCAAATTCTTTCACGAGTAGACCCCTCCCCTCGTTCGCAAGAGCATTTCAAACATTAATTAAGCTTGATACATGCTTAATGTGAACGGATTACCAACTTTTTCTTGATCATTCAGTACTAAAATTCCTTTTTCCTGTGGTGCATTAGGTAAATTTAATTCTCTGGCGGCACAAATCATACCTGTTGATTTAACCCCTCGTAGCTCTGAATCTTTAATCTCTAAGCCACTAGGCATGAATGCGCCCACTTTTGCTACAACAACCTTCTGTCCTTCAGCTACATTCGGTGCTCCACAAACAATTTGCAAAGTCTCTTCACCGACATCAACTTGGCAAACACTTAATTTATCAGAATCGTCATGTTGTTCAATGGAATCGATATTTCCGACAACAAATTTCGGGGATAAGTCAATATTAAGTGTTTCATGTAATCCATTATTGTTAAAAATCTGATTCACTTGGTCAACAAAATCTTGATTAATATTTAGCAATTCGTAATGATTCACGTCCATGTAATTTGAAGCATTAAAAATATTATAAGCAACTGCTTCACCTGAATCAGCTAATGCTATTCGGGCTACATCACCATATTCTTCAACAATTGTTTTAGCATCCGTTTGGTGTAAGGTTAATAATAAAACATTACCTATACCTTGACGATTATATACAACTTGCATCGCTTCTACTCCTTATCACTTTCAGGTTTTTTCTGAGCTAATATGAAAATCGGTTCTAACTGATCACCTTCGTATAAGAACGGTAGTGACGTAATGGGAATTCGACCTTCTGCGAAAAATTGCATCATCATTTGCGCCAATACATCATAACCCATTTTATTATGAATGTCCGCAAAAATTAACACATCTTGATGAGGCACACCCACTGCAAGCTCACCTTCTGTAGTTGCTCGCATTTCTTCTATCAATGCTTCATTCAATATTCGGCTGCCGTCATAGCCATCATTCGTTGAAAGGAAATAAAATGTATTTCCAGCCACCTCATCTTGCCTCATATCCGTTGATAAACGTCGAATATTAAACATGGCTACTTCGTGAATGCGATCCTTTGTCCAATTTTCTTTGGTCATCATATTCTCATCAATTAAACGATAAGATTGACCCAAATCAATCGCATAATAAATTCGCGTCTCAGCCGTATGGTCCGTATAAATTAGCGGAACTCCTTCGTTAGATTCCGTTGCAAAGGACCCTGCCCGAATAACAGGATATATTTGGCTTTCCTTCCCTTCTAAGGTCTGCTCCTCATTCATAATCGTTAAAGCTTCACTTATATGAGAGACCAGTTCGTTAATAGCCTCTTCACCACGATTTTCCCATTTGGAAATAACACCTGGTAGCGAAATAGTGACACCTTGCTCACTATGCTTCCACTCAATACGAAATGTATCTTCATCTTTATTAAATGTTGTTTTCCATTCTGCAAAATTAAAACGTTCTTCTAGCATTTTCTTCATTTTAATACTAGTCATTTTCATTATATTTCACCCCATTATTGAAGCACATCACTCAATATTTTACCATGTCACTATTGGTTAGCAAAGTCACGGGGATTATGCATCAAGTCTCATATCACCATCTTGAATAAGACCTTTCTTTCTTAGCCATTCAGATAAGACGAAACTAATTAGTCCTGGTAAGATAATTAACAATAAGATGATCACCCACATAAGTTGTGCCGATGAACCCATTGTTTCAACTAACATAATCGGGCCCACTAGTCCACTAGTTCCCATGCCTGCACCAATTGCGTTATTCTCTAATTCTAACCATACTGTCGCAACTGGAGCCAACACCATTCCTGCGACAGTTGGAGGAATAAGTAAAATTGGTTTCCTGACGATATTAGCAATTTGAAGCATGGAGGTCCCCATACCTTGAGAGATGAGTCCACCAAAGCCATTTTCTCGGTAACTGCTTACCGCAAAACCAATCATTTGAGCGGCACATCCAACAGTTGCTGCACCAGCAGCTAACCCTTGAAGATCTAACATAACAGCTATTGCAACACTTGATATCGGAGCTGTTAAAGCCATACCCATTAAAGCAGCCACAATCATTCCCATGAGAAAAGGTCTTAAATCTGTTGCCCAATTAATAATCGAACCAAAGCCCTCTAACATAGCTGAAATCGGCGGACCAACCGTAGAGGCTACCACAAAGCCTACCAAGATCGTTACCAATGGGGTTAGGACAATGTCTAACTTCGTCTCGTTACTAATTAGCTTTCCGATTTCAACTGCCACTAAGGCAGCAATAAAGCTTCCAGCAGGGCCCCCACCAATTTCAGCAGCGTAACTTCCGGCAAACAGTGTACTATATAATACGAGTGGTGGTGCTTTTAAACCATGGGCAATAGCAATTCCTATCGCTCCACCATATATAACAGGTTGAATCGCAAAATCACCAATGTCTACAAAAGCTTGAGGTAAAAATGGCACTTCATTACCTAGTGTTTGAAAAATCGTACCAATAATGAGTGACGCAAATAAACCTAAAGCCATATAGCTTAAGGATGTTAGCACATACTGATGGAAAGATGGATGAACACCTTTACGCTCCAAAAATTGCTTCAAGACCATTACCTCCGAATAGGATTATTGTTGCTTTACAGATTCAATCATCTCAATCATCATCGTAATATCTTCTTCCATATCTCCAACATTTGTGACTGTTGACATCTTAATTCCGCCAATCCCTACATGGATTTCGTAGCGTTCTTCATCGTATTCCTTTGCTTGTAAGTAAGCAAAGGCGTCTTCAGTTTCAAATGTTTTTAGATAAAGCCCTTTATTTTCAATTTGATTATAGAACCATTTACTATTTGGCGCTTCAAATTCATTAACGAACAATACATACGATTGATCATCTTCTTTAAAGACAACATTACTTTTATTTTGGTCACTTACTTCTAATTCTTCAGGTTTATAAATATCAAATTGATCAAAATTTGTATTCGTTTCTTTTGTATTAGACGATAAAAACGTCTCTTTTACTTTATTTTCGGCTTCATCAAATGCTTCATCCATTGATGGCGAGCAAGCCCCCAAGACGAAACCAAGTAATACAATCCCGATTCCTGCAATTCTCTTCAACTCATTTCCCTCCGAAACTAGCTTTCTATTAAGATATTTGACAAATGAATTTTCTCTGTTCATTATTAATGATAACATCAATCTCTACAAGGAGGATATTTAATGACTTTATCAATCTATCTAGCTGGTCAAATTCATGATGATTGGCGTGATCAATTAAAATCAAAAGCCAAGCAACATAATTTAGATTTAACATTTTCAGGTCCACAAGAAAATCATGATTTATCTGATGATATTGGTGAACAAATATTAGGTGAGCAACCTAACCAAATTCACCGAGACGATGCCGCATCAAGCATCAATAACTTTAGAACACAATTGATGATGCAACAAGCAGATGCTGTGATCGCTCTTTTCGGTGAATCTTATAAACAATGGAATACAGCGATGGACGCTGGAATAGCCATTGGATTAAACAAGCCTCTGATTCTGATTCGACCTGAATCATTAGTGCATCCTTTAAAAGAATTATCTAATAAAGCTAATGTTACAGTCGAAACTATTGATCAAGCCTTAGATGTTCTCGTCTATACATTTAAATAGCCTCTTATAAATAGAGAGATGAACATTTTTAGTTCATCTCTCTTATTTTAACGTGCGCATAAACATTGTCAATATATAAATTTTAGCTATTTTGTTTGATCGAATCGACCGTTGATTGGTCAATGGATTTAACTAAATTTGTTAATAATTCTTTGGCAGCAGCATAATCATCAATATGAATCATGGATGAGCTTGTATGAATATAACGGGAACAAATACCAACCACTGCTGATGGCACACCATCGTTTGAAGTGTGTACGCGACCTGCATCAGTTCCACCTTGTGAAATGAAATACTGATATGGAATATCGTTAGATTCTGCGGTATCAAGAATGAATTCACGCATACCACGATGTGTAATCATTGTTCGGTCGAAAATACGTAATAATGCACCTTTTCCTAATTGACCAAACTCTTTGTCATCACCTTCCATATCATTCGCCGGTGAAGCATCTAATGCAAAAAACAGATCCGGATCAATCATATTCGCAGCCACTTGAGCACCACGAAGGCCTACCTCTTCTTGTACAGTAGCACCTGAATAAAGCGTATGGTTTAAGTTTTCACCTTGTAATTCTTTTAATAGCTCAATCGATAAACCACAGCCATAACGATTATCCCAAGCTTTTGCCATCACTTTCTTTTCATTTGCCATTTCTGTAAATGGACAAACAGGAACGATCGGTTGCCCAGGCTTAACGCCAATACGCTCTACATCTTCTTCATCATCTGCACCAATATCAATTAACATATCTTTAACTTCCATTGGTTTCTTCCGTTGTTCTGGTGTTAAATTATGAGGCGGTGTTGAACCAATCACCCCTGTAACAGGTCCGTGGTCTGTCATCACTTGGACACGTTGCGCAAGCATAACTTGACTCCACCAACCACCTAAGGTTTGGAAGCGTAACATACCATTTTTAGTCACTTGGGTTACCATGAACCCTACCTCATCCATGTGGCCTGCTACCATGACTTTAGGTCCCTCGCCATGACGAACACCAAAGACACCACCTAAACGATCTTGAACAACTTCATCAGAATATTTATGTAGTTCTTGTCGCATAAACTGACGAACTTGATGTTCGTGGCCAGGTGCTCCAGGAAGTTCTGTTAACGTTTTAAACATTTCTTTTGTCTCTTGATTCAAGATTATCACTCCAAGCATAATAGAATCCTCTTTTATTTTAACAGAAAATTTTTGATAATCCATCACATTTTATTTCCTTTTCCAATACACAGTCGTTATAATAAGGTTAAAATGACTTATTATTGGAGTGAATTAACATGAAATGGTATAAACTAGTTGTACCTGCAACTGTTGGCATTGCTGTTGGAACAATCGTTGGTAAAAAAGTGAAAGATCACTGGTTAGTGCCTGAGGTTGCATTAAATCGAGTAAAAGAAGAATTTAAACAATCCGGACCTATTAGTGGATCCTGGATTCTAATGGACAAGAAAGCTTATGATCATAATGGCCAATCTTTCAAAGTATACGAAGGTGGCGTGTCTCGAACAATTGACGGAAAGACAGAACAATATCAATTTGTTGCTGATGCTACTTCTGGCCAAATTCTAGACAGTTATAAATTAGTTGAATCTTAAGTACTTAAACGAATAACCCCCAGTTCATGACTGTTTCAAACAGTTTTGAACTGGGGGTTATTTTAATACCTCGATTGTAAAATTAAGCGAGACACTATAAAAGGACATGTCATGATATACTCAACCCATAACCTACCAAAGTTAAGGAGAGTGTATCTGAC
>NZ_JAASRU010000026.1 GCF_011761495.1 Alkalibacillus almallahensis | reverse complement strand
CCAAGGAAATCCTTGAATTATAGAACGCCTATTGAGTGTTTCATGGATCACGTCGATGACAGTATGTTGTCTCGCTTAATTTGACAAATGAATATAATAAAGCTCTTTTAAAGTATAGTGTTTATTTTCAAATGATGTAGCACTGAGTTGTTGAATTGTGAGGAGCGAAGGTGGCGACTCCTGTGGGAATAGCACGAGTCTCGAGACCCCGCAGGAAGCGGTTTTCTTCCGAGGAGGCTCGAGCCGTGCCCACGGAAAGCGTCCACCGAGAGCGGATCACAATTCATCAACGGACTTTAACAAAGCTAATTTCAAAATTGATCATCATTCATATTCATAACGTTCTCGTTCTACATAGTCTGAAATCGATTGATTCTCATCGAAACGGAGTGCGCGGTAATACGCATCATGATAAAACACAAACCAACGATTCGTTTCATACGCTTCATTTAAAAGCGCCTGTTTTTCATGAACACTTGTAACAGGATGATCGTCATAAGCTAAGACCCACAAAGGATTTTGATGAGCATGTGTCGGCATTAAGTCAGCCATATGAATAAAGCTATCTAGGTCATCACTATAATGAATAACACTATGTCCATGACTATGACCACTCGTGTGAGTCATAGTAAGACCAGGCAACACTTCATATCGTCCCGCAAATGGTTGGACTTGATGTTGAATCGGCTCCCAATTTTCTTGCCAATATGTATTTTTAGACCGCATATTCGGCTCTCTCATTTCATCCCACTCAACTTGTGAAGTGATAATTTTCGCATTAGGAAAAGTCGACTGAAGTTCACCCTGTTCATCGCGATACGTTAATCCACTCGCATGATCAAAATGAAGATGCGTCATTAAAATCGTATCAATAGATTCAGCTGAGAGATTCAACTGAGCTAGAGAAGATAACACTTTCGATTCTTCGAGTACACCGAAATTACGTTTTAATTTATCATTCAGCTTACCAAAACCAATCCCTGACTCAATCAACATATTATAGCCATCGACTTGTAATAAAATCGGGTCACATCTAAGCTCGATTTGCTGCTTATCATTAGGTGGATACTTCTTCGTCCATAGCGGATAAGGAACAACTCCGAACATGGCGCCTCCATCCATATGGGTTACACCACCGTTTAACCATGTCAGTTGAGCTCGTCCAATCGTCATCGATTCCATACTGTCACCTCATTTAAGATCTGTATTATTTGTGAAGGATGCTTTACAACGATAAATCACTTGACCTTTTTCAGAGAACTTCTCTTCATATTCTGTCATAATATTAGTCCCATCATCATTCGCATGTAAATCAAGCGAAACTTCTTGAAGCGTCATACCGAACTGTGAAAAACTCACTAAACTATACTCAAATAACTGACGATTATCCGTCTTCATAATGATTAAGCCATCATCTTTTAAAACATTCTGGTATTGTTCTAAGAAAGTATAATAAGTTAACCGACGCTTTTCATGACGGGTTTTTGGCCAAGGATCTGAAAAATTTAAGTATAAATAGTCTACTTCATTCTCACTGAACATATCTCTCAAATCTTTCGCATTTTCGTGAATTAACTGTGCATTATGAACATCAGGGTCATTCAATTTATCGATTGCGCTTACAATAACATTCTTATCCCGTTCAATACCAATGAAGTTCATTTCAGGATGTTGTCTAGCCATGCCATCAATAAAACGTCCTTTACCTGTACCGATTTCTAATGCTAGCGGTTGTTGATGATCAAATAATTCTTGCCATTGCCCTTTTCGTTCATAGGGATTTAGCTCAACTATATGAGAATGATTATGAATATAGTCTTCTGCCCATGGTTTATTTCTTAATCTCATTGTTCACACCTATCCTTTTACTCCATTCATTTAAACTAGTTCTATTATACAATAAAAAAATCTATATCCAAGTTGTAAAACAAGGATATAGACTATATTTTAATGATCTATAAATAAAGATTGTTCATTTAATAATTGTTTTTTCCATTTTTCGCTTTCAGGGTAATCATTTTGCTCTAGGTGCCATAAATAATAGGACAATGATTGCGCGACACGATACCATTGAATGCGAGCTAATAATGATTGATCAAGAGCAAGGCCGTATTGATCTAACCATGTTTCCCAGTTCGAACGTGGAATATATTGATAGAGCATCATGCTTAAATCCATTGCTGGGTCAGCTAATACCGCATTATCCCAATCTATTAAGTATAAATGGTGATCTTCACCTAATAACCAATTCTCATGATTAACATCAGCATGACATACAACCTTGCGTTGGTTTTCGACATGATGAACATGATTCGATAAGAATTGAGTCACACGTTTCATAAACAATTTATCTACTGACGACAACGATCGAGCTTTTTCCTGCAACTGAACAAGAAAATGCCATGGTTCTAAAGGTTTTTTACCCATACGCATAAATAAATGTAAGATTTCAGAGGAGTGATGAATTTTGCTCATGAGTTGAACGACCGTGTCTTGTTGCATTTCAACTTTAGATAAAACGCGTCCTTCTAACCATTTTTGGGCAGTGATTACATCCCCATCGGCCAACCGTTTTGTCCATACCAGCTTAGGAACAATACCTTCTGCTGACAAAATAGCTAGGAATGGTGATGAATTACGTTTTAGAAATAACTTCTGATTTTGACTATTTTCTGCTAAATACGCCTCACCTGAGGTACCTCCAGCAGGGCTAATTAGCCAGTCAGAGCCAAGAACATGTTGTTCCATGCTACATTCACCTACTCTTAAATGACGTGTCGTCCATATTATAATTAAAAAGTCAGACTTAAACAGAATAACTTAATAGAAAGGAAGTTTTCAAGAGGATTATTGGTAAAACTATCGTAGAAATGTTGTGAAATGTATTTCTCTACCAATTTCAATCCGTTTTGCCCGTCCTGTTGAGCCATCTACTTGATAGGTTAATAAAGCTTCACCATCTAAAGTGACAGCACTTGCGTGGTATGTATGGACAGACTTTAATCGCGTATGCTTTGCAAAGAATAATGTCGAAAGTAATCCTAATAGTAACCAACGATTAATTGGTTCAACTGTTGTGATTATTAAATCATTCTTTGACCAGTCCGCATCTGGCGCGATTTTTAGTCCTCCACCGAAGTAAGGAAGTATACTAATCGTTACGAGCCATGTATTATTCATTCTAATACAACTACCATCTACATTTAAAGACAAATTTTTAGTTTTTCCAAAAATAATTTGTTTTAACAACGTTCTAAGGTAGATTGAAGTGTACTTAAAACGACTTGAAAGAGTTTGACTAAACCTTTGTTCATTGATCACCGAAGCAACATCAGCATCTAAGCCAACACCTACACTAGTTGTAAATCGAATCAGGTCACTTTCCGTTTTCATCAATCCTAGATGCATTCTAATCACATCACACTCTGAAAACACTTTGTTTAATTGAGCCAACGGTCGTTTAGTAATTCCTATGCCTCGTGCGAAGTCATTACCTGTTCCAGTAGGAATGAAAGCGATTGGAACATTCTGGACATCTGTAAAACCGTTGAGTACTTCTTGTAAAGTCCCGTCACCACCAACCACGATTAACATATCAGTATTTTGACCTATGATTTCTGATGCTAATTGTTGCGCATGTCCTTCGTATTTCGTATAATTAATAAAACATTGGTCCTTTAGGTCTGGTCTCTTTTCCAAAAATTGTTTTACAACATGACTTGCATGGTGATTACCAGCTATTGGATTAACGATCCATCGATACATCACAATCCCCCTTAATACATACAAATTGGAGCGGAAATTTTAATGCTATGTCATTTTTGTGGAACAATCTCACCATTACCTAAAGAAGGTTTTATCTTTGTCCATCAAGAGACCAACGCTTACCAACAATTAGTTAATCATCCATCTTTAAGCTCAGACTATAACGGGGCATTTCTTCAAATACGTTTCAAAAACCATGAACAAGTAATCGAGTTACTATCTCCTTTAATAGATTCTGTGTCTGAAAACGACTGGATTCGCATCTACGGTCGTGATGTAGATCAGCACCCTATTCATTTAACGATTCAACATCTTTATCATCGAATTTCTAATCCAGAACTCGTCGAATTAATTGAACAGGAAGCTTTCGAAGCTCATCTACAACCAATCTATCATTTACAATCTGAAGAACTTTATGGTTATGAGTCACTTTTACGAATTCATCAAAACATCGTTAATCCTGGGAAATTATTTCAGTTTGCTCAAAATGCCGGCCTGCATTCTTACTTAGATCAGCGTGCCCGTCGATTAGCTATTCAAACTAAAGCAGATAGAATTGGACCTGGCTACTATTTATTTATCAACTTTTTACCTTCATCAATCTACAATCCAGAATTTTGTCTAAAACATACATTTCAAGCAATCGATGAGTTTAATGTACCGAAAAATGAGTTAGTCTTTGAAGTGGTTGAAACAGAATACATTGATGATATGTCACATTTAGAAAATATATTAACACAGTACAAACAATCTGGTATGAGGGTTGCCTTAGATGATGTGGGAAGTGGCTATAATAATCTTCACGTTTTGAATCAATTAAACACTGACATTATTAAAATTGACCGTGCCTATGTTCGCGATTGTCATATTAACAAGGAAAACCAAGATTTTATCGACCGAGCGATTGATATTGCCGATCAACTTGCTTTAACTACATTGGCTGAAGGGATTGAAACAGATGATGAGTTGAAATGGTTGCAAGCCAGGGGCATTCATCTAGCCCAAGGCTTTTATCTCGGCAAACCATCTGCAAATATCATTCATGAATATGCTTAGAAATCCTCTTCAACATCTTCCCATTCCGGTCGATTGATTGAAGTTGTTTGAGTATGCTCTAATAAAGCACCTGCGACTTTTAGTTGCTGGTGTTTTAAAGGGGTGGAACTCGTTCGTTGATTGTTAAACCATGTTTCATAAGTTGACTCATCAATATAATGCGTTTGATAAGGAGAATGGTTGTATTGGATCACACCATTTTGAGATAACACAATTTTTTCAATCGTATAATCAATCTCATGATGGTTTAAAATACTGCGGATTGCTCCCTCCATTCGCTTTAATGCAATGTTAGGGTTAACAATAGCCTTCTCCTCACCATTGATTCTCTTCTTCCATTTTCGTTGATCCACCGCTTCATAGACCGCACTTTCATGATCAGTATCCAACCAGTAAATACATTGAATTGATGTAGGCGTCACCATGATAATATCGCCTTCTAGCAGAGCTTTATTCAATTTAAATATAGGTTGATAGAATAATAAAAATGTATCAGGAAAACGCATAAGAAAGTATTTTAGTTGATCATCTGATTCGTATAGACGATCAAGAAAAGACACTTCTTGTAATGTGCTTGAAGCCCATTTTAATTGAAATTGAAAAATGCGATCTAGGAAATCTCGTTTTAAATCGTCTTCATCATCAGGTAGTTGTGAAATGGATTGATCAACAGTTTCAAACTGGTCATCTTCCTCTTCTCTTTTAAACCATTTCTTAAAAAAACCTTTCTTCTTATCGACTTCCTCTTCTTCAACAACAGGACTTATTTGATCTTGTTCTTTCTGTTCAAGCCACTGTTGTTTGATTCCATCATAGTTTTCTTTTTTTAATCGGATAAACTGACCTGGATAGCGAAATATATCTTGTTCATATCGAGATACATAGTCTTGTAATTTGATTAACTGTGCCATTATACGTCACCTATCTCTACAAATTAAAATTGGTCTATCACTTGATATTTAGGCTCATCTGATGGATGAATTTGAAACAATTGAAACGCATTCGCTTGAAAGCTTAATGATGAATTGAACGTATGCTCTAATAAATTTGAGTCACATTCGACAGTATGGTCCCGCCACTTTTTGGCCAAAGTAATATGTGGTTTAAATGGTCTGTTCTCCTTTGGAAATCCGTATTGCATCATGACATATTCGACTTCGTTTTTTAACGATTCTAAAGCCTTATTAAAGACCACTTCAGCGAATAGCACGCGAGGTTGTGTTGGTTTTCCAAAGTAGCTTGTCTTATTGATATCAAGATCAATCGGATTAGACAACTCAATCTGCCTAAGATCTTCTTTTAATGTCGGAATTAATGTTTCATCGACATGACCAAGAAATTTAAGCGTGACATGAAAATCATCTTGATGAACCCAGTTTTTATAACTGACATGTGGTTGAAGTTCCTGTTGAGTTTGAACTAACTTTTGACCAATCTCGTGAGGTACTTTAATTCCGATAAAATAATGACTCATCAAACCATCCTTATTAATTCAATAATTGGTTAAGTTCATCTTCGGTTAATTCTCTAGCTTCCCCTAATTCAAGTGATTCGTCGAGTTTTAGTGGTCCCATCTGCAATCGCTTTAAAAACTGAACTTGCTTACCTCTCGCTTCAAACATTCGCTTAATTTGATGAAATTTACCTTCTGTAATCGTGATAAGAACTTCAGATTCTTCTTCCAAATTATGTTGAACAGTTAATTCAGCTGGTTTTGTCACATAGCCGTCTTCTAATTCAACGCCTTCACGAAATGCTTGGATATCTTCATCCGTAACCAACTGGTCAATGACCGCCTCATATAATTTATTCACTTTATGCTTCGGCGATGTTAATCGATGTGCTAATTGGCCATCATTCGTTAAGAGCAATAAACCTTCAGTGTCTTTATCAAGACGCCCAACCGGGAACAGATTGAATTTGTCATATTCTAAATCTAATAAGTCTGTTACACATTCATGACGATCATCTTCTGTTGCGGATATAACGCCTTGAGGTTTGTTCAACATAAGGTAAACAAATTCCCTATAGTCTATCTCAATCCCATCAACAATAACGTCAGATTGCGTTGGATCGACATGGTAAGATACGTCTTTGACTACTTGCTCATCAATCGTGACACTGCCTTTTTTAATGATCTTTTTGACGTCTTTTCGCGTCCCAAATCCTTCATTTGCTAATAATTTATCTAAACGCATAATCATAATCTCCTAAATAAAGATTTTCTTCAATCGATGAACACGGTCACCCATTAATCGTTCTAATAATGTTGTTTTATATGCTAACCATAGATAGACATAACCACCAATGATGACGGATGTGAACAGTTGAACAATGACTTGAAGTTTTGAAATGTCACCTGAAAAGGGTAGTCCAACGAGATAACGCGTGATGATCACAACCAAGGCCATGATCACTGTTAAGATCACGATTAACAATGACTTTTTGAATAAAGGCTTTAATTCAAAATGAGTCGTGCGGTATAAGACGGTTAAATTTAATAAACCGGCTGTTAACACGCCTAAACCTGTCGCCATAACAGCTCCCTCTGCTTCAAACATCGTAATCATTGGGACATTCAAAGCAATCTTTATAATTAATCCGACTGCTAAACTTAATAACGTGAAGTTTTGACGATTTACACCTTGTAACATCGAAGCACTGACTGTAAATAGTGCAAAGAATAGTGACACAGGGGCATAAACGGCTAAGATGGAACCAGCATATTTATTCGCCTCATCAATGGCATAGAGCGTGCCGTATGCCTCATCAGCTAAAATGGAAAGCCCGATTGCTGCTGGGAAAATAAATAGCATGACAATCAATAAGGCCTGACTGATGTACCGACGATAAGTGGTCGCATCACCTTTCGTAAATGCCTCTGTAATCGATGGCAATAAAGCCATGGCTAACCCAATCGAAAGTGTGACTGGAATGATAACTAACTTATGACCGTAAACAATAATGACTGATAACATCGATTCAGATACATCAGCCATACCAACACTCGCCATCGCACGGTTGAACGTCAATTGATCGACCATTTGATATAACGGCGTTGCGATTCCGACTAAAATGAAAGGCCCAGCATAAGATAATAATTCCTGATATAAATCACGTTTATCTGGTGATTCTGATACGTTCGTTTGTTCAACTTCACGGAGAATTTCTGGACGACGTTTACGGTAAATATAGATTAAGATTGCACTCGAGGCAATCGCTCCAATAAACGCAGCAAATGCAGCTAGTCCAACAGCTAACGTAATCGTACCTTCAAACACCTTTAATACAACAAACGCAGCCGCTAATAAAAAGCCAATCCGAACAATTTGTTCTGCTACCATTGAGATCGCACTAGGTCCCATTGACGCATGGCCTTGGAAATAACCACGTACTAAGCTCATCGGTGCCACAACAATCAAGGCGATACTTACCATCTTGATTACAAAAGCAACATCGTCTGTTGAGTTTGAAAAGTCTCCGCTTTCGGGGACGAACAGTTGTGCAAGCCAGTCAGCAGTAAAGAACATTATTAAGAACGTGACAACACCTGTTACCGCCATAAACCATAAGCCCGATTTAAACACGGCTTGCTTTGTTCGATAATCTTCTAAGGCGTTATATTTAGCAACAAATTTCGACATCGCCATAGGGACGCCGAGTGATGAAATTGTTAAAAAGATCTGATAGGGATTATAGGCGTATGAATATAAGGCTCCGCCAGATTCGCTAACTAAAGCAAAGAACGGAATGACATACAATAATCCGAGTATTTTCGATAAGTAATTGGCGCCCGTCAACATCATGGTGCCTTTTAATATATTTGATTGGGACATATTTTCACCTGCAATAATTAGTCTGATTCATGTTATTATTTTATCATAAAGTGTAAACAAATTAATGAGTAGAAGGGTATGAAATCTGTTGAAATATGATGTCGTCGTAATAGGTGGTGGGCCATCTGGATTAATGGCAGCGATCACAGCTGGGCAAAATGGCGCTAGCACCTTGCTAATCGAAAAAGGTAAAAAACTTGGTCGAAAGTTAGCCATTAGTGGTGGAGGTCGTTGTAATGTCACGAATGTCTTACCTGATAAAGAATTAATCGAACATATCCCTGGTAACGGGAAATTCTTATACAGTGCTTTTAGCCATTTTAATAACTATTCAATCATCGATTATTTCGAATCATTAGGCGTTGAGTTGAAAGAAGAAGATAAAGGCCGAATGTTTCCAGTTAATGATAAAGCCATGACCGTAGTAAATAAGCTCGTTGAACAAATCGATGTCTACAGTATTGATACCCGATTGCAAACGAAAGTTGAGGCTGTTCATTATGGCGAGTCAAGTCATACCATCATTTTAGACAATGGGGAGAAAATCGAAACGACATCTGTTGTGATTGCTGTTGGCGGTAAATCGGTCCCTCACACAGGAAGTGAAGGACAGGGCTATGCATGGGCGAAAAAGGCTGGCCATACCATTACTGAATTATATCCAACTGAAGTGCCTATGACATCGAATGCGCCTTTTATTAAGGCGAAGACATTACAAGGTATTTCATTACGAGATGTCGCCATTACAGCCTTAAAACCTAACGGAAAACCGATCAAAACACATCGTTGGGATGTTCTATTCACCCATGAAGGTATATCGGGCCCAGCAGCCCTTAGATTAAGCCAATATGTCGTCAAAGCCTTAAAACGCCATAACGTAAACGAAATCACGGTTTCGGTTGATTGTTTTCCTGATATAAATAAGGATCAACTTGTTAAACAATTGATGGACGCATCAGAAAGTTCGCCAAATAAATCAATTAAACACGTATGGAAGCCTTTTTTACAAGAACGCGTTCTCTCCTATATGTTAGAACAGATTGATCTAGACGAATACACAACCTATCACCATCTTGAGAAGAAAAAAGTGTTGGAATTAGCACATTTCATGAAACACTTCACTTTTGAAGTGAACGGAACCTTATCAATCGAAAAGGCGTTCATCACTGGTGGTGGCGTTTCATTAAAAGAAATTATTCCGAATCAAATGGCTTCTAAAATCATGGATCGCCTATTCTTCTGCGGGGAAATTTTAGACATTCATGGTTATACAGGTGGATTTAATATAACAGCTGCCTTTTCAACTGGACAGGTCGCAGGAATAAACGCTGCTTATCGTGCATTAGAAGAGAAATAGAGGAGAAATACAAATGAAAATCATATCATGGAATGTCAACGGCTTAAGAGCTGCTGTCAGAAAAGGATTCTTAGATTATATCGAATCTGAAGATCCAGACATCGTTGCCGTACAAGAAATTAAATTACAATCAGGGCAAATCGAATTACCACTACATGATTACGAATGTTATTGGAACTATGCAGAACGTAAAGGGTACTCGGGCACAGCTATTTTCACCAAACACACACCCATTCGCTCATTTAATGGTGATTTTCATCCAGCAGCGAATTCTGAAGGGCGTGTTCTAGGATTAGAATTTGAAAACGTTTATTTAATCAATGTCTATACACCGAACTCAAAACGATCATTAGAGCGTTTATCAGAACGGCTTGAATGGGAAGATGCTTTCTTGCATTATGTCCAACAACTTAATGGGATAAAGCCCGTGATTATTTGTGGTGATTTAAATGTCGCCCATCAACCACTAGATGTGAAAAATGATCGATCAAATATTGGGAACTCTGGATTTACAGACGAAGAACGTAGCAAAATGACACGTTTACTTCATAATGGGTTTACAGACGTATTAAGACATTACTATCCAGAGCGCGATGACCTATTTACTTGGTGGTCTTATATGAAAACCGTGAGAGAACGTAATATTGGCTGGAGAATCGATTATTTTCTCATATCTGACTCCATTGTTGAGCAATTAAAACATTTCCAAGTCGATGACCACATATACGGTAGTGATCATTGTCCGATACAAATGACAATCGACGTATAGATTAATTAGGAAGCTGTTAAAATGATTTTGCATAAAGAATATAAAAGAGATTAATCAGCCTATTTTATATATCGTTGACGAAGGAAATGAAAGAGAAACTCAAGGCGTTTGGTTATATCCTAAACAAAAAGAAGACGTTCACAACTCAATTATCCCGTTTGCTTCACATTTAGTTCATTTAGAACAAACTGAATTATATTCTAAGACCTTGCGCGCATTTATAAATCATATTAGCAATTAATCTACGATCCTTTACGCTATATTAAAGTTTACTGATGATATAAAGTAAAAAAATCATAACTTCCAAAATGCGGAAGTTATGATTAGTCATCATGTCTTATTCTGCTAACGAAATCTTTCCTTAAAATGAGATATATCATTTTTCATTTAATCCTTGTATGTAATACATAAGAAGACCACTAAACATTCCACCCACTGCAAAACCTAATAAATAGGGGGAGTATGAGGTTAATTCAATGGGTATACCCATGAAATAATCTATGACTATTAAAAGACTAGTCGTCAATATTGGAAATAATATAATCCAAGACAACATTGTTTTTACGAGTTTAGACACAATATCCACCCTTTCCCGTTTTAAACTATACTTCTCCTTTAATTGAATAAGGATCAGAGTTTATATAGCAAATTGAGTTAATCTTAGTGTATCATATGTTTCTAAATTCTGTAATAAACTTCCTCTAATAGTCAACTCACTTATCGTGACTTCACTTCTATGGTGTCGGACACTTTATCTAACCATGACCGATTTTAATAGAACCACCCTTCAAGAAAATATCGACCTTACTCAATGTAAATCTTAAATTATTGAGTTCAACAAATAACCAATGAACATAAGAATAAAAAAACTCAACAGCATGAGCGTGTTTAAAATAACTAACCATTTATTTTTAGCTATTCCTGAAAATAAAATACCAATAGGAGCTATTACAAAAGTGAGTAACCACCATGGACTAGCAACTTGAAAAAGTATATTAGGCAACCACAACATTGCACAAACTATAATACATATAATACCTATCCTTTTGAACCTCTTTTCTTTCACGATATGTAATCACTCACTTTACTCATTACTAATTTCTAATTACAATTCAATACCTTTATATACAAAAAGAACATCGCAGTATTGCGATGTTCTTTTAAATTGCCCGGCGGCGTCCTACTCTCGCTGGGGAAGAACCCCAACTACCATCGGCGCTAGAGAGCTTAACTGCTGTGTTCGGCATGGGAACAGGTGTGACCTCTCTGCCATAACCACCGGACTT
>NZ_JAASRU010000025.1 GCF_011761495.1 Alkalibacillus almallahensis | reverse complement strand
CATCCACCGTAAGCGGATCACATGATGCCAACGGCCACCATCAAACCTTCACGCTAAATTGTGTATCTACCCCAACAAATATTTTAGAGCCTCAATTTATCCGCAATAAAAAACGCCCGCGATATGCGGGCGCTCCTAATATCTCTACTTATTTTTCCATCACTTCGTCGATCAAGCCGTATTCTTTCGCTGCATTTGCTGACATGAAGTTGTCGCGATCAGTGTCGCGTTCAACTACTTCGTACGGCTGACCTGTACGTTCGGATAGGATTTGGTTTAGCTTCTCGCGCATTTCAACAATACGCTTAGCGTGGATTTGGATGTCAGAAGCCTGACCTTGCGTACCACCTAATGGTTGGTGAATCATCACTTCACTATTTGGTAGGCCATAACGCTTACCATCTGCACCTGCAGCTAGTAAGAATGCACCCATTGAAGCTGCCATACCAACACAGATTGTTGATACATCTGGCTTAATGAATTGCATTGTGTCATAAATCGCCATACCAGCTGTGATCGAACCACCTGGTGAGTTAATGTATAGGGAAATATCTTTGTCAGGATCTTCAGCTGCTAAGAATAACATCTGTGCAACAACTGAGTTTGAAATGTTATCGTCAACTGGTCCACCTAACATAATGATGCGGTCTTTTAATAGACGCGAATAAATATCATAAGCACGTTCCCCGCGGTTTGTTGATTCAATGACTGTAGGAATTAAATTCATATCGTGTCACTCCTTAATTACATGTTTTTATGTTATATGTTTATCATACCTGTTTGGTCAAGAAAGGTCAAACGAAAAACTTAATCCTTTTGACCATTATACATCTTCCCAATTTGACGACCGATTAAACGTTGATCTATCAAATAACAAAGACTTCTTGCAAAAGAAACCAGAACGAATTATAATGACTAATGCAGTTCTTTTTTAGCCCTCGTGGTGTAACGGATAACACACAAGATTCCGGTTCTTGTGATAGGGGTTCGATTCCCTTCGAGGGCATTCATTAAACACTCGCCATTCCGGCGTTCATCAAACATCAGAACCTTCGATTACCCCTCGAAAATATAGACTATCCGTTTTTTAAAAATAACACGCAAGACTAACACGAACCTACAACTCGCTTCCGCTTGCATTTCTTGTAAAAGGAGAATTTTATGAGAAAAAACGCAAGTAATTTAAACTCTCAACCGAAAAGCCATCGAAAAAACGGAATGAAATTGGATGACAAAGCATTAGAAGCCGTTAAAAAATTTGATATAAATCGGGAAGGGATGAAGAGAAAATCTGTAACATTTAATGTAGCAGTAGATGATTTTATGGATTATTGTGATTTAAAAGGATTAAGAGAAGACACTAAGAATTATTATGAAAAAGAATTGAAACAGATTCGATATCATTTAATGGATTTAAATATCACTGAACCCCTATCAAAGGATAGGAGTCATCTAACCGAGAAATATATTTATGATACTTTAAGATTCATGCAAGAAAAAGGATATAAAGTGAGTACAATCAATTCGAGATTAATGAATTAATTATTCCATTGGCATTTTCTATATATAATTCATCAATTTCTGTTTCAATTAAATTATCCGTCAAATAATGATGTTCGAAAGCATTAACAGCTTTTTTATGTTTTTCTTCCATAATTTCTTCGAAACATTCTGTGCACAAATTGTCGATTTTTGAATCCAAATTCCATAACAATAATTACATAGCTTAAATAGAGAACTTAATATAACAAAGGCTATCCGTTAAGTCTTTAATTATTTAATATTTTAATGAAAACCTTCTGATGATTGCTTGTAATATAAGTTCTTCAGAAAAAGGAATAATACCTAAACTTACAAGGGTTATTGATAATTAATACTTAGAGTATTCCAAAATATACACAAATTATCATATAATAGAGCTGGCTTAAATTTCTATCGATAGATTTAGGAGGAAATGAAGTGGAAAGCTGGACACAAAATGTAATAGATTTTCTTTCAAAGAATGAGGATAGCAGTATAGCAGCATATGTGATAGATTGGATTTTCCTTTTGGGTGTACTCTGTCTGCTTATCTATATTATAGTTAAATTCTATTTATTAAAAAAAGAGTCAAATAATGATAAGTTCATGAGTTCTATTATTAACAACGGATATGATGTATTTTGGGATAATGAAACGTATATCAAGGAAAAGAATAAGAAGTTTGATGAATTAATTCATTATTCCTATAATATAGAATTGAACCACAAGAAGAGGTTTTTAACTCTTCATGAGCAAGAAAAATTTTTAGAAGAAAGATTAATGGAAGTTGAAAATTTATTAATAGAATTAGAAACAAAAAGTGAAGAAGCAGAGCAGTTTAGGTTTAATGAACTAAGTAAGCAAATTGATAATGCATTCTTTCATATGTTGGATGTTAAAGAAGTGTATGGTTTAGACCACTACTCCTTTATAAATATAAATGAATACTTGAAACAAATTTTAACAGAAGTTAAGAATGATTACTCAAAAAAACTTCAAATAATATCGAAAGGAATAAAAGGGGAGAGAAATGTAGAGTCACATTTATTAAACTTAAAAGAAACTAATGAAATTGATTTTTGGAATGGTGTTTATCTAGAGGTCGAAAATAATACTTTTGAAACAGATTTTTTGTTGTTTTCAAATAAAGGACTTTTTTCTATAGAGGTGAAAAATATAGGTGGGGGAAATAGTTATGATTTGCATGTTTCCTCAGATGGACAGTGGAGAAAAGTCTACAAAAATGGCAAAGAAGAAGTAATTCAAGACATAGTTTCTCAATCTAATTATCACATCACATTGACTCAAAAATTGATTAATAAGTATAAGCGGGAAACAGGTATTGAAATACCATTGGTTGAACCAATATTTGCAATAGGCAACGATGATGTAAAATTAGAGAACGATTCAACATTATTAATATTTAGGGGAAGCTATATAGTACATTACATCAGGAAACAGTCTGTAATAATAAATGATGATGTAATTAATGATTTTAAAAAATGGTTAGAACAGTTCGTTGTTCCTGAAAGAACATATCCAATTAAAGATTACAGTTTTTTGTTGAATAACATAGCCAACTTCTTAAAAACAAATGATACTGATTTAACCTATTACGAGAATAAAGTTGAAGGCATTTCTAATGATATTATACACAATCAATATAAAAAGATTCCGAAAGATTTGAAAAAAGAGTTTAACTTGAAGTGAATCGTATGTATTAAGATTGCTTATATATACTCTATTCTTATTATTGTAGGTTCGCTAATATGCTCACAATGCACCTTCTTTTTTGTTGTTTAACTGTTATATATTAAGTTATGTTAATTAAACGAAGCGGTTTGTATGAAGTGTCAACAACAGTTTGAATTTCCCTAGTTTCTATAACTTAGTTGGTTGAATACCAGCTTGTTTCTTTTCTCTTAAACGATAGGATTCACCTTAATATTGAATGAAGGTTGTTGAATAGTGAACGATTCGATTTAGCATGGCTATGGCCAATATATCATCGCCAAATATCTTTCCCCACTCGATATATGATTTATTAGAGGTTAGAATCATCGCAACCTGTTCATATCTTCTTGAGATAATTTGAAATAGCGTATAAGCACTCAATTCATCAAAACTGAAATATTCAATCTTATCCATCACCAATACATCGGGGCGATAATACCGTTTGATGATACGTTGTAGCTCCCCCTCTGCTTATGTGGTTTTTGACACTCTGATATAAAATCATTTGCCGTTATAAATAATGCTGAATGACATTGGGTCATAGCTTCTAAAGTCATGGCTATAGCTAAGTGCATTTTGCCAACACCAGGCGGACCTAGAAGGATGACATTCTCACCATGGTGGATATAGCTATCAGTGAGTACTTCGCGCACTCTTCTTTATCGAGGCTTGCTTGAAACGAAAAGTCAAAATCATGAATGGTTTTTATATAGGGAATCTTAGACTTTTTAACCCTTTGATTGAGTATAGCTTGCTGCTGAATCTCTAATTCTTTTGTTAAAAGGATGTTTAAAACGTTGAATATGGTACATTATTTTTAGATGCGTCTTCTAACAGACCATCTAGCTGGTCTGCTGTAGAAGTTGTTGCTAAGCAAATTATAAGATGGGATCCGATGAAGTTATTAGAAATGGGTGCTCCTCTTGATGAATATCATAAAGAGATCGAGATGATTGTTGAGAAAGCCTTAAAAAGTAGGGACGAAATAGAACTAGCTGAAAGTATCGTATCCATTTTAAAACTAACAGGTAATGAAGATTTAAATTTTGATAAAACACTCGTAATCTCTCAAAATATATGGAAAGAAATATATGAATAATATAGTAACGACTAGTCAGCCACTAATCGATAAACATATGATTAGTGGTTTTTTGTATCAAAATTCCTGAAAGGTAGGTGTTATTCTACTATGAATAAAGTTTATATTTTCCCTGTTATTATAAGAAAGGAGTTTGAGAGTTCTCAATATAATTAGACAAATTAAAATAAGGAGTGACTGATGATGAATAAACAAGTAGTGATTGGTTGCCGAATATGTAAAGACTTTTATGAGATAACTAATGGCTTTATCCAAATACCTAATCACCTATTGTTGTTGACTGCTTATGAACCTCCTGATCTTGATATGTTATTTTATAATAACCATACTTGCACGCTGTGTGAACAGACACTATACATAACACCGATGTTATATCAATTCTTTGTTGAATTTACATTAAAACCATTTGATGTAACAGTTCATGAAACCAGTATCGGTATTAAAGATTCAACCAATGAAGGTGAGATGGATTTAAATGAAAAAGAGTTCTATATTAAAGGTGTAAATACTTCTAGAGATCTATTAACGAATGACAATGACCTATCTTTATTGAGTGATGTGATGGAAGAGTTTAATTATAAGAGTTGGATAATAAGTGTTGATACATTGGACTAGTTTAGGATAGCGCATCAACTTTTATGATATGTTCACATTTCTTACAATATATTCATTTTTCATATGTCTTATGGTATAGTGGGTTCAAATCTATTGAAGAGTAAGGTGACATAAGAGTATGAAGTACAGCTTAAATATATTAATAATGTTTGGAATAATTCTAGGATTGATTGTAGGCTTGCCAACAACGGTTGTGGCAGAAAAGGAATTAGTTGAGTGCGAGATGACAATTGATGCTAATAAAAATACAGAAGGTAATTTAGCTCAACCGACTGGGAAATGCCAAGGCTATGTGCAAGGTGTTTATGTACCTAGCGCTGACCAATATAATATATTTGGAGCAATGACTTCTGGTGTAACACAAAATGGCCAAGTTTTTGAATTTGCGACAGGAAAATTTAATACAAAGTTAACGGTTTACCTTGTTGAGCCAAAACAAGATAACATAAACAATAATGATTCAAATGATGACAGCAAATCTGAACAAGACTCAGATTTGGGTTCTGAAGATAGCTCAAACAAAGAAGAAAATACTCAGACAGATAACAACAATGACGCGAACCAAGAGTCAGACGATAGTTCTGAAAAAGAATCTAACAACAATGATTCATCACAAGACAAGGACAAAGACTCGAATGACAAAGAGAAACAAACAGACGATAACAAGACAATCAATAATGACAAGAACACACAACAATCTAATAACAACCAAGAGTCTAATGCTAATCAGTCAAACAATGACAATACAGCAGATGAAACCGATACAAAACAATCAGCAAGTGAAACATCAAACAATAAAGCTGATGAATCGTCTGAAAGTAACAACTCAAATGATACAGATAAAGAAGAAAACGATGCTGAAAATAAGGAAGATGAATCCAATAATGAAGATAAGGTTGATCTAACAGAACACAATAATAGCAACCACTATAAACCGATACGAGATAATGTTGTGACAAATCCTGCTGAACAAGAAAATGATCAAGGTAGTAAAGAAAAAGAAGATGAGGTAGATTCGGAGGATAATGGATTCTTTCAAAATATGTTTAGTTATATCAGTTCATTTTTTCAGTCATTAATGTTTTGGGTATAAATTTACATAGAAGATTAAAATTTACACAAGGGAATTGTCTGACTGCGAGCAGCTTTTATAATCTATTTGGCAGGAAATTGTGCAGGTTAGGTGAACTTATTTAAGAACAATTAAGATTAGCTGTTTCTTAATTTGGACCTTTGCCATACGTGGTTTGAGACCTAATTAAGATAATTAAGACTACAATATCGTATGAATAACATAATGAACTTGCTCAACTATATTGAACAGTTTCATAAAGCATATACGCTTGTTTTAAATATAAAACTTAGAAGAAAATATATGTCCAAACGTCAAAAAGATTGCTTTTAAAGGAATTCAAAGAACAATTAGTGCGCCTTTATACATCAAGAAATCCTCGAAATGTTTGTTCTTGCTCACGGGTTTAATCAAATTTGTATCATTGAATTAAAGAATTACTTAATCCTTCTTGATTAAAATCGAAAAATCTTATCGTTTTGTATGAATTGGTATTGAAATACCAAATTTTCTTCACATTTTTTATTAAAAGGAGTTAAATTTACAATGAAAACATTTAATATCACGCTAACATTTGCTGTCTTAGTATTGATTGCTAGTAGCGTTACATATGCATTCGTTAGTGATGAAAACCCAGAAAATGTTGATGCAACAGAGGCTGAACATGACAAAAAAATTGAACTTGAAAATACTGAAGAAATAGAAAATAAAGAAGAAAGTAGTGTATCCCAAGAGCATGCACTTCTTGTAGAAAATCAGTTTGATTATACGGATGGTTTTGCTCATTCTGATTCAAAACAAGAAGATGACACTAACGAAGAAAGAAGTGTTGAAAAAGAAAGCGGAAATAAAGAGAAACAAGATAACAAGCAATCAAATAATGAGGACAACAATCATACTGTAGAAAATACATCAAATGATAAAAGTAACACTCACGACACAACAAGTGACGAACAAGAAAAAGAACAAAAACAAACATCTAAGAATGATTCGTCAAATAGTAACGAAAACATTTCTTCTGAAAATAAGTCTGCTAAAGATTCTAAATCTAATAATACAAAAGAATCTAATGATAATTCAAATGACAATTCGAATAAGACATCTAAGGAAGAAGCACAAGATGAACCAAAGGAAAAAAATGAAAAGGAAGAAAGTGAGCCTAAAGAAGATTCCGAGCCAAGGAAGCAAAGTGGGTTTGATACAGCGTTAGAATCTGAGGTTAATGGATACTTAACACACGATTACAATGGGAAACAGTCGTCTTTATTTAATAGCTTGGTAACAAATCTAGCGACAGGACAAACAAGCTCTTCAAGTGCTAAATCACAGATACTAGGTTTAGGGAAGTGGGAGGAAAACTACAAAGGTTTTCAACAACTAGTAGTTAACGACAATTTAAGAGTTGGTGTTTTTCAAACGAAGCAATCAGATGGTGTTAAACTTTATCAGGAATTAATGAGCCATGCAGGAGGAAATCCAGGGAATGTCGAGTGGAGAAAAGCGAAAGTTTATTATGATCAAAACAGTAAAAAATATACTGTTTCATATATCATCTTAGGTTTCACCTATACTAAAAAGCAGTGATTATATATAAATGAAAAGGTTTGGGATAAAGAAAATATCCTATGTATCTTTTAAGTTTGAAATTAATAGTACTTCATTAGGAAGTAATAATTATAGGGTATAAAAGTAAGGAAGGCGGTTAAAAGTACATAATTCAATGGCATGATGTTACAAGCTTGTATTTTATGCCAGGCATAATGTAGCTAGGTCAAACTATTGGCTGATTAATAGGTCTTATATAAATAGATTAGTCTATAAATAACAATTAAGTAACATTTTTTGAAGTAGTGATTTCAAATGCTACTCAATTTAAATTTTAAATTGATACGGACTTTGGTATTTACAAAAATATTGAGATTATTATATGTATAAACCTTAATTTCACACTCTACTCAATCTTGTGAGGGATAAAAATGAAAAATGGGTTCATCTATTACTTAGAGGAGATGAGTAAATGGATTTGGACAAAAACATAAACTGCTTAGAGCTTTATCGTGATAATCTTACAGAGGGTAATTCCATAAATAGTTTCGCAGAATACAAGATGCGAATAAAACAAAAGGTATTAAAACCAAAATGTGAGTGTGATTCGCTACCAGAAGTAAAAAATAAACTGGCAGATCTTTATGGAGAATCTGATTATACTGATACGCTCATTAGTCCTCAAACTTATGTAAAGAAATATCTGCGTTATTTTCACTCTGCTTTGTTAGTATACAGTAGTAAAATTGATGATTATAAAGTACCAAATATTACAAGAGTGCAAGAACAGATTGTTAGTTACCTAAACCTAAATATAGAACCTAAACGAGTTGATAATCAGTCTGTGTGGGCATTCTTTATCAAAAACAAATTAGAAATCATGCAAAAAAGCGAACCAAAGGCATTTGATATAATGAGCGAATTTTTAGATGTAGTATATACCATACCTAATTTTAGTAGCATATGTGAAGGTTTTAATATGGGAAGATCTAATGAAAAGACCAATGATAATTTTCTAATCGCTTTATATCATATAAAGGATTACTTCGATAAACGAAGAGAGGGACGTTCAAACTTAGAACTTCGTGATGTTTTGGCAGAGTTTTTGGATGCTAATATAATCAATGGAAAAGAAAAACTAACTCAAGATGAAGTTATTAGCAGGGTGCAAGATTGGCTAAACAAATATTCTAGTTTTGAAAGTTTTGTTTATAAATATAAATTACAAGTTTTTTTGGATTCCAATTATGAGCCAGTAACATTATGGCCTGGAATATATGAAGGTGTACTACTTCCACCAAAAGAAGATTTTTTAAGTAGTATCGATTTTCTAACTACAGCAATAAAGGATAGAGGAAGGTTATTGCTGTAGCTTGAGGGGAACCCTAATATAGAATGATGACTAAGGTTGCTAGCGACTAAATGAAAATTTAACTATTAGAAATCAAAGGTGAACTAAAATGCCAATAATTTATTCTATTAGTGATATCCACGGTTGTTATGAACCGATGATTGACGCTTTGCGTTTAGTAGATTTAGATTCTAATAAGAATAACAAGCTAATTTTATTAGGAGATTATGTGGATGGTGGAACGGAAAGTTGTAAAGTGCTTTACTATGTAAAGGAACTTGAAGAAAAGTACCCTAAGCAAGTGATTATCCTTTTGGGAAATCACGATAAGATGTTCATTGATTGGTATACTTCCATCACAGACGAGTTACAATGGCTTTCGCATGACGTTAATCTACTTACTATTAAAAGCTTCTTTACCAGTGAACAGTTTGAAATCATTGAAGACCAACCAGAACTAAGAAAAGGAAACTATTCTGAAATAAGTGAATATCTTATAAAGGAAATTAGAAGTCATCATTCAGAATTATTGAATTGGCTGTCTGAAAAAAATAAGTTTTCTCCCTTTTATGAAACGGAGAATCAGATTTATGTTCATGCAGGTATCTGTGAAGAAGATGAAGTACTTTGGAAACATGCAACTAAGCTAGATGAGTTTTTTTGGAAATACCCAGCTGAAACAGGTACTTTTTTTAAAGATATTATTGCCGGTCATATTTCATCGGTAGAGGTAGCGGAGGATAAAAGTTATCAAGGGAGAGTTTTTTGGGACGGGCAAAGTCACTATTTTATTGATGGCGATACAGTGAAGAGTAAAGTAGTTCCTTTACTTAAATATAATTCATCGACTGGAAAATATTCAAGTTATATGAAGAAAAGCGATGGAGGATGGAAAGAATATCAAATAATAAAGGGTAAGTGAGTAATACTCAATAATTATGCCCGTCCTACTGTAATATATTATCTTATTGCCAAGTTAATTATAATAAGAAGTTAAGTAATATTAAGTTATCTCAAAATTAATAAATTAATCTTTTTTGAGGTTAACTAAGTCAATTAAGTCAAAGATAATTTTTTATAATGTAAAAATTAAAGTGAGACACTACAAAGTTCTTTTTGCATTAATTTTGCACCCTGATACAAGAAAACGTTGTTATATTGGTAAATAATCAAAAGTTATAATTTCCTCCGAAGGAATTAACTATTAAAAAGGGGACAAGCTTATAAAATATTGAATGCAGTTTCAAAAGAAGCTGGTATTGAAGAAATAGGTATGCATACTTTAAGAAAAACATTTGGCTATCACTTTTATCAAAGGACGAAAGATGTTGAACTTCTACAAGATATTTTTAATCTTTCAGCACCATCAATAACTCTTAGATATATTGTTAATAAAATTTTCGCGGTAATTTAAGGAGGAAGTAAAATGAAACATGAATTAGTAGATTATAGACTTGGGGGATGGTGTTATTATGGTGAAAATAATAGTCAAAGCCCAGCGTTAAAAAAAACTGATAATATAGGTAAATTTATGACCTATGGAAAAGGAGATCTTTCTAACGAACTGCAAGAATTAATACTTAAAGCAATCAAACAAGGTGTCACACCGTTAGTTAAACATAATGACCTTGAAATGCTTGGTTTTAATCCACGTTCAACAGATGGTTCATGGGTGATTATTTGGTATTCAAATGACGAAAGAGAGAATTTAAAGAGTTTAGCTAATTTTTTGATCGATCATGAGTTAGTACCTAAAACCAAGTCTGGTAGATATTATAATATCTCATTTAAATATGACAATGAAACTCGAAATGGTGAATACGGCGAACAATTTAAACCGTCAATTAAATTGGAGGATCTAATGGATTTAAATACAGGGGAATTTTATTAAATTGTAATGAATTAAAATCAAAATAGTTTATGCAAAATTCACACAAAAAGAACCTTGAACACTGTTTTATTAGTGTTCAAGGTTCTTTTTGTGTGCTCTGAGCGCCATTAATTAATATGTAAGGTTAGTAGGATTGGTACTTTATATAAAGAGTAATTGTAACTGAAATAACTGTTCTTTTTAAACATTAAAAAAGGGTGATGAGGGGGTGTAACCGTCAAGTAGAATTAAACAATTTTCCACAAATAAGATTAAACAGTCTAACTAATTGACGAATATTCATTTACTCCTCAAAAATAGATTGTCGATACTTCATGCAAATGCTCTCAGCATCCTCACTAAATGTAATCACTTCACTTCTGTGAAGCAATCGATCTAATATAGCTGTAGTGAAGGTTGAATCGCCTAAAAATTTTCCCCAATCACCTAGGCCCTTGTTAGAGGCCAGAATGAACGCAACTTTATCATACTTATCATAAATAAACTGGAAGAACAGGTTGGCCTCTTGGGACTCATAAGTCATGTACATGACATCATCAATAATGATTAAGTCAGAATCCCTAATGCGTTTGTAGCGTGTTTTTGATTTTTTGATATACTCGCGTGTTTTCAAAACGTACATGAGATGGTTCATCGAGATAAATGACACTTGATATCCTTGCTCGACAGCGTGAACGCCCAAAGCTATAGTCATGGCTTTTGAAGCTATGATCCAAGGTCATTCAGCATTATTTATAACGGCAAATGATTTTATAATAGAGTGTCAAAAAGCGCAAAACAAGGGATGTTACAACGTATCATCAAACGGTATTGTCGCCCGATATATTGGTGATGGATGAGATTGGATATTTCAGCTTTGATGAATGGAATGCTAACACGCTATTTCAAATTATCTCAAAGAGATATGAACAGGGTGCGATGATTCTAACTTCTAATAACCATACGTCGAGTAGGGAAAGATATTTGGTGATGATATATTGGCCACAGCCATGCTAGATCGAATCGTTCACCATTCAACAACCTTTAATATTAAGGGAGAACCCTATTGTTTGAGAGAAAAGAAATAAGGCTGGTATTCAGCCAGATAAGTTATAGAAACTGGGAATTTCAACCCGTTGTTGACACCATAGAAGCTTAATCCTCTTCCGTTTTGTTAGTCTGGCTGATTCTTACAAAAGGAAATCTTGTCATTTACATAAAATAATTAATACTCCCAACCAAAAACACCACAACGAAGTGTTTTTGGTTGGTTTAAAATAATTAATACTTAAATTTATCTTTAGAAATATTCTTCCCAATAAATATCGCTTGGATCTTTGTTTCCATGACTGTAATTATATAACCATTTCCAAGAGGAGTTATCATCCTGTCTATATACCCCAAAAGAAGGAAATTGGCTATGACTACCACTCATTGATACAGACCCATCGCTGTATATGTTTAATGGTTCTATGTCTATTGATAATGGCGGTGCAGCATCGCTTACTAATGGATTTTGTGCTGCTACGTCAACGGTATACCTAGATAAGTCTTCACCTGCTCCTGCCATATATTCATCATGTGAACATGTACAAGTACCTGTGTCAGTAGCCTCCAATACATAATTGTCATTATACTTTCTTGTTTGCCCTATGTCAGTTGAACTATATGAGTTTCCAGTATCCCAATAATGTCTTATATCATATTGAACTCTATGGGAGCCGGAAACAGCAGAATGTGAGCGGTTGTCTCCTCCAAATAGTGCAGAAGAAGTTGGGTCATTTACAAACTCTGGATTAATATGTGCCCTGATTCGGATAGTAGTTTTATTCAAATCAGAACTTAGACTATTAAATTCCTCATCTTCGCTTTCGGTCTTCAGCTCATTTGTTTTATCGTTATTTGGTAAAGTCTTTGCAGAACCACTATACATTCCTACCTTGCGGTTTCCACTTTCTTCATCTTTGTTTGAATAGGCTTTAATAATATAGTCGTGGCTAGAATTGGGATTTAGATTTTCGTCTAAGTATTCTTCATTAGTTAATTTTGCTATTCTTTCTTTCCCTTTATATATCTCATAAAAATCTACATTATCAAATGGTGTCCATTTAAAACCTATTTCTTTTTCATTGCTCACTGTATCTACCATTAATTCAATGTTTTCATTTTCTATAGGTGTGAATACCTTAATATAAATTTTATCTATCTGATCCCCTGTTTCGTCAAATGCAACTAAATTGTATTCATTCATACTACCTTCTTTTAGACCCTCATGGTGAAAGGAGTTTTCCTCTCCAGAATAAATCACTTCATCCTCATTTAATAATTTATAAGTATGGGCACCATTGATATCTTGCCAGTCTAAACTCACAAAATCTGTACTTTTTTCAATATCAATTTTCTCTAAATTAAATGATTTCTCTTCTGCCGAGACACTTGTAGTAAGTGTAACCATAGACATTACTAATAAGATCAAAATACTGAAAACTAGATAACTAACTTTATTCACTTTAATCCCTCCATATAATTCTTTTAGCTTAAAATGTGTAATCAAATACTATTGATAATAAATACATTACAAAATTAACACCCCCTTTTTTACAAGATGGTTCTCTGAAAATTAAACTACACCTTTTCTACTCTAGTCTTTACAACTAGGTTATTATGTTTCTTAAAGTTTAACCTGTTTTTTATATCAAAGAATGTAACCGCTTAAGAATTTGGTAGGTTAAACATAACTACAAAACTCTTAGATATTTGATCAAATAAGTCTTAATTTAAGATTTTTTATAACTAATAGATTATAACTGTATTGGTTTTGAAACCATTTATATGCCGCTCAGTAGTCAGATGGTAAAATAATAATTCGTCTATCTAGCGGTTTTCATTATCCAAGGAAACACGTTTTAGTTTTCATGATTATCCCCACGGGACCAGCTCATAGTTATGAAAAGTTCATCACACGTTTATTTGATAGAAGGTTTAATCAATTCGTTCTGTTTATTTTTTATTATCTAATTGGCGAGAAAGTAACCACTCAACGTGTATACCTAAAGTTAAGCATCAATAATGCTGTGCTCACACATCCCGGGATATCGCTAAAAATAGTCCGCTTGGCACAGATATAGACTAAAATATCTAGTTAAGACGATTAGTATGATAGACTAACTAGCAAACCTAATAGAATTGGTTTGTTACAAAAATTGTTGTTCCAACACCAAAATTAAAGTATTTATTAATCAAAGATAAAAAATTGTTTACACTCTGAGAATTACTTTTCAATCTTTATTTTCGTTTTCAGCTTTATATTCAGCATTAGCAAAAAATGCTATTAACCAACAGATTAAAACCGTAATACTAGAAGCTGTATACACTGGAATTGACCACCAATAATTTGTGAAAAGCATAATAAAATATAACATTGGGAAGAAAAAAGCTATTAACAAAGGATATAAAACTATTTTGGGTTTATTTAGATTAATTAATATTAATATTGCACTGATTAAAATATATAATATAGATGTAGTTTCAATTATCGACACATTATCGCCCCTTTTAAAATAATGTTGGTGGACCATTTTAATGAACATTTTTCCTGAGGAAACTTCTGAAGGTCGTAAGTAATTCTGTACTGTCTTCCAATTGATATCTTATCTTTTGAAATTTTGTTGGAATTGAGATTTTAGTTACCTCGATTGTAAAATTAAGCGAGACACTATAAAAGGACATGTCATGATATACTCAACCCATAACCTACCAAAGTTAAGGAGAGTGTATCTGACA
>NZ_JAASRU010000024.1 GCF_011761495.1 Alkalibacillus almallahensis | reverse complement strand
CATGGACACCCTTGCCTTCGACTATGTGCTTACCGCTACTAGGTCACACTCGGGACTTTCACCCGTTAGAGCTCACCCATGCCAGGCAAACTAAAGAAAGCATTGGGGCCCGCCCCAATGCTTTTTATTTTGATCACTCGTCTAATTATTAAATAAACCCTTTCAATTATGAAACAATCATCTCTATTTATGAGATAATCCCAGCTATTTGTGAGACAATCATCTCAATTTGTGAAATAACAACCGCCATTTGTGAGATAATCAATCTCATTGGAAGATAAACCCAATCAATTATGAGATCACTCGTACAAATAAACTCATAATAACCCAAAGTTATTTAAAAGACTAATTATATCCATAAAAAAAGAACCTGCACATTACAGGTTCACTCGACATTTATCACGGCAGTGCGAACGATCTCTTCCTTCGCCTGCTTATGTAATTGTTTAATCGCTGCTTCTCTTCGCATAGCTTCAGATTTCGTTTCAAACGATTCTTGATACACTAATTCAACGGGTCGTTTAGCCCGAGTATATTTTGCCGCTTCCCCCGCCTGATGTTTAGCAACTCGCGCCTCGACATCATTCGTATACCCTGTATATAGAGACCCATCACCACAACGCAATATATAAATAAAAAACATCATAATTCCCCTTCTACACTCGTCACATCAGATTGTCGTAATAAAGCTGCTCGTTCATGCACTTTTGCCAAATAAGACGTACTGACATCTGGTGAAGCACCGCGTAAAATTTCCCGTAAGTAATGATCAGGTGGTGCCAACTCTTCTTGTTTATCAATCACGATAAACGTCAACATAGGCAGTAACTCACCGTTAAAATCGACGTCCACGACAGCTGGACGGTACCTGCCCACATTCACACCTTCACGTTCATACAAATAATGTACCGCGCTCGTCGTAACCTGATAGACAATCCCTTCAACCATATCATCAGCTTCAACAATATCTGCTCGACCACCATCTGGTAAATGAGTGGTAAATTGCAACTCAAAACCACCCAACTGACCTTGACCCATTCGATCAAACTCAGATAACACACCAGCCTGTTCAATTCTTTCCGTATCCATACACGAGCCGTAAGCAAAATAATAAGGCACAAATCGATTAAAGATAGACTCCAATCGCCAATCACCTGATGCAATCGTGGACCATTCCTTGACTTGGTCAGCTTCCATATAGTATGTATACGCATTTAAAAAGCCACAATCTGTCTTCACCTCGACCTGAACACGTTCATAATAAGGATCCTGTTGCGGCTCATACCCTTCAAGCGCATTAATTTTTATCAGCGTTTCCTCAGATACTTCATACACCTCACCATACACCCAAGATGAATCATCGAGTACAATCGCTGGAAACCCTAATTCAATATCCACCATTCTCCCTTGAATTGAAGCTTGAAAGGCTATTAATTTTTCTCCGGCTATTATTCTGTGATTCCGATCACCATAACGAAGCGTACCATAAACAAACACGTACGTCCCCATAATAACCTCCCCCTATTCTTAACCTAAGCCTACTGTTTTTTCATTTCTTTCATTAAGGTGAAAACACGCTTACTATATATGTAAACCATAACGGCTAGTCCGACGACAAAAAGCGCCGATAATCCGATCCATACAAAATTTAAATACTGCGGAAATAGAAACGCAAAAACACCAACCACAGCTAAACCAATTAATAAATAAGTTAAAATTCGCGGTAACATAAAATTTTACCTCCAACTCATCAAAAAGTGTTGACATTCATATTATAAGCTATTATATTAGTACTTGTCGACAAAACGTCGGTGACAATTCAACAACAAGACTCCGTAGCTCAGTGGGAGAGCACTTGCTTGACAGGCAAGGGGTCGCTGGTTCGAATCCAGCCGGAGTCACTAGGCAAATGCGTCCAACTGATATACCATCGGTTGGGCGTATTTTTATATCTATGAAAAACCGGCCATCAAATAGATAGCCGGTTTCATCATAGCTTAGAAAATTTAAAGTGGTATTGAAATGAACTATGAACCCACTTAATTTTCTAACGCAATCTTAATATGTTCTAAATGATGCTCCTCATGCCACGACAACTTCGCTAGCTTAGTCGCAACTGAAATTTCACCCTCATCCACACGGGTGAATACTCTGGATAACTCTTCTTCATTAATACTCTTACCCAATGCAACAATTCGTTCGTTAATACCTTCTAACATCTTGATCGAACTTTCAACAGGTAATTTAGTATCTGGCTGCACGGCCCACTCATCTTGGTCAAATGCAGGCACAGTCGGATTATTGTCCGTCAAAGCCATCTTAAGTCGTTGATACATATTCAACTGGGAGTCAGCAATATGATGCACTAATTGACGCACATTATAACTACCTTCACGATACGTTTTCTCTAAGTCTGATTCACTTAAACCCTCCACTGTTTCTCTTAACCTGTTCGTATAAGTCTCAATATCTTTCATCCATTCATGGATATGATCTAACGTTATAGTTTCAGGCAATTCTAATTGACCAATTGGGAATTTAACGTCCATGTGTAGCCTCCTTTTGGGTTGATTAAATCATCATTTATTACATTTTAACATATTCCAATTAGTACTATCTTTCCTGCACTCGTTTGAATAAAATATTCAGTATTTCTCACCAACTATGTTAAGATATAACAAAATTCAACAATAGGGTGAAGAAACATATGAGTGACCTTGTATTTGAAACACGAGCATTTAATCAGTCAGAATTACAAAACTTCCAAACTGTTTACTTAAATGACTATCCAATCGTTTACATATTATTTAATAACAAAAAGAATCCTACTGCATATATTGGTCAAACAGCTCATGCCAATAAACGTCTCCAAAGTCATTTAAATGACCCGGAACGTAAAATTCATGAACAAACAATTCTCATCGGACATGAAAAATTCAATCAGTCAGCTACATATAATATTGAGACTAATTTAATTAATTATTTCATTGCTGATAATCGATATAAGTTACAAAATGTGAGTCAGACAACCATAAAGCGGACACATAATTACTTTCAGAAAGAACTTTATAACGATCATATTTTTAAGAATATATGGGAAAAGTTACGTGAGCATGATATCGCACAGGAATCAATTGAAGACCTACAGAATAAAGACATTTTTAAACTATCTCCTTTTAAAGAATTGACTGACGAACAAGTAGAAGTAAAAGAACAAATTATCGATTTTTGTAAATCTAAGTCAAAACAGTCAGGACAAAATGTACTTATTGTTGAAGGGGATTCAGGTACAGGGAAAAGTGTCTTACTCAGCTCATTGTTCAACACTTTGCAAGACTTTACGAATGAGTCGAGTTCGAGCCTTTATAAAACGAATAACTACTTACTAGTGAACCATAGTGAAATGCTTAAAACTTATAAAAATATCGCCTACAGTCTCCCTAATTTAAAGAAAAATCAGATTGAGAAACCAACGACTTTTATAAATAAAATGGATAAAAATAATGAAAAGGCTGATATTACTTTAGTTGATGAAGCACATTTATTACTGACCAAAGAAGATTCATACAATAATTTTCGTTATAATAACCATCTCGATGAAATTATCAAAAGAAGTCACACAACCATTGTCATCTTTGATCCAAAACAGGTACTAAAAATTAAAAGTTACTGGAACGAACGATTACTTGAAGAGATAACCAACCAATATCAAGCTGATACATTAAAATTAGAAAACCAATTACGTATGAATGCAACACCAGACATAGTAAACTGGATTAATCAATTTTCTGAGAAAAAGGTAGAATCCATTCCACGTGAAAATGACTCTTTTGACTTGAGGGTTTTCGATAGCCCTGAATCATTTAAACAAGCTATGTATGATAAAAATAATGAATATGGTTTATCAAGAATAGTCTCTACTTTTGATTATGAACATAAGAAAGACGGAGCTACTTACTATGTTGACCCTAATGGTATTAACATGCCTTGGAACATAACCGATGAAAATAAGACATGGGCTGAGGAAGCTGGCACTATTAATGAAGTAGGGTCAATTTATACGGTACAAGGTTTCGACCTTAATTACGTAGGGGTTATTTTAGGACCATCTATCTCTTACAACGAGGTAAATGACCATTTAATTGTTGATCCGGACCAGTACCAAGACAAAGGAGCATTTCAACGTCGAAAAGACTTTTCGTATGAAGAAAATGAACGGATTAAAGAAGAAATTATTTTAAATTCGATTAATGTCTTAATGAAGCGTGGTATTCGTGGGTTGTGCATCTATGCAACTGATCCCAAATTACGTAATAGATTGCTCGAACTGAAAGGAAATGATATTCATGAATAATCTTAATCAGCTAATCCAATCTATCAACGAATTTCGTGACGCTCGCAATTGGAGACAGTATCATAACCCGAAAGACCTTGCCGTTTCAATTTCAATAGAGGCTGCTGAATTACTTGAAGATTTTCAGTGGAAAAATAGTGAGCAAGCTTTGGAAGACAATATGGAAAATATTCAAGAAGAAATTGCTGATGTTCTTATTTATACAATGATGCTGTCTTCGGATTTAGATTTGGATATTGAAGAGATCGTAACGAAGAAACTTGAGAAGAATGCTGAGAAATATCCGACATAATCTTTTTTAAAAAACTTGCTCAACACAAACAAATGTGTTGAGCAAGTTTTTTGAAGTCCGACCTATTTTATTTTAATTGTAATACTTCCCCTTCTACCCTCCTATTGTCCAGTGATTTCCCTATCAACTGATCGATTGATGTGCATCTTTTTCTTTGCACGATTTGTATTATAGCGTATTGAGTTTTTATTGCAATTTAGGAAATGAGCGGTTTAAACATAAAAAATGATCTTTTCTAGCATTTAAATCAATGATGTTTCCTTAATATCGTCTGTTATTGCATAAACAAGGAAAATTTTAGAATAGTGATTCTAATCCTAGTTAACTTATGATAAGTTAGTCTTAAAGCTGCGTTGGGGATCAATATGAGGTATGGTTGAGTTATTGATTATGTTTTCCGTATCAGCTCTATACTCATTGTTTTTTGTTAATCAAGTTGAGATTTTGCCGTTATCTGATTGTCGACCCTTGTTCATATTCACGCCTGAAACAGTTGACTATTGTAGTGAGATTTATTTGATGGATGCTATTCTATTATCTTATCGTTATCCGACTACCTATTTAGCAATCATAGCAGCAGGCGGTTTCATTTATATGCTTATCCAGTTATTTCGGCGTCAAAACGTCTAAGACATTATTGAGGAGTTCAAGGTTATGAGAGATCATTCAAATCATTTTAAACGAGTTGGATCATGGGTCGGAATGGGTTTGTTTGTCATCATCATTTTAAGTTCGGTTGTTGGTGTCTACTTTTTAACGATGGCTGGTGCTTTCGAGCTTCTCGGGGTGCAGTATCATTCAGTGTGGGGATTAATTGGATTTGTGGCAGGCTACTTCTTATTAGGGTTTATTTTTGACCTATTCTTCAATCCATTAGCGACCATATTATCTGCACGTACAGAGAGTCGATCCTTCTCATCTTTCATAACAATCGGTTTAGATGTGGTTTCAAATGGATTGAGTTTATTGGTGATGAATTTAGTCATCAGCTCAGTGGTGCTAACGGAGGTTGCGTTACTAATCTTAGCGTTTGTGATAGCATTAATAGAATTTCTATTAGATAAAGATCGTCACGCAAAATCCCCTTCTTATTGATAGAATTGATTTGATCGAAGGTTCGTCTAGACGAACCTTCTTTTAATTTTTTAAATTAATTCGCTCATTAATGTAATAAGTGCCTCTACTTATTTCATTAATGCCTTTATTTATTAAATAAATTAAGGTGTGCTCTCAATTTATGAGATAACTAACCGAATTAATGAAATAAATTCGAGGAATCATTTCAAAAATCAAAACTTCAACGCACATAGAAAAACCCTCATGTTACCATGAGGGCTTTTCGGTCATATGATGTGTTTCCGATGGCAATTGTTGCTTTTGACCACGCATTTTTCGGAACTTGTATTTTTTCAACTTTTTCAGTGAAAATACCGTTAAGAATAACGATATGAATAGTAGTCCAAACCCTAATAGTTGGTAACCTGTTAAGGCTTCATTAAATACAATGACGCTCACTGAAACGGCGACGATAATTTCTACGGATGAAAGAATCGTAGCTTTGCTTGACTCAATATAAGCCAGACCAGTCGTATAGAGCAAGTAAGCTACGACAGTTGATATGACAACAATTCCTAAGATGTTAAGCCACACATCACCATTTGCAAAGGCAGAAGCATTTTCCCAAATACCACTTGTCGGGATTAAAAACACTGTTCCACCGGCCATTGCGTAAAAAGTAATGGTAAATGGATGGTACCAACGACTAACGTTTTTACCGAGCAAGCTATACGTTGAACAGAAAAAGCCTGCTAACAGTCCAAATAAAATAGTTTGCAATGTTAAGGCAAAATCTCCTAATGGTAGGAATTCAATCGCAAACGCACTCCCTAAAATCGTTAGCGAAATTGCAACGAGTTTTTGCTTGGTTAGCGCTTCTTGGAATAATACTTTGGCAATAATCGCTGCAAACACTGGTGATGAGTACACGAATACGACTGCGACTGCAAGCGTTGCTAGGTCCATTACTTGAAAATAAAACCAATTGAAAAAGGCAATACTAAATACGCCTAGCGCGATAAAATAAGGTAGGTCTTTTAGTCGGATTTTAAGATAACTGCGTGCTAGAATGGCTAACATAACTAGTAGGATCAAGCTGGAAAATGTTAAACGTAGAGTAACTACTTGCCAAGGCGTGAAGCCTGTGGCGTACAAATTTTGCACGAATAACCCCGTGAGGCCCCAAAAAGCTGCCCCTAAGATTACCATGCTGTAGGCAATAACGTGATTCATTCTCATCGTTAAACCCTCCCTCTTCTCTGTCTGTCGGTTCAGGTAAAACTACTAAGATGTATATTGTGTTGTATTACTTCGAGCACTTAAATCTTACAACGCTGAACGCTTATTATCAACCATTTTGATGCGAAAAATCAGAAACTTTTTCTATATAGTTTTAAATCTGTCACAATGGCATTTCAAAGCTTTTAATCATAATAGAAGTCTTATTAGTTTTAGTTGTAAAAACATTGCTTTATTCAAAAAAAAACACGATCTCGTGATGAGACCGTGTTATTCTTGCTCAAATTCGCCTGATTCTAGACTTAGCCTTGCCTCAATTCGATTTCCAACTTGACCGATTGCATCGATATAGATCGATTCTTGATCGTCTTCCCACTCAATCGTATTTACATTTAACAGTTCTGCTTCGCTAATCGTTGAAAAATCAGCTGTTACAATATTATTCCCATCATCAATGGAATCGACAAAAGCCTGTTGGTTCGATGGTGCTTCATTGACAGTCGTGTAAACATAATAATTCTCATCTGGTGACCATATGATGCCTTCACGAGCTGAGACCACTTGATTGGTCACATTAGTAAACTGAATATCTTCTGTCTCTAAATCAACGTACCCTACCACGGTATAGGAGAAAACATCCCCTGATGTGAATACAGAAACTGCAATCTTATCCTCATTAGGTGACAATCCTTCATGTCTTATAAACAATTGATTAACATCAGGATGCTCTTCAATTACCTCAGCAAATTGATTATCCCATAAATCAGGAGCATTTGATGATTCCCAAACTTGATCAAGAGATTGCTGCAGTTGTGATTTATCAATTGAGACATTTTCATCTTTAAATTCGATCTTTTCAACAGTTTCCAATGACATAGCAGTACCTTTATCCAGTGTATGTTCTACGACAATATCTTCGACTGTTTCTTCCAAAGAAGCTTGTAGTTGAACATCTTGATCAACTTCGAACCGATATTCTAAATCTGAACTAACTGTTTCTCCTTCTTTACTCCAGCCACTAAACTCGTAACCATCCTCAGGTTGAAGTGATACAACAGCCTCTTCACCAGATTCATATAAGCCTGTGCCAGTAACTTCCCCTGCATCTTCCGGTTGTATATCAACACTGACTTCATATTCTTGTTCAGAACAACCAATTAATAACATAACTAACATTATATGTATTGCGATAATCAGCCTTAGCACAGTCCTCACCTCGTTTTAGTTTAATTAAATCATAACTCGAAAAATTTTAAAATTAAACCTTTACGCTTTAATTTTTTGACCTTTTCGAAAAACTTTCTTACATTTTTAATTCAATATAGTTTGATATAATAATTTCGGAAAACGAAAAAGCGAAAGAAGTGGTCGCCATGAATGTGTTTTTGACAATCGTACTCTTATTAGTTGTATGGTTCATATTTCAAAATAAAATTATTCGCCTACAATCAGCTCCAACAGCATCGGGGGCAGTTGTCATGGGGATCGGCGTATTTTTGTATGGCATTCTGTTATTCTTCGATGTGAGTTTATGGCTACGTCATTTATTTGTAGTCACATTGATCCTCATATGGCTTCTTACATCCCTAGCCATTACAAAACCAGTCATCCATAAGCAGTTTATTCAAATTCATCTATCAGACCCAATTAATAGCTTTGCAATTGGTACATGGATTGCAGGCACTTCTATTGTGTGTAATGTCATTGTATTATGGCTACCAGATTGGGAAGTAGTCGTTATACCGCTTGCATTGCTTAATACCGTCATGTGGGGTGGCTATGTTGGTCTGGTCGTGAGGCAATTCATTCGTATTTGGCGAGAAAAATATCTCTATAAAGTCCACGGTATACTTTTTTTGAGTACAGTCAGTACACAATCCATCGTCATGATGTACACTCATTTAATACCTGACATATGGCCAATTATCTTAAGCCAAATATTAATTATAATCGGTCTTGTATTTTACATGATTTCCTTTTTGATGATGATTTATAAATATGCACGACCTCAACAATTAAATATTGCAGATCATTGGTCGAATACTAATTGCATCATACATGGTGCCATGTCTATTTCCGGAGTCGCTATTTTCATTAGTGGTGCGTTTCCTAGTTATGTAGTCGTTATGATGTGGACCTGGGCTCTGCTCTGGTTCATCATCGTGGAGGTGATTGAACTAATACGAATTCATGAACGTTATAAACAATATGGTCTAGTTAAAGGGCTTGGCCAATATCATGTCAGTCAGTGGGCTCGAAACTTCACATTTGGCATGCTCTACGTATTAACTTCATTGGTTGAAGTGGATGGTTTGCTGGCAAACATTCAGAGCATACTAATTCAAACTTTGCCGTGGTTGCTAGTGCTATTATTGGTCATTGAAACCAGCTTATTATTTAATCATTCCGTAAAAACAACAGATTATCACCCAGTAGCCTAGACATTAATTCGATTATAGTCCACGAATTAATTCTTTAAAGTTAATCCATTTCGTTAAATAGAGATCATCCATCATGAGCGTTGTTGTTTTGGATTGGAATGATTCAAATTTCTTTCGGGATAATATATAGGTCACTTGATCCCCTTTACGGTGATTGACGCCATGATTCGTCTTTGGCTTAAGTTCGACTTGCGAGTCATCTGATATCAATTTAATCTTAGCGAAGTTTTCATCATTTTCATCTTGTCCCTGATCGGCTACTGATATAATTTCTGCTGAGTTAGCTCCATATGTACCTTGAGATTCAAATGTAAAGACAATCTGATCATCATCTTGTTCAATCGTTTTTAACTGTAGGGTCAAATCGTCATATAGGACTAACTGTTTGTCTAATTCGCCTAGCTGAAATCCTTTTTTAAATGTCGTCTGAAACGTAGCATCAAGTTCATTCGAATAGGGTTTGACGTCTTCTTTCGTAATCACGAACTGCATGCCAGATACCCATGTGCTGATAGTGCCTGTGATGAATAGAACAGCAATAATAAAACTGGTTATAACAACGAATCCTATGTACTTATCCCTCTTCTCCCACATTAATATTCCACCTTTATAATTGTTAGAAATAGTTTAACACGGATTGTTAAACATTTGAGGATTATACAAGGATTATTTTCATTATATGCTGATCATTAATAAAAAAATCGCCAATCATAGAATTGACGATTAATTTTTATTATTTACTTGTTTTCCAAACCTTTTCGAGAATCACGGCTATGATCGTACCGACTAATAATCCATTACTGACAACTTGCTTAACCGTTTCAGGTAAATGAGCGAAACTTTCAGGTGGAATAAACATTAGGCCTCCACCCAGTAACATCGAAACGGTAATAATGGTCATACGACGCTCGTATAGAGGTTCTGCGAATAAGTTTCTTAAACCTAGTCCCATTAATTGTACGAATGTTGCAAGTAAAGCCGCATTGGCAATCGGCGACGGAATCATCGCTAAAAAGGCTATAACGACCGGGAAGAATGATACAATCATTAATAATGCCGAGGCCCAAATGAACGGGCCTTTTTTCGTTTGGCCTGTCAATTGAATAAATCCAGCTGTTGATGCTAGTGGAACTACTGCCACACCGGAAAACATCCCCGAAATACCATGATTAATACCGAGCGTAAAGCTACCTCGATTCATCTGTGTTTGACTGAAATTCGAATGGCCATCAATAACATCTGATGTAGCTGACAGAGCAGCAACAATATTCGAAAGCAAAATGAATGCCGTTAATATCGCGATTGGAACCACACTCCATTCAAACTTCGGAGCACCCCAAGCGAACATTTCTGGTATTTGCATGATTGGCGCCTGACTAGCCAGCATATCACCAGCACCGAAAAAGATAACAAATAATAACCATCCAAGCGAAATACCAAGTAACACAGCATAGCTCTTCATCCAGCCTGTGAAAAAGATCGATAAAATTAAGACCGAGCTGAATGTCACCATAGCAATCGCAAATTGACCGGAATTAATCTGTGTCGCTTGACTGCTAAGCCCAAGCATTCCTTCTAAAAAGGTTCCACTTAGTTGAAATGTGAGTAAAGTTAAGAACACCCCTGTTACGAGTGGTGTGAACAATCCGATGACTTTGCCAGAGACTTTAAATAAACCAAATGCCATTAAGAACGCACCAGTTAAAATCATCGCCGCTTCAAGTAAACGAAAAGCTTCGACGCCTGCTTGTCCAGTTGTACCAACACTAATGGCAAAAACGGAAAACGTAGAAACCCATAATCCAGCAGGTCCGTCGACGATCGGCAGTTTATGACCGATTAGTCCTTGAAGAAAACCTGCAATCCCGACAATGAAAAATGTCCGTTGCATAAGCTGCATAATAGCGGTTGTGTCCATATCAAAAATAGAACCAATGACAATCGGAATCGCGACAGCATTGGCGAGTAAAAAGATAAACCATTGTATAACTTTAAACAATTTATAAGTCCTCCTTCAATTGAACCAAAGGACATTTTAACATAATTCGATACAATTCGAGAGACGAAAAATATTTTTTGTCATAAGTCCTCAGCTGATTGTTTCTCAATTTATTGCAAAAGAATTCTTTTACAATAAAACGTGGTGGACTTAGTATTAGTTAAGGTTCCTCTGCTTTTAACAAACCTTCCGTCACTTAAATAATTGACTTAAGCTCATTGGCTTTTTCTGATAAATGATCTGATGTTGTCGTAACCATTTTATAATCATCAGTCGCTTCATGAATCGTATTCGTGCTGTCATGTAAAGCATTTTGAATTTCTGTGACGCCACCTGTGATATTATTGATTTCCTTCTTAATACTTGATACGTTGTCATTTACATCTGTAATCGAGCTTTCAACTTTTGTAGATAATTTACGAACTTCATCAGCCACAACCGCAAAGCCTTTCCCATGTTCACCTGCTCGTGCTGCTTCAATCGATGCATTTAATGATAATAAATTAGTTTGTGATGCAATATTTTTGATCGTCTTAACGACATTACCAATCTCTTTGGCTTCATCTTGTAGTTGATTGAGTGTTTCGGTGTTTCGTTGTGAAACTGTTTCGATTTCATCCATCTTCTCATTAAGCGCTTCTTGATTCGTAAGACCGAGATTAGCTCTTTCTGATAAGTCAGATGCAGCTGATTGAAGGTCCGTCACGAACGATTGGATGTTCTCTTGACGTTCAGTAATATCGGTGGCGATTTTTAGTACACCAGTTACACGCCCATTCTCGATTATCGGCATGTATGTCGCTTCTAACCAAATCGAACGACCAAAAGCATCTTTTCTATTAATTTTGTCTTGGAAACTTTCTCCACGAAGCAATTTACGCCAAAACTGATTGTATTCCACACTTTCACTAAATTCATCAAAACAAAACTCGCTGTGATGTTTACCGATCATATCGTTCTGGCTTTGGAAATGCATGGTTTGTTGAAATAGTGTATTCACTTCTACCACGTGCGCGCTTGTATCAAATTGAATCATAGCAAGGTGTTGATTCACCGTATTCATTATTAAATCGTTATCGTTATTACTAATTGCCGTTGTTTCATTCGCTTTCATGGTATAATCCCCTCTCTGTTATGTTCCATGGTTTAATATACCCTTTTTAAATTTAACAAAACCTTTTTTGTACAACTTTTGTATTATTTTTTAGTTTGAACATTATACAAAACCTAGTCTTTTTATATCAGAGAGGATGTACTAAAATCCCTTCCATTAAGAAGAATAATACTTTTAATGTGTAATGTTTATACAATCCCTAAACCTCGAGAACTTATAAATAACTTATACACTGAAAGAAAGGATAGATGATCATTACTATAGATGCAGCTCACCATTCGCAAATGCGTGAATCAAATTAGCCATATCATCTGTACCTTCAGGGCGGCCTGATGCAATCCAAGCTTTAATCACATGAATCGCTCCGCTAATAATATACGTACTATAGTAATCTGACACCGTTTCATCCAGTTCATATGTGTTACTCATAACAAATTGATGGGCCACATTCATGATCCGCTTCTCAAAAGCAGGATCCCCATTCTCATTTAATAAAATGCGAAACGTTTCCGGTGTGTCCTCTATATAATCTAGCAATTTCTTCGTCATGAGCTTTGATTCCTCATCTTGGTCAAAACGATAACTATTCAAATAATCGTTTAAATCGCTTATAATCTCATCTTCTATCGTCATCAATAAATCGTATGGATCACGATAATGTGTATAAAACGTTGACCGATTGATATCAGCCTTTTCACACAACGTTTTAACTGTCACATGATTAATCGACGTTTCTTTTAACATCTCAATCATACTTTCTTTTAACATTTTGCGAGTATATTGCTTACGACGATCAAGTTTTTCACTCAATGATCTTCATCCTTTTATGACAATTTTGTTGAAATCCAACATTAATCCAACGTGATGTTGGATATCTAACACGGAGTTGAAATCTGTTTGTTGAATATCCAACACCGTGTCCATATAATGATAAGGTGGATTAAGATTCAATGCAAGAAAGGGATGAGACCAATCGACCTCGCAAATAAGATACTAAAACATAAAAAATCGGTTGTCTGGACATTTATCATTCTCGCCATTGCCAGTACAATTGCGCAGTTTGCTGTGTCCGTCAATTACAATATGATGGATTATTTACCGGATGAGGCTCCGTCTATGCAAGCAACAGACACGATGGAAGCTGAATTCGATGAACCTACTGCCAATGCACGAGTTATGGTGGAAGATGTCACCATTCCAAAGGCGCTTGAATACAAAGAAAACTTAGAAGCTATTGATGGCGTGTCTAATGTTGATTGGTTAGATGATTTAATCGACTTAAAACAACCGCTTGAAATGGCTGATCAAAACACAGTTGATCAATATTATGATGAGCAGTCCGCTCTATTTCAAGTAACCATTGAAGAAGGGAAAGAAGTTGAAGCGACTGATGAGATCTATGCTTTAATCGGTGAAGATAATGCGGTAGACGGGGAAGCAGCTGACACAGCGACTTCGCAAAAAATGACAGGACAAGAGTCAATGTATGCGGCTGCCTTACTTATTCCGATTATCATCATCATTCTCGTCCTTTCGACTAACTCATGGGTAGAGCCAGTGTTTTTCTTAACGGCTGTTGGCATTTCTGTCTTAATCAATCTAGGTTCAAATATTTTTATTGGTGAAATATCCTATGTCACCCAATCTGTCGCACCGATTCTGCAATTAGCCGTCTCGCTTGACTATGCGATTTTCTTATTACACAGTTTCTCCGATTATCGGAAAGAAACATCTTCGCCATATGAAGCGATGCGGCTAGCGATGAAACGTTCATTTCCAGCGATTGCAGCGAGTGCATCGACCACTTTCTTCGGATTTATCGCCTTAACGTTTATGAACTTTGAAATTGGAGCTGACCTTGGCGTGAATCTGGTTAAAGGAATCCTATTCAGTTTTATCAGTGTCATGATCTTTTTACCGACACTGACGTTAATGTTTTACAAATGGATTGATAAAACAGAGCATCGACCAATTGTTCCATCATTCAAAAATGTTGGGCGTCGAGTATTAAAAGTACGAATTCCAGTCCTAATCTTAGTGGCCGTCTTAATTGTCCCGGCTTTTCTTGGTCAAAGTGAAACATCTTTCATCTATGGAATTGGTGAACAACCCGATTCTTCAAGGTTAGGTGCCGACCAAGATCAAATAAAAGAACAATTTGGTCAAAATACGCCAATGGTCATGTTAGTACCTAGAGGCGATGTTGCTTCAGAAGAGCAGCTTGTGAATGATTTAGAAAACTTAAATGCTGTTGATACGGTCCAAAGTTACGTGAATACAATTGGTCCCACTATTCCTTCTGAATATTTAGACGAAAGTCAGACGGAAGCCTTTTATTCTGAAGATTATAGCCGAATCATCTTGCATACAGACGCACCTAAAGAAGGCGAAGAAGCATTCAGTCTCGTCGAGGAAGTCCGAACAATTGGTGATCAATATTATGGCGAAGAGGCCGAACTACTCGGTGAAAGCGTCACTTTATACGATATCAAGGAGACCGTAGAGCGAGATAACACACTTGTTAAATGGCTAACAATTCTAGCAGTAGCAACTGTGTTACTCGTGACCTTTAGAAATATCATCTTCCCTGTTGTCTTGTTAATTACCATACAATCAGCTGTTTGGTTTAATTTATCAATTCCATATTTCATGGACTCAGAGCTTGTCTTTGTCGGTTATTTGATTGTCAGTACCGTTCAACTCGCAGCGACTGTCGACTACGGGATTCTATTTACCGAGAATTATAATCGACTTCGCAAAACCTTACCGGCGAAGGAAGCGATTATACAAACGATAGATGGGAAAATCTTTGCGATCTTTGTATCAGCAGCGATTTTATCCAGTGTTGGCTTTATTTTATGGCTGACATCCAGTAATCCAATCGTTGGATCTGTTGGTCTATTATTAGGTCGAGGTGCGTTATTAGCATTCTTGTCAGTTGTCTTTTTACTCCCGGCTTTACTGCTAATAACTGACCGTTTAAGATTAAGTTCTTCTAAAAAGGAGGCATCAGAGGATGCGTAAAACAATCGCAGTGACAGCGGCTTTAGGATTACTGCTCTATCCAGCGAGTCAAACTTTTGCCGCAACGGAACAAGATGGCAGTTATAGTGAGAAACATGAAGTGATATACGCTACTTTAAATGCCAGTGGTGAGCAAGATGGTTTATACGTTGTTAATGAATTTAACGTCAATGAAGAAGGTACCATCACTGATTATGGCAATTATGATTCGACTCAGAACCTATCAACCGTTGATGACATCACAAGTAATGAGAACGAATTGTCTTTACCAGCAACAGAAGATCCATTCTATTACCGTGGTGATATGAATGATCAGTCGTTACCGTGGACATTTGATGTCACTTATCAACTAGATGGTGAAACGGTTGAACCGAGTGAGATTGTCGGTAAAAGTGGAACAGTGACAATGTCTGTCGATGTTAATCATAGTGAATCAGCTCGAGAAGTTTTTACTGAAAATTTCATGGTTCAAGTCTCTGCCACTATGAATTCCGATATTTTCAGTAATATATCAGCCCCTGATGGTACAGTTGCCAGTGCTGGTCAGGATCAACAAGTTTCTTTTACAGTGATGCCAGGTGAGGAAGAAACGGTAACATTAGAAGCTGAAGCTGAATCATTTGAATTTGATGGATTTAGTATTTCAGCACTGCCAGCTTCCATGTCTGTCGAACAACCTAACACAAGTGATATGACTGGCGATATGGAAGAGTTATCAGATGGCGTTGCCGATTTACACAATGGTGTGGTTGATCTCAATAATGGTTTAAATGAATTAAATAATGGTGCTAGTGATTTAAGTAATGGTTCAGCCAATGTCTTAAATGGATTACGTGATTTAAATAGTGGTTCAAGTGATCTAGTTGGAGGATCGGAATCGATTCAAGCTGGAATTGATGACATGCATCAAAATTTATCCAACCAAGACACATCTGGTGATGGCTTAGGTGAGATGGCAACAGGCTTAGAAGAAATAGCGAGTGGATTAGATGAAGCTTCTACAGGATTAGATGATTTACGAAGTAATTACTCAGAAGCATATAGCGCGCTTAGCGGAGCAATTGAAGGGATTCCTGATTCACAACTGACTGAAGAACAATTGGCAAATTTACAAAAGGAGAATCCTGAAAATGAGACCGTTACAACATTGATAGAAACTTATGAAGCGGCTCAAACGACGAAAGGCACTTATCAAGAGGTCAGTGAAGCCTTTAACGCTGTAAGCCCAGCATTAAAAGATACAAGCAGTCAGCTAGGTAACATCGCAAGTGAATTACGCACGATGGCTGAAGGTTTAAATAATGCTGACCCAGCCAGCGGATTGGCTGAACTGGAAGAAGGATTAGCTCAGTTATCTTCTGAATATGACAATTTCCATTCTGGATTGGTTGACTATACAGATGGCGTCGGTGAATTAGCGAATTCCTACCCTTCTGTTCACAGTGGTGTCAGCGACCTAAGTTCTGGATTAAGCGATATTTATAGTGGATCAAATGAATTGCGCGATGGTTCTCGTGAGTTAAGCGATCAAACAAGTGACTTACCTGAAGAAATGCAAAGTGAAATCGATAGTATGATGAGCGAATATGATTTTGATGATTTTGAAATGAAATCATTCGTCTCTGAACAAAACAACGATCGAATTGAATCAGTTCAATTCACCTTACAAACAGAAAAATTAGAAATGGAAGAACCTGAAGAAGAACCCGAACAAACAAATGAAGATCAATCCATTTGGGATCGCTTCTTAAATCTCTTTTAATAATTACCCGGCTAATTAAGCTAACGTTTGATTAGCCGGGTTTTTTAACATTTAATTGAGATTGTGAAACAAACTCTCCACTTTATTTCATAATGTAGATTAAATATTTAACAAAGTTCTAACTTTGTTAAATATTTATGTAGAATTGTTAAACAAACGATCCCGTTTGTTTAACAAACTCATCACTCATAACAAAAAAGAGCCATTTAGCTGTGCTAAATGGCTCTTCCTCTTTATTTCACTATTTGAACTTTACGAATAGACCTGTCTTCTGTTTCTAAGATTTTGAAGGTTAAATTATTACGTTCAATGACGTCTTCCTCTTCTGGAAAACGATTCATTTCTGTTAATAAATAACCTGACAAGACGTCTTCTTCTTCTGGTATATCAGAATTAAAAATGGAATTTAATCGTCTTAATGGAATCTTTCCGTCACAAATCACTTCGGTCTCTGTAAGTTTCTCAACCATAGAATCATTATCGGCGTCGATCTCGTCTTCAATTTCCATTCCAATCATCGCTTCAATAATATCTTCATGTGTCACAATACCTTCTGTTCCACCATATTCATCTAATACAACTGCAAAATGTTTGTTATGTTTGGTCATTTCACGGAACACATGCTCAATGGACTGAAATTCATACGTAATTAATGGATCCATATCACTGAATGATTCAAGTGATTTTTCTGGCTCCATTGACCAATGAATCAAGAACTTCGAGTGAAAAACCCCTATAATATGGTCGATGTCATCAGCAATAATTGGATATCGGGTATATGGATGCTGAATCGCAATTTCCCGCACGTCTTCAAAATTAGCATCCGCATCAAGTGATACAATTTCAACTCGCGGTGTTTGAAGAACATCTTTGACGTTTAAGTTTTGAGGCTCTAAAATATTTGTTGGGGTAGATACACAATTTAGCGTGAAGGTTTGATGGTGGCCGTTGGCATCATGTGATCCGCTTACGGTGGATGCTT
>NZ_JAASRU010000023.1 GCF_011761495.1 Alkalibacillus almallahensis | reverse complement strand
AAGCATCCACCGTAAGCGGATCACATGATGCCAACGGCCACCATCAAACCTTCACGCTAAATTGTGTATCTACCCCAACAAATATTTTAGAGCCAAAAAAGAGCTGACAACGTTTGTTAGAACGACATCAGCTCTTCCTATTTCCCTTATTAATACACTTTTACTGATCCTTTGAAACTCAAGTTCAATCCTCTCTAGACTTAAGTCAGTTATTATATATCCATTATCACCAGTTTAATACTATTCAACCTATTTCCCATTTTGTTTCTTGAAGTAATCGATCCCATACTTTAAGCTTAACAATCTATCAAAAGAATTCACCTCGGCAAATGGTGTTATTTCAGTATCATTCTTGTTCGTATGAGGATTGAACCATATGCCTTTCATATTGGCATTTTGACAACCAGCAATATCCTTTTCTAAGTCATCTCCAACGAATAATGTTTCATCTGGTCGCACATTAAGTCGGTTTAATGCTAAATCAAATATTCGTTTGTCAGGTTTTCGAAACCCCACTTCATCTGAGATAAGTACGGTATCAAAATAATTATATAAATTAGTCTTTATTAGTTTAGCTTTTTGTCTTTTAACAGTTCCGTTTGTAATAATAGCAACTTTGTATTGCATCTTTAAGGTATTAACTATATCTACCGTATTTTGATCTACAGAAAAGCATCTAGGAAAATTTGTATCCCAAAAATCCTGGATGTTGCTGCTCATTATTCTATATTGAGGTGGGAACTCATCAAAAAAAGATTCTACAACTTGTACTTTATCACTAAGGCCATATTTTCTTTTGTCATATTCTTTGAATGTTTGCAACATATCGTTTTTTACTGAATGTTTAACATCCTTATAACACTTATCTAAAATCATTGAAAATATATGATTCACTGCTACTTCCCTACTGATTAAGGTATCATCTAAATCGAAAAGTATTGCTTTATAATCTTTTAATAACCGCACAACCTTTTTCGCATCATTTAAACTTTCTATCTCAAAGTAATTTAACAACAAGCTACTGCGATAGACTGAAATCGAAAGAGAGTTAGCTTTACTCTAGATCAACAACTCTTTATAGCCGTTAGAAGTTATAAGTAAACAAACACTATCTCCTTTTAAAATCGTATTATTCTTCTTCGCTTGTGATAATGCACCCAATACCAAGGATGAAGAACGTTCTGCATAAATGCCATGGTTGGACAGCTTGTTTTGATAGAATTCAGCTTTCTCAGGTGGAATAACATGAACATGACCACTGGATTCCTTTATAGCCTTAACGCTTTGATATGTAACTGTTGTTCCTCCAACAGAAGGTGTACACTCACTATTTCCATGAAAGGATGTCGTGTAATTTCCTTCATTTATCGCGCGCTCTAATCTCGAAAAGGGTTCAACAACATGGAGTTTGGGGATATCGATAATGATTCTAGCTTCTTGAGCTTGCTTAAATCCTTCCCAAACGCCCCACAAAATGTCTCCACGAGAAGTTGGTAGAATAACATGCTGAGGGAGATAATCAAATTCTTCAATTATTTCAAACGCAATTGCTTTAAGACCTTGCACACCAAATGGATTACTTCCAACAGGTGTGTTTAAAAAGTTGGTAGCTGGAAACCATTCATCCACCATTTCTTTAAGGTGTTTCCACCGGTCCATTGTTGTTTCCTTTATTGTTAATAATGCACCAGTCTTTTCTATTGCTTGTCTCCAAATGGGGTTCATCTGCTCTGTCGTTAATACGTGACAATCTAAACCAGCAAAAGCTGCATATGTAGCAATAGAAACACCAGCATTTCCACTTGATGCCACTCCAACTGTTGAATATCTTTGTTCCAGCGCCCGTTTTAAGATATAGGCACTCATACGATCTTTATGAGATCCTGTAGGGTTTTGTCCTTCATTTTTCACCCATAATTCAACTTCCAATTCCTTCGAAAGTGATTTTAAATGAATATGCGGTGTATTCGCTTCACCTAAATACATGGAATCATAATAAGGCAGTAAATAGCGAGTTAAATCACTAACTCCTTTTATGACACTCAAATCATAACGAAAAGATAAACTCGCTGGCTTTCCTTCTATTAGACAATTCGGACAACCTTCAAAGTAATCGTCGACTTCAAATTCTCTTTCGCAGCGGATGCAATACATAGATAAAATATGATGATTTAGCGTCATTGTTAGTCTCCTCGGCATTGTATTTGAAACAAGTTTATATCACCTTACCAAATCTGTCTATATAAGTGTAACTAATGCAGTCTTTTATCTATAGCATGATCTTAAAGCAGCTAAATCAAAAATGAACTGATATCGTCTTTTACTACGACATCAGTCCTATCAGTGATCCTCTAACTTGCCTTTAACCTCCTAAACAATTTTATTAAACTGTGTTTAGGAAAGATAATATATTGTTAATTGAAAATAATGTTCTTTGTTTCCGACCTATTTTAATAAAGTTAAGATGATATTTGTGATAAAAAAGTTGTTTTTTACTACAAAGTGCCCCCCCTAACCATCCAAGAGAGAAGGGTCTACAACTTCATTAATTTTTCACAGTGAAATATTATTGAGGAGATAGTTTAATTAAAACATTATCGTATTCTTCAAATAGTGATTTATGGACTTCTAAAATATAATTAGATTTTAAAGTAATATTATAGTTTTCCTTTTTTTCAAATTGAAATGATTCTAAAACATCTCCCCTGATTTCAGGCAATACCTGAATAAAAGGCTTTTCATTTTGTTTTTCACCTTTTACAGTGTAACTTAGTGTATATTCACCCTCTGGGATTTGAGTTCCTATTTTATAATTCCCTGAATGGTCAATGATATATTGATCATCATTTTTTAATGTTAACGGATCAAATTTTGCCGGGGATAGCTCAACACTGCCTCTTCCCTCAACAACAATATGCTCCTGTTCAGTTAGCTTTTGAGCCAACACTTTATCGCCTAGAGATAACTGGACAGAATTATAGGTGATATCTCCTTTTAAAACCTTAAAATCATATACACCTGGCTTAATATCTTCACCTACAATATATTCCCCTTTTTGAAGTGTTTGCTTTTCTGCATTATCTGGCGAAACCGATTCGTTCTTGCCAATAAAATTTGTGGCATAAGGAAGTCCAATAAAAACTACAAAGATAACTGCAAGCAAAATAAAAATAGTCACTTTAAATTTATTCATTTGTCAACATTCCATCAGCCATTTTTAACGTGTCATCACATAATAAAGAAATATCTTCTTTATGGTGACTAGCAATTAGCACAGTGGCACCTCTTTTCTTTTCTTCTAAAAGAAGATCATAAACCAAGTTTACTCCAGATTCATCAATAGCATTTGTAGGTTCATCTAGCAAAAGAATATCAGGCTTTTCAAAAAGCGCCTGTGCAATATTTAGTCTTTGCTTCATTCCCAAAGAATAGTCTTTCACCTTTAGTTTCGAGTTCGGATCAAGTCCAACTTTTCGAATTGTTTCCTCAATGTCATCTTTTGTAGCAATTTTCTTGATTTTAGATAATATATAGAGATTAGTGAAAGCATCATATTGTGGGAGTAATTCCATGTTCTCAATAATAACTCCAACATTGGGTGGAAAAGAAATATCCTTATGTAATAACCTACCATTTATATCAACCTGACCTTCAGTAGGTACTACCAATCCAGCTATAGAACGTAACAACATTGTCTTCCCTGAACCGTTTTTTCCAAAAATTCCGTAAATATTTCCTTGATCAAATGTATACGAAATCTCCTTTAAAACATATGTCTTTTTAATTTTTTTACTTACATCTAACATTTTTATCATACATAGCCCTCACTTTTAAAATATATCTATATTTTTCAGTCTTCTCATGGAGAAACTAAGAATAATCAATCCAAAAATCAGAAGTACAAAGATGCCAACCCAATAATCTATAATTATAGTTTGATACTGAGGAATACTACTTATGCCTGTTTTAAAGCCCATACCATAATTAGTTATAAAAAAGTAATAAATAGTTTCTGATGACCCCGTTAAATATAATTGTTTTGTTAATAAAACTGAAAGAACAATATATATATTAATTATAAGCTGAGAGATTTGTGGCGATACATATAATTCAAGTAACAGCTGAATACTGAAAATGACAACGAGTGTCAAATAATAAATGCTTATCAGTTTAACTGTTTCTTCACCGTCTGGAAGAGAATGCTTTCCTGATAAAAATAAGTAAAAAATACTAATCTGAAACAAGACAAACAAACATAACGCATATATCATACCGATAAACCGTTTAAGTATCCATTTAGACTTACTATAATTTCTAATAATCACAGCTTTTCCATACGTCATCAACGCGTTCTTGATATAACCAGTAAAATAAAAGCTGAATGCGGCAATAGGTAAATACCAGTAAAGCAAGAACTTTGTTTCTAACTGATATGAATGCACTATAGGGACCCCATATAAAAATGGGAAAACAGAATTCACAGCATCAAACGTCGACATAAGTGAAACCTGAAGGAGTATTATCATAAACACAAAGATAAAAATCTTGTTATTGGGATTTTGTAACACGTTAAGCAAAGTCCTTTCTCAAAAATATCGACGAGGCAATAAGATAGAATATGATCACTATAACAATTTGCCTAGTATATACGAGTATCAAATCAATTGTTTCCCATTTATTTTCTAATAACATTTGAAATATTACTAAATCCTTTGTTGGATACCAAGCCCCACCAAGAACATTTAACTTCCCAATAAAATATAAAACACCTATAAATAAACAAGTGAACAACATAGAAGAGCCCTTAAAGTTAGTCAGATCATAAAATAATCTGTACAGAATACCAACCCAAAAAAAGAATAAAAATAACCCAATCATACTAAAAAAACTGATCAAAACAAATTGTGCTTCTAATATTAATTCCCAATCTAGAAACGTAAAAGTTAGCACTACATTAACTAACATATGAATAATTGAAAAAATAATAGATGAGATGGCAGTTTTTATTACAATTCTTCTATATAACACCTCTCTTTTAAACCATCGAATAATTGTAAACGTGTCCTCCGACAAGAAAAAATGATTTATAAAAATTATAAATGGAATTGAATAAAACAAACAAAATGCCCTTATGGAATTGTAACCAAATGCCGAAGCATTTAACCAATATAAAGCCTCAGGAGTAGGTAGACTCAAATAACGCTTGCCCTGTAAGAACCAGACGATGACAAAAAAAGCAAACATACTAACGATTACTATTAATCTTTTAACTTTCATTGTATCTCACCTCATAGATGAAGATGATGAAAGGCACAATCGTAAAAACTGCTAACGCTAATAACAAAATAGGGATTAGCACATTAAATCCGTACTCTGCAAAGGGCTGAAAAAGAAACATAAGTGAATTTTCTTTTAAAACGAGTAAGAACCAAATAAAAAATGCAGCAGTGTATGCATATTTTTTGTCAAGAAAGAATAAACTAACGCTTGCGCCGATTAACCCTGCAAACCCTGCGAATATACAAGCTATTAAAGCAAAAGATAAATCGGCCAAATAAGGATGTGCTACACTCATAGTAAACAATGAGTTATTAGGCAGTTCTATTTGACTTAACCCTTTGGTATATGTACCATTCGCAAAAAAGACAGACACTAAAAGGAAATTTACAAGAAGTGAAAAAAACATTGTAATGAACGAGACAGAGAAAGAAACAATGTATTTTTGCAAACAATACTTTTTTCTCCCCACTTTACTAATAAGGATGTCTCTATATCCTGTCCTATAATCTTGAATGACATCATCAGAACCTAATAGTAAGAAAAATAGAGGTAAGAACCACAACAATAGGATTTGTGCTAAATGACCCCTACTAGAACCAGCAAGAAAAAAAGCAAATGCTGGATGAAAGTCCGTTCCTGTTTGAAATTTCATAAGTAACAACTGAAAGACTTCTACACAAGGTATAATCAAGATCAGTATGAACATGAACCGACTAAGGTTATTATGTAATAAACGATAAATTTGACTTTGAAACATCTTCTCACCCAATTCTATAGTTATCCTAAAAGCAACTCACTAACATTATAGATTTAAATTTTTTGAAAGCTCCGTCTGCCTCACTAATTCATGTGTATTTCTTCATACTATTATTACGAAACAACAATGATAACCTAAAATTATCACTGTTGTTCCAAAAATTTTACCAAGTCTCTTCGTCCCAATAACCGCTTACATAATAGGTGTTTGCAGAATAGTTATTATTTTCTGCACCCAATTTCACGTCAGACTCATTCGCTGTTGAATAAGCAGGGTAGTAATGTGCACCGGAACCTTGCTTAACACTATAGTATTCTGATACGCGGTCGCTACCTTTGTGTAACCAAAAGTTTGTTATAGTTCCTGCACCTTCACTTGAATAAGACAAATCCACTTTCCAATCATTATTTGTACTATCTGTTTGACGATACCTTTCGTCTGAATAACTATTGTCATAGTAAGAACTAATATCGAAAGAAAAATCATGGTTGTCGTCACTTGCCAAAGCAATGCCTGAAGTAGCAAGCATTGAAAGAACCAAAAACCCGGCCAAAATAATTCTGAAATGTTTTTTCACTAAACCTTTCATAAACTTTCCCTCCTGTAATAGACTTATACCAATTGCATATTAGCTTGCGACTAACTGTCCCCCTTTGAACTAAATAGTATCATGAAGTAGATTTCTCAGATTGTTTTATTGCAATTAGCGTGAAGAAACGCTAATAACAAACATAAATTTTAAGTGACATCTTTCTAAAATCTTTAAATCATAAACCTTATCAAATTAAAGTCGTTTGTATACGCTATCTATTAAATCTTCCATTATATATTAACTTCTAGATTTTACCTTAACTTACAACAAAATAGGTATAAATAGGAAAAAAGTATCAATGATTCGACATTGTTAGAAAAATATTATAACACTTTTCTTGTGTGCCTTCGAAACTAAAACTTACCACGCCCTAATCACCCTTAAACTTTTGCCATAAGTAAATGCAACCCTATTTCGTCTAATTTTTGATTTAACTCAAACTCACCACAAAACCGCCTATTTTTCGTGTCGAAATCTGTCGAGTAAGTAGACTGAAATGGAACTCAAAGTTACCAGGAGTAGAAGAGATGAGGACAGATTGAAAAGGATACTGAGGACTTTGTTGAATGAGGCTTGAGATCAGGCACGACATAGGATGAAGTGATTGAGATGAAGCCGGGAGAGAGAACAAAAAAGAGCTGACACCGTCTGTTAAAACGACATCAGCTCTTCCTTTGATCCTGCTCTTATCTACAGGCCTCTATTCTGGTAAGTTTGAGTTTTAAAGAGACAATTTATCTCTCCATTGATCACTTACTACTCAACCGTAACGCTCTTTGCTAGGTTACGTGGTTTATCTACGTCACAGTCACGGTGTAAGGCTGCGTAATACGAAATCAATTGCATTGGTAGCACAGACACAAGTGGTGCTAATAGTGGATGCACGGTTGGAATGGAGAATGCATCGCCTTCACGGGTTAAGTGTTCTGGGCTAATGATGCATGCATTCGCGCCACGTGCCACGACTTCTTGTACGTTGGAACGGATTGAGCCGTCGACGTGTTCTTGTGTCGCAAGCGCAATGACGGGTGTTCCGTCTTCAATAAGAGCAATCGTACCGTGTTTGAGCTCGCCACCTGCGAAACCTTCTGCTTGAATATAAGAGATTTCTTTTAGTTTTAATGCGCCTTCTAATCCGACAAAGTAATCTAAGCCACGTCCGATAAAGAAGCAGTTGCGCGTTGTTGATAAATAGTCCCGTGCAATCTGGTCAAACTCTTCTTTCTGATCGCAAAGAGCTTCCATCGCATTACCGACAATGCCAAGTTCTTTCAATGGATCGAAGTCGAGCGTTAGACCTTTCGCACGTGCTGTATCAACGGCTAGGATCGCTAAAACGGCCATCTGTGCTGTATAAGCTTTCGTTGATGCGACGGCAATTTCAGGTCCTGCGTGTAAATGTAACGTGTAATCTGATTCACGAGAAAGGGTTGATCCTGGTACGTTGGTCATCGTCAGTGCGGGATGACCTAAACGATTTGTTTCAACTAAAACTGAACGTAAGTCAGCCGTTTCACCACTTTGTGAAATGAACACAAATAATGGTTTTTCAGATAATAATGGCATATTGTAAGAGAATTCACTGGCAATATGCACTTCAGTTGGCACTTGCGCAATCTTCTCTAAAAATTCTTTACCGATTAAACCAGCGTGATAACTCGTACCTGCTGCAATAATATAAACACGATCACTATTTGCCATTGCTTGGCGTACGTCTTCTTCTAGCTTAATATCATCGTTATCATCTTGATATTCTTGAATGATTTTACGCATTGCAAAAGGCTGTTCATCAATTTCTTTTAACATGAAATGTGGGTACGTCCCTTTTTCAATGTCGCTTGCGTCAATTTGAGCAGTAAATGGATCGCGTTCAACTGTTGTCCCGTCAAGCTTCTGGATTTCAACATTGTCTTGTTTTACAAGCACAACTTCACCGTCCATAAGCTCAACAAATTGATCCGTTACTTGTAGCATAGCCATGGAGTCACTTGCTACGACGTTAAAGTCATCGCCTAAGCCGACAAGTAGTGGGCTTTTGTTCTTCGCAACGAAGACAACTTCTGGTTGATCGCGGTCTAAGACAGCTAGCGCATAAGAACCGTGTAATAAGCTGATCGTTTTACGGAATGCTTCAAGCGCGTCACCTAATTCATTCGCGAACTTTTCGATTAACTGAACAATAATTTCAGTATCTGTTTCACTCACAAAGTTCACATCAGCTAAGTAGTCACGTTTTAGTTCTTCAAAGTTTTCGATCACACCATTATGAACTAACGTGAAACGACCTGACGTGCTTTGGTGAGGGTGAGCGTTTGTCGTACTCGGCTCACCATGGGTTGCCCAACGTGTATGGCCAATCCCGATATTCGCTTTAACGGATTCATCCACTTCATTGCGTAAATTTGTGATCCGTCCTTTAACCTTAAATAAGTTCGTATCCGCTTCATCACGCACTGCAATCCCTGCTGAATCATACCCGCGATATTCTAACTTTTCTAATCCCGTTAATAAAATTTCCTTTGAATCTTCTTGGCCAATATAGCCTACAATTCCGCACATACTGTGTATCCTCCTATAGATGAAAGAGGCAAACAACAGCATCCTTCTTGTCAGGGGCAGTCGTTTGCCCCTTTCTCGTGTTTTGTTTTGGGCATCTTGTATAACGTGGTTGTGCATAGAGTCGCCTCTATGTTTTCACGATATACATGTCAGTTGAGATGCGACAACTGGGAGGCATCCGCCGAACACTCGATTGAACCTCCACCTCGTCAACTATTCCTTATTAAGCGGTCAAAGAAATAGCCCTGGCGCTTTAAATTGAAATCTTTTCCCTGCTAAGCTCCTTTCTCCATTTGACTCATGAGTCGACAACAGCGACCAATGAATATTTTACTCATAATATGCTATAAGGTCAATCATCTTGGCGTTTTTTATCACCTTATGGCATAAAATAGGCATAAGGAATGAACGCGTCACTCCTTAATGCTTATGATATTTTATGCATCTTTTAAGCCATATGTTTCATCAATTACCTTCGCGACTTCAGAAACATACTTTTCGCATTCTTCTTTGGTAGGGGCTTCAACCATGACACGGACGACTGGCTCAGTTCCGGAAGGTCTCACAAGCACACGACCTTTATCACCAAGCTCAGATTCAACACGGTCGATTGCTTCTTGTACAGTTTGATTAACTTGCACTTCCTGCTTATTAATCACGCGCACATTCTGCATCACCTGTGGGAATTTTTCCATTTCATCAGCCAGTGATGACAATGAACGGTCTGTTTCACGCATCGCATTAAGTAATTGCAGAGCCGTTAACATGCCATCGCCTGTTGTATTGTAATCAAGGAAAATAATATGACCTGACTGCTCGCCACCTAAATTAAAATCACGTTCAAGCATTTTTTCCATCACATAACGGTCGCCAACTGACGTTTTCACTGTATCGATTCCTATTTCATCAAACTGACGATATAAACCAATATTACTCATAATCGTTGTAACAACAGTGTCTTGTTTTAAACGACCTGCTTTCTTTAAAAATTGGCCGCAAATATACATGATTTTATCGCCATCAATGATATTGCCTTTTTCATCTACAGCAATAAGACGATCACCATCGCCATCAAAAGCTAAGCCAACATCCGCTTCTTCATCAATTACAGCTTGACGTAAGTTTTCTGGACTGGTTGATCCATAGCCGTCATTAATATTCGTCCCATCTGGTTGTGAACCAATTGTGATCACATCGGCTTCTAAATCAGCGAATAAATGGTTGGCATGTGATGATGTTGCACCATGAGCACAATCAAGCACAATTTTCATACCATCGAAGTCAGTATCAATTGTCTGTTTAAGATGTTGTAAATACTTCTGTCCTGCTTCAAAATAATTCATCGGTTGCCCGACATGAACACCTGTTGGACGTGGTAGTTCATCGTCTTCAGCATCTAAAATCGCTTCGATTTCTTTTTCTTGTGTATCATTTAATTTAAAGCCATTTTCACTAAAGAATTTAATTCCATTATCTTCAACTGGATTGTGTGAAGCTGAAATCATGACACCTGCATGCGCTCCTGATGCTTTCGTTAAATAAGCGACACCTGGCGTTGAAATCACGCCAAGTCGCATGACATCGACGCCAACTGATAAAATACCAGCAATCAAGGCACTTTCTAACATTTCGCTTGAAATTCGCGGATCACGTCCGACGAGTAACTTCGCTTTCTCTGTTGCACTCTTCGTTAGGTGATAAGCACCACATCGACCGAGTTTAAAGGCTAATTCCGGTGTTAATTCTGTATTGGCAACGCCACGAACACCGTCAGTACCAAAATATTTTCCCATTTCTTTCCGCTCCTTTATTTCATCAATCAACGAGATCTTTACGTATTTTATTCGACTCTTACTCTTACACGTTCTTGATCTGAAGACAATGTCACACCATCTGGACCTTCAAATTGTAGATCCGCATAGAATTCACCTTCAACTTGACCTTCAACATCGATCCAAACTCGAATATCTTCACGGCTTAAGTTTGACAAGGTTTCCTCTGTTCCAGTTAATTGAACATCCATAATAGGTTCTTCATTCGGTTCAATAAATGTAATCTCGCGGTCTTCAGCTAAGTTTTCAACTTCGAGTTCAACATCCTCAATTGTATCTTCCACAGCTTCTTCTACTTCTATTTCTGCTTCAACCGTTTCTGGTTCAATTCGATTAACATCAGATGGTGCTGATAAGTCAACTTCCATTGTCGTTGACTCACTAACTTCTGATAAATCGATATTCACGGGCTCAAGCTGATTAATTTCGTCTAAACGATCAATACTGCCATATAGCGTTGCTGAAGATGGGTTCAGACTTATATCTTGCAACACGAGATCTTCATCAAGCTCACCTGTTGTTTCATGTGTTACCGGATAACGTTTATCAGTGACTGAGACATCAGCTGTTATATCCACTGATGAAGGATCCACATACACATTCAACTCATTACCTTCACTATCATAAACCCGTACAGGCGCTCCATTAACTTCACCACTTTGAGCAAGCTCAGGCAAATTCACAATCGCTTTAACCATCGAGACCTCATCGATTTCTGTGGTCGAACCTGTTATTTCGACTTCACCTGGTGACAATTGTGGTTCACTTGCGAAGACATCATTGGGATCTAATGAATTATCCCCAACTAAATCAACTTCAACAGGGAATGTTTCTGTCGCTCGATTCTCTATTGTCACGTTAACCTGATTAGGATCAACTAATACCGATAACTGTGATGAAATCCCTTCATGGGTAACATCAACCTGGTGTTCACCTTCACCTAAGTTATTTAAGTCCACTAATACATCAAAGTTTTGTTGACGAACAGTTTGTGTAATTACACTTCGTGGCCCTTCAACGGTCACATCAACTGTATCTGGCACGCCTCTTACGACGTATTCATCATCTTGTTCTAAATCCACTTGAAGTGGCACTTCTTCCATCGTTTGCGTAACAGTCGAACCTGACGGCAAGAAAGTATCGTTAGAACGAGAAGTGTTGGCATCATCAATGGCAACGGTTGTGTATAATAATATCGCTAGAAATAATGAAACAATTCTCGTAACCCAAGGACTTTTTAACCAATTATCCATTTCGTTTCGCCCTCCAACTCAATGCCTTTGATGATCCATTTTGTTCAGATGGACTTAACTCTTTCATCAACAGTTGCCTTAATCCGTCCTCATCTAATTTGCGATATAACTCACCGTTCTTAGTCGCCGAAATATTACCAGTCTCTTCAGACACAATAATCGTTAACGCATCTGTCACCTCACTGACACCCATTGCCGCTCGGTGCCTAGTACCTAACTCTTTCGATATAAATGGACTTTCACTTAACGGTAAATAACAAGCGGCCGCAACGATTTCATTTTGGCTAATAACCACAGCCCCATCGTGTAAAGGCGCATTAGGAATGAAAATATTCGTCAGAAGCTCACTTGATAATTGACCATTTACATTAATACCTGTTTCAACATATTCACTAAGGCCTGTCTCACGTTCGATAGATATTAACGCCCCGATTCGTCGCTTACTCATATAATTACAAGACTTTACGATCGAATCGATGGCTTCATAAACAGACTTCTCCTCGGAATTCGAGTTCCGCGCAAAGAAACTTCCTCGTCCAAGCTGTTCTAAGGCACGACGAATCTCTGGTTGGAAAAGAATAATCACAGCTAAAAAGCCCCAAGTAATAGCTTGGTAAACAAGCCATTGTACCGTTTTTAGCTCTAAGATTGAACTAAAGAACCAAATCCCTAGTACAACAAAAATCCCTTTTAGCAACTGAACCGCTTTTGTGCCTCGAATTACCGAGAATAATTTATAGATTACAAACCATACAAGCGCTATATCGACGACAATCCGTAACACTTGTAGGAAATCGAGCTCTTCCCACGACATGTTGACACTTCCTTCACGCACTATTTTCTCTCTAGATATAACCAATCATAAACAAGCTATATTCCAATCATTCCGCAACTTATGTATCCAAAACTTCCTTATAACATAATGTCTCAAATTGCAATTGGTTTTATTATATCATAAATTGTTATAACTGAAACGGATGAACATAACCAAATTGCATGTTTTGTCATTTCATGAATAAAAAAACTATACTTGTCATCCTAAATGACAAGTATAGTTTCAGAAAAACCTTAACAATACTTTTCCCCAAAGAAAGCTGCAATCATGTCCCTTGCAATCTCTGCCGTTTGATTTCCTTTATCAAGTAGAGGATTTACCTCAACCACTTCCATGGAGGTTAATAATTGTGCGTCATGTAACATAGACATGGCTAAATGTGTCTCACGATAAGTCGGCCCACCACTAACTGGCGTACCCGTTCCAGGCGTATATGTAGGGTCAATCCCATCTACATCTAAGCTTAAGTGAATACCATCTACACGTTCATGTAAGTATTCAATAGCATCTTCCATGACTTGCGTTATTCCATATTTTTCGAGGTCATGCATAGTATAAACTTTAATCCCTAAGTCTCGGATTAATTCTCTCTCACCTTGATCAACTGACCTCGCACCAATAATCACAGTATTCTCTGGCTTTATTTTAGACCGCTTCTCATGAATATCCGTTAACTCATCATGACCAATTCCTAAACTAGCGGCCAAAGACATACCGTGGATATTTCCAGACGGTGATGTGTCACCACTATTTAAATCAACATGAGCATCAAACCAGATCACGCCAAGATTATCATAAAATTGATGGAGCCCTGCTATCGTACCAATCGCAATACTATGGTCACCACCTAATACAAGTGGAAAGTCACCTTTCTTTTTCACATCATATACATAATCAGCAATTAACTGATTGTTTTTAGCGATAATCGGTAAGTTTCTTAAGTTCGTTTTTGGATCAACATGATGACTGCGCTCATTAGTGACTGGTACATCACCATAATCACTTATTGTTAAATTTAAGTCAGCTAAACGATCAACCAAACCAGCATAACGAATCGATTGAGGACCCAAATCAACACCATCTTTTGGTTGTGCTACGGTTATTGGTGCGCCTAAAATGCCTATTCTACTGTTCATATCGTTTTCCTCCTTCGATTTTGCCTCCATTCATTTTATAAGCCAAAACAAAATGGTTCAACGAGACAAAAACTTGAATAAATATGCATGATGACAGGGTTTTAAAACTTTACTTATTAACTGGCTCTCAAAATAGACAGAACTCTATACAACATTCATTAGGTGATCCCTCAATCCCAACTACTATTAAACTTCACCAATGACTGATGAACTTGCATCACAATCTATAACAATTTAACCCAAATAAAAAAGTTGCTCCCCACAGAGAACAACTTTAGCTAAAAGATATGGTGGAGCCTAGCGGGATCGAACCGCTGACCTCCTGCGTGCAAAGCAGGCGCTCTCCCAGCTGAGCTAAGGCCCCTAATATCCAATATAATATGTAATTAAAATGAGCCATGGTGGATTCGAACCACCGACCCTCTGATTAAAAGTCAGATGCTCTGCCAGCTGAGCTAATGGCTCATATTTAAATGGCTGGGCCAGTAGGATTCGAACCTACGCATGACGGCACCAAAAGCCGTTGCCTTACCGCTTGGCCATGGCCCAATAAGTGGTGGAGGGGGACGGATTCGAACCGCCGAACTCGGAGAGAGCGGATTTACAGTCCGCCGCGTTTGGCCAACTTCGCTACCCCTCCAAACAATGGTGCCGGCCGAGAGACTCGAACTCCCAACCTACTGATTACAAGTCAGTTGCTCTGCCAGATTGAGCTAGGCCGGCTTATTAAGATGGTGGAGGATGGCGGGCTCGAACCACCGACCCCTTGCTTGTAAGGCAAGTGCTCTCCCAACTGAGCTAATCCTCCGAAGCACATTTTGTGCAAAACTATGTATGATGACCCGTACGGGATTCGAACCCGTGTTACTGCCGTGAAAGGGCAGTGTCTTAACCACTTGACCAACGGGCCGTGTGTTAGTTTCACGTCTTTACGTGAAAAGGACAAGTATTATTATAGCGACTACCTAAAACATTGTAAAGGGGAAAAAGAAATTTTAAACTTTCAGAATTGTACTTACCACACCTTTTCTTATCCACAAACCCAACAATACTATTTTCAAAAAGCGATTTTTTTCTAAAATCTTCTAACCCTGCTCATCACTGAGGTTACGTTCATTTTTCTTCACAAAAAATTCATAACTGATTTGACAATATTCGCAGTTCTTATTAATCTATTAAGCATCGTTAAGTTTATTAATTTTGTTAAATTTAAATTTAACGTTTTACTATTTCAAAAAATGAGGAGGTGACAACCATCACAATTATTACCGTAGAGGGAAAGCGTTTTGATACCGAAGCTATATTATTTGATAAAGACGGCACACTCATTAATTTTTATTCTATATGGGGTGTTTGGGGCGACTTATTAACTAAAGAAATTGCCATTCAGATTCCTGAAACTATTAATTATGACCCCCACCATGCTTGTGAACGTATAGGTCTTGATATAGTAAACCAAACTTGGGATCCAGTCGGTCCGTTAGCAATCGGTAACCCTGATGAGTCAGCCACCATACTAACTCATTACTTATACCAACTTGGGATCCCATGGGATGAAGCTGTTACATACCTCACTAAAAGCCTAGAAAACATTGAATCTACTATTGATTGGAAACAATATATTAAACCCATTGATGGATTAATTGAATTTATCAATGAAGCCTATCAACAACAGATCAAAATGGCAGTGGTTACAGCTGATTCCACTCAAAATGCTTTATATCATTTACAGTTACTCGGTATTGATCACTATTTCAATACTGTTATTGGCTTTGATTCTGTAACAAATGGCAAGCCATTTCCGGAAATGGCTCAAACAGCTTGTCAACGTTTATTAGTCTCACCACAACAAACAATTTTATTTGGTGATTCTAATGGAGACATGACTTTAGCTAAAAACGCTAAGTTAAAAGCCGGAATTGGAATTGCACAAAAGAGTATTGATAACGCTTTCTATTTACGCGATACCAACCTCGTGATCCAAGATTATCGAGGGTGTTATATAAATTAATCAAAAAGGGAGAGAGTTTACATGAAGAAAACCATCATGTTATTGGTTTTAATGACAACAATGGTCATCATTACAGCTTGTGGGGAATCAGGTTCAAGCGATGAACCGTTACAAGTTTATACTCACAATGATTCTGAAGAGATGGATGCAATGGTAGAAAATATCGAAGAAAATACTGGAGTCCAACTAGACGTGCTGCGTTTATCAAGTGGTGAAGGTTGGAGCCGTATTGAAGCTGAAGCCCCAGAAATTGGTGCTGATATGCAAATCGGTATGCTTCACGGATTCGGTATGAAAGCTGAAGAAGAAGGCTATTTATTACCATATGAATCAGAACAATGGGAAGATGTGCCTGACAAGTTTAAACAAGAAGATGGCGAATGGTATGGGACTTCTTTCTGGTATAACATGATTGCTGTCAATGAAGAGATTATCGAAGACAAAGGACTCGACGTCCCTCAATCTTGGGAGGATTTATTAGACCCTCAATATGAAGGTGAAATTGCACTACCGGATCCAGGCACATCAGGTACAGCATTCTTAATCGTTTCAACAATTATGCAACAAATGGGCGAAGAAGAAGGCTGGGATTACTTTGAACAATTAGATAAAAATGTTGGGCAATATACTAAATCTGGTTCAGCACCTGCCCAATTAGTTGCTCAAGGTGAGTATGCTATTGGGGTATCTTGGGACCAAGCTGTCCTTGACTACATTGATGAGGGCTATCCAATTAAAAGTGTCATGCCTGAAGAAGGTGTAGGTTACAGTTTAGATGTTGCTTGGATCTTCGAAAACACGGATCAACCTGAAAAAGCAAAAGAAGTCATGGACTACTTAGGTTCACAAGACTTCATGGAATTATCTGCTGAGTATCGTTCTATGGTAACTAAGCCTGGCATTACAGATGACTCAAATGTTTCCGACAATTTCATTGATTATGACGCGCAGTGGGATGCGGATAATCGTGATCGTATCATGGAAGAATGGCAGAATAAATTTTCTAACTAATGAAGAGATTGGCCAGCGTCACCATGCGCTGGCCTCTCCATATTTATTGAATAAAGCTGAGGTGATCTAATTGACTACTGAAACAACTAGAACCACGAAGAGTAAAAAACTCGTGTCTGAATTTCGCCAATTTTTGTCTGAACCTTGGTTTGCGATCCTAACGACGATCTTAGCTGCAGCAATTCTATTGTTTATCGTAATCCCTGTGTTCGCTGTTTTCTTTAAAAGTTTTGGTATAGGATCAGGAGGATTTACATTTGAGTATTACAAAGAATTCTTCGCAAGATCTTATTACCTTAATTCATTGTTAAATAGCTTAGGAGCCGCGATTATTTCAACCATTGTGGTTGTTTTATTAAGTGTAAGTATCTCATTATATGTTACACGATCAACATCTTTTTTATCTAAGTTCTATCGTGGCGCCGCTTTATTACCACTAGTTGCCCCACCTTTTATCTTTTCATTGTCTTTAATTATATTATTAGGGCGTAATGGTGTCGTCACTTCTCTGCTCAATGATGCCTTTGGGTTAGAATTTAGTATTTACGGATTCTGGGGCGTCGTCTTAGCACAAATACTGGGTTACTTCCCTATTGGCTACATGTTAGTTGAGAGTACGATGCGTAATATGAGCCCTAGTTTAGAGAACGCATCAAGAGACCTTGGTGCAAATCAGTCCAAAACATTAAGAAAGATCACACTACCCCTCTCCCAATCCGGGATTACGAAAGCTGGGTTATTAGTGTTTGTCATGGCTTTGGCTGATTTTTCAAACCCCTTGATTATCGGTGGTGGCGAAACATTTATTGCAGCTGAAGCTTACCTACTCGTTGTAGGACAACAAAACTTAGAACAAGCAGCTGTTCTCGGCGTTTTCCTTATTATACCGAGTTTAATCGTATTTATATTCCAAACTTATGTCATGAAAGATTCAGGATTAGAGACGATCAGTGGCGAGTCAGGCGCAAGTAATGCACCCCTGACTAAGCGGGTTAAATCGGTTGTTATGACGATTAACACATTGTTTGTGTCTTTTATCGTACTCATGTTCATTATGGTCGTTCTTGGAGCATTTGTGAAAATCATTGGTATTGATAATAGCTTTACACTAGAGCACTTCCAAAGTCGAAACGGCTGGGATTCCTTATACACCAGTATAATCGTATCGTTCTTAGCGGCTATCTTAGCGGCCACAATTGGAATGCTACAAGGTTATCTATTTGCGCGAAAACCGATTCCAGGAAAAAAAGCATTAGAATTCTTAACCTTGTTTGGTCTAGCAGTCCCAGGTACAGTTATGGGTATTGGTTATGTACTTATATTCAACGGCTCTCCTTTTTTCTTAACAGGTACCGTACTATTAATCGTCCTTAACATGACATTCAGAAAAATTGGTGTTGGTCTTGAAGCTAGTATTAGTAAAATGCACCAAATTGATTCATCCATGGAAGAAGCATCGAACGACCTAGGTGCAGGACCATATCGTACATTTGGTAAAGTCGTTGTTCCTCTATTAAGTCCAGCGTTCATAGCAGGATTTGTTTATACATTTATGACAGCGATGGTATCGATTAGTTCTGTTATCTTTTTAATTGCACCAGGAACAAACTTAGCAGCTGTTCACATATTAAATCTAGCTGAACAAGCTCAAATTGGTATGGCCTCCGCCATGTCATTTGTGTTAATTGTTATTGTTTTATCTTGTATGGGACTACTTAAGTATATTGAGAAAAAAACAGGGGTCAGCATATAGAACACAGTTTAATTAAGGAGTGAAATAACTTGAGCGGACAAGAACAGTTTTTACAATTAAGCCACCTCTATAAGTTTTTTGATGATGTTACAGCAGTTAATGACATCTCTATTGATATTGAACAAGGTGAACTTATTTCATTTATCGGGCCTAGTGGTTGTGGTAAGACAACATTATTAAGAATGATTGGTGGCTTCCATAATCAAGATAAAGGCTCGATCACCCTTGATAATCAATCAATTGATCATTTACCTCCTGAAAACCGTCCAACAGGAATGGTATTTCAAAACTATGCCCTATTCCCACATATGTCTGTTTATAAAAATGTGGAGTATGGTCTTAAAATTGAAAAAGTACCAAAACAAGAGCGTGATAGTCGTATTAAAGAAGCTTTAAAGCAAGTACAATTAGAAGGCTATGAAAATAGACAGCCTAGTGAATTAAGTGGTGGGCAACAACAACGAGTAGCAATAGCCCGTTGTTTAGTACTTAAACCTAAAGTGTTGCTGCTTGATGAACCTTTATCTAATTTAGACGCTAACTTACGTATGATCATGCGGGAAGAAATTCGGCGGTTAAAAGATGAATTAAACTTAACGATTATTTTCGTCACTCATGATCAGGAAGAAGCATTGAGTATTTCAGATCGTGTCATCGTTTTGAAAGATGGAACCGCGCAACAACTCGATCGACCAGATAATATCTATAATGAACCCAGCAATGAATTTGTTGCCAATTTTGTCGGTCACGCTAATATTTTGGAAGGAAAAATCACAATCGAAAATGAGCAATCCAATTTTGTTACCCCTTCTTTCCAATTCCGAATAGCGCATCCGAATAACATAGATCATGACCAACAATTAAAAGCAGTCATTCGTCCTGAAAAAATTAAGATTGACCCAAATGGTAACTTTGAAGGAATCGTTAATCGAATTATATATAACGGCAATTTCACACGTTATTTCGTATTAATCAATGATACTGAGATAATTGTTGACGATTTTAATGCACATGGTTTGGGAGAGTATAAGCGTAACGATTCCATTACAATCAGTTTCCCTGAAAATCCTCATTTCATCCATAAGGAGGTATAAACATGAAATTGTTGAAAATGACCATGTTGATTTTAGCTATGAGCTTATTTTTAAACAGTACTCTACTCACAGCAGAAACAACTAATCAGAATTCATATGAAACGAACCTAGACATTGTTGCATATAATGTCTATTTAATGTCTAGCACCTTAGAGCCTAATTGGGGCCAAGACCAACGAGCTAATTTGATAAGTGAAGCGGATTTTATGAAGAATCAAGACGTAGTGGTACTCAACGAATTATTTGATAATAATGCTTCAGACCAATTATTAAACCAATTAAGTAACCAGTACCCTTATCAAACACCCATATTAGGTAGCACGACAAACAACTGGGATGAAACACGTGGTAGCTACTCTTATATCACACCAGAAAGTGGTGGTGTATCAATCTTAAGTAAGTGGCCAATTGAAGAAAAGATACAGCATGTTTTTGATGATGCATGCGGACCGGAAAGCTTAAGTAATAAAGGATTTGTTTACACAAAAATTCTAAAAAATGAAGACCCTTATCATGTGATTGGAACACATCTTCAATCAACTGATTCTAATTGTTCGGAGGGTGAGCCAGAAGAAGTAAGAACGGCTCAAATGCAAGAAATAAAAGACTTTATCGAATCTAAAAACATTCCTGAATCAGAAATGCTGATTATTAGTGGCGACTTAAACGTCAAGAAAAGCTCTGAAGAATACAATTCAATGATTAATCAATTAAATGTAAAAGAACCGATGTACACAGGGTTTGATGCCACATGGGACCCAGAAAGTAATTCGATTGCTGAATATAATTATCCTGAATTAGACTCACAATTTTTAGATTATATATTCACGTCAAATAATCATGCACAACCGAACTCGTTAACTGTAGAAGCTAAAAATATTAAGTCACCATTATGGTCTGTGTCTTCTTGGGGAACAACTTATGAATATAATGATTACTCTGATCATTATCCAGTCTTCGGTTCAATTCAAAATAATTAAAAGTATTAAAGTCAACCTATTCAAGTTAATAGGTTGACTTTTTTCCACTATAATGAAACCAATACAAAAAAAGAACACCGATTAAGTGCTCTCATAAGTTTACATATTTATATTGGATTGGAGCTTCCAAGCGGACTCGAACCGCTGACCCCTTCCTTACCATGGAAGTGCTCTACCGGCTGAGCTATGGAAGCCCATAGAAAACAAAAAAATGGCTCCAGCGGCAGGATTCGAACCTGCGACCAATCGGTTAACAGCCGATTGCTCTACCTCTGAGCTACGCTGGAATGTAGTATAGAATTATTAAGCTAATTGCTATTATAACAAACATAACCTTATTTGCAACTAATAAGAAAAATAAGTTGCCCGGCGGCGTCCTACTCTCACAGGGGGAAGAACCCCAACTACCATCGGCGCTAGAGAGCTTAACTGCTGTGTTCGGCATGGGAACAGGTGTGACCTCTCTGCCATAACCACCGGACTT
>NZ_JAASRU010000022.1 GCF_011761495.1 Alkalibacillus almallahensis | reverse complement strand
ACCAAGGAAATCCTTGAATTATAGAACGCCTATTGAGTGTTTCATGGATCACGTCGATGACAGTATGTTGTCTCGCTTAATTTGACAAATGAATTGATCATGAAAGCCTCGCAATCCGAATCCTACCTGACCATTTTTTACCGACACTTGATTCCTTATTTTTATTTAAGGACCAGTACCAAACCTTACTAAATTGGATTAAGCAACGGGCTGGTATTATTTTGTTTACAGGACCAACAGGTAGCGGAAAATCATCAACTATGTTTGCACTTATGCAAGAAGCTATTAAGCAGTTCGGTTATCAAGCAATTTCATTAGAAGACCCAATCGAAAGACAAGTTGATCAAATCCTCCAGGTTCAAGTCAATGAAAATACTGGATTTAATTATGATGTTGGTTTAAAAGCTGCATTAAGACATGATCCAGATATTATTACAGTTGGTGAAATTAGAGATGAATTAACAGCCTCCTTTGCATTTAGGGCCGCATTAACAGGCCACCTCGTTTTAACGACTGTTCATGCTAAAGACGCAGTTGGCACACTTGACCGCTTACGCGACATGGAGATTTCTACTACTGATTTATCGCAAACCTTAATAGGAATTGCATCACAACAGCTTGTCCCACTAACAGACCACGCTAGAAACAACAGAGGTCAATCAAGGGCTGCGATTGCTGAAATATTGGAAGGGGAGCAACTTCAACAAGCCATCTCAGGTATGGCCTTAAATCATAATTCATCATTTACATGCTTTGATGAATTAAAGGAAACGGGGGTCAAACATGGTCTTATCCAAAATGATTCATCGTCAAACATCATCAATCTCTCTCAAGGACCAGGTCGACTTTCTTAACCGTCTTGCTAAACTACTAAAGCACAGTTTTACTTTAAGACAATCACTACAATTCATGATGTACGATCCTAAGTTTAATTATTTAGCCAATGAATTCGTTATCCGTTTACAACAAGGTCAATCCATTGATTCTTGTTTTCGTGAATTAAAATTTCACCCCATCGTCAATGCATTCTTATATTTTTCAACTTCATCTGGCCATATGAGCTATCACTTAATTCAATGTTATAACTTATTAAAAATGCGTGTGGATTTTCAAAAGAAGCTCAAAGACATTACTAAGTATCCATTAATCTTACTCATCCTATCTCTCGTTATATTTTTCTGTATGAGTTTATTCCTACTTCCTGTTTATAACAACACACTAAATAGTATTGCTCAAGGAGCTTCTTACATTTGGTTTAACTTATTTGTATCAATTGTGCAGGTCGTTATACTTGCAGGCATTCCCCTTTTACTACTCACCCTATTCATAATAGTGATCATCTATAAAAAACAATCTATTGAACAACAAATCACTACGCTCGATAAAATCCCTTTAGTTAGAAACGTTATTCGTTTATCAACCACTGCCCAATTTGCTTTCCATCTCGGAGCGATCATTAGTAATGGAAAAACTGTTAAGTCAGGTTTATTGATCATGAGCCAACAAAGTGATTTAACCATACTTGAATACTATGCTAAATCAATTTTAGTCGACCTAAAATTGGGTAGAACGTTGACGCAATCAACAAACAATCTCGAACTAATAGAAACGGACTTTAAATTAATGCTCAAACACAGTGTAGAGCAGGGATCCTTAGCAGAAGATCTACAAGCCTATGCAGCTATTGCTCTATCATCACTTGAAGAGCGTCTTCAAAAACTCATGATGACGATCCAACCCATTATGTATAGTTTGTTAGGTATTATGATTGTCATTATTTATGTTTTAACGTTGTTCCCAATGTTTCAATTAATTAATCATATTTAGAGGTGAATAATTATGTTAAAAAGTCAAAGAGGTTTTACATTAATAGAAATGTTAATCGTTATGTTAATCATTTCAGTGTTGTTATTACTAACTATTCCAAATGTCGTTAAACATAATCAATTAGTTGATGATAAGGGGTGTGATGCATTTGTTGATTTAGTTCAATCACAAGTTCAATTATATAAACTAGACAAAGGCGATTACCCAGCGACTGTAGAAGACCTAGAAACTGACGGTTATGTTGATCAAACTGAATGTTCTAATAATCAGACATTAACAATAAGTTCTGATGGGCTTGTCAGTCTTGAATGATTCTTCACTTATTCAAAAAGGATTTACATTAGTTGAGACCTTAATCGTCTTAAGTATTGTTTTAACAGTTAGCCTTATGAGCTGGACAACGATTCAATCCATTCAACAGAAGCAACTAGAGACTTATTTTTTTGACACATTCGAACAGGATATCTTCTACCTCCAGCAATATTCCACGTTTCACCAAAAAGATCTCAGGTTACTTTTTTATCCAGAAGAACAAAGGTATATCATATATAATAATCCCTTTGACCCTCCTATTATTAGTCGTGAATTTAATAAGAATATTTCGTTTCGACTCTCATCTATTGGTAGTCAAATCCGTTTTAAACCATCTGGTACGATTGTGAATCCTGGTAGCTTATTTGTAACAATCGATGCTCAAGAATATCGAATTACATTTCCATTCGGAAAGGCTAGATATTATGTTACTAAAGAATAAAAATGGCTTTGTTATGACAGATGCACTTCTCTCACTTTCTTGCTTATTGATACTTGTCACTATTTTACTGCCTTTTATAATAAAACTTAAAACTGAACAACACCATTTAAATCTTCAGCAAGAGGCATATTACGTCATGCAAGATTTAAAAAATACAGCAAGCACTTCAGCCGGGTTAAATGAGGAATCTGATTTGTTGGATGATCATTTCAATATCACAACAACACCATATAAGAACCACCAGCTAATATGTGTCGAATGGGTGAAGGAAAATGAGGAAATTGAAAACTATTGTCAATATACTCCACTCTAGTCAGGGATACACTTTACTAAGTGCCTTAATCGGTTTATCTATACTTCTTGTGATCCTCCCATTCACTGCTCCATTACTCAAAACATTAGATTCAATTTCGACAATCTATGATTTAGATCACTTAGAAATTCGTCAATTTGACTCTTTCATTTCATTTGAACTCAATCGAAGTCAAAAGGTTACGATTAAAGAAAATCATATTTCTTTCGAAAGATCTGATGGGCGTGCTATTACTCTGGATCAGTATCAAAATCAGATTAGACGTCAAACCAATTATCAAGGACACACCACCATGATGTTTGATGTGACTGATTTTGCATTTGAGCGGTTGAATGGAAATACATTTAAAATTTCATTCGTAAAAGAGGGGAAATTAATTGAACAAATCTTTCACCACTACAATATATCAACCCCTGAAATCTAAACGAGGTATCATTTTCCCATATTTTCTCGTTTATTTACTTATCATTTCCACGATCCTAACGACTAGCTTCTTACATCTTACTTATCAAAAAGAACAAGTGATCTGGAGTCAGGAACAATTAATCATCCATAACCTGATTACAACAGCGATTCATGACTTCAGAAAACAACTACCACCTATTACATCAGATACGAAACAAGCTCAATATCAATACGAAACTGGAAAGGTAACAATCAATTATATTGCTCATGATAAGCAATTTGTTAATCTTCACATGATTGTCACGACCAATGACCAAAATCGTTATGAACATATGACAAAAATCGTGTATAATAATAGTGATGATACGTCATAATAATAATGTTCATTGGGCCATGGCCAAGCGGTAAGGCAACGGCTTTTGGTGCCGTCATGCGTAGGTTCGAATCCTACTGGCCCAGTCTTTTTTTCCTAAAACGCCATTTACATTATGAATATCATCGGATATAATATGTCTGACAAGTTCCTGTACAAAGGAGGAAGAGACATGGATCGTATGTTTCGTGTTTTAGCATTTTGGACGGGTCTTTTTTCTGCCCTTTTCTATACTGGCGAATTTATTGGCATGTCCGTATTATTTTTAGCACAAACGATCTTCTTTCTAGGGGTCGGTTTCTTAAACCTATCTGAACGCCTTTATATGTATATTTTTGGTGGTTATTTAACTGTATTCATGGTAGGTTTTACTTACTACGTAACATTCATATTGGAACCTGGATTTGGTCACTAAAAAAGGCTCAACTCCTCCAGAGGGGGTTGAACCTTTTTTATTTTATGTCCTTAGAAATGGATTATTCATTTTTTCGACACCGATTGTCGTTTGTGGGCCGTGACCAGGATAAGCAGTTGTTTCATCTGGTAATGTGAGTAATTTAGTGTTGATCGAATGGATGAGTTCGTCATGATTACCAAACGGTAAATCTGTTCGGCCAATTCCTAGTTGAAATAATGTGTCACCTGCTATTAAGACACTTTCTTGTTCAAACCAAAACGAGACACTACCTGGTGAGTGACCAAGGGTATGCAGAATTTGAAATGAAAACGAGCCAATTGAACAAGATCCCTCGTTCAGATAGCCATCAGCACGTTTCGAGGCAGCGATATGGCCAAGGGTAAACCACTCTGAGCCATTTAATGCTGGATCCACTAACCAATCTCGTTCGTTTTCATGAATATAAACGTTTAGTCCAAAATAATCACGGACTTCATCTACAGCCCCAATATGATCAAAATGAGCATGAGTTAATAAAATTGCCTGTGGTTGCAAATCATAATGATTAATATAATTAATGATCTCATGAGCATCACCACCAGGATCAATGATTAATGCTTGCTCTTCTTGTGCTAAAATATAACAGTTAGTCCCTATTATTCCTAATGACAAGCTTTTAATGTTCACAAAACGTTCCACCTTTTTTGACTAATTTTTATTGAAATCACTCGACATCACATAGGATTTTCTATAAAATATACATGAGGTCTTTACGTTTAATACACAGAATTATCGTAATCATAACAAATTGATTGTTTTTCATTCAAGGAGGATCAGATATGGCAGTTGGAGAATTTGTATTTGCTATCATGATGTTAGTTGTTGCTGTTCTAAGTGGTTTTGCACTTGTTCGTGAAATTAAGACTCGTAACTTTTTTGCAGTTATATTTGCAGGTGCCTCTTTAGGGTTATTTGGATGGTACTCAATTATGACTATCTATAGTCAATTATTCACAGGTTAATAATAGTCGGCTAACGATTTGATCTAATCAATCGTTAGCCGACTTTTTAATATCTTCTAATTTCAATAATTGCATTTGTTGATTAAAGAAAAATCGATACATAATCATTGAGATAAAAATAGCGCTAATCGAAACGGACGAAAATATGCTTATTGATATAACAAGTTGATATTTAATCGCGACAATAGGTGCTACACCACCTAAAATTAACCCTGTCATCATACCAGGTAGTTGGACTAATCCGATCGTTTTTAGCTGGTCAATATTGGGGATTAAAGCAGCATTCAAGGTTTTTTTAATCGATAAATGTGCAGCTTGTTTAGGTGTTGCTCCAAGGGACAGTGCAGCAATAAGTTGTCCTCGATTTTGCTCAAATTCGTTTTTTAATCGTTCAAGTGCTAGCCCCATTGCCACCATACTATTACCAATAACCATGCCACTCATTGGAATCACTTCATCAGGTGAAAATGAAATCATTCCGAAACTAAGCCACATTGTTAACACTGTTAATTCTATAATCACTAACCCAAATAAAATTGAAATGAAGGCACGGGGAAACTCTTTCCCCTTCTTCCTTGCGTGAAAAGTAGCGACAGTTATCATAACAGACAACATAATCGGAATCCCTACGATCGGCCTTAAATCAAACAAGTAAGTTAAAACAAGGCCAATAAAAAATAATTGCGCAGTACCTCGTAAGGTAGACCAGATAATATCTTTCTTTAATCCAAGAGAGTAATAATAAGAAATCGTTAGCGGAATCATGACGAAAACTAATAATAAAAATAAAGAATAAGTAGGAATATCGCGTTCCATAACTGCCTCCTTATTAAGAACGATTTAGGAATGCTTGTAGTTCCGGAGTGTCAGGCTCTTCAAGTAATTCCTCAATAGGTCCATGCTCAATAATTTTACCTTCTTCAAGGTATAACCCTTTAGTACCAACTCTTTTAGCTTGGTCCATACTGTGTGTGACGAGAACAACGGTTAAATGACGTTTTTCAATTAAATCAATTAAATCATCCTCGATCGCTGCAATATTTTGATCGTCCAAAGCACTTGTCGGCTCGTCTAATAATAAAACATCTGGTTTATTCGCCAAGGTGCGTGCGAGTGAAACACGTTGTTGTTCTCCACCAGATAACTCATCAACTGATTTCGAAATAAAATCATTGGGTAGGTTCACATAATCTAATAATCGATAGGCTAATTGTTCATCCCATTCTTGAAATAAATCAGGCCCGAAACGTAAATTGTCTTCAACTGTCCCTTGAAATAAATACGGTTGTTGTAACACAAGACCAACTTGCTTTCGTAATTCTGGAATGGAAAATTGACTAATTGGTTCACCACGAAACAAAATGTCACCTGTTTCGGGATCATCCATTCGGTTAAATAAGTGTAGTAAGGTTGATTTCCCAGATCCAGAGGGCCCAAAAATGACTAACCGATCTTCTTCATTTAAATTAAACGAGACATTTGATAAAATCAATCGTTCTACTTGATTAAACTGGAATAATGGACTAGTCATATTAAATCTCCTTTATCATCTCTAGTGTTCCTCTGCTAATGAAAAATAGACGAGTACCTATGAAGGAACTTATATGGTCGATATTCTAAAAAGTGATACTTGTATTATTCACAAGTATCACTTTTTAACAATTCATTATTCATTTTCGTTATTAGTTTTACCATCGTTTTCAGTATTAGTCTCGTTATTAGCTTCGCTATCGTTTTCAGTTTCAGTCTCGTTATTAGCTTCGTTATCGTTATCAGCTTCAGTTTCAGTTTCGCTGTCGCTTTCAGTTTCAGTTTCTTCAAGCTCTTCAACTAACTCTCCATTTTCAAAATCATAAAAGCGGAATAAATCGCCGTAAATGATTTCATCTGAATAGTTAAGTTCTTGCTGACTTTGTTCTCGAATGTCACTACAGTTCGTTCCTTCTACAATTTCTCCAGACCCATTTTCATAACAATTTCCACCGGCATAAATGTAATCTTCTCCCACTACACGACCGTCACGAAATGCGATAAAGTCTTTGCGGTCTTCTGCAAATAAGTCATTACCAAACATAATATCATTTTCATTATTGATCCCAAGCATATTTAATAACGTTGGTTTGAAATCAATTTGACCTGATAAAGTTGACTGCGTGTTACCACCTTCTTGACCAGGTACGTGAATCATTAATGGTACTTTTTGCAATTTGACTTCATCATAAGGAGTGATTTCTTCTTTACCTAAGAATTTAGCCATCGATTTATTATGATATGAACTTATACCATAATGGTCAGCTCCAATAATTATAATGGAATCTTCATAAATACCTTCATCTTTTAATTGTCCAATAAATTGTTCTACCGCTTCATCCGTATAGCGAGCCGTTTGCATATATTGATTTAAAGTTGTCGATCCTGAATCATACTTATCAATCGACGCTTCTTCCTCAGGAATTTCAAACGGGAAGTGATGAGTCAATGTAATAAATTTAGCATAATACGGTTCTTCTAACTCTTTCATATGGTCTATTGATTGAGTAAAGAAATCTTTATCATTCAATCCCCATCCAATGACATCTTCTTCTTTTACATCATAAAATTCTTTATCGTAGAATTTCTCATATCCTAATGTCTCGTACATAACGTTTCTGTTCCAAAAACTTCCGTTGTTCGCGTGAAAGGAATATGACGAATAATCTAATTCCTCTTTAATGATCTTCTGTACGGAATTATACTTATTTTGTGCATGCGTGAAGAATGCTGCACTGTTCGGCAAAGGGTATAAACCATTATCCAAGATAAATTCATGGTCAGAAGTTTTTCCTAAACCTGTCTGATGGTAAAAGTTGTTAAAATAATAACTTTCTTCTTTAAAATCATTGAGAAATGGGGTGATTTCTTTTCCATTTACTTTCTCATCAATGACAAACTCTTGCATGGATTCCATCGCAATATAAATTATATTTTTGCCCTCAGCCACTCCAGATAAATCTACATTATCTTTTTCTTCCTCTTCACGTACATTTTCATTAACATAGTCATCGATCTCACCAATTTCTTCACCATCAGCAAACAGTCGTTTCGATTGAGTGGCAGTGGTCATGACAATATCATAAACATGAAAAACAGGTAATCCAACATTCTTCACAAGATATTCTCGGTCAAAGCCCCGTTGAAATAACTGCGGGCGTTCCATTTGAGCTAGTGTGAAATTAAGTGCTAAACCAGCTAATGCAACGACCACAACACGTCTTTTAAAAGCTTTTGAGAAAGTCGGTAAAGTAAATTGTCGTTTCTTCAAGAAAATGAAGATTAGAACTAAATCCAAAAACAACAAAATATCAGTAAAATAAACGAGTGAAAGGACACTACTTCCTAAATCACCAGCATTATTAACTTGAAATAATGTTGGGATCGTAACGAAATCAGTAAAATTGCGATAATACAATAAATTAGCAAATAGTATAAACGATATAACACTGGCTGTAATTATAATAAACCATTTTTGTTTATTAGGTTTAAACCATATCGCAATACTAAATAGAAAGAAACTAATCACAAGTGAATTTGTGATTAAAATGGTTTCTTGAAATGTCGTTTCTATTGATAAATCAAAATAGAAACGATAAACTACATAAGATTTTAGGCCAACTAGCAAGCTTGCCACTATAAACAGTGGCAATCGATTTATAATTTTCATTTCTTTCCCTCCGCAACCCTAAAACACCCAAACAACGTTCAGGCATTACGAACAAAAGCACTTTTCTTAATTCCCGTTTTCGACAAAAGTAAACATATTTAAACGGTTATTAATTGTTGTTCTTTTCAGCGTTTAGTACTAACAAAGCACGTTGAAATTCTTCAATAGAAATCAACCCATTTTCGTATAACTCTCTTATTTCGTGTTCCATCATGATTATATCAGATTGTCGATTACCAATATAGACAAAAATTCCAAATTGTTTCAGAAGTTTTTGGATATCGATTAATGTTTCCATTAGTGTCACCTTTCATTATTCAGTAAGCTCATCATAAAACTTTTGAAACTGTTCATGATCTGGTTTTAGCTCAGCGGCTTTTTCGGCATATTCAATAGCTTTTTGATCTTCACCTGTCTGTCTATATAATACAGCTAAATTATAATGAGCTTCACCCAAATCGGGATTAATCTCTATTGATTCTTTTAAGTCACTTTCAGCTTGATCATATTGTTCAGTTTCTAAATAGGCAATGGCACGATAAAAATAAACATACTCGTGATCGATATTCTCATTAACACTTGTCGTTAACAAATCAATTGTCTCTTGATAATTTTCTTGTTCGATTTGCTGTTGTGCTAATAATGCTAATGCTTGAGGGTTTTCTGGTTGTTTAGCATTAGAATAACCATAGAAACTCATTCCAATTAGTAAACCAATAAAAAGAACAAATGACACAATTGCACGAAGAAGTTGACGTTTATAAGGAAGCTGAACAATTTGAGCTGCTAAAAAGCCTCCTATAAGACCTCCCAAATGCGCCCCGTTATCAATCTGAGGCACTACAAAGCCTAATGCGATATTAAGTCCTACAATAAAAAGCAGGTTTGTTCCAATTGTTTTAAAAAACAGTTCACGATAATTTAAACCAAAAAATAATAATGCCCCAAACAAACCAAAAATAGCACCTGACGCACCTGCTGCTACTGCATCATTCGTAGCAAAACTTGCAACGCCACCAAATAATCCAGCTAAGCTATAGACAAATAAAAAACGTTTAGTACCATATATTTTTTCCGTTACTTCTCCTAAAAAATACAAGGCTAACATGTTCATAAATAAATGGAAAGCGCCGATGTGTAAAAACATTGACGAACCAATTCGCCACCATTCACCATCAGCAATAGCAGGATTATATTTAGCACCCCAATCAATTAAATGAGCTGTGTTTGTGCTCGTTCCATTCATTTCAACAAAAGCAAAAACAAGTAAGTTCAGCATAACTAATAGATAAGTGAGTTTCGTCTTACCATAGAAAAATACTCGATTAAACTCACGTTCCTTAGCTTTATGATAACCAATTATTTTCTGCTCTAAATAAACGACTTGACGGTCTAAATCTTCTTCTTCAAATTCAGAGGTCACAATCGTTTCATCAATTTTGGTATGCAAATTGTTAAATAAGCGGTTCAACTCTTGGCTGATCGCGTTTTCATGTAGATAATAAATTGATGTTGTTTGATGATTAGAATCATTTGTTTGTTCTGAAGTAATCGCACTTTCCCAGTCATCAACAGGTGGAAGATCTGCGACGTAAACAATATGATAATGTTGTTTTCGTCCCCTAAACAAACGAGCGTTTTTATTTAAATAATTGATTTTTTGGTTAACATCTCTTTGTAAATGATTACTCCAATCAAATAATTGATGAGCGACAGCCACAATATAGCTTTGACGTTTCTCATACTTTTCTAAAACAACAAAATCCCGATATTCCGAAACAAATCTAACTTCAAATTGATTATTAACCAATTGATCAATTAACTTTAACATTCGATATCGTTCTCGTATATACATCCGCGTAACCCCGTTCTAAAATCACATACTAATTTGTCATCGTAATCGCTATTTGGTCTAAGCTCATATTAGGAGTCACTATAAAAGACCCCGTTTGAATCGAACGACTATAATCATTCTCACGGAAATATTCCTTCAATTTCGATTGATCTTCAATAATATTTTCTTCGTGCAACTGAGAAGCAACTTCTTCAAGACCCATCCCCTGTTCAATCACTAATTCATATTCTACATTTTGGGATGATCCGCTATTTTCATTCCTTTTTTCTAATTGAGATATTTTGTCATTTAATTGTTCATTATTTTTTTCTAAATCGGTTAATTCTTCATATTTAGAACTCTTTAAGACGACATGATCTTGTTCTTCTAAAAATGATCTTGCTTTATCTTCTGTCATTGCCCCTTCTTCATTATTCAACTCGCTATCCATTTCTGACATCGTTTCAGCTCCTGCTTGGTTGTCTATTTCAATTAAATAAACAACTCCTATAATAACGGTTGATAAAAGAAGACCCAATGAAAAAGACATGACAATTGGTTTCATATTATGCGTCCTTTCCTTCAAAGCTAGGCAAATACTTGATTATCAGATTTTTGCTGAATAATAATCTTAACATCATCTTCTGCCAACCCTGTCTGCTGTTCAATTTCCTTAGGATTATAACCTTGTTGATATAAATTTTTAACCCTTGCAACAATAGCAGGTTCCTTATGTTCATTCCCAGTTTCCTTGGATTGCTCTTGTTTAGTATTAAAGTTAATATCCATCGTTTCTGATAATAATTCTTCTTCTAATACTTTAATTTTATTATTAAGTACATATTGGTTTTGAATTTGACTCATAGACAATTGTTCCAACTCTTGTTCTATATCATTAAATCGATTACTCATAAAAAAGGATATAATGAACAAACTAATACCAATAACTAATAAAGTCGTTAATACATAAATCATCTCTGTCACACCTTACATTTAATAGCATTCATGTTACTAGTTTATCACGTTCAACAATACAAGAGAAATCCTTTCATAAGTTGAGTTATCTAGAAAATTTTCTTGAACGTATGATATAATTTTGATATGATAATTAAGTCAAATTGATTGTATTAATGAAACGGAGGGAAAATCCATGCGTGTACAAATTACACTAGCTTGCACGGAAACTGGTGACCGTAACTATATTTCAACTAAAAACAAACGTACAACTCCAGATCGTCTTGAATTGAAAAAATATTCTCCACGTTTAGGTCGTCATACGTTACACCGTGAAACGAAGTAAAACAGTAGGATTTCCTGCTGTTTTTCTTTATATTGGTAGAATTTAAAGGAGTTGTTCCTTTTGTACAAGCAAACCTTTCGTCAGCTCGCAAAACGGTTGATGGCTTACATCCCGTCTCGAGACAAACAAGATGCTCTACATACAATTGAAGACATTTTGTATACCACTGATATGTGGAAGCAAGCGGAGACCATTGCCATTACCATTCCACGTGAACAAGAACTAGATACTCATCAAATTATTAATAAAGCCTGGAAGGAAGGCAAAAAAGTTGCTATTCCTAAGTGCTATCCCAAACAAGATCACGATATGAAGTTTTTTGAATATACAAATCGATTAGAACTTGAAAATGTTTATTTAGACCTTTATGAACCTAAAACAGATGAAGTGCGTTATATCGCACCTTCTCAAATTGATTTACTTTTCGTACCCGGCTTATTATTTGACCAACAAGGCTACCGCATCGGTTATGGCGGAGGGTATTATGACCGTTATTTACCTAACTTTCATCAAACCACCATTAGCCTAGCCATGGAAGAACAACTCGTAAACTCAATACCGTCTGATAAACTGGATCAACCAGTCGACTACATCATATCTAACCAAAATTTACTTACACCATATAAAGAAAGACTGTAAACGACCTTTAAACAAAAGTCGCTTACAGTCTTTTTTAATTTGTTGATTCTGTTTCAGTTTCTTCTTCTAGACTTTCCTCACTTGAAGCTCGCTCATCCCTAATCTCAAAGTATGCATCCAATGCTCGTTCGCCTATTTTATAGTTTGGCGATTCATCAGTATCCGTTCCTGCGTGTGGAACAACGACCGCAAACGCTACTTCAGGATCATCATGAGGCGCATAACCTACTAAATTAAGATTATGAACATCAGCAATCTTCTCACCATCTTCATATAGTTCAGTTTGAGCTGTACCTGATTTACCTGCAGATGTATAATCCTTGTCTGCAAAATATCCACTAGCCGTTCCGCTTGGTGCTTGAAATACTTGGCGGAAACCTTCCTGAACACGATCAATATAACTATCATCCATACTAATTTTGTTTAATACTTTAGGCTCCAAAGCTTCATATAATGGTCCTAACCCCGCTGTTTCCCCTGGATTATGCATTTGTTTCACTAATCTTGGTGCCATGCGATAGCCATCATTAGCAATTGTTGATACATATTGACCTAATTGTAAAGTAGTATAGGAGTGATACTGCCCAATGGCATACTGCATTCGTTTACCGATTAAAGGTGAGTCCTCGGTCCCTTCATATCCTGTCGATTCATGGGGTAAGTCAACACCTGTCGCAACACCTAACCCAAATTGGCTATAATAATTTCTCAACTCTTTAAATCCTGGCTGAGTTATCGTCATATCACTGTTTCTATAGTCATATTGGTGATTTGTTATTCCGTTCATTCTTAGTGCAATAAAACCCATATAAACGTTGGACGACTCTCTTAATGCGCCGATATCATTTAATGAACCTAAATTTGGACTATAAGAACTAAATGTTAATTCACTTCCTGTTGCTGCTGGCAACTGAATCGTCTGGTCTTTGATTACTTCACCTGGTGAAATCACTCCAGAATCTAACCCAGCAAGTACGGTTGCTCCCTTGACAGTTGAACCAGGTTGATATGCGCTATTCACGACTTTAAATGATTCATCTGACAGTTTCGGTTCATCACCTTCTGCATCACGATTGTAAGTTTGGCCTGTCATAGCTAATATTTCACCAGTATTCGGCTCCAACATAACCGCCATAGCTGAACTCATATGTTGGTTCTCGTAAGGATCACCTTCAATCGCTTTCTGTAACTCTTCACCAACTATTTTGTCCAAACGCTTTTGTAATTCGAGGTCAACAGACAAGACTAAGTCCTTGCCTCGTTCGCCTTCTCGTACGAGTTCACTCGTTAAGACATTACCACTTGAGTCTGTTATATGTTCACGGATCTCTTTTTGACCAGATAATTGTAATTCATAGTATTCCTCTAAGCCACTACGGCCTACGCGATCATTTCGACTATAATTATGCGAGAGGAAATAATCTAACTCGGCATTTGGAATACCCTGCTCAGTAGTAGAAATACTGCCGACAAAGTTCTTAAATGTTCCATCTTCAACTAAATAATTACGATCCCAGTCAGTGGTGACATTGACACCATCAAACTTACTTAAGTTCTCTGCAATGATGGCATACTCTTTATTCGTAACCGATTCCCCTCGCTTAATAATATGGGGTGTTAAGGCAGTAGCTTGATTTAACTTACGAAAGATCGCAATCATCTCTAATTTTTGATCAGAGTAGTTATTAATATCCTCTTCTTTAATTTTTTCAAGCACTAATTGATATTGTTCATCACTATCTAAATCTTCTTCCTCTGCACTCAAACGTCCATAAGCTTTATCATGGTTTTCCATTATCCAATAATCCTTTAAATCCCTATCGGTAATGGAATCAACCTCTTCTTTCGTCATATCAATATATTCAACCAGCGTCTTGGCTACTTCTAAATTTTCTTCAGGTTGAACGTTCTTAGGTGGTGTATAAGTAATCGCTAGGACTGGTTCATTATCAACCATTAATTCTCCAGTACGATCAAACATCCGACCTCTAGGTACAGGATTTTTCGATGTTTCTTGATCAGTTCGGTTAATTTCCTCCTGTGCATTTTGTCCATATAATATCTGAACGACACCTAATTGTAATATGAGTAATGAAAACAACAAAAAGATAAGAAAAAACAATAAATTTAATCGAAGGGGTAAATGTGACTTACTTTTCTTCTGTTTCACTTTCAAGCTCCTCTCCCTTCATATACATAACTACATTATAGCATCATTTATAGTCTACGATAAGGAGCTAAGTGCAACAGTTTTTTGTCAATCTTTCGAATAAATCCGAACAACTAACATATTCAGAATTAAATAGCCAACACCAAAAAGAATAATGGCATAAGTCATCCATATTCTTTGTGGGAATACCTGAAGTCCAAGTAAAAATAGTAATAGTGAACTAGCACGTCCGAAGTTAAGAGCAATTTCTCGAAGAATAATGTATTCAATTCGATACTCTTTGGCCTCACTTGCTTCACCAATGACGTCATACGAGATTGACATGAATGGAGCAAAAAGTAATGGAAAAACAATACCAACCATAGCGCCATATACATAAAACTCATATGATAAATCAGATTGTAATAGCCAAAACACAGATAAATACAATGTCACAGCACCAATTGTAATAAAGCGCAAACGATTGGACGGTTTAACATAGTTAGCCACAATGCGATAAGCGATAAGCGATGTCAATGCATATATAAAGTTATAAATCCCTACAGTCATCTCACTCGTCGTTCCAATATAAACAATTAAGCCGACTAAAAATAAGAAAACCCCTTCACGCGATCCTTGGAAAAAATGCGCATGAAGTAAATAACGCCAATTGAAATTTTGCTTTCTCTCATTCAAGGCTATACGAAGAAGATAACGCTCATCAACTTTTCTTCGTTCCATAAAAAAGCTGCAAATAATCGCTAAAATAAATAGCGAGAACGAGATAAAGAAGATCGTCAAATACCCACCATATCCTTCTAACGAAGATATAATAAACCCGGCTGTTATAGGTCCAATCATCCCACTGAAAGACTGAAGCATACCTAATGTGCTGTTAAAGTAATCTCGTGTATAAGGTTCTGTTACTTCAAACGTTAAAACATTAAACGCTAACCAAAAAAAGCCATACCCAGATCCAAGTAAAGCTCCGAGAAGATAATTATATTCTGCAGCTTGATCACCAAAACTTAAAACAGATATAAAAAACAGACTAATGAGCACAATCCCCAACCGTAAAATCAATACACGGTCAATTCGCTTAGCCCACTTACCAAATAAAAAATAAGTCAATATTTGGGTAATCGCAATTAATAAATTATAGACAGCAACAACTTCAATGTCCTCTGATTGTTTCCAAAGAAAAATGTTAACAAAGATATTCGATAAGAAAATACCTAATGTATATAAAAAACCGATAAGCAATAATAACTTTAAATTCTTTCGTTCATTCTCCGACACGTCTTCATTTAACTGGTTGAACAAAAGCATATACAACCCTCTTTTCTGTCTCTTATTTTTGACAGTAATGAGGTGCTTATTCAATTTGTTCAAAAATAAAAAGCTTGCACCCAGTAAATACTGGATGCAAGCTTAAAAAACGTTTATTTATTTAGCATCGTTATAACGTTTATTTACTTCGTCCCAATTAACGACATTCCAAAATGCATCGATGTAATCCGGGCGACGGTTTTGATACTTCAAGTAATAAGCGTGTTCCCAAACGTCAATGCCTAAGATTGGTGTAACACCTTCCATAACTGGTGTATCTTGATTTGGTGTTGAAGTGATTTCTAAATCACCATTTTTAACAACTAACCAAGCCCAACCTGAACCGAAACGTCCTGTAGCTGCTGCTTTGAATTGATCTTTAAAATCTTCAAAGCTACCAAATTTTTCATTAATTTTATCAGCTAACTCACCTGTTGGTTGACCACCACCGTTTGGTGATAATACTGTCCAGAATAGTGCGTGGTTAGCATGGCCGCCACCATTATTACGTACAGCTGTTTGAATATCACTAGGCAGTGAATTTAAATTTTGTAGTAATTCCTCGAGTGATTTGTCTTGAAGATCACTATGTCCTTCAAGTGCTGCGTTTAACTTCGTAACATACGTATTATGGTGCTTCGTGTGGTGGATGTTCATCGTTTCCTTGTCAATGTGTGGTTCTAATGCATCGTATGCATAAGGTAATTCTGGTAGTTCAAATTTAGCCATAATTAAATCCTCCTTTACATAATACGGTGGAAGTTTTTCAGAATTTCCACTCAATTAAAAGATTATCAATCGCATTCAGTTTATGCAAGTTTTATGCCTTAATTTAACTTACATAGAAAATTTACCACGTCATTTATTCATTTAAACATCTAATATAAACTTAAAATTTCAGAAAAATATGGTAATATAGTGTTAATAAGGAGGAGTTATATGAAATACACCTATACGATCACTGGATTTCCAGGTTTTTTAGCTAATCATCTCATTCACGATTTAGTAACCCGTCAATATGTCTCTAAACTTTATCTGTTAGTTTTACCTTCAATGAAATCCAAAGCTGAAAAGATGATTGAAAGAATAACAACTAATCATGCCATTGATTATGAGATCATCGAAACCGACATTACTGAACCATCTTTAAATTGGAATCCATCTGAATTTGAGAAAGTAAGCCATGATACTACTCATCTCATTCATTTAGCAGCCATTTACGACTTAGCTGTCTCATACGAACTTGCCAATAATGTAAATGTGAATGGTACGCATCATATTAATCAATTCGCCAAAAGTTGTCCTAATTTAGAGCATTATGTCTATTACAGCACAGCTTTTGTTTCAGGTGATCGAGAAGGCATTGTTTATGAAAGTGAAATATCTCAGCCCACTACTTTTAAAAACCACTACGAACAAACCAAATATGAAGCAGAATTATTGGTTGAAGAGATTAAAAATCATGTCCCAACAACGATTATTCGTCCAGGAATCGTGATAGGTGACTCAAAAAATGGTGAAACGGATAAGTTTGATGGACCTTACTTTATACTGAACACATTAAACTCATTACAACACGCGCCAATCTTGCCTTACATTGGACAACATGAAGCTAGAGCTAATTTCGTCCCAATTGATTATATAGTGGCCGCTTCCATTCATCTATTACATAGTGAAACAGCGATTAATAAAACTTTTCACTTAACTGACCCTCGTCCCTATCAAGCACAAACTGTTTATTCGATGTTTACATACCATTACTTAAACAGACAACTAGTTGGACAAATGCCTTATTCGTTTGCGCGATTCACACTGCGATTTTCATTCATAAGGAAATGGCTTGGCATTGAACAAGAAGCGCTGGATTACTTTATTTGTAATGTCTATCATGATTGCAGTGAAACTCTAAATGAATTAAAAGGAACTGGTATCATTTGCCCTGACTTAGCAAGTTATTTACCTCAGATTATTAACTATTACAAAAAACATCAGTACGATCAAACGAAACATGTTTTAATAAAATAACATTAAAAAAAGCTTATCCTAGATAAGCTTGTAAAAGCGGAGGAGGAGGGATTCGAACCCCCGCGGGCCGTAAAGCCCCTAGCGGTTTTCGAGACCGCCCCCTTCAGCCGAACTTGGGTACTCCTCCGTTGATATTTGAATTAATTTGGTGGACCCTGCAGGATTCGAACCTGCGACCGATCGGTTATGAGCCGATAGCTCTAACCAACTGAGCTAAGGGTCCCTGTTCACATGGGGCGACCGGTGGGGTTCGAACCCACGCGTGCCGGAACCACAATCCGGTGCGTTAACCACTTCGCCACGACCGCCATGTTTAGTTAATTATGTATAAATAGCGGCGGAGGGGATCGAACCCCCGACCTCACGGGTATGAACCGTACGCTCTCGCCAGCTGAGCTACACCGCCATGGCTCCAGCGGCAGGATTCGAACCTGCGACCAATCGGTTAACAGCCGATTGCTCTACCTCTGAGCTACGCTGGAATATATGATCTCGTCACTAAGAACAGCGACGAGATATAATTTACCATGATACTGTGGCCTTGTCAACATCATGGGATTTAACTTTTTAACAAAATGAAAAATGATGACAGGTAAAAGAATGATACTTCTACCTGTCAGCTATTCAAGCACTGAATTAACTTTCTTCTAAGTCAACCTCTTGCGCAATGTTGGACGCATGGTCCCCGATTCTTTCCAGGTTACTAATGATATCAACGAAAATGATACCAGCCGTTCCGCTACATTTACCTTCATTTAATCGAAGGATATGCTTCTTACGGTAAGTTCTTTCCATTTCATCAATTTCATTTTCTTTCTTCATCACGTTTCGTGCTAGTTCAGCGTCGTTATCTTCAAAAGCTTTAATCGCTTTTTCAACTGTATCAAGTGTTAACTTAAACATCTCATTTAAATCTTCCATAGCTTGTTCAGTTAAATTAACTTTGTTTGTAATTTTATATTCATTTAATTCGATAATATTTTCAAAATGATCACCAATTCGTTCAATATCACGCACAATATCGACAACTGCTGAATGAATGGCACTATCAGATTCGTTAATGTCTTCACTGGATACTTGCGTTAAATAGTTCGTAATCTTCTTATCAAGATTGTTAATTGCATCTTCCAAAGAGTAAGCAATTTCAGAGTGTTTTGATTGGTTTGTATTTAAATACTCACGCGCTTCTTCTAAACCTTTGATTGCTAATTGACCCATGTGTAGTGATTCACTTTTAGCTTGTGAAATAGCCATTGAAGGTGACTGGGATAAAAAGATCGGATCAAGATGCTGCGGTTTAGATTCAACGATTCTTTCTTCACCAGGAACAATCTTAGTTACTAGATAAGCAATTAACCCAATGAGTGGGAATTGAATAAGTGTGTTTGAAAGGTTGAACGTTCCGTGAGCAAAAGCAATCGTCATCTTAGGTCCTAATGATAATGCTGTTGCTAACGATTCAACTAATGCTGTAAATGGCACGAGTAAAACGATAAATAATGTTGCACCGACAACGTTAAAGATTACGTGGGCAGCTGCTGCTCGTTTAGCTGCAATACTAGAACCAATCGCAGCAAAAACAGCTGTAATTGTCGTACCGATGTTATCACCAAATAAAACTGGTAACGCAGCATCTAAGCTTATGGCGTTTTCAGCATATAAAGACTGCAGGACACCGATTGCTGCTGATGAACTTTGTACAGCCACTGTAAAGATGGCACCAATCGCCGTTCCTAAAATAGGGATATCACTCATGGTTATTGTTAGATTCTCGAAAGCTTGTAAATTTTCAAGCGGACTAACGCCATCACCCATTAATTTCATTCCGTAGAATAGGGCACCAAAGCCAAACACTGTCTGACCAGCATAGGTGACTTTCTTATTTTTGAAGAAGAAGAGTAAGAATGCACCTAATGCCATGATTGGCAGGGCATACGCTTCAATATCAATACCGATAATAAATGCTGTAGCTGTAGTACCAATGTTAGCACCAATAATTACACCAATTGATTGTCTTAACGTCATAAACCCAGCATTCACCAAACCAACAACCAGAACTGTTGTTGCTGAGCTGGACTGTAATAAGACAGTTACAATAATACCAGCTAATAAGCCCATGAAAGGGTTTGTTGTAAAACGGTCTAATATATCGCGTAGCTTATCACCAGCTGAACGCTGTAAGCCATCGCTCATATACTTAATACCAAATAGAAAGATTGCTAAACCACCAATAAAAGTAAATATGATTTCTTGAATTGAAATACCATCCATTTGTGTCACCTCGAAGTAAAATTTTATCGATTGTTGTCTCAATTCGACAAGCCTATTATGTTCTGTAATACCTGTTAAAGTAAACCCTTTTTCGTTATTCTTTACACAATCTTTACATTACAACTGAAAGCCCTCGTTTTCCCTAATTTAACCGTTCAACCAATATCCTGGTACCATCAACACTGACCACTTTTATCTTTTCTCCGCGCTCGATCCATTCTGCTTGTGAAACAGCATCATAACGCTCCTCATCAATGACAATTGTTCCTGTTGGTCGTAAAATAGTTTCAGTAACACCTGTTTTCCCGACTAGTTGTGTGTGTGATTCATTAATCGAATTGTAACCTTGATCACTTGTCAGTTGATCTTTCAAAGTCATTTTCCCCCACATTTTTCTTTTTGGTAATTTCGGAACCTTGAGTAGTATCAAACTACAGACTGACCCCAAAATCACCCCTGCAATACTATAAGTAGCTGATAATGCGTCTGGGGCAGCAAAAGCAATTGAAAAATTTAAGACAATAAACCCAATACTGCCTAAAATCCCATCATTAAGAAATTTTCCATCAACTATAATCATCCCTAAACCAACAGCAAAACCAATACCTACAAAAATTAAATCCATCAATGATAAATTGGCCGAAAAGTACATACCAATTGTAATAACACCTATTAATGCTCCTATTCCCTTCATCCTAATTAATATTTCACCAAAGAAGAAAAACATGGCTAACGTCGTTAGGACAAACAAACCTATCATACTATCCATAACATTCTCTCCCCTCATCCATTTTGTCTTTATTATAGCAGTCTCTCTTATTAGCATGTTAAACTATATTTGTGTTATTATCATTGATGAAACTATAAAAAAAGATTTGTTCCATCACAAAAGGAGAGTTGAACATATGTCTGCGATTACTCATCGTAAGGATACAAGACCTGTTCGAGTAGGAAATGTTGTGATTGGTGGGCGTGACGATGTCATTATCCAATCGATGACAACAACTAAAACACATGACGTAGAAGCTACAGTAAATGAAATACATCGTTTAGAAGAAGCAGGGTGCCAAGTTGTTCGTGTCGCTTGTCCTGATGATCGTGCAGCTGACGCAATCCCTGAAATTAAAAAGCAAATCAATATTCCATTAGTTGTCGATATTCACTTTGATTACCGTTTAGCCCTTAAAGCTATTGAAGGCGGCGCTGATAAAATCCGAATCAATCCAGGTAATATTGGTAAGCGTGAACGGATTGAAGCTGTCGTGAATGCGGCTAAAGAAAAAGGCATTCCAATTCGAATCGGTGTTAACGCTGGTTCATTAGAACGCCATTTACTTGAGAAATACGGTTATCCAACAGCAGATGCCATGGTTGAAAGTGCTTTACATCATATTAAAATTTTAGAGGATCTCGACTTCCATGATATTGTTGTTTCTCTAAAGGCTTCTGATATTCATTTAGCTAACGAAGCATACGAAAAAGCAGCTGAAAATATTTCATATCCTATTCATTTAGGTATTACTGAATCAGGTACTTTATTTGCTGGTACAGTTAAAAGTGCTGCAGGCCTCGGTGCCATCTTAAACAAAGGTATTGGTAGTACAGTTCGCATCTCATTAAGTGCTGATCCAGTTGAAGAAGTAAAAGTAGCTAAAGAACTGCTCAAATCGTTTGGTTTAGCATCTAATGCTGCAACCCTTATTTCTTGTCCAACATGTGGACGTATTGAAATCGACTTAATTTCGATTGCCAATGAAGTTGAAGAGTATATCCAACAAATTAAAGCACCGATTAAAGTGGCTGTTTTAGGTTGTGCTGTTAACGGACCAGGTGAAGCACGTGAAGCTGATATTGGGATCGCTGGTGCACGTGGTGAAGGTCTATTATTCCGTCACGGGGAAATTATCCGAAAAGTACCTGAAGACATTATGGTGGATGAACTGAAAAAAGAAGTCGATAAGTTAGCTGAAGAACATTATCAAAAACAACGTGAAGAACAAGAAGTATAAATCGAGTAGGAGGAGGTGATTAACCTCCGACCTCTCACACCACCGTACGTACGGTTCCGTATACGGCGGTTCAATTTTATTTAAACACGTACTTT
>NZ_JAASRU010000021.1 GCF_011761495.1 Alkalibacillus almallahensis | reverse complement strand
CATGGACACCCTTGCCTTCGACTATGTGCTTACCGCTACTAGGTCACACTCGGGACTTTCACCCGTTAGAGCTCACCCATGCCAGGCAAACTAAACAAGGACCCGTCAAAATAAGCTGACGGGTCCTTATTTATATCAACGGAAATACAAATAATCGAATAAGAACAGCTACTAATGCTGCTCCAATAGCAATATTACCTAGTGTATTAGCACCACGACGTTTTGCATAAATCCCCATCACTACACCAATTAAAGCGGATAAAAATGTCCAAACAAAAAACGATATAAATGATGCACTTAAAGCAATCCAACCCCAACCAGCGTCAACATGTTCCTCATAATGCGATTCCTTTTCCTCTTTTTTTATCTTATCTTTATCTAATTCGTCTGGATTCATGGTTGCTGTATCACTTGCAAATTCAACATCTTGATCATTTTTATCATTGTGATTGTCAACCATTTTGACACCTGTTACGGGGTCATACGATTGGTTAAATCCATTGTTTTGTTCGAAATAATTATCATCTTGGCTATAGTCTTTTGGTTGTTGATCGTCGTTGTTCATAAAAATCCCTCACTTTCTATAGCTTGTCTATAGTGTGTGAGGGATATCAAAAATTATTCAGTCTGCTTAATTATTATAAGCGACGCTTCGATTTTGTTCTGCCTTTTCTTGAATTTCAACAGCATACCAACTTTCAGCATGTCCATTTTCATCTTGATATTGCTCCAATCCACCAATGCCACGGTGATAAGCTGTTAGAGCTTCATCCCAATTTCCGTACTTTCCATATAAATGGTCTAAATAAACAACCGATAATTGTATACTATAGGTTGGATTAAACAACAACTCTTTTTCATAAGGTAAATTAGCCATGTCAGCAATCCATGGCGCTGTGTTCTCCATAAATTGGGACATGCCATAAGCACGTCCATAATCAGTTGGCGGACCAACTAACTTAGGATCGAATGTGTTCCCTGTTTCTACTTTAAGCAATTCGTATACAATAAATGGGTCGATATCATATGCTTTAGCTTTTTGTACTAAAAACAACGCCCATGATTTATCAAATTCGCCATTACTATCTTCAACCATATTGTTAGCCTGTTGTTCGATTTTTTCCCAGCTTTGATAAGAAAAATCTGTACTCCAGTCTAAATGAACAGATTGCATAGGTTCTTTTTCAGAAGTATCGGCTTGTTGTTCTTGTAGACGATCATTCTCATCTTCCAATTCGTCTATTGTTTGTTCATAATATACATTATTAACGATAAACGCTGTAACAATCAGCATAATCGTAATAAAGAACAAACCATAATGCTTTAACTTCATGCCAACATCCTTTCTCAGCCTGCTTGTATAACAAACGATAAAACTCATCAAACCTAGTCTTTAATTGTTTATGGTCAAGCAGGTATTTTGACTCCAAAGAACACTCTTCCCTTATTCGCATATTAATAAACATCACGACATAAGGAGTGACACGATGATTAAAGAATTAGTTCGTAGACGCTTACATCAGGCAACACCTAATGAAGTCGTACAATATGGTCACGAGTACGGAATTCCACTAACAATGGAAGAAGCATCAGCGCTTTTAAATTTTATTAAAAATGAAAAAGTCGACCCTTTTTCTCAAAAGGACCGACTTAAAACGTTACAGTATATAGAATTGCAATTCGGTAAAGATAAAGCTCATGATGCAGAGAAATTATTAAATCAGTTAGTTGACCAATTCAATATTCACCACTTAATGTAATTTACTGATTCATGATTTTATCTTTTAAATCAGGATCAAAAGTTCCTTCCTTCAACATTTCTATTTCATAACGATAAGGTGGTTTTTTATTTTTCTTATCTGTACCGACGAATGGCGTTTCTAAGATTTTAGGTAAATGTGCCAACTGGTCATGATGTACAACGTAATGTAATGCATCAAATCCAATATGACCGAATCCTATATTTTCGTGGCGGTCTTTTTGGGCGCCACGTTCATTTTTACTATCATTCACGTGGACAACTTTTAGACGATCCAAGCCAATAATTTCATCAAATTGCTTTAAAACACCATCAAAATCATTAACTACATCATATCCAGCATCATGGATGTGACATGTATCTAAACAAACGGATAAACGTTCATTATGCTTAACCCCATCGATAATCTGAGCAATTTCTTCAAAAGAACGACCTACCTCTGAGCCCTTACCAGCCATTGTTTCAAGAGCAATTTGAACATCACGATTCTCTTCAAAGACTTCATTAAGTCCTTGAATGATTTGATTAATTCCGTGCTCTACACCTTCGCCAACATGCGAGCCTGGGTGCAAAACAATTTGTTTTGCTCCAATTGCTTCTGTCCGTTCAATCTCAGAACGTAAGAAATTAACGCCTAATTCATATGTCTCAGGCTTATTTGTATTACCAATATTAATAATATAAGGGGCATGAATAACAATCTCATCAATATTATGTTGATTCATATGCTCTTTAGCTGCCTCTATATTTAGTTCTTCAATTGCCTTACGACGCGTGTTTTGAGGTGCACCTGTATAAATCATGAAAGTATCAGCACCATATTCTACAGCTGCTTCACTAGACCCAAGAAGCATTTTCTTCCCACTCATTGATACATGTGATCCTAATTTCATTGTTTAATCTCCCTTCTTACCTTTCCCTTTACGATATTGATCGCGTTTAAGTTCTTTTTTTACTTTTTCTTGTTCTTGCTTCATTTTCTTTTTATAACCTGGTTTAACTTGTTTTCGTTTTTTAACTTGTTTCCATGCTTTTTGATTCAGCTCATTATCTTGGGCCTCTCTTTTCTTACGCTCATTCCATTTCTTAACGGGTACCCACTCACCATTTTTAATATCATAGTTTTCAAATTGAATACCACGGCCTTCTAATGATTGAATTAAAGCAAGATCATTCTCTTGATAAAAACTCACAGCTGTCCCCTCAAGACCTGCGCGAGCTGTTCGTCCGACTCGATGAATATAGCTCTCTTCATCATATGGCATCTCAGCATTAAATACATGACTGACCCCTGGGATATCAATGCCTCGTGCCGCTAAGTCTGTAGCCACTATATATTCATAACGCAGTGATTTTAAATCTTTAAGTATTCGCTTTCTTTCACGGGGTTTTAAGCCACCATGAATAACACCTACTTCGAGCCCACGGTCCATAAGCTGATCAGCTAACTCATCTGCATGCTCTTTCTTATTAACAAATATTAAAGCAATATAAGGATGAATAAGCTTAGAGGCAGCTTCGATCATACTTGCGACCTCTCGATGTCTCAACGGAATCAATCGATGTTCTAATTGTTCTGGACTCAATACATTTTCTTCAATTTGAATATGGCTCGGGTTTGTTAAATATTTATTTAAAAATGGTTGTAATCCTTTTGGTATGGTTGCTGAGAATACCATCGTCTGTACGTTCTCATGCATGCGATACAAGACTTCATCAACTTCTTCAATCAATCCTAAATCAATTAACAAATCCGCTTCATCAATGACGACACTGTTGATCGTCGATGCATTAATCGTTTGGGATTGCATAAAGTCAAGAATACGACCAGGCGTACCAACAATAATGTGAGGAGGCTTTTGCATTTTTTGTTCTAACCGTTGTTTATCAGTTCCTCCAATAACTAACTTCGATGTCCATGCTTCATTAGATAAAGAAATCATTGTTTTAACTTCTTCATAGATTTGCATCGCTAATTCTCTTGTTGGTGTAATAATGATCTTCTGTGTTTCTTGACGTTCTTCATCAATTTGATCACATAACGGTATTAAATAAGCATGTGTTTTACCTGTTCCCGTTTGAGATTGTCCAATGATGTTTTGTCCTTTTAATGCTTTAGGAATGACACGATGTTGAATATCAGTTGAGTAATCAAACCCTAACTGATTGATCATCCCTAGCATTTCATGTGATAAATCATATGATTGAAAATATTGTTTCATAGTTATCCGAACTCCTTTTCTTCCTAAAATCAATTATAAACGACACACTTTGCAAATGCTACTCATTCAAAGATTTTGTCAAAGTGAGCTATAACGATTATAATAACGAGTAGAGATATATACATGAGGAGGCCATATTGACATGGAAGTCATTAAAATTGCGCCAAGGGGATATTGTTACGGTGTGGTTGACGCCATGGTTATTGCCAGCAATGCAGCAAAAGACCAAAACCTACCACGCCCAATTTATATACTCGGCATGATAGTTCATAATAGTCATGTTACACAAGCGTTTGAAGATGAAGGTGTCGTTACACTTGATGGTAAAGATAAAACACGTGAAGAATTATTGAAAGATATTGATGAAGGAACAGTTGTATTCACAGCACACGGTGTATCTCCCGAAGTTAAAGAAATTGCAGAAGAAAAAGGATTGACCGTTTTAGATGCTACATGCCCGGATGTCACACGAACTCATGACTTGATTCGCGAACATGTAAATAATGGGTATGAAATTGTTTATATTGGAAAGAAAGGTCACCCTGAACCAGAGGGCGCTGTTGGTGTTGCGCCAAATCATGTCCACTTAATTCAATACGATGAAGAAGTTGATGACCTTGATTTACCAGAGGATTCAAAAATTCTTGTAACAAATCAAACCACTATGAGCCAATGGGATGTTTACGACACCATGCTTAGAGTTCAAGAAAAATATCCGCAAACTGAGATCGAACAAGAGATATGCATGGCAACGCAAGTACGACAAGAAGCAGTTGCAGAACAGGCAAAAGACGCTGATTTAACCTTAGTTGTCGGGGATCCCAAAAGTAATAACTCTAACCGTTTAGCCCAAGTATCTAAAGAGAAAGCTGGTACAGAAGCTTACCGAATTGCTGATGTTTCTGAAATTCAGTTAGAATGGTTAGATCAATGTGAAACTGTTGCCGTTACAGCAGGAGCATCAACACCAACACCGATTGCTAAAGAAGTTATCAAATTCATCGAGCAATATGATCCAAACGATGAAGATACATGGGATATTACAAGCAAAGTCACGAAACAAAAGATCCTACCAAAAGTAAAACCTAAAAAACGCGTCTAAAAAATGAAGATGGGACAAAACCTAATTAAACAAAGAAAAACCCGAACGATTTTAATGTAAAATAAATCGTTCGGGTTTTTCTGCTTAAATGACGCTCCATCAAAACACTCCGCTTGCCGCGGGCACGGCTCGAGCCTCCTCAGCCCAAAAGCGTGGCTTGCGGGGTCTCGAGACGCGTGCTGTTCCCGCAGGCGTCTACGTATTTTGCTTCCGCTTCATTAGTGCTTAACTATTATGACGTCCATACATTCGTCTTTCGCACAATTTAATATCCTTCTGTTCCAGCCTCATTTTATTATAAATTTTTATTCCCACTCAATAGTTGCAGGTGGCTTACTTGTAATGTCATACACAACTCTATTGACATGACTTACTTCATTCGTAATTCGATTAGAGATTTTCTCTAGAACCTCCCATGGTAATCGAGCCCAATCTGATGTCATACCATCAACTGATGTCACAGCACGAATCGCCACTGTATGATTATATGATCTTTCATCTCCTTGGACACCTACACTTTGTACGCCCGGCAATGCCGTGAAGTACTGCCACACATCTCGTTCTAGATCATTTATTTTGATCTCTTCACGCAAAATAGCATCCGATTCTCTCACAATCTCTAATTTTTCTTCTGTAATTTCACCTAGAACGCGAATACCTAGTCCAGGTCCAGGGAAAGGTTGACGCCAAACAATATGTTCTGGAACACCTAGTTCTTCACCTAAACGTCTTACCTCATCTTTAAATAATGCCTTTAATGGTTCAATTAATTCTAAATTCATATGCTCAGGTAACCCACCAACATTGTGGTGAGATTTGATTGTTTGTGCTGTCTCAGTTCCACTTTCTATAATGTCAGTATATAACGTCCCTTGTGCTAAATAGTCAATATTCTTTAATTGATCAGCTTGTTCATCAAATACTTCAATGAATTCATTTCCAATGATCTTGCGTTTTTTCTCAGGATCTGAGATACCTGATAATTTATCTAAAAATCGGTCATGTGCATCGACTTTGATCACATTGATATGAAACCCTTCTTCAAACATTTTCATGACGTCATCCGCTTCATTTTTCCGTAATAACCCGTGGTCAACAAAAATACAAGTTAATTGATCACCAATTGCTTTGTGTAATAATACGGCCACAACTGATGAATCAACACCGCCACTTAATGCACATAAAACGTGACGGTCTTGCACTTCTTCTCGGATTTTTTCTAGTTGCATCTCAACAACATGATCCATCGTCCACTCACCTTGGCACCCACAAACATCAAAGACAAAATGTTTCAAAATATCATTGCCATGCTCCGTATGGTTTACTTCAGGATGAAACTGAACACCATAAAATGATTTTGCTTCATGGCTAAATGATGCTATTGGACATGATTCATTGATTGCATTAACCTCAAATCCACTAGGAACGTCAGTCACTAAATCACCATGACTCATCCAAACAGTCTGTTGGTCAGGTAAGCCTTCAAAGAGTTTCGAGGGAACGTTCACATCAATAGACGCTTTACCATATTCACGGTTCGAAGCTTTTTCAACAGTACCGCCTAATTGATGAGCCATTAATTGCATACCATAACATATGCCTAAAATTGGAATGTCTAATTCAAATATAGCTTCATCAATTTGGGCAACATTCGAATCATAAACGCTTCCAGGGCCTCCAGATAAAATAATGCCACTAGGATTTAAATCCTGTAATTCGCGTGCTGTTAAGCGATTGGAATGAAGTTCACTATACACGCCAATGTCTCTTAATCTTCGAGTAATTAATTGGTTATATTGACTGCCATAATCTAATACAATTACTTTTTCTTTAATGGTTGTCATCTGATTATCCCCTTTTTGATTAACAAAAAAATACAATTCAACCTTTCAAAATTAATATGAAGGCAGAATTGTACAGGACAACCCACCTTCATAGTCCAGTTGTTTGAGGCAACTCGGTAGAAACACTTACGCCCTATTCGTAAGTCTATATGAAAGCTTCGGTTAAATTATATAATTGTTAATCGTGTGTTAAATCTTTGCATTAAACCGAGTAATTCGGTGCTTCTTTCGTTACTTGTACATCATGTGGATGGCTTTCTTTAAGTCCTGCACCTGTAATTTTGATAAATTGAGCTTCTTCTCTTAGTTCGTTTAAACTAGGTGAACCACAATATCCCATGCCCGACTTCAGGCCACCAATCATTTGATAAAGGGTGTCGGCAACAGGACCTTTATAATCAACGCGACCTTCAATTCCTTCAGGAACAAATTTCTTATTCTCTTCCTGAAAGTATCGATCATGACTCCCTTTTTCCATAGACGCAACAGAACCCATACCTCGATACGTTTTAAATCGACGTCCCTGATAAATTTCAATTTCTCCAGGACTTTCTGTTGTACCAGCTAACATACTACCAAGCATCACGGCATGAGCACCAGCAGCAAGTGCTTTAACAATATCACCTGAATATTTAATTCCACCATCCGCAATCACAGGAATTTGGTGCTTTCGAGCTTCACTCGCACAATCAAATACTGCAGTAATTTGCGGAACACCAACGCCTGCGACTACACGTGTCGTACAAATCGAACCAGGTCCAATGCCCACTTTAATGACGTCCGCACCCGCTTCGATCAAGGCTTTTGTACCTTCAGCTGTTGCAACATTACCTGCAATAATATTCATTTGAGGGTACTGCATGCGAATCATACTAATAGTATCCAGTACTCCTTGCGAGTGACCATGAGCTGTATCAATAACTAATGCATCGACGCCAGCATTGACTAATTTCTCAATTCGTTTTGATGTATCACCAGAAACACCAACAGCGGCAGCAACGAGTAAGCGTCCTGCTGAATCAACAGCTGAATGAGGATACTCAATGTCTTTTTCCAGGTCTTTAATCGTAATTAACCCTTTTAAAACTTGATATTCATCCACTAATGGCAATTTTTCTATTCGATGTTTTTGTAAAATATGGCCTGCTTCTTCTAACGTTGTATCAACTGAAGAAGTTACAAGCCCGTCTTTTGTCATGACATCAGATATAGCAATCGAATAATCATGAATGAAACGAAGGTCACGGTTTGTAATAATACCGACAAGTTTTAAGTCTTCCTTGTTATTCACAATGGGAACGCCAGATATGCGATATTTACCCATTAAGTGCACTGCATCATATACCTGGTGCTCTGGTGTTAAGTAAAATGGATCCGTAATAACACCGCGTTCTGACCGTTTAACTTTGTCAACCTGATCAGCCTGTTCTTCAATTGACATGTTTTTGTGGATGACACCTAAACCACCATGTCTTGCCATTGCAATGGCCATATCAGCTTCAGTGACAGTATCCATACCTGAACTGATCATTGGTTTCTGCAATTTTAAAGATGGTGTTAATTCAGTTGCGACATCCACTTGATTAGGTATCACATTAGATTCTGCTGGTAAGAGCAACACATCATCAAATGTTAACCCTTCTTTTGCAAATTTGTTCTCCCACACGATTAACTCATCTCCTTTTTTACAACTATTCACCTTAACGATATAACTCAGTTCATAAAAGATATATAGCCAAGGATAAATATAAAAGTAGATTAACAATCGCGTCTGGACATGTCAATGAACTTAAAACAAGTAAAAAGATTTTAAATATTTAAATATTAATCACCAAGAAATTGAAATGGCTCTGTCACTTGATTGGAACTAACAAACGCCACATCATAACCTCTAGATTCAGTACGAGACACTAATTCGTTTTTTAAACCTTCTTTCATCACTTCTTCGACATGATGTCCAGGGTCGATCATTCCAAGTCCCATTCCTAAAGCATCATGCGCCGTATGGTAATAAACATCGCCTGTAATTAACACATCAGCACCCTGCCGTTTTGCTTGATGAATAAATTTATTACCGTCACCACCGATGACTGCAACTTTTTTAACCTTCTTATTAGAACGACCCACAAAACGAAGTTGTGGAACATTGAAGGCTTTCTTAACTGTTTGAGCAAATTGCTCTAATGTCGTTGTTTCATTTAGTGTTGCCATACGACCAAGACCTAATGGTTCGCCATCTAACTCTAAAGGATAAACATCGTATGCCATTTCTTCATAAGGATGTGCTTCATTAGCTTGATCGATCACATCTTGTAATATAGAAGCTGGAACGACCGTTTCCATACGTAATTCCTGGACTTTTTCTAGTTCATTTGCAGAGCCAATATAAGGATTCGTTCCTTCTTGTGGTTTAAATGTACCGAACCCTTCACTATTAAAGGTACAATGACTATACTGACCAATATGCCCTGCTCCTGCTTCAGCTAACGCGTTTCGTAATTCATCTTCATGTGATGTCGGTACAAAAACAACCATTTTATACAAAGTGTCTTGCGTAGTTGGAACAACAACACCTTCTGGTTGTAATCCTAATTGTTCCATCAACCAATCATTTACTCCACCTTGCGCAATATCTAAATTGGTGTGAGCTGCATATACAGTAATATCATGCTTGACTAGTTTATTAATGATTTTCCCTTTTTCATCATTTGTGTTAATCGATTTTAAAGGTTTAAAAATAAATGGATGATGAGCAATAATTAAATCAACATTTTGTTCAATGGCTTCATCAACTACGTTTTCTAGTACGTCTAACGAAATCATGACCTTTTCAACCGAACTATTTAAGTCTCCAACTTGTAAGCCAATCGGATCGCCCTCAAAAGCTAAACTTTTCGGTGCAAAAGATTCTAAAACATTAATAATATCTTTTGCTTGTACTTTCTGTGTCATAGATCTAACGCCTCCTCAATCCATAATAACTCTTCTTGAAATCGTTTGATTTTATCTAGATTTGGTTCTTTAGCTTTGTGCATTTCATCGACAATGAGTTGTTGTTTTTTATAGACACGAAGCCATTTCTCATAAAACGCTTGATTAGGTTGGTTAAGCATCAATGGTCCTAAATAAATTTCTTTATCAGAATAATGCACTGATGATTCACTGTGATTTAGCACTATTATATCGTAATAATAACCATCTTCCTCGAGTACATTTTCATACTCGATATGGTAACCATAATCATTAGCAAATTGTCTGATTAAATGGGTATCAATATTTGGTTGCAAAATAAGGGTTTCTTGACCACTTAATTTAGATATACCTTCAGTTAAAATATGCGTAATCAAAGCTCCACCCATCCCTGCAATCGTTACACAATCAACTTCTCCAAAATCAATGACAGATAAACCATCACCTAAACGAACATCGATTCGATCACTTAATTGCCAATGATTGACATGGTTTATAGCTGCTTGCTTAGGCCCATCATTAACTTCACCAGCAATTGCTTTTAAATCGGGATTTTCAAGGCAGATTTGACATGGTAAATAAGCATGATCTGAACCAATATCAGCAACTACATTACATGATTTCGGTATAAGTTGTTTCACTGTATTTAAACGTTTTGATAAAGGCATCGTCTTCATTATGAATCTCCTTCTACAACATTGATGTAAACAAAACAAAAGTCCAGAAACTGTTGTCTGTATCATTCTTACAAACACGCTTCTGGACTTCAATCATTTCGACACTATTGTTCTGATAACCATTCGGCCATCATTTGAGCTTCTTCATCATTTGCATAATCACCAGTCATCAAGGAACTACCTTCAACACCATTAGCAATAATATCTTGTAGTTCTTCAACTGAATAACGTTCACTAACGTTCTGTAGTTCAGGTCCAGTGCCGCCACCTAAATCTTCACCATGGCATGACATACAGTTGTTTTCGTAATGTGTTTCTGGATCACTAGATGACTGTTCTTCAGTCTGTTCACCATTTTCTGCATCATCAGCAGATTGCATTTGATTTAATCCAACACCGCTCATCACAATAATAGCTATAATTCCTAAAACGGCAATTGTTGCAAACGGTACTACAGGGTTTTTGCTCATCAGTCTTATCCTCCTTATGTCACCATATATGTATGCATAACTAACTATATTTTACTTTAAAATCTGAGATACTAAAAGAGATAAAATGTGAAATTATTATAAAAAAATCATTGATGCTAATAACATGATACCTACAATTCCAGAAGCTGTTAAATAGTAATAGCGCCAAATGACACCAATTATAATCCATAATATACAATGAACAGCAACAATACTATTCAATATTATACCTTCTCCATATATTGCGCTAATAAACGAAATGGAGCTAATTAATAATATTAAAAATACTAACATAACAGGTATATGAATCATGGACGAAGCTCGTCGTTTAAACCAATAAACATGACCAATTAGAATCAACAAAATTCCAATTGAGAGTGTCAAATCAACATAGACATTTAGATCCATGATGACAGACATTAATAATGAAGCCGGGAGAAGAAGAATTAAAAAGATAAGGTCAATGTAAATCAGCATTTGACGCCGTTTACGTTTTTGGCTTGACTTTTCATCCTCTTCTACCCCTTCACCAAATGTGTAAAGCGCTAATAAGAAATCACAATATTCAGCAGGTAATAATTTCGATTGTTTCCAATGTTTTATTTCATCAATAATGACTTTATTTCGTTCATCATTCACGTGCTGCACCTCCGAATTGGAGAGGTTACTCAAGAAAGTCTTTTAAGCGTTTACTACGGCTTGGATGTCTTAATTTACGTAAGGCTTTGGCTTCAATTTGGCGAATTCTTTCTCGAGTGACACCAAAGACCTTACCAACCTCTTCTAATGTTCGTGTTCGACCATCATCTAAACCAAAGCGGAGTCGCAGAACATTTTCTTCACGATCGGTTAATGTGTCTAATACATCTTCAAGTTGTTCTTTTAATAATTCATAAGCAGCGTGATCTGAAGGTGAAGTTGCCTCTTGGTCTTCAATAAAGTCTCCCAAGTGTGAATCATCTTCTTCACCAATTGGTGTTTCAAGCGAGACAGGCTCTTGAGCAATTTTGAGAATTTCTCTTACTTTATCAGGAGTTAAATCCATTTCTTCAGCAATTTCTTCAGGTGTTGGTTCACGACCATAATCTTGAAGTAATTGTCTTTGCACACGGATTAACTTATTAATGGTTTCAACCATGTGAACTGGGATACGAATAGTACGAGCTTGGTCAGCAATAGCACGTGTTATAGCTTGTCTAATCCACCAAGTTGCATACGTACTAAACTTGAACCCTTTACGGTAATCAAATTTCTCAACAGCTTTGATTAAGCCCATATTACCTTCTTGAATCAAGTCAAGAAATAGCATCCCTCGGCCAACATAACGTTTTGCAATACTCACCACTAAACGTAAGTTAGCTTCAGACAAACGACGTTTAGCCTCTTCGTCACCTTGTTCAATTCTAGTCGCTAAATCGATTTCTTCATCAGCAGATAACAGATCGACACGACCAATTTCTTTTAGATACATGCGAACAGGATCATTAATTTTAACGCCTGGAGGAACGCTTAGATCCGTTAAGTCAAGATCTTCTTCTTTCGTGATTTTTTGCAAATTAGGGTCATCATTTTCGCCGACAATATCGATTCCTTGATCAGCTAGGGTTTCATAGAAGTCATCCATTTGTTCAGAATCTAGATCAAAATGACCTAATTTATCTGCAATCTCCTCATAAACGAGGACACCTCGTTTTTTACCTGTTTCAAGTAATTGCTCTTTTGTTTGATCTAATGTTAGTTCTTGTTCTTGCTCTTGGTCTTGACCTTGTGTTTGTTCTTGGTCCTGATTCTGCTGTTGTTCTGCTTCTTGTGATTCGATTGGCTTCTCAGCCATGCTACCCCTCCTTCCAAACTGGTCGCTATAGCTTGGATTTATTACTTTTCTTTCTCAATTCCAATATTTTCATACCTATTCTTGCTGCGGATTTAGGATCGTTTTCTTTCTCAGCATTTTTAAGCATCGTTTCTAATGAACGAATTTCCTGATCTACATCCGCTTCTTTTAGAATGGCAAATAAATAATCATCTAGTTCTTCTCGTTCTAACGTATCACTAATGGATATAAGTGCTAATGAAGACACCAGTTGTCTTAAAGATTCTTCTGGTAAACGCTCCATAAAACGACTAACATTAGGATCATTGCCCTCTTCATAATATGCATAGAGATAAGTCACTAACACTTGATGCTCTTGCATGTTGAACTTAGAACCTAAACGTTCTTGAACTTGCTCAGCAACATAACGATTTTGTAACATATGAGCTAATAATTGTCGTTCTGCATTTTGGAATGCAGGATATATAGCTTCTTGTCGTTTGGGTCTTCGACTCGATTGAGTATCAGACTTAGCACGTTTAGCTTGTTCATGACGGCGTTCATTTATTCTTCTGCGTTCTGCAATCTCATCTTCCAATGTCTCGCGGTATAAATTAAAGTTTTCTTCCAGCTGCTTTAAATATACGTCTCGTTCCACTGCGTGATCCACGGTTGCTATTAAATCGAGTGCTTTTTCAATATACGTCAGTTGATCTTGCTGAACATGTAAATTATAGTCTTTCTTGATAAAGTTCAACATAAACGCAACATATGGCTCAGCAGTACCCAAAACTTGATTTTGAAACTTATCTTCACCGTAAGATTGAATGAAATCATCTGGATCCATTTGGTAAGGTATATTTGCAACTAAGACTTGTAGTCCAGCTTGTCTCGCAACTTCTGCAGCCCGCTGGCTCGCTTCTCTTCCAGGTTGATCTCCATCAAAACAAATAATCACTTTTGATACATAACGCGAAAGTAAGCGAGCCTGATACTCTGTTAGGCTTGTTCCTAATGTGGCTACGCCATGCTTTATTCCTGCTTGACTTGCTTTAATGACATCTGCGTAACCTTCAAAGAGGATGATTTCATCTTGTTTTTGAGCGGGTTTACGAGCTTGATGAAAGTTGTATAATAATTTACTTTTTTGGAAAAGCTTAGAGTCAGGGCTGTTTAAATATTTGGGTTCAACCCCATCTTCAATTGCACGACCACCAAAACCAACAATTTTCCCTTGATGGTTGTGTATCGGAAATAAAACTCGACCTTGAAAGCGGTCAATGATGGTATTCCCGTCTCGTTGACTTAATAAACCTATATCAACTAGGCTTTGGAGCTCAAATCCTTTTTGTTCTAAAAATGAAACCAAAAACTGACTTTTATAAGGTGAATAGCCTAATTGAAACTCTTCGATATCCTGATCCTGAAATCCTCTTTCTTTTAAATACTTAAGCGCATCTTTACCATCATCCGTATATCGTAATACATGATGAAACAACCGACCAGCCCATTCATAAGCATTAATAGCTGATTGTTCTGTTTCAGATAATGTTGTTTCATTTGAGCCAGGCATATATTGATCTGGAATCGTTTCACCACTTCGTTTAGCTAAAGCTTGAACAGCTTCAACAAATGATAATGAATCGAGTTCCATCACAAAATTGATTACATTTCCACCTTTTCCACACCCAAAACAATGAAAAATTTGTTTATCAGGTGAAACAGAAAAAGATGGTGTATTCTCACCGTGAAACGGACAAAGACCAAAATAATTTCGGCCTTTATGAGTTAGTTGTATATGCTCACCAATCACATCAACAATATCATTCTGTGATACGATTTGATCAATGAGTTCTTCTGGTATTTTTTCTTGCATATACATCACCATATCTATAATTATTCGATAGAAGTTTTTAAATCCCTTCAACTTTCGACAGTTTTATTACCCTTTATATCCAGAATTCTATTTAAAACCTCTAGAATTAAATTTGTTATTTAATTTTATAGACATAAAGTGATAAATTTCACCACAAGTATGCATTATAACCTAAAATTTCAGTAAACGCTATTAGTTTGTTTAAATTTTATACACTGAATATTTCTTACAACATAATAAATCGGCCCGTCTATATTTGACGAGCCGATTTATAATATTGTTTCACCTTATAGTATTCAAAATAGCGTTGGCAGTTTCTTCAACTGCTTTAGTTGAAACATTGATGGTTCGACACCCAATTTTATCAACGATCTTATTAAAATAGTCAATTTCTTCTTGAATACGTTCTTCTTTAGCGTAATTGGCGCTTCCGTCTAAACCAAGCGACCTTAATCGTTCTGTTCGAATATGGTTTAATTGTTCGGAATCAATATTCAATCCAATACACTTACTTGGATGCACTTGAAATAATTCTTCAGGTGGTTCGACTTCCGGAACAATAGGGACATTAGCAACTTTTAATTGTTTATGTGCTAAAAACTGAGATAAAGGTGTTTTAGAAGTTCTTGACACTCCAATTAATACAAGGTCAGCTTTTAAAATACCTTTTGCATCCCGACCATCATCGTACTTAACCGCAAATTCAATCGCTTCAATTCGTTTATAATAATCTTCATCTAGTTTATGAACTAAACCTGGCTGTAAAGCAGGTTGTTCATCTAAATACCCCTTTAAATTTTCAATCAAAGGGCCCATCAAATCCATTGCTACAACTTGATTTTCTTCTGCTTTTGTTTTTATGCGTTCACGAAATTCTGTTTTAACAAGTGTATAGGCGATTAAACCTTCACTTTCTTTTGCCGTTTGGACCGCTTCATCTAATGTCTCTAAGTCTTCTACATAAGGTATACGTTGGATCCGCATTTCTGAGTTAGTAAACTGACTCACTGCAGCTTTTACCATTAGTTCAGCAGTCTCACCAACGGAGTCTGAAACTATATAAAACGTTTTTGGGTTCATCACTCACCGCCCCCTTTTAAATACGATCTTGGTTAACTAAACCTACAAATGCTTTCGTGATATTGGTTTTCGTTAATCGGCCAATCACTTCTAATCCTCGCTCATGCTCTTGAACGACAGGTAAAGCATCTATCTGATTCTCTATCAGTTTTATACTAGCATCTAGAAGTAAATCATCCTTTTGACACACCTTAATTTTTGGTAATCGTGTCATAATGATATGTACTGGTACTTCCGTTAAGTCTTGTTGTCCCATACTTGTTCTTAATAAGTCTTTTCGAGACAGTACACCTACTAAGATTCCATGTTGATCCACTACGAATAAAGTCCCCACATCCTCTAAAAACATAGTCGTAATGGCATCATAAGCATGGGCTTGATCGTTAACAACAACTGGTACTGAATAATGATCACGAACGGATAACTTTTTAATTTTATCAGTTAGTAATTCGCTTCCCGTTTTACCTGTATAGAAATAACCAACACGAGGCCTAGCATCCAAAAATCCAGCCATTGTTAAGATAGCTAAATCAGGACGTAACGTTGCCCGTGTTAAATTTAATTCATCTGCGATATTCTCACCTGTAATTGGCCCTCGCTCTTTCACTATATCGACAATTAATTCCTGTCTTTCAGATAAATCCAATTTCTTTCACCACCTCATAAAGGTCCTCACAACATGAATATTATACACTATTTCTTTATATAGTTAAAGAAAGTATAACACATTTAACTATTCTTGCTGCAAATCATTCATTTGTTGTAGAAATCGCTTCGATTTAATAGTGAATCCACCATAATAATCGTAATATTGATTTAAGATATGTTTGATTGCTTCTAGTGTCTCATTCTTAATCGATATATCTCGAATATTTGTGATGCTTCTATGACTCATAATTTTGAGGACATGGTAAAGCTGTGGTGAAATTTTAATGCTATCCGTTGTTCTATATTGACATTGTTCACATACCACCCCGCCTGCCATGACAGAAAATCCAGCAATTGGTTGATCTGAATGGCCATTAACACATTGGTCTACGACTGGTGCAAACCCACCAATATAATACATTTTCATTTCATACATTAAAGCAATAGCTAGTGGTGATTCTTCTTCCATTCTTTCTAAGCTTACTAATAACTCTTTGAACAAAGCTTGGTTTGGGCTTCTTTCATCTAGTAATTTAGTCGTTAACTCAGCAATATATGTAGCGTATGCTGTTAACATGATATCTTCCCGAATATGCCGCATACTATGTAACACTTCGCCTTGATGAACAGTCCCCATTCCTTTGCCCATATAGAGCAAATATTGGCCATAGATAAATGGCTGCGCAACCGCAGCCATTCGACTTTTGTTCTTTTTTGCACCACGTGCTACTGCACTAATCATGCCATATTGTTCTGTTAATAATGTTAAAATTTTATTTGTTTCCCCATAATCTTGTGTTCTAAGCACAATACCATTAATTTGCTCCATATCCTCTCACCTGCTCTTACCTTTTTACGTTAGGTTTAACCGTTGATGCACTTTGTGATGAGGTTAATGCTTTTTGATTAGATTCTAGTTGTTTCATAAGCAAATATGTTTCGACATTTCCGGTTTTTTCAAACAAACTCCAAGGGATGTTAAACATTTTACTCTCCACCTTTCAGTTATTGAACTGAAATCTTCAAGCTTATGTTTCACCGAAATGAAACAGTTAATAAGTTAAAATAATTACCAATTCACACGATTAGTACTCATCTTCACGATAGCCATAGTCACGTAAGTGAAATTGACGATTTCGCCAATCCTTTTGCACTTTCACCCACAATTCTAAATAGATACCAGTGCCTAATAAGGATTCTATATCCGTTCGCGCTTCGGATCCAATTTGTTTTAGCATTTTACCTTGCTTTCCTATTATAATCCCTTTTTGCGAATTTCGTTCCACCACAATGGTTGCTTGTACATCAATCATATCCTGATCTTCACGTTCTTTAATCGAATCAATAACGACTGCAATTGAATGTGGAATTTCTTCGTGAGTATGATGTAACACTTTTTCTCGAATAAATTCACTAATAATAAAACGTTCAGGATGATCTGTTAAATGGTCTTCAGGATAATATTGTGGTCCTTCTGGTAGATGTTTCGAGAGAACATTTAATAGTTCTTCTGTGTTATTCCCTTCTAAAGCCGAGATCGGAACAATGTCTTCAAAATCTAATTGCTTGCGGTACGTATCAATAATTGGTAATAATTCGTCAGGGTGTACTTCATCTATTTTATTAATGACCAATACAACTGGGTTTTTTACTTGTTTCAGCCTTTCGATGATGTATTCATCACCTTTACCAAAACTTTCGTCAGCATTAACCATGAACATAATGACATCTACTTCATTTAATGTGTTAATAGCCGACTGAACCATAAAATCACCTAAACGGTGCTTGGGTTTGTGTACTCCTGGTGTATCAATGAAAACATACTGCGTTTTATCAGTAGTTAACACACCTTGGATCTTATTACGAGTTGTTTGTGGCTTATCGCTCATAATGGCAATTTTTTCACCGATAACTCGATTCATGAATGTGGATTTACCTACGTTTGGGCGTCCAATGATCGCAATAAATCCTGAATGATATTGTTCCGTCATAACTTGTCTCTCCTATTCATAACTTGTTCTTCTAGTTTACTATAAATTAGATAAGATTTCATACAAATGACAAATGTCGTGGTTTTTAGTTCACTCATAAAGCTCTTTAAATAAATAAAACCCGCTGTGAGCGAGTTTTAAATGATTATGAGATGATTTCCCATAATTTTGGTAAGAAAATTAATAAACCTACAGTAAATGCTGTGATTGATGATATTAAGACAGCAGCTGCGCTAATATCTTTAATTTGCTTAGCTAATTGATCATAGTTAGGAAATAACACATCTGTCAGATACTCGATAACAGTATTAATTAACTCAACCGTTAACACGATACCACTGACGACCACAATTATGGCCCACTCAGTTAAACTTATCTCAACCATCCATCCCATGAAAAATACAATCATGAGAATACTGAAGTGAATCCTAATATTGAATTCTTGCTTAATAGCTGTCTTCAATCCAGTTAGAGCATAGCTAAATCCAACACGATTACGTTTCATTTCGTTTCAATCCGAATGATTGTAAAATCGATTCTTGTTTTTGAAACATCGCTTTCTCATCTGCTTTTGTTTCGTGATCGTACCCTAACAGATGTAATAAACCATGTACAGCCAAAAACGCAAGCTCACGATTTAAGGAATGATTATACTCATTGGCCTGAGCTTTAGCTCTATCAATAGAAATGACGATGTCACCTAAATGAACAGGAAGGTCATCACCAACAATATCTAATTCTCCTTCTCCTTGCTCTTCAAGTGCGAATGAAATGACGTCAGTTGCATAATCTTTTTCACGGTAATCAGCATTAATTTGTTTAATGGTTTCATCGTCCACGATTGTGACAGACATCTCTGCCGTTTCTTCAATGTTTTCCTCATTAGCAGCATATTGTAAAACATCTTCTAGCAACTTAATCAGGTCGTTTTCAACAAGTTCTGTTTCATCGATAAAGTCAATTTGCACAAGGATAACCTCCTCAGTTACGATTTAAGCTTCGTACGCATCAATAATGCGTTGTACCAGTGGGTGACGGACGACATCTACACCTTTTAAGTAATTAAATGATATACCTTTCACGCCTGCCAATTTGCCTTCAGTGACCCTTAATCCTGATTGTACACCTTTAGGCAAATCAATTTGAGTGATATCACCTGTTACAACCATTTTAGAGCCAAATCCAAGTCGTGTTAAAAACATTTTAATTTGTTCGGGTGTTGTATTTTGAGCTTCATCAAGAATGACAAATGCATCATCTAAAGTTCTTCCACGCATATAGGCCAAAGGAGCAATCTCAATGGTTCCACGTTCCAATAATCTAGCAGTATGTTCTTTACCAATGACATCATGTAAAGCATCATACAATGGGCGGAGATATGGATCTACCTTTTCCTTTAAATCACCTGGTAAAAACCCTAAACTCTCACCCGCTTCAACAGCTGGTCTTGTCAAAATCATTCGTTTAACTTCACCGTTACGTAAAGCTTTTGCAGCCATAACCACGGCTAAATAAGTTTTACCCGTTCCAGCAGGTCCAATTCCAAACACAAGATCATTCGCTTTCATAGCCGCAACATAATCTCGCTGACCTAAAGTCTTAACACGAATTGGCTTACCGTTCTGGTTTTTAGTAATTTCGTCTTCAAATAAGGTTTCAAATTGTTCAAGCTTGTCTGTCCGTGCCAACTCAATACCATAAATAATATCTCTTTCAGTTACTGTAATGCCCTTTTTAACGACATTTAAAACTTTTTGTAATAAGTCATGCACAAGCTCTATATCTTCTTTTTGACCTTCTATTTTAATCTGCCCACCTCGTGTAATAATATTGACGGGCATAAACTCTTCAATTTGCTTAATATTACGATCATTAGTACCAAACAGGTTAAGTGTATCGCTATGATCTTCAAGATGTAAATTAATGCTTTGTTTATCGTCTTGCATACATCAATCTCCTTGATCAATTATTTGTTTTTGAGCAATATCTTCATGTACTTTAACAAAAATATCTAATTTAACTTTATCACTGTCACGTTCCTCGTGCAAAACTTTTTGATAGACGACGTCGATATCAGAATCCAACTGACGTTTCATTTGGTTTTCGATTTCTTCTTTCAGTTGCTCGGATTCTTCAAATTCTTTTGTTTCTGTTTGTAAAGTATAATGGTCGTGTCGTTTATAGGTAATGGGTAATTCCCAATTCAAAAAATACAATGACTGTTCAGTTGTATACGTTAGGTTGTCCGTTGTAGGGCTAAATAAATCAAAACGGTCAAAAAGAGTTAATGAATAATTCGTTTCTTTATCTCCTGTAAGCATCTCATAACTTTGCTTTAATGGAGAGGTAACTTGAACCCTGTACCACACATCTGCCAAGATCTCTCCTTTGGCATGAACTTTAACTTCGCCTTCTTCATCCAACAAACCAGACACAAGCAGGTCGCCTTGATTAACCGTATCTTGAACATTGACCACAGGTTTACCTACTTCTACAAACATAGATTGGATCACACCTGTTTTAGACGCGATTAAATCAACTGGCTCGTCTGATTTAGGTTCTTCAAATGTTTCAGATTCTTCAACAGTAATCGTAAAAGAAGTTCCCTGTTGATTGATCCCAATATACGAAAGCTCATCAATACGATTCATTACTTCTCGTTCAATATTACTTAGGGTTTCTTTTTGTTGCATCCAGTTTCCCCGTTTTAGACCTAACTCATTTAATGTTTCAGTTACATCATACCGTAACTCTTGTGATCCACCAATGACTTCTACACGCCATATGATATTTGATAATAGTAAGATCAAGATAAATGTTAAACAAACCCCAATGATGACCGGGATTCCAAAATGTTTAAATTGCTTTCCTTTTAATAAACGTGGCCGATGAATTAGTTTCAATCGACATGAATATGTATGCCTTCTACGTTTCATTTCAAAATATGTTTGAGGTGTCACACGCAATGAAAATTGTTCATTATTAATTTGTTTTAAATCTTTAATAGGATGCCCATCACGAGCAATTGACTGAATAAGATCATTTGACTGATTACCATCTACTCTTACCTGAACTAATTTATAGTCATAATACTTGTCCAACTCATCACCCCCTTTTTTATATATTTGACGGACTTCGCCAGCTTACATTTTCAATCTGACCTTCTATTACGATTTCTTCTTTGAGTAAATTTTTTATCACGAGATCCCTTCCAGTCACCACCATTTGATATTGTTGTTGGTTAATTATAATTTCTTGATTCGAAAAGTGACTTAGTCCATGATGATTTTCAATATATAAATGTAGCTGTCCAATCATTGTCACACGGGGATAATCATATACAACATCAACTGGTAATTGCCCATATCGACTTAACCAGTTCCGGAATGGTTTCGGTATTAACTTCATAAACCTTCCCCCTATCAACACCAATATATGAAAAAAGCACAGAATGTATACGCAAGACATCCTGTGCTTTAACTGTTTCATTATTAGGTTTTATTAGCTTTTGATTTGGGTTTACTCAATACTTCAGCCATCATAAAACTTTCGACAATTCGTTTACGGGTAATATTTTCATGAACAGATACACGAGGGATTGAAGACTGATCACTTTGACTGATTGATCCTCGTTTAATCGTATCCATGCTACCTATGGCATCACCATGTACACCACTTGAAGCTGGTTGATTTTCGACTTCTTCTAATCGTTGTCTAGAGTCTTCCATCGCTTCATACCAGCTGGAAGTTTGGTTAGACAAATCATCCATTTTCTCTTGTGCTGTTTGCTGAACTGATTCTTTTATATCACTCACTGTTTCTTCAGAAGATGTGGATGTCTGGCGATTTTGTTCTTTGAACACGGGACGATCACGAGTTTTTTCTTCGTTATCACCCTTCTGAAAAATACTAAATAAACCAGCGAGAATAGCAAAAATTATAAAGATGTTACTGGCGATTAATTCGATTAATCCACCCATATGCAATCACTCTCCTTTAGAGCGATTATTTTTTATCATCACTCTCATCATTTTCGTGTTTGCTTAATTTACCAATCATTTCACGCATATCAGTGTCAGCTAACATGTTCTTATAATTCACGTAATCCATGACGCCCATGTTACCATTTCGTAAAGCTTCGGCAAGCGCTTGAGGTACTTCTGATTCAGCCTCAACCACTTTAGCTTGCATTTCTTGAACTTTCGCAATGTTTTCCTGCTCTTGTGCAACAGCCATAGCACGCCGTTCTTCCGCTTTTGCCTGTGCAATATTTTTATCAGCTTCGGCTTGATCTGTCTGTAACATGGCTCCAATGTTTTTACCAATGTCGATATCAGCAATATCAATAGACAAGATTTCAAAAGCAGTTCCAGCATCTAGACCTTTAGATAACACGTTTTGAGAAATTGAATCTGGATTTTCTAGTACTTTACCGTGATTATCAGATGAACCAATCGTACTTACAATTCCTTCACCAACACGTGCGATGACTGTATCTTCACCTGCACCACCCACGAGTCGATCAATATTTGCACGAACGGTAATACGAGCTTTCGCCTTCACTTCAATACCATCCATGGCAACACCAGCGATAAATGGTGTTTCAATAACTTTCGGATTAACACTCATCTGAACAGCTTCTAATACATCACGACCTGCTAAATCGATTGCAGCACATCGTTCAAAACTTAATTCAATATTCGCACGTTGCGCTGCAATAAGTGCATTTACAACACGGTCAACATTACCACCAGCTAAGTAGTGACTCTCAAGTTGATTCGTTTGTACATCTAATCCTGCCTTATGTGATTTAATTAGCGGATTAATCACCATTTTCGGAACGACACGACGTAAACGCATACCTACTAGGGTGAAAATGCTAATTCGTACACCAGCTGCTAAGGCACTGATCCATAGCATAACTGGAACAAATGTGAATAAAATTGCAATACCAATAATGAGTAATGTAACAATTATTAGTGGATATATATCCATTAATTCCATGATAAAACCTCCATAAATTTTCTCTTATTTTATTTCTCGAACCACAATCCGAGAACCTTCCACTTTGACAATTTTAATCGGTTTATTTCGATCTATGAACTGACCTTCTGTTACGACATCAAGTCGCTCATCGCCAAAGATGGCTGTTCCTGACGGCCGTAAGAAAGTTAAAGCCGTCCCTTCTTCATCAATTAAATCATTTCGAGTTTGATTAGATAGATAACCTTTCTCAGAACTCGTTTGGTCTTTTAAAACAATATGTCTAAAGACTCCACGATTAGTATCTAATTTTTTAAACAAGAAAACTGCCACAAAAATGGCAAGCAAGATAGCTATACTTAAACTGATCGCCATTTGACCAAGATCAGCACCAGATACTAGTAATGCACCTAGAATAGAGACACCACCAATAGCTCCAAATATTCCACTCGGTACAAAAATTTCAATAACAATACAGGTTAGGCCGATTAATAATAATATCATGGATTCATAGCCAGCAAAGCCAGCAATCAAATGGCCGTAGAAAAATAATAATAACGACGCTCCTCCCATGATTCCAGCGACCCCGAACCCAGGTGAATATAATTCAACGATTAAACCAATGCTTGCAACGGATAATAAAATCGAGATTACGACAGGATTGGTTACAAAACGAGCGATGTTTTCAGAAATCGTCGGCTGTGTTTCAACAACCCGAGCCCCTTCATAACCTAATTGATTAATGACATCTTCTCGACTAGTGACTTTGGCTTCAGCATAGCCAACTTCTACTGCTTCATCAGGGCTTAAAGTTAAATATTCTCCTTCACCTGCGTCCATCTCAGGTAAATCAATCGATGGATCAGCCATAGCTCTTGCATATAAAGGATCTCGGTCTTGGCGTTCCGCTGCTGCTTCCATTGCAGCAATCCATGCTGATTGAGCTTTTTCATCTGCTGCTGTTCCATCGCCTGTAATGACACCTGAAGCTCCCATTGTTGAGGCGCTATTCATATATATGCTATCTGTCATTAATGCTATGTAAGAACCGGCTGACAATGCTTGGCTTTTAACGTAAGCAGTGGTAGGCGTATTAGTATCAGACAGTAAACCAGCAATTTCATTTGCAGAATCAACTCTTCCTCCGGGTGTATCGATTTCAAAAATGATATGGTCAGCAAAGCTTTCTTCTGCTTCTGTAATACTGCGTTCCATAAACGCCACTAAGCCGCGCTCAACATCATCTTTAACCGGAACAACATACACAGTATCATTTCCAGATTGTTGATCAGCCATTGATGATGGCATGTTTCCAGCTACTAAACATATCACGGCTATGATACTTAATTGTAGCAAGCGTCGCAATTATGACCCCCCCTTTATTTAAACCGTCACAATTTTACGATAATACAAGCTAAAAAATGGTTCTAAGTCAAATGTTGGGGTGCTCTCTTAAGAGCACTCCTTACTTATGCCATTTGGCCTTGTATATCCTTATATTTATGATGCA
>NZ_JAASRU010000020.1 GCF_011761495.1 Alkalibacillus almallahensis | reverse complement strand
AGCATCCACCGTAAGCGGATCACATGATGCCAACGGCCACCATCAAACCTTCACGCTAAATTGTGTATCTACCCCAACAAATATTTTAGAGCCATTTAATAAGTGATTAGAACATACAAAAACCCGCAAAATGTATATTAACATTTTGCGGGTTTAATCAATGAATTGAGTTTATTTTGTGATATGAATTGGCATACCCATTGCTAGGTCTGCTGCTTCCATAACTGTTTCACCTAATGTCGGGTGAGCATGAATGGTTAACGCTAAGTCTTCAGCTGTCATTCCAGCTTCAACTGCTAAACCAATTTCTGCGATTAAGTCACTTGCATTTGGTCCAGCCACTTGGCCACCAATTACAAGACCATCCGATTGACGTGTAATAAGCTTCACAAAACCTTCAGAGTCATTTAGTGATAATGCACGGCCGTTAGCACCGAATGGGAATTTCGAAGCGTCAACTTCAAATCCAGCTTCTTTCGCGCTATCTTCCGAATGACCAACGCTTGCTAATTCTGGGTCACTAAAGACAACCGCTGGAATTCCAAGATAGTCGATCTCAGATTTCTCACCACTGATTGCTTCAGCTGCAATCTTACCTTCATAAGAAGCTTTGTGTGCAAGTGGAGGTCCCTCAACAATATCACCAATCGCATAGATATTATCTAAGCTAGTACGACATTGTTTGTCGATTTTGATTACACCATTATCGTCCATCTCAACGCCCATTTCATCTAGACCAATTTCATCAGTGTTTGGACGACGACCGACTGTTACTAATAGATAGTCAGCTTCTACCGTTTTTTCTTCACCTTTTTCTTCATACGTTACTTTAACACCATTATCTGTTTCTTCAACACCTTGTGCCATCGCTTTTGTCACGACATCGACGCCCTTCTTCTTAAGACGTTTCTTCACAAGTTGTGTCATGCCTTTTTCAAAGCCACCCAGGATATCTTCTGTACCTTCAAGAATAGTCACTTCTGTACCAAAGCTAGCGTATGCACCACCAAGCTCAGTACCAATGTAACCACCACCGATCACAACCATTTTCTCTGGAATTTCTTCTAATTCAAGTGCTCCTGTTGAATCTAGAACACGGTCAGAGTATGGGAATGGCTTAAGTTCTACTGGACGAGAACCTGTTGCTATAATCGCATTTTTGAACTTATACGTCTGAGATTGTTTGTCGTCCATGATCTTCGCTGTATTCTGATCAACAAAGTAAACTTCACCTTTAACAATATCTGCTTTGTTGGACTTAAGTAAGCCTTCAACACCGCCAGTCAATTTGTTAACGACTTCGCCTTTCCACTCTTGTACTTTTGAGAAGTCAACAGATACGTTTTCAGCTGTAATCCCCATATCTTCAGAATCATTTGCTTGCTCATAACGGTGACCCGCTGAGATAAGTGCTTTAGACGGCACACAACCAACGTTTAAACAAACGCCACCTAAATTACCTTTATCAACAATTGTGACACTCTGACCCATTTGAGCAGCGCGAATTGCTGCTACATATCCACCTGGGCCTGCCCCTACGACTAACGTATCGACCTCTACTGGGAAATCTCCTACTACCATAAATCTACGCCTCCATCATAATTAATTGTGGATCTTCTAATAATCGCTTCACATGGTTCATCGCGTGTTGCGCTGTTGCACCATCAATAATACGGTGGTCAAAGCTTAATGATATCGCTAAGACTGGTGCTGCAACCACTTCACCGTCACGGACAACTGGTTCTTCACTAATGCGACCAATACCTAGAATCGCGACTTCTGGATGGTTAATAACTGGTGTGAACCACTTACCACCTGCTGAACCAATATTCGTAATCGATGTTGATGCACCTTTCATCTCTTCTGAAGCTAGTTTACCATCACGAGCTTTCGTTGCCAACTCGTTGATTTCATCAGAGATACTGAAGATCGACTTACGATCAGCGTCTTTTACAACTGGTACGAGTAGGCCTTTATCTGTATCGGCTGCGATACCAATGTTGTAATAATGTTTTTGAATTAATTCATCTGTATCATCATCAAATGACGTGTTAAGCACTGGATATTTCTTAATAGTTGAAACTAATGCTTTAACCACATAAGGTAGATAAGTTAATTTAATATCTTGTTCTGCCGCAACTTCTTTAAATTTCTTACGATGATTAACTAGTTCTGTTACATCAACATCATCCATTAATGTTACGTGCGGAGCAGTCTGTTTTGATTTAACCATTGCTTTAGCAATTGATTTACGGATGCCACTAATTTTCTCACGTGTCTCAGGATATTGACCTTCAAGTGCTGGTTCTTGCTTACTACTAGCAGCTGGCTGATCATCACTTGTATCAGCAGCATCAGCAGCCTCTGCAGGTTGATCTCCACTTAAGAAGGTATCAATATCTTCTTTTAAAATACGACCATTTTTGCCTGATCCTTGTACTTTTTGAATGTTCACTTCATTTTCACGGGCATACTTACGAACAGATGGCATCGCAATAACACGTTCGCCTTCATCATCTGAAACTTCACGATCTTGTGTTGTGCTCTCTTTAGATTCAGACTTCTCTTCTTTCTGTTCGTCTTTTTCTTCTTTTTCTTCTTTTTGATCTTCAGCGTCATCTGATTCACTTTCATCATCAGACCCTTGATCCTCATATCCTTCAGCATCAATCGTAACGATTACTTGTCCAACCGTTGCGACCTCTCCTTCATCAACATGAACGTCGCTAACTGTTCCTTCAACGGGTGATGGAATTTCAACAACGGCTTTATCGTTTTGCACTTCGCAAAGCACGTCGTCTTCCTGGATTTCATCACCTGCTTTAATAAACCACTTGGCTATCTCACCTTCATGGATTCCTTCACCAATATCTGGTAATTTAAATTCAAAGGCCACTATGATACCCTCCTGTCTTTGACTTCATTAAAAGTTGATTGATTGTTTTGCTTTCTCAACAATATCGTTATGATTTGGTAACCATACTTCTTCTGCTTCAGAAAATGGATAAACTGTATCCGGTGCAGTAACTCGTAATACAGGTGCTTCTAAATGCAAGATTGCTCTTTCTTGAATTTCTGAAACAACGCTTGCTGCAATACCCGCTTGACGCTGAGCCTCTTGAATTACGACAGCACGATTCGTTTTCTCAACCGATTCAATAATCGTGTCGTAATCAACCGGGCTAACGGTCCGTAAGTCAATCACTTCAGCTTCAATACCATCTTCTTTTAACTCTTCTGCTGCTTTAAGCGCCGCGTGAACCATCGCGCCATAAGCGACAAATGTAATGTCACTACCTTCTTTTTTTACATTTGCTTTACCTAAATCAACCGTATACTCTTCTTCCGGAACTTCTTCACGGAATGAACGATAAAGTTTCATATGTTCTAAGAAAATAACTGGATCATTTTCACGAATTGATTGAATTAATAATCCTTTTGCATCGTATGGGTTTGACGGGATGACAACACGTAAACCTGGTTGTTGCGCCATCAGTCCTTCTAAACTGTCAGCGTGCAATTCTGGCGTATGAACACCACCACCAAAAGGTGAACGAATTGTGATTGGGGCATGCCAGCGACCACCTGAACGGTAACGTAGACGAGCAGCTTGTCCACTCACAGCATCCATTGCTTCAAATACAAAGCCGAAGAATTGAATTTCAGGAACTGGACGTAAACCTTGTGTTGACATACCAACGGATAAGCCAATAATTCCTGATTCAGCTAACGGCGTATCAAAGACACGATCTTCTCCGAATTCTTCTTGAAGCCCTTCTGTTGCACGGAAAACACCACCGTTTTGGCCGACGTCTTCACCGAACACAAGGACGTCTTCATCATTTTTAAGCTCTGTTTGTAAAGCGTTAGTGATTGCTTGAATCATCGTCATTTGTGCCATGGCTTACTTCGACTCCTTTTCTTTATATTCTTCCATTTGTCTTTCTAAATTTTGTGGAAGTCTATCGTACATAATTGACATTAAGTCCGTTACTTTTTGCTTATCTTGCTGGTCAGCATCTTTAATTGCTGCTTTGATTTCTTCTTTTGCTGTTTCAATGATTTCATTTTCTTTCTCTTCAGACCATAAATCTTTAGACTCTAAATATTTACGGAAACGTACAAGTGGATCACGTTTTTCCCACTCGTCGTCCATATCATCTGTACGATAACGCGTTGGATCGTCACCAGCCATTGTATGTGGACCGTAACGATAAGTCATCGTTTCAATCATTGTTGGACCATCACCATTAATAGCGCGTTCACGTGCTTCTTTAACGACTTGATATACAGCTAGTACGTCCATACCATCAACTAAGAAGCCGGGAACACCAGCAGCCGCTGCCTTTTGAGCAATAGTGTCTGCTGCAGACTGCTTTTCAACTGGCACAGAGATGGCAAATTGGTTATTTTGCACAACAAAAATAGCTGGTGCTTGGTAAGCTCCTGCAAAGTTAACACCTTCATAGAAATCACCTTGCGAAGCACCACCATCGCCAGTATAAGTTACTGCGACATTTTGTTTTCCAGTACGCTTCATACCTAATGCCACTCCTGCAGCTTGAGTGATTTGCGCACCAATGATAATTTGCGGGCTTAACGCATTCACGTCTTCTGGCATTTGGTTACCGTGATAATGGCCACGGGAAAATAAAAATGCTTGATACAATGGTAGTCCGTGGAAAATTAATTGAGGAACATCACGATAAGCTGGAAGCAAGAAATCCTCTTTCTCCATTGCAAAGTGACTTCCTAATTGTGATGCCTCCTGACCAGCAGTAGGTGCATAGAAACCTAATCGACCTTGACGGTTCAATGCAATCGAACGTTGGTCTAACACACGTGTGTAAACCATACGGCGCATTAATTCAACAAGATCATCATCTGATAAATCAGGGAGGTTGTCTTCATCTACAATTTGACCATTTTCATCTAAAATTTGAATCATTTCGAACTGTTCTTCGATACCTTCAAGTGGACTTTTAAAACTCACGTAGGTCACCTCTTCCTTTCATCTTAAAAATTTTTGTTATGGAATGATTTAACGTCCTAATTTAATGAATACCTATCCTTTTTATATGTACCCATAATCGATTAACGTTAATCATAAAAAACTGTTATAACATTTTGCTAGAATGAATTAGTACAACATCCATCTATTAAGTAGTTTATCCTAAAAGAATATTTTTCGTCAAACACTTTTGATTATGCATGGTGATAAACAATTTTAAGAAATACTATTCAACTCAAAAACTGAAACTGTTACAGCAAATTGTCATATCTGTATTATAACAGAAAACCCATTAAGAAAGCGTTTTCTTAACCCAGTCAATATCAACTTGAGCGAGACTTGGTATTCCTTGTATTTGAAACCTATTTGGATATAAAAAAGCACACGTATTAATACGTGTGCTCTGTCCTACAACAACCTACTCAGATTCGCCATTTCCACCTTCAAATTCTACATTTAGGTCAACTGTTTCATAAAATTCTCGTTTAAGGTCATTAAAGCTTTCTGTCTTGTCATTAAATGTTTGTTGAGCCGAAGTGATATCATCGTAACTTGAGTTGATCTCATCTACTTGTTCGTCTAAAGCTTCTTGCTCCAAGTCTTCATTTGCCAACATGTTATATAGCTCTTGATCTAAATCCAATGATTTATTATAAGCATCATAAACATTTTGGAATGCTTCATAACGTTCGTTCATAGTGGTTACCATATTATTCGCTACTTCTTGTGCTTCCTCATCCAAGTTTTCTATTGACTCTTCAACTTGATCAAATTCTTCTTTTGCCGCATCAATACTCGTTTTTTCTTGTTCAATCAATTCTCTGCGTTCTTCTAAAAGGGCTTGCGCTTCTTCAACCGTGCCTTGAATCTCATCTAATTCATTCATGTTAACTTCGATTAACTCATTATATAATTCTTGTTCCTGTTGTTCTACATCTACTAGTTCCTCTTGTGCGTCGTGAAACCCTGATTCTTCTTCGACAGAAGCCTCTAGATGATTATAGATGTCTTCTGCTGCTTGATTGGAATTGCAAGCGACTAGAAACGTCGTGATCGTAATCATTATAAACAATAAGCTAAGTTTTTTCATCTCGTCATTCCCTTTCTGATCTTCAATAGTTCAATTCATTTTATTTACATCTATATAACAAGTAAAGTATAGCATATTTCTGTTTTAAAAATATACAACTTCCATGATGATTTTATAGGTTTTATGCTAAAATAGATGATGGAATTTGTGCAATAAGAAAGGATGTCACTAATGATCACAATGGATGATATTGTTCGTGAAGGACACGAGAGACTACGACAACGGACTGAGAACGTCCCTCTTCCTCCTTCAGACGAAGATCAATATACATTAAATGAGATGCTTCAATTTATTAAAAACAGCCAAGACGAGGAACTAGCTGAACAATATGACTTGAGACCCGGTGTTGGATTAGCAGCTCCCCAAATCGGCTTAGCCAAGCGAATGATGGCTGTTCACTTCACAGATGCAAATGACCGAGAATACAGCAATGGTTACTACAATCCGCGCATTGTCAGTCATTCAGTCGAGCAAACTTATTTGCCAGGTGGAGAAGGATGTTTGAGTGTTGACCGTGATGTGCCTGGAATCGTTCCACGCCATGCACGTATTACTGTTAAAGCCACAACCTTAGATGGCGAAGACGTAAAAATTCGACTCAAAGGTTACGCAGCCTGTGTTTTTCAACATGAAATTGATCACTTAAACGGTGTTATGTTTTATGATCATATTAATCAAGATGACCCAATGTCTCCACCAGAAGGCGCTGTATCAGTCGATGAATTATAATTCGAAGACGGTTTTCAAGGTACTGACGAACTTTGTCAGTACTTTTTTTGTATTTATTATTTTATTTATGGTGAGGAACAGTATATAATAAAGATAGGATTTATTATGGACATTGAATAAAACATTCTTTGTAACAATTATAGCTATGCGATATGTTGCGATCTTATTACCAACCTACTACTAGTTGTATATCATACTGAAAGGAGATGTATGGTATAATGTTGAAACGGTTGCGTGAAAAAATTAAAAAACGTCTAAAAAAAGTACTAAGATCTAAACAAGGTGCAAGTACGTAAATTATCACCTTTTATTTCGCATGTTATCAGACTGAATTTGTTTAATAATGCTTAATTGCATTTTATATAGCTATACGGATAGGAATGAACGTAAAACTAATCTAAGTAAGGAGAGAGACAAAATGGTATTCAAAGTACTCTATCAAGAAAACATTACAGAAGCTCCAGTACGTGAAGAAACTAAAACCATGTACGTTGAAGCAGAAACCAAACGTGAAGTCCGTGAAAAGCTAGCAGACCGTCCGTATAATATTGAACATGTCCAAGAATTAAGTGAGGCGCATTTAGCCTATGAACAACAATCCGAAAACTTTAAAGTAGAGGATCTCTAACGCATGAAGTTTGTTAAAAACGATCAAGTTGCGATATTTGCGTTAGGTGGTCTTGGTGAAATTGGTAAAAATACGTACGGCATTCAATTCCAAGACGAAATTATTTTAGTCGATGCTGGTATTAAATTCCCAGAAGATGAATTGTTAGGCATTGATTATGTCATCCCGGATTATACGTATTTAATCCAAAACCAAGACAAGATTAAAGGATTGTTTCTTACACATGGACACGAAGACCACATCGGTGGGATTCCATATTTATTACGCGAGATGAACATCCCGATTTACGGCGGGAAGCTAGCAATCGGCTTAGTCCGAAACAAGTTAGAAGAGCACGGTTTACTCCGTAGCGCTGATTTGAACGAAATTCAGGAAGATGACGTGATTAAATTCCGTAAAACATCCGTCAGCTTCTTCCGTACGACACACAGCATTCCCGATTCATTCGGTATTGTTGTCAAAACACCACCTGGAAACATCGTTCACACAGGTGACTTTAAATTTGATTTCACCCCTGTTGGTGAACCAGCCAACCTATCTAAAATGGCTGAAATCGGTTCAGAAGGTGTTTTAGCCCTCTTATCAGATAGTACGAACAGTGAAGTTCCAGGCTTTAGTCTATCTGAAAGCGTTGTAGGCGAAAGTATCCAAAATATATTCGATGAAGTGAGTGGACGAATCATTTTTGCAACATTCGCATCGAATATTTACCGCCTCCAACAAGTAGTCCAATCAGCAATTAAGAATAAACGGAAAATTGTTGTCTTTGGACGAAGCATGGAAAACGCAATTAAAATCGGTCAGAAACTTGGTTACATTCAAGCACCGAAAGATACATTTATTGAACCTAACCAAATTTCAAAAACACCAAGTGATGAGTTGGTTATTCTATGTACAGGCTCACAAGGTGAATCATTAGCGGCATTATCACGTATCGCTAATGGCACACATCGCCATGTACAGATCCAACCAGATGACACAGTTGTCTTTTCATCATCACCGATTCCTGGTAATACAATTAGTATTAATCGTAATATTAATAAATTGTACCGTGCCGGTGCGAATGTCATTCATGGATCATTAAATGATATTCACACTTCAGGCCATGGTGCACAAGAAGAACAAAAATTAATGTTACGTTTACTAAAACCACAATACTTTATGCCAATTCACGGTGAATACCGTATGTTAGCTGAACATATTAATTTAGCTGAACAAACAGGTGTCCCGCGTAAAAACAGTTTCATCATGGACAATGGTGATGTGTTAGCACTTGGCAAGAACAAAGTCGGAGTCGCAGGTAAGATTCCATCTGGCTCTGTCTATGTAGATGGTAGTGGAATTGGTGATATTGGTAATATCGTCCTTCGCGACCGTCGTATCCTTTCTGAGGAAGGCTTAGTCGTCGTGGTGGTAAGTATCGATATGAAAGAATTCCGAATTGCTTCTGGACCTGACATTATCTCTCGTGGTTTCGTCTATATGCGCGAATCAGAGGATCTAATCAAAGATGCACAAGGTCTAGTTGCGAACCATTTAGAAAAAGTAATGGAACGTAAAACGACGCAATGGTCTGAAATTAAAAATGAAATTACGGATACAATTCAGCCATTCTTGTATGATAAAACGAAGCGTCGCCCGATGATTTTACCGATCATAATGGAAGTATAATTGAATCATTCCTATCCAACGTAGTAAGCCCCCATAGCCAATTAGGCCATGGGGGCTTTTAATATTGAAATATAACCTATTTTTACTTAACAATCACAATCTAATCTTCAATAACAAGGGCTTTTTCGAATCGATGAATATCTTGATCAGCACCAATTACGATAATAACATCATTTCTATGAATCACATCATCCGCCATTGGTGACACATTAATATCATCTCCGCGTTTAATCGCTACAACGTTGCAACCGAAACGAGCACGTATATCAAGATCAATCAATGTCTTATCATTCATCTTCTCTCCTGCTTTCACTTCGACGACACTGTGCTCATCTGATAACTCTAAGTAATCTAGAATATTACTTGAAATAATACTATGAGCAATACGTTTACCCATATCACGTTCAGGATGCACGACTTCATCGGCACCAATTTTATTCAAGACTTTTTCATGGTAATCATTCTGAGCTTTGACAGTGATCATTTTAATTCCTAGTTCTTTAACGATTAAAGTTGTTAAAATACTTGCATGAATATTATCGCCGATTGCGACGATGATATGGTCAATATTTCGAATGCCTATATCTTTTAAAGCTAATTCGTCTGTTGAATCTGCAATAACCGCATGTGATGCAATATCTTTATATTCGTTAATCTTTTCCTCATCTGAATCGATCGCAAGAACTTCCATACCTTCACGAGCAAGTTCTTTACAAATACTACCGCCAAATCGGCCGAGACCGATGACACCATAGAGATGCTTACTCAACTGCCTTCCTCCTCTTTTGTCTATACTGAGCATAGTCTACCATATATCACATGCTATTTGTCGAATGATTATTAAATCTTTGTGATACAAATACACTAATTTAATATGTTCTGTTAAAATCCGTTGTTGATGTTGTGATCCGCTACTGGTGGACGCTTTCCGTGGGGCACGGCTCGAGCCTCCTCGGAAGAAAAGCGTTTCCTGCGGGGTCTCGAGACTCGTGCTTTTCCCATGACGACCCGGACGGTCTAATGTCGACGTTGGTCACAGGACGTGACCGCTTTTAGTCGACCTGGAGTCGCCACCATCGCTACTCACAATTCAACAACTTAGTGCTAAACCAATTGAAATCAACACTAAACTTTAACAAAGCCAATTATTAAAAATTTCTTTAATAATGTAGAACTTCAATCTAATGATAAGCCATTTGATTGAAGAAAGAAAACCGAACGACATGTAAGCCGCTCGGTCCTCCTTTACATTTGGTCTAATGCTTGAAATTGTGACTTCACGAGACCATAGTATTCGCCACCATGTGCCATTAATTCGTCATGATTACCTTGTTCTAAAATATGACCATTTTCTAGCACAATAATATTATCTGAATCACGGATTGTTGATAAGCGGTGTGCAATAATGATTGACGTTCGACCATCTAACAATCGTTTAAGTGCATTTTGGATTTTAACTTCTGTTTCTGTATCAATGCTTGCTGTTGCCTCATCTAAAATAATAATCTTAGGATCAGCTAATAATGCACGCGCAAACGATAATAATTGACGCTCACCAGCAGATAATATATTTCCACGTTCTTCAACTTCAGTCTCATAACCATCTGCAAGACGTTGAATAAACTCATCTGCTCCAACGACTGTTGCTGCTTCAATCACTTCTTCATCCGATGCATCTGGACGACCGAAGCGAATGTTTTCCATAATAGTTCCTGAGAAAATGAACGTATCTTGCAGGACGACACTAATCTTTTGGCGTAAATCATCGAGCTTCACATCACGTAAGTCAATTCCGTCGATCTTAACCGCACCGTCTGTCGGATCATAGAAACGACTGATTAAATTAGCAATCGTAGTCTTTCCTGAACCTGTATGACCAACTAACGCAACGGATTGACCTGGTTTCATTTCTAAGGAAATATCATCTAACGCAATCCGTTCATCATCATAAGCAAATTGAACGTGATCAAATTCGATATGACCCTCAATATCATTTAAATGAACAGCATCTTCCTTCTCTTTCACGTTCGGTTCTTCATCTAGGAATTCAAAAATACGTTCAGATGCTGACATCGCCATAAGCAATTGATTATACATTTGTCCAAGACGTGAAATCGGCTCCCAGAACATACCGATGAATAACGCAAACGTAAAGAATGTACCGACTGTTAAGGAACCTTGTGATATTAAGAATGCACCAAAACCGAGTAAAACTGCAGTTCCAAACGCATTACTCATCTCGACAAACGGACGGAACATAGCACTTTTACGAGTTGCTGTTTGCCAACGATCGTAATTATCAGAATTCACACCTTCAAAAAACTCTGTGTTTTCTTGTTCTTGTGCGAAGGATTGCGTTATACGAATCCCTTGAATACTTTCATTAAGATGTGAATTAAGTCTTGATTGCTGAATCCGTACTTGTTGCCATGAGCGACGAATTCTCTTTCTTAACTTCGTTGAAATATAAAACATAATTGGAATTACAATGACTACTGCTGCAGCCAATGGTGGACTGAGAACAAATAAGATTATAATAATACTTACTAGCATGACGATATCCATGAGTAAGTTAATAATTCCATTCGTAAACAGTTCCTGCAGTGAATTAATATCATTCATGATTCGAACGATAATACTACCAGCCGATTTTTTGTCAAAAAAGCGGTTTGACAAGTGTTGCACATGTGAAAACAAATGGCGTCTTAAATCGTAAATCACGTTTTGTCCGAGTAAATTCACATATTTGATTCGAACCATATTACCGACGTAACTAAATAAGTACATGATCGCAATGCCTATAACAAGTTGGATGAGTAAATTCGTGTTACCAGTATCAATCGCCATGTCAATGGCTACACGACCAACAAGAATTGGTACAATAAGCCGAACTGCCGTCGAGACGAGCATGGCTATAATAGCGATTGGTAGAATTTTTTTAGAATACGGTTTTAAGTATTTTAATAGTCGAACTGTTTGTTGCCAGTTAAATGGCTTATCAACAGCTATATCCTGTGTATAGTGAAATCGTTTTAAATGTGGGCTTTTTTCTTTAGCTTCGGTTGTCATTTGTCTCCCCCCCTTATACGTGTTGTTTACCTAATATGGCTTCTTTATCTTGATATTGAATGTCGTAAATACGTTGGTAGGGACCTTCGTTGTCGAGTAAATCTTCATGTTTACCGCGTTCAACGATTGCTCCATCTTCTAAGACGAGAATTTCATCAGCGTGTTGTAGTGATGAAATACGATGCGCAATAATAAACGTCGTACGGTCCGACATGACTTCCCGTAATGCTTTTTGTATTTTCGCTTCTGTTTGCATATCAACAGCTGATGTAGCGTCATCTAATACAAGAATACTCGGGTTAATCAAGAGGGCTCTCGCTATGGAGATCCGTTGTTTTTGACCGCCAGATAGACCCATACCACGTTCACCTAATAAGGTGTCATAACCATCTGGCATCGTTTCAATGAAGTCATGTGCTTGTGCGCGTTTAGCTGCATCTACTATTTCTTCCATTGAAGCTTCTGGATTGCCGTATGCGATATTTTCTTTAATCGTCGTTGAGAATAAGAAGGGCTCCTGTAAGACAAACCCGATTTGTTTGCGTAAATCTTTCAGTGAATAATCTGTCGTCGGTTTGCCATCGACATATACATGGCCCTGTTCAGGCTCATAAAACCGTGTTAATAGTTGCGTGATACTTGATTTACCGGCACCTGTTGCACCAATTAGTCCAACGATCTTTCCAGGTGGTGCATCGAAACTAACTTCTTTTAATGCCTCATCGTCATCTTCGACATATGTTAGTGTCACGTCGTCAAACGTAACATGACCTTTGATCGTTTCACCTTTTGCTGGTTGGTCGTCATCTAATTCTAAATCTGATTCTAACACCTCAAGTAAACGTTCACCTGATGCTTTGGCTTGTGAGAACTGATTGACAACAAACCCGAAGTTCATTAATGGTCCTAAAAACATCCATACTAATGAGAAAAAGGCACCTAATTCACCAACTTGAACATCGCCTTGAATCACTAAGTAACCGCCAAAAGCAAGTAAGGCGACAACACACACATTACCGACAAATTCCATAAACGGCATGTATTTTGACCAAATCGATGCAGTTTTTAAATAGTGATCTCGATAGTTTTCACCTTTTTCTTCATAACGACCAATCTCAAAGTTTTCACGAGATAATGATTTAACTGTGTTCATTCCAGAAATATTTTCTTGGACACGTGTATTCATTCTCCCGAAAGAACGGCGAATTCCTAAAAATGCTGGATGAACACGTTTATCGAACATATAAACGGAAACAGCTAAAAATGGCATTGCTGCTAATGTTACGAGTGTTAATGGAACAGAATAAAATAACATGACTGCTCCACTCACGATTACCAGCGAGACAATGCGTAATAACTCGGCAAAACCAAATGATAAGAAGAAACGAAAACCTTCTACATCTGCAGTCAGGCGTGACATTAAGTCACCTGTCTTGGCATTATCATAATACTTGAATGACAAACGTTGTAATTTACGATACAAATCATTTCTGACTTCATAAACGGTTGAGATACCGAATAAATCACCAAAATACTGTTGCGTAAAAACAGATATTGCTTTGATGCCCATGAGAACTATGAATGCAATAATAATAATTGGTAAAAGGTCAAAGTTTTGTTGACCAATCACGTTATCAATCGTTTGTTGAATCACGATTGGATAGGCGGCTGTTATGATCGTCACAAATAACATTGAAATAAGTGAAATAATCAAATACCGCTTAAAAGGCCAGTAATATTGCTTAAGCTTCTTGAAAATATCCAAGCCTCTTCCCCCACTTTCTTTCGATGAAAATTACTGCTCTAATAAATATATCGGGTTACGAAATAAAATGCTACCCCTTTGCCTTAATTTTTTGAAAAAATTTATAATTCACATTCTTAATATAACTTTGAATGCCCGTAAAATGTCATATTATGATTGAAACATGATTAACGAAATACATTATGTGGTATATAATAGTTATAATAAGAAATGAAGGGAGTATTAAGATGGACTTTTTAGATTTAGAAGGTATGTTAAGTAGCTTAGTGAGTATTGGTGGTCAGCTATTATTACTTATTATCGTTTATGTTATTGTCGCACCAATCGGTCGCAAAGCGATTTCGAAGACCATGGATCATGTAGCTAAGCGCCAAAAGTTACAGGAAGGACGTAAGAAGACATTAGAAAACTTATTGTTAAACGTGTTTACATACGTATTATTGTTCTTTTTCATTGTTACGTTCCTAGGAATTCTAGGTATTCCGCTTGCTCCAATCTTGGCAGGAGCTGGTATCGTTGGACTAGCTATCGGCTTTGGCGCCCAAGGGTTAGTTAGTGATATCGTGACAGGCTTTTTCATTTTAATTGAAAAACAAATCGATGTGGATGATTATGTCACAGCAGGTGGTCATGATGGTATTGTCGAGGAGTTGGGTCTTAGAACAACTCAATTACGTGGTTTTGATGGCACCCTACACTTCATTCCAAACCGTTATATCCAAGCTGTAAACAACCATACACGCGGTAATATGCGTGCACTCGTCGATATGGGCATTGGTTATAGTGAAAATATTGACCAAGCTATGGAAATTTTACAAAATGTGTGCGATCGTTTTCGCGAAGACGACCGCATAAAAGAAGGTCCTGATGTTGTCGGAGTCCAAAGTTTAGGTTCATCTGACGTTGTACTACGTGTCATCGCCCAAACTGAGAAAATGTTACAATGGGAAGTGGAACGCGATCTTCGCAAAGCCATGAAAGAAGCACTTGATGATGCAGGAATCGAAATCCCTTTTCCACATCATACAATTATTCAAAAAGAAGATAACTAATCTGAATTTAAAGAGCTCATGTGACCTACATGAGCTCTTTATATAACAAGTAAATGAGGTGGTAAGAATGCGTTACGTTATTATTGGAGGCGATGCTGCAGGAATGAGTGCAGCCATGCAGATTAAACGAGAAAGCTCACAAGATGATCAAATTATTACACTTGAAAAAGGTGATTATTATTCTTATGGTCAATGTGGCTTGCCTTATGTCATAAGTGGTGATGTTCAATCAACAGATGATGTTATCGCTAAACCTGTTGAAGTGTTTCGTCAAAAGCATGGTATAGATGCCAGAACTAGACATGAGGTGACTGATGTCAATGCTGATCAACAAGTTGTTTCAGGTGTTGACCTTGATAACGACGAACCATTTGAACTTGAATACGATAAATTGCTGATTGCGACTGGCGTAAGTCCGATTAAGCCAGGTTGGGATGGTATTGATTTAGATGGTATTCATTCGATGAAAACCATACCAGATACAGAAAAGATTATAACCGACCTTCAATCTGAAGAACCTGAAACTGTTACAATCGTTGGCGGTGGTTTTATTGGCCTTGAAATTGCTGAAAACATGCAAGAAATCGGAAAACATGTTCGTATCATTCAGGCTGGTCAACAACTCATGAATCCGCTTGATTATGATATGGCCAAATTGCTTCATGATGAAGCAGAACAACATGGCGTCGACCTTATCTTTAATGAATTTGTTCAACGTTTTGAAGGAGATCAACGTGTAGAAAAAGTGATTACCGATCAAGGTGAATATTCAACAGATCAAGCGATTGTTAATATCGGAGTAAAACCTAATACTGATTTCCTGGATCCCATTGTATTTGACTTAAATGATCAAGGTGCTATTTTGGTCAATGAATTTATGGAAACAAACGTCAACAACGTCTATGCTGCTGGAGATTGTACAGTTGATTACAATAGAGTCAAAAAACAAAATGACTTTGTACCTCTCGGGACTACTGCTAATAAACAAGGTATGACTGCTGGTATGAATATTGTTGGTCAAGAGAAACCCTTCCAAGGAATTGTAGGGACATCCATTCTGCAATTCTTTACACTTGATGTTGCAAGAACTGGTTTATCAGAAAAAGAAGCTAATTCCTTAGGCTTTAATTACGATGTATCAACGATCAAAACTAATGCCGTTGCAGGTTACTACGATCAGCAACCGCTTCACCTAAAACTCGTCTACGAACAAGGATCGCGAAAAATTCTAGGTGGCCAAGCTATCGGAACATATGGTGCAGACAAACGAATCGACGTCTTGGCAACAGCACTCTATCACAATATGACAACAATAGAATTACTGGACCTTGATTTGGCCTATGCTCCACCCTATAACGGCGTATGGGATCCTATCCAACAAGCTGCAAAGAAAACACTCTAATGAACTAAACCTGTCGACTGATGCTTGGCAGGTTTTTTAGTGATTAAGCTCACTAACAATCAATATCTCTTACTTGATATAAAATCATTTCAATAACAAGGAAATCATCCAGTTGTGCACGAATAACAATTTAGAGAAAATATATTTGAAATGAGGGATTCTATGACTAATGCTTTATCTATTCGGAGTAAATACACAATTGATCAATTTATGAGTAGTGAAACGATTGGCGCCGTATCTGTGAATGATGACAATCAAACCATCCTGTATGCGAGTGATGAATCTGGTGTTTTCAACGCCTATACCGTCCAAGTAGATGGTACCAACCGAACACAAATTACCGAATCTACCAATGATGGCATTTATCCTGTTACTTATTTACCGGGATCACACGATTTTATTTTTCAACAGGATCGTGAAGGAAATGAAATCAGTCATTTATATTTATATCAATCAAATGGTTCAATAACAGATCTGACACCTTCTGAGAATGAAAAAGCATCATTTTTACAATGGAATCACGATCGGAACAGTTTTTATTATTTATCGAATAAACGAGATGCAAGATTTTTTGACCTCTATAAAATGGATATTACTTCATGGAAAGCTGAACTGGTTTTTAAAAACGAGGACGGTTTGAATGTCGTAACCGTAGCACCTGATGGTAAGCAATTAGCCATCCAACATACTGTGACTGATAATGAATCAAATATGTACATTTATTCAAATGAAAATGGACTCTTCCAACTCAATGATCAACCTGGAGAAGCTGAATTTATACCAATGATGTTCAGTCAGGATTCGAAGGAATTATATTTTTTAACAAATGAAACATCAGAATTCTTACAACTGAAGAAAATCAATCTTGCAACTAGAGTTGTTACATTAGTTGCTGAAGAAAATTGGAATATAGAATTCGCACGATTTTCACCGCAGTATTCTTTTCTAATTTATTCCTACAACGAAGATGGACAGGATAAACTTAAAATCTTAAGCCAAGATTCGAATGAATTTCAACTCCCAGAACTACCAGAAGGGGAATTGATTGCAATTAAACTGTCACACGATGAACAAGCTATGGCATTTGTGACAAACAGTTCAGTTACACCTACAGATTTATTTGGATATGTGCCGACAAGCAATCAAGTTATTCGACTAACGAATGCTCAGCACCCTGAAATCCAATCTGAAGATTTAGTTAAAGCTGACATTGTTCATTATCAATCTTTTGACGGGTTAACCATCCCGGCTGTTTATTATGAACCTTATTTAAACAAAGATGAGAAAGCCCCTGCCTTAGTACTCGTTCATGGTGGCCCCGGCGGACAATCAACAACTGATTATAATCCAATGGTACAATATTTAGTCAATCAGGGCTATGCAGTTATGGCCGTTAATAATCGTGGAAGTTCAGGCTACGGAAAATCGTTTTATAAAGCTGCTGATAAGCAACATGGTGAAATTGATTTGCAAGATTGTATTGAAGCCAAAAAATATTTAATTTCTACTGGGCGAATTGATGAGGAGAAAATTGGTATCATGGGTGGAAGTTATGGTGGTTATATGGTCCTCGCAGCATTGGCTTTCCAACCAGATTCATTTAAAGTCGGAGTTGATATCTTCGGTGTTTCAAATTGGGAACGAACTTTAAAAGAAATACCAGCGTGGTGGGAGTCTGGCCGTCAAGCACTCTATAAGAAAATTGGTGACCCTTATCACGAAAATGACTATATTAGAAGGATTTCACCACTATTTCATGCCGATCACATTCACAAACCATTAATTGTACTACAAGGTGCCAATGACCCACGTGTGCTTAAGGTCGAATCGGACGAAATTGTCGCTGAAGTCAAGAAAAACGATGTACCAGTAGAATACCTTGTTTTTGAAGATGAAGGGCATGGATTCTCTAAACGTACTAACCAAATAAAAGGATATCAGGCTATCAAAACGTTTTTAGATGAACATTTATAGGAGATGGATTTTATGAAAGAACCAGCATTTATGAAAGACAAGATTTTAGACGAGATTAAGGTTTATTTTTACGAGGAACGCGGAGAAGAACTAGGTGATTTAGCTGCTGAGAATATGTATGCATGGCTCAGCGAACAAATCGCGCCTTATTATTATAATCAAGGTGTTCATGACGCGAGACAAATTGTCGAACAAAAAGTTGTGAACCTTGATGAGGATATCAGCTCTTTAGAACGACCACTAAGATAATATAAAATGGCAGTCAATTTAACTCGATGGTATCAGTCACCGACTCGATGAAAATTCTGATTCAGCTTAAATAAGTGACCTAGTATAAAAGGAGGAAACTGTATTCGCAGTTTCCTCCTTTTCTTTTGCCTTGTGTCATGAAGACATTAGCCTATCAGTGTTATTTTAGGACAAATAATTAATCCGCTTTAATTTTTAATTTCATCATCCGCTCACTCAGGATTCCTAATATGATTCCGATCAAAATGGGTAATAACGAGATCTCTGTATATGATAAAGAAAGTTTGAACATAAGTGATTCGATTTCAGCAATAAAACCTATTAGATACAATATTATGATGCTAGCAAACGATACCACTAAAGGCACCCAAAAGGATTTACTCACAAAACCACCTCTAATAATCAAATGAATTTAACTAATCAAAAAAGCAATTCTAAAGATCTAACCTTGCTTTACCCTTCACGAATCATCGCAACAACTGCTTCAACACCAACTCCAATAGCATCTTCACTCGGATTCAATCGACTTGTATGCAAACCAGATTCAGAATCAACACCTAGCCAAAACATAAAACCTGGAAGTTCCTTCAACATGTAACCGAAATCTTCCCCCGTCATGGCAGCATCTGCTTCAGCATAAGTAACATTTGACTTCTCGATTGCCTGCTTAAACTTTTCAACATAATCACCGTCATTATTAACCATATAATAATTCGCACCATAATCTACAGTCGTTTCACATCCGTAACGTGTCTCAATTCCTTTTAGCATTTGCTCAATCGACTGTTTCGCAACATCCATCGTTTCGGCATCAGTTGTACGGATCGTCCCTTCTACCCGAGCATGTTCAGGAATAATGTTTTGGACTGTACCAGCTTCCATCTTGCCTAACGTTACAACGGCAGATTTAAGGGGATCAACCATTCGACCAACCACTTGTTGTAATTGGACGTTAAAAGCACTAGCCGCCATCATCATATCACGCGTCTCATGCGGATAAGCTGCATGACCTCCTTTACCATGAAAATCAATAAACAGTTCACTCGTGTTAGCGAATAATAATCCTGGTTTTGAAGCAACGTAACCAACTTCACGCTTAGGATCGACATGTAAGGCAAATACAAAATCCGGCGCATATCGTTTCATCGGTTCACTCGCCAACATCGGTTCTGCTCCACCTGGTCCTTCTTCTGCTGGCTGGAATAAGAACAAGACATTCGCTTCAGGTCGATGATGAACCAATTCCGTGAGAGCTCCAAGTGCAATGGTCATATGTAAGTCATGACCACAAGCATGCATTTGTCCGTCGTGAATCGATTCAAAAGAAAACCCTGTCTCTTCTTTGATCGGCAAACCATCTATATCAGTCCGATAAGCAATTGTTTGATTTCCTACTGTCCCTTCGACAAACACAAACAACCCTGTTTCCCAAGGCGTTACGGTGAGATAATCTTGTGGTAATGTTTCAATATAGTCACGCAAATACTGTTGTGTCTTAACTTCTTGAAAGCCTAACTCTGGTATTCGGTGTAAATCACGACGTATTTCATTCCATTTTTCATCTGTCATAAACCTATTCAACCTTTCGCTACCTATATCATATGTAAGAAAAGCGGAATTGCTTGTTAAGTCAATTCCGCTTCTGCTAAGTAAATCCTATTAGTTATCTAGCTTACGTAACTCTTGTTTGATTTCTGTTTTATCACGTGTTTGTGCATCCATCTCTTTGATTTTTTTAGCTGGTGTACCTGCAACCACTGTGTTCGCTGGTACATCTTCAGTCACGATCGATCCAGCTGCAACAACTGCACCTTCACCGACTGTGACACCTTCTAAGATCACGGCGTTAGCACCAACGACTGCACCATCTTCTACAACTACTGGCTGAGCAGAAGGTGGCTCGATCACACCCGCTAATACAGAACCTGCACCAATGTGGCAGTTCTTACCGACTGTCGCACGACCGCCTAAGACGACATTCATATCAATCATTGTGCCTTCGCCTACGACTGCGCCAATATTAATCGCGGCACCTAGCATAATAACGGCACCGTCACCAATTTCAACTTGATCACGAATAATCGCACCAGGTTCAATACGTGCGTTAATATTTTTCATATCTAATGTTGGGATTGCTGAATTACGACGATCATTTTCGATCACATAATCTTCAATTGATGAAGCGTGTTGTTCTAATTCTTCTTTCACAACGCTCCATTCACCGAATAATACACCAGCGTTACCCGTGATAAACGCTTGTACGTCATCATGGAAATTAACCTGCTCTAAGTTATCACCTTTAACATAAACTTTTACAGGTGTTGATTTTTTCGCATTCGAAATAAAATTGATAATTTCATTAGCATCCATTTGATTCATTTTTTCGATCCTCCACTTCATTTAGTTACTCTTTTAATGTATCAAAGAGGTCTTAGTTTTCACAAGATGTTTAAGAACTTTTTTGACGTGACTGATAGTACTCATTTCGATATTGTTTTAATAGTTGGCGACGTGTGATAATCCCTTGCATAATCTCGTCATCATCTACAACACAAACAAAATTATAATCAATCAATTCGTGTAAAGCTTCTTCAAGAGTGTCATTGATGTGTAAGCGTGGCGCCTCATCATTCATCACATCCATGACGGTTTGTGAGTCTAAACGCTCCAACTCAATTCGTTCCAAACCGAACATCGCTTCAATAATATTTGATTTGCTAATTACACCTTCAAATATTCCGTGGAAATCTAAAACAGGTACTGCATTATAGCCTGTTTTAGTTAAAACTAACAACGCATGCTCTAGTGGATTACTATTTTGAACGTGAGCCACTTTTTCAGCGTCGACCATCATATCTTTCACAAGAGTTGTCGCTAGATCAAACTCTTTTGCTTCTAACATGGTTTTCCTCCTCATTAAAACGAAACAATTGGTCTCGTTTTCCGAGAACTATTTTAACATAAAATAAGGAAAATAGATATTGTTTAACATACGAAAAAAATCAGCTATACTAAGACAATAGAAATGAGGGTTTTGATGTCGTACACATTCACACCAAAAGAAGAAAAAGTTAATGCTATAACACATGGACTAGGCGCTTTATTAAGTTTGGCAGGCCTTGTCATATTAATTGTATATGCTTCATTACACGGTAATGTATGGCAAGTGGTTTCGGTTACAATTTACGGCGCTTCTATGTTGATCATGTATTTATCATCTACGATTGTTCACAGTTTAAAAGAAGGTAAAACGAAGGATCTCTTTTTATTTATTGATCATTCCTCGATTTATTTATTTATTGCAGGAACGTATACGCCGATTTTACTCGTCATGCTTCGGGGAACAATCGGCTGGACACTTTTTGGCGTCATTTGGGGTGTGGCGTTATTAGGTATTGTTTTTAAAATCTTTTTCGTCCACCGATTTATGGTCGTCTCAACGTTAATTTACCTCGCTCTTGGTTGGTTCATTGTGTTTATATGGGAACCACTTGCAACTGAGATGGCAACAACCGGACTCGTTTATTTAATTGTTGGTGGTATATTATATTCTGTTGGAAGCCTATTTTATATGTGGCGCGGTTTTCCCTATCACCATGCAGTCTGGCATCTATTTGTGATTGCAGGAAGCGCTTTTCATTTCTTCACTATCTTATTCTATGTCGTCCTCGCTTAGTTTTGAAATACTTTCTTTTATTTATGAAATAAGTTCATCTATTTATTTCATAAATAGATCAAGTAATGAAATAAATTAGTAGAGTTATCTCATAAGTGAAAGCTCACAAAAAAGCATTGGCTCTTGTACAAGAGCCAATGCTTTTTTCATTAAAATGGATATTGATTAAGTGATTGACCACCATCTAACTTAATCACTTCACCATTCATATATTTCGCCTTATCTGAAAGCATGAAGTATGCAAGTTCTCCGATTTCTTCTGGTTCACCTAAACGTTCTAACGGAACAGATTTAATCGTGCGTTGTGCGGCTTCCTCTGATTCCCAAAGTTTATCAGCTCCACCTGTTCGATCAATTGGACCTGGGGCAATAGCATTTGCGCGAATACCATAACGACGACCCCATTCCACAGCTAACGTTCTTGTCATGGCTAATACACCTGCTTTTGCCGACGCGGAATGAATCACACCTGGACCAGCATCCCACGCGTAAGTCGCAACCATGTTTAAGATCGTTCCTTTAATACCATGCTCGATCCAATAATGGCCTACTGTATAACTACAATAATAAGTACCGTTCAACACAATATCAATAACAGCATTCCAGCCATTTGGAGACAGTTTTTCAGCCGGCGCAATAAAATTACCTGCTGCGTTATTCACAAGATGATCGATTCGGCCAAATTTATGATGAACCTCCTCCACCATTCTCTCGACATCTTCTACCTGGCGCACATCCATTTGCACCACCATAACACTGCCAGTTGCAGTCGCTTCAATTTCTTCTTTTGCTTGCGTTAATTTCTCTTCATTTCGACCCGTAATAGCAACATGCGCACCTTCTTGAGCAAACTTCTTTGCCATATACTTGCCCATTCCATTCGAACCACCTGTGACAATGACTACTTCATCCTTCACACAAACCACCCTTTTCCCCAATTTTAAAATGAATGAATATTCACTCGTTTTCATTTATTGTAACTAATATTTGTCCTTTTTTCAAAAACTACTTGCTATCACTCTTGAACAATCCGTAATCGTGCTATAATGTCGATAAGCAATCAAAAAGGATGGCGTAATATGGGGAATAAAATGACTAGGCGTTCATTTTTAAAAAAGGCGACTTTCGGTACACTCGGTTCCATCGGGGCAGCTTACGGTGGTTATTATTACGCTCATGACATTGAGCCTTATTGGTTAACCATCAAACGAGACTCATTTGAATCTGAACGCTTACCAGATGAATTTAATAACTTTAAAATTGTTCAAATTACAGATACACATTTAGGTTTCCAATTAACATTAGAGGACATGAAGAAGATTGTCCGTAAAGTCAATCAAGAATCACCTGATTTAATTGTCTTTACAGGAGACTTATTTGATAACCCGTCTGATATAGGCCAATCGCGTTATAATGATTTGATTTCAATCTTATCGAATCTAAAAGCAAAGCATGGCCAGTATTGGATTTACGGCAATCATGATCATGGCGGTTATGGAACAGACTCAATCAAAGAAGTCATGAACCAAGGTGGCTTCAGCTTGCTTCAGAATGATTATGACAATATAAATCTTAATGGGAGTCAAATACTACTCGCTGGTGTTGACGATGTATTACTAGGAGATCCTCGCTTAAACCAATTAATACCAGACGATAAATCAGACACTTTCAACATACTCTTGTGTCACGAACCAGATTATGCCGATCAAGTCAAAGACTATAACTTCGACTTACAGTTATCAGGACATAGCCACGGTGGCCAAGTACAGATTCCGTTTTATGGTTATATTATTACACCACTTCTCGGGCAAAAATATGTCGAAGGTAAGACAACAATTGGTGAGCGCCCACTACATTTGTTAACATCACGCGGCTTAGGAACGACCCGGCTACCTTTTCGGTTTCTCTGTCGGCCTGAGATTAATGTCATCACACTAAATGCCACTTAAAGTGGTTTGTCAAGAAATTGTAAAAACATTCACGTTCCTGTCACACTCGGTTATTTTATAACATGTTAAAATAAGTATAAATTAATTTTAAATGCGTGATTAATAACGGATAAGATTGATAAATGGAGTTGATAAAATGATCAGTCGATCTAAATGGGTAATTCCACTTAGTATCATAGGTATTCTGACATTTCTTGTCGCCTGTAATGGTAGTTCAGCCAGTGAACTGGAAGCCGAACTAGATGTCGAAGTTGAATCATTCGAATATACGAATCAAGATAATGAAACAGTCAGCTTAGAAGACCTCAAAGGACAATATTGGGTTGCTAATTTTATTTTCACAAGTTGTAACACTGTATGCCCTCCTATGACAGGTAATATGGCTGGTTTACAGCAAACAGCAGCTGAAGAAGATTTAGATATTCGTTTTGTTTCATTTAGTGTGGATCCTGAAGTTGATGACCCTGAGACATTAAAAGCTTTTGGTGATAAGTATAATGCCGACTATAGCAACTGGGATTTTCTAACAGGCTATTCCCAAAATGAAATCGAAAGTTTCGCTGCGAACTCTTTCAATACACTCGTCTCCAAAGTGGATGGTGAAAGTCAAGTCAACCATGGTACGTCATTTGCTTTAGTTAATCCAGAAGGTACTGTCATTAAGACGTACTCTGGTACAAGTAATGAAGCAATGGATGATATTATTAAAGACTTGAAAACAGTTAATTAATAAGTGTGATTGACAACGGTCTATTCACCATGTAAGATGTGCTTTAATTAATTTCATATAATTCTTATCAAGAGAAGTGGAGGGACTGGCCCTTCGAAGCTTCAGCAACAGGTTTTTGACACTGTGCTAATTCCAGTAGCAAACGCTAGAAGATAAGAAGAGAACAAACGCGTACGAGTCTCTTCTTAGGAAGAGGCTTTTTTTATGGAAAAATCACATCCATTACAAACACATACTTTAAAGCGAGGGATATTCCATGACAAAAAATCAGATTCCGTTTCGAGCTGACCATGTAGGTAGTCTATTAAGACCTGAAAGACTTCACCAAGCACGCTCTGATTATAATCAAGGTGTCATCAATCAAGAGTCATTACGACAGGTTGAAAATGAAGAAATTGAACGTATTGTGAATAAGCAAATAGAGATTGGATTAGAAGCTGTTACAGATGGTGAGTTTCGACGCACTTGGTTTCATTTAGATTTTATGGAGCATTTCCACGGTATGGAGGGATATGTACCTGAAACAGGCTTCCAATTCGCAAACAATACTGAAACCGAACGATATGATGTTCGTAATACTGGGCGTATTTCCTTTAACCCTAACCACCCTTTTATAGAAGACTTCAAAGCATTAAACCAAATTGTAAATGGTCGAGCAGTTGCCAAATTAACCATTCCAAGTCCTAATCAATTTTTTAATGCTGGTATTCAAAACGAATCGATCTATTCCGACATCGAAACGTATGCAGCAGATATTATTCGAGCCTACCAAGAGGCGATTCAAGCATTTTATGATGCTGGTGTCCGTTACCTACAATTTGATGATGTCTACATTGCTGGATTATCAGCACCTGATATCCCATTTAATGATGGGCAATATTCACGTGAATACCTTATCGATCTAGCGCTACGTGTTGTCAATGGCAGCTTAGAACACAAACCAGATGATTTGTATGTCACGACACACTTATGCCGTGGTAACTATCGTTCAACTTGGGCATTTTCAGGTGGCTATGACTTAATTGCCCCAACATTATTTGCTTATGAAAAAGTGGACGGTTTCTTTCTAGAGTATGATGATGAACGATCAGGCGGGTTTGAACCTTTAAAACACATCCCAGAAGATGGCCCGAGGGTTGTATTAGGATTATTGACTTCTAAAAGTGGCAAGCTAGAAAATCGCGATCTTATAATCAATCAAGTGAATGAGGCTTCTTCCTACCTATCTAAAGAACAACTATGCCTAAGTCCACAATGTGGATTTGCTTCGACCCATCATGGTAATGACTTAACTGAAGAAGAACAATGGGAAAAATTAAGCTATATCGTCCAACTCGCTAATGACATATGGTCGAACTAAAAAGCTGAGACAAAAGGTAATAGTGCAAAGTAAAACCCGAACGATTTAATTAAATCGTTCGGGTTTTCTGCTTAAATGACGCTCCATCAATTGCACAATTGAGACCCTTTTTGTCTCATCCCCATTTTTAACATCAATCATTTCGAATAATTAAGTAAACGATGAACCCCATTACAGGTAAAAACAACGTACCAAATAAAACGATCATAGCATATTCATTACTTTTTCCTTTACGTTTAGCATCACGGTACGACCATATACTCGTTACGATATTTAAAATTAATAACCCTAAACCAAAAAGTAAAAATATAATGATAGCGAAAATAGAAAAATCTAAAATCATCTTACCTCTCCCCTCTTTTCTAAATTATATAAAATATATAGATAAGATGAAATAATTGATGAATATTAATAAAAGCTTATTTTGACCATTTGGTTTCTATGATACACTTTTCCCAGCTCATTTACCTTTTAATGATTGTTTATATTTAAACCGATCAGACAAATAGGTTATAATCCCTAAAATTAAAAACGCAGCACCAACTAAGAAACTGGCATTTATAAGCGTTAAAACAACTTGCCGCATTTGTGATGCATCATTAATCACAGTATGATTAAATATGTATATAGCTAATAACACGAACATAAAAGCAGTAGCCATACTCATCCAGTATAGCAAGCTGAAACTAATTGGTAATTTTAAAAAACGAACAATGACAGCATATGTCAAACTAATCAAGCAACCAATCAACACAATCCATAACCCTATTGCTTGCCAGTGTGCAGTTAAATAGATTATCCATTCTGAAAACATAATCGTCACTCCCTTACCTATCAGCATAAGCGGAGCTATTAACTTTTAAACCTAATGAATACTACAAGGTGGGAATACAATGGAACACTTACTTAATCAAAACGTCAAAGACATTGAAATATCAGGGATTCGTCAATTTTTCAATTTAGTATCAGGAAAAGAGGATGTTGTCTCACTTACAATAGGGCAGCCTGATTTCACAACACCAGATCATATTAAAGAAGCAACGAAACATGCACTTGATGAAAACAAGACCGTTTATACACCTAACGCGGGTATTCTTGAATTACGACAAGCGATTGCTGATTATACCCAAGAACGCTATCAATTACAGTATGATCCAAACGACGAAATTATTGTGACAGCTGGAGCTTCACAAGCGATCGATATTTCATTAAGGACAATATTAGAACCTGGTGACGATGTACTCCTGCCAGGGCCTGTTTACCCTGGGTACGAGCCACTCATACGTTTAGCTGGAGCTAACCCCGTTCATATTGATACACGAGATCATGAATTTAAATTAACAGCTGATCTGATCGAAGCCAACTTAACTGAAAAAACTAAATGTATTATTATGCCTTATCCTTCTAATCCAACAGGGGTTTCATTAAGCGAAAAAGAACTTCACGATATTTCTGAAGTCATCAAAGATCACCCTGTCTTTATTTTGGCTGATGAAATTTATAGCGAACTTACTTACGATCAAGATCATGTTTCCATTGCTCAGTTTAATCAAATTCGTGAACATACGATTGTTATTCAAGGGTTATCTAAATCTCATTCCATGACTGGTTTTAGAATAGGGTATGTATTAGCAGATCGCTCTATTAGACAGCATATGTTGAAAGTCCATCAATACAACGTCTCGTGTGCGACTTCAATTAGTCAATATGCTGCTTTAGAAGCATTAACAGAAGGAAAGCATGATAGTGATGTGATGCGTGATGCATATGCAGAAAGACGCCGTTATGTCATAACTCGTCTACAATCCATGGGGGTTGATGTTGTGGAGCCTGAAGGAGCTTTTTATGTATTTCCTAAAATTCAACTAGAAAATACGACGTCCTTTCAACTTGGCTTACGTTTGGTAGATGAAGTCGGGTTAGCTTTAGTACCTGGTGATGCATTTAGTGAGTACGGACAGGGCTATATGCGATTGTCCTATGCTTATAGCCAAGAAGTCTTAAAAGAAGGTCTAGACCGATTAGAAGCATTTTTAAACGACAACAATTAAGCATACTATGTAAATTTAAAAGGCTGTCAGCAGTTGAGCTAGATGTGATTTTTTTTAGCGCCTGTCTTTTTTGTGTATTGATTTAATAATTTATCAAGTTCTTGTGACAAACGGACGGATTCATGGCTAGTATATCCATGCTTCGCAGCAATATTAATCATATCTTGTCTTACGATTTCAATTTTATGTTCAAGTTCGATTAAATCTTTATCCTTTTTCAACTCATGATCCTCCTTGCAACAATTAGCATCAAAATATATATTTTATGTCTTAAAGATAGTATTGTCAAAAGTCAAAAGAACTATAGTTTACTATGATTTATTGTATGAATACCCTTTTTTCTAACTTTGAAACTTATTTATGAAAATTCTTTCATAAAATCGAACATCATTACTAGATCCTAGATAGCTTGATTTCTTCCTCGTTTTATACTGTGATTTTTTTATGATTATGATAAGATAAAAAGATAAGCGTTTAATTTGAATCAGCTAGAAAGGAAGAAACCCATTGAAAAGAGAAATCTGGGAATGGACAAAAGCAATAGTTATAGCCCTTGTTATTGCATTCTTTTTACGGTCTTTCGTCTTTGCAACTTCGGTTGTCGAAGGGGCTAGCATGGATCCGACTTTGAAAAGTGGCGAACGTGTCATTTTTAACAAGGCCGTTTATTTGTTAGACGAGCCAGAACGCGGAGATATTGTTATTATTGAACGTCCAAATAAAAACTACGTCAAACGTATTGTTGGCATGCCAAATGAAACGATTAAAGCTGAAAATAATCAACTGTATATAGATCGTAAGCCAATAGATGAAGATTATTTAACTGAAGAAGAATTAAGGGGAACGGGTAACTTCGAGGAAAGAAAAATCCCTGCAAACCATTATTTCGTCATGGGTGATAACCGTGATGTAAGTAAAGACAGTCGAAATGGATTGGGATTAATCAAAGAAAATAATGTCATCGGACGTTCCGAAATTATTATATTCCCATTCAGTCATTTTTCATTAACAAGGTAATACGATTAACAAAGGCCCCATCCACGTGATATTTAAGTGAATGGGGCCTTTCATTATGATTGAGGAATTGCTTTTATTGAGTTATTGAGTTTCTCTAGTTTATTTTCAATTCGATGTAATAAATAAAACGTAACAAGAATTGGAAAACCAACATCAGGAACCCAACTAATCCAAGCTTCAGCCAATAGCTCTACCCCCTCTATTTCAGTGATGAAAAAAAGTGACGCATCACTGACGCGCCACTTTATTTATTATGCTTCGTCTAATGGGACTTGATTGACATGACGTTCCACGACTTGTGCATATTCAATAGCTGTAATCGTAGAACCACCCGATGTCATAATACCTTCTGCGATAATGGTGTCCATCGCTTGTTTTACTTCAGTAGGATCAACCGGATCTTTAGGGTTATCGATACTAACTGTTGCCATTCGTCCTTCTTCATTACGAAATTTCAACTCTAGACGTTTACTCATTTACTTTTCCCTCCTTTAACCTTGTGTTCCAACTAATAATGAATCATCTTGTCTGATTGCTTCAGAAAGTGAATCATCACATAAATCAGATAATACTTGAGCGACAGCAATTACAGCATCGTTTGTGGCATCTGGTTTTACATTGTTGTAACGACGCGTTTGAAACACTGAATTCCCTTCTTCATCTAAACCTGTCTGATAAACTAATTGCAGTTGACTATCAATTTTTTCTGCCATGTTGTCAACCTCCCTTCACCCTTATAATCGAGTGAAAATAAGGTTCTAAGTCAAATGTTGGGGTGCTCTCTTAAGAGCACTCCTTACTTATGCCATTTGGCCTTGTATATCCTTATATTTATGATGCAATAAGA
>NZ_JAASRU010000019.1 GCF_011761495.1 Alkalibacillus almallahensis | reverse complement strand
ACCAAGGAAATCCTTGAATTATAGAACGCCTATTGAGTGTTTCATGGATCACGTCGATGACAGTATGTTGTCTCGCTTAATTTGACAAATGAATACAGTTAAAAATCTATGTAGTACCCTTTTTATTATTGCGATAATATCGTTAAGAAGTGATATCCATCTTTCATGACAGATAGCCAATCAATCTCTATAGGCTTATAATGTTATGTATCGAAAGGAGTCATATGATGAATCTATTACCATTGCAAAAGCCGTTAGAATTATTACAATTAGAGGTTCTGATCAAGCGTTATCGTAAGCGAGATCAATATTACGAACAAATACAAGATTATTATCACCGTGAACTCGCAGGTTATTTAGGTGAAAAAGCCTTACAATATTACTTTGCTCTATTACGCTACGAACCTGTTTTCACCCTATTTGACCTACGAGCAAAAGCTTTTACCCACTATTTTCAAATCGACGCCCTCTTAATCACGAGGCAATTCTTACTCATCGTTGAAAGTAAACATACTAAAGGTGTGATCACCGAAAATGATGCCAAACAAATGATTCAACACGTTGATGGTAAAACGAAGTCATTACAACACCCCCTTCATCAAGCTGATATTCAACGCCGCCAATTAAAAACCTTCCTCATGAACCACCAACTTGATCAACTCCCTATCTACACATGTGCAACATTCACGCATCCCGAAGTCATTATTGATATGCCGAATCAACCGAACAATCTTTTCACGCATCACTATTTACTTCAGTTTATTTACGACTTATTAGAAGAAAATCATACTCCGATCATTTCATCCAAACAAGCTCAGACAATCGGCCAATGTTTAGTCGCAAATCATACACCTCGAAATCGGCATTTGGCGAAAGACTGGAATATTAAAGAAAACGATTTAATCCTCGGTCCTTTTTGTTCAAGATGTTCAAAAGTGGTCATGAAACGGGAACACGGAACTTGGTTCTGTCAAGCATGTCAACATTACGATAAACATGCTCATACTGACGCATTACGTGACCTCTTAATCTTTCATCAATACCCTGAATTTTCTAATCAAGATGTGAAAGGTTGGCTCAGCCTTGATTCGTCTCATGTATGTAAGCGACTATTAGCAAATTACGACCGTATTGGGGAAAAGCGATTATCGAAATATAACCTCTCTAAGCTAGTTCCCGAACTCGAGCATCAGTTTCGCCGTATAAAATCTTGATTTCGCTGTATAATTGTAAAAATTCGCCGTATGAGTATGGATTTTCGCTGTATGATAGAGAGAAATCGCTGTATAATCCCTGATTTTCGCTGTATCTCTATTATTTATCGCTGTATCAATATGCTATATTACTCTATCAGTAGATTTAACCAAAAAAATCCTAACTAAAGTCGAGCTTTAGTTAGGATTCTAGTTAAATTTATTCAGCTGTAATCATCTCTAATTCAACTGATTGAGATTTTTCTACTTCCTCACCATTTGCGATCTTCTTCGCGATTTCAACACCACGTTCACCAATGACAGTTGGTTGTTGCTTAACCGTCGCATCCATTTCGCCGTTTTCGATTGCTTCAACAGCATCATCGATTGCATCAAAACCAACAACGGTAACATCTTCTTTTCCTGCTGCTTCTAATGCACGTACTGCGCCTAGTGCCATTTCATCGTTGTGGGCAAATACTGCGTCAATTTCGTCACCTGTTTGTAGGATATTTTCCATTACGCTTAATCCTTCAGCTCGTTCGAATCCTGCTGGTTGTTTCGCTACAACTTCAATGCCATCTTCTTCATCTACAACATTGTGGAATCCTTCTCCACGTTCACGGGCAGCTGACGAACCTGGAATACCTTGAAGTTCAACGACATTACCTTCGCCGCCTAATTGTTCAACAATATAATCGCCTGCCATTTCACCGCCGACAACATTATCAGAAGCAACGTGAGCTACGACTTCGCCACCATCAGCACTGCGGTCGATCGTTACGACAGGAATATCCGCATCGTTTGCTGCTTCAACAGCAGAGACAACTGCTTCTGAATCAGTAGGATTTACAACTAAAACATCAACATCTTGTTGAATTAAATCTTCAATACTACTTAACTGTTGAGCTGAATCATTTTGAGCATCAACTACAGTTAATTCAACATTTTCATCTTCCTCAGCTTTCGCCTCAGCCCCTTCTTTAAGTGTCACAAAGAATGGGTTGTTCTGAGTTGAAACAGACATACCAATATGAATACCATCATCACTTCCAGAATCGCTATCACTCTCTTCATTATCTCCTGAAGTTGGTGATTCTGTTGAGCATGCTGCTAATAATCCAATTACTAAAAACGCTAATAAACTTAATTTAAATTTTGAAAACATCGTGTTTTCCTCCTAATCATAGAATAGTATTTTGACCCATCGGCTAAGCAACTACGACTTTTGACGATCCAATAAGACTGCTAGAAGAATGACCGCCCCCTTTACGATTTGCTGATAGTTAGATGAAACACCTAATAGATTCAAACCATTGTTGAGCACGCCGATAATTAGCGCACCAATCAAGGTTCCAAATATCCAACCACGGCCACCTGATAAACTAGTACCACCCAGTACGACGGCCGCAATGGCATCTAATTCATACGTGAAACCTGCGTTCGGTGATGCAGAGCCTAATCGTGACGTCAAAATAATACCAGCTAATGCAGACAATGCACCAGTTAAGGAATAAACACCGATTTTCACACGATTAACTTTTATTCCTGATAAAATTGAAGCCTCTTCATTACCGCCTAATGCATAAACATGGCGACCAAACACCGTTTTCTTCAAGATAAATAATAAGATAAAGAAAATCACGAACATGATGATAACCGGAATCGGAATACCAAATAAGTAGCCACGACCTATTAAATCGAAAAACTGACTATCTGTGAAACCCGTTACAGGTCTGCCCTCCGTATAGACGAGGGATAACCCTCGGAACATGGTCATCGTGGCAAGCGTTGCGATAAATGGTGCCACTTTACCTTTTGAGATGACAAGGCCATTAAAGGCACCAAGACCAGCACCTGCTAAAACACCTAGCAATACAGCCAAAATAGGATCTAACCCACTTGCCATCATCCCAGCTGTTAAGGCTCCTGCTAAAGCAAGAGTTGAACCAACAGACAGATCAATTCCACCCGTCAAAATAACGAATGTCATACCAAATGCTAATAAACCGACAATTGTAACCTGTCTAAGCATGGTTAATAAGTTATCTAAACTAAGAAACTGTGGACTCATAATACTTAGTCCAGTCATAATGACAATTAAACCAAGTAACGGTCCGATTTTTTGCAGGATTTGTCCTACTGATTGATTTTTCACGTTACTCCCCTCCAGTCGCTGCGTACATAATTTTTTCTTGAGTAGCATCTTCACGTTTTAACTCAGCTCCGATTCGCCCTTCATGAATAACCAAAATACGATCGCTCATGCCTAAGACTTCTGGTAATTCTGAAGAGATCATAACGATGCTAACTCCTTGCTTCGTTAATTCATTCATAATGTGATAAATTTCTTTCTTTGCCCCGACATCAACACCTCTAGTCGGTTCATCTAAAATTAAGATTTTCGGATTAATTCCGAGCCATTTTCCAATGACAACTTTTTGCTGATTACCACCACTAAGCATCCTAACTTCTTGATTTTGACCAGCCATTTTCACATTCAAACGCTTAACTAAATCATCAACGAGTCCCTTTTCACTCTTGTCCGACAAAATGGTTTGATTTGAAACCCCTTTCAAATTAGGCAACGATAAATTTTCTTTTACTGACATAGACAGTACTAGACCCTGTTCTTTGCGGTCCTCTGTCACGAAACCAATTCCAGCATCAATTGCATCAGTCGGCTTTTTAATATTAACTGGTTTTCCTTCGATCGAAATTGAACCGCTTTCAATTGTCCGGTACCCAAATAAGGACTGCATGATCTCTGAGCGTCCTGCCCCCATTAGGCCAGCGACACCGAGAATTTCACCCTCTCTTAAATCAAAATTAATATCTTGAAAGGCATCCGATGTTAACCCATCAACTTTCATTTTCACGTCACCAATTTCGGCATCCCGCTCTGGATAAAGCGTGCCTAATTCGCGGCCCACTAGCATTTGAATAATTTCTTCATATTCAACCGTTTTAGTTTCGCGCGTGCCAATATACTCACCATCACGTAAAATCGAAACACGATCACAAATCCGATAAATCTCTTCCATTCTGTGCGAAATATAAACAATACCAACTTCTTGCTCACGAAGTCGCTCAATCACCTCAAATAATCCTTCGATTTCACGGTCTGTTAAGGCCGCGGTTGGCTCATCCATCACAATCATTTCTGCATCAACGGATATCGCCTTAGCAATTTCAACCATTTGTTGCTGACCAACCGAAAGATTGCCCGCCAATGCTAATGGATCAAGGTCAATGCCTAGCTGTAGGAGATAGTCATTAGTTAACTGTTTCATCTTTTTCGTGTTGGTGACACCCGTTTTTCCGTACTTCAACTCACGCCCTAAGAACATGTTCTCCATGACCGTTAAATACGGAATGATGTTCAGTTCCTGATGAATGACAGCAATACCTGCTTTCTCCGATTCTTTCGGATTATTAAATTCAACTGCCTCACCTTTTACATAAATTTCACCTTCATCACGGCTGTGAATCCCAGTCAAAATCTTCATTAGCGTTGATTTTCCCGCACCATTTTCCCCTAACAATGCGTGAACTTCTCCTGGCAAAACTTCAAAATCAACTTCATTTAAAACTTTATTACCGACAAACGATTTGGAGATTCCCTTCATTTGCACAATTGGTTGCGCCATTAAAAAATCACCCCAGCTCTTAAAATGACATTAGCAAACGGCGTGACCTCACCCGTTCTGATCACCACTTTGGCATCTTGAGTGAGCGCTTTAAACCGTTCATGCGAGACATAATCCGCTTCACCACTATATTGATTAAAAATTTCTTTTTGGACTTCTGCGTTGTTAGTTTTAATTTCTTCAGCTAGCGTGATATGTTCTACTTCCATATCGGACAATACGACTTCTAACGTGTCAGTAAATCGTGGTTGGCCTTTCTTTAATGCCAAATCAATTTTGGGAACATGATCTGGAACAGGTAAACCACAATCCGAAATGACAATCATATCGGTATGACCTAGCGAAGCAAGCACTGTTGCAATATCACTGTTGAGTACACCCTGTTTTTTCATATTATCCACGCTCTCCATTCAATAGTTTCATCACATCTTCACGACTTGGCATACCTGTCTGTGCACCGAATTGACTCACTGATAAAGCACCGGCCGCATTGCCAAAACGAGCAGCCTCAGCATAGGATTGACCCTCTGCAATCGCCACCGCAAAGCCTCCGTTAAAGGTGTCGCCTGCTCCAGTTGTATCAACAACATTCACCGTATAACCAGGAACAATCGAAGCTTCACCGTCTTTGACCATATGCACACCTTCAGATCCATAAGTCACGAAAAAGCGGTCTCGATTGTCATTATAAAAAGTATCTTTTTGCTCATCATCAATTAAAATCTTCAACTCATGTTCATTAGGTGTTAAAAAGTCCACCTTCTCTAACAAGTCAAGATCGATCGACCGAATGGGTGCTGGATTCATGACCACCTTCACATCATGCTGATTCGCCAAATTAACAACTTCCTCCACGCTTTCTAACGGAATTTCAAATTGTAACAGCACTATATCACTTGCTTTAATATCTTCTTCGTATTGGCGGACCAATTCAGGTGTTACATGATTATTGGCACCCGGAACAACGATGATTGTATTATCGTGATCTGCCACGGTAATTTGAGCGATCCCTGTTGGAACCCCTTCAATCACCTCAACCTGACATCGATTAACACCTTGCTCTTTCAAATTATCGATTAGTGGTTGACCAAACGGGTCGTCGCCCACACAGCCAATCATGGTAACATCTGCCCCTAACTTAGCTGCAGCAACTGCCTGATTTGCACCCTTACCACCAGGAATCGTTTGAAAATCTTGACCTAATAACGTTTCACCTTTATTAGGGAAACGTTCAGCTTGGGCTACTAAATCCATATTAATACTTCCAATAACTGTAACTTTTGCTGCCATTACTAATCTTCCTTTCTCATTCGATCAGTAGATTGCCGCCATTCTAAAGTCGGCTGATAAATATGTTCTGTTTCATCTGTTGCTTCGCCAGATATAAGGGACATCAACGCATCAGCTGCCTGTGTGCTCATCTCGTAGATAGGCTGCGACATGGTTGATAACTCCGGAATCGTCATACTACTTAAATCAATCCCGTCAAATCCGATAATCGCTAATTCTTGAGGAACTTTAATTCCTAATGATTCTGCTGCTTTCAAAGCTCCGAGTGCCATAATATCGTTTCCTGCAAAAATGCCATCAACTTCTGGATGTTCTTGCAACAATTGTTTAACCGCTTTAGCTGATTGTTTTTGATCAAAGTCCCCTTGAACAACATAATGTTCATGAAATCTATTAGCTTGTTGCATAATGTTGTAGTAACCTTCGTAACGAGCCGTAGCGTTTTCAACATGCTCAGGCCCTCGAACATGAGCAATACGTTTGCACCCAATATCGATTAAATGTTGCGTCGCTTGCTCAGCTCCTACCGTATTATTCACCATAAATGTCGGCACATTTTCGTGAATCGAACGGTCCAATGCAACAATCGGCATATCATATTGATCAATTAAATCTCGTTTTAACGTATTCGAAACCACAATCGCGCCATCAACATAACGCTGTTTCATCACATCTAAATATAGTCTTTCTTTATCTGGATCTTCATCCGTATTACATAAAATTGTTGTAAACCCTTTTTCAATCAAATAATCTTCTACACCCCGAACAAGTTCAGGGAAATAAGGATTCATAATATCCGGCACCATAATGCCAATCGTTTTCGATTCTTTCTTATATAAACTCCGCGCAACCGAATTCGGTTGATAATTCAACCGAGCAATCGTATCCTTCACCTTTTCGCGCGTCTCTGGATTCACATATCCATTATCATTCATCACACGCGAAACTGTTGCAACAGAGACATTCGCATCCTTTGCCACATCTCGAATTGTCGTCACTTTCATCACCTTATTCATTTTCACTACATTCATATGTAAACGGTTACACATTATGTTTAATAAAATGGATTGCGTTTTGTGTAACCCGTTACATGCATTCTATTATAGTAGTAATTAATTTGTAAAGACATTTTTATAAAAAATTCAGATTAATTAAGTTTTATGATCATCGTTATAAATCCGTAAGCGAGCTCGATGGTATTGCATAGCAACTCGATGATATCTTCGTTCTACTCGATGGAAACCTTCTCGACTCGATGATATTTTTGCTTCACTCGATGGGAAAACTCTGCAACTCGATGGAAAACACCTCTCGACTAATGATAACCGCACCCTAAAAAACCTCTTATTCTAATAATTAGAATAAGAGGTTAGGTCTTCACTGCTTCGTCTTATACGTCTCCAACAATCCTTGCATAAACTCCAAAAGTTCATCTCGTACATCATCACGTTCTAGCGACATTTCGATTGTCGTTTTAAGGAAACCTTTAATCTCACCAACATCATAACGACGGCCTTCAAAATTATAGGCAAAAACGGGTTCTTTATGGTTCAATTCTTGAATCGCATCTGTTAATTGAACTTCATTCCCAGCGCCGAGCTTTTGCTGGTCGAGATACGTCATAATTTCTGGATTCAATATATAACGGCCCATTATCGCTAAATTCGACGGTGCTTCATCTACGGATGGCTTTTCAACAAATGAATTAACCCGATAACGACGTCCATCTTGTTCCATTGGATCGATAATCCCGTAACGATGCGTCTCTTCTTCCGGGACTGTCTGTACACCAATCACGGAATGACCAGTTGATTCATAGTCATCCATCAATTGTTTTAAAGCTGGCTTGTCTGAACGCACGATATCATCACCAAGCAAGACAGCAAACGGTTCATCACCGATAAATTTACGGGCGCACCACACTGCATGTCCTAAGCCCTTAGGTTCTTTTTGGCGAATATAGTGGATATCCACCTTCGACGTTTCGGTCACTTCATTTAATAGATCGAATTTTTGCTTCTCTAATAAAGCATCTTCCAATTCATACGCTCGGTCGAAATGGTCCTCGATCGCGCGCTTTCCTTTTCCAGTTACAATCATGATATCTTCAATTCCTGATGCAATTGCCTCTTCAACGATATATTGAATCGTTGGTTTATCAACGATCGGCAGCATCTCTTTCGGTAAGGCTTTTGTTGCTGGTAAAAATCTCGTCCCTAACCCAGCCGCTGGAATGATCGCCTTTTTCACTGGTTTCATGGTGCATCCTCCTCGATTATCTAATCCACTTGGTCAAATTTATTTGCTCGTCTAAATTTTGTCGAATTAACTGTCAGTTGTATTATCTTACAGAATAAGCTATAAGTGTGATTTTTTCAATATATATGAATGACCATTATTGTCTAATTTTTTTCCACACCAAATAAACACCTATACCAAGCACAGCACCTGCTGAATCAATTAACACATCGCTCACTTGCCCCGCTCGTCCATCGATAAATGTTTGATGATACTCATCAGATGCAGCATACAAGACGGACACACCTAATGCGAGCACGACTCGATTCACCGTCCGAAAATGATGCAAGCGAATCGCATTCATAAGTAAAATCGCTAATACAAAATAAACGAATACGTGCGCCCCTTTTCTTATGAGTACGTGAATAAATTCCGTATCTTCACTGACAAATGGCAATAGATTCAATACCACCTGCATAACACTACCACTTAAATTACTAGATTCAGTCCCTGGTTGATGGGAAAAATAAAAGATTAACGCCATCCATAAAATGACGAGTAACCACGATGTCCACTGGCGCATGGTTGAGTTCCTTTAATACTATTTATATCTAATATAACATGATGTCTGACCCAATTAACGTGCGAATTTTGATTGAAACTATTTCAAAAGGTCGCCGTTATTTGCTCGGTTTCGGCGCGCGTCGTTATATATCAGCGAATGCCGATATAATTGAGATCGCGCCGTTATATTCCAGAAGTCGTCGTTATTTTTCCTATCGCGCCGTTATATTTCTTGAGGCGCTGATACCCACTTTTTATCGGCGACCTACCTGATCAAAACTAGAGCTTAACCATCATGGTCGCTGATATCGTAATTTTATCAGCGACTGAACGCCATTCAGTCTCACCAATCAATACTTTTTCCTATGATAAAGGTCAAAATGTTTATCACAAAGGTTAAATTATTAAATTACCATCAACCCACGCATAAAAAAGCCAGCTCCACGATAAGTGTAGAGCCGGCTAATAAAAATTACATCATCATATTGACACCTGGTCCGAGTGGAATGCCTGTTAAAGCGAAGATAATTAATAGGACAATCCAAATACCTAGGAAGATTAAGCTGTATGGCAACATGAGGGATATGAGTGTACCCATACCAGCTTTCTTATCATACTGTTGCATAAATGCTAGCACGATCAAGATATACGGGTTCAGCGGTGTAATAATGTTCGTCGATGAATCGGCAATACGATAGGCTGCTTGAACAAACGCTGGATCGTAATCAAGTAGCATGAACATCGGCACGAAAATCGGTGCCATTAACGCCCACTGTGCAGAGCCACTGAACACGATTAAGTTTAGCACAGCCGTTAAAAGCACAAAGCCAATAATAACCGGCAGTCCTGTCAACTCGATACTCGTTAAAAATTCTGCACTATTAACTGCTAACCAAGTTCCTAAGTTGCTCCAGTTAAAGTAGTTAATAAACTGAGCAGCTGCGAAGATTAACACGATATAGCTCGACATGTCTTTCATCGCTTCGGCCATATATTTCGGAATATCGCCTGATGTCGTAATCTTCTTCACGGTCACACCATAAGTTACACCAAGTGTGATGAAGAATAATAAGAGAATCGGAACAATATTATCTAAAAATGGAGACGGGATCATGCTTCCATCTTCAGCTCTTAGTGGTGAATTTGGCCAGAATAAGGTTAAGGCAACTAGGCCTAAGTAAATAAAACCTGCAATCACTGTATTGCGTAAACCACGAGATTCTTGAGCCGTCACCTCTTCAAAGGAATCTTCGAAATCACCTGTGTATTCTCCTAATTTTGGTTCGATCATGCGCTCAGTAATTTGCGCACCAACAAATGCTAAAATCACAACTGACGCAAGCATGAAGTAATAGTTATCAACTGGTGTCACGTTAATCGTATCATTAACAGCTTTAGCCGCTTCAGTCGTAATTCCAGATAAAAGCGCGTCTGTACCTGCGATAATTACGTTTGCCGTAAAACCGGCACCCGTACCTGCGAAACCAGCCGCTAAACCTGCAAGTGGATGACGTCCAACCGTATAGAAGACCATTGCTGCCAATGGTGGAACGAGGACGAACGCCGCATCAGAGGCCAAGTTACCGATAATACCTGTAAAAATAACCGCATAAGTCACTAATGCTGGCGGTGCGTTTAAAATAGATTTTTTAATCGCTGTTTCTAATAAACCAACTCGTTGCGCTAGACCGATACCGAGCATCATCGCTAACACTAGACCGAGCGGTGCGAATCCGGTAAAGTTATCGAGCATCGACCCTAAAATATATTGCAGACCTTCACCCGATATTAAACTTTTAATCTCTAAAACTTCCCCACTACCTGGGTGCTCAACTGTTGCTCCAACAAGGCTAAATACTAATGATAATAGCATCACGAAGATCGCTAAATATACAAAGATAAAGAACGGATCTGGTAGTTTATTTCCCCACTTTTCAACCTTGTTAAGGAACCCTTTTTGCTCGTTTTCCATACGTCACTCTCCCTTACGTCTAAGATGGGTTTAATATTTGATAGACTTTCTTCGGGCGCCCCCGCTGGCCGGACTCTTCACCGACAACTTTCGCTAACCCTACTTCTTCTAAATCGACTAAAATTCGCCGCGCATTGCGTTCGGATCGTTGTAACCAATGAGCTAATTCTTGTGCTGTTAGTTCGTTTTTTTCATAATGATGAATTAAGGCATAAATGCGTGATAACTGTGTTGGATTAATGGATAAGTCATTTAATCGCTTTAACCAATCCTCATCAGCAATGCGCTGTTGCGTTAACATCGGAAAATCTTGCTGACTAACCGATAATACTTCCTTATCTTCGTTCACTAAGACAATCCGGTCGTACTCTGGTTCACCTGCGTATCCAAAAGCAATCTGCAAATGCTCGTCTGCTTCTAATACCGTGTGGCCATAGCCAATGCCAACTCGAATGTCTAATCCACTCTGAGCAGCCATTTGATCAATGCGCTCTCTAATCGAATGTTCTTGTAAAAATATGTCCACATCCCCCCTTGTGGTATAGATAAAGTATTTACCGCCACCGATTTTCACCATCGACCCGTTTACTTGCTCAGACATTTTTAAGATCGCTCGGTGTAAATCAAGCTCTTGGTGCTGGGTTTGATAAGGAACGAAGCCTTCAGCCACAGCCGATGGATAGACCACATCCACTCCTAAAATAACGAATTGCTTTTTCTGATAGGAATGGGTATAAGCTCGCTGCTTTAAATAATCGAGTGCTAGTTGAATCGAGATTTCTGATGGAACGACTCGATAGACAGGGACTCCTCGCGCTTTTAATTTCCGATAGACCGCATGAATACACGTAACAGCTACGGCCGTGTCTCCCTGATCATATTTTTGTTGATGAAATTCGACCACTTGTTCATGTGGCTCATAAAATCGACCTTGACTCACACGATGAAATTGAACGGACTGCAATTGTTCTGAGTCTAGAAGTTCTTCGCCAATCGTATCGAGACTAATTTGATCAACCATGTAACCAAAATCTATAAAAATATTAAGCAGTACCGACAATAAACTTGATCCGTGAAGCGTCGCATAAGTCCCCTCCTCACTTGTGATCACGCCTGCATCGATAGCATACGAGTAAGGATACGGACCAGAAAACAACCATTGATCAACCTTATAACGATGCTGCTCTATAATCGGTTTAACATCCTCCGTGTTTTCATATGAGTACGGATATGCACGAATGCCTTCCAACTTATCTATAACTTCTAGTGATCGTTCTACTGAATCTTCAGGTCCAAGAACGCCAATCATAACTTCTTTCATATGCACCTACTCACTTTGACTCAAATTCTTATAGTATGCTGTTAACATCTGCACGCCCTTTTCCAAATCGTCTAGCGTGGCATATTCATCTGGGTGATGACTTAAACCATCCCGACATGGAATAAAAAGCAAGCCTGAGGGCCATTTCGTGCTCATATTCATGACGTCATGCCCCGCGCCACTATCCATGACAAGTGGCTGCAAATCTAGATCTTTCCCTAATTGAACGAGTGACTGCCTTAAGTCTTGATCCAACAAAATCGATGAGTTATTAACGAGTTCTTCAATCTCGAATTGAGTTGTCGATGTTTCTTCAAGTTTTGCCACATAGCTACGAATAGCATCAGCGACTCGTTTTTTCAAATCGTCATCCACACTTCTAATATCGATGCCAATTTCAACTGTGTCCGGAATCACGTTCATCACATTAGGACTCAAATCAACCGTGCTAACAGTGGCGACTACTGGGGTTTTCTGTTCTTCGTTCAATTGCTTCGTAAACGCCTGGACATAAGGAACGAGAGGAGCTATTGCAACAAAGGCATCATTTCGCTTATCCATCGGCGTTGTCCCCGTATGTCCCGCTTTCCCTTGTGCCTTAACTTTAAGGCGAATCGGAGTCGCAATTCCATTAACGACGCCAACGTCATAACTGTTTTCTTCAATTTGTGTCCCCTGCTCAATATGCAGTTCTACGAATGACTTGAATGCATTTTGATCACGCTCAGCTTTGGAAAAATCAGACCAGTTATAACCGCAAGACTGAACGGCTTCTTTGATGGAAACGTTTTCAAAATCTGGAACATCACCAATCGAATCATCCAATAAACCCGTCATCCCTTTACTGCCGACTGTTGAAACGCCGAATCGCGCTGATTCTTCTGACCGAAAGACAATCACTTCTAATGAGTGTTCAGGTGTGAAACCTTCATCTTTCAATTGTTTAATTGCACCGAGAGCTGTTAACACACCAGCCACCCCGTCATAGCCACCGCCATTGACGACTGTGTCTAAATGCGAGCCAGATGCAACTGCTGGCAAGCTTGAATCCGATCCTTCCCAACGCGCCGTCACATTCCCCGCTTCGTCTTCACGAATCGATAATCCTAATGATTCCGCTTTCCCTTTAAAAACGGCAATCGATTCATCTTCTTCGGCTGTATAGCTCAATCGTGTAAAACCTTGAGCTGATGCCATATCGTCAACTAAATTTAAATCGTCTAAAGTCTCTTTCAACCACTGCTTCATTTACATCGTCTCCTGCTTGTTTAAATACTGAATCGTGTTCGCAAATGTTGATACGGCAGTTTTTAATGAGTATTCATCAAAATCAAAACCTGGATGATGGTGCCCATTTGGAATCGAACTCGGGAAAATCATGAACGTCGCTTTACCACCATTTTCTTGCACACGATTCATCATGAAGGTCACATCTTCAGACGCCCCTAGCTCAATCGTGTCGAGGAAGTTTGTGATAAACGGGTTACTCTCATTTGCTTCTGGCAAAATCGTCAACCATTCTTGATCGCAAACGCCATTTAACGCTTCACCCATGAAATCAATCGTCGTATTCACGTCGTACATATCACCACTCGCCTGCAAAATCCGCTTCGCTTGTTCCATCATATATTGATTAAGCTCCGTCGTTTCACCGCGAATCTCCATTTCCATACGCGCTTCATCTGCAATCACATTGCGTCCACTACCTGCGTCCAGCCGGCCTACATTCACACGCGTTGCCCCATCTTTATGGCGCGGAATCGCGTTTAAATTTAAACTGGCAGAAGCAGCTGCAAGTAACGCATTCTTTCCTGCATTCGGCTCGACACCTGAATGCGCCGATTTGCCTTGATAATGAACATCGAATTTGGCACTCGCGAGAAAACGACTCGACGTCATCGCCACATGGCCTGCCGCTTGATCGCCAATTCCTAAATGACCACTTAAAAAGTAATCAACATCATCAAGCCAACCTTTAGCCACCATCGACTTTGCACCGCGCCCACCTTCTTCAGCAGGCTGGAACAATAATGTATAGCGTCCATTTAATTCATTTTGATAGTCATGTAGATATCGAGCGACACCTAATCCAATCGTCGTATGCCCATCATGACCACAGGCATGCATGCGACCTTCCTGCTTTGATCGAAAACCTTCACGCGTTGGTAGATGATTTTGTTCGTCACTTTCAAGGATTGGTAAGGCATCAATATCAAAACGCATCGCGGTATGAGGGCCTGGACGATTAGTGTCTAAAGTTGCGACCACACCTGTTAGACCACCTTTTACTTGCTTAAGAAAACTTTCCGGAACATCATACTCACGTGCTCGATCCTCCGCTTCATCTATTTCCTCTTGAGACGGCACACCATAACGCTCATCTGGTACAAGGGCATCTGTCCCTATATACGTTGTAAAGCCTAGCGCTTCAAGTTCTTCCATCACTCGAAAACTCGTGACATATTCCGTAAACCCAAGCTCAGGCGTTTGATGAAATAGTCGCCTTTTTTCCTGCAAATAGGTCGTGAGTGATTCTGTAAATTGATTCACATCCATCTCATCACGCCTCCTTTAAATCATTTAACACGTCAATCGCTACTCGTGTCATCATGTTCACACCATAGCTTAAGCCATCTTCATTCAAGCGAAAATTAGGATCATGTAACGGCTTCTGGCCTTCGCCGATTGACGTTCCAAGCCAGTAATAAACACCTGGATAGTTTAATAGAAAACGACCAAAATCTTCGCCACCTAAACTTGGGGTGACTGGAGGTGCAGCTTCTTCTCCATATTGATTCACCACAGTTTCGCGTACACGCTCAGCCCATTTCGGCGAATTAATCGTTGCCGGATAGCCATCTAAATATTCGATGTCAGCCGTAGCACCCATCGACTCCGTAACCCCATTCACAACTTCATGAAAACGTCGCTTCACTTTATCCTTCATATCGTTCGACTGAGTGCGAATCGTGCCTTCAAGCGTGACCTCATCAGCAATCACATTATAACGATAGCCACCTTCAATCTTGCCAAACGTAATCACGGCTGGATCAAACGGGTTCGCATTACGACTCACAATCGTTTGCACCGAATTAATCACCTGATTCGCCGCCACGATCGCATCAACCGTGTCATGCGGCATCGACGCGTGACCGCCAGATCCATTAATTGTGATTTTAAACCGATCGGAATTCCCCATCATCGGTCCTGATATAACACCGAACTGTCCGACTGGAAGCCCTGGCCAAACATGCTGCGCCACTAAGACATCCGGTTCGATCTCATCAAACACACCATCATCCATCATTTGCTGCGAACCACCCGTCGGGGAATTCTCTTCAGCTGGTTGGAAAATCAATAATACAGTGCCCTCGATTTCATCTTTTCGAGCCTGTAAGTTGCGCGCTGTCCCTAACAGCATCGCCGTGTGCGCGTCATGCCCACACGCATGCATCTTACCGTCTACTTCCGATTTAAAATCTTCATCCGCTTTCTCATGGATCGGAAGCGCATCAATATCCGCACGCAAACCAACTGTCTTACCAGGCTTCGCGCCTTCGATTATGCCGAGCACACCCGTCTCCGCAAAACCCGTTTTATATCGAATTCCATATTCATCTAATTTCTGTTGAATCTTTTTCGACGTGTTATACTCCTCACCGCTCAATTCCGGCTCACGATGCAAGTCGCGCCGAAACTCCACCACATCCGTCATGATGTCTTCAAACTGTGCCATATATAGATTCACACCTTTTAAGTTAATTTCGGAACCATTACGGACATTTTCCGTTAATCGCATTATAGATGAATTTGAAACCGCTGTCTATAATTTGACAGAAAATTTGTTGAATTTTGTTGATTTATGGATCTGAATGGTTACTCTTTTCTCTAATCAGGTCGCCGATATTTATTTGTTTTCGGCGCGCGCTGTTATATATCAGCGAGTGCCGATATAATTACGATGGCGCCGTTATATTTCCGAAGTCGCCGTTATTTTTCTAATCGCGTCGATAAATTTCCTGAGGCGCTGATATCGAGTTTTTTTCAGCGACCTAACCTCCTATATATACGTCATCAGAAGGTGAAATGCTGAAATCGTAATTTTATCAGCGACTTGTTCGACCTCTACTAGGCAGGTACCAAGAGGCGCTGATATCTATGATTTATCAGCGACCTTATAGGACTTCAAATAACGTAAATCGCCGATAACAATCAATTATCGGCGACTAACCTTATATTAATTGACCAGAACAAACGTTCCTGATATAATAAAGTTCCACACCTATCAAAAGGAGCTACGTCCATGATCATCCTTCCTCATCAAAAGCCTCAAGAAGTTAGTCAATTAGAGTGTATCGTCCCTCGTTACACTAAACAGGATCAGACATCATATGCTTTACAGAATCAACTGGGAAAAGTTCGCGCTGGTTATTTTGGCGAAAGGTCACTTCATTATTATCTTAATCTATTAAAATTAGATGATTGCTTTCTGCTATTTGGATTTCGGTCACGAGGAATTGATAGTTACTTCCAAATTGATACTTTGTTAATTACAAGAAGTTTTGTACTCATCATTGAAGCGAAACATTTAAAAGGCTCTCTCTCATTTAATGAAGCTAAGCAACTTCTTCAAGAAGTCGACGGACGCACCGAAGTTTACCCTAACCCCCTCATCCAAGCCAATATCCAAAGACATCAACTTTACCATTTCCTTAATCAACGACAACTCGATCAACTTCCTATTTTCACTTGTGTTACCTTCACTCATTCAAAATCTATCCTCAATTTTGCACACGAATCCAATGATATTTTGACTAGCCAAAGATTACCCGGTTATATTCACCAATTATTGAGTGAGCATTCGTCACCTGTTATCTCTCATCATGAATCTCGAAAAATGGCACAAACACTTAAAGAATGCCACACACCAAAACCTAGTGATGTGATTGAGGATTACCAAATTTCTGATAATGACGTTAAAAAAGGTGTATGGTGCACTGCTTGTGGAAATTTTATGATGGATCGAATTTTCGGCAATTGGCGTTGTCCGTCCTGCTACTCAAAAGATCAATTAGCGCACATACCAGGATTAAGAGATTATGCAATCATTTACAATCAATTGGAAATTAATAATAACCAAGCTAGAGCTTTTCTAAATGTTGAATCTGCCTCCACGATGAAACGACTACTCCGAGGACTCGAAGCAAACGGGGAGAAAAAAGGTAGAACCTATCAACTTAACTCATTATTTTAGCCACCCTGCTCATGTAGGGTGGCTTTATTTATTAATGGAGCTACTTTTGAAATTCCTTGTATGAATACCGCGTTTTAGGTCGCTGATATATCTGTAGTTTCGGCGCGCGCCGTTATATATCGGCGCGCGCCGATAAAATTGAAATGGCGCCGATATAATCCAAAAGTCGTCGTTATATTTTCAAACTCGTCGATAAAATTCGTGAGGCGCTGATACTGAGTTTTTATCGACGACTCACCCTCCTACAACCAGGCTGTCACAAGGTAAATCGCTGATATCAAGATTTTATCAGCGACCCATCACCTTGGCATTAAACTATCAATAAGTAAGTCGCCGATATCTAAAATTTATCGGCGACCCGCTCTCATCAAAAGGATAATCGCTCATACCACCATAACAACGTCAAAAAAATCATATTATTAAGCAAGCACAATAATTCCAATCTAAATATTGAGAAAATTCCAAAACTATGATAAGTTAAAAATTAATATTTTTCCTGCAACACAAACAAAATTAAAGCTTTTCCTGCAAAACCTATAAAGGAGATTAGACATAGCTATGATTGAACGTCTGAACACGCAATCATTATCTAAGAAACTGCAATATGTAGTCGACTATTATCAACGCCAACCACAAGCGTTCGCGATGCACTCGGCTGAAAAACTGGGCGAATTAATCGACGTTAGTGAATCAACCATCATCAGATTTGCTCAAGAACTGGGTTTTAAAGGATTCAAGGACTTTCAGCAGGCCGTCCAAGAGGAGATTTTCGAAAATGAAAAAAGTTTATCTTCCTTCACTTATGGTAAGCCGACCGTGGAACAATCTCGCAATCTCGTTCATGACACGATGTGGCGTGATCAAGAGCATATCAATCTGATCCGTAATCAATTACCTGCATCAATCGTCGCATCTTTTGTCAATCAATTAGAACATGCCAATCAAATTTATGTTGCAGGGACTCGAACTTCAGCTAGTTTGGCTCATTGGTTTACGTTTGGCTTAAATTTAGTAACGGGTAAAGCCCAGTTGTATGATCAACAACATAGCGATTTTATATCGATCGTGACTGATATGAAGCCCAACACTGTACTCGTTGTGTTTTCATTCCATCGTTATGCCAAGTCAACGCTTCACTTAGCTCAAGAAGCGAAAAAACAGGGCATGCACGTCCTCGCGGTAACAGATAGTGAGGTGGCACCGATTAGCCAATATGCGGACGTCTTAATTCCGATTCAACTACCTGTCCGCTCAACATTAGATGCAGCACCTGTTACGTTTTCTTTCTTAAATGGTGTTTTAACCGATTTATCTCTTAAACAAGGTGAAACATTTCAAGAACGCACACAAAAATTCGAAAGTGTTCAATTAAACGATTTCTTTTATAAATAGGAGGCATGCAAATTGTCACAATCACTTAAATACATTTGGACGCATTTACACAACAACGCGGAAATTAGTTGGGAAGAATACAACACTACACAATACATCATCGACCAGCTCAAACCGTATAATCCCACCATTCAAACATTCGATGACATGCCAGGTGCAGTCGTCGAGATTGGTAGTGGCAAACCCATCGTCGGCATTCGTGCTGATATCGACGCGCTTTGGCAAGAGGTGAACGGTCAAGAGCAAGCGAATCATTCATGCGGCCATGATGCCCATATGACAACGGTGATTGGCGTTTTTCAAAAATTAGTGGAAACCGATTTGAACGGCACGGTTCGCTTCATTTTCCAACCAGCTGAAGAAAAAGGAAACGGAGCTCTTGCCATGGTCGAAAAAGGGGTCGCGGATGATCTCGATTATTTATTTGGTATGCATTTACGACCTGTTCAGGAACTCAAAAGTGGTGAGTTCGCCCCTGCGATTAAGCACGGTTCAGCTAAATTCATTAAAGGAACGATTACGTCAGCAGATACGCACGGAGCTCGCCCACATCTAGGAACGAACGCAATAGAAGTGGCTTCAGATATCATTCACCATATGCGCCATACACATGTCGACCCGATGATTCCCCATTCGATGAAAATGACCGAGCTTCATGCAGGCGGCAAAAACACGAATATTATTCCAGGGAAAGCGCATTTTGCGATTGATTTGCGCGCACAAACGAATGACATGATGGATCAACTATCAACACAAGTCGAGCGTATTGCCGATCATCTAGCTTCCTATCATGATATCAAAATTGACCTTGAGACGGGCGCACACATGGCTGCTGCGGTTTACAACGAAGAAGCGACTGCTTTACTTGCAGAGGGCATCCAAACAGTTGATCCTGACAGCAAACGCGACCCAATCACGACCACTGGCGGCGACGATTTCCATTTTTATACCCTTAAACTCCCGAACGTGAAAGCGACGATGCTCGCGATTGGTTGTGATTTGGCGCCTGGTCTACACCATCCTGATATGACGTTTAATTTTGACGCGATTCCGAAAGCAGTTGATATTTTGACAGCGACGATTCAACAGACTTTAGCTCAAGGAGATGATGCGTGATGAGCACGTACGAAATTAGACGGTTAACCACCATCGACGAAATGCCATTGATGCAACAAGTCGAAGAAGCCGTTTGGCAAATGAGCCCAATTCCCGTTCATCAACTATACACAACAGCTAATCATGGCGGTCTAATTTTAGGCGCATTCGACGGCGACCAAATCATTGCCTTCAGCTACGGCTTCCCTGGATTTAAGGGTGAGAAGACTTATCTCTGCTCACATATGCTCGGTATTTTACCCGATTATCAACAAGCAGGACTTGGCGAAGAAATGAAGTACGAACAAGCACGTCACGCCTCAGACATGGGTTACGACATGATGACATGGACATTCGACCCGCTTCAAAGCATGAACGCCTACTTAAACTTAACGAAACTCGGCGCACGCGGCGCTCATTACAAAGTCAATCATTACGGCGCGATGAATGATCGTCTTAATCAAGGACTCGAAACGGACCGGATCATGATTGAATGGCATTTTAACGATGACGAACCTTTGGCACAGCCTAACATCAGCAATTTACCAGCACTCGTTGACGTCCAAAATAATCAACCAAAAGCACGACTTGACCGTTTCGACAACAAAAAAGAAGCATTCACCATTCCGATTCCACGCGATTTTCACCAAATCAAAACCGATGATTTAGATCTCGCAAAACAATGGCGACATGCGACAAGACAAGCGTTCGAAACGCTTTTCAAAAACGGTTATGAAGCGCGAGCTGCTGTTCCAGATCAAGCAAACCAACTGACCTATTATTATTTTACAAAGGAGTGAACCACTCATGATTCCGATTAAAAAGATCCGCTTACGCAAATTGAATATGGCACTTATTAACCCGTTCACGACGAGTTTCGGGACTTTCAACGATAAACAGTTTTATATCATCGAAGCAGAAGATGAACAAGGTCATGTCGGTTATGGCGAATCCGTCGCCTTCACGAGTCCGTGGTATAACGAAGAAACCGTTGAAACCAATCGTCACATCATCAAAGACTTCCTCATTCCTGCCTTACAAGATGCGACGATTAAACACCCAGCTGATGTCGATGAACTATTCCAACCGTTCCGCCGAAACTTAATGGCGAAAGCGGCTGTGGAAGGCGCCGTTTGGGATTTATTCGCCAAGCAACAAAACATGCCACTCGCGACGGCGCTCGGCGGGCAAGCACAAACCATTGATGTCGGTGTCAGCATCGGGATTAAACCATCCATCGAAGATCTCGTTGAAACCGTCCGCAAAAGCGTCGAACAAGGCTACAAACGCATTAAAATTAAAATCAAACCTGGTTGGGACATCGCGCCTTTATCACGTGTGCGCGAAGAATTTCCCGATATCGACATGATGGCGGATGCTAATTCAGCCTATACGCTCGATCAAATCGACACGTTAAAACAATTGGACGACTTAAATTTAACAATGATCGAGCAACCACTCGCGCACGACGATATTATCGATCATGCAACCTTGCAAAAAGCGATCAACACGCCCGTTTGCTTAGATGAAAGCATCCATTCACTCGAAGACACACGGAAAGCAATTGAACTCGGTAGTTGCCGAATTATAAATATTAAAATCGGTCGCGTCGGCGGTTTAAATGAAGCGAAACGGATTCACGATTATTGTATGGAACACGGCATCGACGTCTGGTGTGGTGGCATGCTTGAAGCTGGCGTGGGACGCGCGCATAATATCGCTCTAACTACCTTGCCCAATTTCACATTACCAGGTGACACAGCGGCATCCAGTTTATATTGGCATCAAGACATTATTTCACCTGAAGTCACCGTTCAAAATGGTGTTATTCACGCGCCAAGCAAGCCAGGCATTGGCTTCGACATCGACGTTTTAGCACTTGAGAAATTCACCATCGAACAAGAGGAATTTTCTTTACAAACTTAGGAGGGTTACCATGCAAAAGTTATTAGAAGGCAAGTTCGGTCGTTTCATTTTACCCGGTATCATCTTACAATCCGTCTTAATCGGCGGCGGATTTGCGACCGGACGAGAAATCGTTGAATTCGGTGCTGCATTCGGTTCGATGGGGTGGATGGCAGGCATTGCAATTTTCCTCGGATTTACGATCGCATCAATTTTAACATTCGAGTTCGCCAGGAAGTTCAAAACGTACAACTACCGCCATTTTCTAAAAGAACTCATCGGACCATTATGGTTCCTATTTGATATCGTCTATATTTTCTTAGCAATTTTAATCATCTCGATTATGGCCTCTGCGACAGGTGAAATTTTGCAAAACACGCTCAACTTGAACTACTGGGTCGGAGTCGGCTTCATTATTGTCATCGTTGGCGCTTTAAACTTTTACGGAAAAGGCGTCATCGAACGATTCAAAACATTCGGTACACTCTCTTTAATGCTCGGGTACTTATTATTTGCGATTCTCGTCATTTCAACTACTTGGGATGAAGCTGTCGCGACCCTTCAAGCGGGCGACACAAGCTTTGCGGGAAGTGATATCGCTGTTGGTACCGTGATCTGGACAGGGCTTCTTTACGTCGGCTATAATTTAGCTGTTTACCCAGCGACGTTATTCTCGATCGAACGCCAAACATCACGCAAAGAATCAGTCGTCGCTGGCCTTGTTGCAGGTGTTCTCATGACTGTGCCATGGTTCTTAATCTACTTCAGCTTACTCGGCCATTATCCTGATTCAGACGTGTTTGACGCATCCGTCCCTTGGCTCGTGATGCTAGACGGATTTCCAGTGATCGTCGTTATTTTATTCGGCGTCGTCGTGGGCTGGACATTAGTCGAAACGTCCTCAGGTATGATTCATGCTTTTGTTGACCGTGTCGACACGCAACTACAAGAAGTCTCGAATAAAGCTTTAAGCCAAGTTCAAAAAGGAATAATCGCAGTTGGCGCCCTTGTATTAGCTCTTGTCCTAGCACAAGTCGGCATCATCGATTTAATCGCAACTGGCTACACTGCGATGGCCTATGCCATGATTGCCGTCTTCATGCTGCCGCTCTTAACAATCGGCGTCTACAAAATCTTCATCAAGAAATAATGAAAAGCCATCGCGTCTCAGCGCGATGGCTTTCCTTATACCTATAAGAAAGTTATTTCACAAAATCCTCTGATTGTTAGGTAATCACCTAGGATTGTTTAACAATCTTAGAGAAGTATTTAACAATCTAATGAGGTTATCTAACGATTAATAAGAATTGTCTAACAATCGAGTCAAATTATTAAACAATCTTGATTAAAGGCGTTCTAAAACACGATCCTTCAGCTGCTTCAATCGCTCATCTGCAGCTTCGCGTGTCGCACCTTTCACCGCAAAATAAAACTTCATTTTCGGCTCGGTTCCGGACGGACGAAGGCAGCACCATGTATCATCATCGAGCCAAAATTTCACCACATTTGAAGCTGGCAGATCCAACTCAACTGACTCGCCTGATTCTAAATACGTGCGTTTCCCAGTTAAATAATCCTCAACGGCAATCGCACCTTCAACTGGATTAATACGGAAATCTTCCATAATCGCATTAATTTGCTCAGGTCCATCTGTTCCTTCCAATTTCAACGAATGCAAGTCTTCAACATAATAACCATGACGCTCAAATAATTGTTCCAAGGCATCAAATAACGTCATGTCCTGCTCACGGTAATAAGCCGCCATCTCACACGCCAATAACGTCGACTGAATCGCGTCTTTATCACGAGCAAAATCCTCCACTAAATAACCATAGCTTTCCTCATAACCGAAGACAAACTCATGCTCACCAGACTGATTATAGTCTTCAATTTTCTCAGCGATAAACTTAAATCCTGTTAACGTATGCTCCGTCGTCACATTATAGTGATCTGCAACGGCCTTGCCTAACTGAGACGTCACAATCGTATTGATCATCACGCCATTTCCAGGCACTTCATCCATATTCGCTAATTTATAATCCAGCATAAGTGCTCCGAGCTGGTTACCCGTTAACACATGATACTCGCCATCCGCTTTCTTCGCGGCCACACCTAGCCGGTCTGCATCAGGATCTGTCGCGACTAACACATCTGCGTCAACATCCTTACCTTTTGCAATCGCATATTCAAACGCTTGATGTTCTTCAGGATTCGGCGACTTCACTGTTGAAAATTCTGGATCTTCCTCAACTTGTTCCCCTACAGCAAAAACATGGTCAAATCCAGCCTGAGCCAGACTTCGCGTCACCAAATTATGCGCCGTACCATGTAATGGCGTGAAAACAATCGATAAATCCCGCTTCACGTCACCACGATAAGTAATCGACTGAAGCTCACGCAAATAAGCCTCGTCCACTGCCTCATCAATCCAATTTAACAATCCTTCTGCCTCGATCTCTGTTTGATCTTTCACTGCAATAGCGAGTTCATCGGCTACACTATTCACTTGATCAATCATTTGATCAGCTTGAGCTGGTGGCAACTGCGCACCTTGTTCGTTATACACTTTGTAGCCGTTATATTCAGGTGGATTGTGACTCGCCGTGATCATCACACCTGCCCCTGCTTCTAACTGCCGAACCGCAAACGATAGCGTTGGTGTCGGGCGAACACCCGTAAAGACATATGTTTTAATCCCATGCACGCCAAGGACTTTCGCCGTTTCAACCGCAAACTCGCGTGACTGATAGCGCGAATCATACGCAACAGCCACGCCACGGTCTGCCAACCCTTGTTCTATTAGATAAAGCGCTAAACCTTTGGCTGCCTTACGCACCGTATAGACATTCATCCGATTCGTCCCAGGCCCAAGCACACCGCGCATGCCACCTGTTCCGAATTCAAGCGTACCACTGAAAGCCGCTTCTATTTCATTTTCATTCATATTATGTAATGTTTCTTTTAACTGAGGTTCTAAATCTTGATCGTTTTTCCATCGCTGATACTGATCTTGCCAGTTCACTTGAATCGCTCCTTTTCTCACTCAATACTCTAATTTACATTATAACCGAAATACTGACATAATTTAACGAATAATTTTATGATAAATAAATTTTGCTATCGAACAAAAATGAACACGAATAAACACAAAAACCGAATATTCATCAAAATTTTAATTTTCTATTGAAATCGCTAACATTTCCGATTATAATCAAACGTAAATAAACATATAAATGTTTGTTTTAAACAGAAAGGACCTTTAACTATGTTGCAATTGGAAAGACAGAATATGATTTATGAGCTCATTAAAACGAATGGAAAAATAACCATTGATGAGCTAGTATCACAATTCTCTGTTTCATCAATGACGGTCAGACGTGACTTAGCAGCTCTCGAAGACGAAGGCAAGCTCGTCAGAACTCATGGAGGTGCTGTCTCAACTTCATTAACATTAGAGGATCCTCTGACTGTTAAAGAAACGAAATATATAGATGAAAAACGAGACATTGCACAATACGCGATGAAGTTTGTATTTCCTAATGCCAAGATCATTTTAGACTCAGGTACCACCACTTTAGAATTAGCAAAACTGATTAAGTATCGTGATGACCTTACCATTGTGACAAATGATGTGAAAATCGCACATGAATTACTAGATTCTAATTCTGAGGTGATTCTGACAGGAGGAAATATTCAATCAAAAGTTGGAACTTTAATCGGCAATCAAGTAATGGATTTCTACCGAAGTATCGATGTTGACTTACTATTTTTAGGTGCGAATGCTTTGGACTTAGACAAAGGCATCTCGGTACCAACACTTGAAAAAGCTCAACAGAAACAATTGATGATTGAATCTGCTTTAAAAGTGTGGACGTTAATCGACCATAGCAAGTTCAACAAGCGAGCATTTGCACACGTAAGCTCACTCAATTATATTACTGGTGTCATTACAGACGAAGGCATCGATCACTTCACAAATGAAAAATTATCTTCTTTAACCGATTTACACATCGCGAATAGCCAAAAGGAATGATGAATAATGGAGTTAGTAGTAATAGCTGATGATTTAACAGGGGCTAACGCAACTGGAGTTAAATTAGACCAAATTGGTTTAAGTACGGCAACAGTTGTTAGTAATCAAACGTTGCCCAACGATCAATATGATGCTCTGTGCTTCGATACAGATAGTCGTTACGACGAAAGTATAGTCGCCAACGAAAAAGTAAAATCCATTATGGAGACAATCGAGGACACAAATTTATCCCCCACTCTTTATAGTAAACGCATTGATTCAACGCTTAGAGGGAACTTAGGGGCTGAAATTGATGCTATGCTCGACTATTTAGATCATGAAACCGTTGCCATCGTCGTACCTTCTTATCCTAAGTCAGAACGTGTATCTGTTGGTGGATATCTCCTTGTTAACGGCGTGCCTTTAGAAGAAACGGAAGTCGCTCAAGATCCTGTAAAACCTATTCATACATCAAAAGTCAACGAGCTAGTCGAAGTACAATCCATGTATGATGTCGCTACGATCGAATTATGCGATGTTCTAAAAGGTAATCAATCTATTAAACAGGCCATTCAATCAAAGGCAGACCAAGGTTTCAAAATCATTACGATTGATGCGGTTACTGATGAAGAGATAGAAAACGTAGCTCAAGCCAGCGCTCAATTGAACAATCCCGTATTAACAGTTGATCCTGGTCCTTTCACGTCTGCCTTTGCGAACGAGGTCCTCCATCAACAACAAGAAGAGAATAAGTACATTTTAACAATCGGTAGCGTAACGCCCGTTACTCAAAATCAAATTCAATATTTTACAGGCAAATACGATGCTAAACCCGTATATGTTGACCCAGCAAAATTAGCTAGTTTCACTGATTCATGGCAGGAAGAAGTTAATCGAGCGATCGACGTTGCAAAAGATAGAATTGCCCAAGAGAACTTTATCCTAATTACGACCAACGAACCAAGCCAGACGGTATTAGATTTGAATAAATTAGCAACAACCGAAAAAGTCTCAAAAGAAAAACTGGCCAAACAAATAACAGACGGGTTAGCTGCTATCACTTATGATTTGGCCAACCAACCTTATAGACTAGGAGGCTTTTACTTTAGTGGTGGTGACCTAACAGCATCTATTTGTCACATTGCTAAAGCAGAAGGCATCAAACTAGAAGGTGAAGTCCTTCCCCTTGCTTCATATGGAAAGCTTATTGGAGGAGAACTAGCTAACACTTCCATAGTGACAAAAGGCGGGTTAATTGGCGATAAGAAAGCGATTGTCGAATCTATTAAATACTTACAAACTATCAATTCAAAAGGAGTTATCAACAATGCAAACTAAACCAATTATTTTAATTCCAATGGGAGATCCTTCAGGCATCGGACCTGAAATTGTTGCGAAATCATTAGATAAGCAAGAAATCTACAGTTTATCAAAACCAATTGTCGTTGGAAACCAACAGATCATGGAACAAGCTATTAAGATTACGAACGTAGATTTATCCATCAACACAATCCAAGCAGTACACGAGGCTAATTACGACTACGGAGCGATCGATTTAATTCATATCGACAACATCGACATGGATCAATTCGAGTTTGGAAAAGTCAATGGCATGAGTGGTCGAGCATCACATGATTATATTAAATACACAATTGAATTAATCCAAAACGGAGAAGCAGATTCTATGGCGACAACACCTATTAATAAAGAATCTCTACAAGCTGGTGAAGTCCCACACATCGACCACACAGCAATGCTATCAGCTTATACTAACAGCGAAGACCCAATGACAATGTTTGAAGTATTAGGACTTAGAATTTTCTTCTTAACACGTCACTTATCGTTGAAAGACGCGATTGGTCAAATGACCGAAGAACGTGTTTATTCCTATCTTCATCGTTGCAACAGCGCCTTAAACTTACTAGGAATCGAGAATCCATCCGTTGCAGTTGCGGGATTAAATCCTCACGCAGGAGAAAATGGATTATTTGGTGATGAAGAAGGCAAAGAGCTAACACCAGGAATCGAACGAGCTAAAAATGATGGCTTAAATGTAGCTGGTCCAGTTCCAGCTGACTCAGTGTTCCATCAAGCATTACACGGTAAATATGATGCTGTCTTATCTCTCTATCACGATCAAGGTCATATTGCAGCAAAGATGACTGATTTTGAACGGACAGTATCAATTACGAATGGCTTGCCATTCTTAAGAACTTCTGTGGACCATGGCACAGCTTATGACATTGCTGGACAGAATATTGCAAGTGAAGTCAGCATGGTAGAAGCAATTCTAGCTTGTGCAAAATATACACCTTATTTCAATAATCAATAATAAGCAAAGGGGAGAATGATTTTGGGAGCACAATCAGTATTAGGGCTCATCATTGGTGTTGCCTTTCTAGTATTTTTAGTTGTTAAAACAAGAATTCACACGTTCCCTGCCCTTATTATTGCAGCAGCAATTGTTGGTCTAGTTGGAGGTATGGCACCTCCAGCTGTTGCTGATGCAATTACAAGCGGCTTCGGTGGTACGTTAGGAAGCATTGGTATTGTAATCGGTTTCGGGGTCATGCTCGGACGTATTTTAGAAGTTGCTGGCGCTTCTGAGCGGCTAGCTTACACATTTATCCGAATGGTTGGTAAGCGAAACGAAGAATGGGCAATGGCCCTAACAGGTTACATTGTCTCGATTCCAATCTTTGTTGATTCAGCCTTCGTTATTCTTACATCAATCGTGAAAGCGGTTTCCAGAAATACTGGCAAATCAGTTCTTGCCATTGGTGTCGCACTTGCAATCGGACTTGTCACAACACACTCCTTAGTCCCTCCTACACCTGGTCCATTAGGTGTTGCAGGCATTTTCGGTGTTGATGTTGGAATCATGATCCTTTGGGGTCTACTATTCTCAGTACCTATCATTATGGTTGGCGTTTTTTATGCAAAGTGGTTAGGCAAACGAATCTATCAATTGCCAGATGAGGAAGGCCTTGACTGGATTCGTCCTGAACAACCACAGAATTTAGAAGAATATTATGAAATGGTCGAACAGAAAAATTTACCATCACTCTTTCATTCAAGTATGCCGATTTTAATTCCAATTGTGCTAATTTTCGCTAATACGATTATCTCAGCCTTAGAACGAACTGGCGGCATTTATGATTACCTATTATTCTTAGGTTCACCAGTTATAGCAGTTGGACTTGGTCTTATTTACGGAATCCTAGTCTTAACTCGTCATCTTTCTAAACAAGAATCATTAGACAAGATGGAAGAAGGCATTAAACAATCTGGAATCATCTTATTAGTTACTGGTGGTGGCGGTGCCTTAGGTACTGTTTTACAAGAAAGTGGTGCTGGTGATTATATCGCTGAACAAATAGTAGATTTATCCATTCCGTTAATTCTACTACCGTTTATCGTATCTAGTTTAGTTCGAATCGCGCAAGGTAGTGGTACAGTTGCCATGATTACAGCTGCATCAATTACAGCCCCTATTTTAACAGGATTAGATGTTAATTTAGGATTAGCAGCGATTGCAGCCACATCAGGTTCACTAGTATTCTCTTACTTCAACGACAGTTTCTTCTGGATCGTCAACCGTATGCTAGGTATTAGAAACGTTAAAGAACAAATTATTACATGGTCCATACCTACTACACTAGCTTGGTTAACAGCGCTTGTTGGTTTATTAGTTGCCAATATGTTTGTATAAAATTTATGTTGACCTAAGGTAACAGGTTGAGAAATTCACAACCTGTTACCTTTTTTAGTCTAAATTTCTACTTATTATTTTCGATTCGCCCCAGAGCCAAACATACTTCACATAACACTGTTCAAAATTCATTTGTATCGTTAAAAGGTTAAACACGTCAGTTATACTAAAATAACTAATAAAATTGAAATCGTTACAACACTTAAAACGGTCGTGACCAATGTGACACTCGATACCAAGTCTGGCTTTGCTTTGAATTCAAGTGCAAACATAGTAGTTGTGGCAGCGGCAGGCATAGCTGACTGTAATATAATAACCTTTCCTAATAAATCCGAAACAGGGAGCAATGTTACTAATCCCCAAGCCATAATCGGCATCACAATAAGCTTCACGATTGTACCAGCCATTACCTTCCCGGCTTCAAACTTTTCAAACGAAATATTCGCAAGTTGCATACCTAAGACAACCATCATAAGAGGTAAAGCAACAGCTGACATGAAGTCTACCATGTCCAGAACACGTGTATGTAAGTTAACATCTAATAAATTCAAACTGATTCCGAGCAATATAGCATAAGTGGCAGGCATCTTAAATACCGCAAAAATCGCATAACGGACCTCATAACCACCACGCGATGCATAATAGACACCAAACACATTCATAATGATCGTTTGAATCGCCATAAAAATAATGGCGTAATTAAATGCCTCTTCATTAAGTGCAAACATAATAATCGGCGCACCATAATTTCCCGCATTCATGAAAGATGAAGATAAAATTATCCCGCTTTCTTCCATACGATCCCACTTAAAAAGCAATTTAAGAAATTTAATAAGTGCGATGGTGGCAAATAACAATACGAAACAACTAATGATAATAATCCCAAAATCATTGCTGAATTCTTCATAATAAAACGCATCAAAAACAAGAAACGGAATAAAGAGATAAATAGTAACAGCCGATACTGATTTTACATCAAGCTTCCGCCATTTTTGTAACAAATAACCTATAATAAATACACTAATGATCGGTAAAACAACTTCTAAAAACACCCCCATAAACGCACCCCCCATTCTGCATTGTAAGTTCATAGTGGAACTAGATTACTCATTTACTAAATTAATAATACATGAATTTAAAAATTTCAGTACTATTTGTATTAGGCATCTCTTACACAACGTTTCTAAATCTACTACTTGAAGCTGTAAATGAAATTACTCTTTATTGAAGGAATTGCACTTAAATACGATTATACAGAAAAAATCTCAAAGCCATAAAGATTTAAAGTTTTTCATTAAAACAATTTAGCACAAAAGCTTTATACAGACTTAGAATCAGTCAGAAGTCTATCGTTGTGTAGTCCCCCTCTCTTCCTACCAATAATGAACTAAAAAAATTGTAACGTAAACTTCTAATAAAAAGACGATTACTATCAAACAGTCATCAATTTTAAAAATCAACTTGCAATTTCCAAATTCATCACATATACTTATATACATAACTATATAACCATAACCCAAACCGCACAAAAATAAAGGTGGTGACAGCCAAATGACGGGATCCTTTCGAGATGATCGTCCCATTTTTCAACAGATCCGCGAAATCATCGAAGACCAAATATTAAACGATCAATTACCTGAAGGCGAGCAAGCTCCTTCAACGAATCAGTTAGTCAATTTTTATAAAGTTAATCATTTAACCGTTTCTAAAGGGATTAATCAGCTAGTCGAAGAAGGCATTTTATACAAAAAGCGAGGTGTTGGGATGTTTGTTGCAGAGGGGGCCAAAGCCAAATTAATCGAGCAGCGCAAGGCATCATTCGTTGAGCGCTACGTCCGCGATTTATTAGCAGAAGCTGAGAAATTAAACATGTCAGAAGAAGAACTTACACAAATCATTCAAGACACCAAAAGGAGGGGACAATAATGTCTAACCACGTACAATTCAATGATGTATCACTCGAGATTAAGAATGACTCGATTTTAAAAAATATTAATCTAGACTTAGAAGATGGAAAAATATACGGATTATTAGGCCGAAACGGCGCTGGGAAAACGTCATTATTATCACTATTAGCTGCTTTCAGGCCCGTTACTAATGGACAAATCACATTAAATAATGAAACGATTTTTGAAAATCCAAATGCCATGCAGCAAATTTGTTTTTCCTATGATAAGGATTACAAAGAAGAAACAGAAAAAGTTGAAAGTCTACTCAAAGATATCCCATTTTTCCGGCCGAATTTTGATTATGATTACGCAATGGAGCTCGTTAATCGATTTAACTTACCACTGAAAAAACCGCTTCAAAAACTATCAACCGGAATGCAATCAGCCTTTAACGTGACAGTTGGCTTAGCGAGCCGTTGCCCGATTACGATTTTTGATGAGTCTTATTTAGGGATGGACGCCCCCACGCGCGATTTATTTTACCGGGAAATTTTAAACGAGCAAACGGAGCATCCAAGAATTTTCATTTTATCCACGCATCTCGTCTCAGAAATGGATCATTTATTCGATGAAGTCGTGATGATTCAAAACGGCGAAATGTTACTAGCAGATGACTATGAATCGTTAATGTCGGGAGCCGTTCAGATCACGGGGGCTGCAGAACAAGTTGATGATTTCACGACAGGTTATCAAGTCTTAAACGAAGAAACGCTCGGCCAAACAAAATCAGCTCTAATCTTAACGGAACAAGCAGACTCATTACAGCAAAAGGCACGTGAGCTCGGCCTTGAAACGCAACAACCAGCTTTACAAGATCTATTTATACATTTAACGAAAGAGGTGGACAGTCATGCAAACAACCGATAGAAAATGGATGGTCGCAGGCGGTCAATATGTCGAACAACTGAAGTGGGCGCTGTGGTTTATCATCATTGGTGGCGTGCTCGTGCGGGGCGTATTACTTGTAGTCGCAGACCGAGTGGATGATCAACTAAATGAAATCGCCGAAATGACATTATTGGAATTCATGGCTGAAGCTTCAACGGTATTTATGCTCATAATCGGGTTGATGTCCGTTTTCGTCTTCCTCAGCTATTTCGGTCAAAATGGCATCACCAGATGGGAGTACTATTTTGGAACATTGATGTCGGGTATTGGGTTAGCTTTGACGTTACCCATCGCTTTCATTCTATTAAATTTACTCGAAATGCTCATCATTCCGTGGGTACCACTAACCATTGATGTCGCTACTTTATCACTTGGAAGTGCTGCCATAATCAGCTTTGAATACATCTTAACGCTCATGATCCACTTTATGTTCGGTTGGTTTATTACCATTGGCTTTTATCGTTACAATTGGATGATCGGCCTCGTCTTTATCGGTGTCGCCATTTACGTTGGGATGATGACAGAAGCTTTATGGGACGATGAAAAATACGTCTTCTTTGGGTTAGCCTCTGAGCCTAGTGACCTTTCCTTACCGATCGTCACAGCTATTGCAGTTGGATTAATTCTATTACTTGCTTGGATTAACCGACGATTGACGAAAGATATTGTGATTAAAATGTAAAAGAGGCTGGGACAAAACCCAGTGATTGAAATGAAAAATCGTGGAAGACATCAATTTTGATGTCTTCCACGATTTTTTCAGGCTGTCGAGAAAGTC
>NZ_JAASRU010000018.1:19232-36802 GCF_011761495.1 Alkalibacillus almallahensis | reverse complement strand
AGTAAATACAATGCTTACAGAAACAGCTATACAAGTAAAGGTGCGGTTCGCACCGCTTACTCCTGGATTCTTACAACCACAATAACCAACAAGAGACTAGCCCAATTCGGGCTAGTCTCCTCTGCACAACATTATAAGAAAGTACGTGTTTAAATAAAATTGAACCGCCGTATACGGAACCGTACGTACGGTGGTGTGAGAGGTCGGAGGTTAATCACCTCCTCCTACTCGATATAGATTATTCGTCTAAATCAAATTCGCCGAGTACCCAACCTTCTTCTTTATCTCCTTTGCCGACAAAGACGACGAAGTTATAACCATCAGAAGGTAAGATTGCAGGTAATTGAGGCAAGATTGGACTCGCATCAATTGTGAAGTTGTGTTCGCCTGCGTCATGAGCACCTGCTTGAGCAATGACGGCTCCAGCTGATAATCCTGAGTCGTAGATCGCAAAATCGACGTACTCAATATCGTAATTGAATCCAAGTGTGACATCGAAAATGCCTTGGTCTAATGTGAAGTCACCATGAGCCATAAGGTCGTCAATTTCGAATACATCATATGGATCTTGGACGAATAGGACAGTAGGGATTTCGATTGTTTCGTTATCTTCTTTCAACGTAATCAATCCCTCATAATATCCGCCATCAAGTTTTCCAGCATCGACTTGAACGTTCATGTTCACTTTTTGCGTACCGCCAGCTTTAACGTTTAAGTTATTGCTCGTCATCACTTTGATGTGGTCATTACCATCAAATAAGGTCACGTCCATATCGTAACGTTTACGCTCATTGGATAGGTTTTCGATTTCAAAGTGTTGGCGTTCAACTTCTTTACCATTGTCTTTTTCAAATGTACCGAATGAATATGAACCTGGTGCCATCAGTGTATCAGTCGTAATTGCATCAGGAACACGGATACTACCAGCACCTTGGGTATTGTTCGGGTAGCGCTCACCACTTAAATCTTCGAGTGGTTCAGCTGTGTTCATTAGGGCACCTTTCACTTCATCGACATCCCAGTCTTCATGTGCTTGAACAACTAATGCTGCTGCCCCTGCGACATGAGGAGCTGCCATACTTGTACCAGACATCGCCGCATAGGCATGTGGCATGGCACCATTATGGGTTGGAACAGTACTAATGACATTAACCCCAGGTGCACTAACATCAGGTTTAATCATCCAAGTATCTGTTACAGGGCCTCGTGAAGAGAAGTCTGCGATGGTCTCACCTGATAAGCCATCTTCTTCAATATTGAATGTGATTGTTTTCTCTCCAGATTCTACTGAATCAACTAAAGCAGCACCGTCAGCCTTAGACATTTTAATGGTAGGTAAAGCCATACCACCGACACGTGGTTGTGTACCTTCAACATTATTATAAATTACCATTCCGACGGCACCTGCCGCGGCAACGTTTTCAGCTTTATCAACGAATGGATATTCACCACGTTCGACTAAAGCTATTTTCCCTTCTAAGTCAACTTCCGCCACTTCGTCAGCTGACCCTAATCCAGCTTGTGCTAATTCATATTCACCTTCATTCAATGCTTGAAGTGCTTCAGATGAAGGTGTACCCATCACATCTGCACTATCAGCACTTAATCCATTTACATCGATTCCGACGTTATAAAGCATATATGGCAGTTCACTTGCCCCAACAGATATAGCTTCACGGCTTGTACCTGGTGAGCCAACTGTCCAATCGCTTGGACCGCTATTACCATTTGAAGAAACAGCAACAACACCGTCTTGCATAGCGTTATCAAGTGCAAGAGACGTCGCGAAGTCTGGATCATTATTCGTATTACCTAAAGATAAATTCATGACATCGACGCCATCTTCAACGGCACGTTCAATCCCTGCGATGACGTTATCTGTAGTACCACTACCACCAGGTCCTAGCACTCGATAACCAAGTATATCAGCTTCGGGTGCAACACCTTGGATGACTCCGTTAGCGGCAATCGTTCCAGCTACGTGTGAACCATGATTAGTGACTTCACCTTGTTCAGGCTGTGTTTCTTGAGGGTCTTTATCTTGATCGACAAAGTCATAGCCCTTATAGTCACCAAAGGCATGATCAAGGTCTGGGTGTGTGTAATCGACACCTGTGTCAATAACCCCGACTGTCACACCTTCTCCTGTGTAACCAAGATCTTCCCATACATCTGGTGCACCGATATGAGGAGCAGTATCAATCATTTCAGGTGATACCTCATCTTGGCTAAAAGATTGTTCATCAACTTTTGTTACTTCGTGTTTAACGTTTGGATAAACAGCTTCAACTCCGTTAACAGCAGCGATTGCTCTAATATCGCTTTGTTTAACTTCAAGTGAAAAACCACTAAAGACGTAATCATATTCGCGGTTAACCTCACTTGATTCTGAGATTAATTGGATGCGATCAATGACAGTACCACGTTCTTCTTTTAACGTATCACGATCTACGGATGTATTTTGATGTTTACCTTCTAAGACAGAAGGAGAGGTCATTTCAACAATAACTGTAACGGCCTCATCAGACTCATAATCAAACTCACCGTGAATGGTTCCAGTCTTTTGTAGTTCGCCACTTGCTTCACTTGTGTCTTGATGTTTATTATTACCTTTGCTTTTACCTTTGCCCTTTGCTTCAGCATAATCTGTAGACATAATGAATACACTGAGAGCCAGTAAAAAGGCGGTAACCCCTAATAAAAACTTGCGCAACCTTCTCGACATTCAATTCCCTCCTAAGATTTATTGTTTCGCCATATGGCGCACAACTTAACTATTCCATAAAAGTAATTTAAATCCCTTGCGACTATATAACTAATATTTAGAAAATTTGAACAATAAATGTTTTAGCATTTGTGTGAGTGGGAATAAAAAATTGTGAGGGGAAAATCGAATAGGTCATTCGAACGTTAAATTCGGGGTGAATAGTCAATTTACACAAGGTAGTGAGAAGAGGTTGATGCTTTAGACCTAAAAAATACTCCCGCTTTATAAGCGAGAGTATCTCATAAGTTATTCCGCTTCAACCCATTCATCAGCCCACGACTGGATTTGATTAAGCGCTGGCTTAAGAGAATGGCCTTTATCCGTTAAGGAATATTCGATCCGCACAGGCGTTTCGTCGTGAACAGTGCGCGTCACCATTCCTTCTTTCTCTAAATCTTTTAGGCGTTCTGATAAAACGCGTCCACTGACGCCAATGGCGGACTCTATTTCACAAAAACGCTGAGAGCCTTCTAATAGTTGAAAAATAATTAGTGAAGTCCAGCGTTTGTTCATAATGGATAAAGCTTTTTCGAATTTCGGGCAAATCGTTTGATCCATATGCGATCACCTCTTGCTTACATTATAACCAATTTGTTGACGATTGAAAATCATTTTACTTACTTGACTTTATTAAATTATTTATGTATAGTTAGTTACATAAAGTAAGTAACATAATTTAAGGAGGCTATATTTATGGCACAAGTATCACTAGACAAAGTACACAGCTCGATTGATTTCCAAGTCAAACACATGATGGTATCTAAAGCGAAAGGTGAATTCCAAAACTTCGATGTTGAAGTAAGTGGTAATCCTAAAGATTTAGACTCAGTTAATGCGAAAGCAACTGTTTATGTAGATTCAATTGAAACAAACCAAGAAGATCGTAACGGTCACTTAAAATCAGAAGACTTTTTCGATGTAGAAAATTATCCAACGATCACTGTTCAGTCTAAATCATTTAATAAAGTAGCTGATTCAGAATATGAAATGGTTGCAGATGTTACAATTAAAGATGTAACAAATGAAGAAACGTTCAAAGTTGAAGCAAACGGTGTTGCGAAAGATCCAATGGGTGGTAACATGGTTGCTGGTTTTGATATCGAAGGTAAAATCAATCGCGAAGACTATGGTTTAACATGGAACGCACCACTTGAAACAGGTGGCGTATTAATTGGTAAAGAAGTCAAAGTTCAAGCAGCACTTGAATTTGTAATTGAAGAATAGAGTGACTTAAAGAGAGGCTACGGCCTCTCTTTTTTAATTGGTTAAATCTAATGTTATGTGGGATAGGTAGTGCTCTGCCTGGTCGCATTCATGGTTTTAGAGTCTTACTCTAGTTGATTCTAATATCATTTCTATTACATAATCAATTAAAATCACCGAAATTAAATAGTGATTAAAACGTTATTTTTAATGATTAAGTCATGCACAATCAGTCCTTTTATTTTATAATGGAATGAAGAATTAGTTTAAGGAGGGGCAGTTATGCAGAAGCAAGTTATTCAGTTTTTAAAAGATAATCGTGAACGTCATCTAGAGGAACTTCAAGATTTTTTGAAAATCCCAAGTATTAGTTCATTATCTGAACACAAGGAAGATACATTGCGCGGTGCTCAGTGGGTAGAACAAGAACTTCATAATATTGGTTTCCAAGAGGCTAAGATCATGGAAACAGACGGCCACCCAGTTGTTTATGGTGAATACATAGCAGATGGTAATGCGCCGACCGTTTTAGTTTACGGTCATTATGACGTACAACCAGTTGACCCTGTCCATTTATGGGATTCGGAGCCGTTTGAACCAACAATTCGTGATGAGAAAATTTATGCACGTGGCGCGACTGATGATAAAGGACAAGTCTTTATGCATTTGAAAGTGATGGAGGCTGTCATTAACCAAGATGATGCGCCACCTGTAAACTTCAAAGTATTAATTGAAGGTGAAGAGGAGATCGGTAGCCCAAATTTACCGAAGTTTGCGGATGAGCATGCTAATCAACTTAATGCTGACCTTGTAATTGTGTCTGATTCGGCCTTAGTTGAAAAAGGAAAACCGACAATCACGTACGGTTTGCGTGGTCTAGCAGGTATTCAAATTGATGTTGAAGGGGCGAATAGTGATCTCCATTCAGGTGAATATGGTGGAGGCGTCGTAAACCCAATTCATGCGCTTGTTAAAATCGTGGATTCGTTCCGTGATGATAATAATTTCATTCAAGTAGAAGATTTTTACCGCGATATTCCTGAATTAACGCAAGATGAGCGTGATGCGTTAGCGCGCGTGTCAGTTGATGAAGAACAGTTAAAAGATGACCTTGGTGTTCCAGCCCTAGATGGTGAAGCCGGTTATTCTTATGTTGAGCGCACCTCTGTCCGTCCAACTTTAGAAGTTAACGGTATTTATGGTGGATTCCAAGGGGAAGGCATCAAGACAGTGTTACCAAATCAAGCAACGGCTAAGATCACTTGTCGTTTGGTACCTGACCAGGATCCAGAACATATTGTTCAACAACTGACGAAACATGTTCATGCTCAGGCTCCAGTGGGTGTGAATGTGAGTGTCACGCCATTTGATAAAGGTAAGCCATATGTGACACCATTTGATCATCCTGTTATCCAGAAAGCGGCTCAAGCCTACGAAACGGTTTATCAAAATGATACGGCTTATGTTCGTGGAGGAGGATCGATTCCGATTGTAGCTGAATTGGATCGTATCTTAAATGTGCCCGTGGTGTTAATGGGCTTTGGTTTACCAGATGAAAACCTACACGCACCAAATGAACATTTCCACTTAGAAAACTTCGACCAAGGTATGGAAACACTCGTCCATTACATGTATTTGTTAGGTGAACAATAAGAAGAAAGCTCGGCCAGAATCCTGGCCGAGCTTTCTTTATTAAATGGGGGAAAAAATTTGTCTACTTTACAACTTTCATGATTAAACTTAAGATCGCAACAAAGATCAGTGCACCAACAATGGCAGGGAATACAGCAATCCCCATGACTTCTGGGCCAATTGTTCCAAATAGATTATGACCAATCCAAGCGCCAACAAAGCCACTCACGATATTTCCGATAATTCCACCAGGTGTGCCACCAATCAGCATACCTCCAATCCAACCGATTAGGCCGCCGACAATAATAAATAATATGAGTTCTAACATCTGAAAAGCACTCCTTTCTTCTTTTATTCAAACATTACCCTTTTTTAATGTTCTATTAAACATTAAGGATTTAGATGCAAAATGACGTAAATTTTATGACGTTAAAGCGTTTATCTTTTTATGAGTGTGCTTGTTAGTTTTTAAGCGTCTTTATATACTGAAAATTAAGAAAATATAAAAAGGGGTGTTTGAATGCGACGCACAGCTGAACCGTATAAAATAAAGGCGGTCGAACCACTGACGATGCTTAACCGCGAAGAACGAGAGGAAGCGTTGAAACGAGCAGGTTACAATACATTTTTACTTGATAGTGAAGATGTTTATATTGACTTGTTAACAGATAGCGGTACGAATGCGATGAGCGATAAACAGTGGGGCGCGCTGATGATGGGTGATGAGGCCTACGCCGGAAGTAAAAGTTGGTACAAGCTAGAACATGCGGTGCAAGATTTATTTGGCTATGATTATGTGATTCCGACCCATCAAGGTCGCGGGGCTGAGAATTTATTATCACAGATGAAAATTCAGCCTGGAGATTACGTTCCTGGTAACATGTACTTTACGACAACTCGTGCTCACCAAGAAATGAATGGTGGTACATTTGTAGATGTCATTATTGATGAGGCACATGATCCTTCAGCTGAGCTTGATTTTAAAGGTAATGTGGATCTTGTGAAATTAGAAGAATTAATTGATGAGGTCGGAGCTGATAAAATCCCTTATGTCTGTGTCGCTGTGACGGTCAACATGGCAGGGGGCCAACCAGTTAGCTTAGCGAATTTGAAAGAGACTTATACCTTATGCCAAGAGCATGGAATTGACGTTATGTTCGATGCGACCCGTTGCGTTGAAAATGCTTATTTCATCCAAGAAAGAGAAGAGGGCCAACAAAACCGCCCGATTAAAGATATTGTCCGTGACATGTTCAAATTCTCTGATGGCTGCACCATGAGTGGTAAGAAGGATCCGCTAGTTAATATTGGTGGTTTCCTAGCGATGAATGATTTTGATTTATATACACGAGCTCGTGAGTTAGTTGTCGTATATGAAGGGATGCCGTCTTATGGTGGAATGGCTGGTCGTGATATGGAAGCCATGGCTCAAGGGATGTACGAATCGATGGATGATGCTTATATTGAACATCGGATTAAGCAAGTCCGTTATTTAGGCGAACAATTAATGGAAGCAGGCGTTCCGATTGTCCGTCCAATTGGTGGTCATGCTGTATATTTAGATGCTAAAGCATTTTTAAGTCATTTAGACCGGGAAATGTTCCCATCACAATCACTAGCAGCAGCACTTTATCTTGATTCAGGTGTTCGTTCGATGGAGCGAGGCATTGTTTCGGCTGGGCGTAATAAAGAAACCGGGGAACATAATGTACCGAAACTAGAAATGGTAAGACTAACAATCCCTAGACGCGTCTATACCAATAGCCATATGGATGTTGTCGCTGATTCAGTGATTAATCTTTATAATAAAAGAGAACAAATCAAAGGCTTATCAATGGATTATGAACCGCCAACATTACGCTTCTTTAACGCCCGTTTTTCGCCGTTAAAAAGTATGTTAATCGCAAATGAATCGTGATTTGTTACGTTCTTTTAGCAAATAATTAATTCAAATATGATTTATGAAAAGTGTCGGTTTACCTAAGCCGACACTTTTTTATTAAATATCGCAATATTCTGAATTGACGGTTTTCACTAAATCCATCTATAATAAAAGAACAGATAGGAGAGAAGGTGAGAACATGGGCGTGTCAATGCGTGATGTGCTTAATTTTGATATTATGAATGAAGCGGTTGTTCATACTGGTGAAACAGAACTTGATCAACGCGACATTGAATGGATATCAGTCATTGAGATTCCGGTTGAAAATTTTGTTCGTAAACATGAATTTGTTCTGTCGACAGGGATTGGTTGTGAGGATCACCCCTCAATATTTCGTTCCTTTGTTCAAGATATTATTGATTCAGGGGCAACAGCCTTAATGATTGCAACTGGCCGCTATGTATCTAATATACCTCAAGAGGTGCTGAAGCTTGCCCAAGAACACGATTTCACATTAATCGAAGTCTCATGGCAAACGCGTTTCTCTGATATTATTCATCGTGTGATTCAACTCATCAATGAAGAAAATGAGTCTAATCGTAATCGAGTTGAAGCATTGCGCCAAGCGCTAGTAACGAGTGTTTTGAATGGCTGTACATTGGAGGAGTTAATGAACCAATTATATCATGCCATTGAAATTCCTGTTGCGATCAGTGACGATGAGAAGAATATTCGAGCTAATTGTGATTTTGATGCTGATGTGATTGCTGCTCTAAATGGCGAGCGTGATATAGCCGTTGAACGACTTGCTCGTCCTGATCTACCACTAACGGAGCATCCACTTTATCACCATTTAAATCAATACTTAGTCGGTGAGAAAACATGTTATGAGTTAACGATTTTCTCGAATAATAAGAAGCAAGGTTATTTGTTGGTGATGCCGAAATCTGCAGAAGAGCTAAATTGGTTTACAATGCATGCCTTAGAACACGGTTTAACAGCCTGTGCGCTATATTTTTTAACTGAAAACGCTGTAGAAAAGACAGAAATTCGTTTAAAGGATAACTTTGTCTTGCAGTTAGCAAAAGATGATACAGCCCTTGATGCTAAAATGTTGTCTAAAGGAGAATTGTTAGGGTATGACTTAACTTTACCTTATGCTTGTATTGTTGGAGATTTTCAATTAAAAGAAATTGAAACGGATTGGGATGATCACTACGATCAACCTGGGCAATCATCGTTACATAGTCTGAACTATTATGTACAGAAAGAAATAACTCATGCTAGTCAGCAACTAGAACGCAAAACAATGTCTTCATTTGATGAAGGAGAAGTCATTATATTTTTAGAAATAGACCATTCAGGGTATCAAGAGACGGTTAATCACTTTTTAGATATGGTTGAACGACGATTGCATGATCAGTTAGCTCATGTTTATTTTGCTTGGGGCATTGGTTTACACGCTAATGGGATGCGAGCATTTTATGAGAGTTATCAAGAAGCACGAACGGCCCTAGATATTCATACAGATGAAGCTGGTTTTGGTGATCGAACGTTTTTTGAAGAGACGAAAGTCAATCGCTTGTTAATGAATGTGGCTGATAACGAGGCTCTAATTGACATGGTACGGGAAACAGTGAATCCTTTAATTGAGTATGATCGTAAACGACAAACGGACTTAATTCATACCTTTATGACCTATCAGAAGTTTAAAGGAAATGTCAGCCAAACATCACGAGCCCTTAATTTACATCGCCAATCGTTATTATATCGTTTGCGTAATATTGAACAATTGACAGGTTTGACTCTAGTTGATGCAGATGATTCGTTTATGCTCGAATTAAGCGTCAGACTGTGGTTGCTAAAGCAATTCAAATAAGAGGAAGAATGAAAAACTTGGCGCATGCCAAGTTTTTTTATGTTCTATGGAGTTTTGAAATAAATTAGGCTACTTATTTCAAAACTCGAGCAATTTATTTCAAAAATCAAAGGATTTATCTAATAAATGATAGCGCTTTCAAAAAGTGTATAAATACTTTCCTGAAAACTTCATACACTTTGCACATTATCAAACCAGCTCTAACGGGAATACAATAAACATAACAAAACATTTAAAAAATTCAGTCAATTAAAGAAGGGAGGCGTTAATTATGTTGACGTTTGATATTTTAGAATATCAAGAACGCCTTAAGAAAACGAAAACTCGAATGGCAAAAAAAGGGGTAGACGTATTGCTGATTACGGATCCTGCCAATATGAATTATCTATCAGGGTATGATGCGTGGTCGTTTTATGTGCATCAAATGTTGATTGTCATGATAGATGAACCGCAACCAATTTGGATCGGCCGGTTAATGGATGAAAACGGAGCGAAGGCAACAACATGGATGTATGATGAACATATCATGTCTTATCCTGATTACTATGTGAATTCAGAAGTGTATCATCCTATGCAATTCATTGCTGAAATCTTAACTGAAATAGGCCATGGTAATCGCAGAATCGGCGTTGAGATGGATCAATACTATTTCTCAGCTAAAGCTTATATAACATTACTTCAAAAATTACCGAATGCGACCTTTATCGATGCAACTTCACTCGTCAATTGGGTTCGTATCGTTAAATCAGATCAAGAACTAGAATATATGCGACGAGCAGGACAAATTTCAGAGAGAGCGATGCAGGCAGGAATTCATGCGATTCATACAGGAGCAAGAGAAAACGATGCCGCTGCTGCGATTTATTATGAATTAATCAAAGGAACTGAAGAATTTGGAGGCGATTATCCATCGATTGTGCCGATGATCCCGACAGGTGAAAATACGTCTTCACCCCATTTAACGTGGTTTGATCGTTATTTTGAGGAAGGTAATGCCGTTATTATAGAATTATCTGGTTGTTATGAACGCTATCATGCACCATTAGCACGGACAGTTTCGGTTGGTCATGCATCCGATCGTTTAGAACGATTAAATCAGATTGTCCAAGAAGGAATTGAAAATGTGCTCGAACGTGCCAAACCAGGTGTTTATCTAGAAGAATTGGAAGAAGCTTGGCGAGAATCAACCCGTCGTTATGGCATTGAAAAAGAGTCACGTCTTGGTTATGCAGTCGGATTGAATTACCCACCCGACTGGGGAGAGCACACGGCAAGTATCCGTAAAGGTGATAAGACGGTACTTGAACCGAATATGACGTTTCACTTTATCCCAGGGTTATGGTTCGATTCAGATGGGATCGAAATGAGCGAATCCTTTGTTGTGACCAATCAAGGCGCAGAATTGCTGACGAATTATTCGCGCGAGTTAATCGTAACGAGCCCATATCACTTTCCGACTAATAGCCAAGGCATTATAAGTTAAACTTAATCCATGGTGATCAAGCGGGTGGCGGCTTTGACACAATGTGAGGTCGCCTTTTTATGAATACATTGAGGAGGGGTTATCATGACAGAATTCAAACCAGCTACAAAAGCTCTATGGTCAGGTGAGAAAGAGCAGTTGTCATACGGTGCAACGCAAGTACCCGTAGTACACAGTGTTTCATTTGGATATGATGATATGGATGAATGGAATGCAATTGCAACTGGTAAGCAAGAAGGCCATGTGTATGGTCGTAATACTAACCCAACGACGCAAGCTTTTGAAGATAAAGTGAAAGATTTAGAAGGAGCAGAAGCAGCAACGGCTTTTGCGACAGGTATGGCAGCTATATCTGGAACTCTAAATGCATTTGTACGTCCTGGTGATCGTGTCGTCACGGTCAAAGATACTTACGGTGGCACTAATAAAATTTTTACGGAATTCTTACCTAATACTGGCGTTGAGGTTGTCTTTTGCGAAACTGGTGATCATGAAGAGATGAAACGAGAAATTGCCAAGGGTTGTAAACTTGTTTATTTAGAATCACCGACAAATCCAACGTTAAAACTGATTGATATAGAGCGTATGGCAAAAGCAGGTCATGATGTAGGAGCCCTTGTTGTTATTGATGGCACTTTTGCATCGCCAGTCAATCAAAATCCACTCGATTTTGGTGTGGATATTGTCTTGCATAGTGCGACGAAATATCTTGGAGGTCACTCAGATGCATTAGGTGGTATAGTCTGCGGATCGCAGCATTTGATCGACCAAGTGTATCATTACCGTGAAATTAACGGAGCAACATTAAATCCGCAAGCAGCATACTTTTTATTACGAGGAATGAAAACACTCCATTTACGATTAGAAAGACAGAATCAGAATGCGATGCAAGTCGCTAAGTATTTGCAGTCAGTTGAGTGGGTAGAAGATGTTTTTTATCCTGGATTAGAGAGCCACACAGGTCATGACATCGCTAAAAAACAGATGAAAGGTTTCGGCGGTATGCTTAGCTTTTCCGTGAAAGGTGGTTTAGATACAGTGTACCAACTGTTACCTCATTTAAAATTAGCTAAGCGTGCAGCAAGTCTTGGTTGTGTTCAAACCATCGTCGGACCACCTGCTTTAACGAGTCATGTCGAATGTACACCAGAAGAACGTGCCGCAATGGGCATTCCTGAAGGTTTAATAAGATATAGTGCAGGTATTGAAGATATTGATGACTTAATTCAAGACTTAGAGCAAGCTTTTGCAAAATTACCTAAAGAGGCTTTAAGCAAATAATTTTTAAGAGGTTGGTTTTCTACACAATCAAAATTTCGCTATGATTAAGTCCGTTATTAAATTGTAATCCGCTATCGGTGGACGCTTTCCGCAGGCACGGCTCGAGCCTCCTCGGCTGCTAAAGGAACTTCGGCTAAATACCGGACGTCAATCACAAACGCCGAAGTGACCCACATCCTGTGTGCCTCTGGGGGTCTCGAGACTCGTGCTATTCCTGTGACGGCCCGGACGGCCTAATGTCGACGTTGGTCACAGGACGTGACCGAACTTAGTCGACCAGGAGTCGCCACCTTCGCTACTTACAATTTAACAACTCAGTGCTAAATTAGTTGAAAACAAGAACCAATCTTTAACAAATCCAAAATCATAAGTACTTTTTTAGGTGAGAAGGACATTTAAAAACAATGCCTTCTCATTTTAATGATTTTATTGAATAGACATGCTTCTTTTTCCAAAATCCACCCAGTATCATCTCCTGACAAGCGCACAAGCTATAAATGCAACAGAGAAGAAAGGAGGTATGCTAAAGATGCGAGTAACGAAGTGGTTGATCGGTGTAATGGCAATTATGCTTTTATTAACGGCTTGCCAAGAAGAGTCTGAACCGAATGATAATGTCAATGATGGTACAAACATGACCGATATTGGATTCACAGGTGATGGGAACGGTAATAATCAGGCAGATCGCGACACGTCAGACAATCGTAACGACGCCAATCGTTTTCAATATGAAAATAATCAAGACGGGAATCAACGTGGTGACGGTAATCGTTTCGTCCCATTTAATTTCTTTGATCGTGAAGGTAATCCTGATCCTGGTCAAACCGAAGAAGGTCAACGTGGACAAGATAACACGAATCGTCAACAGAACGGCCAAGGACAAGGTGAAAATGATCGCGGTCAACAAGGCCAACAAAATGGTCAAGAACAAGGTCAAAATGAAGCACGAAATAATGAAACAAATAATGGTCAAGAATCAGGCGATGTGACGACAAATCAGTCAATGGTTGATGAAGTGATTCGATTGACGAATGCAAAACGAGAAGAGAATGGTTTGAGTCCACTTAAACATGATTCAGAAGTGACGGATGTAGCTCAACGTAAATCGGTTGATATGGCTGATCAGAACTATTTCAGTCACCAATCACCGACATACGGGTCACCATTCGATATGCTTGACCAATTTAATGTATCTTATACCGCTGCAGGAGAGAATATTGCAGCTGGACAATCAACAGCTGAAAAAGTCGTTAATAGCTGGATGAATAGTAAAGGGCACCGTGAAAACATTCTAAATGATGCCTTTACTCATATTGGTATTGGCTATGAAGATAGTGGTCGTATGAATCCTTATTGGACACAAATGTTTATTGCTAAATAAAAAAAGCACGTGTTTCCGAATATGAAGGAAACACGTGCTTATTTAACATTTAAAAACTTCTGCTTTAAGTCAGGTGTCGGCATCATACATGATTCTTGCTCACCAAATATACGTTTACGATTATTGGCAACGAAGTCATAGCCTACATCACGAACCTGTTTAGGGAGCCATTTGAGTAAGCTTAAATTTTGGTAAGGTCGGCCTAACTCCTCAGCAATGACTAAAACAGCATCAGACTTTACATAGAGTTGTTTGTTTCGAATGACAATAATACTGTCTAAATCGGCTGATCCAGTATCGTCTAAGACACGTCTACCTAAATCACTTTGAAGCGGAGCAAAGCGAAGTGAATCCTGATGATCACGTTCAATCAACCATTGAACAATACCATTACATAAGTTACAAACGCCATCAAAGAAAATAACGGTTTTCATATTAGCATCCTTCATCACCACATGGGTTCTTCTTCATCTGATAATTCAAATATAAAAGGCGTTAGTAATAATAACGCACTTACCATGACGCCTGCGATTAAAAATACATAGGGTAATGGCAGATTAATGCTGTTCGAAAAAATGATGATGATCATGCCGACTAGGGTAAAATACATGGACTTCTTACGACTTGCTGCAGAGTAATATTGCCGCGTCCCGCAATTTGGGCAATCACGGCCAACACGAGCATTCCAACTAAACGGCATAGCTTCTTTATATTTGAACTTATAGCCACAACTTGCACACGAGAACATCGAAATCACCTCAATAATCTGTATTGCTTTTCCCTTTATGATATCATAGACCTTAGAAAATGTCGTAACAGAAGGGTGATGAGATGACGCATATCTTAGTTGTTGAAGATGAAGCTAAAATCGCGCGTGTTTTACAGTTGGAATTAGAATTTGAAGGGTATGGGATCACGACTGTTGCCACTGGCTATGATGCCCTTGAAATCATGCGTGACAAAACATTTGACCTCATTTTACTTGATATTATGCTACCTGAGATGAGTGGATTAGATATTTTAAAACGTTATCGAAAGCATAACCAAACGACACCTGTCATTATGTTGACGGCTAAAGACACAGTTGAAGATAAAGTGACGGGACTGGATAGCGGAGCGCAGGATTACGTCACCAAACCCTTTCAAATCGAAGAATTGCTCGCACGAATCAGGGCACATCTACGTTCTATGGAAATAGAAGATGATGGTGATTGGTTGAACTTTCCGCCTCTTCATTTAAATGTATCAACACGTGATGTCATTCGTGGGGATCGAACGATTGAATTAACACCTAAGGAATTTGACTTGCTTGTATTACTTCTTCGGCATCCAAGACAAGTGTTGTCGCGTGAGCAAATTTTAAATGCTGTTTGGGGATATGATTTCGTTGGTGACACGAATGTTGTCGACGTTTATGTCCGTTACTTACGTAAGAAAGTTGATCAAGAAGACGAGTCACCTCTTATCCATACAGTCAGAGGTGTCGGCTACGTGCTAAAGGATCCGTATGAAACTACGTAATAAAATTTTTGTCGCGACAACCGGGTTGTTTATTGTATTACTTATTGCCTTCTCTGTTGCTATTTATGTATTATTTGCTGAGGAAGCTTATGACCGAGAGTTAAATCGTTTAGATCAAGAAGCACAAGCGATGACTTCCAACGTTCATGATCTTAATTCTTCTGTACAAACGGAAGATCTATTGCGTGCTTATGTCCCATCAAATGGGGCAATTCGAGTCGTTAATCAATCATTTGAAATGATGACGTCCGTTACAGCGAATAGACAAGTTGGTTTATATCGAGCTTCATTACCAGAAAAGGAAGGGCGCGTCGTTACTCGATTAAACGATGTCGATGGATCAACTGTTTCATTCGTGCAACAACCCATCATTTGGAATGAAGGTGATGTTGTTTACGTCCAAATGGTTGAACGATTAGATGCTTTGGATGAAACGTTGGCGAATCTGCAATTAGTGATTTTACTCGTTGCTTTAATTGCAATTGTGCCAGTTGTCATCTCTGGTAAACTCGTTGCTGACTTGGTTTTAGAACCGATTCAGTCGCTAATTCAGACAATGAATCGGATTAAAGAGAATGAAACGTTTCAAGAAATTTCTCTTCCTAAACGCTCTAAAGACGAATTGTTTACTATGAGCCAAACATTCAATGACATGATTCGCTTGCTAAAAGCTAACTTCGAAAAGCAAGAACAATTTGTCTCGAATGCGTCTCATGAATTAAGGACACCGATTACTGTCATCGAATCTTATGCCAATTTAGTGAAAAGGCGAGGGTACGAACGGATAGAAGTGGTAGAAGAAGCAATCGAAGCGATCCATAGTGAAGCTAGGAGAATGCGTGATTTAACAGAACAATTATTACTTCTGGCTAAACGTGATCAAGATTGGCAGCTAAACACGTCTAAAGTACATCTCGACGCTTTAGTACAAGATGTAGCTAATCACATGCATCAAGCTTATGAACGGACAGTATTTGTTGATGCCTTACCTACTACTCGTTATACAGATGAAGGGAAACTCAAACAATTACTGTATATTTTATTAGATAATGCCCTTAAATATAGTGATTCATCAGTTGAACTGACGCTAGATTATGTCGATGAAAAACCTGTCATTACAGTTCGCGATTATGGCGTAGGAATTCCAAGTGTTCAACAAGAACAAATCTTTGAACGATTTTATCGCGTCGATGAATCAAGACAACGAGCGACTGGTGGCAGTGGTTTAGGTTTAGCCTTAGCTAAAGAACTTGCTGATGTCTTAGATGCATCGCTTGATCTAACAAGCACACCTGGTGAAGGAACCACCGTCAAAGTCATTCTCTAACCATTTGATTTATTAAATAACTCGCTCGATTTATTTAATAATTAGAAGAAGTTTACTCATAAATTCGTGGATTTATCTCAAATTTGAGAATTTATTTCAAAACCACCTGAAGTTATTTAATAAATTAGAGGATTTATCTAATAAATAGAGAGACTAATTAAATAAATGCTGGATGGATGAAAGCTAAAATTTTTATGTTTTAATCTTATTTTAATCTCTGTTCGTTATCATTAGACTTAGCAAACTAAAGTTTAGGGTGAAAAAAATGAGACGTCGTAGTGGACTTTGGATTATAGTAGGTGTGATGGTAACTGGGTTGTTATTTTTGTTAGCCCAATCAGTTATTTTTTCCGATGAAACGGCATTGTTGTCTAAACAGGATGCCGAGAATCGTTTAGCAGAACAGGTCGATGGTGATATCACTTTTAAATCTGAGTCATCGAATGACTTCATATTTGAAATAACCAGAGAACAGGGGGTCTACCATGCCACAGTAAGTGGTAAAGATGGCTCGATTATTGATTTAACACGGGAAGCAACAATTGAAAATGATGAAAAGACAACCAGTCAATCAAATCAGGAAAATTCATCAAATCAAGGTTCTAATCAGACCGAACAAAACGACGATGAAAACAATTCTGAGTCAAACAATGACCAAGACTCCACCCAGAATGTTGATGAAAATAATCCTGACAATGAAAAAGAAAATAACACTGAAGATGAACCAACACGCCTAAGTACAGATGAAGTGACTAATCAAATCAATCAAGAGTTTGAGGGAGAAATTACTTCAATCGAATTGGATGATGATTCTGATATTTTTACGTTAGTAATCGAACATGAATTGACTCGAACTCAACTTGAAGTGGATGCATTGACAGGTGAGATTATCGCTCGTGAAACAGAAGATACTACACCAGAACTTGCCGTTACTGAAGAAGAGGCAACGACCATTGCATTAGAACAAGTGCAAGATGATGGGGAAGTGGCCAATGTTCAGTTACAAGAAATCGATGGAATTATTTATTATATCGTGACCATCAATGCTACAGAAGAAGAACAAGCGATCGTTGAGATTAACGGTTTCTCGGGCAATGTAGAAACTGTGACGTGGTCAGAACGAAATGATACCTCCTCAGAAGAAAAAGAAAATGAAAATAATCAGAATGAAGAAGAGGAATCGGATTAATCCGATTCCTCTTCGCTTTCACCTG
>NZ_JAASRU010000018.1:0-19140 GCF_011761495.1 Alkalibacillus almallahensis | reverse complement strand
CCCACTGCTGCTATCGCTTTCACTGCTGCTATCGCTTTCACTGCTGCTATCGCTTTCACTGCTGCTATCGCTTTCACTGCTGCTATCGCTTTCACTGCTGCTATCGCTTTCACTGCTGCTATCGCTTTCACTGCTATTATTTTGGCTTTGTACCGTTTCAAACTCTAAATCATTTTTAATTGTATCTAGATGTTCTCCTTGTTCGAGGATTTCATATGTTTTCACGCCATCTTGTCCGAACATCATGACATAATCTTCCGAGAACTCGACAACTTTTTGGTCAAAACTAATGATGTAGTCTGGTTCAATGGTTTGGTTCTCGACTTCAAGTACGTCCATAGAACCTAAATCATCTAATAAAGCTTGTATTGTCTCACTTTCGGAAGTAACTGCTTGATCTGTTTCACCTTCAGAGCGACGTAAGACACTGGCTTCTTCTACTTCTTCAATGTCATTGGTGAATACTTCAGAAAAAGCTTGTGGTTCTGGTGCAGGTTCACGGTACATCCAAATAAATATTAGAATTACTGCAATACCTGTAGCGATGGACCAAATTAATGTTTTCTTCATAGATTAGTCTCCTTCCTTAGCTTCAATTTCTATTAGAGCTATTGATATTTTACCAATATTTTAATCAAATTTTAATCTTCTTTTTCTTATTTTCTCATATCTCATGAGTAAACTTGTAAGTGTCATGAATTGGAGGGAGATCAATGCGTAAGACGATCCTATATAGTACATTCGCTGGAACATTCATGTTTGGTACGATTTTCGGAATAACGAATGAGACACAACATTCTGAAGCAGACGTTGCTAAAGCGGAGGATGATCAAATGAATCCAGCGTTACTAAGTCAATCTGAATTACAAAACATTATTAATCAATACATGCAAGGAACAATCGAAGAGGTTACACTAAATGAGTATAATGAATTTGAAGTAACCGTTAATCAAGATGATGAAACATTCGATGTTTTAATTGACGGTCGAAATGGTTATGTTAAACATTTATATCGTCGAGAAGAGCAACCGTCTCATAGTCTAACTGCAACAGGAACAACAATTGAACAATTAGATGCGATTGAATTGGCATTGGAAACCGTGAACGGGGAACCGAAACGCGTTGATTTAACTCAAAACAATGGTAAATGGGTCTATCAAGTAATAGTTCGTTACGATGAAAAAGATTTTCATGTTATCGTCGATGCTTATACAGGTGTCGTTTTAGACGTCAATTCATAAGTGTCTAACAATCATTTCGAATATAATGAAAATAGATAAAATATATTAGGAATTTGGAATTTAACCGTTTAAAAAAGTCAGATGAATCGTGATTCATCTGACTTTTTATTTAAATAATTTATTCAAAAACTTACCTGAGGATCGTCCTGCAACACGCCTACCAACCCTTTTTCCAATCTTTCCTTTTCGAGCAGCATCAACATCATTCCAAATTCTTAGTAATTTATAGATGCGTGACTTTAAACCCATACTTTCACCATCCTTAATTTTCTGTTAAATTTATTATAAACGAACAATTCAATCTGAACCAACAAAAATATTTTATAGGTGGTGTTTGATGATTGAATTTGTTGGGTATTGTATAAGATGTGAAAGAGTAGTTTACTGTGAAAATGGTTTTTTAAATGGTGTTTATCAAGATCGTAAGCTATTTTGTGAACACTGTATAGATCATTAGTATTAATATTGGGGGAAAGTAGATGTCAATGATTTACGAGTTTGAAGTCACCAAAGGAAATGGCGAAATTCAAGCATTGTCTGACTTTAAAGGAGATGTCTTATTAATCGTTAATACAGCAAGCAAATGTGGTTTTACACCACAGTTTGATGGACTGCAGAGACTGTACGACGATTATAATACTAAAGGTTTTCATATATTGGGATTCCCTTGTGATCAGTTTATGAATCAAGAATTTGATGATCAAAACGATATTGAAAGTTTCTGTAAACTGAACTATGGTGTTAGTTTTCCGATATATCAAAAGATAGATGTTAAGGGCGAACAACAAGATCCGTTGTTTTCTTATTTGACGGAAGAGAAGAAAGGGTTTCTTGGTGGAGAAATTAAATGGAACTTTACTAAGTTTTTAGTTGATCGTGACGGCAAGGTTATTCGTCGTTACCCTCCACAAGCAACACCTGATAAAATTGAAAAAGATTTAGTCGTATTGATATAGCTTTTTGCTGAGTTTACTAATGGTTGTAAGCTCAGCATTTTTTATAAAAAACACCGATGAATTATTGAACTCATCGGTGTTGCATCATTAAAAATTCTCGCTTTTATTGCTATCCTTAAATAAAAATGCTTGGTCATTATAACTAAGGGTAATTCGTCCGCCTGGTACTTCTAACTCGGATTGGATTAAGTCGATTAAAGCTTGCAAATCTTCATCATCACCTTTTTCCTCACCGCGGTTAATCGTTAAGCGAATATGTGGTTTCACATCTTGACCAGCAACAGATGGAACATTATTCGCGTCTATCTCTTTCTTTTGTCCAATATTTTTTGGGTAAGCAATCCATAATTCTTTTATCATGTCGTCGCTACCGAACCTTGATTCGATTTCAGGACGTAAGACATTTTCTAACTCATCTTCCCAAACTTCAGCTACGTAACTGTCTACAAATTGACCTTGCTCATTTTCAAATACAAGCATGTTAAAATCCTTTTCATCTAAATCAACAATTGCAGCGTTTTGAAAAGCTTCATAAACACCAGTGGAATCATTAATGACTTCTGTTACATCTCCTTCGTGAGGAAACGATTCGTTAATATAAGTTGCGGCTTCTTTTTTTAGAGAGGAAGCCGTTTCGTCATCTGTTGTAAAACCGAGAAACATTAAATAAACGACCCCAATTGCTAGAGCCACAATGAAAATGATCACGACGATTAATGCTTTTGTTTTGGTAGGCACCTTTGTCACCTCACTTCGTATATCCTTGTATATTATAAGCGTAGTAAAAGGAATTCGTAAATTAAAACTATGAATCGACACAAAAGTGTTAAATTTTTTGAATATTTGTATTATGATATTAGAATAAAGGGGGAGATTAGAATGGTTGAAGTGGGACAGAAGAAACGAATGCATAGAGGTTTGAAATGGAGTCTTATTATCGTTGGAATTTTAGTTGTAATCGTGATTATTGCACTATTGGTTGTAAACGCTTACATAAATCGGTCACTGCCGAAAACCGAAGGAGAAGTAGAGGTTAGTCAATTTATTGATGAAAGTGATAGTTTTTCAGGTTTATCTGAGGATGTTGATATCACTCGAGATGATGACGGTGTACCGCATATTAGTGCTGAAAATGATGAGGATTTATTTTTTGCACAAGGTTTCGTTACGGCACAAGATCGTTTATTTCAAATGGAGATGTCACGTCGACAAGCTTCAGGTAAGTTGAGTGAAGTTGTTGGTGATATGGCACTGAATCAAGATAAATACTTCCGTACATTAGGGTTAAGACGTGCTGCAGAGAAATCGATTTCAGAATATGATGATGAAACAATGCAAGCTTTAGAAGCTTATGCAGCAGGAGTGAATGCTTATATTGAGCAGGCAGATGAAGAGAACGGAATGCCGATTGAGTTTGCTTTAATGGGCTTGGATGAAGTGCGTGAGTGGACACCACTTGATTCGCTAACGATTGGTAAATTCATGGCATACGATCTCGGCGGTCATTGGGAGCGTCAAGCTTTTAACTATCATTTAATTCATAATTTTCCCGAAGAAGAGGCATATGAATTATTTCCTTCTTATCCTGAGGAAGCTTTGACAAATATTTCAGATGAGGAATACGTAGATGTCACGGCAAGCATGACAAAAGCCCCGTCGCCTCCAGAATTTAATGGGAGCAATAATTGGGCTGTATCAGGCGATAAAACGGAGTCAGGGCAACCTTTATTAGCAGATGACCCGCACCTAGGCTTGGCTACACCATCTATTTGGTACCAAGTTCAATTAGATTCACCAAATTATCAAACGTCTGGTGTTATTTTTGCTGGTGTTCCTGGCGTTATTTTAGGGCAAAATCAAGACATCGCCTGGGGTGTCACCAATGTAGGCCCGGATGTTCAGCAACTTTATTTAGAAAAAAGACATGAAGAAAACCCTCATCAATTTTTGTATGATGATGAGTGGTATGAAGCTGATGTGATCAATGAAACGATTGAAGTGGATGGTGAGGAACCTATTGATTATGAAGTTGTTGAAACGAGACATGGACCAGTCATTTCTGAATTTGCGAATCCAGTTGAAGCTGAAGAAAATCAAACGGTTATGTCGATCGACTGGACAGCACTAGAGGCTACAAAAGAATTGTCAGCCGTTTTACAAATGAACAGAGCCTCGAATTGGGACGAATTCGAAACGGCATTAGAGGATTTTCATGCTCCTGCCCAAAATTTTGTCTTTGCAAGTACGGACGGCACCATCGCTTATAAAGCAAACGGTCGTATCCCTATATATGATCAGCCAGATCAGGCCTTATTACCGATGGAAGGTTGGAATCCAGATCATGATCTAACAGAAACCATTCCTTATGATGAGTTACCGACACTAGTTAACCCCGAAAAAGGATTTGTCGGAACAGCTAATAATAAGATTATTTCAGATGAATATCCGTATCATATTAGTCATGTTTGGGCGCAGCCTTACCGATACACTAGGATCCATGAGTTTCTAGATGAGCGGGATCAGCTTACAAAAGAAGATATGAAAACATTGCAAATGGATACACAAAATTTAAGAGCTCGTGAGTTTGTTCCGATGTTCACTGAATTATTATCAGATGGTGACTGGTCAGAAACGGAATCTAATGCCTTAGACACGTTAGCCGAATGGAATTTTCAAGATAAACGAGAGTTAGCTGGGCCACTGGTTTTTGATCGATTGTTCGCTAATATAGAAGCAGTTTTATTTGAAGAGGCGTTTTCTGAAGACTTAATGAGCATGTTTAAAGGGAGTGGTCAAACGATTGATGAGCTAATACGTCATAGTTATGAAGGCGAATCAGTGAGTTGGATAGAAAAGAATGGCGGGTTACAGACTGTTGTGCGTGAGGCTTTTAAGCAAGCAGTCGAAAATATTGAATCAGACCATGGTTCAGATGTAAGTGCTTGGCAGTGGGGAGATTATCATCAAGTTTATTTCGAACACCCATTATCAAGTACAGCGTTTTTAGATGTCTTCTTTAATGAAAAAGAACCTAAACCTGTTGATGGCAGTCCTGTCACGGTAATGGCTGCTTCACATAATGAAAATGGTATTGTCGATCATGGTGCAAGCTGGCGCTTTGTGACGGATATGGCAGAACCGCTTCAAGGTGATCATATTGTCGGCCCAGGCCAAGCAGGGCATTATCGTAGTGAATGGTATGATGATCAAATTACCGATTGGGTAGAAGGTCAATATCATACGACAAATATGGAAGATTTCGCAGGTGAGACTTTCCAATTGTTGGCTGAATAGAGTAATCACTCATAATGTTACCCGCCTCGTTCATACTAAGACCATTACATCATAAGGAGTCGTAAACATGAGAACAAGATTAATTGATTGGCCAACGTTTATTATCTCATTTATTGTTATATTGGCCGTTGTGATTCCGTTAATTATCTATCCAGAGGCGGGTAGTGTTTTTGTTGCACAGTTAAATAGTGTGATGTCTGACAGGTTCGGTTTTTTATACTTAACGATGGGGTTAGCGATTTTCTTTTTTCTTATCTTTGTTGCGTTTAGCCAAAACGGTCAAGTGAAGTTAGGAGAAGAAGAAGAACCTCCTGAGTTTAGTACTCCAGCATGGGCTGGAATGTTATTTTCTGCAGGGATTGGATCAAGTATTTTATATTGGGGTACCATTGAGTGGGCCTTTTATTATCAAGGTCCACCTTTTGGGTTGAGTCCGACCTCTGATCAACTTGAAACCATTCAGTGGGCTTCTACGTACGGTATTTTTCATTGGGGACCGATTGCTTGGGCCATTTATGCACTTCCGGCAGTTCCGATGTCCTATTTCTTCTATGTACGAGAAAAGCCGATTATTAAAATTAGTGAAACACTCAGACCTTTATTAAAAGGGTATTCAGATACAATGATCGGAAAACTGATTGATGTCTTGTTCATTTTCGGTTTATTAGGTGGGGCAGGGACAACCCTAGCTCTTGGTACACCATTGATATCTCGAGGAATTTCCGATTTAACTGGATTTGAAGATAATATGTTATTACGGACGATTGTGTTATTAGTCGTTACCGTGATTTTTGCGATTAGTGCTTATGTTGGTTTAAAAGAAGGAATTAAACGTTTAAGTAACCTGAATTTAGGTTTATCGATTTTCTTATTATTATTTGTTTTAATTACTGGACCTACGTTGTTTATATTGGAAACGACGACGAATAGTGTAGGCTTAATATTAGATAATTTCTTTCACATGAGTACATGGACAGAACCATTTGCATTAATGGAGAGCGTTGAAGAAACAGGATTCCCAGAATCATGGACGGTATTTTATTGGGCATGGTGGCTTGTTTATGCACCGTTCGTCGGTTTATTTATTGCACGGATTTCAAGAGGTCGAACGATTCGTCAAGTGATTATTGGATCTATGGTGTATGGTTCTATTGGCTGTTTATTATTTTTCGGCATTATGGGTAACTTCGGATTATTTTTACAAATTACGGGAGAATTTGATGTCGTACAAGTATTAAATGATCAAGGTGCGCCTGCAGCGATCATATCAATCATTAATCAATTACCATTTTCGAATGTGATGGTGGCTATTTTTGTCTTCCTATCTGTTGTGTTTTTAGCTACAACTTTCGATTCAAGTTCGTACATTTTAGCCTCAGTGACACAAAAGCGATTGGAAGATGATGAACCATTACGCTGGAACCGGATGTTTTGGGCGTTTACGATCTGTTTATTACCACTTACACTCATGTATTTAGGTGGTCTAGAAACATTACAAACGGCGAGTATTGTGGGTGGATTTCCGCTCATATTCATCATGTTTTTAATCGCTTGGTCATTTATGAAAACTTCAACTCGAGACTTGAAAATCGATGAGCAGTATGAACCGAAAACCATTATACTTGATATGAAAAATATCAGACAGAAGTTGAAACGTCGACGTAAGAAAAAACAATCAAATGATGAAGAATAAAAAAAGAGGGGCGGAAAAATTTATTCCGTCCCTCTTTTGGGTTTAATGGCGATTTAGAGATTTATCTTGAATAAACGGTCCGACATCTTGACGCATCGGATTGGTTAACTTACGTTTAATTTGTTCACTCCATTGGTCGTCGCGACCGTTAGTTTTCCGGTGAGTGTAATAATCAGTTACGGTTTTGTCAAAAGCATGAAGCTCAGTTGCTGTTGTTATATCATATTGGTTTTCGTGATATACGGTTGTCCAATCAAAACGCGGCTTACGCTGGGGCTTTTCTTCAGGGACACCAACAGCCATTCCAAACAAAGGAATGACATATTCTGGTAAGTTAAGGGTGTCATTCACACGTTTAACATCGTTACGTAAACTGCCAAGATAGCACATACCAAGGCCAAGCGATTCTGTCGCTACAGCGCAATTTTGAGCAGCAAGTGTTGCATCAATTGTTGCCATCATATAGAATTCTGTGCTTTCTAGGTTAGTTTTCATTTGTTCACGCGTTGCTTCGTCTTGTGATTGTGCCAATCGATTGAGATCGGCACAAAAAACAAATAAATGACCGTTTTCTTCCACATAAGGTTGACCACTTACTTCTCGTAGTTGTTGTTTAATGTTTGGATCTGTAACGCCAATTATAGAATAGGCTTGATAGTAACTTGAGGTTGAAGCGGCTTGACCAGCTTCAACAATTGTTTTGACCTGGGATTCTGTTAATTTTTCATCACTAAATTTTCGAATTGAGCGATGATTCATAAGTAAGTCGATGGTTTCATTCATCTTGATGACTCCTTTGTAAGTTGTTGTAATGCTTCTGTCGTTTTTTCAATCTCTTCATGAAGCTGTGAATTCTGATTGGTTTGCTCTTGAACGGTTGCAGTTATTTCTTCAACAGAAGCTGTAGTATGTTGAACCTTAGAAGAGATTTGTTCCATTGTATCATTAATATGTCTTGTACTTTCATTGACTTGCTCAGCAATTTGACTAAATTGGTTTAACTTTTCTTGAAGATCTTTCGTATCATCTTCAAATTGATTAAATCGTTCGCTACTCTGATTGATTGTTGCAATATTGTCTTGTAATACATTTAGAAGATTTTTCATTTGTTCATCGGTTTGTTCATTCGTCTGTTTCATAGCATTAAGATTATCAGAAATATTAGATGCTGTTTTATCAGTATTGTCGGCCAATTTACGGATTTCATCAGCGACAACAGCAAAACCTTTACCATGTTCACCAGCACGCGCTGCTTCTATTGAGGCATTAAGAGCTAGTAGGCCAGTCTGTTCGTTAATTTCTTTAATTGATTGAATAAACGTAGCTGATGATTCAACTTTTTCCGTTAAGTCTTTAAAAGTTGTACGCATTTGATTCATACTATTTTCAAACGTTTTAATCTGTTCAATCATTTGGTCTGATTCTACTTTACCTGCTTGGGCTTGATCAGAGGTTTCATTCGTATTTTCTTGAATATCGTTTAAGTGATGCATCATGTGATCAATATTAGTGGCTGTATTATTAATAGAATTATTAATTGTTGTTAAATCATATGCTTGTGTTTCTGTACTAGATGCAATTTCCTGGATGGCACGATGCATCTCAGAAAATGCTTGAATATTGACGTTCGATTGAGATTTAATTTCTTCCATACTATTCTTAATGATCGCTGTTTGTTTTTCAATATGTTCTTTTTGCCTAATTTCATTTTGGAATCTTAAATCATTTTCTTGTCGTAACTGTTCTAATTCGTGATCTGTTTGTTTAGTAATTCTATGAAGTCCAAATAAAATGATGGCAGTAAACAAGATAAATGACAACGTTGTTTCATATCGTAAGTCTAATTGGTCACCATGCATTAAAACGAGAGTATGAAAGATGATCATACTTGATGTGAAACCTAAAATTAATAAAGGCAGCGACATGTAAATTGCTGATGTGATGAGTAGGAAAAATATTAAACCGATATTATGAGTTGCAACACTTGCAATTAAAACGATATAAGCAAGCATAAGTGATAATCCTATGATAAATATGTATGGAACAATGCTCATCGCCTTTTTCGTCTTAATCAAATAACCTGTTACTATTAAGATAGCAATTAAAGCAAGTAGCACAAAGACAATTAATTGCATAGATAATCCTGCTGATATGTTTACAAAAGTGCTTATGATTGTAATGATAACGAGCATCGAGAATAATAGTTTGTTTTTCCGATGCAAAGAAAGTTGTTCAATCGACAATGTGTTATGATTAGACATAAGATCCCCCTCAATATTCTGGAAATTATTAATATTTAAAATTATCTTATCATAAATAGAAAATATTAGGTAGACTGCAAGTATAAAATAATTGCAACTATGACGCCGAATCTTTATGATTAATAAGGATAAGGGGAGAGGGGAAGCTTAAATGCAATCTGAAAAAGAAAAAAATAATCTACATATAGAAAATCCCAAAATGTTATTGTTTTCGATTTGTTTCGTCTTAATGTTTTCGGTCATGAATGGGACGATGTTCAACATAGCGATTCCTGACATTGCCGAAAGTTTTAATTTATTACCATCTGAAGTCAGTTGGGTGATGACAGGCTATATTATGATTTATTCGGTGGGAGCATTAGTCTATGGCAAGTTAGCTGATACGGTAGCATTTAAAAAGTTAATTACATTTGGATTAATTGTTTTTACGATTGGCTCAGTGATTGGTTTTTTAGCACCTAATTATTACTTTGTGTTGGCAGCTCGTGTGATTCAAGCAGTGGGTGGGTCCATGATGCCTGCGATTGCATTTATCGCTCCCATTCGTTTTTTTCCGAATGAGCGTGGGAAGATACTTGGTATTATCTCATCTGTTATGGCTTTCGCCTCAGGAATTGGCCCCATACTAGGTGGTGTGATTGCAGGATTTTTAACGTGGCAGTATTTATTTTTAACATCAGCTTTAATGATTGTTACATTACCGTTTTTACTTAAAAATCTTCCAGAAGAAGAAACAGTCAGTGCTAAATTAGATTATTTAGGTGCAGCCCTTGTTGCGGTAACAATTTCAACTACAATTATTGGTATTACGTTAGGAAATTTAAATGTTTTTTGGATCACAGGATTAGCAGGTATATTTGGAACAGTAAGAATGTTTACAGCAAAAAATCCATTTATACCACCTCATTTATTCAAAAATCGTAACTATATTGTTGCTATTGTCTCAAGTTTTCTAGCTGTTGCTTGTTTATTTGGTTTAATGTTTACTGTACCCATCATGTTGAGAGATGTATATGATCTAACCACTATGCAAATAGGTCTTGTAATGTTTCCTGGGGCTATGAGTGCAGCATTAATCGGACGAAAAGGTGGTAGTTTAGTCGATCAAATTGGTTCACGTAAAGTTTATATCATGAGCTTAAGCTTGTTAATGACAGGATTTATTGTTGTCTCTTCAACAGTTGGATTAACTCCATGGATTGTCAGCGCCATGCTTGTGTTTCCAATGATGTGCTTTCCACTCGTGCAAGCTTCAGGCGCTGATATTTTGGCGAATTTATTGTCTAAACAAGAAACAGGTGTCGGTATGGGTGTATTTAATTTGATGAATTTCGTTTCCGGCGCATTAAGTGGGGCAATTGTAGGGGTAGCACTTGATTTGTTTTCACCAGAACATCCTGTGAATATCGTAGCCGTTAGTGGTGATAGCGCCGTATTCAGCAATGTCTTTTTTGCCTTTATGAGCTTAGTCTTATTATCACTGTTACTATTTTCGTTAATTTTCAAGGAACCTAACCCAACCAAATAATTTATCAAATAATCATAAGAATTTATTAAATAACTGAGGCTGGGACAAAAGAATAGTCAGTTATACAAAGGACGATTGTTTGAAATAGTTATAAGTAAGTAGTAATAAAGCGGAATCAAAACGCGTAGACGCCTGCGGGAACAGCACGAGTCTCGAGACCCCACAAGCCCCGCTTTTGGGCTGAGGAGGCTCGAGCCGTGCCCGCGGCAAGCGAAGTGTTTTGATGGAGCGTAATTCAAGCAGAAAACGCGAACGAGTTTATAATAAATCGTTCGCGTTTTATTTTGCATTATTAAGTTTTGTCTCAACCTCATTATTGAAATACCCCGGATTAGTTTTGAAATAACTAATCCGGGGTATTTTATAAACTAAACAAAATCATTAACAATTGCTTTTTAATTGCATATTATGCTATATTGTTTCTTAAAACTAAACGCTGGAAAACCATAAGAAAAGGAGGTAAAACAATGCAACGAGTCACATTAAATGAAATATTTAATCATCCAATTACACAAAAATATTTGCAACGTTCTGGCATTCACCATGCTGTCTCAACTGCAGAGCAATCCGTCACATTAGCTGAACAACAAGGTGTTGACCTTGACCTTGCTGCTAAATCTGCTTTGCTTCACGATATTGGGCATTATGAGTGGTATAAAGATGGTAAATGGGATTATGATGAATATCGTAAACATGATATTCATGCCATAAAAGGGGCGGAAAGATCCCATAAGTTATTAATACGCTTAGGTGAAAATAAAGAACGAGCTAAAACAATTTCAATTGCAATCTTGCTACACACAGACTCATATTTACCATTTTCAATAGAATCAATGCGAACGCCATTACATGATGTTGTATTCCGTGCAGATGAAATGGAAGAGTTACCAGGTGGGGCACATCATTATGTTGAGATGGATACTGGCGAAGCAAATGAACGTTTAGCTCGATTAGAAGAACGGATTTTGCAAAGCCAAGATCCTAAACGTTCCATTTCCTAATAAGGGCTTTTGTCTTCTGCTCGTTTACTTTATAATAGAGATGAAGTAGGAAAGGAAGATTCGATGAAATCATTTAAGCTCGTGTCACTTGACGTTTTAGAAAAATCTGGTGATGATCTGGCTACGAAAGATATTGCTTTTTTCGATGCATTAATTATTGATCGTGAAGTTGATGAATCCCGCTGGTTAATAGAAGCGTATATTCCTAAGAAATATCAAGATTTTTTCGTGCGGAAATTAGATGGAAAACAAGAGCTTGTGACACAAGTGCGTATTACGAAAGAATCGAATCCTAAAGCAACCATTTTGGCAGAAGTACAATCCGTTAATAACATTGATCAAGATATGAATGTGATTTTAATGGGAGATATGGTTAACCGTGAACGTCAACAAGTAGAAGAAACGTTGCAACAACTTATTGAGGCAGGTTACCAAGGTGACTCATTATTAAATAAGTTTAAAGAGAAAAACCAAGAAAACACTTTTTAATGAACAGAAGCTAACCCTAACTAGGCAATCGAATCTAGTTTAGGGTTATTTTTATATGAACGTTACAACGCTTAAAAACAGTCGAATACAAAAAATGGTTGATGGATGATAAAACATGCGACATAATAAGTACTATCGACATTCTTTAACAATATTACGACATTTTTTAAGCGATATTGCAGGAATTATTGTCATCGAAGGAGAACATATATAATGAGTCGAATTAATCGTTTAACACCAACTAAATCCATATTAGATGTTTTAACACCTGTTCAATTGATTTCACTTTATTATTTTTTTAGCAGCTTCAATTGCGACAGTCTTGTTATCATTACCAATTGCACATAAAGCAGGCGTCGAATTAAATCTAATGGAAGTATTATTTACTGCTGTAAGTGCAGTTACTGTAACAGGATTAACTGTTGTTGAAACCGCAAGTTCTTTTAGTGTATTTGGTGTATTTGTCATAGCCATCGCTTTACAAATTGGTGGTTTAGGTGTCATGGCATTAGGAACGTTAATATGGATTGTTTTAGGTAAGAAGATAGGTTTTAAAGAAAGACGATTAATTATGACCGATCAAAACACTAAATCAATCGCAGGAATTGTTCGGCTTGTTAAAGATATGTTTTTTGTTATTTTAGCTATTGAATTTGTTGGCTTTTTAATTTTAGGAACATATTATCTAACTTATTTTGACTCTGCAATTGAAGCTTATTACCAAGGTTTCTTTGCTTCAGTCAGCGCAACAACGAATGGTGGTTTTGATATAACGGGACAATCCTTAGAGCCATTTGCTCAAGATTATTTTGTTCAGTTTATCAATATCTTATTGATTATTGCTGGTGCCATTGGTTTTCCAGTATTAATTGAAGTCAAAGAATATTTACAAATATCACAAGAACAACGTAATTTAAAACGTTTTTCTTTATTTACAAAATTAACAAGTCTAACGTATTTTGTATTACTAGCATTTTCGTTTATAGTAATTATTATTTTAGAGTCTAATCACTTTTTTGCAGATAAATCATGGCATGAAACACTATTTTATAGCTTGTTTCAATCTACAACAGCTAGAAGTGGCGGGTTGTCGACTGTTGATATGAATGAATTTACAGAACAAACCCAACTCTTTTTATCATCCATGATGTTTATAGGTGCATCTCCTAGCAGTGTTGGTGGTGGTATTCGGACGACGACATTCGCATTAGTTATTATTTTTATATTTACATTTGCCAGTGGTCGAAATCGCGTAAGAGTCTTTGGTAGAGAGATAGAAGAAGAGGACTTATTTAAAGCAGTTGTTGTGACATTACTGGCTATGGTGATGTTCTTCTCCTGTGTCATCATTATTACAGCGATCGATGCTCATTTGTCATTAACAAGTATTATTTTTGAAGTGAGTTCAGCTTTCGGAACAACAGGGCTATCGATGGGAATCACCGAGGATTTATCAACGTTTAGTCAATTAATCCTCATTGCATTAATGCTAATTGGGCGTATTGGTATTTTAACTTTCTTATTTTCATTTAATAGAGGAAAGGCGAGAGATCGTTACCGTTATCCAAAAGAGAAAATTAATATAGGATAAAGCTTAATGACACGTATATGTAGGGGGAAACGCAGTGTTTAAATCAGATGAAGAATTAACATTGCCGATTGATGAATGGATATTAGAAAATGTGACGGATGCTATTATTTTTGTCGATGAACTTGGTTTTATTGTATCGGCTAACCAACATGCTGAAATGATGCTAAGGATTGACGAAGAAGCTGGATCACTAAGATTTGCAGACTTTATTGATTTAGAGGAAGTATTACATGCATGGGACGATGAAGAATTAGTCTGGACCAAACAACAGCCAATTAATCTTGTTATTATGAAGAAACAGTCGATTGGTCATTTAATGTGCTATACCTTAAAAGATGGTGGTTTGAAAGGCAAAAAGGATTCACTGATTTATCGCTTGAACCACGCAAGAAAAAGTCCCTATGAAGGTATTCTTATGCATGATCGTGGTAAATTAATTGATTGTGATTATGCATTTGCTAGTATGCTTGGCTATAAACGATCTGAGGTAATTGGAACGTCAGTTTTTAATTTTGTCTATCCAGAAGACCGTGATTATTTAGCACAAGAAATACAACAAGAACAGCATGATGCCCCTTATCAACTTCGTGCCTACAAGAAAAATGGTGATACCATTTATGTTGAAATATTGCCAGAACAATTAAGGGAAGGTTCAAATAATATACGTGTTGCCATTATCAGAAATATAACTGAGAGAGTAGAGAATGAACAGCAAATAGAGTTTATGGCTTATTATGATCAATTGACGAACTTACCAAACCGTAATTACTTTCATATGACAGTGAAAGAAGAGATTGATAATTTAGAAACAGAAGATGAACGGTTTGCAGTGCATTTTATTGACATTGATTATTTTAAACACATCAATGATACACTGGGTTATCATATTGGAGATGAATTACTCAAAGCTTGTGCATTAAGATTAAAACAACTTCTTGATGAAGATGTTTTCATTGCTCGAATGGCAAGTGATGAGTTTTTATTATTACAACGAAATGTCCGAAAAGATGAAGATATTGATCAATTATCTAATCAAATCATTGAACAATTCCGTAATCCCCTTAATATTGAGGGATATGATATATACACAACAGTTAGCATTGGAGTAAGTATATATCCTGATTCAGGAACGAACGCATCAGAGTTAATAGAACATGCAGATTCAGCTATGTATGTCATAAAGGAAGAGGGGCGAAACGAATATCAAATCTTTCGTCATTCATTAAAAGAAGGGGTAAAAGAACAACTACAGCTAGAGGCTGAGCTACATAAGGCGATGCAGAATCATGATTTTGATTTATTTTTTCAGCCACAATATGACTTAAAAACCAATCGTATCATTGGATTTGAGGCTTTGTGTCGTTGGTTTCATGCTGAAATGGGTGTCATTCCACCTGATCAATTCATACCGTTAGCTGAGAAGACAGGGTTAATTGTTGAATTAGGTGAGTGGGTGATTTATGAAGCTTGTCTTCAGAATAAGAAATGGCAGGATGAAGGCTTACCTAAAGTGAAAGTAAGTGTTAATCTATCAGCAAAACAGTTTTTACAACGTGGTCTTGTTAAACGAGTGAGTCATATCCTTTATGAGACAGGATTAGATCCTCAGTATTTGGAAATAGAAATTACTGAATCAATGGCCATGTCGAATGAATATCATATCATTGAAACGTTGAATCGTTTTTCTGAGTTAGGTGTGCAAGTAGCTTTAGACGATTTTGGAACTGGTTATTCTTCATTACAGTACTTAAGTCAGTTTCCTTTAAATAAAATTAAAATTGATCGAATGTTTATTCAGGATCAAAGCGAACAAAATATTGCCATTGTGAAATCCATCATTCATTTATCTCACGCCTTGAATTTAAAAGTAATTGCAGAAGGTGTTGAAACAGAAGATAATTTAAAATTTTTACTTAATGAACAATGTGATGAAGTGCAAGGCTTTTATTTCAGTAAACCAGTAGATGCACAACGCGTGAAAGACTTTGTGGATTTTTAAAAAAAGCGGTTATTCCTTGTAAATGGAATAACCGCTTTTTTTGGAATTTAGTTATAAAATGTTGCACCTACGATGACAAGTAAAATAAACAACACAACAATCAGGGCGAAATTGTTTCCGTATCCACCATGATAGTGCCCTTCTTGTGAATAACCTTGATACATTCCATCACCTCCCAAGCGTGTAATATATCCATATGCTTAAGAGGCTAATGTTGTCTAGTTAACTACCTAATCTGTATTAAATTATTCACCAGAAGTTTCATTAGTACGGGATAATATTTCGCGATTCATACTTAGAATTTTTAATTGATCGTTTTCCTGTCCGACTTCAAAGGTTGTTTCATAATGATATGTTTCTTCATTTTCATCATCATCCGTTACGAGGTGATCTGAATTTACAACGATGGTTGCTTTGTAGTCACCAATATTAGTGACTTCACGATTGGTAACATCAATTTCAATTGAATTGACAACACTTTCACGGAACTCTTGATAGTCTTGCGATGTTTGCAAATCACTACCTAATAAAGAGTATGCCGCAAAGTAATCACGAACATTTAATGTTTCATAAAAATAATCAATCAAATAAAGCCCATCTTCTTCTAGGGTTCCCGGACTGATATCTTGATACATCGTTGGGTCACCATCATAATTCAAATCTTCTTCACTAGCTGTGTCTGACCACATAGAAACTCGGTCGAAGATTTGTGCGATTGGGATACTGAAGCCGATTGTACCTTCATTGGTTGCTGCTGAGTTAATCCCGATTATTTTACCTGTTTCTTCATGAATAAGTGGTCCACCACTATTACCCTGAGAAATATTAGCGGAAATTTGGTATAAATTATTGTATTGATATTGCTCAACTGTCATATCACGATCTAACCCAGATATGTGTCCAAGTGTAACCGTATTTCTCAAGCCGTGAGGACTACCAACAGCAATAATTTCATCACCAATATTAGGTTCAAAGTTCGGGTCAACTTCCAGAGTTGCACTATTAGCTAGTTGTGGTACTCGAACAACAGCAATATCTTGTTGATTACCAATTCCAATTACACCTGCAGGGTAAGTCTGTGCTTCAGACGTTTTGACATAGACGGAATCGGCATCTTTAACCACGTGAGCATTCGTAATAATGTCACCTTTTTCGTTATAAACGAATCCTGATCCTTGACTAGACCCCTCTGGACCAGTGGTTTCGATTTGAACAACATTTTTTTGTGCTTCATGAATGATTTCTTGTAAATTATTTGAGCTAGTATTTTCTTCTTGTGCTACTGTTTCTACTAAATTTTCTTGCGAGGCCAAACTTGTTTGTTCCCAGTTATTGTAATAGGATAACATCGCTATTGTGCCAATAATGATAATGGCAACTGAGAGAACAAGTGGTATATTTTTAAGTAATTGATATTTCATTTGAATTCACCTCTATTCGGCTTCTTCAGGGTCTAGGTACCACGTGATTTGATCCACGTTTACATTTATTTCTTCAGCTTCAAAATCATCAGGTAAATCACTATGGGTATAATCAATTTGACCTGTTTCATCAGGTTGTAAAGTATCAGGGTAGGCAAACACTTCATTATTTAATACTTCATTTTCATTGCCATCATTCAATGTATAAGTGATGGAGACTGAGTGAATGGGACGTGTTGCCACACTTTTGACTTCACCTGCCACTTCAATTTCATCGAATTCATTAATTGACGCATTGATTTCTACCATTTCCACTGCGTTATTTTCGTTATGTTCTTGTTCCAATTCATATTGAGATAAAGCCTGTTCGATCCGTTCTTGTTGTTGTGTTTCAAAGTCAGACTTTTGATTTTCTACGGTTGATTGTAAGCTTGTTAACTGTTCGTTTTCAGGTGCATAACGTAGCCCATCATCTATTAGTGATAAAGCAGCTGAAAACTGATTAGTTTGCAACATTTCGTTTGCTTCGTTTGATACATGATTGACAATCCGTTCACGAATTGTTGATTCCAATTCTCCTGCTTCTTCGTGTTCAAGTGATTCAGCTTGCCAAATTAAGATTTTCAGTTCTTCTAGACCTGGATTATCTTCTAAGCGTTGATTAATTTGACTAACCCGAATTTCATTACGCGTGTTCATGATCGTATCAAGGATCTGATTAATGATTTCACCGTCATAACCACTGATATCATTTTCAGCTTCTTGAGTTATTTGTACGGCTTGCTGGAAAGCTCCTTGTTTCATAAGGGTGCTAGCGTTTGTAAGTTTTTCAGATACTTCTAAGGCTGTATTCATGAATTCTTCATTTGTTTTGGCAGCTTCTAAGTTAGGATTATACGTTTGTGCTTTTTCGAATTGATCTTGCGCTTTAGAGTATTGACCATCTAATGCATAGTCGACGCCTTCATTGTACAACGATTGAGCTCTGGAATTATTATATTCTAAATAAAAGTGTAATCCAATGGCAATTAATAATACACAGATTAATGTGACTAATGGTGTGAACCACCAGCGGTTAATGCGATTAGGTGATCGCTTACGATCATCAAAATCTTTAGGTAATTGTGCGCCACAGATGACACAATATGCTTCGTTTTCTTTTGTTTTTGATCCGCAACGTGGACAGTACATCATTGTTTGATCACCTAATAATTCCTTTCTGTATTGTAAATTTTAACATGTGACAAGTGGTTTGAGAGAGGGTTGAAAGAACTAATTGTTACAATTTATTCACAATTTTTAGCAATTGCTTTTGTTTTCAATACTTATTCTATTCAAAAGGAATAATATTTGCTAGAATATAAATAGTTCATTAAACGAAACATACTCGTTAAGGAGGTGCCTCACGATGGAAGCAATTGATGTAACAATGGGCATTTTATCAATCGGAGTTCTTGTTTATTTTATTGGCAGTTGCATTTTTGATAATGTGAAGCACTAAGTGTACTCAATTTATATGACGAATTGGAAGTGTGAAATGTTGCATAACATTTCACACTTTTTTTATTTTCGGCTCTAAAATATTTGTTGGGGTAGATACACAATTTAGCGTGAAGGTTTGATGGTGGCCGTTGGCATCATGTGATCCGCTTACGGTGGATGCTTG
>NZ_JAASRU010000017.1 GCF_011761495.1 Alkalibacillus almallahensis | reverse complement strand
TATTATACTTCTATTATATCAAATTAACGCGGTGAATTGTTAAAGTTTATGCAAAAAAATCAGGCTGCCGAGACTTTCTCGACAGCCTGAAGCTGACGTCATGTCAGCTTCTTTTTCTTTATACGATCTCGGGGTTATTAAATAATTGGATGAGCTTTTTCTAAAACTCGTCATTTTATTTAAAAAAACTGAGGTATTTATTAGTTAAACTCTAAGCTTAAGTTTGACTGTTAATCATGATTGTTAAACTGTTTCCACAGCTGATGACCGAAGACAGCGGCACCAGTTACGAGTATGGCTTGAATAAATGTTTCAACGGAGAGTCCCATCATAACAGTAGTAAAAATCGTACTAATACCTAATAAAGTGATTGGAATAAACCTATTCGGCATTAATTGCATCTGCTTAATCATTTTACCTAAAATCCACAACACAGGAATCAAAACAAACGCCTCGTCCATCACGTAATCAAGAATTTCCATGGTCTGCTCCTCCTTTCCATTCAACAGTTGTCCCATTATATGCCAGTGAAGGCTATACCATCACTCTATGAATCGTTTGTTGAATGGAAACGGTTAGCGTCTATTTAGAGAAATTTTGATAGAAATGAACGATATTTGCTGTTTGATGATAGAGTAAATCAGATACATTTGCCATACTATCCGCTTCAGTCATTGGTTTCTGGATTGTCGAAAAAACACCAGAAAAACCATCTCGCAGTTTTCCCTCTGGGTCATCAATTGCTCCAGAAATGAGTACACATATTACTTGATGATGTTGACTGAGTTGTGCCACATAGCTTGGTGCTTTTCCAGATAATGTTTGTTCATCACTCTTCCCTTCACCTGTTATCACTAATTCACTGGTTGAAATGGCTTGTTCTAATCCTATCGTCGAAGCAATTAATGAAGCTCCAGACTTTAATTCAGCCCCTATTGCCATTAAGGCAAAACCTAAACCACCTGCTGCACCTGCTCCTGGCCGATATTGAAATGAACCTTTGATTTCATCTTCGACTAATGAACTATATGAATGCATGGCATCATCAAGTTGTTGGACCATTAATTTTGAAGCCCCTTTTTGCGGGCCAAAAACATAAGTTGCCCCATTAGTCCCCGTTAAAGGGTTATCTACATCTGTAGCGACTCGGATTTCACTTTTCTTTAATCGTGAATCTAGGTTTGAAAAATCCACTTGATCAACTAGGAGAAGATCACGACCATAGCCTTCAAGTGTATAGCCATCAGCATCATAAAAACGGGCTCCTAATGCTGTCAACATTCCAATTCCACCGTCGTTTACAACACTTCCTCCTAAGCCGATAAGTAATTGGGTATAGCCTTGATCTAGAGCATATTTCATCAATTCTCCAAGTCCATAAGATGTCGTATTCATAGGATTTCGATTACTTTTTTCTACTTGATCTATTCCACAAACACTCGCAACTTCAAGAATGGCCTCATTTGTATAACCATCAAACCCCATTACTGTGTTAATTCGTTCACCAAGCGGGCCTGTAATTAAGACATTGACGCGTTTACCTTTTGTCGCATGAACTAACGCATCAATCGTCCCCTCTCCTCCATCAGCCATCGGCAACTGAGCACAATCCGCGTTAGGCATAATCGAATGAACCGCTTCCGACATGACATCAGAAACTTGTTGAGCCGATAAACTACCTTTAAACGAATCTGGTGATAGGGTGATTTTCATCCATGAACCCTCCTACAGAACAATTTTAGCCTATTATAACACGCACGACTTATTTATTAGATAATCCGATCTCGTTTTGAAATTACTCCCTCTAGTAATTAAATAACTTCTCCTATTTATTAAATAAATCCTTTAGATTATCTAATAAATTAACGGAGTGACCATTAAAAAACGTCCGAGTATACTCGAACGTTTTCAATCTTATTCTATTCGAAAGCCAACTTTGCCAAAGTTACTCGAATCTCGTAAATACTCAAATGCTTCCGCGTATTGATCTAAAGTAAACATTTGATCAATCTCTGGTTTGATCCCGTTTTTGTCTACAAAAGCTAGCATCTCTTGCAGTTCTTCAGCACTTCCTAATGTCGTGCCTAATAAATTATATTGTCCATAGAAAAACTGGCGTAAATCAAACTCAACAACGTCTTCTGTTGTCGCACCAAACATCACGATTGTACCACCGCGTCTGACAGCTTCAATCGACTTCTGAAAGGTTGCTCTTCCGACACTTTCAATAACTACATCAATCGTCTCATCAGATAACGTTTCTTGCCAATCACTTGTTGTTAAGACGCCTCGATCAGCCCCTAATGATTTAGCAGTTTCTAATTTAGCTTCTGAGCGAGATGTCACAATCACTCGAGCTCCAATCGCTTTTAGAAACTTTAAAGCATAAGTTAAAACACCACTGCCAATTCCAGGTAACAAGACTGTATCTCCCGCCTGTATATTGCCACGTGTAAACACTGCTCGATAAGCTGTTAAGCCTGCTAAAGCGATCACGCCTGCTTCATCCCAATTTAATGACGTCGGTTTACGCTCAATATATTGTTCATTCACCACATAATATTCAGCGAATGTTCCATCATCAGGTAAACCCACTATTTGGAACCCTTTAGGGGGTGCGTCATCATTTTGTATCCATCCTATTCCAGGGTTAATAATCACTTCGTCACCTGGCTTCCAACCGCTAACCTCAGCGCCAACCGCTTCAATGACTCCAGCGCCATCAGAGCCAAGAACAAGTGGATTCGCACCTTCTTGACGACGTCCTGTCACAGATACATCACGACGATTTAACCCAGTAGTCTTTACTTTTACTTTAACTTCATTAACACCAACATTAGGTTCAGGAATATCTTGAAACGCTAGGCCATCTAATCCTGGTATTTGCTCATGTACGATTGCTTTCATTTGTATTCGCTCCTTTCCAAAGATATCTTAACCCTATTCCGCCCATAACAAAGACCATGATGAACCCAAATGTAATGAACATAGTCATTAGTAAGTCATAGTTAGCATAATTTATACTTTCTTGTTCATCAAATACTTGTACCATTCGTTGCGACATAATGATAACAAACAAACTATTAATAATGCTAAATACAAGTGCAATCCCGACTGCTAGTTTAACTTTAATAATCAATGACCCTGATTTCATATAAGTACCCATTAATAAGCACGCAATCATAAGCATCACAAAACTAAACCAAAACCATGGACTTAACTGTTCAAGTGGAGAAATATATTGATCGAAGCTTTCCATAAATCTATCATTTCTCATCTTTTCATCTGGTGCCGACAACGATCGATTAAAAAGATGAAAAACTATTTCTGATTCTTGATGCATACCTGTCTTTAAGTTGAGTGTATTAAAGAAGCCAGTATTAATAAGTAAAATCGTTAAGAAACCTGCTACTAGAGAAGCATTCACAAACAGGTTTTCATGCATTAAAACATTTATATAATGACCATCTTGCGCTGATAATGAAACGACAATTAAACTTCCCACGTAAAAAAGTAAAAAGGTTAACACGAGCCAATAGCTCCCTCGTTTTGCCCCTTCCAGGACATAAGGGAGTGAGCGTTTTTCTCGCCATAGTTGAGCAACAAAAAAGACAGCGATCAGTAATATTCCCCAAACAATAAAAGTTCCGTCCAAAACGAATTGAAAGCTCATTTCCCTACTATTAGCGTTATTTAACTCACGACTTAGAGAATCAGACACAATCAGACTTAAAATAGCGACTGGTAACAAGTACCATATCGCAAAACTTGCTGCACTAATAGCCATTGAGAACAAACTAATTCGCGGACGAAACCGACGATAAATTAAAGCACTTATACCTGTAAGCAAAACAATTAGAAACACGTATTGAGGCTTACTATTTTGGACTTCTGTGTCCATCGTATAAGACTCGTTTCCATTATTCAGATCACTTACATCTTCCTTTTCTTTCTGCTCAAAAGTAATCCCATGACTTATTAACAAGTTTTCTTGCCATGTCAAATAGACTTGATCAGTCTTTAAATCTCCCTCTTCATTAACTTGTCGAATACGGCTGATACTATTTTCAAAATAGTTATTATAACTTAATAGTTCTGCCGTCACATCAGAAGAAGCAACGATAACTCGATTCACACTTTGTTCATCCGCTTCATTAAGTGATAGATTCATCACCACAATCATAATAATCATAGAAACAATTGCTAACGGAACAGGCCATAAGAAAGATTTCAGCACCTCCGCTCTACCTTCACGCTTAAACTTTAGAGCATTACGTTTGGGTGTGAAAGTTTGCGTTTGGAGTTGCTCAAAAGATTCACCACATATATGACAATAGGAAGCATGTTCATGCCGCCAAGCGCCACAATGTGGGCAAGATTCTCGAGATTTTGATGACATGTGAGGTGGGTATGCATGATGTTCAAGAGGATAGCCATCATAAAAGCAATAGTTAGCGTCTGAAGGATTAGCGGTACCGCACTGTCGACAATAGATCATGTCGCTTCCTCCCTATTCCGCTTCCCACATACATGGCAAAATGTTGCATCTTGAAGTAAGGCTGTGTCGCACTGTTTACATGTTTCATCCTGTCTATTGAGTTGTAAAAAAGTCAATGCTTGCCCACAAGATGGACAATAAATATCTGCTTCACTAACCGTTGTTCCACATGTACATGTGGCCTTCGAATCTCCAGACTCGTTTAATTTATGTAAAACTGTATCAAGCTTTTGTATACGAGTCGCATATCCTTTCAACTCATCACTGTATAATTGACCAATGCGATATTGGTGATAAATTGAAGCCCCTAATTGAGCGAGTAATGTTGATTTTTCAGCTAATACCCTCGCCTTTTCTGTCTCTTCTTTAGACATTGACCTCCCCCCATTTTCTAACTTATATTGTATCATAATTGTTAGACAAAAAAGAAATTTTCTATCTATAGATGAATTTTCCTTATTCGTAATCGAAATGTCTACCACACATGGTCATTCCATACTTTTTATCCGGACGTTTTAACCAATCAAAAATTGACTTTACATTCATAAATTACATTAGAAAAGGCCGACATGACGCCGGCCTTTTCCTAAGATTCATTTGTAACTGATTCGTATTGATCACGTAAAGATCGTTTTAATACCTTACCGCTTGGGTTTTTAGGTAATTGATCCGTAATTTGTACGTATTTCGGTACTTTAAATTTGGTTAACTTATTTGAACAAAAGTGAACAACATCTTCCTTCGTTAATTGATATCCTTCTTTCGGTACCACAATTGCGGTTACCGCTTCAATCCAATAAGCATCTGGTAAGCCGATTACCGCAACTTCTGAAACACCGTCAAGTTCATATATCGCTTCTTCAACTTCACGACTTGAGACGTTAACGCCACCTGTATTAATCATGTCCTTCTTGCGATCAACAATTGTGACATACCCTTCTTCATCCATCACACCTAGATCACCACTGTGAAACCAGCCATTTTGGAATACTTCCGCAGTCTTTTCTGGATCATTCAAATAACCTTTCATCGCATGTGGCGTTCGATGGACAATTTCACCGACTTCCCCGCGCGGCACTTCTTCGCCTTGATCATCAACAAGTTTCGTTTGCACATTTAACGTTGCCTTACCAGCGGATCCGAGTTTACGTAATTGATCTTCTGGTTGCAGAGCCGTTGCTAATGGGGCTACTTCTGTTTGCCCATAAAAGTTCCAAAACTTCGCATTAGGCAGACGTTCAGATAGCTCTTTTAATATTTCCCGGGGCATAATCGCAGCACCGTAATAACATTTCTCAAGTGTTGATAAGTCACGCTTTTCAAAATCTGGATGACGTAATAAAGCAATCCACACAGTGGGTGGTGCGAATAATTGTGTCGCACCATACGTCTCAATCGTTTCTAAAATTCCTTCAGGCGTTGCATTAGGTAAAATAATACCACTTGCACCTAAATAAATACTTGGCCCTAAAAACACATGTAATTGAGCACTATGATACATCGGTAAGGCATGAACGAGCACGTCGCGACTTTCCATTTTTCCGTCAACCACGCAACTGACATATTCGCTAACTAAACTCTTATGAGATAACATGACGCCTTTAGGACGAGATTCAGTCCCGCTTGTGTACAAGACATGAGCTAGATCATCATCAGCTAAATCTTCATCAACGAATTCATTTGACTCATTCGAACGGGAATCTTCTAGAGACTCCCATTCAACTAATTCTTCACCCACATTTTCGCCTGCTTCTAAATCCATTAGGAACTTAAATCGAATTGTTCCTGGTTTTGCCGCTTCTTCTAATACAGGTGCGAAATCTTGAGATGCCAACATACCATTGGCTTGTGAATGCTCTAAAATATAAGCAACATCTTCATTTGATAACATATAATTGATTGGGATCATAACTGCACCAAGACGAGCTAAAGCGAATTTTAGCACCACAAAATCTAAACTGTTTTTAGACATTACGGTGATCATATCACCTTTGGCCATACCTTGCTTTCGAAATGCGTTCGCTGTTTGATTAACGAGATCATCAAGTTCAGCATAAGTCACTCGTTTTCCCTCGTAATCCAGAGCGAATTTGTCCGGCATGCGCTCACGCGTCCGTAACAATAAGTCACCTAATGTGTTTCTTCTTGCTCGTTCCAATACCTTCTCGAAATCATTTGAAACATTCGTATCCACCGAAACACTCCCCCTCATTATGTTTGATGACTTATTAATCAGAAAATTCTAATTTTTATTATAAAATAATTAACCTCTCAATTCAAGTGCTATAAGATTTGGTATTAGTTTAATTTGAGAACTATAAACAAAACCTTCTTAGGAAAAGATTTCTTAATCATACATACTTATAAAACCGTGGTCTACCCCTCCGTATTTACGTTTTTAGATTTAAAATATTGTTGACTAAAACAACACCCTAACAGTTGCAATTGTTACAAAATTGTGGCACACTTTAATCGGAATAAAATCGTATAGACATAAGTTGTAGGGGGACCAGTGTTGCTGGTTGAGATTGTATCCGTAAGATACTGACTCTTAGAACCTGAACTGGCTAAGACCAGCGTAGGGAACACAATAATGCTTCATTTCAATTAAACTTTGTGTGCCCTAGGAGAACTGTACCTAGGGCTTTTTTAGTACCTCCAACTTATGGCTATCAATCATTGGGAGGTTTCTATGAAAAAATTATTTCTATTAATCTTGTTATTCGTATTGTTAGCTGCTTGTAGTAATGACGAGAACAATGAATCTCAGGAGAATGAAGATGAGTTAACGAGTGTAGATGTCGTGCTCGATTGGACACCTAACACGAATCACACGGGGCTTTATGTCGCCCAAGCTGAAGGTTTTTTTGAAGAGCAAGGCTTAAATGTTAATATCATTTTACCTGGGGAGGCTTCACCTGAACAGATGATTGCCTCAGGTGAAGTGGACTTCGGGATTAGTTTCCAAGAAAATATAACAGAAGCGCGCGTACAAGATGTTCCAGTTGTCTCAATTGCTGCTGTCATTCAACATAACACGTCTGGTTTTGCAGCACTTGAAGGATCTGGCATCACCTCACCTGCCGATTTCGAAGGCAAAACTTACGGTGGCTGGGGCGCCCCGCTTGAAGAAGCTGTCATTTCATCGTTGATGCAGCAAGAAGATGCTAATGTTGACAACGTTGAAACTGTCAATATTGGAGATTCTGACTTTTTCACAGCTGTTGAGCGTCAAGGTATTGACTTTGGCTGGATTTATTACGGCTGGGATGGAATTGAAGCTGAATTGCGCGGAACAGATTTGAACATGATTTATTTAACGGATTATAGTGAAAAACTTGATTACTATACACCTGTATTGGCAACGAGTGAATCCATCGTGAATGATCAACCAGATCTAGCGGAAAGCTTTATGCATGCCGCTTCAGAAGGTTATCAGTATGCGATTGAAAATCCTGAGGAAGCAGCTAATATCTTAATCGAAGCTGAACCTGATTTAGATGAAGAACTCGTGAAAGCCAGTCAGGAGTGGCTTTCCCCACGTTACCAAGACGATGCTTCCAGATGGGGTCAGCAAGAACTTGATACATGGGAAAATTATGCGGAATGGATGAACGAACATGATTTACTAGACGGTGAATTCACTGCTGAAGATGCTTTCACCAATGATTTTTTACCCGAGGAGGAATAAATGATGGCTAACACACTATTAAGTATTCAAGTGATCCCAAAAACACCTGGACCGAACGATGACGTCATTCCTTATGTGGATGAGGCGATTAACGTTATTGATGAATCGGGTGTAAAATACGAAGTCGGGCCACTTGAAACAACAATGGAAGGAGAATTGACTGAGTTATTATCAATCGTAGAAGACATCAACCGCAAAATGATTGAGATCGGCTGTCCTAATGTCATTTCACAAGTTAAAATCGCGCATTACCCTGATGGGGCTTCAATGGATGCATTAACGGAGAAACATCGTCATGCTTAATCTGATTAGACAAGGATGGCGACCACTTGCGGTCCTCATCCTTCTTTTCATCATTTGGGAATTAAGTGTAGTCGTCTTTGACGTACCAAAATGGTTCCTCCCTGCTCCAAGTGATATATTTACGGTCGGTATAAATGAATGGACTGAATACAATCAACATGTTTTTGCGACTATAGAGCTGATTATCATTGGTTTTATCGTCGGCAGTTTAAGTGGGATCCTTGTGGCCACTCTCCTTCATTTAATACCAGTACTCCGTCAGTCCATGTATCCATTGATCATATTATCGCAAAATATACCAATTATCGTATTAGCACCTTTACTCGTTGGCTGGTTTGGTTTTGGTATGTTACCGAAGTTAATCGTTATCACACTCGTTTGCTTCTTCCCGATCGCTATTTCGCTACTAGGTGGATTACAGCAAACGGACCGTGATCTGCGCCATTATATGCTAATGGCCGGTGCAACTAAGCGCCAAATGTTCTGGAAATTAGAATGGCCAAGTGCATTGCCTTCACTGTTCTCTGGTTTGAAAATTTCTGCAACTTATAGCGTAATGGGCGCTGTTATTTCCGAATGGCTCGGAGCTAATAAGGGATTGGGTGTTTATATGACACTTGCTTCCTCCTCATTCAGAGCAGACCGAGTTTTCGTCGCTATATTTATAATTGTGTTTATTAGTTTATTATTCTTTATGCTTATCGTTTGGCTCGAAAAACGTGTCATACGTTGGCAAGCATCCGAAAAGAGGAATACAAATGGCTCATCTTGATGTTAAAAATATTAGTCAATCATTCGGCGAACAAGAAGTATTAGAGGAGATCAATTTTTCTATTGACCAAGGAGAATTCGTTTCGATATTAGGACCATCAGGCAGTGGCAAAAGTACTCTATTTCGAATCATCGGTGGCATTGAAACACCTACTTCGGGCGACATTGTATTAAACAATGAAAGTATCAAAAATCAACCTGGTTCAGTCAGCTACACACCACAATCACCATCTTTGTTTCCTTGGCGTTCCGTTTTAGATAACGTGTTACTTGGTCAAGAAATTCAAGGAAAACGCGATCGTGACACAGCATTACAAATGATTGACCGTGCTGGTTTATCTGATTATGCTGATGCCTATCCCTACGAACTGTCAGGTGGTATGAAACAACGCGTTTCATTTATACGGAGTGTTTTAAGTCCACAACCGTTAATTTTGTTAGATGAACCTTTCTCAGCACTCGATGAATTTACCCGAACGGACATGCAACAATGGCTTCTTTCGATGTGGGAAGAACATAAACGTTCAATTGTTTTTGTCACTCATAATATTGAAGAAGCGTTGTTTTTGTCTGATCGCATCATCATACTTTCGAATAGCCCAGCAAACATTCAACGGGAAATGAGTGTCTCTTTTGAACGGCCAAGAAATGAAGATTTACTGTTATCACATGACTTTTTAGAATTTAAAAAAGAGATTTATAAAGAAATGCGTGCTTCTCATTTACCGTCTTAGCCAATCACAGGCAATAATATTTTACTAATACGAAATGCTAATAAAATGAAACTTAGCCCCATTCAATATTCTATACAAGGATTAGGGTAATAATAAAAAATTAATAAAGCGTACGCATAATCCAATAGTAAAGAGGGTCGTTATTGAGACCCTCTTTTTTCTACTCAGTATGAGCTAACGTAAATTAGAATCACAGTCGATTAGCATTCTCAACTAATCTTTCAGTAGCTTCTTTCACTGATTCGGCCTGTGTAATATCCGATATCACTGCTACTCCATCTGCACCTGCTTCAATAACTTGTGACGCATTACTATGTTTAATTCCGCCAATTCCGACAAGCGGAATATTCGGCAATTGTTTCCTAATTTCTTTAATAACGATAGGGCCATTTACTTCCTCAATATCGTCTTTCGTTGACGTGTTGAACATAGGGCCAACGCCAATATAATCTACACCAAGTTTTTGGGCTTCAAGAGCTTCATCTACATTATGAGTCGAAACCCCAAGCATCTGATAGCTTTTAAGTGACTCTTTCATTTTCTTCATATCACCATCTTTTTGGCCGATATGTAACCCATCAGCGTCTAACTCACTAACGAGCTCAAGGTCATCATTAACAATAAATGGAACGCCATATTGATGGCAAACTTCTTTAAGACAAAGACCTAATTCGATCTTTTCTTCACCTATCTTTGAACCTACTCCCTTTTCACGAAATTGAAAGAAAGTCACACCGCCTTGGATAGCTTTCTCTAACGTCTCAACAGGATCATGTTTACAATTTTGACTACCCATCACAAGATATAATGCCAATTGTTGTTCGATCATACTTTTTCTTTCCTACTTTGATAAGCCCAATGGTTTGTTGGTCCTTGACCAGATCCGATGTTTAAATCATTTTCAATTGCAACTTGAGTAAACTCCCTTGCAACACGAACGGCGTCTATAACATTGAACCCTTTTGCGAGTTCAGCTGCAATCGCTGCTGCAAATGTGCATCCTGTACCATGTGTATTTGTTGTATACTTACGTTCATTTATTAATTGTGTAAACGTCTCACCATCATATATAAGGTCGACCACCTCATCTTCTTCACCATGACCACCTTTAATAATAATATTTTTAGCTCCCAACTGATATAAACATTCAGCAGCCTCTTTTCGGTCTTTTAATGAATTTAATGTTAAACCTGTCATCACTTCAGCTTCAGGAATATTTGGCGTTACAATAGTTGCAAGTGGTATTAAGTGCTTTTTCATCGTAGCAATTGCTTCATCTTGTAACAGTTTGGCACCACCTTTTGCAATCATAACAGGATCAAGCACAACATTATTCATCTCGTGTTGCTGGATTTTTCTCGCTACAGCTTCAATAATTTCTGCACTAAATAACATCCCCGTTTTTAAAGCATCAGGCTTTAAATCTTCTCCAACTGAATCCAACTGTTCTTCAACCTGGCTTACTGTTAGAGGATAAACGGCTTGGACGCCTAATGTATTTTGTGCTGTTACAGCCGTCAATACTGACATGCCATATGCCTTTAATTCTTGAAAGGTTTTTAAATCCGCTTGAATCCCGGCTCCGCCACCAGAGTCAGATCCAGCGATTGTTAATGCTTTTACTACTGTCACACTCATTCCTCCCTACTAACCTAATAGTTGATGATAGATTTTTTTAGCTTCAACGATATCCTTCATTCCGTGAATTAACACACGTCCATCTTTGAAAAAGACAACACGCCTATCTTCATAATGATAGGTCACTAAAAATGGGTTTTGTTCAATGTTTCCTCCTTGCTTTTCTAATTGAGTGACTAAAACATGTAAATCACGATCAACTTTCTTAGGTGGGCGAATCTGTACTGTATTACGCCCACAAAGCACAGCTGTTTTCGTCTGGTTTTCATATGATAAATAGGGATAACTCGGAGACTCTCCACACGATGGACAATCTTTCTTCTTCAAACCACTAACATCAATGGCAGACTGTTCATTATTCCATAAATCAAATGAAACTAATTTCCAACGCACTGATTCAAAATCTTCGACTAAAATTTTCATCGCTTCAACTGTTTGATAGGCAACGACCATTTGAACCGCGGGCGAAATGACACCAACGGTATCACATGTCGCACCACCGAGCGGGATCGTTTCGAGTAAACAATTCAAACATGGTGTTTCACCAGGTATAATAGTAAAACTCAGCCCATAACTACTGACACACCCTCCATAGATCCATGGAATACGATGTTTTTGTGCACTATCATTAATTAAAAAACGAATATCAAAATTATCTGTTGCGTCTATCACTAAATCAACATCAGAAACAAGCTGATCAATTTCTTCTACAGTTACGTCTACTATTTTCCCGTTAACTTCGACGGTAGGATTAATTTCGCGCAACCTTTTTTGGGCTGCAATCGCTTTAGGTATTCTGTCGATTGCATCACGCTCAGTGTATAGCTGCTGTCTTTGTAAATTACTTCTTTCAACGTAATCACGATCAACAATGGTTATTCGACCAACTCCCGAACGCGTTAACACTTCTGCATTACCTGTTCCTAATGCACCCGCTCCAACAATTAGAACATGCTTTGTCTGTAACTTTCGCTGACCTTCTTCGCCAATCCCTTCAAATAAAATTTGTCTTGAGTAACGCTCCAACTTCTGATGACCCCCTTCCATCAACCACCGCCCACAAAGTGAACGAGCTCAACTCGATCACCATCCTGTATTAAGGTTTCAATATGCTGACTTGAATCAACAATATCAGCATTTAGTTCAACGATGATTTTTTTATCAGCTAACTTATAATGATTAAGTAAGTCATAAATTGTTTGAATATCATTCGATAACTCACGCTTTTCACCATTAACGTGAATATCCATTACGAACACCTCCTAAAAAACGCTTTGCTTTTTCTATTGGTTGTTCTGAATCTATTAAACCTGACATAATAGCTACACCACTAGCACCATAGGTCATGACACTTCCCACTCGTTCTGGCGTGATTCCACCAACCGCGATGACTGGGATATCACTAGACTTGATTAAGTGTCCTAATTGTTCCAAACCACGCGGCGGTAAACCAGGTTTTGAATGAGTCTTGAAAACATGGCCAAAAATGACGTAATCTGCCCCACTAATAGCTGCATCTTGAGCTTCCTCAACTGAATGGACTGACCGACCAATTAATAGATTAGGGTGCTTCATTCGAACAGAAGATACATCTTCACTATGATCAGTTAATTGAACGCCCTTAATTTCAGTTCCAACTGCCAATTCAACGCGCTCGTTAATGACGAGCTGACCTTTCGAAATGTCGTTTTTCACCAATCCATTTATCCACTCAACTAGTTCATCATCTGTCCGATGTTTTTCTCTTATATGAATATAGTTAACATAAGGGGAAACTGCTTGTGCGACTTTTATAAATTCTTCTAAAGATTGCTTACCATTCGAAATTAAATGGATACCTTGAGTCATCTATATCAGCTGCCAATCTTTCATGACTGGTTGGTAGTTATGCTTTAATAACATTTCTTTAACTTCGTCAACTGAACGTTCATCAGAAATTTCAAACTGACTTTGTGTGTTATTAGGTTCATTATAACCACCGACAACAGTTGATGATGCTGCTGACATTTTCGTCGGACCGAGCGGTAAAATTTGCTCTCGAAACGCTGGGCTTTCTCTAGTGGAAACGGTAATGCCAGAATGAGGCTGAAAAATACGGTAAGCCATCATGGCTTGAACTAAATTTTTGTCTGTTACTTCTACATTAGGTTGGAAACTACCCGCATTCGGCTGAATTCTCGGAAAAGCTACACCGACTTCTACGTCTAAATATTTTTGTTGTAAATATTGCGCATGTAATCCCGTGATATAACTTTCACGACGCCAATCATTCAACCCTAATAGTGCTGCAATTGAAACAGAGCGCATTCCCGCTTCACAGCCCCGTTCAGGTGTGTCCAATCGATATTTAAAAAAGCGTTTCGGGCCTTTTGTGTGTAATTGCCGATAAATGTCCTCATCATAAACTTCTTGATAAACAGTCAAATGATCGACACCACTATTAACAATCTCTTGGTACTGTTCAGTATCCATCGGTTGAACCTCTAGACCTACTGAAGAAAAGTATTTCTTAAGCACTTTCATACATTGTTTAATATATTTTACAGACGAGTGCATCATCGATTCACCAGATAGGATGATAATATGCTCAACCCCCATATTTGCAATAACTTTCGCCTCTTCTTCTAGCTCCGTCATGGTTAAAATACGACGCGGGAAATCGTTTTCAACACTGAAACTACAATATTGACATGTATTAACACAGTAATCTGATACATAAAGGGGTAAGAAGATTTGCATGGTATGACCAAAATGCTGAATAGTTAGTTGATGTGCTTTTTGAGCCATTTCTTCTAAATAAAGTTCAGCTGCCGGAGATAATAAAGCAAAATAATCTTCTTCATTAATTCGGTCTTTTTGTAGTACTTGTTCTACATTGTGTTGTGTGACATTTTCCAACATGTCTTCTAAAGGAAGTTGATTGACTTTCTCTAATACGTTATAAAAACTCACGATAAATCATCCTTTTTTAAGAGTGTAGAAATCCTGTGAGAGGAGAAGATGCCTTAGCGTTTGTTGATGATGAGCCTATTCCAGACATATACGCCGAGCGACCTGCTTGAACAGCTAAGTCAAAAGCTTTAGCCATCGCGACTGGGTCTTTTGCTGTTGCGATGGCTGTATTAACTAAAACAGCATCTGCCCCCATTTCCATTGCTTCTGCCGCTTCAGAAGGACGACCAATTCCAGCATCAATAACAATAGGTACCTTAATATCTTCGATCATGATTTGGATCATTTCTTTCATGCGAATACCACGATTCGATCCAATGGGCGAACCCAATGGCATGACTGTTGCTGCTCCAGCTTCTTCTAATCGTTTAGCTGCCATTAGATCTGGACTCATATAAGGGAGAACAACAAAACCCTCTTTAACTAGTGATTCCGTTGCTTTAATCGTTTCTTCATTATCCGGAAGTAAATATTTACTGTTTGTGATCACTTCGATTTTAATCCAATTCCCCATTCCAGAAGCTTTCGCCAAACGAGCAATCCGAATAGCTTCTTCAGCCGATCGAGCACCTGATGTGTTTGGCATTAACGTCATATGGTTAGGAATATCGTTTAAGATGTATTGATCTGACCCACTTAAATCCACTCGACGTACCGCTACTGTAACAACTTCTGATCGGGATTCTTGTAAGGTCTCTTTCATTTTGCTATGATCAGCAAACTTCCCGGTCCCAACAAATAACCGACTGTTTAATTCTTTACCAGCAATAACTAATGAATCTTGCATCATTCATTCCTCCATTCGTTAATACACCTTATTTAACTAGTACTACTAGAATCCTAAGATTTTATTATTTCAGATTGTGCTGGCCATTTTTCTAAGTTGTAAGCCATATCCCAAAATGCTAATTCGTAATGGCAGCTAATCGTGAAGTGCTGTTTCATTTGTTGACGATCAGCTTCTGTCACTTTTTCAGCAATTTCATCAAGCCGGTTAATTTGTTCTTCGACTAACTTATTAAACCAGTCGCCACCATAAGCATTAATCCACTCTTGATAAATAGGAACATCAGGTTGAACATGTTTAAGCCTGTCACCAATTTCTTGATAGATCCAATAGCAAGGTAATATTGCCGAGATAATATCACCTAAATGGCCTTGGTATGCAGCTCGATATAAATGAGACGTATAAGCGTACGCTGTTAATGCTGGCTCAAAGTTTTCCTGCTCTTCTTCAGTAATATTTAGTTTTTCTGAAAAATGACGATGAAGCTCTGATTCCGCTTCATAAGTTCCTTGTGCATGTGCTGCCATACGGCTCGTTGTGTAAAAGTCATTAGCTTTCGTCCCACCTAACGATTGAATCCTTGCAAAATGTGATAAGTAATAAGCATCTTGCATGACATAGTAACGAAAACATTCCATCGGTAACGTTCCATCCCCAATCCCTTTAATGAAAGGGTGATTAAAGTTCGCTTCCCAAATATGATTCGTCTCTTTCCTTAGTAAATCTGAAAATTTCATACATTATCCCTCCAAGATTATTTTATATTTAATTTAGAAAATAACGAATAATCTAGCTGAATCACGTCATTTTCCAAATAAAAAACCACTTTCTTATACCAGACATAAGAAAGTGGTTGACTTGGATAATCTTGGACATAATTCACAATCCAATAAACTCCGAGCAACTACACTTCCCTACGCTGGTCCAAACCAGATCAGGTTCAAAGGGTCGGAATCATTCCTCTCAGCCAATTAAATGGCACCCCTAGCTTTGTTACATTAAAATTATTTGCTTGTTAAATTTATATTAACAAAACTCTGACATTATGTTAACCATTTTTCACTCTTAATTACTGTTATTTTATAACAAAGTCGATAAAGGAACCTTGGAATCGACTTTGCCATTCATGAATACTCACATTTTTTAGTGAGCTCACCACAAGACTGATTTCCTATTTATTGATTCTCAATCACCATTGCAATACCTTGACCACCGCCAATACATAAGCTAACAACGGCGTATTTACCTCCGCGACGTTTTAACTCATAAGCAGCAGTCAACAAGACGCGTGTGCCACTCACACCTACAGGGTGCCCTAGCGCGATCGCACCACCATTAACATTTGTTTTATTGCGGTCTAAATCAAGCTCGGCTTCCACTGCCAAATACTGTGCAGCAAATGCTTCATTTACTTCGACTAAATCCATATCATCAAGCGTTAAATCAGCCTTTTTCAAAGCTCCATTAATGGCAGGTACTGGACCAATCCCCATTATTGTTGGGTCCACACCCGCTACATGCCAAGCTTTAATCTCAGCCATGGGTGCAAGTCCGTGATCACGAACTGCCTTCTCACCAGCCACTACTACACTTGCTGCACCATCATTGATGCCAGATGAATTCGCTGCCGTTACGGTTCCATCTTCTTTGAACACAGGCTTAAGTCCAGACAGCACATCAACTGATGAATCTGGTTTGATATGTTCATCTTGCTCCACTTCAAGACTCCCTTTACGACTTGTCACCGTCACAGGCACAATTTCTTCAGCAAAACTTCCCTTTTCAACCGCGTTAGAAGCACGTTGATGGGACTGGGCAGCATATTCATCTTGTGCTTCACGCGAGATTCCATACTGCTCAGATAATTTTTCCGCTGTCATCCCCATGCCTTTACCGGTATATTGATCAGTCAAAGTCGCGTTCAACATATCCGTAAAAGATAAATCACCCATTTTCACACCTTTAAACCGTTGTTTAAAATTCGAAAAAGGCGCTTGCGACATATTTTCTGCTCCACCTGCTAACACAATATTCGCTTCATCTAACTTAATTTCTTGTGCTGCAGAAACAACTGATTGCAACCCTGAGCCGCAAAGGCGATTCAATGTTAAAGCCGGTACATCTTGAGGAACACCTGCTTTCAGTCCAATATGACGCGATAAATAAGCTGCATTCTCACTTGTATGAATCACACTTCCATAAATCACATGATCAATCGCGTCAGCTGACACATTCGCTCGTTCCAGCGCTGCCTCAGCTGTTGTAACACCTAAATCAACAGCATTCGTATTAACGAATGAACCACCAAATGAAGTGAAGGCTGTACGCGCACCGTCTACTAAATAAACTGAATTCATAAATTGACACCTCTTTATTAAACAGCTGGACTCGAAATCGATTCAAGTCCAGCCCTATTTATATGCTTGTTTTTAGCCAAATTGATCGGGATTAGGACCGACACGTTCATCACGATTTAATGCTTTAATCGCATCTAAATCTGCTTGGTCTAATTGAAAGTCGAAAATATCACTATTTTCCACAATGCGATGTTCTTTCACCGACTTCGGAATGGTAATCACATTTGTATCCACATCCCAACGTAAGATAACTTGTGCCGGTGTTTTATCATGTTTTTGAGCGATGTGTTGGATCGTTTCATCGTCAAATAAATCGCCACGCTTAAGCGGTGACCACGCTTCTAATTGGATCGATTCTTGTTCACAAAATGCCTTTACATCATGTTGTTGTAAATGAGGATGATATTCGACTTGATTAACGGTTGGTTTCACGTTAGCTGTCGTCATTAAATCTTCCAAATGACGTTGTTTAAAGTTACTCACACCAATTGACCGAATTAACCCTTCATCAACTAACCGCTCCATGGCTTTCCATGTGTCTCGGTAGTAATCCTTGACTGGCCAGTGCACTAAATATAAATCTAAATAATCAAGTTCAAGTCGATTCATACTCGCCTCAAAGGCACGCAATGTATTGTCATATCCCTGTTCATCATTCCAAACTTTCGTCGTAATGAACAAGTCATCGCGATTAACACCACTTTCCTTGATTCCTTGACCAACTCCCACTTCATTTTGATAAAACGACGCGGTATCAATGAGGCGATAGCCATGTTGGATTGCTGTCTGCACACTTTGACGCGCATCATCATCTTCCCATACTTTATATACACCTAGGCCGAAACCAGGCATTTTCACACCATCATTTAATGTTTTCATATCTTGAATACTATTTAACAAATTAGAACCTCCTTAGTAACGTTCTTCTTGATCACGTTGTTCGATTTCTTCTTCACTAAGTCCATCGATAGAATCACGTAAACGGTGAGCAATACGGCTCGATGCATTAGCTGCAATACTTCCTACCATGTCATCTAAAAAGGTGTGACATTGGCCGCCCACTTTAGAATCAAGATCTTTAATAATACCTTTTTTCTCTTTATCTAGATGGCCAAAAGTGGTGACAGAAATACTACCATAGCCAAGCGCTGCTCCAAATGCGATTGTCTCATCGACTCCGAATAAACCTTCATCTTGCTCAACTAATGATTGAAGAGGCTCTGATAATTTCTCCTGCTCAGCAAGCCGGTCTAATTCTATACCGACTAATAATGCATGCTGGATTTCTCGTTTATCCAATACACGATTGACACTATCGATACAATAATCGAATGATAGCGATGGATTATAAGGTTTTTGCATTTCATATACAATTTCTGCAATACTATGGATAGTCACCCCACGATTTTCTAATGCTTCACGTGCGGCTTGTTCAATTTGATCACTTGGAATATGACTAAAATGTCCTGCCATGATTATTGCCTCCTTTGTTTAAGTATACCATGCGAAAGAATTTGGACAAATCGAAAAAGTTCGCGAATTTTGTATAATGTGGTAAAATATAAGCATCCAGTGTGGCCTTACATCATTTAATCTATTAGAACTGGAGGGTTTCGATTGGGTAGAGACGGCTCAATGATCGAACGCGAAATCGAAAGTGAATATATGAACGAAACATTTACACTTAGTATTTATCGCCCGGAAAATTACTCGCCTTTATATAAATATCATTTGTGTATCGTGCAAGATGGTGATGATTATTATCAACTCGGACGTCTAGCTCGCGTCAGTGACAACCTTCATGCAGAAGGTAAAATTGAAAACACGATTTTCTGTGGGATTCACTATCAAGACCGAGACGATCGCTGGCATAAATATCATCCAGATAGTGACATGCAGGAAAATTATATGAAGTTTTTACGTTTTGAGGTCGTGCCTGTTTTAGACAAAGAACTTCCTAGCTATCATGTGAAATCTTGTCGTGTCTTAATGGGCGATTCACTTGGTGGTACTGTTTCACTCATGACCGCCTTAAAATACCCGAACACATTCGGGAAAGTGATTATGCAATCACCCTACACGGACGAACGGATTGAACAACTTGTTAAAGACAGCGACGAAATTGATACGATGTCGATTTATCATACAATTGGCTTAGATGAAGAAGAAGTTGAAACAACATATGGTGATATTGAAGATTTTCTAAATCCAAATCGTAAACTCAATCAACTCTTAGAGGGGTGCGTTTCAGATTACCTCTATAAAGAACTAAAAGGTAATCATACTTGGAAGCAATGGCAAAAAGACTTACCCAATGCTATTGAATATATTTTTGGAAAATAAGCACAAATAAAGGGCGATTTTTACCCCCTTTTTCTGTTATAATAAAGTTTATAGCTAAAAAAGCAGTTTAATTCGGAGTTTAAAACGAGAAAATTTGAAATCTAATGGAGGGATTTAATCATGACACCCGTAACTTATGGTATTGCCATTTTTCCATCTAAAGAAATACAAGACGAAGCAAACTCCTACCGAAAGCGTTATGACCCGCGGTATTCGTTAATTCCGCCACATATCACATTGAAAGAGCGCTTTGAAGCAACACAAGATGAAATTAAGGAAATCGAAAAGGCTTGTAGCGAATTAGCTAAAAAGGTTGAGCCTTTTGATATTCATATTGGACGAGTAAGCTCATTTAGTCCGACCACAGAAACGATCTATTTACGTGTCGATGATCATGAGCAACTTACCTATTTAAACGAAAAAATGCATGATGAGCCATTCCCAGATAATCGTGAATTTAAGTTCGTCCCTCATATTACGATTAGTCAAGAATTGTCAGAAGACGAACATTCCGATGTTTTTGGTAGTTTAAAAATGTTGTCATTTGATTTACACGATACGATTGATCGATTCCAATTGTTATATCAATTAGAAGACGGTTCATGGACTGTCCACGAAACATTCAAGTTTGGCGAGGGATAAGAACGATGCTAAAGATTAAACCAATCGAAACATTACGAGAAAAAGACGAAGCATTTGATATTCGAAAGGTGGTTTTTGTTGAAGAACAAAAAGTCCCTTTTGATGAGGAAATGGATGAGTTTGATGATCTTGCCATTCACTTTGTCGGCTACACCATGGAACGTCGCCCCGTTGCAGCTAGCCGCCTACGCTTCGTTGATGAATACGGTAAGCTAGAACGGATTGCTGTTTTGAGTGAGGAACGCGGTAATGGCTATGGACGCGATATCATTTTGGCCATGGAAGACATCATTCGTGAAAAAGGTTTTTCAAAGGCTAAATTAAATGCGCAAACTTACGCCATTAAATTTTATAAAAAGCTTGGTTATGAAGTTGTTTCGGATGAGTTCATGGATGCAGGTATTCCTCACGTCACGATGATAAAAGATTTATAACTCAAAAAGCTGGCTTATTCGCCAGCTTTATTTTTATTACTATTCACTATAGAAAATAAGTGATCTTTATTTTTTATAAATTAAGTTAGATCAGCCAATGATACATTAACCATGCCACCATTAAAACGATAGCCAAGATCACAAGCCCTAAGGTCATTTTACCCTGCATAGCCCTCATCCTCTCAACAAACTTTTTAGTGTAGTTTGATTCAAATGATCTAGTTTCATACATGTATGAAAGTCAACACACCTTCCATAATAAGAACTAATTGAACTTGGAGGTGTCACGACAATTGGACTTTATAAATATATTGATCGAATCATGTATAGGCTTTCTTGCCCTCTTTGTTTTGACAAAATTGCTAGGTAAATCCCAAATCACTCAGATTACAGCATTCGACTTCATTTCAGCTCTTGTTTTAGGTGAACTCGTCGGTAATGCTTTGTTTGATGAAGAAGTTGGCGTAGGCATGATTCTATTCGCTGTTGGACTTTGGGGTGTCTTAATTTATGTGACGGAGTGGATTACTAATAAATTCAGGCGTACACGAAAGATATTAGAAGGCTCTCCGTCTCTCGTTATTAGGCGAGGTCAAATTCAAAAAGATGTGTTGAAAAAAGCTAAACTTGATATGAATCAACTTATGCATCTAATAAGAGATGAAGGGGTTTTCTCAATTCAAGAAGTAGAATATGCTGTGTTTGAAACGAACGGTAGTATTAATGTTCTTAAGAAATATATCCACCAATCGCCGACGAATGAGCAATTTAATCAAACGCCACAACCAGTTGAATTACCCATCACAATCATTACTGATGGCGAATTGGTTACCGAAAATTTGAAAGAAATTGTTTGGGACAAACACCAGGTTGAAGAAGAATTGAAACGACAAGATTTAGAGATCCACCAGGTTATGTATGCCGAATGGACACAAAAATCCGGCTTGTATGTGATGCCATACTAGCCGGATTTTAGTCACGATGCTTTAATCATGACCCGATAATTTTCTATTTCACAATGAAGATCATCTTCATCTATTAATGCTTTCACATAACCACCGACAGCTGTGCGGAACAGTAGGTATTGAGATAATTGTTCTGCATTCACATTGAATCGAGCACACATGTATGAGACGACATCTTCTAAGGATAACCCATGTGGTGAGATTCGTACCATTTCATATAAAGCTTTTAAAACAGAGCGATGATAAGCGATATTGGCTTCAAGCGTATCGTGATAATCTTCTTCAAATTTTCCATGACCAGGAATTGCTCCGCTATAATTCGTCATTTTTAACTTTTCAAGGCTACGAATTGTATCATGGGCACATGTTAAAAACGGAATTTTATGTTTATGGAGCTCTTTTTCACCAAAATAACTATCAGCCGCAAATAACACATCATGTGTTGCAACCGCTAACTGATGATAACTATGACCTGGTGTTAGAATACAATCTAATTCGAATCCATCAATCGTATGCCTGCCTTCATCAACAATTAAATCAACATCAATCGGAGGCCCTTCCAGAAATTTATTACGAATTTCATCAGGTGGTGTGGTGCCTTGGAATAAATAAATCGGTTCCAGTATGGGATGTTTCATGATTGATGCCTCTAACGGCGGGGCAATAATCTTCACACCATAATGTTTATATAAATAACTCGCTCCGCCAAAGTGGTCTGCATGGGCATGGGTTATAAATAGATGCGTCACAGGTAACCCCTGTTCATCAAGTTGCCTCACGACCTTTCGAATCGCCGAGGCATCAATGCCAGCATCTATTAATAAGCCTTGATCACCTTCATGCACGTACCCCACATTGACGGAGCTATGAAAATAATAACAATGTTCATTAATTTGATTCATCTTCATAATTTAATTCCTTTCCTTAGCCTAGCACTCAATTAGATACTTTCGCTAAAGAACTGTCCTTTTCCTGTCAATTCTTTAAAATTCCTTAAGTTTGCTGGATGATGAACATTGTCAGGGGTGTATAATTCCATCGTTTCAGCTTGTTCAGCATTTTTTGTCTGTTCGTCTTGGGAGTTGTTTTGGTAGCGCTTACTCATTTGTTTGCGGTCTTCTGCATACTCAAATGCTTGCTTACGTTTCGTATCAAGTTCAACACCAAATGGACGTTCAACCATGTATGGAACACGATTTTCAGCTGTCACGCGTTGGTGATACCGCTGATATTGATATTGATCCACCGGTAAAATGTAACCCATACGACCAACTCCTTCCTTAGTACTTCTATACCCGTTTTGTAAATAATATATTCGTAATTTCTTTAAATTTTATGACTGTATAGGAAGCATTAATGAGATAATTCCTCTTATTTATGAAATAAATGCTCTGATTTTTTAAATAACTAGCACCATTTATTTAAAAACTAGGCTCTGTTAAAGTCCGTTGTTGAAATTGTGACCCGCTTTCGGTGGACGCTTTCCGCGGGCACGGCTCGAGCCTCCTCGGCCGAAAAGCGTGGCCTGCGGGGTCTCGAGACACGTGCTGTTCCCGCAGGAGTCGCCACCTTCGCTTCTCACAATTCAACAACTCAGTGCTACATCAGTTGAAAGTCAACACTAAACTTTAACAGAGCCAAATACTAAATCGCTATGCTCATTAAACGAGGAACTCACCTTAGGTAGGCGAGTTCCTCTGTTCATTTAAATCCATGAAAAAGGCGGTCGTTTATCATGATGATCATCATCATCTAAGTCGTCTTCTTCCCCTTTTATTGTGTCCGCTTCATGATGATGTTCGCTCTTCACTTCACGACCAATCCACGGCTGTGACTGTTTCTCTGTAGGCTCAACAACAACATTTTCTGCTCGAATAATTAAATCATTTACATGTATTTCTTTTTTTGATTGGCCCATAAGTTCACTCCTCTCCCGATGTATCTTGCATTAATTAGTCTATGCAAATGTCCTTTTGTTAGCGTAGGTAAGTGCCCGACAAAAACAAAACAAATTCCTAGTAAAACTCAGTCAAACGCCCACACCGTCATTCGATATGGGCATACATTATTAACGTAACCTTAGTCAAAAGACTATTTTAGAAAGGAGCTTGCTTATGTCTTGCTGCGATGAACAGGGTCATCATAAAAAAGATGATAAGAACTGCGTTGCTGATATTTTACGACAAATCGTCGACGCGCAAGATGATATCGTAGATGATGATTGCGATATCGGATGTGAACAATCCATTCAAGACTTACGAGGTGATACAACTGCACCGAACAATCTAGATACGGTCCCAGTTTTACTTTACTGCAAATGCGAACCATTCAGAGGATTCGGAGTACGCAATGATCAGAACCATACCGTTCTAGATAGTTTCTTCTTTAGAGTCAATGATGTAGGTCGCGATAACTGCGCCACTCTAGAATTATTACGTGACCCATCTGACACACAACCAGGCTGTGTCGATCCAACAAAACAAAAAACAGGCAACCTACGCTCGACGGGTATTTGTATCACAGTAGATCTTGATTGCTTCTGCCACGTCACTTGCTTACCAGCTATGAACACACTAGGATAAACCAAAAAAGAGCTGCTTTTCATAAGCAGCTCTTTTTTATTTAGCTCTGTTAAAGTTTAGTGTTGACTTTCAACTGATGTAGCACTGAGTTGTTGAATTGTGAGAAGCGAAGGTGGCGACTCCTGCGGGAATAGCACGTGTCTCGAGACCCCGCAGGCCACGCTTTTCGGCCGAGGAGGCTCGAGCCGTGCCCGCGGAAAGCGTCCACCGAGAGCGGATCACAATTTCAACAACGGACTTTAACAGAGCCTTTTATTTAGATTAAAAACCTTTCAATCGAACATCCTTAATATTTTCTCGTTTCATATTAACTTTAAAACCTTGCTCAACAGTACGAATTACAAGTTGCTCATCATCACATTGTTCGACTGTCCCTACATAGGTTTGATTAGACGTGATCACTTCACATTTCATCTTAGGCATAATTGCTGGCATATCCGTCATGTATTTCAATTTCTCATCAATCGTCATATCATGAAATTTTCGACGTTTATTGGTTGTTTCTGTTGCATCATTTTCAGACTCAGATGATGATATCTCCTCTAAACTATAATATTGCTTCTGAGCTTTTGCTTCAGGTTCTGACTGTATTGGATTTGAAATAAATAATAATGGTGGTTTAGCTTGTTTTTCCGACATAAAACCGACTCCTTTCTTAATGTCCTTCACTTTACCGTATGCACAACAGCCTATTGATGTTCAACTTTAGCACTTTTGAAATAATTCCACTTATTTATTTCAAAAATCCATTTACTTATCTCATAAATGGCTCAAATTATTTCAAAACTTCGCATCCGCCTTTATCTTATTAGATTAATCCACCTATTTATTTCAAAACTTAACGCACTTATCTCATAAATACCCGCATTTATTTAATAAATTCAAGCGCTGCTCTTGAATAAAAAAAGCTCAACCCGCAAAGGTTGAGCTTTTTATCACTAATATTTAATTATTTACCTAAAATGTTAAAACCAGAGTCAACATGGAGGATTTCGCCTGTCATACCGCGAGATAGATCACTCATTAAGAAGTAAGCAACATCACCGACTTCTTCTTGCGTGACCGGCTTACGTAAAGGTGCGCGTTCTTCGATTTCTTGTAAAATTGAATTAAAATCGCCAACACCTTTCGCTGACAACGTACGAATTGGACCTGCTGAAATTGCGTTCACACGAATTCCATGCTTACCTAAATCATTTGCTGTATACTTCATCGTCGCATCAAGGCTTGCCTTCGCAACACCCATGACATTATAGTTTTGCACGACGCGCTCGCCACCAAGATATGTGAGCGTTACGATGCTTCCACCTTCTGTCATCAAGTCTTTGGATTCACGTGCAACTGCTGCTAATGAGTACGCACTGATATTTTGTGATAATAAGAAACCATCACGAGACGTATCCACGAATTCGCCGTTTAAGTCATCACGATTCGCAAATGCGATACAATGTGCCAAGCCATGAATCACGCCAACATCTTCTTTAATACTTGTAAACGTCTGCTTGATCGCTTCATCATCTGTTACGTCACATTCGTAAAACAACGAATCGTCGCGGTCTAACGAATCTGCCAACTCACGAACTGGTTTCTCAAATCGTTCATTCGCATACGTAAAAACTAAGCGTGCTCCTGCATTGTGTAGTGCTTGTGCAATCCCCCAAGCAATACTACGGCGGTTCGCAACACCCATCACAACATATGTCTTACCTTCTAAAGAAAAATTCATTCAAATGACCTCCTGATCAGTCATAAATTTATGATTTATTATTAGTACCTGCTACTATTTTATAAAAAAAACGCTCAGCTTACAATCATTTTCTCTGATTATACTAAAACGTTCATAAACTGTTAAAGACTGCACATTGACGAATCCCGTCAAATACTTGAAAATAGAATAGATGATAACATTAAAGGAGTACCATCCATGGAGAACTACGGAAACGACAAAAAACTCGATACATTCCTACTATTCGTAATGGTAAGTCTCATTGCGATCGGAATTACAACGCTTTATGTATTACAGCCCCATTTGCGAGGGGATTTATCAAATATCGATTTTTATATACAACAGATAACATGGTTCGTGATTGGCGGAATAGGGATTGCGGCGATTATGTTACTGGATTTTGACTTTTATCGTAAACTAGCTTGGCCTCTTTATTTTTTAGGTGTTGCTATGCTTGCCGGGCTATTTGTTTTTGCTGTGGAAATTAACGGTTCTTACAGCTGGTATCAGTTACCAGTCGGTTCCCTACAACCATCTGAATTTATGAAAGTTTTTCTAGTCATTACGTTAGCACATGTCATTACGTCACATAATGAACAATGGACTTACAAAAATTTAAAATATGATTCTATTTTACTAAGCAAGATTTTAGGTTTAACCATACCTCCTCTTGTCCTTATTGTTATGCAACCTGACTTGGGATCAGGTATGGTTATCCTTTCAATTGCGGGTTTTCTTATCTTAATATCTGGAATTCGCTGGCGTTTCATTTTCTCATTAATTGGGATTTTAGCGGTGTTCAGTGGCATTTTAGTCGTAGTATACTTAATGTTTACAGAACAATTCGTCAACTTCTGGATGGATACCCCATTCAGACACGCTGTATACCGTATACAAGCTTGGCAGAACCCACATTTGTATGAAGACGGTTCAGGCATGCAGTCCATCCGCTCCATGCTTGCAATTGGCTCTGGCGAATTATTTGGCAAAGGACTAGGTAATTTTCAGCTATCAATTCCTGAACAGCATTCAGACATGATCTTCACCGCTATAGCCGAACAATTCGGTTTCATCGGTTCAAGTGTCGTCATTATTTTGTATTTCCTATTAATCTATCGGATTATTCAAATTGCACTTGATTGTCGCGATCCATTCGGTACTTATTTAGCAGTCGGCTTTGTCGGCATGTTCTTTTATCAAATTTTCCAAAACATTGGCATGTCCGTTCAACTCTTACCACTAACAGGTTTACCACTACCATTCCTGAGTTACGGTGGTACATCTTTACTGGTCTATATGGCAGCCATTGGAATTGTCTTGAATATCCATTCACGTAAAAAAGATTATATGTTCGAAACAGAATAGCCAGGTGCAACATTGCACCTGGCTTTTTATAATAGTTCGATTAATTCATGTGGTGTTTTCGCATACGCTGTAATCTCTTGACCCGAAATAGGATGGATAAATTTTAACCACTTACAATGAAGTGCTTGCCCCACTAAATCATGTGATTCACTACCATAAAGGTCATCGCCAATTAATGGATAACCTAAATGCGCCATATGAACACGAATTTGATGGGTTCGTCCTGTTTCTAACTTCAGCTCAACTAACGTGCGATCATGCTCCGCCAATTTAACTCGGTAATGCGTCACTGCTGGTTGACCGTCTTCACTTACCTTCCGCTCAATAATCGATGGCAAATGGCGTGCAATGGGCCATTTAAGAGTCCCTGACCCAGACAAAGAACCTTCAATAACTCCCTCATACCACCTGTCTATACTCACTTGTTGCATTAAATGATGACTATAGCGATGTTTCGCGACCAAAACGAGTCCCGATGTATATCGATCTAATCGCGTGACGACATGTCCTGTTGCATCAAGCCCTTGTCTATCAAAATAGCCCAGAACAGCTTCAATTAAGGTGACACCTGCTTCATCATTCATATTGGGGGTTACAGCATTGCCCCGCTCTTTATTAACGACCAAAACATGTTTATCTTCGTACACGATACTTAGCGGCTCCTGTTTCGGCTGAAATGCTTCACTTCGCTGTTCTTTAGGCAAAACGACCTTAAGTACATCCTTGTGATTAAGACGGTCCGCTATTGTGGCCATTTCACCGTTAACTTCGATGACGCCCGATTGTTTCATAGCTTTTATGAGTTGACCCGAAAAAGCTCGCACATGCTTTAAATAATCACGTACGAGCCAATCATCATAAGTTGATTCGATTGTCCATCTAAATTCCATAATAACTCACCTAAAACTCTGTACTCTCATCCGAAATAAATGAATCATGGACACGACTCCAGAACGGGAATGGGCGGAATCGCGCAAATCTTACTTTTTCCTTCGAAACACGACACTGAATACTGTGCACTTGATTGAATGTCATGGTTAAATGATCAATCGTTATTAAAAAGTTACGTTCACTTTTAGGTTTCATAACTGCTGTATGATGTTTCGGTAAAATCAGAGGTGAACCTACCGTACGGAACACACGATTGTTAATGGATGCCATCTCCGTAATTTGAAAAGCCTCAAGTGACGGATGGATAATCGCACCACCTAATGCCTTATTATAAGCTGTTGAACCAGATGGTGTCGAAATACATAAGCCGTCACCACGGAATGTTTCGAAATGCTCCCCTTTAATTTCAACGTCTAATACGACCGATCCTTCTGCTGTCTTTACAGAAACTTCATTTAAAGCTAAATAACAATGCTCAGCATCATAATCAGCTGGACGAATGGTTAATTCTAATAATGGATACTCAACAACTTGAAACGGTGTCCGAGCTATCTCAATAATTAATTTTTCTAACTCTTCTGGTACCCAATCTGCATAGAAACCGAGATGCCCTGTATGAACCCCGATAAAAGCTGTTTTATCAAGACGATGAACATAACTATGAAACGCTTCAAGTAACGTTCCGTCGCCTCCGATTGAGATGACGAGATCTGGTTCCTCTTCATTGTATTCTAAATTAAACTCAGATAAGTAACTCTTAAATTTTGACTCAAGTTCCTTTGATGTTTGATCGCCTCGGCTTTGTACTGCAAATTTCACATTGATCCCACCTTTTAATTTAGCAACGACTGATTATTCTTTCGTTCTTCTGAAATATTCCTGTGCTTCGCGAATCTCTTGTCTGATTTTCGACATTTCTTCATCTAAACGGAAAGCCGCTTCAGCAGCATTGCGTAATCGTGTTGTAACATCCTCAGGTATTTGGCCTGAATATTTATAGTTCAATGAATGTTCGTTTATTGCCCAAAAATTCATGGCTAATGTTCGAATTTGGATTTCTGCTAAGATTTTACGTTCACCGTGAATCGTTTCAACTGGATATCGGATGATCACGTGATATGAGCGGTAACCACTCTCCTTGTTTTTCTCTATGTAATCTTTCTCTTCGGCAATTTCAAAGTCTTGTCGTGCACGAATCATTTCGACGACTTCATATATATCATCAACAAACGGACAAACAACTCTTAAGCCCGCTATATCTTGAACTTCTTCTTCAATTTTAGGAATCGGGATTTCACGCCGTTTGGCTTTATCGACGATACTCGTGATCGGCTTAACCCGACCTGTCACAAACTCGATGGGAGAATGTCTGGATTCATAGTCGAATTGCTTCCGCATACCTTTTAATTTAATCTTCAACTCATCAACGGCTTGACTGTATGGCGCTAAAAATATATCCCATTTCAACGTGTTTCCCCCACTTTCCATGATGTCCTAATCATCTATATTGTATCATAATTTGGCAGGAGCCATAATCGTTGAATCTAACAAATTTATCCGTCATAATGAAAATTAGTGTTAAGCGAGGTGAACAAGCTATGCAAGAAATCGAAATTGAATTTAAAAATCTACTCGAACGCGATGAATATAACAATTTAGTTGCTCATTATATGAGTGATTTAGAACCTATAAGACAAGTGAATCACTATTTTGAAACGAATGATTTTCGCTTAAAACAACAAGGTGCAGCTCTCCGTATTCGTGAGAAAACAGATGCTTATGTTGCAACGTTAAAACAGCCTGTCGAAAATGGTTTGCTAGAAACGCATGACACCTTAACAGAAGAGCAATTTAAAGCATGGTGTCAGGATGAAATCACTTTAGGTGACAATATCCGTCAGCAGTTAAACACTATTGGAATAGAAGAGACGGATATTCGTTATAAAGGTCAGCTTACGACCTATCGATATGAACGGCAAGATCATAACATAATCCTTGTCCTCGATTACAGTGAATACAACGGCATGACTGATTATGAACTAGAGGTTGAGGCCCCTAGTATGGATCAAGGTCAAGCATATTTTCACAATCTATTAAGTCAATTTAATATTCCTGAACGCCATACACCGAACAAAATTGCCAGGTTTTTTCAAAGCGTTAACTAGTCGTATTAATTGATATGAAGCGTCGACGTTGCTACAATATTGAAAAAGAGAGGGATTTCTATGGCACACCAACAAGGCAACATTTACGAAGCCATTGGAGGAGAAGATGCAGTCCAACGAATTGTCGATGCGTTTTATAAACGTGTTGCCAAACATCCGGACTTAACACCCATTTTTCCAGACGATTTAACTGAAACGAAACGCAAGCAAAAACAATTTTTAACCCAATTTTTCGGTGGCCCTCAACTATATATTCAAGAACATGGCCATCCGATGCTTCGCGCACGTCACATGTATTTTACCATTACACCGACGAGACGTGATGCTTGGCTCAGTTGTATGGAAGCCGCTTTGGAAGAAGCTGAAATAGAAGAACCTTATCGAAGCTCGATTTTTGAGCGTTTAACGATGACAGCAAATCATATGATGAACACACCGGAATAGAGAGAGCGAAAGGGGAATCGATGTGGTGGATCAAACAGCGAATGTCATGAACAATCTTGCATCGAATGATAATTCCCAAATTGACTTCTGTAACTTACTTAATAAACCCGTCGAAATATACTTTTTTGTCGACCCATTATGTCCAGAATGTTGGTCGTTCGAGCCTTATATCAAAAAATTAGCGATGGAATACGGTTGTTATTTCAAATTAAGAACCATTATTACGGGTAAATCGACTGAAATGAATATTTCGTCACTTAACCGTTCTGATAACATTCAGTATTCGTGGCGAAAACTATCACAACGAACTGGCATGAATTGTGATGAAGCTATCTCAAATAATAATCCTGTTTCCTCCCCGTTATTAACATCGCTTGCGATCAAAGCAGCTGAATTACAGGGACACCGACTAAGCACGGATTTTTTACGAAAATTACGCGAGTATTTATTCTTAGACCAACAAAACGTTTCAGATGAAGCCGTTTTATTGGAAGTTGCTGATAAAGTCAATTTGGATGTAGATGAGTTTTACCATGATTTATATTCAAATACTGCAAAAAAAGCGTTAAAATGTGATCTTCACGTAGCACAAGAAATGGGTGTTGACCAGACACCATCCATTGTTTTCTTCAATCAGGAAGAAACCGAGGACGGTTTGAAAGTGTCTGGAATCTACGATTATGATTCTTATGTGAAGGCTTTATTTGAAGTGATGGGGCGTGCAGCACGTCCAACCGTTAAACCTGCACTCATTGATTTCTTATCTCACTTTAAATTTGTCGCCTCGAAAGAAATTGCGGTTGTATTTGATTGGAGCGAAGAGAAAACAGAACGCGAATTAAAGAAACTCCAACTTACGCGTAAAGTCGAACGTATCCCCGTCAAATACGGCACATTTTGGAAGTACATTGAATCAAATTAGGCATAACTTATGGAAAAGCACCATATGATGAGTATCAAAAAAGGAAGCGATGATGATGATAATCCGACTCCTCTTTTGGTTGATACTGATTATAGGTGCTTTTTTATTGAATACACTCGGCATGATGCAATTAATCCCACGTTTGATCAGCATGCCGCTTCTGTTTTTGGTACTATTTCTATTTATTGCCTCATTCACCCAAAAAAATTCATTCCGCAAACGATTTTGAAATAATCACATGAAATTGTTAAACAATCCTCTTCAACTGTTTAATAAACTTGTAGGATTGTTCGATAAACTTGAAACATTGTTTAATAATGTGTTCACATTATTAAACAATCCGTAGAAACCATAAAAAATGCAGGCGGGATTAAACCGCCTGCATTTTTTATTATTCATTTAATAATGCTTCAAATTCATCTAATTTGGCATCAAATACATCTAATGCTTCTAAAATTGGCGCCTTCTCTGTCATATCCACGCCAGCTTTCTTCAATACATCAATAGGGTCTTCGCTGCTTCCTGCTTTCAAGAAGTCTTTGAATTTCTCAACAGCTGGGTCCCCTTCTTCTAATATCTTAGCGGCTAAAGCTGTCGCCGCTGAATAACCTGTTGCATATTGATAGACGTAATATCCCATATAAAAATGCGGAATACGAGCCCATTCAAGCCCGATCTTTTCATCAACATGAACATCGTCACCGAAATACTTTTGGTTAAGTTTATAATAAATATCGGTTAATTTTTCAGCTGTCAGCGCTTCACCTTGTTGCTCGCGTTGATGAATTTCATGTTCAAACTCTGCAAACATCGTCTGACGGAATACAGTTCCACGGAAACCTTCTAAGAAATTATTAAGCAAATAAAGTTTCTTTTGTTTACTATCAAGCGTCTTAAGCATATAGTCATTCAACAACGCCTCATTAGTTGTTGAAGCAACTTCAGCCACAAAAATAGAATAGTTACCATAACGCGGTGCTTGATTCTGATGTGTATAATAACTGTGTAATGAATGACCCAACTCATGAGCCAAAGTAAATAAATTATCCACATTATCCTGCCAATTCATCAAGATATACGGATTAGTTAAATAACCACCAGATGAGTAAGCGCCACTGCGTTTACCTTTTGTCTCAAGCCAATCGATCCAACGTTCGTTATAACCTTTTTGAACAATGGAGGTGTACTCTTCCCCTAACGGAGCTAAGCCTTTAAGAACCCAATCCTTTGCTTCTTCAATCGTCACATCCATTTTCTCATCAACAAGCGGTGTATAGATGTCATACATGTGTAACTCATCTACTTCAAGCATACGCTTTTTCAATTTCATGTAACGATGAAGTGACGGTAAACGATCATTAATCGCTTCAAGTAAATTATCATAAACTTGTTCTGAAATATTATTCTTGTCTAACGCCGCTTCTCGTGCTGAATTATAATTACGCGCCTTCGCAAAGAAGTTTGCCTTCTTTACTTGCCCACTTAATGTCGCTGAAAACGTATTTTGGTACTGACCAAACGTATCGTACATTGCATCAAATGCTTGTTTTCGGACATTGCGATCTTTTGAGTCTAAAAAGTCACGAAAACGTCCATGCGATAATTGCGTCTCTTCCCCATTCTCATCCGTAATCGTTGGAAATTCGATATCTGCATTGTTTAACATACCAAACGCATTCCCAGGGGTCTGTGTGACCTCAGAGACTTCTGCTAATAGTGATTCTTCTTTCTCTGATAAAACATGAGGTCGAGATTTCATAATGTCACGCAGTGTCTTCTCATAATGCTTCAGTTCATCATTCTCAGCAATAAACTTTTCAATTGTCGCATCATCCATGGCCAATATTTCAGGTGTTACATAGCTAAACGTACTCATAACTTGCGTAACAAGTGACGTTGCCCGTGCATCTTGGTCCTGATACTTACTATTCGCTGTATCTTGATCTGAACGCATGTGTGAATAGACAAATACTTTTTGTAAACGTGTTTGAAAATCATCTTCTAGTTGTAAAACCGCTAATAAATTATCAGATGACTCAGCGATTTTCCCTTTATATGCTGTAATCTTAGGTAATTCATCATGTAAAGCTTGTAGCGCTTCTTCCCAAGCTTCATCCGTTTTAAAAATGGCTTCCAAATCCCAAGTCAATTCAGTTGGGACTTCCTCTCTCGTTTTGATCTCCTTCGCCATTATGTAACCTCCCGCAATCGTAATTTTTCTTACAATTCACTATTTTATAAAAGTTACATCAGAATGTAAAACAAACTACTTAACTTTTTCATTCGGCATACAGTTAAAAAGTTGATTAAGTGTTGCCTCATCTTGTTCTAGCGCTTCATCTAACGTTTTAGGAAAAATCACATCTGCTTTCTTAACAAAATGGCTAGGGCTCCGTTTTTCTAATAAATCAAGCGAAACGAGTGTGTCTAAGTAACTATAAAGAGGATGGCGAAATGAAGTTGGATAAGCTGCAGTGAGACGATTTTGAAAAAAGACCCGCATCATATCATAAACATCATACCAATTCAGTTCATCTCCCTGTTCTAATTCATTAAAAAGATCGATTATAAACGATGTTTGCCAAATATAAACTGGTGTCTGATCTAGGTGATAATTTGCAACGGGTAAATAAATACAGGAAGGTAAAAACTGAGGATGAAGTGAATGAGTGTATAAATAGTTCATATAGTCTTCTTCAATTTTGGAAGCGAATTGCCGCTGTTTAGAACGAAAACGCTTTTTTTGAAATAACCATTGTTGGAGATTAGTTGATTGAGAAGCTTTAGAAGCGAAAATCTGGGGAATCGTCCAGTTCGTAACCCTATCACTTCGAGTTGTGGTAAAAGCATTATGTTGATGGACAAAGTTAGGTTCATGTAAGTGTAGCGTATAATTCGTTGGGTTATAAGTAAAAAAACGAGGTGTCTTAGCATAGGGGTGGTGCAATAGTGAGACGCGAATTGCAGGTGCTACTCGGTAAAATGACGCTTGGTAAGGCTTATGAAAATTTGGACCGAATATCCAAATACACACAATGCCTTGTTTCATATAATCTTCCGTACGAACACGTAATTCTTCAGGTTCTATCGGTGAACACTGGTATTCAAACGCAATGTACGTATCGTTTATTTTTGTTAACACATCTGCTCTACGATCAATGGGCGGAATGTATTGTTCCAAATAAACAGGATAACTTTGTCGGTGTAGCCACGTAGCTATATGCATTTTTCCACGAAGGTGGGTTTCAGATTCACCTTTCCCGTATGAACATGGGAGATCGGAATCGTGAGCAAAATGAGGAATATTAATTGAACCAGCTTTTAAGATGACTGGTTTTTGACAAGCAGGACAAAATAATGGTTCATGTCGCAATTGGTCTAGCCTTTCTTTAGACTGGCTAAATGCAATGACGGATTGATTGTTTTTATTGATTGCTTTTAACAATAGGCATCTCCCCTTAATTTACATCTAACACTTATCACCACTGCCTTATAACAGTGGTGACAATAAGCGAAAGAATGATTCCATTACTCGAATAAAAATTGAACGTTTATTAAACGAATTTGGATCGATTTCTCGTGACTCATCAAAATCTTGACGGAAATCTTCTACTAACTTTGCAGTGCTATCTGTACGGAATAAAAAGGCATTGACTTCAAAATTTAAGTGGAAACTTCGCATATCCATGTTCGATGTTCCAATTGAGGCTAACTCTTCATCAACAATGATAACCTTACTATGCAAGAAACCTCGGCTATACTCATAAACCTTCACTCCAGCTTCCATCAATTCTGGATAATAAGAGCGTGAAGCATGATAAACAATTCTTTTATCAGGTACACTTGGCATCATTAAGCGCACATCCACTCCACTTAAACTAGCTACTTTCATTGCGGTTAAAATATCATCATCAGGTATAAAATATGGCGAAGCAATCCAAATCGACTTTTTCGCTGAAATAATCATGGAGAAATATAATTTCTTTATGTTTTCCCATTGAGTATCTGGACCGTCAGCAATTAACTGAATACCGCCAGCTTCACTATGTGTAATTACAACTTCTGGTGAAAGATAATCTTGCGTTAACAAATGTTCATTCGTCTCATAATACCAATCTTGTAAAAAGATCAACTGTAACGTTCTAACCGCTTCTCCACGAACGAATAAATGCGTATCACGCCATTCGCCAAAATGTGCATTACGTCCTAAATATTCATCACCAATATTCAGTCCACCCATGAAACCTTGTTCCCCATCAACCACAATAATTTTGCGGTGATTTCTAAAGTTAATTCGGCTTCCGATAAAAGGTAATCTTACTGGAGCAAATGCTTTAAGTTTAACACCCGCATCTCGTAAATCTTGTTTAAAGCCATCCGACAAACGCCAACTTCCAACAGCGTCAAAAAGAAAGCGTACTTCCACACCTTCTTTGGCCTTCTCAATTAACACGTTTTTTATCTCTTGACCAATCTCATCATGTCTAACAATGTAATACTCTAAATGTATATGGTGCCTCGCTTTTTTTAAAGCTTCTAAAATAGCTGGAAACTTCTCAGCCCCATTCGTTAACACCTGGGTTTTCGAATTGAAAGAAACAGGTGAATTTCCTAGTTCATGTGCTAGACGGAAGAACATCTTCTGATGATCGCCCATTTGGTTGAGATCTTCTTCTTGAATAGGTCGATGCCCTTCAATTTTGTTAAACGCTTCCTCGTCCTGTTCTTGCTTTTCATCGTAACGTTTTCTCTTCTTATAGTTACGACCAAAAATTAAGTAGAAAAAGAACCCTAGTACAGGAAACGCTGCAAATACAAGAATCCAATTAATTGTCTGAGAAGGCTGGCGATTTTCAATAAAAATCATAAATCCGATTAAAACTGCTGATATCGTCACAAAAAGAGAGAACGTCGTAATAATTCGACCTTCCCAAATTACGTAAGACAAATACCCAGTTGCAAATACAATCACAGTAAATACCAGCACTTGAATCCATTTCAACATATCGTCAAAGCCTCTCTTTTTCCCCTCAAGTACATCCCAATGTTATGTTAATAATCTTAGCGTACAAAATTTGTCACATTTTTTCAACCGAACAAATTTTTTGTCGATTGAAAATAAAAACAATAACGCCTAACATTAGATACATTTTTCTTATATTTAAGAGATAACCTCTTTTTCGTTCGATTAAACTTTTTTTGACCAATGTCAGGAAGCCGTCGTTTGAAATTACAAGATTTAATTCATATCGCCTTCATGACTTATAAATTAAAAAAGCAAGCTTGCCTACTTACAAGCTTGCTTTATAGTTATTAAAAATGTGTTCTCAACTGCTTCATAGCATCATCTTCAAAGATTTCTACACCATATTCTGTTAGATAGTGTTTCGTCATCGCGGATTCTTCACCAAATTCAAGCAGACGACTGATATAATCTTCCTGCTCATCTTCACTTAAGAAGCCATTTGGAAAGCCGACATGAATGAAATATTGATCGTCAAATGCAAATAGTCGATCTGTTACAAAGCGCGTATCCTGAACTGATTGACTTAGTGAAATAGCATCTTCAATGTCATTAAATGTGACCATTAATGTTAAATCATCATCAAGATGTTTTTTCTTCTTTTTCTTCTGACCTTTGTTCTCGTTTGATGCTTTTGAATCTTTTGAGAAACTTTGGTCCATAAAATTCTCTAACTCGTGTGTTACACCTTGACCATTTGGATCATCAGCATCTGGTAATTCTAACTTGTTACCATCTTTAGAAATCTGTGCCTTAGTTACAACAATTTCTAATCCTTTATCCATTGCTTGAACTTGAATCCATAATGGACCATCAACACTGAAGTCTTCATGATCATTTACTTCATCCATCATATCCCAGAATAATTCTTCGCCTTTTTCCCTGTTATACCAAATATCTTCACGTGTGAAACCGCGCTCTTCAATATCTTGATATGATATATAAAATTTTAATGTGTTTTCATTAATTCTTTCTATTTCCATTGTTTTTCCTCTCCCTTCTTACCTTTAAATACTACTTGGGAAGGACTTACCCGATTATCTTAATATAACAATACCCGAAAGTCATCGCCTTCAATCATGTCATAAAGATTTTGTCTTAATCATAATTTATGTTAAGTCCAATTTTTTTGAAAATGTTTTTGACTAGCTTTTTCAAAATTCCATGTTCGCCCGTATGTGAAACAAGCTGTCCCACAATTCAAACAACAATGAATTTCTGTATTTAATCCATAATTGTAAAACATATAGAACTATTTGTCACGCCAAAAAAGGAGGTTTTTTCATGGAATTTTTATTAGAATTAAATTGGGATATAATAAAAGCCCTATTTATTATAATCGGTATCGACTTAATTCTTGGTGGCGACAATGCAATCGTAATCGCCATGGCTAGCCGAAAACTACCTGATCACCTTCAACAAAAAGCAATCGTCTTCGGAACAATACTAGCAATTGCCTTTCGTTTTATTCTTGCTACAATTGCCATATTTTTATTAACGATGCCCTATGTCCAATTAATAGGTGGTCTACTTTTATTCTACATTGCTACCCAGCTATTACGCGACCAAGATGCTCACGATCATCCAGATATTCAATCATCAACAACTTTTCTTGGTGCTGTTAAGACGATTATCATTGCTGATGTTGTGATGGGCTTTGATAATGTCCTAGCTATTTCAGCTGCAGCTAATCAAAATGTTGCACTCATTTTATTCGGATTGATCGTCTCTGTACCGCTCATTATCTTTGGTAGTCAAATTATTCTTAAGCTTATGAAACGATACCCTGTTATGATTTATCTAGGTGCAAGTTTATTAGCCTATACAAGTGCAGAGTTAATTTTAAAAGAAGAAAAAATCGAAGCTGTTTGGACAAGTATTCCTTATCATACCCTCACATGGCCACTATTAATGATTTCACTCGTATTATTAACCGGCTACCTCAGTAGAAAGCCTGCTATATAAGAAAGACAAAAAGCCGAACCATTTAGAAATCAGGTCCGGCTTTATTTATATCTCTGTAAACTTAATTAACTAAACGCTTTGCTTCTTCTAATTGGAAAGAACGTACATTACGTGGTAAGAATCGACGAATTTCATCTTCGTTATATCCGACCTGCAGACGTTTCTCATCCATAATAATTGGACGACGTAATAAGCCTGGATTTTCTTGAATTAAGTCAATTAAATCCTTAAGTGGCATTTGATCTAATCCCACGTCTAATGTTTGGAATACCTTAGACCGTTTTGAAACAATCTCGTCAGTTCCATCCTCTGTCATACGTAAAATCTCTTTGATTTCGTCTTTGGACAATGTATCTGAGAAAATATTTCGTTCTTCAAATGGAATTTCGTGTTCCTCTAACCAAGCTCTCGCTTTACGACAAGACGTACAACTTGGTGATGTAAATAACGTTACCATGCCATTCACTCTCCTTTTATCGGCTTAAGACATGAAACAAATCGATTTAAATCGATTTAAATTTAGAATTAATCTAATCTAATGTACTTTTAGTATACAATAAAACTATGTAATTGAAAAGAGCTCTCAATTAGTTGTAAACAAAAAGTCACATTTTAATTTCGCCTCAGTAATGTTTTTCCCGACTTACACAAATTTAAACCTAAAAATTACATGTTTTTTATGTCGCATAAACAAAATTAAAAGCAAAAACTCTTTTATAAACTTATTATAAGATATGACACGAAAATACGTTCGCTTTAATTCAGTATAACATAAAACAGCCATATGCCATAGGTCTTTTTTAACACTTGTTTATAAGTAGGATGGTCGTAAATGAATTTTTTCATTGTATTTACATATTAATTTCTCTTTGAAGAACTTTCAAAAGGACACTTAAAATAATAAAAACTAATACTACTGAATAAAAGAAAGCAGGTCCAAAATTAAGGACCTGCTTTCTTTTATACACCTTTAGGTTCTTTCAATGCATCGAATAAGTCATCTTTCTGTTCTTGGTCAATCGTCAGTACTTCTTCAACTGGCTGATAAGATTCACCATAGATTTCTTCGTCTTTATAAGTATGAATTTCTTCATATAATGTACGCATTTGTTCATAAATCATATCTTCTGAAGCCTTATCAGGTGACCAGAACAAAATTTCTAATGTATTGAGTTCATTGGTTGCTAAAGATCGGCGCGTATACCCGATGGATTGTGCATGTTCAAACCCTTCACGCTGATAAAAGCGTAATCGTTTAGCTGTATCAGTATCTTCGTAATCAACTGGTTCAACTTCTAAAATAATCGGCTTATTTCGTTCCTTTAATTGATCAAGTAGTTTTTGGCCCATTCCTTGACCTCGTGCTTTTGGCGAAACGTAAACATAATCAATAAAGATGAAGGCATCAAATTCAGCGTACATCATTACGTGGTGCTCGCCTTCTTCTTTATAATAAACATCGCTTCTTTCTTTTAATAACCGCTCCATATGTTCCTTAGATTTCATTTCTTCAACCGGAAAGTATTCATTCAACTTTTCATACCAGTTCATACATCTGCTCCTTCTTCGTTTTGTTATGTTTAGCGTTCGTTTAATATCCAATCTTTATTATATAGTTTTGGAAAAATTGTGTTAAACGGCATAGAGAGAGAATAATCCAGATTAAATGCCGTTTGTCACGACTGCTTACCCTTCAACTGATTATCCCTTAAATATACAGCTATAAACGTACACATTCATTAAAATAGAACGAATTTGCTTGTTGAAATATCTTAAAAACAAAATAAACGCTTTATTCTAGGCTTTATCACGCTACTGTGATGACGAACTAAACCCTGTAAGTTTTTAAATTATTCACTTCGATTTTTAAATTTTTGCTTTTAGTTATTAAATAAATCTCCATACTTATTTAATAACTTTACGAACTATTGAAATACATTCAAAAAAAACCTTGGCAATTAATTGCCAAGGCTTACACATCATTATTTCGGGTCAAAATTTGTTCCTTCTGTATAGTTATTATTTGCATTCCATAATAAATATTCGTAAATGCCGTTGTCGTATAAGGCTTCAATTTGAGCTGTTACTTCATCAGCTCCATAAGTGAATGTATTACCTGAAGAATATAACCACGATGCTGTAAAGTCTTGCAACCACGGTCGAGAAGTTGGTGCGTCTTCTAATTCACCTAACAACTCATTCTCTGATTTGGCATACTCATTCACGAGATTATATGGCTCACGGTCTGGTTCACTAATCCCAAAGTATGGCGTCCAATGACTTGGATAGATCATTGAAGAAATGACATCAACATTTTCCGAAATGCCAAGGAAGTTCTGACCAATGCCAGGTGCATCACCAATTGTTGCCGTATAACCGAAAATATCAACAGATACATCAATATCATAGGCTTCCAATTCTTCATAAGCATACTCAACGAAATCATTAACCGCATTCACTCGTTCACGAACATTATCTAAGCTTGCATCATCATAATCTCCGCGAGAATAATTTAATTCTTCGTCCCGATGTTCAAATCCTTCTGGAAAACGAACATAATCAAACTGAATTTCTTGGAACCCTAATTCAGCAGCATCCTTAGCGACCTCTATGTTGTAGTCCCAAACATCCTTAACAAATGGATTCACAAACGCCTCATTCCGTCCATTCTTCCAAACGTCGCCACCTTCTTTAAATGACCATTCTGGACGTTTCTCAGCTAAGGCTGTATCTTTGAATACGACAACACGGGCAATCGGATAAATTTCTTCTTTTTCTAAACGCTCAAGCATCGCACGTGGATCTTTAATATAATTCTCCGATACATCGTGCGCCACGTGATCCTCATTCATCTCATACGTCACTTTTCCATGGTCGTCCTTAACATCAATAACCATCGAATTAAGTGGCGTATCATTCACGAGTGACACTAATTCATCGAATCGATCACCACCAGCAGAGTGACCTGTCACATAAATACCGCGTACATTCTCTGGATACTCAAAGTCTAAACCTGAATCATATACAAAACGCGGAACAGGATCAGGAAGTACTTTTTTCTCTAAAGCATGGTCATATGTATGATGAAAGGATACTTTATCTCCCTCTGATTCACTTCCATCATCCGCCGCAACCGGATTAACCAACAAAAAAGCCATGACACCCAACAACGCCAACACAACAAGTTGATACCTTCTCATGATTTATTCCCCCAGATGTTTTCTATATATATCTATTATAATCTGTTTTACACACGTTTTGTTGAAAAACTATAAATTTTTTCAATTAAATTTTTGTGACCATTCGATGAAATAAAACTTGCAGGATTGAACGATGTTGCCTATAATGTAGTCAACTACATATTATTGCGCAATGAACGAGGATTGTAAGACTAAACCGCTATCAACAGTGAGTCTGGTGAGTGAGAACAGGCGTTAAGTTTTGTTGGAAATTGGGGCCTCGGGAGCTGATTTATTCCGTATAGCGAACGATACATCGCTTACTTAAGTGACCTTTAATTAGGTAACAAGGGTGGCACCGCGATTCCATTCGTCCCTTTTCGTTGGGAGAGTGGATTTTTTTATGATTAATAATAGTTGAGGTGATTCATATGAGTACGATTTTTTCAGGGATTCAACCAAGTGGCTCATTAACGATTGGAAATTATTTAGGAGCGCTTAGCCGTTTTCCCCAGATGCAAGATGATTATAAGTGTTATTTCTGTATCGTTGATGAACACGCCATCACAGTACCGCAAGACCGATTAAAATTACGTGATCAAATCCGTTCGCTTGCAGCCCTTTATTTATCGGTTGGTATTGATCCTAAGCGTTCAACACTATTTATACAATCAGAAGTACCTGCACATACACAGATGGCTTGGTTATTACAATGTGTGGCATACGTTGGCGAACTTGAACGGATGACACAATACAAAGACAAATCCACTGGTAAGGACGGTGTATCAGCAGGGCTGTTAACCTACCCACCACTAATGGCAGCCGATATTTTATTATATTCCACAACTGTTGTTCCAGTTGGTGAAGATCAGAAACAACATATCGAACTAACACGTAATTTAGCAGAGCGTTTTAACCGCCAACATAACGACATTTTAACCGTGCCTGAACCTCATATCCCAGAACAAGGTGCTCGTATTATGTCATTGCAAGAACCGACGAGTAAAATGAGTAAATCAGATGATAATCAGAAAGCAACGATTTTCATGCTGGATGAACCTAAGCAAATTGAGAAGAAGATTAAGAGTGCTGTAACTGATTCTGAAGGTGTGGTTGAATACAAACCTGATGATAAACCTGGTATCTCAAACTTATTAAATATCTACGCTGGTTTTTCAGGAGAGTCAGTTGAAGAAATCGCTGAAAATTACGCTGGTAAAGGATACGGCGAATTTAAACAAGACCTTGCTCAAGTTGTTATTGAAGGTTTAGAGCCGGTCCAAAAGCGCTATTACGAACTATACGAATCAGAAGAATTAGATGATATCTTAGATCAAGGTGCAGAACACGCTAATAAAGTAGCGAATAAAATGCTCATGAAAGCGAAAAAAGCAATGGGCATTGGCCGCGTTCATTTGAAAAGATAAACAGGAGAGGCTGGGACAAAACCCAGTGATTGAAATGAAAAATCGTGGAAGACATCAATTTTGATGTCTTCCACGATTTTTTCAGGCTGTCGAGAAAGTCTCGGCAGCCTGATTTTTTTGCATAAACTTTAACAATTCACCGCGTTAATTTGATATAATAGAAGTATAATAACAA
>NZ_JAASRU010000016.1 GCF_011761495.1 Alkalibacillus almallahensis | reverse complement strand
TTATATATATCATTTTATTTTGATTTAGTAAGATTAATTACCCCTATAGAAATAAAAAAGCTTGCAGAAAAACCTGGGGTTTCTCTACAAGCTGAAGCTGACATGACGTCAGCTTCTTTTTCTTTGTGAGCGCATTAGGATGTTACATGTTCAACTTGCCACTGATCATTTACATATAATCCAACAATGTCCATGTCATAGCCCCAGCTACGGACTAGTGCGACACTTTGTTTAATTTGTTCTACTTTTTCTCGTTTATCGATAGGATTACCCGCACAGTCATGGTGACCGATGATGGCAAGAGCTTTCGATCCATGACCATCATTAGAAATGGTTAATTTCTTTTTTATTGAGTCAATCATGGTTTTGTCGCCTTCAAGCAATGCTTTATTGGGTCCTGCTTCATTGATTTGGTCGACATAGTCAACGCCATATTGTTGTTTCATCCAATTAATCACGGGTTCTTGCGTTCGACCATCCATACAATTAATCGCTGTTGCAAAAGTTCCTTCAGCCATGTAATGCCTCCTTAAAATCATTTCTTTCTATTATATAAGGAATAAAATAGCCTGTCACATTTATTCTACTAATCTAGCTTCAACAATCCAGTTGATCGAGCCGTCCGAAGTAAAGCAAGCTTGTAATGTGATTCTTTCACCACCTGATGTGCCAGTGATGCGGTTCCAATAATCTTTTCCGTTATTAAGTCCAATTCCTTTTCTATTCACCTGATAAGTACTAGTTACTTGATAACGAAAAGCTTCGCCAATAGCATCTGTCACTATAAAAGAACGAGCGTTCCAAACAGAACTAAATACACCTGGATTATGACCAATAAAATGGGTGTTCATGCCGTCTTTACCACTGAATGTCTCAACACCGCCCCATGTCGAAGCGACGGATTGCTGATTAATGATGGATTGCCCGTTTGCTCGTCCGCCATTTCGATAAGATACAGCTTGTCCATTAAAATAAATTGTCATAGGTTGATAATCTGGTTTAGCTTGCTCTGCATTAGACTTATTTTCATCAGAAGTAGATGACTTTTCGGTTTCGTTACTAGACGGTTTCTGCTGTTCAGAATCATCATTCTCTTTCTGATCTGTCTTAGCTTTATGATCAGTTTTCTGATTAGTTTCTGGAGTATGATCTGGTTGTTGAGTTGACACTTGATCTAAAAAAGCATCACGAGCCCAATAAGTTTCATCATGGATGCTTATCTGTATCCATATTGTGTCGTTGATTTCTGTTTTACCAACCACGTTAACCACTTGATTAGAAGAAAGTTCGATGTTTGTTTCGTAAGTAGTATGGGGTTCGCTATTTAAATTGATTTCCGCTTTAGCTCGGTATTCTCCAGAGTGTTCGTCAATATCATATGTAATTTCCGGCTTAGCTGCTGTAAGGGTAATGGCTGGTTTGTTCGGCAAGTCATGGGTGAGTGATTCATGCGATGATCCTTGATAGGCAGTCGTTTCTGAGGAGTGGGCAGGATTAACAAAAATAATCATGGTAAAGCTTAAGAAAATAGTCATACTAACCCAAAGCTTTTTCACAAAATGCCTCCTTATTTGTCAAAACGTCAAATTATCTTGTATCGTTATCATAAGACAACATAATATATAAATCTAGTGATTTATCTAAAATTTGCAGAAAATGGGTAGAATGAATTGTTTTTTCGGCATCAGATTTTGTCGTCTATTGTCTAATAAATAGTAAAAAAGGATTTTGTGAAGATTTTCACAAAATCCTCACACGCTCGCCAAAAATTTATCACGATTGATAAGCTTTGAGTGAGTTATAATAGGGTACAATACATTTAGGAGATTTTATTATTGAATTCCTTTCAGAGGAGGGGGAACCATGCCATTATTTGAAGATCCGGTTTTTGGTAGCCGAATGTTAACGTTACTTACCTTAACGTTCCATATTATATTTGCAACGTTGGGTGTTGGTATCCCACTCATGATTATGATTGCGCAGTGGGTAGGAATTAAGCGAAATGACATGCATTATATTATGTTAGCTAGACGGTGGGCACGAGGTTTTGTGGTGTTAGTTGCTGTTGGAGTTGTAACAGGTACAGCAATTGGTCTTCAGCTTTCACTACTTTGGCCTGAATTTATGCAATTAGCAGGTCATGTAATTGCACTACCGTTATTCATGGAAGTTTTCGCCTTCTTCTTTGAAGCTATCTTTTTAGGCATTTATTTATATACATGGGATCGTTTCGAGAATCAGAAAAAGCACTTATTGCTTCTTGTTCCAGTTGCTTTTGGTGCAGCAATTTCAGCCTTTTTCATTACGACAGTCAATGGGTTTATGAATTCACCAGAAGGTTTTAGTATTGTTGATGGTCAAATGACAGGCGTTAACCCGATCGAAGCGATGTTTAATACAGCTTCTCCGACAAAAGTCACCCACGTGATTGCGACTGCCTTTATGACATCATCCTTTGTTCTGGCAGCAGTAGCGGCGTTCAAACTGTTACGTCGTTCTAATCATGACTATCATAAAAAGGCCCTTCATTTAACGATGAAAGTTGGGCTTGTCTTTGCAGTTGCAACAGCGATTGTTGGTGATTTTTCTGGTAAATATTTAGCAGAACATCAACCAGAAAAGTTAGCGGCTGCTGAGTGGCATTTCGAAACAGAAGCAGAAGCTCCACTTGTTTTATACGGGGTACTAGGTGAAGGTAATGAACCTGAATATGCGATTGAAATTCCTTATGCTTTAAGTATTCTGGCACATAATGACCCATTTGCAGAAGTAGAAGGGCTAAATGAAACGCCGGCTGATGAGCAACCGCCGTTATTCGTGCATTACTTCTTTGATACGATGATTACAATTGGTATGTTCATGATAGGCTTGTCACTTATTTATTGGTTCGCTTCATGGCGTGGTTGGTCTGTCGCATCCTCGAGACCAATGCGCTGGTTAATTGTTGCAGGCGGTCCACTATCTATTCTAGCGATTGAAGCGGGTTGGTGGATGGCAGAATTCGGCCGACAACCGTGGATCTTACGAGGTGTTATGACAGTTGATGAAGCAGCGACACAAAGTGCTTATGTGGGGCATATGTTTGTCGCATTTGCTGGTCTTTATTTCATTTTAGGTGTCGGTGTGGCTGTTGTTTTAACTAAGATTTTCAAAGACAACCCAGTTGAACTAGAACTCGGCGAACAAGGTGGTGATCGCTCATGAGTTATGAGATTATCGGTATGGTTGTTTTATGGACGTTCCTCTTTGGTTATGTGATTGTAGCATCTGTCGACTTTGGCGCTGGGTTCTTTAATGCATACAGTATTTTGACAGGGAAAGATCGAATTTTAACGGCGATCATTCAACGTTATCTATCCCCTGTATGGGAAGTAACGAATGTTTTCTTAGTCTTTTTCTTCGTAGGAATTGTTGGATTTTTCCCTTCAACAGCTTATTTCTACGGTAGTATTTTGTTAGTTCCAGTCAGTATTTCAATAATTCTATTAGCCATTCGCGGTTCTTATTATGCCTTTGAAAATTATGGAAGCCAGGGGCACCGTGGTTATGCCTTTATGTACGGGGCGACAGGGCTTGTGATTCCAGCATCTCTTTCTGTTGTTTTAACCGTATCTGAAGGTGGATTCGTGGATATCATGGATGGTCGACCTCAATTGGATTACTGGGCGTTATTTTCAAGCCCGCTCACTTGGAGCATTGTAATCTTGAGTATTATTGCGGTCTTATATATTTCCTCAGTCTTTTTAACTTGGTATGCCAACCGCGCAGGTGATACGGAGGCAGCGTCGTTGTTGCGGCGATATGCGCTTATTTGGGCGCTTCCTACCATTATTACAGCGAGTGGGATTATTTATGAATTGCGCTCACACAACCCAGAGCATTTTGACTCTCTCATGAATCTATGGTGGATGTTTGCGATTTCGTTTATTTTCTTTGTCGGAAGTGTTTGGTTAATTTGGAAACAAAAGAATTATGGGCTAGCGTTTATTTTACTCATTGGTCAATTTGCCTTTGCGTTCTTTGCGTATGGCATTTCGAAATATCCGTATTTACTCTATCCACATTTAACGGTATCAGATAGTGTAACAAACGATGCCATGGCAATTTCATTAATTGTGGCATTCGTTGCTGGCTTACTATTATTATTGCCATCGTTGTATCTGCTGATGAGACTATTCTTGTTTGATGATCAATATATCGCTGGTAAAAAATAATGAGAGGTGATCGACCATGACTGATTTTCTTATCACTTATGCACCATTTTTAGTGCTTATAGGCGCCATAGGTATGGCCTTTTGGGTCGCTCTACCAGGTGGGAAAGATTAACAAAACTCAAAACTTAATTATGTGATGTAAGATACAAGAAAAGGCTGTGCTTTAAAGCACAGCCTTTTCAATTTGTTTGAGCTCATATAAATAACCTTGCTTAAGCATTAAAGTATCGAAATCACCCGTTTCTACGATTTTACCTTGGTCGAGTACGATGATTTGATCGAATGTTTCTAATCCAGTTAACTCATGACTAACGACAACCACTGTATCTTCTTGGGCTTGTGTGTAGACTTGGTTCATGATGCGCTCAGCGGTAACTCGGTCCAGTGAAGAAGTCGGTTCATCTAATAACCAAAGGGGTGCTTCTCTTAGTAACACGCGGGCAATCGCTAGGCGTTGCTTTTCACCGCCAGATAAGTTATCACCCTTTTCATATACAGGGTCGTCTAAATTAAATGATTCTAATGATGCGTTATTTAATGCTTCATGTAACGAATTTTCATTTGCATCTGACAATAAATTTTCCCTGATAGTTCCAGCAAAAAAGGTATCATCTTGCATGACGACATTTGCTTGATTCCATATCGTTGACGGAATAAGATTGTCGATATTTCGGTTGTTGATGAAAATGGTTCCGTCATTTACTTGTTCAAGATTTAATAACAATTGCAGAATAGTGGATTTACCTGAGCCACTTGCCCCAATAATGGCTGTTTTAGACCCTGGCTTTATAGAGAATGATATATTCTTTAATGTCTGGCGTTCTTCATTTGGATACGTAAATGATACTTGATCAAACTGTGCTCCGATTTGTTGATCGTCCAATGTTTCTTCACCTGATGCCTCTGGTTGATCTAGAGCATATAAACGATCAGCTGCTTGTTTATTATCACGAAAATATTGTGGAAATGCTGCCATAGGTGATGTGTTCTCAAAAACCGTTAGTGAAAGTAACATAAACATAGCCAACCAAACAGCTTCCATCTCACCAGCTGCGCTAAGATAACTACCAATCGCTAACACACCCCATGTGATCGCAAAGCCGATCCAGCCATCAAGCGTTTGGTGAACGAGTTCGCGTATTCGACTACGCGCTACAGCATTTTCATAGTCATCGTTTAAATCACTAAATGTTTGAATACGCGTATCGATAGCTTGATGAATCGTTAAATCTTGAAACCCATACAATGTTTCTGTAGCTTCAGCTGAGAGAGCACTTGCTTGTTCAGTGGTTGCTTCATCTGTTTCATGTTGCAACCAGGCAAATATGGCTGGGAGAATGATAAGTGATAAGCTCAGCCCGAACAATAGCCATAGCGCCATCCATACTGATAAATAGGCCGTGAAAAGGATTGTCGCTAGAAAAACTAATAAAATGACAATCGGTGGATACAAAACACGTAAAAATAGATTTTGAAGCGACTCAACGTCATTAACAGCACGAGATAATAAATCACCAGACTTCATACGACCAAGTCTGGCTGGTGATCGTTGTTGTAGACGATGAAAGAAATGAACACGAATGTGTTTAAGCATCGTAAAGGTTGCTCGGTGAGAGACAAGCCGTTCAATATAACGCGAACCAGCACGTGTGAAACCTAACAGCTTCACAGTAGCAATGACGACTGTTAAAGCATAAATTGGGACTCCAAGAGCTGCTTGTGAAATTAAATATCCACTGGCACTAAATAAGCCGACAGCAGCAATTCCCCCGATAAATCCAAATAAAATGGATAATAGGATGTCACGTTTTTCTTTTAAAAGTTGTTTAATGATCGACTTTAGACCTGTCATGCGTTAACACCTCCATGACGACCGAGTAATGCTCTATACGTTGCACTTGATTGCTGAAGCGTTTCATCTGTACCTTCTGCGGTCAATTCGCCATTCTCCATGACTAGAATTTTATCAGCCGATTGGATGGTATGAATACGATGGGCTACCGTAATGACGGTTGCGTTCTCACTTAAAATAGCAATGGCTTCGTTTAAGGTCCGTTCTGTTTCTAAATCAAGTCCTGTCGTTGGTTCATCGAACAAGATCAGTGAAGGCTGTTTTAAAAATGCACGTGCTAAGGCGAGGCGTTGCTTTTCCCCACCAGAAAGTCCACGACCTCCATCACCAACCACTGTTTCAAGTCCATTCTCTAAAGAATTGATTAAAGGTGTTAATTTGGCGCGATCTACTGCTTGCTGCACGTCATCGAAACGAGCATTGGGCTTACTAATGGCGATATTATCGTAAATTGAACCAGCAAATACATAAGGTGATTGCGTAATGTAACTTAACTGTTGGAACCAAACGTCCTCACGTAAATCATGTTGTTTTAAGTTATTGATAAAAATCGTCCCGTTATGAACGGGCAATAATCCGGCTAAGACATGTAAAAATGTCGTTTTACCAGCGCCACTAGGTCCTACTATAGCTACGTTATCACCTGGCTCTATTGTCGTTGAAATGTTGTTCAAAGTTGGTTCTGAATGATAAGCAAATGTTACATGGCTGAACGTCATTCGTGGTGGGACAGAGACAATCGTTTGATCTCCCCAATTAACTGACTCAACCTGTTCATTTAAAGCATCTTCAAGCTTTTTACCTGCTGTAATGCTTTCCCGTCCAGAGTGAAAAGCACTACTCAAATCCTTCAAAGCGATATAAAATTCAGGCGCCAATAATAAAACAAAGAAAGCCGTTGTAAATAGAATCGAATCAAAAATAATCAAACCAACAGCTAACTCTAAAGCAATTAGTCCAATGCTTAACATTGAGATTAATTCCATCATAAATGCTGATGTAAAGGCGACCTTAAGCACTCCAAGTGTCGCGTCACGGAACTGGTCACTTCTTTTTTCAATCAAATCTTGTTCTTTGTTAGCCCGGCCGAATAAGGAAAGTGTTGTTAAACCTTGTACTGAATCAAGAAACTGTCCAGAAAAGTTGGATAACGCATTTAATTGCTCTTCAGATTTATCCCTTGTTTTAAGTCCAATAATGGCCATGAAAATCGGGATGAATGGCGCCGTAACTAAAACAATAACGCCAGACACCCAATTTTGAGTAAACATAATAATTAAGATCGCCAGTGGCACGATGGAAGCACGGACCATCTGAGGTAAGTACTCACGATAATAAGCATCCGTTTGGTCGACAACATTTAACAATGTCGAAACTTTGCTACCCGAACGCCCTTGCGATGCCAACTCGATTGGTTGTTTCGTATAATGATTGATTAATTGCATTCGTAATTTCGCTTTGGCGTTTTTGGCAAGCGAAATCCCAATGTGTCCAGATGTGTAAGACAATAGCGCCCGAAGAGACATCACCATAATGAGTCCAATTAAATAAAACAGCACATCTAAAAATAACGCATTATTTAGGAAGATACTATTAATAATGTAAACGATGAGAAAAGCTTGCAGTACAATCATCGTGGCTGATAATAAGTGGACACCGATGAGTTGAATGAGACTTAAGCGGGACACATAGGATTTTAATAGCGACATCGACAACGTCCTTTCGTTATTCTCCTTCCATTGTACGCCTTTTGTCCGTTTTTTTTAATTAAAATGGCTAGATTGTGGGTGAAAATTTCGTGACGGATATGCTTTTAGGTAGGTATCATCTATAATAAGGGCAGAAAGGAAGGAGTTAACATGAAACGATTAAGTATCATCATAATCTGTAGCTTGTTGTTAATTGGAGCTTGTCAACAAAATGACGAGTCAGCTGAGCAAGTAGATGAAATGGCTGAAGCTTTAAAGCCGTTTGAAGCAGGAAACCCTGATCATCCATCAGAGTATTTGGGGACGTGGTCAACTTATTCAGGGGAAGGGACCTCATATAAGCAAATTCAATTATTCGAAGAAGAGGGGCAATACCAAATTCAGTATGATTTAATAGATCATGATGGCCGTATTTTAAAATCGATACTTGGTCCTTTAGAAGGGTTAGAGGATGGAGTGGGAGCATTTGATTACGATTCCGATCGCTATGGAAATAACGGTACTTTAGAAGTGCATTTGGAACAAGAAGGCATTCAGTTTAATAATCGTGTTGACGGAACTAACGTTGAAGAGGTTTTCTTTGAACAGAAAATCAGTCGTTAACGTCTTTATTTCGTTTAACACCTGTTATGACTACAATAGCTAATGTGACCAGAATCGTAATTAAAGAAGCCCAAAATAACCAAGGTTGATGATAAAAACGGTTTAATCCAGCTAAAACAGCTGTTAATAAAATAAGTCCAATCATTAATACTCGCTTCATAGATCTTCACCTCAATCATAATTTCTCATTCTATTATAACGTATAATGAATAGCCTTACGATTAATTGACATTTAATTGGAAAAGATTTTGATTTTTACAAATTATATCGGTAAAATAAGGGTTATCAAGTTTGAAAATTTTGGGGGAATTGGTGTGTTACTTGAATTTGATTCGGTGGTTGTCTTGTCGTTAATGCTTGTGTTATTCGGTGGAGTTGCTATGTCTTATAATCTTGCATGGTGGTGGTCGCCACTTATGACGATTATACTGGTGTTAGGTTTTGCTTTGACTGGAGTGGTTTATGTAACGGGTCGATTTATGATCACAGATATTCTTATTACTTGGCTACCGATTTCGTTAGGATTAGCCGTGATTGCTACTATTATTCGTATATACATAGACGGGAAAAGTAAACGTTTAATTCAATGGCTCACAATCATTAGTATCGTAGTTATTGGCTCAACGGGACTGTTCACTTATTTACAAGGCTTTACGACCATGGATGAAGCTTTTTTAGATGAGCTTAGTGAAGAAGATATTACAAGTATGACCATTAAAACGAGTTTTAGTCCAGATGATGTTTATGTAACAGAGTTAGAAGAAGAGGATGAAATAGAAGACATATTAGATACGTTGTCAGAAGTCGAGTTACGTCGCTATTATCAACCAGTGGTACAATCAAATATTACATTAGAATTGATGAGTGATCAAAAGCAAAATCAACTGGTGTTTTATTTAGGTGAACCATTAGTAAAAATTGATCTATATATTTATAAGATGGATTCAGATGAGATTGTGGATTTATTAATGGATAAACGGGATTAAACTCGCTGATAAATCGTGCGAATTCGTGATAAAAAGACTTAATAAGTGCGTTATGCTGTTGGTGTTAATGGTACTTAACGTAAGTGCCGTTAAGATTCGCCAACAGTATTTATATTTGATGGTTTAGAGAAAATTATGTAATAAAGTTAATGAAATTAGATATAGGGAAAGAGCAGTATCATGGTCGTAGGTTAGCGTGTAAAAACCTAGTAAAGGTGACTCATTATGAAGCATGTACCAAGCTGAAAAAGTTCAGTTTTTGAAAGGAATGTATTCTTTATGAGTGAAGAAAATATATCGCCGAATGCTAAAATAAAAACATTTTATCTAATTATTGGATTTGGATTAATTGGAGCGACTATTTATTTTTTATTTTTAGAAGAAGCTTATAAGTTAGGGTATACATTTTTGTTTATGTCTATTTTGGTTACCACTCTATTTGAGGCCTATCGAGCCAAATTAAACGGACGAGGAGCAACATTTTGGGTTAACTTGGTGTTATCTCTCTTGATTGTCGTCTTAATTGGAATAAACTCTCAACTTGATTTCGGGGTTATTGTGTACGGATTATGAACTCGCTGGTAAAACGTGCGAACTCACGGGTAAATCCTCTTATGTCGATGGTAAACTATGCAAGCTCGATGGAAACGCGTACTAACTCGATGGAAAGTGCACTAGACTCGATGATAACGCAAACTGAGTCGATGGTAAGTGCAACAAGCTCGATGGAAAACCACTGAATACCGCTGATGAATCGTCATCACTATTACATAAAGTGGAATGTTTCTCAGTTGTCATCACATTTCCAACCAATCCGTCGTCAAAAATTTTGTTGAAAGGTTAAAATATGATTATTTTACTAGCATTGTTCATGGCAGTTATCACAATTACATTATTGCTTACATTAATGATCATGATTGTCGTTTCCGTTATTAAAAATAAGCCTTTTCCTAGAAAAATGCTTATTGCAACGATGTCATGCGCTTTATTACTGGGGTCAACCATCATTTATGAGCGTTATTTCTTTACGTTTGAAGAAATTAATCAGGCTCATGTACAGGATGGACCAGGCCCAATTGATTCACCAGATGATACATATTCGGCCAATGCTTATTACGAACCATACGGTGGAGCTGCAGGGGGAGTGAATGTTTGGGTTGAAGTTGTTAACCATACAAACGATGATCAAACGAAAATCATTTACTATAGTGATGCCAAACAAGACTTCCAAATGAATTGGGTTGGTGATGAGACATTAGAGATTGAAAACAATGCCCCTCGCTATCAAAATCAAGATCGAAGTGTAACCTTAGATGTAACAAGTGAAATTTATCACGATCGTGGTGACGCCTGTCGAAGTTGGGTGCTAAAGCAGGATTATGATGATTGTTATGAAATGGGTTTATAAGATAAAAGAAAGTAAATAGTCAGAAATTTCACATAAAAAATGACATTTTTATATCTGTTCTATGTAAATTGTGATACAATTTTAGGTAGAAATGATTTTAAGGGGGCTTGCACCGTGTCAGTAACAGTACGAGCTTTAGACCAAAATGACTTTCAGGCAGTGCGTGAGGTGGCGCAAGCAAGTTGGCATCATACATATGAGGATATTTTGCCACGTCACGTGCAAGATGCATTTTTAACCGAAGCGTACAGCGATTATAATATGCAGCAACGCTTGATGCGGGGCGGTTTTTGGGTTGCTGAAGATGAGAATGGGATTATTGGTTTTTCGAATTTCACACCAGTCAATGAACAAGGGGATGCGGATCTAGTCGCCATTTATATGCACCCTGACCATATCGGGCAAGGTATTGGGAGTATGTTATTGCAGACTGGAATCCAACAATTAATGTCGCTTCGTTATCTTTATGTCGATGTGGAAAAAGAGAATGAAGTCGGAATGCGCTTTTACGAAGCGAAAAGTTTTAAAGTAGTGAAAGAATTCGATGAAGTATTCGCAGGCCATACATTATCAACAGTACGAATGGTTTTGGAGTTGGAGGTTGATGAAGCATGACAATTACTCAAGTTCCAGGTGTTCGTGTTGGCCATGCTGATGATCAAGTAGCCAAAACAGGTTGTACAGTGATTGTGACAGATAAAGGGGCGACATGTGGCGTGGATGTCCGTGGATCTGCTCCAGGAACACGAGAGACGGATTTATTAGATCCAGTTAATCTCGTCGATCAAGTCCATGCCATTAGTTTAGCCGGCGGTAGTGCATACGGTCTTGATGCAGCGGGAGGCGTCATGCAGTACTTAGAAGAACAAGAGGTCGGCATGGATGTAGGAGTTGCGAAAGTTCCGATCGTCCCGAGCGCGATTTTATTTGATTTAGCAGTAGGGGACCCATCTGTTAGGCCGAATGCAGCAATGGGTTATGAAGCAGCTGAACGAGCGACGGAATTTCCTGTTATTCAGGGATCTGTTGGTGCAGGGGCTGGTGCTACAGTGGGTAAAGTCGTTGGATTTGATGCGGCGAGCCCAAGTGGTATTGGTAGTGCATCGATCACACTTGATAATGGGTTAGTCGTAGGAGCACTTGTAGCCGTTAATGCATTTGGTGACGTCGTCAATCCATCGACAGATACGATTGTTGCGGGTGCCCGTAATCTAGAAACAGGTGAATTTCTAAATAGCAGACAAGTGTTGCGAGAACAGCCTGATCCTAGCGGCTTAGCTGGAACAAATACGACACTGGCTGTGATCGCAGCAAATGCTAGCTTGACGAAAGCAGAAGCGACAAAAGTAGCCCAAGTCGCACAAAATGCAATCGCTCGTACGATGTCGCCTGCACACACCATGTTAGATGGTGATACGGTATTTGCACTTGGAACAGGTGATGAAAAGTATGACGTTAATGTTGTATCGGATTTAGCTTGTGATACGTTAGAACAAGCAATTTTAAACGCAGTTCGGGTGAGTGGAGCATAAAAAAAGACCTTCTGTTTAAGACTAAGCTTGCTTAAACGGAGGTGAGAAAATGCCGCGAATTGCTGTTGAACAAAGCATGTCGGATTTAGAACAAGCGCTTACACAAGAAGGGTATGAAGTTGTCGCGCTTGAAGGTGGACAAGTTCCTGAATGCGATTGTTGCTGTGTGTCAGGGCAGGATAACAATGTGATGGGCATGAGTGACAAAACGACGAGTGCACCAGTTGTGAACTGCCATGGCATGTCGACTGATGAAGTTGTAAACGCTGTGCAAGCGCGAGTGTGACAAATTCCCATAAAGAGGTGCTTCTATATGAAGTACCTCTTTTTTGATGGATTAATCAATTTTGGGGTAAGTTACATAAAATTTGATTCAAAGAAACATGATTATAATGCAATATAAATAATATTTTATGCAAAGCTTTTCGAGCATAAAAAAAGAACTTGGCGTTTGAGCCAAGTTCATTAACGTTTAAATTGTCCACTGGTCATTGACAATGGCGACGAGCTTCCATTCGCCTTGATCATTTTGTTCGAATACAAGGTTGATGGCATTCCAGTTCATATCTGCACTTTCGCCACTGCCTTCTACATAATATTCTACAACGTGAGCATCTGGGAATTGCTCATTGATATTATTAATCGTAGAGCCACTACGATCTTTGAATTTATTAATGTTTCGTTCATCATAAGACGTATAGTTCTTAGGGAATACATAGTCGTTATGATAGTCCATTGGCTTTAGTTCGATTGGTTTTCCACTTCCGTCTTGATTACCCCAATTGTAAGTTGATTCATCAGATGCAAATTGAGCGACTTCATTAGCTTCGAATACTAAATCTTCATCACTCACATTCACATAAGGTGAGAATAGTAAGCCTTGATCCTCATGAACATGTTCTGCGACAGCTTCATAATTGCTGTTCGCTAATTGATCAATAATTTGATCGGCACGTTCCAAGACAAAATCTTCAGGTGATTGATTAGACGACTCTTCTGAGCTTTCAGATTCAGAGGTCATGTCACTATTGTCTCCATTATTACTAGCTTCTTCATCACTTTGTGCCCCACCAGAGCCATTTTGGGCTTCACTGTTTTCTGTGGAACCTTCTTCATTTCCAGGGCTATCTCTATTTTCTTCGTTAGCTTCAAATGATTCATCCTCTTGTAGCTTATTTGCTTGATCCATACTTGATGATTCAGGATTTTGTGCTTGGTTGTTATTCATGATCATCATGCTGAGAAAAGCAATTAACACAATCGCCGCTACAGACGTGCCACCAATTACGATTCGACGCATAAGCATTCTCCTTTTATCTTTTTGGTCTTCGCTAGCAGCCGCTTTCATTAAATCTGCATGCATGCGTTCGACTTGTTCGTCTGACATCTCTTGTTTTGGGAAGGATTTTAATTGTTTTTCTACTTTTTTATCTTCAAATTCACTCATTGTTAAATCCTCCTTGGATCTGTCCAAGCGCTTTTAGGGCCCGTGAATATGTTGTCCGTACTTTTTGATTCGACCAATTGAGTACTTTAGCCGTTTCATCGACAGACAACTCTTTAATACCGCGTAACATCACAACGTCTTTATAGCTCGGTTTTAGTTGTTGAATAGCGTTATATAATTCCTGGTGACGTTCATCAATTAAAACGAGTTGGTCAGGCGTTTCATTATGACCGATGTTATAAGCTTCGTCTAAATTCACCTGTTGGTCTGTGCCACGTCGTTTTTGTTTACGAATTTCATCAATTGCAACGTTACGGGCTATACTAAATAACCATGTTTTTGGACTCGAGTCGCCACTAAATTTATCTAAACCTTTTAATGCTTTGATAAATACTTCTTGTACCAGGTCTTCTGGATCTCGTCTGCCTGTATAGTAGACAAGGAAATGGTAGACATCATGATTATATTGGTAAAACCAGTCGGAAACGATTTCTTGTTTAGACATGTCTATTGCCTCCGATTCTAAATTCACTTGATTAGACGATGGTTATTGTCTTTTGTGTCAGTTTTGTATTAAGTTTAGCAATAGGAAAAAATTAGCACAAGCCTATAAGTGCTAGTTTAGCTTTGTGCTATGATAGAAAGAAATGAAAGAAATAAAAGGAGATTTATGATGACTATACCTATACTATTTGAAGATAATCATTTATTGGTTGTTGAAAAACCTGTGAATATGCCTGTGCAGGAGGACCAGTCAAAGGATGTTGATTTGTTGAGTCATTTAAAACAAATGATTAAAGAACGTGATGCCAAGCCTGGGAATGTTTATCTTGGTCTTGTCCATCGTTTAGATCGACCTGTAGGTGGGGTAATGGTGTTTGCCAAGACATCAAAAGCAGCTTCGAGATTGTCTGATCAAATTCGTCGTAATGTCTGGACGAAGGAATATTACGCGGTGGTGCGTGGTCGCCCTGCTGATTCGCATGGGCGTTTAGAACATTATTTAGTAAAAGATCAGTCGAAAAATCAAGTGTATATTGCTAAATCGGACGCAAAAGGTGCCAAAAAGGCCGTGTTAGAGTATGATGTTTTAGCGGAAGAAGATGGCTTATCACTCATTAAAGTAAATTTAATAACAGGTCGTCCGCATCAAATACGCGTTCAACTAAGTACGATCGGCTGTCCTCTTTATGGTGATCAGAAATACGGGGTGAAAGTGAACAAACCTGGTCAGCAACTAGCGCTATGGTCGCATCAGTTAGGCATTGAACATCCGACTCAGAAGGATGAACGCTTTTTCAAAAGCTATCCACCTGGTGAGTATCCGTGGAGATCACTTTTGAAATAAATATCCTGATTTATTAAATAAATCTACGGACTTTTGAGATTAGTGTCTCAAGTATTGAAATGACTAAACCTAGTTATTTCAATACTTGAAGAATTTATTTAAAACTAAATTAGACTAGGCAAAATTCGAGCAAATAAGCGAATTTTGATGTATATAAATGCAAATTAAAGTGTGCTTCCAATGTACACGCTTACATGGAGCTAGGTGATTCGTGCTCTCTGTGATAGACTAGTAAAGGTTTTGTGTCAAAAACAAGACACAATTGGATTTATAGATAGAGAGGACGAATAAAGTGTTAGCAAAAGTGAAACAGGAATGGTTTGGAAATGTACGAGGCGATGTGTTAGCTGGAATTGTCGTAGCATTAGCACTAATTCCGGAAGCCATCGCTTTTTCAATTATAGCAGGTGTTGATCCGATGGTCGGATTGTATGCATCGTTTTGTATAGCAGTTGTAATCGCCTTTATTGGTGGACGACCAGGAATGATATCGGGCGCCACTGGTGCGATGGCACTCTTAATGGTTACCCTAGTAGCAGAGCATGGTTTAGAATATTTACTTGCAGCTACCATCTTAACAGGTGTTCTACAAATATTATTCGGTGTGTTTAAACTCGCAACGATTATGAAGTTTGTTCCACGGTCAGTGATGATTGGGTTTGTTAACGCTCTAGCAATCTTAATTTTCATGTCACAAATCGAACAATTTCAAGGTGCAGGTTGGATGATGTATGCATTAGTCGGTTTAGCTTTAGCTATTATTTATATTGTACCGCGCTTCATTAAATCAATCCCATCACCGCTTATAGCGATCGTTGTCATAACAAGCCTTGCTATTTATATGGGCTTTGATGTTAAAACGGTAGGTGATCTAGGAAGCTTAACACGTGAATTACCAATCTTTTTAATTCCGGATATTCCACTTACGTTTGAAACGTTACAAATAATTTTCCCATATGCATTAGCACTTACGATGGTAGGTTTACTTGAATCATTATTAACAGCAAGCATTGTGGATGACATGACGGACACCGAAAGTGATAAAAATAAAGAAAGTCGTGGACAGGGTATTGCGAACGTGACGACAGGGTTTTTCGGTGGAATGGCTGGTTGTGCAATGATCGGACAGTCTGTCATTAACGTGAAGTCAGGTGGTAACGGACGATTGTCTTCACTTGTTGCTGGTGTCTTCCTTATGTTCCTTATTATCGCGCTGGGTCCACTTGTTGTGCAGATTCCAATGGCTGCCCTCGTCGGTGTGATGATCATGGTTTCGATTGGTACATTTGATTGGTCGAGTGTTCGTTACATTCATAAAGTACCAAAATCGGATGCAGCTGTCATGTTAACGACGGTTGTGACAGTCGTTGTGACGCATGATTTATCAAAAGGTGTGCTAGCAGGTGTTGTTTTAAGTGCGATTTTCTTTGCAGCGAAAATTTCCAAAGTGACAGTTACTGAACAAATGGACGAAGAAGCGCATAAGATGAGATACTTTGTGAACGGGCAAATTTTCTTCGCTTCAGTTACGGATTTACAGACAAAACTTACACCTCAAGATCCAACACTTGAAGTCGTTGAAATTGATTTTTCACAAGCTCATTTATGGGACGATTCAGCTGTTGGAGCGTTGGATAAGATTGAAGGTAAATTTGCGCAAAATGGAACGAAGGTTATTTTTACAGGTTTAAATAACGATAGCCAAGCGCTAAAAGATCGTATGCGTGAGTTATCTAACGCATCTGGTCATTAAAGGTAGAGGTGAACAATATGTATAAACGAATTTTACTTGCGACTGATGGATCTGAACATTCACTAAGATCAGCGGAACATGCCATACATTTAGCTATGAGTAGTGAAGGCAAGATCGATGTTGTGTTTGTTATTGATGGTGATGCATCGAAAAAAGATGTACTGCACCACGCGAATAAATTTGAGATTGATAAACGTCGTCGTGAGAAGATTTCACCAGTTGAAGCAAGATTGGAAGAAGCAGGTGTCGATTATGACGTACGCATGCTTCACGGTGAACCAGGTCCAGAGATTGTTAAATTTGCTAATAGTGGCGAATATGATATGGCAATTGTCGGTAGTCGCGGGTTGAATCAATTACAGACACTCGTTTTAGGTAGTGTCAGTCACAAAGTTGCTAAGCGCGTCGAGTGTCCTGTGATGATTATTAAATAAATCACTGTATTTATGAGATAAATAGATTAGGTTTCGAAATAAATAGGGGAAGTTATTTCAAAGCTTAAGGAAATAATGAAATAAATTGCAAGATGGGGCCAAACGAATGCGTTCGTTTGGCTTCTTTTTTGTTAAATCGAGAAATCTATAAACGAAATTGATAGGATTCCATCGAGTTTATGGCATTTACCATCGCCACCATCCATTTTTCCATCGACCAAATAGAACTTTGTAAAGATCATGTAAAGTTTCAACAAATCGTGTTGAAACAATCCATACATCCATTATATAATATCGATATCGGATTTCGATACCAACCATAAAAGGAGGGTTGCCATGGAAGACAAGGTCTTGCGTAAATTGTTTCTTGGGTTTATTCATATTCACATTTTGCATCATGCGGCAGAACATCCGATCTATGGAGTGTGGATGGTAGAAGAGTTAAAAGAACATGGTTACGACATTAGTTCTGGCACACTCTATCCGATTTTACACTCGATGGAAGCAGACGGGCTACTTACTAAAGAAGAACGTAATGTAAAGGGAAAAATCCGCAAGTATTATACAACGACAGACAAAGGGGCTTACATTTTACAAGAAGCACGTGAGAAAGCCTACGAACTATTTAAAGAAATCAAATAAAGGGAGGTATTTATATGCAAGAACAGAGGAGCAGAATAAAAACGTGGCTCGAAATTCTATTAATCTCAACAAAACTTGGCTTAACTTCATTCGGAGGACCAGTTGCGCATTTGGCTTATTTTAAAGACGAATATATCGACCGACGAAAATGGCTTGATGATAAGATGTATGCCGATATTATTGCACTCTGTCAGTTTTTACCGGGACCTGCCAGTTCACAAGTAGGAATATCGATCGGAATGCTCCGGGGTGGTATTATTGGTGGACTCGTCTCGTGGTTCGGTTTCACAGTACCATCTGTGATCGTACTTATTGTTTTTGCACTTATGTACCAAACATTCAGTTTAGATGATGCAGGATTTATCGCAAGCTTGAAAATTGTCGCCGCGGCAGTGGTGTTACACGCACTTATCGGACTAGGTCAAAAATTAACCCCAGATAAATCACGGTTAGCGATTGCAATTGTCGCCGCAGCGATTATGCTTCTATATCCATCAGCATGGATGCAGATTCTTGTCATTTTAGCGGCTGCACTGATTGGTTTTACTTTTTTCAAAGACAAAGCTGAATCCAAAGTTCAACCATTTTCGTTTAACATCTCGAAAAAATTAGGAATTGCGTCGCTCGGTACACTCATGACGATTTTAATCGTGACGCCTTTACTAAACCGTGCAATTGATAATCCATTCCTAAACATATTCGATATATTCTTCCGTGTTGGTTCGCTCGTTTTCGGTGGTGGTCACGTTGTCTTACCAATGCTTGAGCGAGAAGTTGTTCCCCAAGGTTTGCTATCAGCGAATGAATTCCTAGCTGGTTATGGTATGGCACAAGCTGTTCCAGGGCCACTGTTCACATTCTCAAGTTATCTTGGAACAATTATGGAAGGTGTCACAGGGGCAGTAGTCGCAACGATTGCAATGTTCTTGCCATCGTTTCTATTATTACTTGCTGCTCTGCCGTTTTTAAACACATTACGTCAACGGTCATCATTTCAAGGCGTACTCATGGGTGTCAACGCAAGTGTGGTCGGAATTCTATTAGCTGCGTTTTATGATCCCGTTGTCAGCAGTTCAATCATGAATGCACCTGACTTCGCGTTAGCCGTCATTTTATTTGCGCTATTAAACATTTGGAAAGTACCAGCTTGGATGATTGTACTACTGGGTGTTGTCGGTGGATATATTATCCAATTTATAAGCTAAACACGTCCGTTAGGGGCGTGTTTTTTTACTAAATTATTTAATTGAAAATTGCGAATATTTACAAAGTGTGTAAGCGTTTACGTTCACGCGACAAGCGAAAAGTTGTCAACAATGAATTATTATTCAGTTTTTAGATTTGTATAAATAATCTGAAAACAATCTAGACACCCGTGAAGACGAGTGATATAGTCATCTTTAAAACATCAGGAGGGATTCATATTGGAACAACTATTAAATCAACCACTTATTGCGACAACACTCGTATTCGCACTCATTGCATTCGGTGAATGGCTATCGATTAAAACACGGGCACGGGTACCAATGCTATTAACCGCTATGGTCGGTTATTTATTACTCGTTTGGACAGGGGTTTTTCCAGAAGACATATTAGACCGATCACAATTTGCGGGACTTGGTAATATCCTGATTGCTGTTGCAATTGTACATATGGGAACATTGATGCCATTGTCAGTCTTAAAAGTTCAATATAGAGCTGTGTTTATCGCACTTGCGGGGATAGCAATTGCCGGAGTGATCGTCATCAGCGTCGTTACCTTAATATTTGATTATCAAACGGCTGTTGCAGGAGTTGGACCTCTTAGCGGAGGCGTCGTTGCACTTATTATTACTTCCGAAAAATTAACCGAAATTGGTTTATCCGCTATTGTTGTTATTCCTGCGCTGGTTGTGGCTTTCCAAGGGGTACTCGGAATGCCATTAGCACTTAACTTTATGCGTCGTTATGCAACTATTATCAAAGAAAAAATCGACGCAGGGACTTTTGTTCCCGTGAAAAAAGAAGGCGACAGTGTGAGTGATCAGGAATCATCAGCTGTAGGGAAATCTCAAGTTATACGATTATTCAGTGTCTTTGTTGGTGGTGCAATCGCCATTGCTTTAAGCGAACTAACACCGATTCATTACAGTTTATGGTCACTAGCGATCGGAATCATAGGATTGAAAGTCGGTTTTTATCAACATGAGTCATTGCGTCATGCAAACTCATTTACGATGACAATGATTGCTATTATTTTCGTCGTCATCGGAACTATGGCTGACGTGACACCAATGCAAGTCGTAGAAAATCTACCTGCTATTTTAACGATTTTACTAGTTGGTACAGCGAGCATTGCCTTTGGCGGTTGGTTAGCATCGAAATTAGTTGGTTGGCATCCATTTAAGGGAATGCCAGTGGCGCTTACAGCCTTATTTGGTTTCCCTGGCGACTATATCGTTTGCGAGGAAGTAAGTCGAAGTACCGCACGTAACAAAGAAGAAGAGAAAATGATATTTGATGAGTTGCTTTCGCCGATGTTAATTGGTGGCTTTACTACCGTCACGATGGCATCCGTCGTTATTGCAGGCATTCTCATTCAAACACTTTAAGGAGGAATAATCATGGCTCAAACAATTATTGAAAACGGATTGGTTATTGACGGGCACGGAGGTGCTCCACGTGAAGGAGAAGTCGTTGTCGTTAATGACAATAAAATTGACTATGTAGGTCCAAAATCCAACTATCAAGCTACAGGTGATGAAGCAGTCGTTGATGCAGAAGGAGGAGCTATCTTACCTGGATTTATTGATACACATGTCCACATGATGATGGAATATTCGCCTTTATCTGAGCGACTGACAACGCCATTTTCATACCGATATTTCCAAGTTCAAGAATATATGAAAGAAACACTGAATGCTGGTGTGACAACAGTTCGTGATGCACTTGGTACAGACTTAGGTGTTAAAAAAGCTGTCCAAAACGGATTGGTTGCAGGGCCACGAATGCAATTAAGTATTAACGCCTTAACAATTACAGGTGGCCATGGTGACGGAACACAATTGAATGGTGATGTCCTTGATATTCAACCATCAGATTTTCGGGGGATGCCAGATGGTCGCTGTGATGGCGTTGCTGAAGTAAGGAAAAAGGCGAGAGAAATGTTACGCGCTGGAGCTGAAGTGTTGAAAGTTCATGCAACAGGTGGGGTGTTAAGTCCAACAGATCACCCGACATTTACTCAATTCTCACCACAAGAGTTAGAAGCGATTGTGCAAGAAGGTCAATACCGTAATGGTGTAAAAGTTATGGCTCACGCCCAGGGCTCTGAAGGGGTTAAAAATGCTGTACATGCTGGCATTCACTCGATTGAACATGGTATATTTGTCGATGAAGAAGCAGCTGATTTAATGGTCGAAAAGGGGACCTATTTAGTGCCGACATTGCTAGCTCCAGTATCCGTATTAGAAACAGCAGATGAGAAGGGGATGCCACAATCCGCGGTTGATAAGACGAAGGAAGTCATCGAATCTCATCGTAAAAGCGTTAAGCTTGCCTATGATAAAGGTGTCAAAATCGCAATGGGAACCGATGCAGGCGTGATGAAACACGGTACTAATTTGCGCGAATTAGCTTTAATGAACGAAGCTGGTGTGGATGCGATGGATACAATCGTCATGACCACGAAAAATGCTGCTGAATGTCTAGGTTGGGGCAATCAAGTGGGAACACTAGAAGCTGGTAAACTTGCCGATGTTGTAGTCACGAAGGGGAATCCAGTTGAAGAATTGGACCAACTACAGGATCATGATTATATTCGCTATGTTATGAAAGACGGTCAAGTCGAGAAGGACGCGCGTTAAGTTTTTAAAAAAAGCTTTATTAAAGCCCGTTGTTGATATTGTGAACCGCTAACGGTGTATAGTGTAGTTTCGCTGTATGTGTTGGGAGTTTCGCTGTATCAAGTGATGGTTTCGCTGTATATAGGCATGTTTTCGCTGTATAATGATGAGGTTTCGCTGTATTGAGCACCAATTGCGCTGTATCATGCGCCTTTTTCGCTGTATCACTATGTCACAGCGGGATCTCGAGACACGCTCTATACCATCGACGACCCAGAAGACTAATGTCGACACCAACGCTACTCACAATTCAACAACTCAATACTTTGTTAACACTAAACTATAACAGAGCCTTTAAAAAATAAGCAGGATTGTTAGTAAGACGAGGATATTTCACAATCCTGCTAACGAATATTCTTTAACTCAAGTCAGTCGTTTCGTTGCGGCTGGCATTTTGTTGTGTGAAATAGAAGCTAATAATCACAACGGCTAGTAAACCAGCAATACAGAGTGAACTGTAAGCAATGACTGGATATTCTAATCGATTAATCGTGATTCCTATGAGTGCCCAAATCATAACGATCGGAAACCAAATATCACCTGTTCGACCTAAACCGATAATAGCAGAAATAGCTGCGAGCCAAATGAAAAATAGTGTTCCAATGACTGGTGAAACCCAAGTAAACCAATCATTCACGTTAATCACAATAGCAATACTAATTAAGGTAGCAACCGTAACCCAAGCTAAGTAAATTGATATTGGCACTCGCCAAGCTTCTCCTACATTAGTGTTGGAAATTCTGCGGTAACTTACTAATAAACTGAACCATAAAGCTATAATTGCAAGTAACGCTAAGCCAAACCATTCATAATGAAAGAAAACGAGCCAAGTCATATTGAAAATATGACTAGCAATTAAGCTATAGCCAAGTGATTGTGTGACGCGATCACCATTTTGACTGATAAACAGCATGATTACCCAGACAATTAACGCACCATAAATTAACCCCCATATACCAAATGTATAGTCAGCAGGTATTAATAACACATTTAAACGATCAGAAATTTCTCCAGTAGTTTGTCCATTTAATGGTAGGAGATTTGCGAATACATTAAATCCGAGCATAAGCAATAGCATAATCAGGTTAAGTACCTTCAGCCCCATGCAACCACCCTTTCACCCTAGTATAGTATAAGTTATGATAAATAGGACGAGGTTATGTTTTGAAAACAGAGGGAATACCTGTTATAATTATTTTAAATTCAAGATAAATTGAAATGGAGGCTTCAATCCTATGGAAGGTTTGCGTGGCATGCACCATGTTACAGCGATTACAAGCAGTGCAGAAGAGAATTATAAGTTTTTCACATACACATTAGGCATGCGATTAGTCAAAAAAACTGTGAATCAAGATGATATCCAGACATATCACTTATTCTTTGCTGATGATAAAGGAAGTCCAGGTACGGATATGACATTCTTTGATTTCCCAGGTGTTCCAAAAGGGAAACATGGAACGGATGAAATTTTCTTAACGTCGTTCCGTGTTCCAAGTGATGAAGCGCTTGATTATTGGGTGAAGCGGTTTGATCGACTAGGTGTCGAGCATGACGGGATCCAAACACAATTCGGTAAGCAAGTACTGCCGTTTGTAGATTTCGATGATCAGCAATATCAGCTTATTTCCGATGAGCACAATGAAGGTGTTGTATCAGGGACACCATGGCAAGATGGACCTATTCCGTTAGAATACGCGATTACGGGACTTGGCCCTTTACATGTTCGTGTTTCGGAAATTGAGCGGATTAAACTTGTGCTTGAGCGTGTTTATGGATTCGCAGAAATAGCTCAGGCAGATGGCTTTTATTTATTCGAAGTGGGTGAAGGTGGTAATGGTGCTCAAGTGTTTATCGAGCATAATAATGAATTGCCAAAAGCACGTCAAGGGTATGGCACCGTGCACCATGCGGCATTCCGTGTCCCTGACGAAGATGCTCTTAAACAGTGGCTTGATGTCTATAACCAAGTTGGCCTGCCGAACTCAGGGCTTGTCGACCGTTTCTATTTCCAGTCGCTTTATGCCCGTGTTGCACCACAAATCTTATTTGAACTGGCAACAGATGGCCCTGGATTTATGGGTGATGAGCCATACGAGACACTTGGTGAAGAACTTGCTTTACCACCATTTTATGAAGACAAACGTGAAGAAATCGAAGCTCAAGTTCGTCATATAGATACAGTTCGTAGTACGCTTAATTTCGAAAAAGAATATGAATAAGTAGCCAAGCGTCCTTTCAAACATTTGTTTGAAGGGACGTTTTTTTAACTAATAATATCTATACGAAAAGCCACTTTCACAAAATGAAAGTGGCTTTTCGCTAGATTATAAAGCTTCTGAATGTGTTAAGAAGTATTGTTTTTTATACTTGAGCGGGGTTGTATTCATGTATCTTTTGAAAGTTCGAATAAAATAACTTTGGCTACCAAAGCCGTATTTTTCACCAATCTCAGTTAATGTTAGTTGAGACTCTTTAATGTCAAACGCAGCTTCTTGTATTTTTCGGCGATTGACATAAGACCCGATCGTCTCATCCATTTCTGTTTTGAAGATATTACATAGGTGAGACGTTGAAACCTCTAAAGCCTCGGAAATCCACTTTAAAGTTAGATGGCTTCCTTCGATATTTTCATTTATTAGATTCAAAATTCGTCCCATAGTCGGAGTGTATTCAATAAGTGCTACACATCCTATGATGTCATGGATGACTTTGTCGATAAACCATGGGATTAAGGACATAAATTCTGCCACTGTTTCCCAATTTTCCACGATTGCAATGATGGCTAGCCCATTCCCTAAATGAGCTGTTTGCAACCTTCCCCTAAGTGTGAATCTTCGGATAATCTCAGTGATCAGACTCGTGAAATAAATTCTAAATATTAATAAATGATCTTCCTCAGGTATCTCCAGCAATTGGAAGCACAGCTCGGTTAATTCATGTTCCGACGCTATCTGATCTTTCTTCTCCAGACAGGCTATGACTTTTGGGTCGAATTCCTCAATTGCTTCTTTTAAGGCAAGCAATTGAAAAAGCTGCGAATCCTGGTTCACTGTGTCTAGTGACATTAAGTCTTTCATAATGTTCGTCACCTCGTAACACGCTGTGTATTTCCCCTATGAAGATCACCCGAGCCAATCTTATCCAAGATTCACCTCCTTACCTCTCTATGTATGTAAACTCTCAAGTTCTTATTTTCATAATATTGCAACAATTATAGTCTTATTATACACGAAAATAGTCGGATGTTACAACTTATATTTTTTGAAAATTCTAAACTTAGAACTATCAGGGGGAAGAAATTCAAAATTCGAAAGGAGGTAACAAAATGAAGCATGTGAAAATTGTTTCACTGATGTCGATCTTGCTACTACTTGCTAATCCTATTTTGCCTTCTATCACCGCATCGGCTAACTCCATGTTTTCGCAAGATGGGAATAAATTTACGATTCAACAGGTAGACCATTCGCAAGATTCCATTCAGTGGAAAGTCACAATGCTAGTGGAGGAGGGATCTGAAAACAGTTCAACTGCATCAATCAACTTTGGTAATGGGTTGAGTTTTGGTCAAGTAGTATCCAAAACGTTCAATGGCTCAACTTCTAATTTTGATGTGAGTCAATCTGGATCAGATTATCAAGTTAAATTACCTGTAGATCCAGGGCTTTATCAAATGACATTCACAACAGCCATTACCAATCAAGAAGTGGCGAACTTCAAATTCAAAGTTGATGGCTCTTATCAAGGTGTGACAGCTTTCGATGAAGTCAAAATTGTGCCAGATATCAACGTCGATTTAACTATTCAACAAAAATGGATTGGCGTTCCAGATGACTTCAATTTACCAAATGTTGAATACCAAGTTCATGATGCTAGCGGAAATGTGACTCAAGACAAATTGATTTCTGGTAGTGAATCAAGCTTTACGTTTTCGAGTTTATCGAAATATACCACGGATGGCACTTTGAATCAATATTCGCCAGTCAGTTTGCCAGTGGACAATTTCGAAACTGAACGAAATGGAAATGTCTTTACACATACTTATATGGCACCTAAGGAAGAAGACACTTCTAATCAGGACAATGATGCAGGTGAATCAGGAGAAGAAGGATCGCAAGAAGATTCTGACCCTGACCCAGCGGTAGATGAAGAGAAACCGAGTGATGAAGAAGACGAATCTAATGCTGATGAGACTGAATCCAAAGAACAACAAGAATCTTCATCTGACTCAAATGATGATTCTTCAGAACAAGCTAAGGAACAACAAGATGAATTAGATGAGGAAAAAGATGATCGCCAAAATGATGATAAGGCGTCTATTGATGACCAAGAAGATTCTAAAGGTGAAAAGCCTGATGATGGGTCGAAGGAAGAATCAGATGAATCATTAGAAGAGGAATCGAATGAATCGCTTGAAGCGTTTTTTGAACGTATAGCTAAACTCTCCGTAGATGAGTTAAGTGATGAAGATGTTAAACGAATCGAAGGGTTGAATGATCAACAGAAAGAACAACTGCTAACTATAATCGGAGAGGATGCTGGCGAACTTCCTCGCACACCAGGATTTAAAGAAGAAGGCATGTTAAGTCATAGCGAAGTTGGACCTCCAGGTGGACCGCCTTCGGGTATGATGCGAAGTTTCGAATCACAAATGCTTAACCCGCACAATCTGGAGCCGGGTGAGCTTAATTTAGATAAAACGGCTAGCCCGACAGGTAACGATGCAGAATGGGAAGTGGAATTGAATATCGAAGGACGTAACTTATCTTCCTCTTCTGATATCGTGCTCGTGTTAGATGAATCGGGCAGTATGGGCGATGGCAATCGTATGAACCAAATGCAAGCTTCGGCTAATGAATTCGTCGATAGTTTACTGTTACAAGGATCAAATAATCGAATTTCGATCGTTAGTTTTAGCGAAAGTTCGACTGTTGAAACGGGTCTCACAGGATTTAGCGGGAAAAACAATCTGAAATCAAAGATTAATAGTTTAAGTGCTTACGGCGGTACGAATATTCAAGCCGGGATTAAATCAGCTCGTGATGTTTTAAATAATAGCTCAGCTGATAAACAAGTGATTGTGTTATTAAGTGACGGTGAACCAACTTACAGTTATGAAGCTAGTACGGCTAACAGCAGTTCATGGACTCACAGCAGCTATAACTTTGAGTTGTCAGGATTTAATTATAATGACCGAGTTGGTAGTGGTAGTAGTTACAGTCTTGGTGATTGTTTCTTTGGGATTTTTTGTAACGGTCCCGCCTATTATGCAGACGGTTATGCTGTCGAAACCAATGGCATTGGAACAATTTCCGAAGCACGTCACACGATGAATCAAGGGTATTCCATGTATTCAATCGGCTTTGGCGTCGGGGGTAACAACAATGCTGAAAATGTGCTGAAAGATAGTCAAAATGCGGGTTATTATGTCGGTGGAAACGATGACTTAAGCTCATTGTTTAGTGACATTTCGTCTGATATTGCCTATGCAGCACAAGATGCTATTGTGACAGATCCGTTAGGTGATTATTTTGATATAGCTGATGGATTTGACCCGAATACAGATGTCGAAGTCTCTCAAGGGTCTGTGTCATTTGATGAGAACACTGAAACATTCACATGGGATATCGGCACTATAACTGAAGCTGACCCTCCGTGGATGAAATATAAAGTGAAAATGGATCTTGCGAAGAATCCTGATTCAGATACTTTATATCCAACCAATGGAGACACTCCACTTAACTATACAAACATTCATGATGAATCGGCGACAGAGTATTTTGATGTACCTGAAGTTTCAATTGGACCAGGAACAATTGAGGTTAAGGGTTATCGCGTCAATATTGATGGCGACCCGATTGATGCGAACGGGAATGTCGTAGGAAATCCTAGTTTAGCAGAATCATTATACAACGTGTTTCATCAGGAGAATAATAGTGATGCTTTACCATTCAACACAAGTTATAACGTTGTTCCACAGCAAGTGAATAGCTATCAGTTCTCTGTTGGAGATGATCCTACAGATGTTGAGCTATTAGCTTCAGAGCCACATGAAGTTGTCTGGTTCGGTTATGTTGCTGAAGGTGATCTCGAAGGTGGGACGGTCACGGCTGGATATGTCGATCAAAACGGGAACGCGATAGCAGACCCAGAGTCATTTAATGGTCTATTCGGTGAAACGTATGAAACGGAACAAAAAGATATTGATGGTTATCGATTTGTAGAAGTTACTGGCGCTCCACCAACAGGTGAATTCACAGCCGATGAACAAACCGTCACATACGTTTATGAAAAGGTTATCGGCAGCTTGACCATCAATAAAGTGGATCAAGATGGTGAGCTCATTACCAGTGGCGAAGCTGAATTTCAATTGAAGAATGGCGACAATGAAGTGATTGCGACGGCCACAACAACAGATGGTGTCGCTGTAATTGAAGACTTAGAACTCGGTGATTATTGGTTAGTGGAAACCAAAGCACCTGAAGGTTATCAACTGAACAAGACGCCAATTGAGGTCACAATATCTGATGACGAAGAAGATGAAGAACATCAAAAGTTAGATGTTGTCAATAACGAAAACGGTTGGGAGATCCCTGAGACAGGTGGCGTCGGAGCCAATGGATTCTATCTGGTTGGTACATTATTGATGCTCGCAGCTGGATTTGTCCTTTGGCGTAGAAAGCGACAAGCTCATGAATAAGCAAGTAAATGATCAGTCGTTGTACCTTAACTTGATTGAAAATTTGGGAGGGAAGAAAATGACGAAAAAATGGTTTTCAGTGTCGATGATTTTTGCGTTAGTTTTCACGTTGTTGGTGCCGTTCGGAGCGTTAAGTGCGGATAGTCAAGGTGAAGATGGTGTTAGAGAAACAGGGAGTCTAACGATTTACAAATACGCTTTAGAAAATGATGAGTTAGACAATGGTGAACCAGGTACGGGTGAGCCTGAACAAGGAGTTCCTGAGGAAGCGGAAGAGCTTGATGGAGTCGTTTTTAAAATCACACAAACCCACAAATTTGATCCTGGTCAAAATGTATGGACAGATGATTTTGATGAACCATTCGTAGACTATTCTGATGAAACAGTCAATGGCATGACATCATTCGAAAATCTTCCGCTTGGTCGATACACTGTTGTTGAACATTCTGGTCCAGACCATGTCAACTTAAATCCAGAAGAGTTCACTGTGGAAATTCCGATGACAAGTGAAGATGGATCGAGTGTTAATTATGACGTGGTGATCTATCCTAAAAACGAGTTGATTAGAGGAGCTGTTCAATTACAGAAAGTCGACGAAACTGGTGAACCGATGGCTGGTGTGAATTTTACTCTACACGGTGAAAATTTAGATGAAGGTCAAGGAACACAATTCACTACGAATGAAGCTGGTGTCATTCAAGTCGATGGTCTTAGATATGGTGACTACTACTTTACCGAAGATGCCCCGCCTTCTGGGTATGTTGGCACAGGTGATCATCAACATGAATTTAGTATCACCGAATCAGGATCTATTGTGAATGTTGATCCGTCGGGTCAAATTGAAGATGTTATGGTCACAAACTTCCCAGAAACGACGATCACGAAAACAAATGATGTTGGTGAAGGTGGTATTAATCGAGGGGTAGACTTCGATTATACGTTAACGATCGATATTCCAGAGGATATTGCGAGCTATGAACAATTTGAAATTGTTGATGAGCTAGATGAAAACCTTAATTTTTCAGGCTTCGGCGATATCACAGCTGATGGTGAAGATGTAAGTGAAGCTTTTGAATCGTCGGAAATTAATTCTACCTTAAAATGGAATGCTACTGATTTTAATATGTTGGATGGTAAAAATGAGCTGAAAATAAATTTCACTGTTCAAATTAATGGAGACGCTAATGAATCAGCAATCGAAAACAGTGCAGAAGTTCAGTACGAAAATGAATATAATGTGAATGGTACTGTAGAGTCCAATACAACTGAAGTAACGCCAACAATTGGTTCTATCACACTGTTCAAAAGAGATTCTGAGAATGAAAAATTATTAGACGGCGCTGAATTCCAATTATGGGGTGACAGTGAAAATAAAATTGAAGATGTTAAATCAGGTGACAACGGTGAATTTCACTGGGATGACCTTGATTACGGTCAATACTATTTAGAAGAAGTGAAAGCTCCTAATGGTTATAAACTTCCGCAGAAAATGTTTAGTGTGGAAGTATCGGGTGATGAAGGTGATGTGACGATTACGATTGATAACGTAAAAAGTGATCACGAACTACCAGCCACAGGCGGGATCGGAACGTCACTGTTCACAGCGATTGGTTTAACATTAATGATCATTGCGCTTGTCATTTATTTCAGAAGACGTCATCAATTAGCCTAATAGTTTAAGAGAAAGAGGGCTTCGGCTCTCTTTCTCATTACATAGAACAAGGAGGGGGTCGGTATAGGTGAAAATGAAACTATTATTAAGTGCTATATTTTTAATCGGTCTTAGTATTTTTGCCTATCCGATTGTAGGGAATTGGATGGCGACGCAAACACATTATGAAGTGATTGAAAATAGTGAAGCTGCGCTTGAAGCGGCGAACCCAGACGATATTTCGAACGAACGAGAAGCAGCTGAAGCATTTAATGAGGACATGATGCGAGGGCAGGTCTCATTTTCGGATCCATTCGATGAATCTAATCCTTCACATGACCAGGAGGAATTCCCGAGTTATTACTCAATGCTTGATATTGGTGAATCAATGGGAACGATTGAAATTCCCGACATAAATGTAAAACTCCCGATTTATCACGGAACGGATGAAGATGTGTTGCAAGCAGGTGTGGGTCACTTGTCTAATACTTCCTTACCAATTGGTGGTTTAGGGACGCATTCTGTACTAACGGGACATCGTGGCTTACCGAGCGCTAAAATGTTCCGCGATTTAGATGAGTTGGAAGTTGGAGATCAGTTTTATGTATCATCACTAGGTGAAAAGATGGCATATGAAGTCTATGAAACCCAAATAGTTTTACCGCACGAAACAGATTGGCTAACGTATGAAGACGATCAGGAACTCATGACACTTATTACGTGTGATCCCTACATGATTAATACTCATCGCTTATTATTACACGCTGAACGAGTGCCTTATCATGATGTAGAACAAATGATGGCAGCGCCGCAACTGACACAATTGTCAGAAGAACAACAAGGTTACTTCTGGTATGTCATGAGTGCGGTGATTATAACAGGGATGATAAGTGGCATATTCTACATCCGACATAAAAGACGAAAGGATGTGGATGAATAATGAGAAAAAATTGGTGGCTGGTTATCATATTTCTCATAGGCTTAGCCGTTTTGTTATATCCACATGTGATGCAATTAATTAATGATGAAGTGGCTGAGGCAAAGGTACATGAAGTTCAAGAAACATGGAATGAATTGTCAAAAGAAGGCCGGACAGAAATAAGAGAAGAAGCGAATGAATATAATGAAGAAATTAAAAAAAGGGGGCGTGTCGGTACAGACTTAGAAAATATTGATTTCACTGACTCTGCTCAAGATAGTCTGACTACAGGTTCAAATGGTACAGAAGATGATTGGCGAGACCGAGGTGAAGAAGTTAATACTTCTAATGCTTATGCCGTTATTGACGTTCCTCGATTAAATTTAAGATTACCGATTTATCCTGATTCCAATCGATGGTCGCTTGCAAATGGTGTAGGAGTGGTGCCAGGGTCATCTATGCCAGTAGGTGGAGCAGATACCCATACGGTGTTAGCAGGCCACAGGGGTATGGCTACAAAAGTTATGTTTCGACACTTAGATCAATTAAGCATAGGAGATGTGTTTCATATTGAAAGTATCAGCGGTCGATTAACTTACCGTGTTGTTCTAACAGATGTCATTCGTCCGAATGAAACAGAATCTCTAGGCATTCAAAATGGTGAAGATTTAGCAACTTTAGTTACCTGTCACCCTTATGGTTCCAATGCTTTTCGATTAATTGTTCAAGGGAAGAGAGTTAATGAATAATCACCATACTATATGAAAAGACAGGTTCATTGTACCTGTCTTTCTTCGTGCACCGAAATAATGAGCATTAAGAACTAGAAATGACAATCTTTCTGATATAATGGTACTAATATCGAAACACGTAGGAACGGGAGGGTTAAGGTGTGAAAAGTTATGAAGATACCGTTAAAATTGAACAATTAAAGTTGAATGGTCGCCAAACCCGAAAGCAATTTCATTCATTAGAAAAGGAAGAACGATTTTTCGATTTATTTCTTCAAGGTGACCCTGCCTGTCTAGAATTAGCACAAGAGTTTGATGACTTTGATGATTCTGATTTAGCCAATGGAGATATTCTTCGCAGTCGTAAAAATAAGCTGATCGTTGCATGTGCTATATTGACACGGCGAATGATTAATCTAGGGATTGATCACCAAGAAATGTATTTAGAAAGTGATAGTTGGATTAATTTAGTTGAGGAAAAGGAAACAGAAGATCAATTAAAGAGATTGCAACAAGCATTACTTATTCATTTTTTAGGTCTTGTTCAAGAACATTTACACATTCATTACAGCGAAACCGTTCGGCGCAGCATGCTTTATGTCCGACAAAATCTTACTGATGATCTCAGTTTAAAAACAATTGCTAAAGCAGTCCATGTTCATCCTAATTATTTATCATCTCTGTTTAAAAAAGAAACGAAGATCGGATTGTCAGAATACGTGTCTCAAATGAGAATTGATGAAGCTAAAATAAGGCTGAGATACTCACCTCAGTCAATCCGAGATATCGCAACTGATTTAGGTTTTTCTCAGCCTAGTTATTTTACGTTTCAATTTCGGAAAACTGTCGGGATGACCCCAACTGAATTTCGAGAAACTCATTTGTTATGATTCTGCTGAATACATGGTTTGAATGTAAGCTGGAAGAGGATTTTCTTCGGTAAGGCTACGATGAATTTCGATCTTTTTCCGTTTTGGTAACCGTACTAAACCTTCAGTCGTTAACTTTTTTAAGGTGCCTGTAATGGCTTCGCGAGTAACACCAATCATATTGGCTAGTTCTTGATGAGTTAGTGGAAACTCAATTTCACAGTACTCCAAATCAGCTGTTTCGTGGCCGTAACGATTATATAGATTTTGTAATAAGTAAATTAAGCGTTCACGGACATCATATAAGGCCATATACTTCATCATTTCCTCACGTTCTTGTAAACGCTCACTTAGTAATTCGATCACTCGATTTAATAATGTTGGGTGTTTTTTTGAAAGCTCGTTAAACGCTGATTCCGAAATACTACAAAGATGAGTAGGTTCTAACGTTTCAATATAAACATTTTCAATTCCAAGAGAGAAAGTATTAATCTTTCCATAAGTACTGCCTGGCCCTAACATTGAGTAAGTAAATTGTCGTCCTTCTTCATTAATTGAATAAATTCTCACACTTCCAGCTTTAATAAAATAGAGTTCTTTCACCGGATCATCTGGGCGTTGAATAATTGTGTAACGTTTGAGGTAATTATGGTGAATACACTCTAGAGCTTCTTCTGCAATCTCAGATGGCAACGTCTCAAAAAAGCCAATTCTTGATAAGTACCACAGTTTACTATACTCCATTTTCCCCACCCTTTAAATCATTTGATAAGTATAATTATACAATAATCTTGAATATAAAGCCTGGTTATTCCACAACTCCTTAAAAAGCTAATATATATCTTAAAATAATCATATAACGAACAAAAAATATCAAATTAAGTATATTTTTAGCATGTTTCATCAAAAATAATAAAATAATTCGAAAATCGTTCTTTATTGTGAACTAGTTAACGGAAAAATTACACTTAACCAGATATTATAAATATACAGATCACCCCCAGCAAGTGATTTGTAAGCCAATCGAATACTTTTTGATGTGCCTGCTAAATCCCCTAACACTGTTACATTATGTAACAGAGCAGGCTCTTTTTTTGTTTAAAATCAATAATATTATAACCTATTCACTTTATAGTTCGATTATAATATGGGACAACATTTTGAGAATAGCTAGACTAACGTTGTTTCAATTTTGATTGACTAGCATAAATAAAGCTATGGGGGTGAAAATATGAAAATACGTGATTTACGTGGCCAAACAATGGGTGGAAATACCAAACGTGACGTAGTTAATCATATTGTGCGCCATCATAGTGCGACCACTTCAGGTAATGTGAATACATTCGAGCGCTATTGGCGTTCGAAAGGTTGGGAAACGGGTGGCTATCATGAAATTATTTTGAGGGATGGTACTGTTGAAAGGTGTTATGACTGGAATGTGATCGCAAATGGTGTGAAAGGACATAATAGTGACTCGTATCATATTTGTCTAGTAGGACGAGGTCAGTTTACTGATGAGCAGGAGCGTATATTTGAAGAACGGGTAAACACTTTGATGGATCAATTCGAACTTGAAGTGAGTGTCATTGTTGGACACCGTGAATTAGCAGGTGGAGGCACACAATGCCCTGGGATCAATATGGATGAAGTGCGTTCGAGTTTGAGAAATGGACAAACATCTAGGTTATTGCGTTTAGGTGACCAAGGAGATGCGGTAAAACAGTTGCAGGTGACATTAATTAATAGAGGTTATGATTTGTCTCAATATGGAACTGACGGCATATTTGGAAGTGAAACAGAAGATGCTGTTATATCGTTGCAACAGGATGGAAATATCACAGTGGATGGCATCGTTGGCCCAGAAACGCGTGATGTTTTAAATCGCAATCGAATACTTCCTAATGGGATTTACCAAAGAGGGAGTCAAGGCGGTGAAGTTAAACGAATCCAATCGGCATTAGATGAATTAGGATTTTCCCTAGGTCCTATTGATGGTATTTATGGACCGAAAACAGAAAAAGCGATCGAACGATTTCAGAGTAAATTTGTTCCGAATGAAGTCGATCGAATCTATGGACCAAATACAAGAGAAGCTATGTTAAGCGCGTTAACTTAGGTTAACGCGCTTGTTTTAATGAAGTGGCTTTTACGACGAGAATAACACTAGTTAATAGACCAATAATGGCTGTTGCGGCTAGAACAGTGTGGATGGATATACCAAAGCCGACAAACAGCGATACAAAGGCAAATGCAACAGGGGCGACCCCTTCAGAAGCAACGGTAGCAATACTCATCACACGACCTTGTTTATCAAAGGACGTATATTCTTGAATAACACTCAAAGATTGTAAGTAAACAATCATCGCCGTAAAACCAGCGACCGCAGCTAAAATCATTAGGGCAGGTAAAATTGTCATTTGACTAAAGATTAGAAAGCCAATCATTGTTATGACTAGAGTTAATAATATCATTCGACCACGTCGACTGCTTGCTGCTAAACGGTAAACAATAATACTGCCAGAGAATGTTCCGACTGATAAACCAACTTCAAGCATGCTTAATTGAAAGGCTGAGCCACCAATTGAATCAATAATTAACGGAAAGCTAATAATAATAGGTCCAATTACAAATAAGTTAACGGCACTAATGGTCATAATCCCTGATGAAATAATCGGTGAATCTTTTATGTAGCGCAACCCTAGAATAAAATCGTTTTTAACCTCACGCAATTCAGTTTGGCCGGTAGGTTTAGCGTCTTGGATAAAACCAGGGTAGACAAATATAACTGATAAAGCGACGAAACAAGCTGCAACTGACACAGTCACACCAAATGTAGAGACCGTGAGAAGTCCGCCTGCAATGACAGGACCAAACATAAACATGAGTTCAATTGATCCATGAAAGAGTGAGTTAGCACGTTGAATATTTTGATGACCTACCAAATTAGGAATTAAAGCTGTCACAGCAGGGTAGAAGAAGGCATCTAAAAATCCAAATAAAAAAGTGATAACAAACAAGCCCAAGATTCCGAGTTGATCAAGACTAATGAAGATAGCCATCGCGCTAATTAACACGGTTTGTAGCAAGTTTGTGATAAACATAATTTGTGATTTCTTGATACGGTCTGCAATAACCCCACCTAAAATCATCATCAAAACGCGTGGTATAGTGATCATCATAAGGACAACGCCAACAAGCGCTGGACGTTCTAAAACATCGATGACAAACCACGACGTCGTTAAAAACAACATCGCAAAGCCAAGCATCGCAAAGATCCCGGCGGACCAGACGAGTAAAAATGGTTTATTGTTCCGTAGTCGGTTTGGGGCTTCTGTCATGTTGGATTGTCCTTTCGTTCATGTATTTCCGGCTATCATAACATAGATGAAGGGTTATTGACTTTTAGGATGACTTCCATCCTGTTAAACTAAAACAAGACATAAGATGCAAAGGAGATAAATATGACGCATTACCTCGTGGTTGGCGCTGGTATTTTAGGTTCTTCAGTTGCTTACCATTTAGCTAAAGCAAACCAACAAGTCACGATTATTGACTATCCGAATAATGGCGAAGCAACACGTGCAGCGGCAGGAATCATTAGCCCATGGTTATCCCAAAAACAAAATGAAACGTTATATCAATTATTAAAGCATGGTGCAGCCTATTATCAAGAGCTTAACGCTGAATTAAACACTCTCGGTATTCAAGATACGAGTTACAAACAAGTCGAATCCATTCATTTACATAAAAGTGAAGATAAATTGGCGAAGATGGTGGATGACACGATTGCGAGGAAAAAAGACGCTCCAGAAATAGGAGATGTCCAGCAATTATCAGAAGAAGTTGTAGCCGAATCAACGCCTGTCATGACTAGAAATATGGGCGGTATAAAAATTTCCGGTGGCGGACGTGTCAATGGAGCTGTTTTTCGTGATGCGCTATTAAACGGTGCTGAAATTCATGGAGCAGATATCATCAAAGGTGAAGCAATCCTTAACAATGATGGGGCTACAGTAACAGTTAATGGTCAAAGAATTGAGGCTGATCAACTGATTATTACGAACGGCGCATGGGCATCTTCATTCTTGAATAAGTCTGAAAATCATTTAGATATTAAGTCGACGAAAACACAAATCGTCCAGCTTCAACTACCTGGGTATCAAACGGAAGACTGGCCTGTCGTGATGCTTCCGAATAATAAGTATATCGTAGGTTTTAAAAACGGAATCGTCTCAGTCGGGGCTGAACATCGTGATAATCATGATTTTAACCCGACAGTTGATGCATCGAGTATTCATGAGATTTTAAAAGCTGCATTCAAATTTGCGCCTGGTTTAAAGGAAGCGCATTTTATTGATGCTAAAGTCGGCTTTAGACCGCAAACCAATCATAATAGGCCTGTTTATGGCTTTTTACCTCACAACCCATCAATTTACGTGGCAAATGGACTGGGGGCATCTGGTATGACAAGCGGACCATTTATTGGAGCGGAAATCTCGCGCCATTTATTAGGACAGCAGACTGTGTTATCTCAAGTTGATTTCGATCCAAAGGAACAAGGATGAGACGATAAATGATGGGGTGAAGTCGTTCTTTAGAGTGACAAGTTATTATTCAGAACCTAATTTTCCCATAGCCCACGTTAGGCTGATTTTTACATGATAGAAAATGAGAGCTGCAATTACACCTAAAACTGCGAATATTCTAGCATCAAAAACAAAACCTTGATCGATCATTAAAAGTAGTAAAAAAGGATTCGTGATCAAACCGCCGAGTGCATAGAGTAATAGATTCCCCCAGTAAGTAGACCGATTTAGTCTCGACATAATCCAATCGGCTAAATACGAGTAAGGAATTCCGGCAATGAGTAGAGAACCCAAGGCATATACCCCTACAATAAATGCCTCCATCCAAAAGGGATTAACCCAATCAGTTAACCATAAGGTCGTTCCAATTGAAAAAATAACGGCTGATAAGATCGCTGTGAGAAAGCGTGTTAAAAGGTCCATTTTAATTCCTCCTAGATCAATATCGTTCATAGCATCAACCACCAATAAATAACTGGTATTTATTGGTGAATTGTTAAGTGAAACTTACAAAGTAAAAATGCACTATCAGCTATATATCTTATTGAAAGATTATTATGATCATATTCTAAACGAATGGGGTGATATGATGAAGCACACAGTTCTATTAGGTATTTTAATTGGATTTACGGCTGTTTTTCTTATCTGGGGTGTTTTCACAGAGGAGTTTGATTGGTCTTGGTGGATCGGTATGCTTATTGGTGGCTTGATTGGTTATATTGTAGCATATAATTTGTGGAATAAAATGAAACAGTCAAAATAATTGTGTTGGGATGCAATCGAAATAAATCGTATATTATAACCTATGTCAGTTTTAAAAATTAATCAAAAAACCACAGCTTGTTCTCGGTTGATAGGATTACAATCAACTTAAGAACAAGCTGTTTTTTTGTGTCAAGCTTTCAAAATTGCCAGAAAAAATTTGTGCAAAATGGTTGCTATTTTTACCTTTTCAGCATTATAATATATTAAGAATTTGCCCTAGGTAAAAAATTGTGCATGTATACAAAATAAATGATTTAACGCCAAAGGAGGCAAGTATAATGAGTAGTTCAGTAGATATTAACCATTTATCAGTGGCTTATCATGGTGAATGGGCATTAAAAGATGTATCATTTCAAGCCCCTAAAGAAGAAATAATTGGGATTATCGGGCCGAATGGTGCAGGGAAATCGACGTTGATGAAAGCTATTATGGGAATGGTGAGTGTGAATCAGGGAACCATTCGTGTGTTTGATCAACCTATTGATGAGGTCCGTTCAGATATTGCATATGTGCCACAACGTAATATGATTGATTTTGATTTTCCTATATTAGTAGAAGATGTAGTGATTATGGGGCGTTATCCACATATGAAATGGTGGCAACGTCCTGGTAAACAAGATCGCGAAAAAGCGATTGAAAGCTTGCGCCAAGTAGGGATGGAGTCATATCGTAAAAGACAAATTGGTGAATTATCCGGTGGTCAGCAACAGCGGGTGTTCATTGCGCGAGCATTAGCCCAAGAAGCTGACTTATTATTTTTAGATGAACCATTTGCAGGTATTGATTTAACATCTGAACAGATTATTATCGATTTATTGCGCCAAATTCGTAATCAAGGTAAGACTTTATTTATTGTTCATCATGATTTAAGTAAAGTAGAAGAGTATTTTGATCGTTTGATGTTACTGAATCAACGGTTAGTTGGATTTGGTCAACTTCAGGATGTGTTTTCACCTCAATTGATTAGCGAAGCCTATGAAGGGCAAGTCGCCACTATTAAAGGAAATAATAATGATGATATGGTGGTGGTTAAATAATGGAAAATATACAATTTTTCATATCAGGAGTAGCGAACTATCCGTTTTTACAAAATGCGCTTATGGCAGGCATTCTAGTCGGAATTGTTTGCGGGATTGTTGGGTGTTTTATTATCTTGCGTGGAATGGCACTCATGGGAGACGCCATTTCGCACGCTGTGTTACCTGGTGTTGTGATTGCTTATATGGTTGGTGTCAGTTTTTTTATCGGCGCGGTCATAACAGGTGTTTTAACAGCACTTGGAATAGGTTATATATCGCAAAATAGTAAAATCAAAGATGACTCAGCCATTGGCATTTTATTGTCAGGTATGTTTGCGATAGGGGTTATTTTAATTACCGCTATTGGAAGTATGGAAGTGGACATTTGGCATATCTTGTTTGGTAATGTTCTTGCCGTATCTGTCGGTGATTTGTGGATGACGTTTGGAATCACGATTGCTGTTATTGCGTTCGTCTTCTTGTTTTATAAACAACTACTAGTTAGTACATTTGATCCAACGATGGCGAAAGCAATTGGTGTACCAACCAAATTAATTCATTACTTGCTTATGTTTGTGTTATCACTTGTGACAGTGGCTTCACTTAACACAGTTGGTATTATTTTGGTTGTCGCAATGCTAATCACGCCTGGTTCAACAGCTTATTTATTAACTGATCGATTACCTGTTATGTTGGTGTTATCAGCCACATTCGGTGTTATTTCTGCTGTTACAGGTGTTTTCTATTCCTATATTTATGATGTAGCAACTGGGGCATCTATGGTTATAGTGGCAACTATTATGTTTATGCTTGCGTTCTTCTTCTCACCAAAACAAGGGCTTGTTGTGCGTTGGTTTCGCGACCGTTCAGCACAACATGCATCATAATGGTGATCGTTATGGTAAAACGTAAAATTATAATAGTTTTAATGGCCTTATTAATGATGGTGTTTACAGCTTGCTCACCACCAGATCAAGCAGAAAAAAGTGATGAGGATCAGATTCGTATTACAGTAAGTTTTTCTATTTTGGCAGATATAGTGAAGAATGTTGCAGGTGATAAGGCAGAAGTTGATCACATCGTTCCAAACGGAGGAGATCCTCATGAGTATGAGCCAGTACCAAGTGATCTACGAAGCGTCAGTGAATCGGATGTCTTTTTTGTTAATGGATTAAATCTAGAACAATGGATTTCATCTCTTGTTGAGAATGTTTCTGATACACCAATTGTTGAATTAACTGAAGAGGTTGAACCGATTGAGGTCTCTGAAGGTGTCCATGACCCTCATGCTTGGTTGGATCCAGATAATGTTAAATTATATGTCGATAAGACTGTCGAGCACTTGACTAAAATAGATCCGGAAAATGCTCCGACCTATGTATCAAATGCTGCTATTTATAAAGAAAAACTAGATATTTTAGATGAAAATATTCAAGCTCAAACCGAATCTGTTCCTGAAGATCAACGCACCGTTGTATTAAGTGAAAACGCCTTTGTATATTTTGGGGATGCTTATGGTTACGAAACTGCAGGTATTTGGGAGTTGAACTCGCACTCAGAAGGTACACCACGTCAGGTAGCTGATTTAGTTGATCGTTTACAAACCACTTCAGCACCTTATGTGTTCTTAGAATCGACGGCTAATCCAGTGCATATGGAGTCAGTATCACATGATTCAGGTGTGCCAATCTATGACCAAGGATTGTATACAGATGGCTTACCAATCGATAGCTCAATTGACACTTACTACGAAATGATGGAAGTTAACGCTCGTGCCATTACGAATGCCTTGAGTGAATAATTAGATTGATAACCACTTTAAACGATAGAGTTTAAAGTGGTTTTTTGTATAAGATTAAACGACTTAAACCCTCCCCATTTGAATATAAAACTTGTTACAATAGAAGTTAATTCGGAATTTAAAAGAGGAGTTACAGTTATGGTTTATCGTATACTTACTATTTTTTCGCTTTCATTTGGATTAGTTTGGGGGAGCTTAACCATTGTAGATGCTTATTCGGACCCGCTTAATGTTTTAACTGATGTAAATAATACAGGGTGGCAATTTGGTGCTGAAATTAATGAAAACCTATTATTGGAACATAATCAAGATCAAGCGGACTTTGAAACAGCCTTAGCCAGTAAATTGAATTTGGACTTAGAGCAGTCTGATGTAACAGGTTCAATGGCAATTACGTTAACAGAATTAAGGCATATGGAGGACACCAAGGCGATTGAAGGTGATGGTGAAGCGGCTTTTGAGTTTGGTGATTACACATTCACAATTCCATTTGAAGAACAAGAAATTTATCAAATTAAGCATAATGGCTCGTCTGTTCGAGCGTTGAGTTTAGATGAAGAATATGAAACAGCTAATGGAGAACCAGATATGATCAATATCAATGCATACTGGGAGCCTGACACGGATGAGGTCTATGTGGTGGGCAGCGTAGGATTTGTGACGAATTTAGCTGAAATTGTGTTCGGCGAAAAATTCATCACGCCTGAAAAGTTCAATCAATCCCAGCTCGTCGAAATTGAAGATAATAATGGCTAGGCGATATTTTGCTATATAATACTATTAATTAATCTAGTTTTATTCAGAAGAGATGTAAGGAGACTAAATATGTTTGAACGATTAAAACCGACGAGTCAATATGGACGAATTGGGCTATATACATTTATTATTGGAGCTATTTTATTTGTCGTGATTGAAAGTATTTTCACCTTATGGCTTAATCAATATCAAATTATTAGTTTAATCTTCTGGTTCATTGGTATGATTGGCGCTGTGGTTTATATTACAGATTTAATTAAACATCGAGAAGGGAAGGATGAGTAGTTGAAACAATGGGTTTCTTTAATAAGTCTAAGTATCATACTTGTGGCTTGCCAAAACAATGAGGAACCAAATCATGAAGCGCAAGTTGAACAATTAACGGAGCAAGTACAGGATCAAAATGAACAAATAGAAAAGCTTCAGGAGGAACTTGAAAAGAAAACTAGAGAATTACAACAGGAACGCCAGGACGAAGAAACAGTACAGGACAACTTTAGTGAAAGTAATGATGAACCTACTGAATCAACTAATTCTTCTGATCAAATAGCTAGAACGGAGAATTTTCAACTTCAAACGCCGCAGGAAGGGGCAAGCATTAGCGATACATTTTCTATCCAAGGCATGATCCGTTACGAAGCGGCTGGTTCTGTAAGAATAGAGTTAATAGATGCTGATGGAAATACGATAGAAGAAACTCAAATTGAGGAAGATTGGTTTACACAACCGACAAATGAACGAGAATGGACTGGGATTGAACTCAATCTTACGATCACTTCAACCATGACGCCAGGAGAAGGTAAGGTTGTGATTCATGATGATCTAGCTGAAGAAGAAGCTACAGTACCTGTTAAGCTTAAATAATTGTAAAAAATTGAATAGATTATAGGATATCTATTTTTATTTTTGTCGAATATTGGTATAATGTTGACTAATAACTAGTAGTTTTTAATCGTTTCGTCCTATCATTATTGGTCTTACCAATTTTAAGTTTGCTAAATTGTACACGGCTAAAGTCTTAATAATGAATGTAGATTATAACTAAACTATGTTTCATAAATTTGATTAAGTCAGTGTCGTGGAATTTGAGGTGACAGGATTGCTTAATTTATCACTAGAACAAGATCATCTCCAACATGCTATTGAACAAGGGCAATTCACGCTTGTCTACCAGCCGAAATTAAGTTTGAATACAGGTCACGTAGTAGGAGTTGAAGCTCTCATTCGCTGGAATCATCCAGAATACGGATGGATTTCACCAGCTGACTTCATCCCATTAGCGGAACAGAGTGGGACTATAACCGATATAACCAAATGGGTCTTAGGTGAGGCTTGTCGGCAAAATAAGGCCTGGCATGATCAAGGTTTTCCTAAGACTGTTATGTCCGTTAATATTTCACCGCTTGACTTTGAATCAACAGAATTATACCAATTGATTCTTGATACGTTAAATGAGACTGGATTAGATCCGAATCTGTTAGAAATTGAAATCACTGAAAATGTGATGTTGAATCATATCGATCATACGATTGAAACGTTAAAAGAAATAAAGCGTACTGGAATCCGAATCGCCGTCGATGATTTTGGTAAGGGCAATTCTACGATCAGATACATTCGCGATCTTCCAATTACAACGGTTAAGATTGATCGGTCATTTATGCAAGATATACCTTATAGCCAAAAAGAATCAACTGTCGTTAAAAATATGATTGAGCTATCTCATAATTTAGATTTAGAAGTAGTAGCAGAAGGTGTAGAAACGGAAGAGGTTGTGACGTTTTTATCTTTACATTCCTGCGACGTAGCACAAGGGTTTTTGTTTAGTAAGCCGATGTCACTTGATGACTATCAAGCATTGATTAAACAAACAGAATCCTATTCTAAAGAGCTCATTTATCGATTAGAAAAACATATAAATGTTAAGTCCGCTCAAATGAATGACCACCGCTTTAAATCACTATTTGAGCAGAACCCCGATCTTGTTTGTTCGTTCAGTTTAGAGGGGAATATCATTAGTGTAAATCCGACCATCCAACATATGCTTGGTCTTAAGCAGGAAGACGTTATGGATTCACATTTAGCTGCCTTCATTCGAGACTCCGATCAATTTAAAGCAATGCGACATTTTAAGGAAGTACTAAACGGTGAAACACCTGAAGCAGTCGAGTTAGATTTAATACATAGTAATGGTCATTATGTTCCGACAAATGCGGTTTGTTTTCCAATGTTATTAGGAGAACGAATCGTCGGAGTGTATAGTGTCATCAAAGATATGTCAAGGCAAAAAGAACTAGAACAAAAGTTAATCGAGAGCGAAAAGAAATATCGACTCATTACCGAGAACATGTCAGATTTAGTTGTGGTAGTGAATCGAGGGGGGAGCATCGATTACGCTTCACCTTCAAATGAAGATGCTTTTCAAATTAAACAAGAAGTTATCTTACAACAAAATATTATGTCGTTTATCGCCCCAGAGGATGTCGGTCATACATATGATGTATTTGATCAAGTTTTTGATGAGAAGGTAGCGCAATCAACGGAACTTCGGCTAAATGTGAATAACGGTAAAATTATTTGGATAGAAGCCCATGGAAGTCCTGTTTTCAGTGAAGATGGAAGTGTCGAACAAATTGTGGTCGTTTCTCGAGATATTACGAGGAAGAAACAAATGGAAGCCGAATTAAAAGCGGCTCAAGATGATTTGAAGAATACACTTGAGCGTCAATTAGGCATGACTTTTAAATATATTAAAACCCAAAGTGGATATGTGCACACTTTATGTGAAGGAGAATTGATGCGAAAGTTCGGCTATAAGTCAGAAGAAGTGGTTGGTTATACATTATATGACTTTTTACCGATAGAAAAAGCTAAGATGATTGCTTATTATTATGAGTCAGCATGGCATGGTGAGGATGTACACTTTGAATCAACGCTAAATGGAATTTCTTTTATCATGCAATTGAAGCCTGTTATGCACAATGATAAGGTTCTAGAAGTAATCGGGTCATGTGCAGAATTAACCAGATAATAATGATAGAAAGCTGGCGTTAACTAGAACGTCAGCTTTTTTGATCTCATTCACCATAATATAAATTCAAAACACATAATTTTACGGTTTTGTTTATGTTGAGCTATGATTAATACATCGTTTTATAGAAGGAGGATCAATTATGCAAGTCGATATTAATGATGTCTTTATCGATGTTGATCAATGTGAAGTGACGCAACATCAAGGCAAACAATTAATTAAACTTGATTTCCAAGTCACACATGAAGATTATCATGATATAACGGTTTTGTTTTATGAAAATGATTTTCGAGTTAAGATTCCTAGTGAGGGAATCGATCAACATGCTACGATTCATCGTTATTATACGTCATTTACAAATTTATATGTAGAAGGTAATGTAGGTGACTTCCACGTTGAGTTAATTGAAACCTAAATTAATCCCCGCTTGTTCTTACAAGCGGGGATTGTTAGTTAGAATGGATTGGTTGCCCATTGAAGTGATTGTTTGATAAACATGCGTTGGTTTAGTTTGAGTTGAGCTAACATGTATTCAGCTAAATCCTCAGGTTGAATGAATTTTTCAGGATCATTTTTCTCATCCAATTGCTCACCAAACGGTAGTTCTGTTGCGACTAAGCTTGGATTCATAGTAAACACTCGAATATTATAAGGTCTTACTTCCTGCATAAGCGATTCTGACATACCTTGGACAGCAAATTTAGAAGCGCTATAAGCAGAAGTGCCAGCTGTTCCTTTTAATCCACTACTTGATGAAATATTGATTATATCGCCACGTTCTTGTTCCATCATGTATGGTAGGACTGAACGAGTTACATGATACATACCAAAGACATTAACATCGAAAACACGTCGCCAGTCTTCTGGTGAAGTTTCTAAGAAGTTACCACTCATTGCCATGCCTGCATTATTAATGAGAATATCAGGTGTACCTAGCCTAGAAACAAGGTTTTTGATGGTTTGTTCGACAGCTTCTAAGTCAGAAACATCAACAATGCCAATCTCTGCGTTAACGCCATATTGTTCAATTTCTTTAGCAACATCATTAAGTTTGCTTTCTTGTCGAGCAATTAGACCAACATGGACACCTTCTTGTGCTAAAGCAATGGCTGTAGCGCGTCCAATTCCTTGGCTTGCCCCCGTAATGTAAGCGACTTTACCTTCCAATTTCTGACTCATACTCTCACTCCTTTTACGACTATAGCTATAGTGTAACCCCTAGAAGCGAGGAAAAGCAAAAAATAGCCACAACGCAGACAATAATATTACTAATTTTAACTCTATTGGGACAATTATATTTCCTCTTTTAATCACCAAACTTCTCATATATAATGACTTTTGTCTAAAGGCTATAATTGTCTAAATATTATTAAATTACTACACAAAGGAAGGTTATACATCATGGAACAAAAACGTCGTGGTATTTTCCAAAAGTTTTTGGATGGCATTGAACGTGTCGGTAATAAACTACCTCATCCGATTACGTTATTTGCGATCTTAGCTGTTCTAGTTGTTGTTATTTCGGCGATTGTGTCATCGCTTGGAATTTCAGTAGAACACCCTGGTGACGGTAGTGAAGTTACCGTCAATAATTTATTAGATAAAGAAGGCATACGCTATTTATTCGGTAGTATGGTCGAAAACTTTATCGGATTCGCGCCTCTAGGCGTTGTACTAGCTACCATGCTAGGAATTGGTGTTGCTGAACGTTCAGGCTTAATCAGTGCTGCATTACGTGGCTTTGTTATGTCTGTCCCTAATTTCTTAATTACGGGCGGTTTAGTATTCGCTGGTATTATGTCAAGTGTGGCTTCTGATGCTGGTTATGTTGTTCTACCACCATTAGGCGCTCTTATTTTCGCAGCGTTAGGTCGTCATCCACTAGCAGGACTGGCTGCAGCTTTCGCAGGTGTATCTGCTGGTTTTAGTGCTAACCTGTTCTTATCTGCTACTGATGCGATGCTAGGTGAGATTACGATTGAAGCAGCTTCTATTGTTAATCCAGACTATGCAGATACAATGAATATTGCAATGAACTATTACTTCATTGTTGTGTCAGTATTCTTATTAACACTCGTTGGTTGGTTTGTCACTGAAAAAATTGTTGAACCTCGCCTAGGAGAATATAAAGGCGAATATCGCGAGGAGTTAACAAACTTACAGAAGATTGAAGTGAAAGGTCTAATCTGGGCTGGAATTTCCCTTCTAGTAACGTCAATCGGCTTTGCGTTACTTGTATTATTACCAGATGCTCCACTGCGTGCGGATAATGGTGACATCATTCAGTCGCCATTTATGGATTCACTGGTACCGATCATTATGATTCTGTTCTTTATTCCAGGTTTAGTGTACGGAATCGTGACAAAAGAAATTAAGAATGATAAAGACGTTGCTGATCAATTATCAGATACAATGGCGTCCATGGGAATGTTCATTGTCTTAGCATTTACAGCAGGTCAGTTCGTTTCTTACTTTAATGAAACGAACATGGGACTTGTATTAGGTGTCTATGGTGCTGAATTTCTAGAATCCGCCAACTTTACTGGAATTCCATTAATTATAGGATTTATCCTAGTTGTCGGCTTTATTAACTTATTTATCGGTAGTGCGTCAGCCAAATGGGCTATGTTAGCGCCTGTATTCGTTCCAATTTTAATGGAACTTGGCTATTCACCAGAACTAACACAAATGGCTTATCGTATTGCTGACTCATCAACAAATATTATTACACCACTGATGACTTATTTTGCGATTATTATTGCCTTTGCACAGAAATATGTTAAGAATATGGGTATTGGTACTTTGATTTCTGTTATGTTCCCTTATTCAATCGCATATTTAGTGATTTGGACATTAATGTTAATCGTTTGGATGTTACTAGGTCTTGAATTAGGTCCTGGTTCACCAATTATGTATACTGAATAATATTGTTTTTAAGCCTCTCCAATATTGGAGGGGCTTTCTTTGTAGGCAAGGTTTAGTATTGTTGGAGGAAGTCGTTCGGGATTTTTCACTACAATGAGTTATTTGTTTATGTTAGGATATGAAAGGCTAAGTTAAGATAGAAAGGGTTAATATATGTCGATACAAGAAGAAGTACAAAAGCGTAAGACATTTGCAATTATTTCGCATCCTGATGCAGGTAAAACAACGTTAACAGAAACGATGTTGCTTTTCGGTAATCTAATTCGGGAAGCTGGTACTGTAAAAGGAAAGAAGTCAGGCAAATTCGCGACATCTGATTGGATGGAAATAGAAAAACAACGTGGAATTTCCGTGACATCAAGTGTGATGAACTTTCCTTATGAAGGTTATGAAGTTAATATTTTAGATACACCAGGTCACGAAGACTTCAGTGAGGACACGTACCGTACACTTACCGCTGTTGATAGCGTGGTCATGGTTATCGACTCAACGAAAGGGATCGAGGCGCAGACAAAGAAACTGTTTAAAGTTTGTCGTATGCGAGGGATTCCGATTTTCACCTTTTTCAATAAGGTTGACCGTGAAGGCCGTGAACCGCTTGATTTAATGGAAGAGATTGAAGAAGTCTTAGAGATAGAAACGTATCCAATGAATTATCCAGCAGGCATGGGTAAACGCTTCTTAGGGACATTTGACCGTCAATCAAATGAATTCGTCCGTTATTTACAAAATGGTGAGGAAGAGCGCGTGCCATATGATAAATTAGAGGCAGATGAGTATGCAGAGTTACGTCAGCGAGAAGAGTTTCAGATGGCTCAGGATGAAGTTGCGTTATTAGATGAAGCAGGCGAAAATTTTTCCCTTGATTCAGTTCTTGCTGGTGAGCAGACACCTGTTTTCTTCGGTAGTGCGCTTGCGCCATTCGGTGTAGAAACATTTCTTGATTCATTTATCGAAATGGCCCCAGCACCAGGTTCTCGCCAAACAACAGATGGCGTTATTCAGCCGACAGAGGAAGAGTTTTCTGGATTTATCTTTAAAATTCAAGCTAACATGAATCCGAATCATCGTGACAGAATCGCGTTCGTCCGTATCTGTTCAGGGAAGTTCACCCGTGATATGAGTGTGAAGCTATCGCGAACAGGTAAGACGATCAATCTAAATCAGTCACAACAATTTGTCGCCTCACAGCGGGGAACGATTGAAGAAGCCTATGCTGGTGATATTATTGGCATCTACGATCCGAATGTGTATCATATTGGTGATACGATTACTGAAAGCAAGACGCTGTTCGAGTTTGACGAACTACCTCAATTCCCACCTGAATTATATAAGACGGTGACGGCGAAAAATGTAATGAAGTCGAAACAGTTTTATAAAGGGATTGAACAACTTGTTCAAGAAGGCGCTATTCAGTTATTCAAGAAGTATCATACAGAGTCATTTATTATTGGTGCAGTCGGTCAATTACAGTTTGACGTGTTCCAATATCGCATGCAAAATGAGTATAATTCAGAAGTCATGTTAGAGGACATTGGAGAGCGAGTACCGAGATGGTTGAGACCTGATCAGGTTGATGAATCCATTTTTGACAGCCGAAGCACGCTTGTCCGTGATCGGGAAAATAATCCGGTCGTGTTATTCAAAAATGAATTTTCGTTAAACTTGTTTAAGGATCGTCATCCAGAAATAGAATTAATCGATCTATATGAAGTGAATCAATACGAACAAAGTTAACCTAATGAGTCGTAGCTAATAATAGCTGCGGCTTTTTATTTGTGACGATTACATGACTTATTAGGACAATAGGTTTAGTTGGGGCGAAAAAGGTGTATATGAATAATGAGAGGATGAATGAACCATTATATGATATAGAGATCTTGTTCATAATTGACTTATGCTCTGACCAATTATTTCACTCAGATCCTCCGAAAGACAGTTTAGTTCTTAAGCTAAATTGGAAGCATAGGAGAAATGCTTTGAAAATTAAGAGGAGGTTGTTGTAATGAAAACTTTATTCAATCATGTTTTATTGGCGTATGATGGTTCTCCTGACAGTCAAAAGGCACTGCAGATTGCAGAAGGAATCGTTAAACAAAGCGATGCCCGTTTATACTTAGTATTTGTTGAAGGACATGACCCGTATAATCATCCAACTCCATATGATAATGAAGCGCTTAATGATCCTGAGAAAAACATTCCGAACAAATCTCAAATGAATTCTTACGATGATGGCGAAAGATTAGCTGATCGTGTCATGGAACAAGCTAAGTCTGAAGTGTCAAAAGATATTGATGTAAGGTTTGATGTATTAACAGGGCCGCCTGAACGACGTATTATCCAATACTCTGAGGAAAATGATATTGATTTGATTGTGATTGGTAATAGAGGTCTAGGTGGATTAAAACGAATAGTCATGGGTAGTATCAGTCACAAAGTCTCGAATGATGCTCATTGTCCTGTTTTAGTGACGAAATAAACGAAAAAAGCTTGGACCTGTTTAATAGGTCCAAGCTTTTTAATCGTTTATTGTTCGATCCATTCGTTAACTAATTCTTGGTTGTTTTCTACCCATGTACGAGCACCTTCAATTGGCTCTTCAGCATTTTGTACAGCTGACATTAGCTCACCAATTTGCGTATCATTCATCTTCCAGTTCTTCAACCATTGAGTGAATTGCGGATATTCATCTCCGAATCCTTGACGTGTTGCAAAGTGAATTTTCTCAACGCCACCATAAGTTTCTTTTGGATCTTCTAAATATTTCAGATCATGTTTGGCGAAAATACTATGTGGATTCCAAAGTGGTGCCACAATCGGTTCTTCATTTTTAATTGCTTTATCGATTGCTGCGATCATAGCAGGCTCAGAACTTGGCATAAGTTCAAAGTTTAAACCGTATTCTTTGATCATTTCTTCAGTTACTTCCATGGTACCAGCACCAGAATCGAAGCCAGTAATTTCACCATCGAATTTCTCAGCATTTTCATTTAAATCTTCAATACTATTAATGTCTTCCATATATTCAGGTACAACAAGACCTACTTTTGCGTTATCATACCAAGTTGCTTCAGAGAAGAAAACTTGATCTTCATATTGATCTAAATAGTTAGCGTCTTGAACAGGTAACCAAACTTCTAGTCCTAAGTCTAATTCGTCATTAGCTAGAGCTTCCATTGTCGGTCCCATGTCTAAGTTAACAAGCTCAATATTGTAGCCTTGCTCTTCTAAGATAACTTTCCACATGTTTGTCACAGCGATGTTTTCAGCCCAGTTGATTTGGCCCATTTCAATCGTTTCTTGATTGACATCACTTTCGCTAGATTCGCTACCTTCACTATTTGATTCTTCATTTGATTCTTCGTTATTACCTTCTGATTGGTCTGATCCTTCAGATGATTCCCCGCCGCCACATGCTGCTAGGACGATTAAAACCATTCCTGTAAGGATAAGTAGTAATGCTTTTTTGTTGAAACGCATATGTGTTGTTCCTCCTCAGATTGTTAAAAATAAAGTTGATGTTATGTTGGCAAAGTGATTACAACCAATGTTGATTAGCATACATGATTCTGAATGTTTGTTCAACATTAGGTATGACGTGTCAATACGTCGATAAATAGTTTGCCATAAATCACCATCCTTTTAGTTGTTAAAAACGTTAAATTTTTTCTTTACAAAGTTTATAATAACATAGTCGGATATAATGTCAAACAATGTCGGGGAATTTTTTGATGAGTAGGTTTAAGACTAGTTGTTGATTGGGTATACCAAAGAATGTGACATTCAAAAAGGAGGTCATTAATTTATGGGTAAAAAAGTAGCAGCATTACTAACAGATATGGTAGAAGAAATTGAATTAACGGATCCAGCAGAAAAATTACGAGATGCTGGACATCAAGTTGATTTGATTGGCAAAGGAAAAGGTGAAACGATCAAAGGCAAAAACGGCCAAGAAATGACGCTTGATTATGGGGTTGATGACGTTAACCCAAGTGACTATGATGCATTATTAGTTCCAGGCGGTTTTTCACCTGATTTATTACGTATTGATGAAAAGAACGCGACATTTGCACGTCAATTCTTTGAATCAGACAAGCCAGTGTTTGCGATTTGTCATGCACCACAGTTCCTAGTTGATACTGATGAACTAAAAGGCAAGACACTAACAAGTTTTGTGTCAGTGCGCAATGACTTACGTAACGCAGGGGCTAAAGTAGTAGATGAAGAGGTCGTAGTCGATGGTAAATTTGTAACGAGCCGAACACCTGATGATTTACCAGCCTTTAATCGTGAAGCGCTAAAACAATTAGAAGGATAAAAGTGAAAGGAGGGGAGAGATCCTCTCCTTTTTATATGGTCAGAATCTTTATTAGATAAATCCTTTAATTTATGAGATTAGTACGCTTATTTATGAAATAAATTCTCTGATTTATGAGATAAATGTTTAGTTATTAAATAATCAAGTTGATTTATGAGATAAATTCGACCAGAAATTTAATAAAAGATAGCGGAAATTAAATAAATAGAATGTTCAATAGAAAACCCTACGCTAATGATTAATAGCGTAGGGTGATTAATGTTTTATTTTAATGATTTTGCTAGGAGCCGCTGAACCATTTTTCGAGATAGAATACGCGTAAATGCAATCAGGAATTTATATCGTTTGCCAGGGACTGATACATTTTTCTTTTTGAAAAGGGCATGATAACCGATTGAAGCAACTCTTTCGGGTGACATTGCTATATCGTTAAATGATTCTCCCATGGATTGCATATTGGCTTCGTTAGCAAAATTCGTTGCGGTTGGTCCAGGACATAGAGCGGTGACGGATAGATCGCCTTTTTTCTGAAGTTCGGTGTTAAGAGATTCAGATAATGATAAGACATAAGCTTTCGTTGCTGCATACGCACTCATCGCTGGGGTAGGGACAAAGGAAGCGATGGAGCCGATATTTAAAATTCTTCCATATTGAGAATGTACCATATCCTGTCCGAAATAATACGTTAAATTAGTAAGCGCGACCATATTAAGTTGTAACATTTGATTAAGACGGTCAAGATCAGTCTCGAGGAATAAGTCTTCTATTCCAAATCCAGCATTGTTCACTAAGGTATCCACATGATGCCCATCTTGATGAACACGATCATAAAGAGCTTTTGCAGCTTGGGGTTTGGCAAGGTCAAATGGAATAATCGTCACATTGGTGTGTGGGCTTAATTCTGCTTTAACTTCTTCTAGTTTATTTTCGCTTCTTGCGACTAGAATAAGGTTAAAATCATTTGCCATAAGTTTAGCGAGTTCATAACCAATGCCACCACTTGCGCCAGTGATTAGAGCGGTTCTTACCATGAATATTTCATCCTTTCATAAATACATTACTTAATAAGCGTAACACAACAAATTCCTATAAATCTTGTGATGTGTTCAGTGTGAGCAGTGATCGTTGATGTTGTATTATAAAACGATAGAACATGTGATCTAGAATGTTTAAGCGTCGTCGGCAAAGGATATACATAAAGTAGAACCCTTTAGAAGGAGTTGAATAGTATGAATCATGATTATGAAAAGATACTAGTTGCGTATGACGGTTCTAGCGATAGTATGAAAGCAATTCGTCAAGCAGAAAGTTTAGCAAAAGCGCATAACGCTTCCTTGAACGTCGTATACGTTCATGATCAAAATACACGAACGAAAGCAACGATGAATTCAGAACCTGTTTTCTCACACGGAGCGTCTATGATGCATAATACGACCAATTATGTGCCATATGTCCAATTCGGTGACTTTAACCCAACCGCAAACAAAGAATCGATTGGTAGTGAAGCTCAAAAGCTACTGGATGAAGTAGCTACCAAGGTTTCTGATGATATTAAAGAAGTCAATTATGAAACATTAGTAGGTGATCCCGCTAAAACGCTTGTCCAATATGCAGATGATCAGAAAATGGATTTAATTGTTATAGGAAACCGTGGTATTAGTGGTCTTCGTCAACTTGTGATGGGAAGTGTCAGTAATAAAGTGGCTAACGAATCAAATGTACCCGTCTTAATCGCAAAATAGTAAGTGTATGAGAGTAAAAGCTTGGCATTGTGCCAAGCTTTTATTATGTATTAAATTTTAATAAGTTAGCGAATAGTAGGCAGGGTTATTTCCCGGGCTATAATGTGAATGACGTTTCAAAAAATTAAATAGGTAAGAGGAAATCTTTAAAATTTTATCAATTAAGAGGGATTAAAGCGCCTGAAGACGAAATAGTGTTAAGAGATTAATTAGGAGCAAAACGGCAAAATTCTAAGAAATAAATATTTCATTGATGGAGTGTGGTTGGGGTGAAAAAATCAGGATTTGCACTATTGGTTGTATTAAGTGTGATGACAGGAATATTTATAAAAGGAATTTTTGAATGGTTGAACGTTAGCTTTTTCTCTGAAAATGTATGGGAATTAATGTTTGGTGAACCAACTATTATGTCAAAAGTCTTAGTTTTTTTGATAACAGGCTTAATTGCTTTTGCTGTTTTCTTTCCACTTTACAAAAAATTAGTTAATTAATGTTTGTTCACAAAAATTTTGAAAAAAGTGGTCTTATTTATGAGATAATTGCATCAAGTTATTTCATAAATAACAAGGTTTATGAGATAACTGAGATAGGTTTTGAAATAAAATTATGAATTTATTTCAAAACTTTAGGAGTTAATCGTGTTATGAGTGTATCTATTTGGGGAATAGATACATCAGTTTGATGATACATAAGGAGGCGCAACTATTGATTTTCGCAATCATTGCATTAATTTTTGTTTCATTTTTCTTTTCTGGGAGTGAAACGGCTCTTACAGCAACGAATCGAATGAAATTGCAAACACAAGCCCAAGAAGGAGATAAAAAGTCCGAAAAATTATTAAAACTGGTGCAGAAGCCGAATGAATTTATTACGGCAATCTTAATCGGTAACAATATTTCAAATATTATCTTGCCAACACTTGTTACAACCATGGCGATCCAATATGGGTTTGATGTTGCGATAGCGACAGCCATTTTAACGATTACGATTATTATTGTCGCTGAAGTGATTCCTAAATCCGTGGCAGCTACATTTCCAGATCGAGTCTCTTATCTTGTTTATCCTGTGATTAAAGCAGCTGTAATCATTTTTAAACCCATTACGGTTATCTTAAATTGGCTAACTGATACGATTACAAAAGTATTATCAAAAGGTGAAAAGCAACAATATTCTTTTTCAAAAGAAGAATTCAAGGCAATGATTGATATCGCGGATTCAGAAGGGACATTTCGTGATGATGAATCTTACCGCATTAAAGGGGCGTTAGATTTTCAAAACTGGTTCTAAGTCAAATGTTGGGGTGCTCTCTTAAGAGCACTCCTTACTTATGCCATTTGGCCTTGTATATCCTTATATTTATGATGCAATAAGAC
>NZ_JAASRU010000015.1 GCF_011761495.1 Alkalibacillus almallahensis | reverse complement strand
GGCAGAGAGGTCACACCTGTTCCCATGCCGAACACAGCAGTTAAGCTCTCTAGCGCCGATGGTAGTTGGGGTTCTTCCCCTGCGAGAGTAGGACGTCGCCGGGCTGATCAATTCTCCTTCAAGGACAGTTGAAAATATTCCAGCGTAGCTCAGAGGTAGAGCAATCGGCTGTTAACCGATTGGTCGCAGGTTCGAATCCTGCCGCTGGAGCCATTTTTTTGGAGAGCTGTCCGAGTGGTCGAAGGAGCACGATTGGAAATCGTGTAGGCCGCTACCGCGGTCTCGAGGGTTCGAATCCCTCGCTCTCCGCCATTAATTATACGGCCCGTTGGTCAAGCGGTTAAGACACCGCCCTTTCACGGCGGTAACACGGGTTCGAGTCCCGTACGGGTCATTCTTGATCGGAGGATTAGCTCAGTTGGGAGAGCACTTGCCTTACAAGCAAGGGGTCGGTGGTTCGAGCCCGCCATCCTCCACCATTGAAATTATTAGTTGACTTTCATTTTAAAAAAACGTAAACTAATAAACGTGTCATGTTTGAAAAGTTAATCTGTTTATAAAGTAAAAACAGACAAAATCGCGGGGTGGAGCAGTCTGGTAGCTCGTCGGGCTCATAACCCGGAGGTCGTAGGTTCAAATCCTACCCCCGCAACCAAAAGGTCCGGTAGTTCAGATGGTTAGAATGCCTGCCTGTCACGCAGGAGGTCGCGGGTTCGAGTCCCGTCCGGACCGCCATTTTAAAATTTAAATAGTACTACATATGGCTCGGTAGCTAAGCGTAAACTTCAGTGAGTACACATCATCGTAGCTTTGCGAGCAAGAATACTTCTATGTAAATCTAAGTCTGTGAGCACAGAACTTACTATTGTTAAGATCAACTTAATTTATGAAATTATATTCACTCTTTTATTTGGCTCGGTAGCTCAGTCGGTAGAGCAACGGACTGAAAATCCGTGTGTCGGCGGTTCGATTCCGTCCCGAGCCACCATTTGTTTTTGGAGGGGTAGCGAAGTTGGCCAAACGCGGCGGACTGTAAATCCGCTCTCTCAGAGTTCGGCGGTTCGAATCCGTCCCCCTCCACCACTTATAGGGGTATAGTTTAATGGTAAAACGAAGGTCTCCAAAACCTTTGATGTGGGTTCGATTCCTACTACCCCTGCCATATGGCGGTCGTGGCGAAGAGGTTAACGCACCGGATTGTGGCTCCGGCACTCGAGGGTTCGAATCCCTCCGGTCGCCCCATTTGACATTGGGCCATGGCCAAGCGGTAAGGCAACGGCTTTTGGTGCCGTCATGCGTAGGTTCGAATCCTACTGGCCCAGCCACTAGCGGAAGTAGTTCAGCGGTAGAACACCACCTTGCCAAGGTGGGGGTCGCGGGTTCGAATCCCGTCTTCCGCTCCATTTTTTAAGTTTAGACTTCTCGAATAATCCGCTTTAGATGGCGGCATAGCCAAGTGGTAAGGCAGAGGTCTGCAAAACCTTTATCACCGGTTCGAATCCGGTTGCCGCCTCCAAAAATTTTTATATGATTACATAAGCCAAGTTGGTAGACAATCTGTTTATCAGCTTTTTTTTATTATAAATTTACTCTGATCTTTTGTTAGGAAATCGATAACGGTCTAAGTGTGTATTTTAACTATTATTGTTCTAATGTAATTTGTAACTAGATGAGTTTATTTTTAATGCTTAATAAATAAAGTTCTAAAAATCTCTTGTGTTTTAAATGATTATTAGTTAAACTCTATATATAGTTAATTTTATTCAAACTAAAACTACATATTGTATTAAGCTTATGCGGATGCCTTTATGAGGCTTAATAGGGAATTTGGTGAAAATCCAAAACTGCCCCCGCAACTGTAAACGTGGATGAAATGGGTTTGCCACTTTATAAGATTAGTTAATGCTGCTTATAAGGGAAGGCCTAGAGTAAGGTGAAGCGTGAGTCAGGAGACCTGTCTGTATGAGCCGAGTTACATTGTCTTCGGGGTGAAAGAGAATGGGACGACACAGGTGATTACAGGTAGGTTAAGTATCCTACTATTGTCATATAGGTCGTTTTATTCGCTTTCAACCTCGTTGGAAGCGAATTTTTTTGTTTAGGAGGCGCGACAGAATGGATACAGTAACTAAAGTAGTAACGAAAGTGATCACAGGAAAAAATCAGGAAACATTTTCAGAAGAGCGTTTACGGGGGTTTATTAAACGCGTTACAAAGGAATACGATCATTTAGACGTAGAGCATTATGAAGATAAAGTGTTGACGGCTGTTGGTAGCAAGGACGAAGTGACAAAAGCTCAAATAACAAATGAATTATTATTGCGGGGCCTTGATTTAATTAGCCCAGAGGAACCCGACTGGACTTTTGTTTGTGCCAATATTTATTTAGAACAGTTATACAAAGAAGCAGGCGAAAACAGACAATACGAGGCGAGAGAGCGTTATGGTTCTTATTATGACTTACAACATGTATTAACTCAAAAACAAATTTACAGTGGTGATATTTTAACGTCATATACGGCAGAAGAACTGAATCAAGCTGAGAACATGATTGATCCTGAGCGAGATCGTTACTTTACGTATATAGGATTAAGAACATTGTCTGATCGTTATCTAGCAACGGATCATGAAGGACGCGTTTATGAATTGCCTCAAGAACGCTTTATGACAATCGCTTTGACGTTAATGATGAATGAGCCGGAATCGAAACGTATGGACCTAGTTGAAGAAGCGTATTGGGCTTTGAGCAATCTTTATATGACCGTTGCAACACCAACGTTAGCAAATGCAGGTAAATCTTATGGTCAATTGTCGAGCTGTTTTATCGATACCGTTGATGATAGTTTGCAAGGGATTTACGATTCGAATACGGATATAGCGAACTTATCGAAAAATGGTGGCGGTATTGGTGTTTATCTAGGCAAAATTCGTTCGCATGGCAGTTCCATTAAAGGATTTAAAGGTGTTTCAAGTGGTGTGATGCCATGGATGAAGCAATTAAATAACACGGCAGTTAGTGTTGATCAACTCGGCCAACGACAGGGCGCTATTGCAGTTTATTTAGATATTTGGCATCAGGATATCTTTAAGTTTTTAGATGCGAAATTAAATAATGGTGATGAGCGTCAGCGTACACATGATTTATTTACTGGTGTGACCTTGCCTGATTTATTCATGGAGAAAGTTGAGGCACGTGAGGATTGGTATTTGTTTGATCCGCATGAAGTTCGCGATGTGATGGGCTTCAGTTTAGAAGATTATTATGATGAAGAACAAGGTGCAGGGTCGTTTAGAGAAAAATATGAAGCGTGTGTGAGCCACCCTGATTTAACAAAAGAGTCGGTGCCTGCGATTGATATGATGAAACGGATTATGGTGAGTCAACTTGAGACTGGTACGCCGTATATGTTTTACCGTGATGAGGCAAACCGGCAAAATCCGAATAGTCACGCTGGCATGATTTATTGTTCGAACCTTTGCACTGAAATCATGCAGAATCAAAGTGCAACGACCGTCGATGAGCAACATACTGAAGATGGGAAAATCGTTGTGACGAAATCGCCTGGAGACTTTGTTGTTTGTAATTTATCGAGTATCAACTTAGGTAAAGCAGTGCCTGCAGAAGTTCTTGAGCGTCTGATCCCGATTCAAGTCCGCATGTTAGATAATGTGATTGATTTAAACAATATTCCCGTGTTGCAGGCACAAATGACGAATCAAAAATATCGTGCCGTCGGATTAGGAACGTTTGGGTATCATCATTTACTTGCTCTAAACAAAATTGCTTGGGAGTCTGAAGAAGCCGTACAGTTTGCGGATGAGTTATATGAGAAGATTGCCTATTTAACGATTCAGGCGAGTATGGAGCTAGCACAAGAGAAAGGCGCTTACCCATTATTTAATGGCTCAAAATGGCATGACGGACGTTATTTTGACAATAAGAATTATACGAGTGATGCATGGAAACGATTGAAGCAGAACGTACAGACATATGGACTTAGAAATGGCTATTTAATGGCTGTCGCACCGAATTCGAGTACGAGTATTATTGCAGGTAGTACGGCAAGCATTGATCCGATTTTTAAAAAGTTTTATTCCGAAGAAAAGAAAGACTACAAGATTCCGGTTACGGCACCTGATTTAAGTCCGAAGACAGTTTGGTATTATAAATCAGCTTATGATATCGATCATCAATGGACGATTGAACAAAACGCCAAACGACAAAAACATATTGACCAATCGATTTCGTTTAATTTCTATGTGCGTAATACGATTAAAGCAAAAGAATTGCTCGATTTGCATTTGTCAGCTTGGAAATCAGGTTTTAAAACTACTTACTATACACGTTCGACGTCTTCAGAGATTGAAGATTGCGTAAGTTGTGAGTCATAAAGGAGGCTAATCATGGAACAAACTATGCATGAAAGACAATTATATGATCTGAATGCACCAAATAAGTCAACAGGGATTATTAATGGTGAAAGTTCCAATGTGCTTAATTGGGATGATGTACGGTTTAAATGGGCCTATCCTATGTATAAAAACATGCTAGCTAACTTCTGGACACCGTTTGAAATCAATATGTCGAATGATCAGAAACAGTGGCCTGAATTAACTGATGATGAACGCGAATCTTTTAAAAAGATTATTGGCTTATTAGCGTTTTTAGATTCTGTACAAACAGATTATTCTGCAAAAGTCGCAGATTATTTAACCGATTCAAGCCTGGCAGCGCTCATGCAAGTGTTATCGTTTCAAGAGGTCGTTCACAACCAGTCCTATTCATATGTCCTGTCATCCCTTGTGGATAAACAAGAACAGGATGAGATTTTTGAGTATTGGAAGCATGATGAGATCCTAATCGAGCGGAATCAATTTATTGCTGATGGATATGAACGATTTGTTAAGGAAAAATCACCACAGGCATTTTTAGAATCAGTCGTATATGATGTTGTACTAGAAGGATTGTTTTTCTACGCTGGGTTCGCGTTTTTCTATAACTTAGCTCGTAATCAAAAGATGGTATCAACGAGCACGATGATCAACTACATTAATCGTGATGAATTATTACATGTGAATTTGTTTGCTCATATTTTTAAAGAAACGTTAAACGAAAATCCAGAACTGAATACAGATGAAAACCTACAATTCGTGACGGATACATTTCGCGAGGCGGCAGCGCTTGAGGTGAAGTGGGGCGAACATATTATAGGTAATAAAATCGATGGAATCAATATGGATGAATTAGAACAATACATTCAATATACAGCGAATAAACGATGTAAATTATTGGGTGTACCTGTTCCATTCCCGGATGTGCAAGATAACCCGCTTAAGTGGATCAAAGCTTATAAAGATGCCGATGAAGGGAAGTCCGATTTCTTTGAGCAAAAGTCGCGTCAATACACGAAAGTATCGGATGATAATGGATTTGATGAATTGTAAATTTGAGTGTTTTTAGTATCTTGACAAACAGGCCAATTCGTCATATTATGGTTAATGCACGTAAAAAACGTGTCCATGCCGGTGTGGCGGAATTGGCAGACGCGCGTGACTCAAAATCACGTTCCTACTTGGAGTGCCGGTTCGAGCCCGGCCACCGGTATTACTTACGGCAATATAGCGGGGTTTATACCTCGCTATTTTTTATGCGCAAATTTATTGAGCGACTATTATGTCGTCAGCATATACGTTGACTGACCGCTTTCCTTGAACGTAAAGGAAGGCGGTCTTTTTTATGGCTAATAGATGGCGTAAAAACGAATTAATCGGCGCAGAACTCGACTTGTTAGACGATACAGTCGGCGAAGTGCCAATCCATTTTGACGCAGGGCTCGACTTGTTTATTAAAGAAGGCGAACGAAAAGGGCTGCGTGATGTAACACTTCACTTTTATAGACGAGAAACAAGTTATTTAAGACGTTACCTAATTGCACAAGGCCACTCGCTTATTTTAAACGAGGTCACTCGCGCCCATATAGACGGCTTTGTTGACTTTATGAGAGAAACACGCGGGTTAAAGAATGGCGCTATTAATACGCGAATACGTGGTAATCGGACGTTTTTTAACTTTTTAGCAGAAACAAAGCGTATTAAGGATAGCCCTATGTATAAATACCCGCTATTGAAAGAGCAAAAGGGCAATATTGAAACGTTCACGATTAACCAACTACGAAAATTGCTTAACGCACCAAACAGGCGAACGTTCACAGGTCAGCGCGATTATACGATTATGTTGCTTTGGGCTGAAACGGGTTTGCGACTGTCTGAAACGCAAGGGATAAAAGTCGAGGACGTTAAGTTATCGGAAGGTCAGATTTTTGTACGTCATACCAAAACGCATGAACACCGATATGTGCCAATCCAGCACCGTATGAAAGAGCAACTTCAACGTTACTTGCGATTACGTGGCACTAGCCCGGAAACAGATAAGCTATTCGTCACACTTGACGGTACAGAGCTAAAACAGTCGCCAATGCAGAAATTACCGGGTAAATATGGCGCTCAAATAGGCATTAAAAACGTACGTTTGTCGCCGCACACATTTCGTCATACGTTCGCGAAACTTTCTGTGATGAACGGCGCAGGGGTGTTCGAGTTACAAAAAATACTTGGCCATTCAACGATGGATATGGTACGAACATACGTCAATTTATATTCAAGCGATCTTTCAGAAAAACACCGCGAATTTTCGCCACTGAAAGACTTGTAAATCGAAAATAAAACAAAAAAATTGTGCACGCACCGAATATCAGCGATACGCACACGGAAACAAACACACCGTAATTGTATCGTAAAATCGGACAGCCGTCAACAACTGTACGAGTTTGTCCATGAAACCGAACGTATATTCGGTATGTGCGCCTTAAAAAGGGGCAACGAAAATGAAGTTATTTGCTAATGAAACGACATACAAACGTTTAGTAGGGTTTGAAACACTAACTGAACTCAACGATACTGTACGCCAGCACCGCGAAAACTTAGCGACAACATTAAGTGAAACACAACGCGACGTATTAGATATATTAGCGCAACACTCAGTTAAATATCTAGGCGTGTCGTTCTTGCGTAAAGGTAAAATTGCCGATATGGTCGGTAAGTCGCGCCGAACGGTTATTCGCGTTTGTCATGAACTTGAAGAGTTAGGCGTGATCGAACAGCATGAACTATTCCGAGAGCGTGGCGACAAAGCACGCTCAACGAACGCTATTGTTATTCAAACGGCTGTGAAACGTGAAAATCCTTGTCATGACGATAACGAAAGCGTTAACGACACAGATAATGTCACAGCCGAATGTCACAGCGTAGAAACTCCTCAAAAAACTATTAAACTACTAAATCACATAGAAGAAACGGCGAGCGCGCGTGAAGAAAATACGCCAGCAACGCCACAGCCTGCTAACGCACTAGCCAAGTCGATCCCTGCGCCTGTTTTTAACGCTTTAAAGCCATTTCTTAGTGTAGACGGAATATATAAATACTATGGCGTGTTATTAAGGGCAAAAGCGAAAGTCAATCGTAGTATAATGCTCGAAGACGTTGGTGAACGGTACGCCCAAGTGTTTCATAACGCTATACGCAAGTTTAAACAGGGGCAAGTACGCAACTTGGCAGGCTTTTTATTCGCAAGCTGGCGCGATCTAACGGTAGAAATAGATCGAGAAATAGCGGTCAACAACGACAAGGTCAGTGACATATATTTCGATTGGCTGAATGATTAAGCGCACAAAAATGACGCAGGGCTACGTTTGCCCTACGCCAATCGGTTTTGCACTCGGTTTAAAAGCGCGAGATAAATACGCGCTGCTGCAACAGCTGGGAGATTGATTTATCGTCTGCGCTTTTTGACCATTGTTCTAAAATAAGTCTTTTCTACCGCCTTCCGCCTTGCCGGTTCGCCAAAACCGACTAGCCCTTCGCCAACGGTTACCACCGTATCATATAAACGCCTGACACTGCTTACAAGTCAGTGGCGTTGAGCGCTGGTGTGACGGTTTTGAACTAAAAATATTACGTTTATGTTACAATTTTAAAACGTTTGGCAGCCGTCAAACCCTTGACCTTCACAAGCTTGTAGCAAAGTTTTGAGCGCCCGGCAACGCCGCTAAATCGCTAACGCCCCCGGGGGCTTTGACCGCTGATTTGGCGGTGTTAAAGCGATTAAGCCAAGGCAGGCAAACGGAAGGGCTTATATTGATCGTACATGATTGACGTTGGATAACTCACTTACGTTGATTGTCTTTATAACGTTGGCATAACGTAACACAATATCTATTCTGTTACGTTTTCAAATCGTTTTGAATGTTGTCATAATAGGATTTCGTATAATGGTTGACCGTTTATATTCGTTGTGTTACGTTATAATGTAACAAATCGTTTAATAAATGGAGGTCGTAACAAATGGAAAACGTACAGCCTATTAAGGACAGAAAACTGATCGAGGATATAAAAACGTTTTATCTAGGTAAAGAAAGAGATTACTTCTTATTCGCATTTGGTATCAACATTGCGCTTAGAATATCGGATCTACTCCAGCTAAAAGTGAAAGACGTGCGTGGGAAAGACTCATTAAAGCTGTATGAAACTAAAAATAAAAATAATCGTTATCAGAAGTTATCGCCGCAGCTTAAAAACTTAATAAGCGAATATACAAAGGATATGGACGATAATGATTGGCTATTTCTTTCACAAAAGGGCGACAAACCTATTTCACGGGTACAGGCTCACCGTATATTAGAAAAAGCCGAAAAAGCGTTCAAATTAGAATCATTTGGTACGCATTCCCTTAGAAAAACGTTTGGCTATTTGCATTATCAAAGACATAAAGACGTTGCGATCTTGCAACGAATGTTTGGCCATTCATCACCTAGTATTACGTTAAGATATATCGGCGTAGAACAGGACGAACAGGACAAATCGACCGAAAACTTCTTTATTTAAACGCACAAGGACGGTAGCTAATCGCTATCGTTCTTTTTTATTGCGATCACAGTCGCCAGCCAACGCCACAGTCGCCGTCAGCCCGCCAAAAACCGCACAGAAACGCCACAGACAAAGCACAGCCGCCACACAGTCGATTTGTGTACGTTGCCGTTAAATATCGCTCACAGTCGATTGTGTGGCTTTGATTAACGTCAGCCCGCCGCACAGCCGCCGCCAAACACCCGCAACCGCCTACACAAAGCACACAGTCGCCTCACAGTCGTTTTGTTGTACGTTTAAGGGCGTTACCATGAATGCCGCCAAAAATCGCACACAGTCGCTTTGTGACCGCATGTGTGGCTTTGCCCCCTTGATGTGCGGCTTAATAGTCGCCGTGAACAGTTAGCCTGCCAGCACACCGCCGTTCAACCGCCGTCCACTATCGCCCTTCACACCGCATTTAACGTTAAGTGTTGTCAAGTAATTCGCCTTGACAGTTAGGTTGGTTTTCGGTTGTTATTCGGCTTTTTGTACGCCAATTTGATAGGAAATCGCCCTGATCGCTAAATTTTTTCGATTTTAACAAGGATTAATCCAAGGTTAAGGGTTATAAAACGGTCGATTAGCACCATTATATAGTGAGGCGGTGAATAATCTGTTAAATTTTTTGCCGTAATTTGGTTACATAACGGTCGATTAGCACCATGAAAAGGTAGAGGGGTTAATAGAAATTTAGGTTTTTTGCCGTAAAGGCGCATAAAACGCTGTCACAGCACTGTTATATAGTGAAGGCGGTTAATAGAAATTTAGGTTTTTACCGTAATTTTTGTTTATAAAGTCGGCTTTAGTCCCGCTATATAGTGAGTCGGTGAATAAAAAGTTAAATTTTTTGTCGCAAAAAGGTTGTCAAACGGCCTCACAGCTATACTAGATAGTGGGGAGGTTTTTAAATCGTTCTTATTATCTTGTTACACAAAACACGCAAAAAATTGTTATTACGAATTAGGGTGTGCGTATGTGTACAGTGTAATAACGGCTAGGACGGTATTGATCGGTGTAAGGCGGCATGGGCGGCATAGAGGTATTGGCGTACATTAGAAACGTAATAGGCGTTAGAGTTAACCGTTCCGTTAGCTTTAGCTAACATGAAAACTAAACAAGGTTTATAAAACAAGCCATATATGACGTTGTAAACCGTTCAATACCGTCTATTAAATTAGATTTCATGTTTTGCTTACGCAAAACGGAATTGTCTAGTTAACGTTATATCACTTTTGTACGTCAGTCCTTGTAAGTACGCCAAAACCGCCAACTACCGCCTACCGTCTAAGCCGCAGCCCTGACGTACACCAATCGTTAAAAGGGTGATTAATAGTAACCAGCAACCGCAAAAATCGGATTGAAAACCGTCATGACAGTTCATATCGCAATTATAGACTGCACACGAAATGCACCCTATCTCGCCAATTTTGCACACGAAATGCACCCTATTTTTTCGTAAAACGGTTATTATCGTCAAACAACTAGCGCCTATAAGGGTAAACAAAATGGCGGTTTTAGAAGGGTTCAAAGGCGTTAAAAGCTGTCATAACGGAGGTTTTAGGCGTTTTGGCAAGGCGGACATCAGAGGACACCAAAGCACCTTATTTTTAAAACAAGGAATGGAAAGGACATGATTTTGATGACAATGAGAGATTACAAAGCAGAACAAAGAGCGTTTCAAGACTTGCACCAAGAACAAAGAAAAGAACTAACACGTCAAAAACAGAACATGGTCGTTGAGGACGGCAACATGATCGACACGGAAACAGGCGAACTTCTTAACGATAAGTTTGAAATAAACGAAGTCGTAAGCGGTGATACGGTCGAAAAACGCAAAAAGGGCAAAGCGGTTAAAGAAGAAGTGCAAAAGCACAGCGAAGAAAACGGCGGCTTTGTGTTTGCGTTCTATGAAACTTGTAAGCAAATAAGCGAGCAATACCCGGATTTTAACCAAGCTGATCTAGCAAGCCTTATGTTTGTTGGCGTACACGTTTCGTTTGGCACAAACCATCTAACACACCCGAACGGTAAGAAAATCGACAAGAAAGCCTTAAAAGGTTTACTAGGCATGAGCCGAAATAAATTTACTCAGTTTTATAGAAAGTTGATAAGTAACGAAATCTTAACTGAAACAGAAACAGGCTTAGTTATGAACGCTAACATGTTTTTTCGCGGTTTTGAGCAAGATATACCGAAATCAGCGGCCGAGCTACAACACACAAGAATGTACCGCCAAACGATTAAAGACTTATATGGCATGTTTGACCAACGTTCAATGAAGAAATTAGGGCTTATATACGCCGTCCTGCCTTACGTTAACTATCGCGTAAATATCGTTTGTAATAACCCGACAAACAACAATGAAGACGAGTTAAACGCTATGACGATCGGGGAATTAGCTGACACGTTAGGGTATGAAGATACAACAAAACTAGCCAAAAACCTGAAAGAAATCAAACACAATGGCCAATCTGTTTTTAAGCTAGTCGAAGATGACAACGACAGCAGAAGTAAGTACGTTATTGTTAATCCAAACGTTGTATACGCAGGAAATGGCGAGGCGTTAAAAAGTTTACAAATACTTTTTAGGTAAAAAGAATGAAAATAAAATAACAATACACCCCACACGTCATTTTGATAGGTGGGCAACAACTAACAGAAAGGGGTTATACAATGGACTATAACGAGTGGAATAACGAACAAATCAGAAAGGTGCGTACGGCACTCGGCTTAACGCTAAAAGAGTTTGCGGCGTTAATCGGCATGAGTGCGGTCAACCTTTATTATGTGGAACAAGGAAAGCATAAGCTACAATCCGAATATATCGAAATACTCGAAGATAAGTTAGGCATCACACCGAGACGAGCCAAACGTTTAGTACGACAGTTTGAAATGGAACAAGTCGCAGAAACGCATGGTGAGTTAGCCATAGCGAAACTCGACAAGGTCAAATTAGGTAAGCGATAAACGTCTTTTGTAGGCGTTTTAAAAAGGGCTGTTTTAAAAGTCTGAATATTCTGAAATAAGGACGGATACGGAAAGGTGTGGACGGAAATGAACGGACTAGGTAATGAGGACAACGGCAATGACGGCAAGCACAGTAATAACGTCACAGCACTAGCGCTTTACTTGATCGGGCTGGCGATTATACAGCGTACAGATCGGCTTATCGTTAACCGAGAAATCCAACGCGTGATAAACACGCTAGAAAACCGCTTTTTCGGGCGTTAAGTAAGCAACAAATCAAACGGACAGGAAAGGACAGGATAGGACATGAGTATGAAGTATCTAAAACAAACACAAGAACGTGCAACGGAAAAAAGCAAGGCAATTAGCGACCAAACAAGACGATTAATTGAGCGCTTGGACGAGAAGGGCGGTGATCGCTATGAGTAAGTTTTGCAATCGTTGCGACCAAACGAAACCAATCACGGCATTTTACGGTGCTGATCGGTCATGGTGCGCCGATTGCGGTAGTGAACTAGCCGAACAAGAGCGAACAGTCGATCACATTACACCAATGCGCTATGGCGGCAGCAATACGCTTGATAACGTCACCTGCGCCTGCTTATCGTGCAACTCGATTAAGAAGGACACGCCGGTTATCCTCTACTTTATACAAAACGGCTGTGAGGTAGACGAAATCACTAGGCTATTAGAGCGTATGGCGTTACGACAAGGCACAACGTTCGAGCAGACGTTAAGCCAGCTGAATGAAGACGTCAATGCGTACTTTCTAAGGCGCGCTGAAAAGGCAGGTGAGCAACTAACAACATGAGTTATTACGAAAAAGCCGAGCAAGAAACAATTTACAACTATGACGTAACAGAAGGCGAATGGCGAGTTTATTCGACTTACCCGCCGCACGTCCGCAAGATTTTAAACCGTTGTAACGTCCAGCACGCAGAACAAGACGGCAATGGGCTAGTTATTAGCGTTACAGCAACGGCTAAACAAAGCCAAATTCGATTATATAACTAAAAAACGTGGGGCAGGTCGGGGTTTTTCGAGGTTGAACGGCAAAGCAGGGGTATAACCCTCGAAAGCGATAGAAGGTTGAAAAAATCGGGGGCTGATGGGGGTTTTTGGACGAAAATCTGTCCATTACACCATGAAAACGGAAAGGGGCGAGGATATGACATTACAAAACGTAGAGGTACGACCAAAGATTAAACGACAGCAATATGACAACAAAGAAGTATTCGACAAGTCGAGTGACGTAACAGTCTACAACTTACACGATCAAAGCTGGCATACGTTAGACGAACTCAAACTGACACATTTATGGCGTAAAGTACAAGAACGGAAGGGGGAACGTTAACATGTGGCCGTTCAATAAGGAAGAAAAAGCAGGCGAAATATTAGAAGACGAGCAAGCGAGTGACGGCAAGGTGATCGCACATGTCGAGGTTAAACGTCATGATCGACACACCAAGTCAGTCAAAGCCGTTGTTGTACTTTGTGCGACAAGTGACACCGTTTTTAAGACAACGTTTGAAAGCGATAAGTCAGACTTTGCAACGTACAACCTAGCGAGTGATTTAATCAAGCAATTTAACCGCGAACATGATTACGTTATCCAAGGCGACATTACGACAACAGGCGCTGACTTGCCAACGGTGCAGACCGTGCCGAATAAACGCACTAGATAGGTAAGTGACGTAAGCAAGCGAACGAAAATAAACGAATTAAACTAATTAAAGGGGAAATTTAAAATGACGAAAGTATTAGTATTAGAAGATATGACGATTAATGGAACAAAGTACGGACGTAACCAAATTTACGACTTACAAAATCAAGAACTACAAGCGGTATTAGACACCAGCCAAGCGTTGAAATTTAACGTTCCTGAAATCGACCAATACGAAAAACAGGTCGAGCAAGCGGTTAAAACGTTCAAAAATCAAGTACAGAAAATCGAACAATCGACTGATCCGCGCTACAAGGACGAGGACTTCAAAGCCGAGGCAGTCGAAGAACTGAAAAACGAACTTAAATCGACTGTCGATCAAGTACAGGCTGAATATAGCGACTTCTTAGCGAACTTAAGGGATCAAGCAGCAAGCGAAGTCGCCAACGAAGACGTGCGTATCAGCAATAGCCAACGCGAACAAGCGCAGCTGAAAGTTAAAGAGCTATCAAACGCTATCAAGTTAAGACAAGGCGAAAGCGCACTCGATCAACTAGCCCAAGACGTTCAATATATGAGTGAAAGCCGCCAAAAAGCGTTAGCGTTAGAGTTACCAGCGTTGATGGACGAGGTTGAAGGCGACAGCCAACTCGAAAAGAAAGTTAAGAACGTCTACGAAAGCGCCAAGCCGGGCGAGAGTGAGGCTAGTCTGTTCCTACGTGGCGTGAACGCACTACCGAACTCAATCACGCAGGCGTATGACCAACTGACGATTATTAACCGTCATTTCAAAGGTGATAACGCACTTAATATCCACAATGAAAATCAAACTGAGCGCCGTTTTGGCGACTTTTTACCGAGGTAAGGGGGCGACTTAAATGAGCGAATTTAGTTACGTTTGTTACAGCACCGAAGAACTTTGCGAGTTTATCGAGGCTGTGCGACAACAGAGCGGCGAAGTGACAGAAACTCACGCACTATCGAACGGTCAAGGCATATCGGTTAAATACCGTATGCCAGCCACAACGAAATAGCGTTGATTATCGGGCAGTCTGAACGTAGGGCTGTCCGATTTTTTACGAAAAATTTAACGAGGCACTTGCGTTAGCTGGTATAATATAGTACGGTTGTTTGTAACAAGGAAAGCAGTCGTTTACGCGGAAATGGCGCTATATTGTCGCAAATGTACGGTCAGCATACCGATTGACTGATCGAGGGGTTTGGCGTGACTCAAAATCACGTTCCTACTTGGAGTGCCGGTTCGAGCCCGGCCACCGGTATTATAGAATGTTAATAAGACGGCGTTCAACTTAGTTGGGCGTCGTCTTTTTTTTGTGCATTTTACAATGAAAATCGGAGTGCTCAATAGCCAAAACGTGAGTTTTTATTCTAAAGATGTAAATGAGAAGCAAATAGATTTTTACCTTTGAAAGATATATAAGCCAAAAAGTTTAAGATATAACAAAGGTGCATATACCGGAAAAATCTGATACACGCACGAAACCTAATAGATTATTTTTTAAAAAAGGTTGATGAGAGATTTCCTATTTTTCTAATATTAACCTATATTCTGAATGATTATGTTAGCATTAACAGAGATTGTGAAGAATTATAGTTAAACTAACAGGAAAATAGATTTTAAGAAACAGTTTGGTTACATAGATGAAATAGACAAATGAAATTAATTTAACATTAATTGCCGTTTATATATAGAAAAATTTGTTGGAGGTACGGGTGAAATTGAGGATATATTTTCTTTTACCAGCATTAGTAATCATATTTCTGTGGATTATTATCAAAGGAATTAACGTCATTTATAGAAAGAAAAAATTTGATATAAAACAAGAAATAATCAATTTATTTTACTTGATGAGTGTACTATGGATAATTGGTATTACCATCTTTCCTATTGAAATTGGTATTTCTCATAGATATGGTCCATCAAATAACTTTGTACCGTTTTCAAGTATACAAGACTTATTAAGTCACACTTATTATATGGTTCCTTTAAAAAATATTGTTGGGAATATTTTATTGTTTGTGCCATTAGGTTTTATGCTTTCATTGAAATTCAGTAAATTAAATAGCGTGACAAGAGTTGGGGTGGCAGGTTTACTGATTTCTTCACTAATTGAGTTAGTACAACTATTGTTGCCAATTAGGGCTTTTGATGTTGATGATATTATATTGAACACTTTAGGTTCTATCTTTGGCTTTTTTGTATTAAAAACATTTAAAGGCATTTCTCAAATTTCTAGCAAACATAGTTAAATGTGTTCTTTAATAAATAGGAGTTTGGTTTAACAAACGAATAGTTGTGCTGAGAGGGTTTAAAGACTTGTCCAGCTTTTTTATGCAGCGAAACACTATAAAAAGAAAATAGTTACATTTAGCTGTACATAGCATCGCTAACTTGCAAAATTGGGCCATGTCTTTCCAATGTACATAAGTTAGAATTTTTGGTAACAAAGGAAAGTAGCCATGTACTGTTATTTCCCTCTGAATGTATGGATCCATTAGCGTAATACCTTCAGAGATTGTGTTAGAGTCCATAGGTGACTCATAGTAGGGTTCTTACTTAAAGTGTAGGTATCGAACTGGTCACTGTTTTTTTAACTATTTTAAATACCTTGTAAAATTCACAAATGTTGATACATCAATGTTTGTGAGTTTTTAGTTCTGAAATTACGTTTAACTAAGAAACTATAATCTACAATTAACATTACTAAAAGCTTTAAACATCATTTAAACAAATTATCCCCCACAATGTGTGGGGGTAATTTGTTTAATATCGATAAGCACTTGCGCATGTATTTGCTTGTGGTTCGTAATAACAATGTTGTTTGTATCGTCCGGTAATTGGTTGACCGAACCATGTAGGCGGGCATTCGCCATAAGGGTTAAAGTACCAAAGTGCATATTTAGCAGGTTGTTGTCTCCAATACTCGATAACTTGCCTTGCTAATCTTTTCTCTGCTTCTCTTGCTGATTGATAAAATAAATTACCCTCTTGCACGGCTTCAAAAGAGTAATTTCCACCTTGAATTTGGAAAATCACGTCACGTATCGACCTCAAATCTTCAAAATCCAAACAATTAGCCCGTGTTCGATTTATAATAACATTTCCGACCATTAGCATACCTAATCGGCCTTCACCTACAGCTTCCGCCCTCATTAATCGGGCAATTATATCAACGTCTTTTTCGGTATAAGCTACTCTTGCCACACATATCACCTCTTATGAATTTTATGAATGAAAGTTTGAAGATATGAATCTTGAAATAAAAAATTAGTTGTCGAATTAGAGATTTTAAATAGCTACTATTAGTTATTGGTGTTGAGATATGTTCATTTGTGGTCTTAAGTATCCCAATAAAAAATCATATGGGGAATTCACCATGAAAAGACTCCTATTTTTCTCCAGTTACTTTATGGTCGTGTCGAACGGTTAATGTGAGCATCACAATGTTAAATACGATAGAAATTAATGCGCTAGCTATGTGTAGTCCAATAATTAAGTTGAGCTTCTTATCCAAGGTATAAGCACTCCTTTTATTTGTTTGCTGTTAGTCTTATCTTGTATTAGTAAATTTATTATTAGAAATATACGTTTTAAGTTTCTGTTTCAAAGTAATGGTTAAGCAGCCTCGTTTTACCGGAAGTATTAACTGTTTTTAGATCAACTTTGATTCCTTTCATTAATTTCTCTTCGACCGTAAAGTTCATTTAATTAGTTTTTTAGTAAATGATGTACAATATCATCAATTTTGACATGTTCAAAAAGTATATATTAATATATGAATATATACTAATATTCATTACAGAAGGGGTGAAGCCCTAATGACTGACGATCAACATATTAACCTAAATCATAAAGCTTTAGACGAAGAGACACTTTTTGTCTTGTCACAAACGTTCAAAGCGCTTGGTGACCCGACAAGGATTCAGATTCTTCATTTGTTGTTTAACAAGGAATATTCGGTGAATGGTATTGCCAATGCGTTGGACCTTAAGCAAGCAACGGTCTCGCATCAGCTTCGGGTTTTAAAAAATTTACGCTTAGTTAAATATCGCCGAGAAGGTACAACACTATATTATTCTCATGATGATGAACACGTGATGAAAATGTTAGAACAAACAATCAAGCATGCTAGTCATAGTTAAGTTTGTCCGAAGTTTGATCTGGAGGTATTAAAATGGGACACGATCATGATCATACACATGGTGCTAATAAAAAAGCTTTATTAATTAGTTTTTTGATCACGACAGGGTTTATGATTTTAGAAGCGATTGGTGGCTTTATCACTAATAGTCTCGCCTTACTATCTGATGCTGGTCATATGTTGAGTGATTCTATATCACTTGGTGTTGGATTATTGGCGTTTACGTTTGGTGAAAAAGTAGCTGATTATAGTAAAACATTTGGTTATAAACGGTTTGAAATATTAGCAGCTGTCTTTAATGGTATAACCCTAGTATTGATTGCGTTTTATATCTTTTATGAAGCTTATGGGCGTTTTGTTAACCCACCTGACGTTGCATCAACAGGTATGTTAATTATAGCTACCATTGGGTTATTCGTTAATATATTAGTCGCTTGGATTTTGATGAAACAAGGTGATACGGAAGAGAATTTAAACTTACGAGCGGCATTTCTCCATGTCTTAGGGGATTTATTAGGCTCTGTAGGAGCTATAATAGCTGCGTTATTAATCATTTTCTTTAATTGGGGCTGGGCAGATCCTGTTGCGAGTGTGATTGTTGCTGTCTTGGTCTTAATTAGTGGCATAAGAGTGACACGTGAATCGATCCATGTCCTCATGGAAGGCAAACCTAAAAATGTTGATTTAAATGAGGTTGTTCGTAGCATCAAAGAAATTGAGGGCGTTCAAGATATTCATGACCTGCATGTTTGGAGTATTACAAGTGGTCAAAATGCGCTATCGTCTCATGTCGTCGTTGAAGGCGATTTATCGATTAGTGAATGTCAATCACTACTTCGACAAATCGAACGTCAATTAGAACAGCAAAATATCGGTCACGTGACCATTCAGTTAGAAAATGATGATCATCCTCATGATGATTCGTTAATGTGCCAACTTGATTCGAATTCTCATGAACATAGCCATCATCATGACTAGTAAGATAATTCTTTGGAGTGGATAAAAATGTTTGAATTCTTTATATCGTTAAGCCCAGCTATGCAGGCATTAATTGCAACGTTATTTACGTGGGGGATGACTGCTTTAGGGGCTGCGCTTGTATTTACTAAGAAAACGATGAGTCAAAAATTACTCGACGGCATGTTAGGCTTTGCTGGTGGTGTCATGATTGCCGCCAGCTTTTGGTCGTTACTGGCTCCTGCTATTGATATGGCTGAATCTGATGCTATGCCAGCGTGGGTCGCTGCTGCGTCAGGTTTTCTAACGGGCGCCTTTTTCCTATGGGGCATTAATAAATTGATTCCGCATTTGCATCCTAATACGTCAATGTCAGATGCAGAAGGATTGAACCCTAGTAAAAGAAAGCGAAGCACGTTGTTAATTTTAGCGATTACCCTTCACAATATTCCAGAGGGCTTAGCTATTGGCGTGTCTTTTGGAGCGGTGGCAGGTGGTTTTGATTCCACATCGTTAGCGGCCGCTGTGACGTTAGCGCTCGGAATCGGAATTCAGAACTTTCCAGAGGGAACAGCTGTCTCCATGCCACTCCGTCGTGAAGGAATGTCACGCAGAAGAAGTTTCATGTATGGACAGTTTTCCGGTATGGTAGAGCCAATATCAGCTGTTGTCGGTGTGTTAGCGGTGACGATTATGGAGCCGTTATTGCCGTTTGCTCTTAGTTTTGCAGCAGGTGCAATGATATTCGTCGTCGCTGAAGAAGTGATCCCAGGTTCGCATGAAAACGGACATAAAGATTTAGCATCATTGAGTTTAATCGTCGGTTTTACGATTATGATGATGTTAGATGTGGCACTTGGATAATGATGGTTTTATATTTAAAAAACAAACTTTTAAATTGATTATTGATTAATCATTCGCTTTTTGTTACATTGATATTATAATAATAAAAGTTGATTGGATTTTTTTCAATCAATTAACGAACTTTATCAAAAATTAATAATGGTTGGATTTATGTGTTTTTCATATAATAGCGGGGATATGGCCTGCGAGTTTCTACCGGTTTACCGTAAATAAACTGACTATGAAAAGCAGTACAGGGTGTAGACTATCTATGTTGATTCGTGGATCAGTGTCGTTAATACAGCTCGTCGTACATGCTTTTCAGATGAAAAGTGTGTGTGGCGAGCTTTTTATTATGATTAGAAAATCAAGAAGGGATGGGGTTTGTTTGGAACAATTAAATGAAGCGAACGATGTGCATTCTAAGGGTGAAGAAGAGGAGAACACTTCAACAGGAAAGTCGTTATTTCTTGGGTTACAACATGTATTGGCAATGGACTTGTTTATCCCACCTATCATTTTAGCAGGACTATTGTCGTTATCAGTTGGTGATACTGCCTTACTAATTCAAATGACATTTTTAGCGTGTGGGATTGCAACATTAATTCAGGCGGGTTTTGCGATGAAGTTACCCGTTATGCAAGGGCCATCGTTTGTGCCGTTGAGTGCTTTAGCTGCTATCGGTACCACATCAGGTATTGGAGCTATGATTGGAAGTTTAATGCCAGGGGCTTTATTGATTGCTTTACTAGGCAAGCCACTTAAATTGTTTAGTAAAGTGGTGATGAAATTTATTCCACCAATTGTGGCAGGAACGGTGATTGTTGTTGTTGGTATTTCGCTGATGCCAAGTGCGATCAACTCGATATACAGCGCAGAGGGAAGCTTTAACGTGAATTTCTTTATCGCCTTTTTAACAGCTGCCATATTGATTGGAAGTATGTATATAGGAGAAAAAACAGCTTCACGTTTTAAGTTTATAAAATTAATATCTGTTATTTTATCGCTTGGGGTTGGAACCATGACGGCCTCATTTTTCGGAATAGTCGACTTTTCTTCAGTTGCTTCATCATCATGGTTCGCATTGCCGAGCGTGTTTGCTTTAGGAACGCCAACATTTGAATTGGATGCGATTTTAATCATGATACTAATCTATGTGATTGTCGTAATTGAAACAACGGGAACATGGTTTACTGTTAGTGAAGTGTCAGATCAGGAATTAGATGATAAACGGCTTAATGGAGGTGCTTTTGGTGAAGGATTAGGCTGTTTCGTTGGATCGTTCTTTGGTGGTACGCCAGTGACGGGTTACTCTTCGAATGCGGGAATTATTTCGATTACTGGGGTTCGTAATCGTAAACCAATCATAGCTGGTGGTATGATTTTAGTTGCTTTAGGCATGATGCCGAAATTTATGAATGTGATTGCTAGTATTCCTGGTGTCGTTATTAATGGGGTATTTGCGATCTTATGCGTTGTCATTATGATGAATGGCTTTAAAGTCATTAAACATTCACCATTTACTGAACGGAATATGATCGTCATTGGTGTACCCGTGATGATGGCTATGTTTGCGGTGCTCATTCCAGCTGAGGTGTCGAATTCGCTTCCGAATATCGTCATGTATATCGTGTCGTCTGGTACAGCGGTTGGCGCCATTAGTGCTCTCATTTTAAATGTTGTGTTGCCAGAAAAATCGGATGATCAAGTGATGACAACAGAAAGGGAGGTCAATTATGCGACAAGATAAATTATGGAATCAGTGGCATCCTGTATGTAAAGCAGATGAAGTGGCAAATGAACCGAAGCAAGTGCATGTATTAGGCGAACCTGTGGTGTTGTTTCGCAATGATAAAGGTGTGCATGCCTTTAAAGATTTATGTGTACATAGGGGTGCGTCACTATCGCTTGGGAGTGTCGTCGATGGGCGATTAGTATGTGCTTATCATGCGTGGGAATATGAATCATCTGGCGCTTGCGCCAAAATTCCAGCACTCCCGTGTGAGCGTCCAATTCCTAAAAAGGCAAAAGCAGTTGTTTACCAATGTCAGACATACATAGGACTGATATGGGTTTGTTTGGGTGATAAGCCAGAAGCTATAGCAGAATTTCCTGAGCATCATTTAGACGATCATCGTACGGTGATTTGTGGTCCTTATGATGTAAAAGCGAATGCGCCTAGAATTATTGAAAATTTCCTTGATGTGTCTCATTTAATGTTTGTGCATGAAGGGATGTTAGGTGATGCTGATCATGCTGAAGTCGTTGATTATGACGTGAATTTTGTGGATGGTCGATTTATCACGAGTAAGATTCCCGTTTATCAACCAGATGCAGATGGACGTGGACAAGGTGGTTATACGGATTATGTTTATGAAATTTTAACCCCAACTGTCGCACGGTTTACGAAAACGACGGAAGGCTTGGATGAAGCTCTTACGATTTTTACAGCTGTGAATCAATTGGATGATGAGCAATGCCAGGTGTTCATGTTATTAACACGTAATTATGAACTTGATCAACCAGATGAACCTTACCGTGAGTTTCAAGACACGATTTTTTATCAGGATTTAGATATTGTGGAAAGTCAAAAGCCAGAACTGCTCCCGTTAGATTTACAAGCTGAAATGCATTTGAAATCAGATGCACTCACGATTGCATACCGTCGTTGGTTAGATGAGTTAGGTATTGAAAATGGAACGATGCCGAAACACTTTTCACGGATATAATGGTTCAACTAGATTATTTGAGTAATGCCGAATTGGTATTACTCATTTTTTTGTCATTATTTACTTTGAGTTGGGTAACACTAAGTTCAGCCTTATTTTACAACGGATTGGAGTGTTTATAGAAATGGCAGTAGATAATCAGGATGCCCGGTTAACCGCTTCAGAAATCACGAACTTATGGACAACTTATATGAACGATAGTGGGGCGATTTGCCAATTAAAGTTTTTTGAAGAAAAATGTGAGGATGAGGATATTAAAACAGTTATTCAACAAGCTATCACATTATCTGAAAGTCATATCGACAGAATAACGGAGATCTTTAACCAAGAAAATTATCCGATTCCTCATGGCTTTAAGATCGAAGAAGATGTGGATCTTACAGCAACTCGATTATTTACGGATTCATTTGTCTTAAATTATCTTGAGCAGTTAGGAATACTCGGTCTCAATACTTACAGTATGAGCTTGCCTTATTCCCCCCGCCAAGATGTGTATACCTTTTTTAGCAACTGCCTCCAAGAATCAGATCAATTATTGCGACAGGCAACGGATACGCTAATGGAGAAAGGTATATTTAATAGAGGTTCTTATCTACCAGTTCCTGAAGGTATAGATTTCGTCCAAAAACAAAGCTTTCTTACAGGATACTTTGGTAATAAACGACCGCTTACAGGCCCTGAGATCACAAACTTAGAAGGGAATTACAAAAGAAATGCCTTAGGTACAGCTATCTTAATTGGTTTTAGCCAAGTTGCGAATAGCAAGGAAGTAAGAGAGTACTGCCTACGCGGCAAAGAGATCGCAAAGAAACATTGCGAGATATTTGGTTCAGTATTGGGTGACAATGATATCGATATTACACCGACATCAGAGACTGAAGTGACCGACTCGACGACGTATACATTTTCAGATAAATTAATGATGTTTTATACGACGTCATTAATTGCGATCAGTGTCGGGTACTACGGGGCAAGTATGTCGATGAGCCCGAGAAGAGATGTAGCTGTTCACTATGATCGTTTAATTCATGAAACATTGTTATACGCTGAGGATGGGGCTAATATCATGATTAAACATGGTTGGTTAGAAGAGCGACCTAGAGCACTAGATCGCGAGGAATTAGCGAAGAAGAAATAAGACACTTAAGTCAGGACTTCATAAATTTAAATGGGCCGGAAACTAATATTGGTTTCTGGCCCATTCATTTTGGGGATTAAATTCACCTGTGTTCAGTACGCTTTTTGTCATAAGTAATTTGAGATAAAACAATACCTACTAAAATGAGAGTTGATCCTGTAATCACACCAATAGTCAATTCCTCATTCAGTAATAAACTACTTAAGATTAAGCCGAACATTGGAACTAACAATGTCGAGATTGTGGCTGTCACCATATCGACTGTACTCATGATGACATACCACACAGTAAAACATAATGCCGAAGCAAGTACGCCTGTGAATAGTATGTAATATATACTTTCGGTGTTAAAAATAATCGGTTGACCAGATTCCATGACAAGTGTCGCGATGAAAATACCGAGTACACCGAATAGCATCTGAAAGGCTGACGATTGAAGTTTGGGAAGGTCAGAAACATTTAATCGGTAATAAATATTTGCGATTCCCCAGGAAATAGCACTAATGATAATTAATATCTCCCCGATAATGACTTCAATATTTTGTCCGAGCCAAATATCCCATCCCAGAATTGTTAGTAAACCAAGCATACCTGAAATAAGGCCTGCTATTTTCCAACGTGATAAGTGTTCTCCTAAAAATTTCACAGCGAGTAAACTACTCCACAAGGGCATGGAATAAAGCAGAACGGATGATTTTCCGGCATCCACAAACATTAACGCAAACATGACCAACGTAAATACAACCGTTGTTTGTAAGAACCCAATGATGATTAAGTGTTTAATATAACGTTTGGGAGGTAGTCCTAAACGAGCGATCCAAACAATTAATAGTAATGTTAAAGCCCCCGTTCCGAAACGAAACGATGAAAATGTAAAGGGCCCCATATGATCAAGCGACGCTTTCATTAAGACCCACGCATAACCCCAAATGAGAGTAATCGCAATAATGAGCCCCCATACACTTCCTTTATTAAGTGAAATATCTGATCGTTTTGTCTGTTCATCCCTGTCCATGGTCTGCCTCCAAAAGTAAGTTACTTATTATCGTAACATACAATAGACAGGTTGCTGATTGAAATGATCAGTTGGTTCGTCAGGCCTGCTTCTGTAAATCGACATACATCTTCTGATAGACTTCTGACTCAGCTTTTAAACCTTTTTCAAGATAAGTTTTCGACAACCATTTTAATGGTTTAGAGTCATCTGGCCTTAATTCAGATGCCATGCTAAAGCAATCAAGTGCTTGATCCCATTGTTTGAACTCAAAATACAACTCGCCTAGTGATTGAACATGGTCCAAGTCGTTATATAGCGTATAAATACGGTCAAATTTGGCTAAGACGTTTGAATCCGGATTTAAATCACGGAATGGTTCTAGCCAATTATGCAGTTCATTTATATTATATTGACCGAGCAAGTTGCTTACGAAAGGGTATAATAATCTGTCTGCTTCTTGAGGGCTAAATTCGATTAATTTAATCAATAGTCGTTGTAATCCTTGGGGATGGGCAGCTAAGTTGTGATCAGTTTGTCGGGTGATGATCTCTGTCAGTTGTTTTGCATCTTGAGCATTTAAGTCATGATCATGCTTCAAAACGATGCTGGATAATTGGTTGAGATGGCCAAATTCGATACATTTTTTAAGTAAACGATTTTGAAGAGGATTGAAAGAATTGTAGCTAGCCAATTCATCGTATAGTTTTAATAAGTCTTCATCAGATAACGCCTTAGGAAAGTTCTTTTCAAAAGATTTTAAAATAGCTTCTGTAGGAGAAGTTTTCAATTGATGATATTGAATCATCGTTAACTCGATTAATCGATCTTCAGCTTTAAGGTGGTCCATGTAGTAATTGAAATATTGCTCGGGATCATTGAACATAATTTTTTCCGACTCAATGACATCGTGTAGGAACAGTTTCTCATTTTGGTCTTGGTACATTGTAAAATATTTTTTAAAAATACGGTCGTTTATTAATGATTTAACAAAGCTGTGGTTAGGGGTGAAATCTTTCATAATTTGAATCGTTTGGTAAGCGGAAAGTAGGTGGCCTTCGCGTCGGTCTTCATAAAACATAGATTTTAGATGGTCGAAAAGTTGTTGTTTTTTAATAAATGATTCAAACATGGTGAGGATGTACGCTTGATCATGCTTTGAGTATTTGTCGCTGAGCTTTCGAAGTAGCTGTTGGTTATTAATCATTTTCATAGTAGGATTCGCACTTAGAAAAGCTTTAATGAATGGGTGAGGTGCGTGATGGACGTGACCGTAGCTGAAGGCTTTTGCGATAAAGGAAAACCGTTTAAGAGTCGAGGTTGTTTTGGCAGTAATAAATTTTCCTTTATAGAAAAACAAATAATAAAACTGTTGTGTACTGTCTATAGCTTCGATGATTTGCGCACGGGCATAATTCGTCAGTCGTAACGCATTCAATGTGACAGGGTGTTGTTTGTGATTGTAAATCGTTATGGGCTGTTCGGTCATTATGAAACCCTCCTTGTTATTTTTAGCATATCATAATTTTATTTTATTGAGTATATGTATGCCACATGATATTATCAGAATAATTAAAAATAATTACTAAAGGGTTGATTTTAATTAAAAAAATCATGAAAGTTGTCGTGATTGTTGCTCTGTCATCTGCGGGGATTTATTTAATGATTGCGCACGGCTTAACGCTTTTTGGGCCAGTTCAAGAACCAAAAGATCAAGCATCAGACTTAAACTTTAATCAAGTTGAAGTCTCAGATGATCAAGTGCCCGAGTTAGAAACATATGAAGCGTGTGACGGTACCAAATTATCTTATCGGCATTATTCATCCGAGGCTGATCAAGTGCTGATTCTTTTGCATGGTTCTGGCTATCACAGTCGCTATTTGGCTCCACTTGCCAATCATTTGGCTGAAGCGGGTGTCGCTACGGTTTATACGCCAAATTTCAGGGGGCATGGACCAAATCCTGAAAATCGAGGGCAAATAAATTATATTGGGCAACTTGAAGACGACTTAGATGATTTGATTGATGAAGTGGAAGTAGAATATCCTGACACTGAGATCATTCTGGGTGGACATTCGAGCGGGGGAGGCACAGTTATCCGTTATGCGGGTGGTGACCCTGCACATGACCTTGCGGGATATTTGCTAATAGCTCCTTATATTCATCATGATTCAGATGTTTATAATAGTGAAAGTGGCTGGGCAAATGTTAGTTTACCGCGTATGATTGGACTTTCGATGTTGAATCAAGTGGGGTTATCCTATTTAAATGGGCAATCCGTAATTTCATTCAATATGCCTGAAGCCTATCGAGACGGTACAGAAACGTTGAGATATGACTATCGTCTGCAGACATCAATGCATCCACGTTCAGATTATCAGTCTGATATTGACGGGTTGGATAAAGATACGCTCGTTGTTGCAGGTTCAGATGATCAATCCTTTCATGCGGACGCCTATGAGGATGTTTTTGCATTAAATGATTTAGTTGACGTTAGGGTTATTGAAGGATTATCTCATTTTGGTGTTCTTCGCGATCAAGAAGCGCAAGAGTTAATGAGCGAGTGGTTAGCTGAGTAATTTATTGTGGTTGATTAAAATTACTAAGCGTTAATTCATAAATTTTTATAAACGACTAAAAACACGTGTTGATCATCAAATCTGGTATTGATGCAGCATGTGTTTTTTAGTTCATGATCGGAAAGATTCTATTTTAAAACTGACGCATTTTGATATACTGACTACAAACAATGATAAATGGGGAGAAAACATGTTTAACCATCAATCAGAGCATAGTGACTACTTTAGAGAATCATTACCACAATCAATAAGCAAGGAAATTTTGCGGAAGATCATGAAAGGGGAACTCGTTCCTGGTGATAAAATTGTTGAAGAAAACATAGCATCAGAGTTGGAAACGAGTCGGGCTCCTGTACGTGAAGCTTTATATTTATTACAAGTGAATGGCATCGTCGATCGTATTCCGCGAAAGGGAACAGTTGTTAAATCATTTACCCGAGATGATATTTCAGACTATATAGAAGTTATGGTTCATATCATCCAATACGGTATTGTTGGTGTTTCGAGAGTATGGAATGACACGCATAAAGAAAAATGGCAACAGTTATACGAGGATGTGCTTACGTATTATGGACGCCAAGATTTGATTCATTATCAGCATAGCGCTGAATTGATGCTGAGGTACGTGATGTATTTAGCAGATAACAAGGCTTTAATGCGATTTTATGAAGAGGCCAATCAAATCCTTAATGTATTCGCCCAAGTCCAGTGGAATCAAGAAACCATGATTCAATTTCATAAGCAATTTGCCAAGTTTGTGGAAGCTTTGGCAGAAGCAAATTTTGAGGAAGCCAAACAATTTGCTAGATATGCATTGAAAGAGGGGGAAGTTTAACAATGTTATGAGTTTATTAGACAATCTCATAACATTGTTAAACAATCTCATAACTTTATCTAACAAAGCGCTCAGATTGTTTAACAATTTGAGCGCTTTGTTTAATAATCTATCAATATTTAAAAATTCAAAATTGTCGACAATATATAAACGTTTTTGTTAAAGTAGAATTGTAACCGATTACAAGAATACTAATCTAACTATTAAAAGCAAAAAGGAGAGGTGTTTTATGCAAGGGAAAACAGTTTTAATTACAGGCGGAGCTGGTGGCATTGGTATGGAAACGGCTAAGGCTTTTTTAGATGATGGAGCCAATGTTGCACTAGTCGATATTAGTGCTGATGCCTTGAAAAATGCGAAGGACAAGCTAAATCAGCCGGATAAAATTTTAACGATTGAAGCGGATGTTACCAATGAAGCTGAAGTGAAGCAGTATGTCGATGAAACTGTTGAAACTTATGGATCAGTTGACGTGTTCTTTAATAATGCTGCTGTTGCTGGACCTGCAACGCCCATTAAAGAGCTCGAAAAGGATACGTTCGAACAGATTATGGGCATCAACACAACAGGTGTCTTTCTAGGCATGAAACATGTCATTCAACAAATGGAGAAACAAGGCTATGGTGCAATTATTAATGCAGCATCGAATGCGGCTTATATTGGTTCTGCGAATATGGTCGGTTATATAGCGTCGAAACACGCTGTAGCGGGTATGACGAAGACAGCTGCCTTAGAAGAGGCAAGTCATGGTATACGGATCAATGCGGTGGCCCCAGCAGCAATCGATACAAATATGCTGACAGGCATCCAAGAAAACTTGAGTCCAGATGATCCAAATGCTGCGGCAGAGGCGATTAAACAAGGCATTCCAGTCGGTCGTTTTGGTACACCGAAAGATGTTTCGGCTGTTGTTAAATTCTTAGCATCAGATGAGGCAGCCTTTGTGACAGGTTCACTTTATAATGTTGATGGTGGTATGCAAGCTGATTAATTAGAGCATTTTTAATAAGCTTCTCATGGGATCTCATCCTATGAGAAGCTTTTTTATGGTCAAAATAATTCTTACTGGTTTATGCTAGAGGTAGGCTAATCATTAGAGGAGTGACAGCATGATTCCTATTAGTATATTAGATTATTCACCGATTTTTGAAGGCTCGAATGCTCGTGAAGCCTTATTACATACAGAAGAGCTCGCCCAGTTAACTGATACACTAGGCTTTAAACGCTATTGGGTCGCGGAACATCACCATGTTTTCTCAGTCGCAGGTAGCACACCAGAGATGTTAATGATGCAGTTAGCAGCGAAAACTAATCGAATTCGACTTGGCTCAGGTGGCGTCATGTTGCCTCATTATAGTCCCTATAAAGTGGCGGAAATTTTCCGCATGCTAGAAGCATTTCATCCGAATCGAATTGATTTAGGGATTGGCCGTTCGCCAGGCTTTCCGATGGTTAATCGCGCTTTAAATGAGGAGCGAGGCCACCGGGTATCTTTTGATCAGCAAGTGAAAGATCTTTATAAATATTTAACCGATGACAGCCAAGAAGATCACCGATTTTCGGAATTAATAGCAACACCACAAGTCGATACCATGCCCGAAATATGGTTGCTCGGTCGTGGTGGCCGTAGTTCTCGTGTCGCTGCTGATCTTGGGGCAAACTATGCCTTTGCTCATTTTGTGCCGTCAACAAAAGCAAACGGTCGTGAAATAACCGATGATTACCGACAGCGTTTTAAAGCGTCCTCAGTACAAAAACGCCCATACGTCATGGCGAGCGTATTCGTTGTCATTGCCAATACTGAGGAAGAGGCTGAGACATTAGCTCAAACCTTTGATTTATGGGTGTTGGCAGTTGAATCTGAGGACCAACCACCTTATATGCCATCAGTCGAAACGGTTGTAGAACGCGGGTTCACTCAAAAAGAGGTAGAACGCATTCAAGAGAACCGTGATCGCGTTGTGATTGGAACACCTGAACAAGTTAAAGAAGGATTAAACACGCTAGCTCAAAAAGTTAATGCTGATGAATTGCTTGTGATCCCTCAATTTTATGGTGAAAATAATCGTAAGAAAGCGCTCGAGTTGCTAGCAGATGTATGGATTTAAACTTGACTCTCACAGGTTTAGCAAATGTTAAGATAAAATTAATTCAATGATCTATAAAAAGGTTAATGTTTTATTTCGAAGACATTTAAATTCATAACTAAGACTATAAAAACACCCCTACTAATAACAGAAAGGGGTGATATGACATTGATGGATTTTCAATTAAGCTTTTTGTTTATTAAGTTTTACAATAATTGTTATGACATTACCTAAAAAGACAGAAGCCATCCAGGTAGCAATTAAAATTTCTACTTGATCGATCGTTGGATCAACAAAAGTGAAGAAAAACGCTTGAAAAATGAATCCGACCATCGTAATAAAGAGTGCTACTTGTGAAGCGCTAGTCAGTATTTCTTGCCCTCTTTCATCTTTTCCCTGGCTAGCAACAAAGAATATGTAATAGATAAAACTTATTGATATTATTAAATATAATACTAAATTCAAAATAGTCATTTAACCTTATTCCTCCTTATTCATAATAGGTGAATATTTCATTTATTTCTTTACCAAACAACTTTGATATTTTGAAAGCTAATATTAAAGAGGGATTATATTTATTTGCTTCCAGTGAGTGAACTGTTTGCCTTGTAACTCCTAGTTGTTCAGCAACATATTTTTGTGTCCATTTATTTTCGGCTCTTAATACAACTATATTATTAACAAGAATTTCCGATTTGTTTTTCAAATAATACTCCTTTCATTCATTATTTGATGTTAATTTATTTTGTTTAATTTCAAACTAAATGCAACACCCTCCACATGTTGAAATTATTGATGAACACTAAAAATTTTTAAAGTAAGTAAAAAAACTTTACATATGTAATATAATTTTTACATAGTTATTTGTCAATACAAAATCAATAATGATTGGTATTAATTTGAATAAGTGTTTGAAATATACGGTAAATATCTATAAAAAGGTCAATGGTTATTGATATTTCTCAATAAATGAATCGATTTGTTTCCAAGCTTCTTGGCTTTCTGGAATTTCAGGGTGACTAATATAAAAGTTATGAAATAAACCTTCGTATTCAATGAATTGTACAGTTGTTCCGGCAGCTTTTGCCTTTTCATAGATGGTCTGGCTATCGCTTAGTAATAACTCTTCACGACCTGTTTGAATCAAGATAGGAGCAAAATGATCATACTCTCCGTAAGCAGGGGATAAATATGGATCAGTTAAATCGTGATCCCCAGCATAAATGACCGGAACTGGGAACTCAGGTGCGGTATTTGGGTTAGGCGACCCGAATAGCGCATCATCTTGAATTTTGGTTTTATATGAATCACCATTTGCTGCTAAATCGGTCCATGGTGAAGCCAATATGAACATACTTGGTAATGGTTGATCTTGATCACGCAGTTTTAAACCCATCGCTAAGGCAAGCCCACCACCAGCTGAATCGCCGACTACGACAATATCATTAGCATCATAACCTTGATTAATTAACCACCTATAGCCTTCTTTGGCATCAGTTAAAGCAGCAGGGTGCTCGTGCTCAGGTGCTGTACGATAATCGAGTGAGAAGACATCAGCATCGTTGTAAACATTGGAGTAACGAACGGCTGTCTCATTGTATCCATTTGAAAAAGGATTGATATATGCGCCACCATGCAATTGATAGATGACGTGATCTGATGAGCTCTCGTTATGCGATAATAGGTATCCTTTTGATTGTGACAGTTGGATTTGTTCATTTTCGTAAGTCTTAGGTGGATCCCAACTCTGAAAGTTATACGGCACAGAATTAAACGTTCGTCTTTCGTTCGACAGTCTTTGTTCTGTAAAATAGTTGAATTTCATAGTTTCATTAATAAAGTGTCCTTGAAAGGATACGGATAAGTCAGGTCTGCCATAAACTAGTGTCAGCATTAAGACTATAATGGAAGCAATCCAAATCAGGACATTTTTACCGATTGAAAAACGTTTATACCCCCAAGTAATAACAGCAATAGATAAAATTAGAATTATATAGCTGAACCAGCGATGATCTAAAATGATAAAAAGAAATAAAAATCCTAGAAATAGGCTGGTTAATAAACTATAGAAAATAATATTTATAACTGTAGGGGTACGAAACCGTGTCAAAATATCACCTCATTTCAATCAAATTATGATCTAAAGGTTGATAGAAATCATTCCTTTTGATGATCGTGAAATTCAAATTATAGGTAAATGTTCTTTCAAAATATAAAAAGCGTTATGATAAAATATATCATGCAGTCATCATAGCATAGGAGTGAACGCATTGAACAAAAAAGATGTCGCAAACGTACGCAAACAATTCAAAGCTGATAATGATCGCTTAACGATTCATGAAATTTTTAATGTGTATATTATGAAAGAAACGAATGAAATCTATCATCACCAAAGCATGCCGTTTGAGATGCTTGAAGCTGAACAACAAGAGTTGTTCTATCAAAACTTCAAAAAAGTATTAACAGGTCAACTCGACGAGAAATTATTTGAGTTAAAGTTCAAACGAGACGTCGAAAATAGTAGTCAACTCATTCTTCACCAAGGTTTATTAGCACAGGAAACAGATGCTTGGAAGGCTGATATGTTGAAGCTTGTTGAGAAGATGTTAAGCGGGGACCCTTATGACGTAGATATTGTGGTGACATTTATCAAAGCAGAATTCCGTGATCCGTCTAAACAAGTGAGTGAAGAAGCGGAAGAGAGCAGCCACGATAAGATGTACGCTCATCCGTTCATTTTATGTAGTGTTAACAAAACGCAAGACCCGAAAAAAGAATTGCTATTCGATTACGTTGAGAAAGAGTTTAAGTATAATATTGTGGTCGATCCTGTTATTAATTTACAAGCGCCGATTTCAGGCTTCTTATTTCCGGCTATAACAGATAATGCGAGTGATGTTAATCATGTGCTCTACTCTACTGGTAAAGCGAATGCATTAAATGAACATTTTATCGATGATGTGTTAAATGCAGAAGAAGCAGTCACAGCTGAAGAAGATAAAGCTGTTTTTGAAGAGGTTCTCAAGCGTGTCGCTGGTGAACAAATTAATACGCGGACTCTATCGAACGTATATGAAGAAGTGAATCGTGTCGTAGAAGAACATGAGGAAGAGGAAGCGCCAACTTTGGATTACAAAGATATCGGTCAAGTCTTTGAAAACAGTGGGGTGAAAGAAGCGAATCCTGAAAAAGTACAGGAAGCATTTAAGTCGATCATCGATGACGAGTCGTATGAACTGAAAGCAAGCAGTGTTGTACCGAAATCGAATTCAAAATCGATTAAGATTAAAACAAAAGTGGCGGATATTGCTTTGAAGCCTGAGGACCTTAAATATGTGCGCCAGACGATTGTCGGTGGCAAGCTCAATTTAATGATTGAAGTTGAAGAAAATACAGTTGTTGAAGGCTTCGAAATGATTCCAGAGGCATTGATGCAAAAAGCTGAGGATGAGCAATAAGATTCCAGTGAGTCATTTCAATTGGCTTAAGAAATAGTAAAACCACGTAACCATGCTCTGAATGGTTACGTGGTTTTAATTTTTAATCTGCGGTTAATAGTTTAGCGTTGATGGCAACAATAACGGTACTCATGCTCATTAAGACGGCGCCAACTGCCGGGCTTAGTAGGATGCCAATCGGAGCTAAGATACCTGCTGCTAGAGGGATCGCTACAATATTATAGCCTGCAGCCCACCATAAGTTTTGGACCATTTTGCGATACGTTTTACGTGATAAATTGAATAGTGAAACGACATCATTTGGATTACTTTGGACTAAGACAATATCGGCTGATTCCATCGCAACATCTGTACCAGCGCCGATCGCGATCCCCACATCAGCTGTGGCTAAAGCTGGTGCATCGTTAATGCCATCACCAGTCATAGCGACGCGTTTGGATTGCTGTTGAATCGTTTGGATATAGTCGGCTTTATCATCTGGTAATACTTCAGCATAAACCTTGTCGATCCCAATTTGGTTCGCAACCCAGTGAGCAACTCGTTCGTGATCTCCTGTTAACATGACAACTTCGATTCCGTTCTCATGTAGCTGTTGAACCGCTTCTTTTGCTTCATCTTTGATGATATCAGCAAGGGCGATCATGCCAATTAAGGTATCGTCTGCTAAAACAGAAACGACTGTTTTACCTTGCTCTGATAGTTGTTGTAATCTGTCATCATCATAAGCTATATCATGTTCATCTAAATATTTCGGACTTACGATTTTAACTTGCTGTTCATTAACCGTACCTTCGATTCCTTTACCGGTTTTGGCCTGGAAATCTTGCGCGTCATCGAGTGATAGATCTTTTGATTGAGCATAATCAACAATACCTCGTGCAAGTGGATGCTCTGATTGTTGTTCAAGACTTGCTGCTAATTGAATTAATTGGTCTTCGTTGTAATTTTCATGTGGTAAAATATCCGTTACCCCGAATTCACCTTTTGTTAGAGTGCCTGTTTTATCAAAGACAATGGTATCAACACCACGTGCGTTTTCGAAGTTTATGCGATTGCGAATCAACAGTCCTTGTTTAGCTGATAACGATGTCGATACAGCGACGACTAATGGTGAAGCTAGACCGAGGGCGTGCGGACATGTAATGACCATAACTGTCACCATTCGTTCTAATGAATGATCGAAAGGGTAACCAAAACTTAACCAGATGATTAAAGTGATTACACCTGACAGAACAGCGATATAGAATAACCATTTAGCCGCACGATCGGTGAAATCCTGTGCTTTTGAGCGGGACTGTTGAGCTTCTTGGACGAGGTTAATGACTTGTGATAAATAAGAGTCCTGTCCAGTTTTCTCAACAGAAATCGTTAAGGAACCTTCTTGAGCAATGGAACCACCGATTACTTCATCGTTTTCATGCTTTTCAATAGGAACAGACTCACCCGTAAGCATGGATTCATCAATACTGGATTGTCCCTTAACGATTGTTCCGTCAACTGGGATTTTTTCACCAGGTTTGACTAGAACATGATCGTTAGTTTGAAGAGAATCGATTTCAACTTCCTCAATTTCACCGTTGTCATGAACTTTAGTGGCTTTATTGGGCATTAGCTTAACGAGTTCTTCTAAGGCATTAGAAGCGCCCATTACTGAACGCATTTCGATCCAGTGGCCTAATAACATAATGTCAATGAGCGTTGCCAATTCCCAGAAAAACTGACCGCCTTCAAGGCCGAAGACTGTTAGAGAGCTATAGACATAGGCGACCGTGATCGCTAAGGCAATGAGCGTCATCATGCCTGGATTCTTCTGTTTAAGTTCATCGACGGAGCCGGTTAAAAATGGCCAGCCCCCGTAGAAGAAGATGGCAGTTGCTAAAACAAAAATAATATAAGAACTAAAAGGGATTTCCCAATTCACACCTATAAATGACTGAATCATAGGTGAAAGTATTAAGATAGGAATCGTGATAATAATAGAAATCCAAAGGCGTTGTTTAAAATCTTGTACCATCTGTTCGTGATGGTTGTGATGATTTTCATGGTTATCGTGGTTGTGTTCTCCGTGTTGTTCGCTATGATCGTGTTCCATAGAAACCCTCCTTTTACAATGCGCTAATATTCACATTCACTATTAGTCATTTGCTTAAACATAAGACCCTATGATGAAAGCCATCATGAGGGAGGAGAGGGATGATATTTTATGTGTTTAATGGTGGTTCATGTTGTTTTAAATATTAAAAGCTTGTAAACGGCGAATAACCTGAGAAATTGGTAATCCCATCACGTTATAGTAGTCCCCATGAATCTGCTTCACAAAACGAGCGCCTATGCTTTGAATGCCGTAAGCTCCAGCTTTATCATAGGGTTCATCTGTGTCGATATACCATAAGATTTCTTCTTCAGATAAGGGCCAGAATTCGACTTCTGTTCGTTCAACGAATAGATCCTCTTGATTAGCAGAGCGGAGCATACCCCCAGTGAAAACAGCGTGTGATTGTCCACTTAATTGTTTCATCATTTGATAGGCATCATCTCGAGTGTTCGGCTTTTCAAAGATTTGGTGATCAAAGCCAACGACTGTATCAGCTGATAAAATGATTTCCTGTTCGTTTTCAATAGGAATGTGGCGTCCTTTGATGGTGGCCAGTTGCTCAACTTTTTCAACTGGATTAGGTGTTGTAATCACAGACTCGTCGATATCTGGTTTTCGAATTGTAAATGGCTGCTCAACTTGTTGTAATATCGCTTGTCGCCTTGGGGATGATGACCCTAAAATTAAATCGCCCATGATTGATGCTCCTTTTTTGGGTGTAGAGTTTGCAGTATGGTGAAACTATAACATATCATAGATATAGAAACATGATGCAGAGGAAGCGATCGGATGAAACAAGAAACGATTAGAGTGTTAGACGTTGATGTGTATTGTGAATATGAATGGAAGAATAAGCCTGTGATGATTTTGATTCATGGATTTTTGGCTTCAACGTATTCATTTAGTTCAATTACGCCCGAGTTATCAAAACATTATTCCATTTTGGCGCTTGATTTGCCAGGTTTTGGTCAAAGCGAAAAGTCGGTAACATTTGAGTATTCATTTAAGCAGTATCGTCAGTTAATTGTTGCGGTAATGGATTATTTTGATATTGACCGTGCTCATTTAGTGGGTCATTCAATGGGCGGACAAGTGGCATTAAGTGTTGCCAAGGCATCACCAGAACGAGTTAACACATTAATGTTGCTTTGTAGCTCAGGCTATTTAAAACGGGCCAAAACATGGTTGCGTTATAGTTCCTATATGCCATTCTTTTATCGATTTGTTTATCGATATTTTAAACGAAAAGATGTACGAAACGTTATGGAAAAAGTATTGTATCGGCATGAATTAATTACCGATGAAATGATGGATACTTATACGAAGCCGCTTCTCGATATTAATTTCCATAAATCATTAACGCGTTTGCTAAGGCAACGAGAAGGCGATTTGTCGACAGAGGAATTACAGCAAATTTCAGTGCCAACATTGTTGATTTGGGGACGTGAAGATGAGATTGTGCCACTAAAGATTGGCGAGCGGTTAACAGAGGATTTACCAAATTCGCAATTAGAAGTGTTTGATGAATCGGGTCATTTAGTAGCTGATGAACGGCCGAATGACGTTATAAGAACGATCAATCAATTTATTGAAAATCAACAAGCCGGAGCGACGTCTTCTAAGTGACGTGACTCCGGCTTGATTTATGATGGCTGTCACTTATTGAGAGAAGAAGCTTATAAACGAGCGACTTCGCAATGGAATTGGGCGAGTTTACTCTAGAATTGTGCGCGATTTCAAGTAATTGAGCTCCACCCCAAATAAATGAGCACCATCCAAAATAATTGTGCGCGATCCAAAATAAATGAGCGATTCAACTAATTAATGGTGCGCCCACTAAGCATTCGCCCGCTTAAAGCTAAATGTGGCGATCGCAATCACAATAACAGTAAAAGCTAAAATAAATAAGATTTCTTCAAATACGGTAACCTGTCGCCCGAATAAGGTGAGGTTTAATCCCATTGTTTCTCGTACGGTCATAGATAGTTGGTCGATATCAATCATAATCTTCTTCATGACGTCGACGCCATATGTAACGGGGTTAAGTTTGACGACAACATCGAGCCAGCCTGGCATACCACTAATCGGAAACAAAGCCCCGGATAAGAAGACCATTGGCAAGACAATAATATTGACAATTAATTGAAAACCTTGTGTTGAATTAATCACACTGGCAAATAAAAGGCCGATTCCTGATAAAGCAGCACCGAGTAAGAACATAAACGGAATGACCTGGATTAATGACATAAAATCATAGCTCAGGCCTAGAAGCGGAATGAGTGCGAATAACATAATGCCCTGAATGGTTGAAACGGTTGCAGCCCCAGCCATTTTGCCGACCGCAATACTCACGCGCGAAATCGGTGAAACTAAGATTTCTTTCATATATCCGAAGTCCTTATCTTCAATGACAGACATCGCGGAAAAGACAGACGTCATCAGTAATGTCATAGATACGATTCCTGGAAAAACAAATTGGACATAATTAAAATCTTCGCCGACATCGATGTTTTGCGTCATCATCGTTTCCATTGTGCCACTGAGGCCGCCACCAAAGATAAGTAAAAACAGAATCGGCATGGTAAACGACCCGAATAATCGAGCTCTATCACGGAAAAATTTGATTAAATCACGTTGCCATATGGCCATAATACCTTCCATATTGTGTCACTCCTATCCTTCGCTTGTTTGAATATTGCGTCCTGTATAAGCTAAAAAGACGTCATTTAATGTTGGTTTACGAATATTTAGTTTGGTAATTGGAATATCGAGCGTTTTAATAAAGTCTGAAATAAACGCATCACTACTTTCGACTTTAAGGTGAATCGTGTCACCACTAACGGTCACATCAGCACCAGTTACTTTTTCTTGGATCTCTTCGATTGCTTGATCATTATCTTCAGTCGACAGCTCAATTAAGTCGCCGCCTAGTTCATCCTTTAATACCGTTGGTGAATCCATTGCGATAATCTCACCTTGGTCCATAATGGCAATGCGATCGCTCACTTCAGCTTCATCTAAATAGTGCGTTGTTAAGAACATCGTGATGCCTTCCTGTTCCTTTAATTTTAAAATGTATTTCCATAAATGAGCTCGCGTATTCGGGTCGAGTCCAACTGTCGGTTCGTCTAAAAATAAGACTTTCGGATAATGGAGTAAACCGCGTGCGATTTCTAAGCGTCGTTTCATACCACCGGAGAACTCTTCGACACGTTTGTTTTGCACGTCGACTAAATCAACAATTTGTAAGACTTCTTGAATTCGTGAGTGGCGTTTTTCTTTAGGAACATTGTAAAATCGACAATGAAGTCTTAAATTTTCGTTGGCGGTTAATTTTTCATCGAGCGTATTTTCTTGAAAGATAATCCCGATACTACCGCGAACTTCGTCTTTTTGTTTATGAACATCGTAGCCGTTAATGACGACGGAGCCTGATGTTGGTGGTAGCATAGTGCAAATCATATTAATCGTTGTACTTTTACCAGCACCATTAGGACCTAGAAAGCCAAAAATTTCGCCCTCTTTAACGTCGAAATTAATGCCTTTTACGGCGTTAACATTTTTATATGTTTTAACAAGATCACTTACTTGAATAACGGAATTCATCGTCATCCCCCTTTGTTGCAATTAGTTATGTTATAATAACTATCAATTATTATCAGCTTAAATGGTGAGAATGTCAAATTGTTATGAAAAGTTTAAGGAGGTTAGCTACATGAGTGGGTCAACAAACGACCTAGTCGATCAAGTATTAACGGCATTGCCCTATATACCGAAAAAAATATTCGGCCCTTATCATCTTATAGAGACAGGTGATTTACACCCGTCCCACTTTCATATCTTGCATACGATTGAACAGGTTGGGCATATTCAAATGTCTGACATTGCCCGAAGTTTATCCATTAATAAATCAAACTTAACGCCTCTAATCCAAAAGTTAATCAGTCATGATTTGATTCGAAAGGAAAAATCTGAGCTAGATCGTCGTGTCACTTATGTATACTTAACAGAAAAAGGTGAAACGTTTTTATCGGAACAAAAACGTCGCCTAGAAGCGGCTGTGGAAGAGCGTTTATCTACACTATCTAAAGATGACCAACGACAATTAAAAGAAGCATTTCAATCGATCAGTAAGATTTTATCAACACTCGATTAGTGTGCATGAACCATTCTTCTAGAGTGACAATAATGAATATAGTCATTAGAGGAGTGGTGCAATGCCATATATCACGTATCGAAATCAAAAATTGTATTATCGGATTCAAGGGAAGGGTGAAGCGATCGTTTTTATTCATTGTCCAGTGTTTCCGAGTCCTGTCTTTAAAGGGCAAATAGAAAGCTTATCAAATCAATATCAAGTCGTCCAAATGGATTTACGCGGGCACGGTAGAAGTCATTCAAGTGGTGAACCATGGGATTTTACTGATATATGTTATGATTTTATTAAATTTATTGAAACCAAGGTGCAGAAACGGGTATGGTTGGTGGCTTATTCAGCAGGATGTAGCATTGCGTTTGAATTAGCGCTCAAAAGACCTGATTTAGTTAAAGGATTAATCCAAATTGGTGCTGTTGATCGTGTTAACACTTTGATCTTATCAACACTTGTTAAAGGTGGTATGGCTCTCACTAAACGAGGGTGGTCTCATTTAATTGCTTTCTTTGGCACATTTAGCAATACGAAAAATCCACTGATTGCTGTCCCGTTGATATCATCTGCTTTTAAAACAAATTCACGAGATGCCTATTATTTTTACCGTGCTTATTTGACCTACCAATGCCAACAACGATTGTTTCAGTTAGATCAACCAACTGTGTTAATTTATGGTGAACATGATAAACTGCTCAGTCGTCATGGTGCATCGATTGCTTCGAAAATGCCGAACTGCTCGATTCGCATGGTTCAGCATGGTAGGCACCAATTACCAGGTAATCAAATCAATGACGTTAATCAGATCATTGATCAGTTTATTAAGTCGCATTAGAAATGGGGAATAAGCTGTGAGGGAAGTAGTTACAGCTAAGGATCGATGGATGGTGCTAATCGGTTATGTTTTACCTATTGTTTTTCCATTAACCTTATTCAATATTGTCGTAACAGTTGTGTATTGGTATGTAGCCCCGTATCAATCACCTTTTTTTGATCACCATATGCGCGAGAATATTAATGCACAAATTTCTTACCAGCTATACCTGCTCCTTAGTTTTGGGTTATTTTTATTACTTGGGTGGATCGGTTCTATGAACTTAAATTGGTTGCCCGATTTAGCCCATCTATCAATCCCATTGTTTGCTATGGGGCTTGTAGGAATTATTTTCATCATTATCATAGCATGGTGGGTCGTCTTTATTATTGCGATGATCGCTGCTATTGCTAAGAAATATTTTCGTTTTCCTGTGACCATTCGTTTTATTAAGTAACTCCATAAGCATTTCACAAAACAAATAATCAAACATTTGATACACTAACTTAGGTAGGGGAGAGGTTTAGAAAACTTAAGACGCTAGGATTGTCGTTATGACCATCACAAAAACTAGCATTCCTGGGAGGAATCATATTTGTGGTTTTTACGATTATAATGAATGATCTAAATTAGCCGATTTGGTAACATGCCAATCGGTTATTTTACTGTTGGAACGTGAAGGAGGAATAGTGTGGGGAATATCAAGATTGGGATCAAAGAGAATATTTTACTTTTTAGCATTTTTGTCGTGATGAATTTCTTTGTAGGTGCTATGGTCGGTGTCGAACGAACAGTCTTGCCAATTATTGGAGAAGAACAATTTGGGTTGGCTTCAACGAGTGCAGCATTATCTTTTATTGTAAGTTTTGGATTTTCAAAGGCGATTATTAACTACTTTGCCGGAGCTATTGCCGATCGGTTTGGACGGAAGCGTGCATTAATCGCAGGCTGGATTGTTGGCTTGTTTGTACCAATCTTAATTATTGTCGCTCACGCGTGGTGGGTGATAGTCGTTGCCAATATTTTATTAGGAATTAATCAAGGTCTCGCTTGGTCGATGTTAGTAAATATGAAGATTGATGTCGCTAAATCAACCCAACGTGGAACGGCTGTTGGGCTTAATGAATTTGCTGGTTATTCAGGTGTGGCTGTTTTTGCAGCATTTTCAGGTTATATTGCACAAAATGTGTCACTACGTCCGGAACCGTTCTTCTTGGGAATCGTGATTGTGTTAGTTGGACTCATTTTATCTATATTTGTCAAAGATACCGAGCCGTTTATCAAGGAGCAAATGAAGGCAACTTCTAAAAATGGTCAAGAAAAGCGTAAATCAGCAGGTGAAATTTTTGCTCTTTCAACTTGGCGAGATAAAAATTTATCCAATTTTAGCTTCTCTGGTTTAACGACAAACCTTAAAGATGGTATGGCATGGGGATTATTTCCTTTATATTTTGCAACGGTAGGTCTTAGTGTCAGCGAGATCGGTATGATCGTAGCGGTTTATCCAGCAGCGTGGGGGATGTTTCAGTTATTAACAGGTACACTAAGTGATAAATGGGGACGTAAACGTTTAATTGCTTCGGGTATGTACTTACAAGCCTTGTCTTTATGGATGATTCTCTTAGTTGATGGATTTGCCTTGTGGTTTATCGCAGCTGCTTTACTTGGATTAGGAACAGCGATGGTTTATCCGACGTTACAAGCTGCGATTAGTGATGTCGCAGCCCCAAGTTGGCGAGCATCATCCATGGGTGTTTACAGATTTTGGCGTGACACAGGGTATGCGTTCGGTGCACTATTAGCAGGATTGTTTGCTGATATGTTTGATGTGTCATGGGCAATTGGATTAGTCGCACTCATGCCATTTATTGCTGGTGTGCTAGCACAATTAACGATGGATGAGACATTACAAAAACAATAAACGATAAGGGTTCTTGTGTATGGGATTGACAGAATCGGAAAAGCTATCCTTGAGGAAATATTAAGGATGGAGGTTTACCAATGGCAAATACACATGCCCAATTAACAGCCCCTGAAATATCACAATTATGGTCAGACTGTTTAAGTGATACCTTAATTCTTTGTCAATTAAGGTATTTCGAACAGCATGTTGAAGATCAGGAAATTGCAGAAATCATTCATACAAGAATTGAAAAAACACGAGAACATTATGGTTTCATTGTTGACCAGTTTAATGCAATTGGTTATCCAATTCCAGTTGGGTTCAATGAAAATGAAGATGTTGATATTAATTCTGATCGCTTATTCACGGATCATTATATGTTAGAGTTTTTAAGGCAGTTAAGTCAGATTAGCATGAATGCTTATGGCACAGCAGCAGCTTTTTCCACACGTCCTGATATACGTCAATTTTATGCAGACCGTCTGCAAGATTCACAGCAGTTAAATGAAGAGGCGACAAGTTTAGGGATCGATAAAGGATATGTCATTATTGCGCCATCACTTCCAATTCCATCTAAGCCTGACTTTGTCAAAAAGAAAAGTTTCTTAACAGGTTGGTTTGGTGAACGAAGACCTGTGACTGGAAGTGAAATTACATTTTTATTTGCGAACATACAACGTAATGCCATAGGGGCAGCAACGATGATGGGATTTGCTCAAACGACAGAATCGAAAACATTACAACGTTACTTTCAACGTGGGAAAGATATTGCAAACAAACATATTGAAATCTTCTCATCCATTTTACGTGAAAATGATGTGCCCGTCCCAATGACTTGGGATACGGAAGTGACAGACCAGACTTCTTTTGTCTTTTCGGATAAATTGATGTTATATCAGACGTTGGCATTAAATAGTTTAGGACTTGGTTTTTATGGGTTGAGTATGTCCAATAGTCCACGGCATGATTTAGGCGTTCATTACACACGGTTAATGGCTGAGATTGCACAATTTACTGAGGATGGAACAGAATTGATGATTGATCATGGCTGGTTAGAGCAACCTCCTCAAGCGGCAAACCGTAGGCAATTGATGAACGAGTAAGGGAATGATGGATAAGAATAAACGCATTGAAGCTATTGTATGGAGTATTGCTCTACCTGGATTTGCTCAATTACTCAACCATTCCTATATTAAAGGTATTTTGTTTGTCCTGTTAGAAATTTTCATAAACGTCCAAGCCAATTTTAACTATATTATTATTCCCAGTTTTCAAGGTGAGATTGATACAGCAATTGAAATGACGAATTATCAGTGGATTATGTTTTATCCTTGTTTATACATGTTCGCGATGTGGGATGCTTATAAATCAGCTGGTGGAGGCGATAAACCCTATGCTTATGTTCCTTTCGCTCTGGCAGCATTTGTAGGTACAGTAGGTGTGATTATATCACCTATTTTCCAAATTGCGAGTATTTCGTTCGGACCAATCTGGTGCGGCATTATCTTTCATATCATAGGGTTCATAGTAGGAGTTTGGCTTATGAAACAATTAAGACAAAAGCTACCACTAGACGAAGAAACAGTCGAGTTATAATTAACCCGACTGTTTCTTTTTACGTCGTTTGAACCAAATAAAGCCTCCAACGATTAATAATGGAATTAAAATGGGTGATGTACCTGCAATAAATACGACAAGATAAGATCCTAATTGAATAAGCGTATTGATTGTACTCATAAAAACTTGTTGAGTCCGTTCAAAGGTGTTTAATGATTCTTCGCTTTCAATATTAGGGATGTTAACTCGTTTTTCTTCAATTTCAATCGTAACGGTAGCAAAAGCACTATGGTTTTCTAAGTATTCCATTTGGCCTTTTAATTGTTCAATTTCTTCTTGGACACTTGCTAAGTCGTTTGAGATTTCTAATAAACTTTCGGTGTCATCGGATTCCTCTAAAAAGTCCAATAAACGTTGTTCGACTGCTTCTTTTGACTTCAACCGAGATTCTAAATCAACATATTGTTCCGTAACATCTTCGCCTTGCGTTGACTTTTCCACAATATGAATGTTTTCACTGTCTAACTGATTCATGAAATCCTGGAAGGACTCTTGAGGTATTCTTGCCCGTATATGGCCGGAACGATGATCTTCATCTCTGTTACGAGTTGATGATGCGACGACATAACCGTTTAGATTCTCTATTTTGTTTGTGAGTTGGTTATGGGCTTCGTCATAGTTTGGGACTTCAATCGATAGCCGTCCTGTGTAGATGACCATACGCTCAGAACTAGTGTCCCGCGCCTCATTGGTTGATGGTTCTGATTCAGATGATTGCGTGTTACTTTCTTCGCTCATTTGTACTTGCTCTTTTGAACCAGCTTCTTGTTCAACTTCAACTGCATCATTTCTGTTGTCTTGTTGAGTTGATTTCGATTCATCATTAGAACATGCACTTAATATAATAGCGCATATGAGAATGAGTATAGTTATATAATGCCGCATAAACAGACCCCCTGTTTCTATAAGTGGTACATTAGACGTTTTAATTCTGAAGATGTTACAAAAGTATATGTATGATTGAAGAGAAGAATTATCGGGAATAAATGATTCATAACGATTTGTAAGGGTGAATGCTTGTGGAACGTGTATCGATTTGGAAAGTAACCATTATATTAACCGCTATTTTAGCTTTGTTGTGGCTTAATTATGTTGTTATTGACATCACCCCAACTGAAATTCGACAGATGATTTATCAAGCTGGATGGTTAGCACCCGTTGCTTATCTTGTTATTTATAGCATTCGTCCATTAGTTTTATTTCCAGCGTCGATTTTTTCAATGGTTGGTGGTTTAGCGTTTGGCGTGTTATTCGGTGGGTTGCTAGCTTTAACTGGCGCTACATTAAGTGCTGTGGTGGCCTTTTTTGTGACGAGGAAATTTGGCCATAAGGCTGTCCAATTTAAGGAAAAAGATAAAATCGAACAATATCGTCAGAAGTTCGAAAGCAAAGGATTTTTATATATTTTAATGTTACGCTTAGTACCAGTAATCAACTTTGATTTCATTAGTTATACAGCAGGGTTGGCTCGAGTGTCACTTAAAGACTTTGTGAGAGCGACTGTTATTGGCATAATTCCTGGTACGATCGTTCATAGTTTCGTCGGTGCAAGCATTGCAGAAGGGAGCTCAACAAAATTGATCATTGCCGGATTTTTATTAGTGGTCATGCTCCTCATTCCAGTGATCTGGAACCAACAACTCTTACAAATGATCGAACGAATGAAAACGAATTAAAGGACTAGGAGGATATGAAGATGAATCAACTAAAATCATTACTACAAAAAATTGATCAAAAAAGCTACAAAGGGTATAAAGATGTTCAAGGAAGCTATCAATTTGATGACTACACCTTGTATTTAGATTATGCCCAAGGTGACCCCTTTGCAACACCGTCTAAGATACGTTTGTTTATAAGTGATCAAAGACAGTCTGTTTCTCAAAAATGGCTTGATTCCAAACGCCGTCGTGTATATGTGGAAGATTATCTAGCACGCATCGTTAACCAATCTGTCTTAAATAATAAAATAAATATCAAAGGAAGCGGTAAAAGTGGCATGATTGCAATTGATGCCCCAGACCAAGAAATATTAGAACGAACGGCTGTATCTGTAACCGAAAAGGGCATTACGGTCTGTTTATCAGTTGGCTTACCAGCAAATGGCCGAAAAATTAATGGTAAAGAAGCAGAAAAGCTCTTCTTCCAAGCATTACCTAAAATTATTTCTGATTCCGTGTTATCGCTTGATCCTAATCGCCTTGACCAAACACTAGAGTTAGCTGACCAACATGAGGCGATTCGAGACAAGATGAATGAAGAAGGTTGGATTGCTTTCGTCGCAAATGGTTCTGTTTTGCCAAGAGCAAGCGGGATTAGTTCTAAACCTTTAAAACAAGCAGTCCCATTTGAAAGCCCGAAAGAAAACGAAGTATCATTCTCGATCCCACACCGTCATGAGCCGATTCGAGGCATGGCGATTAAACAAGGTATCACCTTAATAGTGGGTGGAGGCTATCATGGCAAAAGTACACTGCTCGAAGCGCTTGAACTAGGCGTCTATGATCATATTGCAGGTGACGGTCGAGAGTATGTGTTAACAAACCGTGATGCTGTAAAAATCCGTGCTGAAGATGGTCGCAGTGTTTCTAATGTTTCGATTGCTCCATTTATTAATAATTTACCGAACGGAACAGACACACAAGCATTCTCAACCGAAAATGCAAGTGGCAGTACTTCGCAAGCGACTAATGTGATGGAAGCATTAGAAGCAGGTGCTTCAACATTATTAATTGATGAAGACACGAGTGCAACGAACTTTATGATCCGTGATGAACGGATGCAACAACTTGTCGCACCTGATCAAGAGCCAATCACCCCGTTTGTTCATAAAGTGAAACAATTAAGAGATGAGCGTAATGTGTCAACTGTGCTCGTCATGGGAGGTTCTGGCGATTATTTTGACGTCGCTGATGATGTGATTATGATGGATCATTACCAACCGATTAATGTGACTGAACGTGCGCGGCAAATTGCCAGGGAGGATCCTAAAGCTTATGGACAAGCAGATGTGTTCGGCGAATGGTCTCATCGTTCCGTTCAAACTCAGTCGCTAGCCAAGCCAATTGGTCCAAAAGGCAAAGTCCAAGCTAAAGGCAAAACGACTATTATGTTAGGGAAACAAGCTGTTGATTTAGCTCTTGTAGAACAATTAGTAGATGATTCCCAAACAAGAATGATCGCAAATATGTTAAAATATATAGCGGTTAAATACGAAAATGACACACCGAAAACGGTAGCAACATGGTTAGATGCTTTAGAACAAGCAATGGATGAAGAAGGGCTAAGCTTCACTCAAGGTAAACGCCGACATGAACATCCTGGAGATTTAGCTCGTCCACGTCGCTTTGAAATTGCAGCAGCACTTAATCGTATTCGCCACTTACAAACGCGTTAAGTTAAATAGAAAGGAGGGGTTGTGTTGGATATTAACCAGTTAAAACAAGAATTAAAGGACTATTGTGAAGAGATTAATGTTCAGAAGATCGGTTTTGCATCAGCTGAGACCTTTGACACATTAAAACAACGATTGATCACACAACAAACGTTGCAATATCACTCTGGTTTTGAAAAAGGCTCGGTTGAAGAACGCACAACCCCAACATTGTTACAACCAAAAGCTAAATCGATTATTGCGATTGCGCTTGCCTACCCGTCTAAGCTTCATGATGCACCTAAGAATCAAAAAGGAGCACGCCGAGGCCAGTTTGCACGAGCCTCATGGGGGCGCGATTATCATGATGTGTTACGCGAGAAATTAAATCTAATAGGCGAGTTTTTAGAAGCGCGAGTGGGTGATGTGACGTACACATCAATGGTTGATACCGGTGAATTAAACGACCGAGCTGTTGCAGAACGCGCTGGTATCGGTTTTACCGGTAAAAACTCGACTCTAATTACTGAAGAGTATGGGTCTTATGTTTATTTAGGTGAAATGATTACAAATATTCCATTCGAGCCGGATGAACCCCTAGAAGAGGGGTGTGGTGATTGCAATATATGTGTCGACACTTGTCCTACAGGCGCATTAGTACAAGGTGGACAGTTAAATGCCAGTCAATGTATTGCTTATCAAACCTTAACGAAAGATTACTTAGGTGATGAATTCCGCTCGAAAATAGGTAATCGTCTTTATGGCTGTGACACTTGCCAAGTCGTTTGTCCGAAAAATAAGGGTGTTGATTTTCACGTTCATCCTGAGTTTGAACCAGATCCTGAAAGAGTTAAGCCGAAGTTAGAGCCATTACTTACCATGTCTAATCGTGAATTTAAAGACACATTCGGTGAGATGGCTGGTTCATGGCGTGGCAAGAAACCTATTCAACGTAATGCCATCATCGCTCTAGCTAATTATAAGGAAACATCAGCAGTCGATACATTAAATCATGTCATGCAACAAGACCCTCGACCAATGATCCGTGGAACAGCTGGCTGGGCAATCGGGAAAATTGCTCGTCACGATAGTCAATCCCTTATATCGAACGCCTTAGAACGTGAAACAGATGAGGGTGCACGCCATGAAATGAATAAAGGCTTGGAGCTATTGACTGAAAAGGTGGGGGAATAGATGACCGTTTATGTGACAGAATATCAATCACCTGTTGGTCCATTATTTATTGGCGGAACTGAAGATGCATTATATTGGGTGAAATACGGGACAGAACATGACCTGAGAGATCGCTTCGACCGTTGGTTAAACCAACATTTCGGAAATGAAACATTTGTATCCAATGCCGAGGTGCTAAGCAGTGTAACTGATCAATTGGATCAATATTTCCAAGGGAACTTAACTGATTTTGATTTAAATTTTGTTTTTTACGGCACAACATTTCAACAAGAAGTGTGGCAAGCTTTATTAACGATTCCTTATGGCGAAACATGGTCCTATCTCGATATCGCCCAAGCAATCGGACGACCTAAAGCTGTACGAGCAGTAGGTGGTGCGGTCAATCGTAATCCATTTACGGTCGTTGTCCCCTGTCATCGCGTCATCGGAAAAGACGGTTCGCTTGTAGGATATGGTGGCGGTTTAGATAAAAAGAAAACATTACTATCAATCGAAATGGATTCAGACTCAACATTGCTTCATAATATGCTATAATATGCCATGTTTGAATCATTTTAATAGCTGAGGTGGAAAAACAGTGGGTATACATGTTGTTTTATATCAACCAGAAATTCCTGCTAATACTGGTAATATTGCTCGAACTGTACTAGCAACAAAAGGATCGCTTCATTTAATACGACCTTTAGGTTTTTCGACGGATGATAAGATGTTAAGGCGTGCAGGATTAGATTATTGGCATGATGTCGATATTCGATATTATGATTCTTTGGAAGAACTGTATCAATCGTATCCAGAAGGCTCTTATTATTACATCGAGAATTTTGGAGAGAAATATTATTCAGATTTTGATTATAGTAATCAAGACGAAGACATCTTTTTTGTGTTTGGTCGTGAGACAGACGGGATTCCGCATGAGTTACTTGAAGGTAAAGAAGATCGATGCTTGCGTGTCCATATGACAGGGCATGTACGATCGCTTAATTTATCAAATACAGCAGCAATTATCGTCTATGAAGCATTACGTCAACAAGGCTTTCCGCATGTCCATTAAAAAGCACGCATTGGAATTCCAATGCGTGCTTTTTGATATTAGTTTAGATGTTTTATTTGCGTGGTTCACCTGGTGTTGCATCATATCCAGCGGCAAACATAGAGACTAAGAATGTCACACAAATGGTCATAATAATAGGTGCATCCATGGAGAATCCTCCTTTATGATAATCACGTTTGTACAATCATTATAACTTAAAACTTAAATGTTGTGAATGAATAAATCATTTGTTCAAAAAAAGTTCTTGTTCCGTCTATCGTATAATATCCTTAACCACTCGAATAAATTATAGCAAAAACGGGTGGAGGGGATTCTGTGTCAGAATTAACATTAGCTCAATATGTTGATTTGATTAAAAATAGAACTGTAAAGCCTTTGTCTGCACATGAAAGACTTTACCGTGCGTTCACGTGGGGACAGGAAAAAGGAATGTTTGCTCACTTAATTGGGATGGAACATATTCTTAAAGAATTTGAACAACGATTTTTATTACCAGCCGCTAAAAATTATGATACACGGAAACGACTATGGTTATTCGTTGGTCCTCCAGGAAGTGGGAAGTCGACCTTTGTCCAAACATTAAAACAAGTTCTTATTGAATTTTCGAAAACAGAGGAGGGGGCAATTTATCGTTTGGAAGGTTGCCCAATGCAAGAAAATCCTTTGTGGGCATTGCCTAAGAATGAACGAACGAGCATAAAAGAAGAAATTGAGTTAACTATAAGTGGAACGCTTTCTCCCTATAATCAACAACGACTTGAACGGGATTATCAAAACGATTGGCGTCATATGCCTGTAGAACGGATTGAACTTTCAGAGCAAGAACGATTAGGAATTGGAACCTTTATGCCGGGTGATTGGTATACGCAAGACTTATCCGATTTAGTGGGCGATATCGACTATGCGAAGGTCACACAATATGGTACATCATCTGATCCCCGCGCTTATCGCTATGACGGAGAAATTCAAGCAGCTAATCAAGGGTTATTAGAATTGCATGAAGTATTGAAGTGTCGTCACGATTTGCTTTATCCTTTCCTAACTTTAGCTGAGCAATCAATTTATAAAGTATCCCGACAAGCGATGATATTTAGTGACTTAGTCATGATCGGGCATTCCACTTTGTCTGATTGGCGAACATTCGCTGAGGACGAGAGGAATCACAGCCTTTTAAAACGGATGAGTGTATTATTTGTGCCATATAACTTAAATTTGCGACAAGAAGTAGAACATTATAAGCATTACATACATCAAGATGACCAAGATCAATTTGCCCCGAAAGCCTTAGAGAGTGTTGCAGTAACGGCCATCTTATCTCGACTTCAATATAATGAAAATCGGCATATTTATCAAGAAATAGCTAAATTGAGATCAGCAGAGGCTCTTCCATTTCAAAAAGATGACGGTCTAGATGGTCTTGATACGCGTCTCATTCACCGTGTTCTGGACCGATGTATCTCCAGGGATAGTACAGTTACTGCACAAGAGATATTGAAAGAATTGCGCCTTCAAATTGGAGAGGATCTCACGATAGCTAAAGCCTCTAAAGCCTGGTATGATCATTTGATCACATGTGTTCTTAATCATTTCGAAACGGAATTAATTCATCGATTTGAAACTGAAATCATCAATGATTATCAAACGGAATTAAATGAATTAGTCGAGAAAGCTAGCCAGTCACCTGAATTACTAAAACAGTGGTTCGGATTATCTAACGATGTGATAGCCAGTTTTCAAAGCCCACAAAATCGTTTCGATCATCTAGATTCAGAATATCAAAAACTATTTCAGCAAAAACTAATGCAAAATGTGTTACAAAAGTTAAATGGTGAAGATAAGTTAAGAATTGCATTAGCAAAATATTTAGAGGCAATTGAAGATGGACGTTATTCACCATATTTTTCAGAATTGATAAAGTTGGTGAATGAGCGTTATATTATTCATAGGTAGATTAATACATTAGAACATGTCGAAACTAATCACTTCATTGTAATTTTTCATGCGCTAACCTTTTCTATTCAACAATTTTCATATATACTAATTGAAGGTATATAATGTTTTGACATGGGACACTACTGAACAGTTTGTTTTGCCTTAGAATAGGGTATTATAAGAGGTAGATGTTCTTTATAAAACGACAATAAACTTGAAATCAATTTTCTAGAAAGTGATGGGGGTAGTAAATAGTGGCAATCCAAGGGTCTAACGGCAATGTTTGGCATGCTTTTCATGGGCCTAACATGGGTTATGTGGAAGAACAGTATGAGTTATTTCTAGATGACCCTGATGCAGTTGATGAATCATTGCGTCAAATGTTCGAACAATATGGTGCTCCTGATTGGATGGAATCGAGTAACGTACAGACTTCAAGTGGAGGTCAATCCAGCATCAATGACTTGAAGAAGTTAACATCAGCGATGAAGTTAGTTGATGCGATTCGACGTCATGGACACTTAGAAGCAGACATATTTCCAGTTGGAAAACAAGATGATCGTGCGACACCATTAGTTGATCCAAAAACATATGACTTAACAGAAGCTGACTTAAAGCAAATGGACGCTAAAGTGTTAATCGCCAATGTACCAAGTCATGTCAACACGGCTTGGGATTTGATTCAACATTTGAGATCCCGCTATTCAGGTACAGCTTCATTTGAATTCAACCATATCCCAGATGATGATGAACGGGAATGGTTATATAATCATGTAGAAAATGGTGCGATTGACGTCTCGTTAAGCGATGATTATAAGAAAGATTTATTGAAACAACTAGCTGAAGTAGAAGGTTTCGAACAATTCTTAGGTAAGACATTCGTTGGTCAAAAACGTTTTTCTATTGAAGGTATAGACGTCATGGTCCCAATGATTGATCGTTTAGTAAAGAACGGCAATCAAGATTCGGTTGAACATATCCTTATGGGCATGGCTCACCGCGGTCGTTTAAATGTCTTAGCTCATATTCTCGGAAAGCCTTACGAGAAGATCTTTTCAGAATTTGCGCATTCACCTGATAAAGAATTAGTTCCTTCTGAAGGATCTACAGGAATCAATTATGGATGGACAGGTGACGTAAAATATCACTTTGGTGCTGACCGTGAATATGGTGATGAGAACTCGACTAAAGTGACATTAGCACATAATCCTTCTCACTTAGAGTTTGTTAATCCTGTAGTAGAAGGTTATACGCGAGCTGTACAAGATAATCGTCATGAAGCGGGTTACGCTGAGCCTAATTTCGATAAGGCATTCACCATCCAAATTCATGGTGACGCAGCATTCATTGGTGAAGGGGTTGTTGCGGAAACACTTAATATGTCGCAATTAGATGGTTATGAAACAGGTGGTTCAATCCATATTATTGCGAACAACTTATTAGGTTTTACGACAAATCATAAAGATGGCCGTTCACCGAAATATGCGAGTGATCTCGCTAAAGGCTTCGAAATGCCAATCGTCCACGTCAATGCTGATGATCCAGAAGCATGTATGTCAGCTATTGAACTAGCGTATCAATACCGTAAGAAATTCCAAAAAGATGTTATCATCGATTTAGTTGGTTATCGCCGTTTTGGTCACAATGAAATGGACGAACCACGCGGAACTCAACCTAATCTATATCGTGAAATTGACAATCAAAAAACAGCTTACGAGTTGTATGCTGAGACTTTAACAAATGAACAAATTATTGGTGAAGAAGATGCCAAAGCGTATAAAGATCAAGTGTTAGACAGTCTACGTGAAACATATAACAGTATGAAAGAAAATGAAGACGTTGAACACACGATCCCGGATATACCGGAGGAAGTCGTTAATGGTTTAGACAAAATTGAAACAGCCGTTGATGAGTCAACGCTTAAGAAATTGAATGAAGATATGCTTAAGCGACCAGAAGGGTTTAATGGCTTTAAGAAATTAGAGAAAATCCTGCAACGTCGTGAAAAAGCATTTGAAGAAGGCGAGAAAGTTGACTGGGCCCTAGGTGAAGCTTTAGCTTATGCGTCGATTTTAAATGATGGCACACCAATTCGTATGACAGGTCAAGATACACAACGTGGTACTTTTGCCCATCGTCATGCTGTCCTACACGACACAGAAAAACAAGAAACGTACAGCCCATTCCACGGTCTTGAAGACGTTAACCGAGCATTCAGCATTTATAACAGTCCATTAAATGAGACAGGCGTCTTAGGCTTTGAATATGGTTATAGTGTTCAATCAGATGAAACACTTGTCCTTTGGGAAGCACAATTCGGTGATTTTGCTAATGCTGCGCAAGTGATTTTTGATCAATTTATCGCATCTGGTCGAGCAAAATGGGGCCAAATTGCAAGTTTAGTGATGCTTCTGCCTCATGGTTATGAAGGCCAAGGTCCAGAACATTCAAGTGCGCGTTTAGAGCGTTTCTTACAATTGTCAGCTGAAAATAACTGGACAGTGGCTAACGTGACTTCAGCCGGACAGTTTTTCCACTTACTACGTCGTCAAGCAGCGATTGTTGGTACGGAAGCTGCTCGTCCACTCGTTGTCATGTCGCCTAAGAGTTTACTACGTAATCAACGAGTTGCTGTTGATCACGAAGAGCTTTCAGAAGGTAAATTCAAGCATATTTTAGAACAGCATAATACAGGTGAAGATCCTGAAGCTGTTAAACGATTAGTTCTTGGTAGCGGTAAGGTAATGGTAGAGTTAGAAGAAGCAATGGAAAAACGTGATCCATCTGATGCGATTCACCTTGCACGAATCGAACAGATTTATCCATTCCCTGAAAAAGAACTTCAAGAACTACTTAAGAAGTATAAGAACGTTGAAGAGATTATTTGGCTACAAGAAGAGCCGAAGAATATGGGTAGCTGGGATTTCGTTAAAGAACGAATTCAAGATATAAAGAAAGTTAAACAGAAACTCCATTACGTTGGTCGTCCACACCGTTCCTCTCCAGCTGTGGGTGATCCGAATGTATCGAAAGCAGAACAAAGTCGCATTCTTAATGAAGCATTGAAGTTAGATTAAAGGAGGAGAAGGTCGTGAAGGAAATTATTGTTCCAGAGCTTGCCGAATCAATTACAGAAGGTACGGTAGCTGAGTGGTTAGTCCAAAAAGGTGATCAAGTTGAAAAAGGTGACGCAGTTCTTGAATTAGAAACAGATAAAGTAAACGTTGAAGTGAACGCAGATACAGCAGGTGTGATTGCTGAATTACTTGTTGAAGAAGGCGATGACGTTGAAGTTGGTGACGCGATTGCGAAAGTAGATGAAAACGGGGAAGCTTCAGCTAGCTCAGACGATGGTTCAGAAGCTAAGTCTAAAGAAGAGGACAAGGCAGAAGAATCTAAATCAGAGTCTAAAGAAGAAACGAAACAAGAAGCCAATGAAGTAAGTGAACAAGAACAGGAAGAAACATCACAACAAGATGCTGAGCAACCTGTTGCTTCACCAGCGACACGCAAACGTGCACGCGAACTTGGAATCGACTTAAACGAAATCAAACCGAAAGATCCAGTTGGCCGCATTTCGAAAGAAGACGTTGAAGCGGCAGCAAAAGAGAAATCTGAAGGTAGTAAGAAACAAGAAAGTAAGAAAGACGATAAATCAGCTGAGAAAACAGAATTTGAAAAACCAGTTGATCGCGTGAAAATGTCACGTCGTCGTCAAACAATTGCGAAGCGTCTTGTTGAAGCGCAAGAACAATCCGCAATGTTAACGACATTCAACGAAGTCGATATGACAAATATTATGAATTTACGTAAAGAACGTAAAGACGAATTCGAACAGAAGCACGGCATTAAGCTTGGATTTATGTCATTCTTTACGAAAGCCGTTATCGGTGCACTTAAGGAATTCCCATTACTTAATGCGGAAATTCAAGGTGACGAAATCGTCATGAAGAAATTCTATGACATCGGTATGGCTGTATCGACTGAAGAAGGTCTTGTCGTACCAGTTGTTCGCGATGCTGATCGTTTAAGCTTTGCGGGCATTGAAGGTCAAATTATGGATGTGGCTAAGAAAGCACGTGACGGACAACTATCCATGGGTGACCTACAAGGTGGTTCATTCACCATTACTAACGGTGGTATTTTCGGTTCATTACTATCGACACCAATCTTAAATACACCTCAAGTTGGTATTTTAGGCATGCACAAGATTGAAAAACGTCCGAAAGTTATGCCTGATGACAGTATTCAAGTACGTCCAATGATGTATCTTGCGGTATCATATGATCACCGCATTGTTGATGGTCGTGAAGCTGTACAGTTCCTAGACCGCGTGAAACAAATGGTTGAAGACCCATATGACCTATTACTAGAAGGTTAATGAATAATGGATTCCCACCCTCGCATAACTTATTGCGAGGGTGTTTTTTGTGAGAGGAGTGATTGATCATCCATTATCACAGTCCTTACTATATTCATGGTCATACGAGTTGGCAGCTAGTTGAACAAAATCATGAAAGAGGTAATCAAAGTGCGCAACCTTTGAATGGTGATAGCCCCTTATCTGAACAAGATTTAATCCAATTTATGGGTTCTTATAAACAAAAATCAGAATATACTTATCGAACCAATAAACGTCAAACTTGGCTCAAGCATTTCCGTACATCAAAACCTATCCCAGATTGCAAAATACGGCAACCAATTAAGATTAAACAAACAGATGTTAGATACGTGTTAATGATTGATAGTTCTCGTTCTATGAAACAAGGAAATTTTTTAGAGTGGGTGGATCATCGTGATTTCACAAAGTACCAGCATATCTTTCTTCATCGGGAAAGAATTTATCCCTATCCACATGAAGGATTGACGAAGAAACACTTGGAAGGAGGGACTTCATTTTTAACTCCGATTCAGATGTTGATCACCGTAGCTAAACAGTGTGATTTATTAGTCCATTTAGATCACATAACAGACGGTCATGTTAGTCAAGAAGAGCAGAAGAAGTTAAATGATGCCCTTGTTAAACCTATTTTATCTTACCGACAAATCAGGCCATAAGATGAATTGTCGCATTATTCAACAACGATTTGACCAAATAATCTAAAATTTACTAAAAAGATGCAAAAAACAAAAATTTTCGAGAAAATTTAGGTATATATGATTGCGTTTTCATAAACTAATTGATAAAATGCAATAGCATAACTGTTAATCATTTATTTTTATAGGGGGAACGAAAATGGATATAATTTTAGGTTTGTTAGCCATTTTAGCTGTCATTGGACTAGCTATGTTAATGTCTAACAATCGTGGTAAGATTCCATTCAAGGGAATTATTATCATGATTCTATTGCAACTATTTGTTACATGGTTCATGTTCCAGACAGAAATTGGCCAAGATATTATTAAGGGTATTGCAGCTGTCTTTAACAAATTGATTGAATTTGGTACAAACGGTGTTAACTTTGTAGTTGGTGGTATAGCTATTGAAGAAGGCGCAAGTGTATTCTTCTTTGACGTACTTCTAATCATCGTTTTCTTTGCGACCATTCTCTCAGTCTTAACTTACCTTAAAGTACTACCTTTATTAATCAAATACTTAGGTGGTGCGCTTTCATTCTTAACTGGTTTACCGAAGATCGAATCTTTTACAGCGGTAAATAGTATGTTCTTTGGTCAGTCTGAAGCGTTAATCGCGGTTCAGTCACAGTTTCATAGGATCACAGAGAACCGTCTTTATATCGTATCGGCTTCTGCCATGGGCTCTGTATCAGCATCAATCATTGGTGCTTATATGCAAATGCTTCCGGATGAATATGTTTTAGTAGCGATTCCGCTTAACATGTTCAGTGCTTTAATTGTTGCTTCAATCATTGCACCACCAGTTGTGGAAGATAAAGATGATGATGTTGATATTGATGACGTAAGTGGAGCAAAAAGTATATTTGAAGCGATGGCAAATGGTGCCCTTGATGGTGGTAAAATTGCCTTAATCGTTGCGACAATGTTAATTGCATTCCTAGCATCGCTAGAATTAGTGAACTATATTGTTGGTGTAGTAATCCCTGTTGAAGGGGCATCACTAGAAGCAGGTTTAGGTTACCTATTACTACCATTAACATTCCTAATGGGTATTAATCCTGGCGAACTAGTTGATGCTGGTAGTATCATGGGTCTAAAAATTGTCACGAACGAATTCGTTGCAATGTTAGAACTAGTTGACATGCAAGACCAGTTCTCTGAAAAGACAATGGGTATCGTATCTGTATTCTTAACAAGCTTTGCGAACTTCGGTTCAATCGGTATCATTGCCGGTACTGTTGCTGGTATTGATTCTGAAAAAGGTAAGACTGTCTCTCGTTTCGGTCTTAAACTATTAACAGGTGCGACTCTAGCATCAATCCTTTCAGCAACAATCGCTGGTTTATTCCTATAAACCTATCAATATTGAAAAGATCCATCTTCACACTACGTGAAGATGGATCTTTTTTTGATTGAGTTAAGATTGTTAGACACTCTCTCCGGATTGTCTAACAAATTTGAAGGGTTATTTAACACTCTCTGCGGAATGTTTAACAAACTTGAAGAAATGTCTAACAATCTAAGCGGATTGTTAAACAATTAAGGTTTGGGAGCTATATTTGTTGTTTTTGGTCGTATCGTTTAAACATATAGATCAATCGTCCAATTAAAATCATAGCACCAACTGCTAATCCAACAATCAGCCCTACCCAGTATCCGAATGCATCGAGTGATGTCCACGCAGACATGGCAATTCCAGACGGTAGACCTATTATCCAGAATGAGATAAACGCGATGACTAAGGTTACATTGACATCTTTATAGCCACGCAGTGCGCCTTGGATAGGTGTTCCGAACCCGTCTGAAATTTGAAAGAAGACAGCAAAGATCAGAAATTGCTGCATTAAGCTAATGACTTCAGGATGATCGCTGTAAAGCTGAGCAACTTCTTCTCGTAAGAAAAAGATAAAAGCACCACTGATCAGAGCGACCATTAGTCCAGAACTAATACCCATCAAACTATACTGTTTCGCGTCTTTCATGCGCCTGCCCCCGACTTCAAAACCAACAGCAATGGTAAGAGCCATAGCAATCGCTAGTGGCAGCATGTAAAAGATCGTCGCGTAGTTCATCGCCGCTTGGTGAGCTGCTACGGTATATGTATCATAGCGACTAATCATTAACGTCACAGCCGCAAAAATACTTGTTTCAAAGAAAATCGTAAAGCCAATCGGCACGCCAATCTTCAGCTGTTCTTTCCAAGCTTTAAGTGACGGCTTAATCCAATTACGAAACACTTGATATCGCCTAAACGGCAACACACGATGAATAATCACCACAGCCACAATCGAAGAAATCATATAAGATAAAGCAGATGCGATCCCAGCACCAATTCCACCCATTTCAGGCATACCAAATTCACCGAAAATAAACATATAATTAAACAACGCATTGAGTGGTAGGGCTAATAATATAATGAACATAGAGATTTTCGTCTGGCCTAATGCATCAATAAATGATCGTAATAAGTTAAATGAGAATAAGAAGATCATGCCACAGCCTAAGGCGACTAAATAATATTTCGCAATATGTTGAACTTCAGTTTCTAAGTTGAGCAACCCGAGTACAGGTTCTAAAAATATCACTCCTGCCAGAAAAATAACAAAGGACATTCCGGCTGCTAAGTATAACCCTTGTTTGACTTTGTATGGAATCATGTCCTTATCACCAGCACCTAATAATTGAGCGGTAATCGGTGAAATGGCAATTAAGATTCCATTAGTCCCTGTTAAGATCGGTACCCAAAGTGAAGAGCCAACCGCAACGCCGGCTAAATCTTCTGCTGACGCTTGACCAGCCATGACTGTATCGAAAACATTCATAAAATAAATGCCGACTTGCGTAATTAGTATCGGAATTAAGATGCGAATAAATAGTTTGAATTTATCTGAAATCGAGTCTGTCGGATACATTTTTTGCTCCTTCCTATACTCGTTGGCGTAAATCTTTGCTAATATGTCATTATAGCGTATATTGTGTGATGTGAATAGAAAGGACGTTTGCATAATGAGTAAAACTGAAACAATCGTATTTACAGGTGGCGGGACAGCAGGCCATGTCGTCGTTAATTTAGCCTTAATGCCTGAGTTTATTGAAGAGGGATATGACATTCATTATATTGGCTCTTATGAAGGGATTGAACGAGAGCTGCTTGAGGGCATGGACGATGTCACATATCATGGAATCGCAACAGGTAAGCTACGCCGCTACATGTCATTAGAAAATATGAAAGACCCGTTTCGTGTCTTAAAAGGGTTATTTCAAGCACGCCAATTATTAAAAAAATTAAAACCGAAATTGGTGTTCTCTAAAGGTGGATTTGTCTCTGTACCAGTCGTGATGGCGTCTCGTTTAACAGGTGTACCGTCGATCATTCACGAATCAGATTATACACCTGGGCTTGCGAATAAAATTGCGAGTAATTTCGCGAAGTATGTGTTAACGACGTTTCCTGAATCGGATAGCCATTTACCAGAAAAGAAAGCGGTTAACATTGGAGCCATTGTGCGAAATGAATTGTTCGAAGGTGATCCAGATAAGGCTGCTCAATTTACAGGGTTAAACAAAGCACAACCAACTTTGCTCGTGATGGGTGGTAGTGCTGGTGCACAAAGTATTAATCAAGCTGTGCGTGATGCACTTCCCCAACTACTAAAGCATTATCAAGTGATTCATTTATGTGGTAAAGGCAAGTACGATGAACAAGTGAAACAGCCAGGTTATGTGCAATATGAGTATGTAACTGATGAATTAAAAGACTTACTAGCTTTGTCAGATCTCGTTGTTTCTCGTGCTGGGGCTAACTCAATCTTTGAATTCTTAGCCTTAAGAAAGCCAATGTTACTCATCCCATTATCCAAGCAAGCTAGTCGCGGTGACCAATTACTTAATGCTGAATCCTTTAAAAAACGAGGCTATGCCGATGTGTTAGAAGATGAGTCAGTTAATGCTTCAACATTAACCGAAGCTGTTGACCAACTGTATTCACAAAAAGAACACTATCACGAGAACATGACATCCTATCAGCCAAAACAGACAAAAGAAGACGTTATTAACATGATTAAGCGTACAATGAAATAAACAAAATGGCGAATTGTCTTTGGACTAATTCGCCATTTATTTTATTGAACAATACCAAATCGTTTAATTTCAGTAGAAACATTAAAATCCACTTCGATGTTAGGAAACAAATCTTGCCATTGCTCACGGGTTAATTCTTCACCACGAGTTCGGTTATTATATTTTACACCAAATCCAAAGACATCAGCGTTAACTTGTTGTGCCTTTTTTACAACGGCTTCTAAATTTTTTTTAATTTTTTTATCGATTTCTTCTTCTAGTTTCCTTAACGGCGCGGCTTTGTCTAGGTTCATTCGTTGGGACATTTCTACAATGCGACCGTGTATACTCACATCAACCTCATAAGTTAAATGATCAACGTTCGTTAAGTTTATTTTGGAATTATTCTGGAGTTGATCAATGACGATAAACATTTTGTCTTCACGGTTATCCCCCTGGTATTCCTTGATATAATCTTGAAAGGGCTTTGTTTCCAATTCTAGATCGAGTCGTCCCTCGTTAAATTCCTCTCTTAGCAATCTAACAAAAAATATCTCTTTCATTGAAAAGCTCCCGACATGGCTATCACCTTGCATAATTCCAACCTCTTCAATAGCTGCTTTATTTTGTTTTATGGAAATAATCGGAACTAGCGGTTCACGTCCCACTTGTAAATAATCTCGCATAAATTCATGGAACTTACTGCTCACAATTTTCTCGTCAAGTACGGCTGTATCAACAAGGCGATTTAAATAGACACCTATATTGGGTGCCTCCTCGTAATTTGAAGCCGATAATATGTCGCGCGCAGGTTCTTCGGAGATTGTGACATAAAGCATATCAGATATAGCTGCATCTCGTTCAATTGTATCTAAGTAAGGAAAAACTCCTTTCTTAGCAATAGTTGGGCCAAACAATAATGTTTGTAGTTTACCATTTACGATTTTATAACCTGATTTTTTATTCGCATTTGATCGCACCATATTGAAAGTACTACCGGTACTATGAATGATTTGTGAAGCATTAGTAATATCAGGGTTAAATTGGTATAAGACAGTGGTCCCCTCTAAAACTTGTTCTTCATTTTGATCAAATCCGTAGGCTGATACAACGCCTAATTTTTCAATAACATCTTTTGAATGACTGCAACTTGGTATGATCATCATAGATAGTAGGCCGACGATCAAAAGGGTGATTTTACGATTGTTTTGCATGCTGTTTGGCTCCTTTCCGTCGGTAATACATGGCGAAGGGAACCAATAGTATCGGAACGACAAAACCGAAAATAACACCAGCTTGACCGACATAATTCGTAAAGAAATTAACATTGTATCGACTATCAAAGAAATAATGAGCAATAAAAGCTAAGGAACATACAGTAATCATGTAATAATTCTCCTTGCCGCCGAAAACGCGTTTAGCACTCATACTAGTCATCCAACAAAATAAAATAAGATTCGGTAATATAATGATCATCCACAAAGCAACTGTTACAATGTCAAATCGTTCAAACATAGGGAACGAAATAATCTTAATGGTGGATAGCAGAGGCCATATCTTGTCTTCTAGTTGATTATTGCTATAAAAACCAATTGAAACAAATGTAATAAAGAGAACTGATAAAATTGTGAGTGACATCGCTAATTGACTATATCGATGAACTTTGTTTTTGTCTTTTAAATATGGATATAAAAACCAAAGCAGTTCAAACCCGATGATTGTATAAGAAGTTTTGAGCGCACCACTCATTAGCTCACGTGGTGATGCTTCAAACATCGGTAGGTAGTTATCATATTGAATATAGGTAATAGGTTCAATGAGTAACCCAAACATCCAAACTGACCCAAAAAAGAATACAATACATGCCCCAACCGCCACTCTTACACCACCTAATACAGCATATAAGACGAGTGAGAGTAAGCAAAGAGAGATAAACCATGAAGACATGTCGGGGAAAATAAATGCGTGAACAAATTCAATATAGTTAACTAAGACGCTGATAAACAATAAAAAGAAATATATGATAAACAAAAATGTTATGAGTTTTCCGAACCATTTTCCGAAAAATTGAGCTAAAATACCATGCAAATCTTGACCATCAAAACTTCTCAGCACGTATACAATACAGGCTATTACAATATGCAATGCGATAGCTGCAATTAATATGGAGATAAAGCTATCTCGGCCGGATTCAAGAAATACAACGCGTGGATGTCCAGCAATACCAACACCTATTTGCATCGTGTGTAAAACAATAACTAAATAAATAGCTTTAAGTTTTTTATGATCAGGAATATTGAGATTTTCTGGCATAATAGCACCTATTCTAAACAGTTTATCGTCATGGGAATTTTAGTTTTAACGATTAGGTTTCTTGAAACGACGGATTTTTTTCGGGCGATTTGAATACGCACGCTTGTAACTCCAAAGAAAAGGTAAACGAATAAATGAGTTATCAAAGTCACGAGGTTGAAACGGATATATTGGAACAAAATAAGGGAAATTAAGTGAGCGTTGTCTAATCAAATGAATCGAAATAAACGCAAAACTAAACATGATTCCAATGAAACCCCAAAATCCAGCTAATATAATAAGTGGAAAGCGAAGGATACGTATAGCTGATCCCATTAAGTAGCTGGGTGCTGTAAATGATGCCAGAGCACTCAGTGCCACTATAATAATTAAGATATTACTTGTAAAACCTGCTTGAACGACTGCCTGTCCGACGACAATACCACCCACAATACCCATTGTTTGACCAACTTTTGTGGGAAGCCTGGCCCCCGCTTCACGAATTAATTCAATTAGGAATTCCAGTATTAACGCTTCTAACAAGGGTGGAAATGGAACACGTGACCTAGAATGTCCAAGTGAGACGAGTAATGCATCAGGAATGATTTCATAATGATAAGTCAAGGCTGCTACATATAAAGGTGTTAGAATAATTGATAAGAACATACCTACAAGGCGCATTAGGCGAATAAATGAACCCATATTCCATCTTGTATAAATATCTTCTGTTGTTTGAAAGAAGCTAAGAAATGAAACGGGTGCAATGACAGCTGTAGGACTTTTATCAACAAGTAATCCGACACGTCCTTCTTTCAAAGAGTAGCAAAAACGATCAGGTAATTCGGTGACAAGAAATTGCGGGAATATGGAATAAGAATTATCTTCAACATATTGTGTTAAGGCTGATGAATCTAAAACATCGTCGACTTGTAAAGAATTCAATCTACTCCGCATTTCTTGTACGGCTTCATCATTAGCGATATCAGATAAATAGATGAGTCTTACTTCACTTGGAATCTTATCGCCAATGATGAATTTTTCGGCGGTCAGTGTCTTCGTATCCAGTCGTTTATGAATGAAGTTCATATTCACATCAATCGAATCAGAGAATGAGATCTGTGGACCGAAGATAAGTGATTCTGTTTCAGCCTTAGCTGGCTTTCGTTGATCAATTCTTGGAACAGGAATGACAATACAGTGTTTTTCTTTCTCTATGTAGACACATACATAGCCTTCTATGAGTGCCCCACCAATTTCGTTTAAAGTTTTCAATTCCATAATATCAGTAACAGGAACTTCACTTTCGATTGTTTGGTAATCTAATTGTTTGGCACCTTGAACTTTAGAGGTGATATGGTTATAGACTTCTTCTTCTCTGACTAAGTAATCCATATAAATAATTAGTGCTTTTTGTCCCTCTACATTAACTGTCTTACTAGCTAAATCAGGTGAGGAATTGAAGAAGTCAGTGAATAAGTCTTGTTGTAATGTTTCGATCTTACATGGAAAATAGCTCGACTGACGGAATCGACGTTTCATATTGAACTCCCTTACGTATCTATTTAGCGTTAGTATGTGATGAATTGCTAGAAATATGTACACACTAAAACGCAAATAGATGCATGAGGTGTGACGAAGTATGAGTATGCAATTAATTGAAGTTTATATACCAAAGGAACAATACGATAACGTCAAACCAGCCCTAGATGGTTTTTCACAACAAAGTGTGTGGAAAGCGGATGAATTAGAGGATCGTATCCTATTACGAATGATTGTAGATGATGAGGAAGTAGAAGATGTCTTAGATTATTTAGAAGCGGTATCAACCCTTTCAGATGGCTTTGAAACGATTCTTTTTCCTGTGAACACTTATATGTCAAGGGAAACAATTGAGGAACGTGATAATCCTGATGAACAACAAGAAGATGATGAAGATGATCAAGGTAAATTATTACGTGCCAGCAGGCAAGAATTGATGCACACGATTGAGAAGAAAAGTCAATTTACGATGAACTACGTGTTATTAATTGTCTTCTCAGCCATGGTTGCAACTGGGGGATTTATTAATGATAGTGAAGCAGTCGTTATTGGAGCTATGGCTATTGCACCTTTAATTGGCCCTGCGATCTCGGTATCATTTGCAGCGGTGTTAGGTGATGTTTTTCGCTTGTGGCGTGCATTTGTGACGTTATTATTTGGCTTTATTATTATAGTTCTAATTGCTGCAGGGTTTGGTTTTTTATTTGAAGCTGGTACTCAGACGACGCAGTATACATCACGGACAGTTGTTTCATTAGCAGATGTGATTATCGCGCTTGCTTCTGGTGCGGCTGGTGCACTGGCTTTATTAAATCGCGTCTCAAGTGGGATGGTTGGTGTCATGGTAGCTGTCGCATTATTGCCACCAACAGTTACATTTGGGATTTCAATTGGTCAGACATTATGGATTGATACGTACTGGTCATTTTTACTTATTATGACGAACGTCACTTGTATTTTTTTAAGTGGGATCATTATTTTCTTCTTGAGTGGCATTCGTCCGATGAAGTGGAAGGAAGAAGTGACGATTAATGTATCACGGCTCTTATCATTTATTGTGGTTGCGGTTATATTTATTACGCTATTAGTTGTATTGTTTTTAAGCATGTAAACAGTTTGTAATCGCATTGTTATACATGTGAGTTAATTTATTTGATATAATGCAAAGCAGTATACCTTGCGTCACAATTGTTTAGGCGATATGCTTAAAGTCAATACGTTAAGCAATCGAGGGATATTTATGCAAGATGACGATAAACGACTCGAAACAGAAGATGAATCTGATTTATATGAAGACTTGAATGAAGATGAGATTAAAGAATTATTAAATGAAAGACGATATACTGAAAAAGAACATGAACCTAAAACAAAACGTAAACGCCGAATTCCCAAATGGTTTTTTTGGCTCATTGCGTTGTTTATGGTGATTAATATATTCGCTACCTTACCCGTGATGGTGTCTATTCCAGCTATTGATTTTTTGAAGACCTCGGCACAATTATTAGCTGATGACGAAGTGCAATCTTACCGAAAAGCAATTGCAACCATTGATGCTGGGGATAGTCGCGGAACGGGTTTTGCTTTTGCGGATGGTCAAAAAGTACTGACAAATGACCATGTGATTGAAGGCCAACAGCGTCTACAAATTTATTTTAAAGAAGACGGACCTTATGGGGCGTCTGTGCAAGCACGTTATCCAGAGCTGGACTTAGCTATCTTAGACTTACATGAGGAAACACGAAGTGCGACATTACCGTTAGCTGGTGAAACAAATTATACCCAAGGTGAGCCTTTTTATTTTATCGGTAGTCCACTTGGATTCAGTGGCATTGCAAACGAAGGTGAAATTATTGGTGAGACGTCTTCAGAGGACATTGAATCACCAGTGCTCATGTTAGATGCTCCAATCTATAGCGGGAATAGTGGTAGCCCAGTCATTAATCAATCTGGTGAGGTTGTGGCTGTTATATTTGCCACTAGAAAAGATGATGAACGAGGTCGAATTGGACTTGCTATTCCAATTGAAGCCTTTCATGATTTGAATCAATAATAAGTCCCCAAAAAATGGTGGACAATTACGAAAATATATAATAGTTGGGGGTGATGAGGGGTGTTACAACGTCTAAAAAAGACAGAAGACGTTCCCCTCGAAGAACAGGTGTTATCTGTTCAGCATGGGGATGAAGAAACCCGTCATCATCTGTTATCGAGTTATCAGCCGTTTATCGCCAAATGTGTATCCAACGTGTGTAAACGTTACATTGACCAAGAACAAGATGATGAATTTAGTATCGGACTCATTGCATTTAATGAAGCGATGGATACTTATTCTAAGAACAAAGGAAGCTCTTTTTTAACGTTTGCGAAATTAGTCATCTCCAGAAAAGTGATCGATTTTATTCGCCAACAAACTGATCATTTTCATTCCGTATCACTTGATCAGGTAGAAGACGATGATGAATCGCAAACGGCTGAATGGCGTATATCACAAGTTTCCAAAGATGAATACGCCAAAACACAAGACAATTGGTACAGACAAATTGAAATACAAGAGTATAATGAGCGACTTAAGGAGTTTAAGCTCTCATTTGCGGAATTAGCAGATTTCTCACCGAAACATGTGGATGCGAGGCAATCAGCACAGGAAGTGGCGCGTTATGTTTATGAAGATGAAGCATTGCGTCAACATGTCCTCGATAAAAAACGACTCCCCATTAAACAAATAGAACCACATGTTTCAGTGAGTAAAAAAACAATTGAACGAAATCGCAAGTATATTTTGGCTGTATTTGTCTTGCTGTGTGAAGACTTTACGTATTTGAAAGAATACGTTCAGGGGGTGAGTTAGTGAAAGGCATAGTTGTTGAACGAAAGAAGCGTTATGCGATTGTCATGACCGCTGAAGGTGGTTTTTATAAAACAAAAATCGATTCAAGTTATACAATTGGTGAAGAAGTTCAGTTCACACCTTTAAATGAGCAATCAGGGTTGTGGTCAATATTACGCTCGTATGTATCATCACCCCAACTTAAAGCGGCTGCCGCAATCCTGTTGTGCTTAGCTATTATATATCCATTATTATCGTGGACGAACGGTTCATCAGAGACATATGCTTACGTCAACATCGATATTAACCCGAGTTTTTCATTTGAAGTGAATGATTCTTATCAAATTATAAACGCCCAAGGTTTAAACGAAGACGGATCTGAATTGTTGTCAGAAATGGGTGATTTACAAGGTGAATCATTACAAGAAATCTCCACTTCAATTGTGACATTAAGCCAAGAGAAAGGTTACTTAGATGTTGATCGTAATATATTATTAGGGGTTAATTATGCGAGTAATCAATCTAACAATAATGATACTTACTTAGAGTCATTATCTAATGACTTAGCGACGGAATTTAATCAAGATTACGATTTTGCTTGGTTTGAAGTGCCAGATGAAATACGTGAGCAAGCCGAACAAGAAGGTACTTCTATGAATATTCTCTTTGCTTCTAACCAACTGATGAACCAAAGTTCAAATGAATCTGGTCAAGATTCTGACCAAACTGAATCATCCAATAATAATGAAGAGTCCAGTGATGAAAATCATGAATCTGATGAACAAACCAACGTAAATGCTTCATCATCTGAGAAACAAGATTCTAATCAAAAACAATCTTTGAACGAAAAGTTTAAGAAATTCTTTGAACGAATGAATCGTGATGAGCTCCCGCCAGGTTTACGAGACAAATTCACAGATACTCAATCTGAGGGAAATGAACAAAAAGATCCATCGAAGGAAACACAGAATAAGGGAAGTCAAAAATCAGATGGCCACCCTGTTTTCGGAGATGATGGGCCACCAGGTCAAAGCAAGAAGGAAGAAGACTCCCAAAAGAATAAGGGTAAGGAAAAATCAGATAGTCATCCAGTGTTCGGAGATGACGGCCCACCTGGGCATAATAAAGACGAGAATGAATCTAAGAACAAACAAAATACATCTGATCAACAAGACCGAGAAAGAGATTCGAATGATGAGAAATCAGATGAAGAAAGAAAAGACCAACAAAAAGATAACAAGTCAAAAAAGTCAAATGATCATCCAGTTTTCAGAGATGATGGCCCGCCTGGACAAAATAAAAACAAAGATGAATCAGAAGAAAGAGAACAATCATCAGAAGACCGTGATCGAGAGTCGGATGAAAAAGAATCAGATCAAGAAGATAGCGAAAAAGATGGTCACCCCGTGTTTGGGGGATGACGGGCCACCAGGTCAAAACAAAGATGAAGATTAATGGTTAACAGTGCGTCTTAAAGGCGTACTGTTTTTGTTTTAGCTATTCTTAACGCAGCTTGTTAAACATAGTATAATGAAACTATTCTATAACAAATAAGGATGATTTGATGGCAATAAAACAGTGGCTATATGATACATTCTGGAACAAAACTTGGAAGAAGATTGCCTTAAGTCTGACCATAATTCTAATTGTTACGGTTATAACCATTGTTATATGGGCCTATCAACATCCTTTAACGAATTATATTGAAGCAGAACAAGAAACACTTGACCAAATAGAGGACCATTTTTGGATTGATCAACCAATTCGTTCATCTATAAATAATCAACTAGCATTAGACCCTTCGATCACTAATTTTGAAATTGGTTTAGTGGGTTCATCTAGTTCTAGTCAGTACCAGACTATGACGAGTTTGCTTATGTCTACCACAATGTCTGCTGAACGGAAAATGAACCCAAACATCCCCCATGCTCAATATGACTGGGATATTTCTACTCTTGGCCTTGATTGGTTAGAGGGCTCGGTTTATCAAGATGAACAATTAACAGTGCTTAATATAACGGATTGGCTCGATTATGCTGTAGGCTTTGATGAAACAAACGTGTCTTACATTCCGACGCTTTATAATCAAGACAAATCTTCGAGTGATGAGGGGAAAAGAACAGGTCTAAGTACTGTTCAAACATTTATGGAATTTCTTCAAGAGCTAAAGGTTGAAGAAACGGCATTAAATCATCAAGAGGACCAAATTAATCTAACATTAAGCGAATCACAAGCGAATGAAGTGTGGCAGCAAGTGATCACAAACAGTGATTTACAACAAGAACAATTAAAATCATTTCAAGTCGATGGTGAGATGGTGTATACAGCAACGTATGAAGATGATTTTGTTTCGGATAGAACATGGAAAACGACGGTAGTCAATGGTGAGCAAGTGTTTGATGTTCAAGTTTCCCTACAATCTAATTCTTTAAATGGTGGTATGGTGGTTGATGGGCAAATTCTCGTTACAAATGAAGAAAAGGATACCGTATTAGACATCCGACTTGATGCTTCTAGTGATGAACGGTTAGATGAGCAAATAAAAAGTGAGCAAACCTTAATCATAGACTATCCTATATCTGAGTTTGCTGAGGGTATTCGTCTGGATTGGCAAACGAACGCTACATCTGATGAAAGTGAAACAAGTTTTGAACTAAAAATAGCTAACAATGACGTGTCACAACTGGCCAGTGGTCAGTTGGTCAATCAGTATAGTAAAACTGACAAGACCTCGACACATGATACAGAATTATCCGTGTCCATTGATGATCAAGACGCAATCAATCAAGAACTCCCTTTTAAAGATTGGGAACTATCCATTGATCGGCAGCATCAATTCTCTGAGGAAGTTAATATTCAGTCTGTTGATCGAGGTCAAGTAGAGATGTTCGAACCAGACATGCTCGAAGAATGGGAGAAGACGTTAAAGGATCTAACAGAAAATCCAGAGCAATTGTTTGAGAATCAATTAGAATTGCCGTTTTAATAAGGAGGAGAAGGCGATTATGATAGGGCATTACTTAATTTGGGAATGGAAGCGTGTGTTAAAATCGCCTATCCTATGCTTAACAGTTCTGTTATTTCCATTACTCATTCTTTCGGTGGTCGGCCTAATTATTTTTCACACAGCACAATCTGAAATAGATGATGTGGAACTCGTGGTGATTGATGATGACAATACATTTGAAACGAATGCACTTATAGAACAATTATCAAGTGATGAATCGTTAAATGATTACATAACATTTCAAAACGAAACAGGATCAGTCGAATCATATCAAAATAAAGAAAATGTAGCTGCTGTTTTGCATGTGCCTGAAGGTTTTACAGAACAATTGCGGCAGGGTCACAATCAGCCTATAAATGTCTATTTAAATCAAGGACAACCCTTCTCCTCTAGACTGGCACAATTACTTTTAGAAAGTGGCGAAGACTATATCACAGCAGCGCAAAGTGGTGTGAATACAGTAGTGCATTTTAGTGATTCTGATGATCGGCAAGCCTTGATTCAAGACATGACCCTACATTTTACCTGGTTAACCTTAGGCCGCAATCAATTGTTTGATGAACAGCAATTAACGGATCATTCCGTCTTGTCTTGGCAAGAACAAGGCTATATTGCAATGAATGCTTCGGTACTTCTTATGACGTTTTTATTCTTCGTCTTAGTTTTTAGACCCAGACATTTTCAAATTGTACAGAATCGTTTTCGATTATTAGGTTTCACCTCGTTTAAGCAGGGGATTAGCCAAGCCTTGTTTTATAGTTCGTTTATGTTACTGTACATAGTAGTTTTGGTTAGTATTACAACTTTTAGGATGGATTTTAATCCGATTTATGTGAGTATCCAATGGTTATTAATCATGATGATTATGGTATTCATTTATCTAATCGTTGAGAAGATATGGCGAACATCGACAGTTGTTCTCATGTTGAGTGCGTTTTTTAATCTCGTTCTGTTAGTGATATCAGGTGTCTTGTTACCTGTTGCGTATTTGCCGAATTACTTAAGAGTGGAAGGGTTACAGGTTGTACAAAATAGTTTTTACACATTGTTCAACAGTCATGATGTTCCATTTAAAGAATGGAGCTTGTTATTAGGGTTGGTAGTAGGGTTAGTGATCGTGCTGTGGTTACTAACTTATAGAAGGGGTGAGCGACTATGATAATTGTTAAATCAATGCTCTGGCGTCGTTCTACCTTGTTGACAATTTTAGGTCTACCACTACTTATTTTGGTTGTTATTCTTCCCTTTGTTGAAAAGACGACAGAGAACACTCAAGTCAGAATTGATGTCGTTGATCCTTATAACCAGTCTTATGTGGAAGAGATGGTTAATCGATTGAATGATCGTGAATCTTTTTCATTGAACTTAAGGGGTCAATTAAATTTAAATCAGCTAGAACGTGGTGACGTTGAAGCTATTTTTGTTGTCGAAAATCAATTACAGGAGAAGGTTGAAGAAGGTGAAACCGAGAATTTATTGACATGGTATCGGCATGAGCATAGTTTAGTTGATGGCTTATTTAAAGAGTATCTTGCTTCTACCTTGATGGAAGACATTGTTCGTTCTGAAGCGGCTAATATCGTAACAGGTGATACGGAAATGGCAACATGGGATGAAGTTTATCAATACGGGAATCAATTCTTTCGACCTGAGCCATTGTTTCAAATGAACTTCAAGACATATGAATCCAATGTAAATGAAGTTGAAGATTCATCAAACTGGCCGATTGCGTTAGTTTGGGCATACCTCGTGTTAATTATTGTTTATTTTTCCTCATGGTTATATGAATGGCGAAATAGAGGTGTCTTCAGTCGATTAGCTGTATTTTCTCGTGGTAAACTTCGTTTGCATTTGACTTGGGTTAATGTGGTATTAAGTACGATTTTAATTACTTTAGTAGGTTTCGTTGGAATTAATGAATGGCTAAGTTTAATTGCATTAGACCATAGTCAATATGGGATTTTGGCATTGGTTAGTGTATTATCTTTAATCTTCATTTGGTTGCTGAGTTTTATCATTCATTCACGTCACGTTTTAATAGCTATAACAACGATTTATACAGTAATAAGCGTGGCATTAGTGTTGCTAGTCGAATGGGATATGCTAACCTTTCAAAATTGGTATCTTATTTGGCTTCCATTTTGGTTAGTAAGTTGAGGTGTTTAGATGTTGGTATTAAATAATGTGACTTATAAAAGAAAAAAGAATGAATTGATCAAAAATATATCAGGTGAGATTAATCAGGGTGATTGTATTAGTTTGTTTGGACCGAATGGTGCGGGTAAATCTACATTACTAAATCTAATGGCTGGTTTGGAAACGCCAAGTTCTGGTACATGCGAAAATAAGAGTCAGGAAAAGATTACAATAGGCTATGTGCCGCAACAGTTGGCTCTATTTGAGCACATGACTGTTCGAGATCATTTAACTTATTATCAGAAGATGACAAAACAGACTAATCAACACTATGTAAATGAAATGATCGATGTCTTAGGTTTAAAAGACATACTTGACTACCAAGTGCAAACATTAAGTGGCGGCATGGCAAGGAAATTGAACTTAGCTGTTGGTTTAATTCATGAACCTCAACTTATTCTATTAGATGAAGCTTTTGTTGGTGTTGATTTAGCGACTAAACACGATATGCTGACGTGGTTACATCAATTAAATGAACAAGGCTCAACGATTGTCTTGATTAGCCATGATTGGCATGTGATTGAGCATATTGCCCAAACGATGTGGGTTTTAGATGATGGAGAACTTATTGATCGCTTTCCTATCTCACAAGTTGACCTAAAACAAAGAGAATACAGTCGTTATGCTGGTTCTGATTTACGAAAAATGTTTGCCTTACGTCGATAGAAATAAATGGAATTAACTCATCAGCATAATGTTAGCTTCTTATTTCCATACTAACGATTGAATAAGTTGGAAAGGAGGCTGATTTTATGCGACGGATGTTTGTACTTTCGTTTGTTCTGTTAGTTACGCTTCTAGCAGCATGTCAGGGTGATGACACGGGTATGATGGATAATGACGGGCAATCAGATTATCAACAAACAAGAGAGAATGAGGCTTTAGATCGTAATCAGAGAGAAGAACCAATGGATGTAAACGATACAGAAAATGACTACAATCGTCAAAATCAAATCAATCGAACAGAACAAAACAATCGAAATGGAATGAATCAAAATAATAATCAAAACCGTTTCGATGTAGCAGAGGATGCGGCAGAAGAAGTAGCTAGTCAGGTTGAAGAAGTAAATCGTGCTTATGTCATGACTGGCGATACTAATGCATATGTAGCAGTTGTCATGAATAATAATAATCGTGAAGAGATCAGTGATGAAGTTAAGAAAAAGGTTTCTGACGTTGTTCAATCGGAGAAATCAGATTTAGATAATGTTTATGTATCTGCTAATGCTGATTTCTTTGACACGGTTAACGATTATGTTGAACGTGCTGATGAAGGCGATCCAGTTGAAGGGTTCTTTGAAGAATTTAATTCTATGTTAGATCGCGTTTTTCCGAATTTAGAACGATAATCACGCAAAAGATGGAGCTCGGTCATGCTCCATCTTTTTATTTATTCATTTGTCAAATTAAGCGAGACAACATACTGTCATCGACGTGATCCATGAAACACTCAATAGGCGTTCTATAATTCAAGGATTTCCTTGGT
>NZ_JAASRU010000014.1 GCF_011761495.1 Alkalibacillus almallahensis | reverse complement strand
CACCGTAAGCGGATCACATGATGCCAACGGCCACCATCAAACCTTCACGCTAAATTGTGTATCTACCCCAACAAATATTTTAGAGCCTAAAAAATTTCTAAAAAAATAAAACATCGCTTTAAATGATCAAGCGATGTTCCGTTTCAGGACTATTATGTTGGGATTCGTCAATCAAATCTTCTTCTTGAAAATAAGAGAACATAAAATAAATAACGAAAGCCATAATGATGACAATAGCAATCATGGTCCCAACAATTGTTTTCCCTTTAATGTTCATTCAATTGCCTCCTTACAACGTCCATGTTATTTCACAGCTTCGAAAGTGATCGTGTTCGTTTCTCCATTAATTGGCGCTTCTTCTTTATAGTCTGCTGTTAATGATATATTAATAAACCCAGCTTGTGCTAACATAAGTCTAAGCTCTTCAATGCCGAACCACTTAAACGATACACGTTCTAGCTCCGCTTCAACAAATTGTCCGCGGTGCCAACGTTCATATTTGTGATGTGACATAATGAGCTGATTGACCCAACTCACATCTATTATTTTATCTTCTAACGTAATCACATCACCATCAAATGTCTCCCATTCATATGTTGTAACATGTCCGACTTCAGTCGTCTTCGGAAATGTTATATCAAATATGAGGCGACCATCAACATGTAAATGATCATAAAAACGGGTTAGAGTTTCCATTATTTGATCCCACTCACTCAATGTATGAATGGAACCAGAAGGTAATATAATAGCATCATAGGTCGCATCAATCGAAAGGGTATGCATCTCCCCTTGGAACAGGCGTGTAGGAAGTTGTCTTGCTTCGAGATGATCTTTACATAAATCTAACCAATCCGTCGAAACATCCATCCCTTCAACGTTCAGACCTGACTCAATTAACGGAATCATCAAACGGTCTGTCCCAACAGAAGGCATTAATACTTTCCCTTGAACACCTTTTAAACGCTCACGATAAAATTCAAGATCACCATATGGATCTCCTATAGGATGAAGCAAATCATAAACTTCTGTTGCCATTGAATTATAAAATCCATACATAAACTAACGCGCACCTTTTATCAATTTATAACAAGAGATCCCTAAACAGATCTTTTCATATATTACACAATTAAAATAACTAAAACTGTAACGAGTGGTACTACCAAAGCGACAATATTACAAAACAATCCTGCTTTTGCTAGACCTAACCCAGGAGTCTTTTGTTTACGAATCATACCAATCGCGAAAACACCAAATAATATCCCTACAACCGAAACGGCCATCCCCATAACAGTCCATACCAGCATACTCACTAATGAAACCACACCTATGACAAGTGACGCAATAGCCAAACCACTATGCGGAGCTTGTTGTTGACCTTCCGTAGAATCCATAGTTTCACCTCTAATTATTATTCCTAAGTAGCTTAACTTTAACATAAAATGGTCTTTCTAAAATAGTGACCCACTTTCAATCATATTATAGAGCAGCACCCCTTATATAAGGAAGGTGATTGGGCCTTGAACTTTTCTCATTATATATTATTAACGCTGATTGTGATCGGGTTAACTGCTCTTCTCCGCATCATTCAATTACGTAGTTATACAAGAATGCACTTATTTTTCAGCTTTTTCTTACCGTTATTAGTCATAGGTGGTCTATTTTGGCTAGTCGGAAGCAGCAACACCCTTGCATCCTCATTATTTTATGATATTGGCAAACCAATGACTATTTTGAGCATCATCGGATTAATTGCTGGATACAGTTGGTTGTATGCCATCAAACGATAATAAAAGCTACCCACATGAGTGAGTAGCTCTTGTTTCAAAGTCATATTTAAGTTGATGGATTCCAGCGATTTACAAGCAACGCTTTAACTTTGGCTGTGCGCTTAAAGAAAAACTGGACAAGCGGGCCAATACCAAATGCTACGATCACTGTTCCAATTCCAATAGGACCACCAATTAAGAATGCTATAATCATAATCAAAATCTCTAATCCTGATTTAGAAACAGCTAAGCTCAATCCTGTTCGATAATGAACAGCCATCATTAAGTTATCGATCGGATTACGAGCAAAGTCTAATTGTAAATACATACCAATGCCTGCACCCATTCCTAAAATACCTAAACCAAGTAACCCAATGCGTGCTGTCATTTCGGTTATCATCACGCCATCAAATACGACAAGCAACCAGAAGTCGATGAATAAACCGATTAGGAAAATGGTGATGACAGCTGAGTAATCAAACTTACTTTGCAGTAAAAACTTATTAATAATAATGAGTACAATACCCACAAGGAAAATCCATGTTCCAACAGTCATCCCGAATATATTCGACAAGCCGACGAACAGGGCATCCCAAGCACCAACACCTAAATTCGATAAAATTAACATCGTAATGCCAAACGATAGGGTTAACATTCCAAGTACATAAAACATAATGGAATACATTAAATCTTTCATTATATAAACACCCATTCTTTATTAAATCAATTCAACTTAAATATAATACCACGCTTTGATATTCAAATACAATATTAATAACTGAATGGTCTAATTTACATAATAAAAGAATCTAGCGGTAGAATAACATTGGTTATGATTAAGGAAAAAACGGTGTAACCGAGCACACCTAGACTGGCAACTAATAAACTAATGATGACATATAAATCTTTCTCCTCACCAATTTGACGTTCCCACATTTTCCATTCCACGATTCCATAAATCAACCCGATAAAGCTAAGAACTCCCCACATCCAATGAGGATCAAAAGCTATTAAATAGATTATATAAATAACGATTAAGCCTATCATGGCCGATAGACGTACTTTATTCCAGGGAATTGTTGATTCCATGATGTCACTCCTTACTTTTACAACTACATTAACCATACCCGTTCAAAACCCATCTTATGTTATTTTGTTGAAAAAAATAAGTGCGTTAAGACCTAAGCTAGCCATAAAAATCTGATATGATAGAATGATTATAGGTTGAACAAAGGAGGCTTTTAACCATGAAAATCAAATCAATCGAACCCACACCAAGCCCTTATTCCATGAAAATTAATGTTGATGAACGCCTGTCAGATATGGAAACTCAAACATATACCCAAAACGATGATTTAACTGATGCTCCGTCCTATGTATCAGACTTAATGGCGATCGAAGGGGTAAAAGAACTCTATCGCGTCATTGATTTCATCGCTTTAGAACGCCATCCAAAAGTCGAATGGGAAACGATTTTACCCCAAGTTGAAGCTGTATTAGGCAGTGCAGATCATGCCGATATAGAACAGGAACAAACATCAACAGATTACGATGATGAAGCCTTTGGTGCTGTTCAAGTTTATATCCAACAATTTCGAGGCGTACCGATGCAAGTCAAATTAATAGAAAACGATGAAGAACAGCGTTTCGGTTTACCTCAACGCTTTACTGATGCTGCAATGGAAGCTTCAAAAGATTCAGCCAATATGCTGATGGAACGCGAATGGATTGAACAAGACCCTCGTTATGGGCACGCAGATGATATTGGACAAGACGTGGTCGAAGAGATTGACGCCACCTATCCAGATAAGCGGCTAAGAACTCTTGTCGACATGGCTCAATCAGGTGAAAACGACCAGCAACAAGGAAAGGTTTTAAAACCTTTGACTGAGGCTGATTTAGAACTTGATGATTGGAAAAGTCGTTATGCTGCCTTAGACCGTATACCTAATCCGACGACCGATGACTTACCAATCCTCGGAAAAGCCTTAAAAGATCCGAAAATGTCGATCCGTCGTTTAGCTACAGCTTACCTAGGCATGGTGGAAGAGAAAGCGACCTTACCTTATTTATATGAGGCTTTACAGGATAAAACCGTTACCGTCCGGCGCACAGCAGGTGACTGCCTATCAGACATTGGTTTTACAGACGCCATTCCACAAATGATCGACGCTCTCCAAGACAAAAGTCGCATCGTTCGGTGGCGCGCAGCTATGTTCCTATATGAATATGGAGATGAATCATCCATCCCTGCCTTACAAGACACGTTAGAAGACCCTGAATTTGAAGTTCGTATGCAAGCTAAAATGGCGTTATCCCGTATTCAAGAAGGCGAATCAGCGCAAGGATCTATTTGGAAGCAAATGGCTGAGATGACCAAACAAAAAGATAATCAGTCATAGGCAACCACCCCTTTCAAGTATAGAAAGGAGCTTATATGATTAGCAGACAAATTGGTAAGGAAAAATAAAAGGAATGATGTCAATAAGGGAGCGGATTCTAATGAAATGGGCGGTTCCACTATTCATAGCTTTATTTTTATTAGGCTGTCAAACAGACGGTGACCAAGAAACAGAAGAACCAACAGAAGAATCCTCGGATGAAACAGCTAGTGAAGAGGATTCGACTGAGGAATCAGGTGAAACAGAGTCAAGTGAGAACGGAGACCCCAATGGAAAAAATGTAGAAGAATTAACGTTTCTGGAAGAACCAGAAACAGTAGTTGATGATTTGAATAGTCCATGGAATATCGTTAAAAATGATGATGAATTTTACATGACCGAACGCTCCGGATCAATCGTTTATTATGATGGTGAAAATATGGAAAGACAGACGATTGAACTTGAACAAGAAGTCGCTTCCGGCCAAGGAGAAGGAGGCTTGCTTGGTATGGTTCTAGACCCGGAGGATGACCAAACCGCCTATATTTATCATACGTATCAAACCGGTGAGGGAATGTTCAATCGCATTGTAGCAATTGAATTATCAGACCAAACCTGGCAAGAAACCGAGATATTGGTCGATGAAATTCCAGCAGGTCGAATCCATGACGGCGGACGACTTGCAATTGGACCAGATGACTATTTGTATGCCACCACAGGTGATGCAGGCGATGAAAACCTTTCCCAAGAAACAGATAACCTAGCCGGTAAAATCTTGCGTATGGACTTTGACGGATCAATTCCAGATGATCAACCATTTGAAGATTCATTAATTTATTCCTATGGCCACAGAAATCCACAAGGACTCGACTGGAACGAAAACGACGAATTATATAGCTCAGAACACGGGAGCACAGCATATGATGAAATCAATCATATTGAACCAGGAAACAATTATGGATGGCCAGTCGTTCGCGGCGATGACACAGCCGATGGAATGGAACCCCCAACCATTCATTCCGGTGAAGAAACGTGGGCACCATCCGGAGCGGCATTTGACGATGAAGGAAATCTTTTGGTAACCGGACTAGCAGGACAATCCCTCTACCGCTTCGATATCGAATCAGGTAACCAAGAAATAATCTTGGATGATGAAGGTAGATTGCGGGATATCCTCGTTGCAGACGGTGAAGCCTACGTATTGACAAACAATACAGATGGACGTGGTAACCCAGAAGAAGGTGATGATCGGTTATTGAAGATTGCGGATTAGTTTTTTCGGATTGGAAGGGTTCTATAGAAAGCTCCATTGTGAGGGTTAAGCTTGCACTTGCGAGAGTTCAGCTCCGCCCTCACACTTTCGAGGATAATCAAATCTACAAAAAAAGGCTCTAGTTAACTGAAAATCAGTCACTAGAGTCTTTCCATCAATCTTCATCCGAGTTCCATCCCGAGTGCTCATCTTTATTCATCGAATCAATTCGATTCATTTCTTCCTCGGCCAATGGATCAATTAGCCAATCTATATAAAAAGTTTCGACGTTCTGAGCTCTTTCTCTCACTATTCCACCCAACCCTTATCCTTCACCTTCGAAATGGCTTCGATTCGATTCGATACTTCCAGTTTATCAAAAATAACCGAGATATAATTACGCACTGTTCCGTTCGTTAGATGCAGTTCCTTGGAAATTTCCTTGGTGCTTTTCCCCTTAGAAATTAACTCAATGACTTCACTTTCTCGTTCCGTTAAAGGACTGTCTTCCTCATACACCAAGTCGATTAACTCGGGCGCATATACCTTCCGACCATTTAAAATCGTTCGGATCGAACTGGCCAACTCTTCACTTGGACTGTCTTTTAGTAGATACCCACTAACTTTAGCTTTACGTGCCCGTTCAAAGTAACCCGCTCTTGCAAAGGTGGTCAAAATGATGACTTCACACTGTTGGTCGCCCATTTCCTCGGCTGCTTCCAACCCATTTTTAACCGGCATTTCAATATCCATAATACAAATATCCGGCTTCAATTCGTTTACCAGACGGACGGACTCTTCACCATTTTTGGCTTTGCCGACTACTTCCATATCTTCTTCAAGATTCAACAAAGAACCTAGTGCTCCAAGTAACATTCCTTGGTCTTCAGCCAACACGATTCGAATCATTTTAACCCTCCTGTTTCATGACATTGGGTATGGTCACAGTCAATTTTGTTCCATTTTCATCACTTATGGTTTCCAATTTTCCATTCACAAATTCTAACCGGTCTATCATTCCATTCATCCCATGGCCGGATGCTGAGCTACCTTTAGTATCTATTCCGACGCCATTATCTTCAATCGTCAAAACTGTTTCATGCGCTGATTCGGTAGTGGTTATATTGCAGTGTGTCGCATGACTATGCTTAACGACATTGTTCACAGCCTCCTTTAAGATCATGCTTATGACGTCTTCTACTAACGAGGGGGCATGATTTAGTTCTTTGTCGCCTTGGATATCGATCTGAATTGTTGCCGCTTCCAACAGCTGCTTAACATGCTTAATCTCCTCAGAAAACTTCGTTATTCGCATACCCGATAACATATCTCTGACTTCCTTTAAGGCTGTGCGAGCAGTTTGGTTGATATCCTGGATTTCAGTTTTAGCTGTATCAGGATCTTTGTCGATCAAGCGTCCAGCCAAATCGCTTTTTAATCCAATCAAAGATAGCTTTTGTCCTAGTGTATCATGCAAATCACGAGCAATTCGTTGACGTTCTTCAAAGACCAGTAGCTGTGAAATTTTATCTTTGGCATCGGATAACTGTGCCTCAAGCTTCTGCCTTTTTCTCCGGTTGTATGTATTGATCGGTAGCAATACTACCCCAAGAATGGTCAGGATTAAAAATGGCCATTGAGATAAGAACAGCTCTTGTTGTGTAAAATAACTTGATGCCGAAGCAACAACGGTCAAAACTAAATGAACGACATAAAGTGAAATAAAACCACTTTTTTGTTGCACATTTCCGATGAAAAAAGCAATAAATAATGAAAAGTATACATATCCATAAAACAAAGACATGCCAACACTAATCAGCATCATGATTGAAACACATATGTACAAAAGCCCTCCAATCGATAGAAAGGAAAGCCGGTACGCAACAAAGAATATAACAATCAACAACACACCAAGCAATATTTCCGACAATGTATTTGACCGAAAAATGAAGTAAAAGGGCAATAAGCTCGAAATCACCCATACGTATATGCTCAAACTTATATTTTTAGGGAATAAATTAAACCAATTTTGCATCAAAAAATTTCCTTTCTTGAATCTCTTATTAGTATCACCCATTTTACCAAAAAAAGAAACCATCCACTTTGTGAATGATTTTCTTTTACTGACGTTTAGTTTTCTGTGGACACTTTATCAGAAGATTAGAGGCTTTCATTAATTTCTTTAAAGTGAACGAAGGTCTTACTCTTCTCATCGTATAATTTAAATCGGATCGATCTCAAGCTGCTTCCCATCGTAATCGTCGTTGCCTGTTGCAAAGGTGGTATCGACTCATGTACCTTTTCCAGATTATAATTCGGCACTTTAGGACTCAAGTGATGAACATGATGGTAGCCGATATTCCCCGTGATCCACTGAAGAACCCGTGGAAGCTTATAATAAGAACTTCCATCAATAGCTGCTTTAACATAATCCCACTCAGATTCATCTTCAAAATAAGAATCCTCAAACTGATGTTGAACATAAAACAACCATATTCCAAGAGACCCTGCAATAAACGCAATCGGTAACTGAACAATCAAAAAGCTCGTCCAACCAATCGCCCATATCAATAGAGCAGTGATTCCAATAATTGAAATATTGATCAAATACGTATTTTGGCGTTCTGTTTTCTTAGCATCTTTTCTATTTCTTCGGTTCGTTATTAAAAATAAATAAACGGGACCCAACACGAACATAACAAACGGATTTCTATATAAGCGATATTGGAGTCTCTCCATCTTTGATGACTTCTTGTACTCTTCTACAGTCATGACCCAGACGTCACCAGTACCCCGCTTATCTAAGTTGCTGCTAGTAGCATGATGAATGGAGTGTTCTCTTTTCCACTTTCTATACGGAAACATTGTGAGAATCCCTGTAACCGTTCCAACGAAATGATTCAGTTTACGATTTTTAAAAAACGACCCATGGCAGCAATCATGAAAGATGATAAATACTCTCACCATAAATCCACCCGCTAAAACCGATAGGCCAATGGATAAAATCAATGATACTGAAATCGCTTCATAAGCTAAAAACCAAAGCAAAAAGAATGGAGGTAATGTATTAACCAATTGCCATACACTTGATTTCGTACCAGAGCTTTCAAATGGTTTGATGTCTTGTTTAAGTTGAGCTAATTTTTTATTCGCCATAACTGCCTCCAATGATAAGTCTTCTTTCACTCATCTTAGGAAAAAACAGCTCGCTTAAATAGTCATGAACGTCAGGAGTTTTATGTGACAAACGTCATATGTTTTAGATTGAGACTCATGGCCAAACAAAAAAGCCATGACTGATTGATGTCATGACACTTGATATGGAGCCAAGGGGCTCGAATGATTCAATTCTATAACTGTCATCTATATAAGTCATAATACTCATTATACGTTTCGACTTATTTTGACAAACTGAGCATTTAGTGATAAATTGTCTATTGTTAAAAAATTTTTAAATAAAATTAACAGGAGGTTGGTTATGAAGAAGGGTACATCAAGTCTTAAAAGGAAGCTCTTATTTATTTTTCTTCCTTTAATGGTGGTAGGACTCTCAATTTTTCTTATTCTGTCTTATAACATTTCAAAAAGTCAGCTTGATGAGGAAATTGAACATAGAATTACGAATTTACAAAACGATGCGATTAGTCAAATTGAAGAAAGGTTCGCCAGTCATGAGCAACTTGCTGAAACAACAGCAAGTACGATATCTTCTACTGGTGATTCAGTATCTGAAGAAGATTACATACAAATGTTAGAAAACAATATCGCGACTAACGCTGATACATATGGCTCAGGTATTTGGTTTGAACCATACGAATATGATGAAGACCGAGAATATTTTGGCCCGTATGTTTATAAAGACGGCGAAGATTTAGTTTATACGGATGTCTACGAAGAAACGGATTACGATTACCCAAGCTGGGATTGGTACACTCAAGCTGAAGGATCAGAAGAAGCTGTTTGGGGCGATCCTTATTACGATGATGCTAGTGGAATAACGATGGTCACAACGACTGTTCCTTTCACTGATAGCTCGGGTGATTTCAATGGTGTTGTCACAGCTGATACCGATTTAACACAAATCCAACAAATCATTTCCGATATCCAGATCTACGACTCCGGCTGGGCATTCGGTTTTGATAATAACGGTCAAATCATCGCCCACCAAGACGACTCACTCGTGATGAATTCGACCATTGGCGAAACAGACCTGTTTGGTGATTATGCTGATCAGCTAACAGGAAATGAACAAGGTCAATTCACAGTAGATGCTGATGGTACAACAAATCAAGTCTATTATCGTACGATGCCAACGACAGGTTGGACATTTGGTATTGCCGTACCAGAAGATGAGATTTACGCATCACTTAATGACCTATTAATTCAACAGCTCATCACAGGAGTGGTCGTTCTTCTCGTACTCGGTACAGGCATTTATATCTTTAGTGGGCGTTTATCAAAACCAATTACGACCCTACGAGAGAAAATGGATGATGTCGCTCACGGCGATTTAACTGTCGAAGCACATCACCAATCTAATGACGAAATCGGTTATTTATATGATCACTTTAATAAAATGGTCCAACATATGAGAGAGTTGTTGCAGAAAACCCATGAATCAGCCGAAGTCATCCGCTCATCATCTGAGAACTTCAGTGCTGTCAGCGAGGAAACAACTGCATCAAACGAAGAAATTCAAGGCACGATGAACGAAATCGCAAAAGGTGCGCAACAATCATCAGAAAACCTTGAAACCATGACAGATCAAATGAACCAATTAAGTGAACAGATCGATTCTATTTCTGATAGTAGTGCTAGTATGAACGAGCTAGCTGATGAAGCTGTCACCGTTAATAACAAAGGGTTAAATCAGATGGATCAGCTCGCTGAATATTCAAATGAATCGAAACAACAATTTAATCAAGCGGAAAATGTTGTCCAAGAATTAAATAACCAAATTCAAAAAATCAGCGACTTCATTCATACGATTAATGATATTTCTGAACAAACGAATTTATTAGCTTTAAATGCTTCAATTGAAGCTGCACGAGCAGGTGAAGATGGTAAAGGTTTCGCTGTTGTCGCTGAAGAAGTTCGTAAATTAGCCGAGCAGTCTTCAAATTCAACAGAAGAAATTCGTAAAATTATCGATGATGTAAAAGAACGATCAAATGAAGCGATTCATTCGATGAAAGAAGCCAAATCAACGACTGATTCTCAAAACGAAGTCGTCGATGAAACGGTTCAAGTCTTTAACGATATTGGCCAAGCGGTCCAGAATATTACCGAAAGTGTTGAGCAGAACGTCCAAGCCATTCAAGAGATGAATCAATACAAAGATCATGTCGTCGGCTCGGTTCAATCCATTTCAGCTAATATTCAAGAAACAGCTGCATCCAATGAAGAAATTAACGCTACGATCGATGAACAAACGAATGCTCTACAATCATTATCCGAATCAGCTGAAGACTTAAATGAATCAAGTGAACAATTAAACAAATTAATTAATGAATTTAAATTAAATCAACAGTAATGTTTAATGAGCGACCATCCAATCAGAAGGATGGTCGCTCTATTGTTAAAGAGTCATTTAATTTTTAGCCATTAAATAAACATGAAATCCACTCATTTCCATAAACTATTGGAACTTAAAGGCCATTCAGTCTATAATAAGGACAAATAAGGAGGCCGTATTATGCACGAGATTAGACCATTAAATGAAGCAGAATTCCGCGACAATGTCATCTTACACGAACAAGCTTACACGGCGAATGCAGCCGAAAAGGAAGAAGATATTAAACAATTAGTCGAACGCGAAAAATCATTACTCCAAGAAACCAATTCAGTTGTTCCATATGGCGCCTTTGAACAAAACCAATTAATCGGCTCCATGAAGCTGTTTGACTTTCAAATGAATGTGTTCGGAACATTCTTACCAGTTGGTGGACTCAGTTCTGTGGCCGTTGATTTGTTACATAAAAAGGAACGCGTGGCAAAGTCATTAGTCGATTACTTCCTCGATCATTACGACAAACAAGGGTTTTCGCTCACAACTTTATATGCCTTTCGCCCAGACTTCTATTATCAAATGGGCTTTGGCTACGGCAAGAAGAAGGATGTTTATACCATTGCACCGCATGCCTTCCCTAACTTTAGCCACAAAGATGGCATTACGTATTTAACACCTGACGACAAAGATGATCTTGTCACTTGTTATAATCGTTTCGCTGATCAGCATCATGGTGTGATGAAAAAAGAAGCGTTTCAGTATAAGCGCCCATTTGAACAATTCGACATTAAAATCGTTGGTGTTAAACAAAACGGTGTCGTTACAGGTTATGCGATCTTCTCGTTTAAAAAACGCGAAGTGAACAATTTCTTATCCAGTAACATCACAATTCATGAATTCATTTATACAAACCGCGATGCTTTGCAACAATTGTCGACGTTTTTCCATACTCAAAAAGACCAAGTCAACCGAATTTCCATACCAACGCAAGATGATACGCTCCATCACTTTTTCACTGATGCACGTGATGGGTCAGACAACCTAGTGAATTTCGTTTATCATCAAACCAACACATCTGGACTCGGATTAATGTATCGAATTATCAACGTTGAACGCTTTTTCAATCAACTCAAGCAGCATAATTTCAATAACGCCAACCACACGGTCACGTTCCAAGTGACAGACTCAATGTATCCGGCGAATGCTGGTGATGTAACCGTCGCTTTCACAAATGGCAAACCAGCTGTTATTCACGGAGCAAAAGCAGACACAATTATTAAAATTGATATTTCTGATTTAACGAGTCTGTTATTAGGTGTGATTGATTTCCAAAAACTTCATCTTTATGGAAAAGTTGAATTATCTAATGACAATCACGTTGATCTGATTGATACAATCTTCCGCACAAGACATCAACCAATTTCCATGACTAATTTCTAATCCAAAAGCTATGTTAAATAACTCTGTTGATATTGGAGACACAAACTCTTATCTGCAATTAAAGAGATGGACTTTGAAAAGTTTCAAGGCATTGTAGAAATGGATGAACCATACTTCCTATACTCAGAAAAAGGGAAACGTAAAGTGGAGGATAGAAAGGCAAGAAAATGTGGGGTAATAAATTGAAAAAAGTGATCTATTTGATTTTATTTATTATAATTATTTCTATTGGTTATTCGTGGTATTATTTTAATCAATATCACATTGAAGATAATAGAACGGCTATTCAGTCTAACCTAAAAGAATGGAGTAGCAAAGGTTCAGGAAGCATTAACCCTGATGTCATAGAGGTAGTTCGATTGAATGATACAAGTTCCTATATAGTTTTATTCCAGACTCAAAGCAGTAATATCGGATATGCTCATATTATTAAGGGGTGGAACGGAAAATTTAAAATTGACCATTCCGGACACGGAACAAATATCGTCGATTATCAAAAAATACAAACAGACAAAGGAATGTACGGCGTAATTATTGGAAAAAATCCAGATTTAAAAATTGACCATATAATAGCGGATTTGGATTATGGAGATTTTAATTTTAACGTGAGTGCCAATGAAAAGTTTGTGAAATATGAAAAGATTCCTAATGATATAGAAGAACCTTTTGCTGCGGAGTTAACTTTCTACGACAAAGAAGGCTCCGTCATCGAAGTATCAGAGTTTCAAAACTAACAGATGCTTAAAATTAAAGAGAACCCCATGCTACTATTATGAGGTTCCCTTTTTATTCGGTAAAATCAACAATATTATCTAACATACCTAATACCAAAAATCCGAACCCTATTACAAAAGGGTTCGGACTTTTATTTAATCTTGCTTAACTAATTTGAGATTCAACTTATTCTCAACGTTAACATTAGATGGCACTTCCACTATTAATATAGAATAATTAATCATTCCAAGGCCAATATCATTTCGATCACTCTTGCCATTATAGCGCTCTAAAAACAGTGATTGCCCTAACGTCATATATTCAGCCTCTAATTTTTCTTCAGCAAATTGTATTTGTCCTTCATTAATCGTGGCATCTATAGATGGCTCGACGAAAAACTTTCGATCAAATGCACTTAAAGAACGTGGGCGATAAAGTTTAACAGAAGCCTGATTTGACAAGGTATCATTTTCATTCACAACTAGATATCCTCTTGTATTCAGACCTCCATTAATCGGTTCTAACCTTAAGCTCTCATCAAGTGACACAGACCATTCACCTGCTAAAACCAAGTCTTCTAAAATACTCATATCTTGTTTATCAACAGCTTCATTAACTTCTTCAGCCGTTAACAACTGACTTTGTTCTCCTAATTCACCTTGAGAAGGAGCCACAAACATGAAGTACGCGGCAAACCCTACTGCGAGACAAGCGATATAAATCATCAGAAATCGACTTCGGAACCAGGATGTTTTCTGCAATTTCTCCATCGTTAAACCAAGCGCAAGTGAAATAGCTAGTAATAATAATAAGACTAACAATGCCATTACGTTCATCGTCTCACCTCCAACCTTTTCACACCGAACAAGACAACTGCAGATAGTATTAAAGCAACCATCAATACCTTAACTAGGAGCAGCCAAACAGATTGATCTAACACAATCCATCCAGCCATATTTCGAATCGGCGCAACCATATAGAAAGCTCCGATTACAACAGCTGGAACAATGACTTTCAATAATGTATGTAATTGCATGATCGTAGCCAATGTATAACTAGCTACAGAAATGATTAATACGAGTAATGCCACAATCCCCCATAGCACCACTAAATCTAACGCTGTAAAAACTGATTGAATTATTAAAGGGTCATGAATGAAATAACCAATCGTCTGCATAGTCAGTGTCATCCCAACTGTGAAAAAGGCTGCTACAATCGACATCATAACTAGAAAGATAATATTCGATAAGTGACTAATAAAACGATTTGTGACAAACATAAACTCCATTTGCCGTTGTTCACGAGTAATCATCCCAAATGGTATGGCTAAAGCCCACAATAAAGTAAGAATTATAATAACATTACTGTTGATTTCCCAGATCATATAACTCATTATTTCAGTACTTCCACCAACCTGTTCACTGCCCGTAACTGAAAAGAGAAACCCAACAATTTGTAAGATCGCAAGTGTTGAAAAAACACGACGAAATGCGGCTAATTTTAAACCAACTTGTTGTCGGGTCGCGTCGAGGTAAGTCATTTGTTTAAAAGACATGATCAACATCACCCCTGTTCATTTGGGTTAAATAGACACATAAATCTGATGGAGCAACTGGGGAAATCGTAAAACCGTGCCGACGTAAGTCCTGTAACGTGGTCTCACCAGGATGCTTGATTACCCAATATTGTTGATTTAGGTCCAACCGATCTTGATATAAAATAGATTGTTGATCAATTAGAGAATCGTATTCTCCAACTAGAGCAACTGCGTATTGTTTTAACTCATCCATCTCCATCATGAGTTCTAGCTCACCATGGTCTAATAGAATGACATGCTCTAATAAATCCTCTAATTCATTTAATAAATGACTAGATAAGATTATAGTCCTCGGATGAGCAATATACGATTTTAACAACGCTCGATAAAAGTCCCTTCTCACACCATAATCCATCCCCGTTGTCGGTTCATCAAACATAGTTACTGGGGTCTGAACAGCCAATCCGATAATGGCATTTAATGTGCTCGCCTGCCCTTTGGATAAATCTCGTGGCATTTGTTTTAATGATAGATTGAAATGCTCCGACAAATTCTCAGCCAACGCTTGATCCCAATTAGGGTAAATCTTTTTGAAAGCTTGATAGACTTCACTAATCCGAAAATCTTGCGGATACATCATGTCTTCATGTACATAAAATAGATTAGCCGCAACACTTAAATTCTCAAGCGGTTCGTTTCCAAATACGGAAACTTCTCCATCCGTAACGGCCTCAATTCCAGCGATTAAATTAAGCAATGTTGTCTTCCCAGCACCATTAGGTCCAATCAACCCCGTTATACTTTGGTCAGGAATATTGAGTGTGAGCGAAGAAATTGCTTCCTGGTTCCGATAGCTTTTCGTCACATCACTCAGTTCAACCTCAGCCATCATAACTTCCTCCTTTACGCGTCTGATTTATCCGTGCGATTAACTCATCATGACTGACATTCAAATAATCAGCTTCTAGCACTAATTCATCAATTAACGTTTGTAATGTCTCTTCTTTGCGCTTTTGAATAATTCGTAAACGCGCTTCGTCTGACACAAATGTCCCTAGCCCTCTTTTTTTGTAGATTAAGTCATCATCCAACAACTTTGTGATCCCTTTTCCAGCTGTTGCAGGGTTAATATTAAATAGTTCTGCCAGCTGATATTGCGAATACATTTTATCGTGTGCTTGTAAACGATGGTTTAAGATTTCATTCTCAAGCCATTCTGCAATTTGAACATATATGGGTTTCATACTCTTATGATTTAACATCGATTCGCCTACTTTCATTCGATGTAAGTTAGTGCATTAGTTATGTAATGCACTGGGTTCTAGTTTACACTTAATTTAATAACTGTCAACCTCAACACACAAAAAAATCCCTTTATAACAAGCGTCTGAACACTTGTCATAAAGGGATTAAATAACTAAACTATTAACTAACATTGTAGTCTTCGTAATATAAAATACGATCTAAATCAAGAATAACGATGAGTTGTTCTCCACTTTTCGCGACTCCTGTTATGTACTCACGATCAACTCCTGCTACCATTTCTGGTGGAGCTTCAATGGTGCTTTCATCTATATCCACGACTTCTGTTGCTTTATCAACAATGACACCTAACGGCTTTTCATCAATGGTTAGAATTAAGATACGGGTTTCTTCATCGTTATTAGCTTGGCCCATTTCCAACTTCTCTTTTAAATCAATAACTGGCGTGATAGCACCTCTTAATTCAAAAATACCTTTCATCGAATCAGGCATCTGTGGCATTGTTGTAAGTTCAGGTAATTTCTCAATCGACCTTACCTGTTGAATATTAATCGCAAATCGTTCACGATTAAGTTCAAAGATAATATATTTCGACATCTCAGCCATGTTTCTCCCACCTTTATTAAAAATTTATATATTAAAACTATTATACTGTTTATATCGACAAAAATACACACTTTTTTACCTATTTCTTTTATCCTATTTCCATAAAAAGAGGTGCCATGTTTATGAATATTTTGATTGATGCTGATGCTTGTCCCGTTACACATGAAACGATAGACGAAGCCTTAAAACGTCATATCCCGGTCATTATGATCAAAAGTTTCGCCCATTTCTCCCCCAACGATCAGCAACCTGGTGTCGACGCGATTTATGTCGATTCAGAGTCTGAAGCTGCTGATTACAAGATTATTCAAAATGTCCAAAAGGGCGATCTCGTTGTCACTCAAGACTATGGACTTGCTTCACTCGTTCTTGGAAAAGGAGCTCATGCGATCCATCACAAAGGTATGGTCTATACTGACCATAATATTGATGGACTTTTGCAATCCCGTTACCTAAACGCCCTAGCCCGGCAAAGTGGTGAACGATCCAAGGGGCCAAAAGCTTTTTCCAATGAGGACCGCGATCAATTCACGAGCAGCCTTCAACAGCTACTAGACGATTTAGATCATAGTGTTTAAAGACTGCTCGAGTGAAACATACTGATGAAACCAAGGATTCGCCGCTTCTAATTGTTGGGCCAATTGTAGTAATAGACCATCTTGACCTAATGCTGACTGAAATTGCATGCCAACTGGTAAACCTTCTTCTGTCCAATCAATTGGCACACTCATAGCTGGTTGTCCACTGGCATTGGCGATTTGAGTGAAACTACAATTATTAAGCATGATGTCCGTCATTTCACCGACTGTATGGGGTACCATATCACCCGTATTAAAGGTAAACTGGTTCATAACAGGCGTCATGAGAACATCATATTGGTTAAAAATCTCCGCAAATGACTTCGAGAGTAATTGCATCCGAACGCGTGACTTTTCATACTCGAAAGCTGACATCTTTAAGCCTTGCTGATACAAATCGTAGGTTACGGACTCTAGTAAATCACTCGAAGGTTGTCGTCCGACAAGTGATCCAAGATGGTCAATAGCCACGGCTCCAGAGGCAATCCATACATTCATAAATTGAGCAGTAAAATCATGAAAATCGAATCTTGGTTTAATGACCTCTACTTCATGCCCTAGGTTAGTTAGTAATGTTTTCGCTTTCTCAAAGGCATGGTTCGTCTCATGATCAATGGTCACTTGACCATGCCAATCAGGAGTCACAGCAATTTTTAATCGTTTCGGTTCATGATGAAGTGACCTTGAAAAAGATTCGTCAGAACGAAGGGTCGGGTACAAATCTTGATTCGTCCCACCTTTAATTAAATCTAATAAGGCAGCACTATCACGCACAGATCGTGTTACAGCATGATTAACTGAAATCTGATTGATATAGGGTGGAATAGGTGACAGGCCACGAGATGGCTTAAACCCAAATAACCCATTCATCGCGGCTGGCATACGAATCGAACCACCCCCGTCACTAGCATGTGCAAACGGAGCCATACCAGAGGCAACTGCGGCCGCAGCGCCACCACTCGAACCACTTGGCGAGCGCGTTAAATCCCAAGGGTTACGAGTCGGGCCGAAAAGTGTCGGCTCAGTTATTGGCGTAAAACCAAATTCCGGAGTGTTTGTTTTACCTTGAATATGTAAGCCAGCATGTCGATATTTATGCACAAACCAATCATCAGCTGGTGCGATGTGGTCATGCAACAATTTCGAACCATTGGTAAATGGTTGTCCTTTTACAGGGTTTAAATCTTTGATCAAAATCGGAAGCCCTGACAATGGACTCTCAATATCCCTTTCCGCTTTAACCGGTAAGTCGGTCATATCATGGACGACCGCATTTAATAATGGATTCAATTGCTTAATCTTGTTGGCAAAATGTGCTCGAATTTCATAAGATGAGGCTTCGCCTTGATCAATCAACTGTTTCAACCCCACCCCATCGTGTTGAGAAAAATATTGTTTCATTTTGTCACCTCATTTGTGTCAGTATTTCGTCATTTAATTTCCGCAAAAAGTTCACAGACATTTGTTCATTCAACTTATTAATCATGATACATTAACCATATGAAAAATTCACTAATTTATAGGAGTGTTCCGATTGGCAAAACGGCTTATTAGTCTAATGGCTATCATTTTAATCATATTATCAGCGTGTGGTAATGAGGAAACAGAGGAATCATCTGAACCCGATTCATTAGCACCACTAGAAGTTGAAATCTTAACTGAACAAAACCTTTCGAAAGGTGATGTCACTTTATCAGCTCACGTCACTCATGATGGTAACAATATTAATGAAGCTGACGAGGTTGAGTTTGAAGTTTGGCAAGAAGGATCGAAAGAAGAAAGCGACATGATTAAGGGGTCTTTCACTGAAAAAGGTGTCTACGAGGCAACTTATACATTCGAAGAAGACTCGGTCTATCATATGATTGCTCATGTTACTGCAGTTGATCAACATACGATGCCTCAGCAAGCTCTTGCTGTTGGTGAGGCAGAGTTAGATGAAGATCAGTCTAATGAAGAAAGTAACGAGGAAGATCATAGCGACCATAACTAATAAAAAGGCGACCCACTCGTGGGATCGCCTTCTTTCTTATTGCATGCCTGGATTCTTTTGTGAGTTATTCATTGATTGATTTTGTTGGTTCATTTGTCCTTGTTGAGCCTGTTGTGCTTGCTGTGCCTGTTGCGATTGGGCTTGTTGAGCTTGTTGCCCTTGCTGCATCTGCTGTGCCTGGGCTTGACCTTGAGCCTGGGCATTTGCTTGGTTCGCTTTCGGAATTGAGATGTTCGACAATGCATCTCCCGCTTCATTTTGATATATGTTTTGTTGGGCGAGATCACCAATCGACAGCATTCCCACAGATTGACCATTTTCAGTGACAGGCAAACGACGGATTTGATTTTGGGCCATCATTTGCGCTGCTTCATGAACATCCATGCTTGCGTCAGCTGATACAATTTGATCACTCATACACTGACCAATCGGGCAATTCCCTTGTTGATTCTTGGCCGTTGCTCGAAGTGTAATATCACGATCTGTCACAATCCCTCTTAGCTGACCATTTTCAATAACTGGAATGGCACCAATATCATTCTGTTCCATTAATGACGCCGCTTCCTGTACTGTCTGATCAGATGTAACCGATACGATGTTGGAACTCATTAAATTTTTAATCGTATTCTCCATAATGTCATCACTCCTTCTAACGTTTATCATGTATCAAAAGGAGTGATTTATACATCTTATCCGGCTAAATCTCGCCTGCGATAACTTACGAGTGCGAGCAGACTGATGATAACGGCTATAGCTGTTAATACTAAAACATTAATCAGCTTAAAATCATCTACAGGTAAACTTGGCACCCATTCAAAAGGGGATAGTTTATTCATCCATTCAGGGAATTCTAAAGCACCACCCAAATACACGACAACAAAGGAATAACCTAAATAGGCCCAAGTGATCCACAGCCATCTTCCAATACCAACACATAACGCTGCCAAGCTTAACATGATCCAAACTGCAGGTAAGTACGCCATCATCGTTTCAAAAACTGTCATAAACTGCAATCCATCAACTGATCTCTGACCCATCAGTCCCATACCAATACCAGCGGCACTGACAACGATCAAGCTAAACAATAAACCGATCACTAAATGTACACCGAGAAGTGACTGTTTTGATGTGGCTGTGGCAACAACAGATTCCAATCGATTTAATTTTTCTTCCTTCGCCAATCGATACATCGATAAAACAACCGGAACCGTCGCAAAAATCGTAATGATAACAGCTAACATCGAAACGAATTCTTCAATTAAGGCTCGACCTGTTAATTGGTCAATATTCAGCATCTCTTTCATAATTTCAATTTCTGCTACATATGTCCCAGTTTCCCCTAACACGGAACCATACGTAGCTCCGAAAATCAGCATACCGACGACCCAAGCAATAATCGAGACTCGTTGCATCGTCACTGTAAAACCAACTTGAGTCTGTAACCATTTCGAAGCATTTCGTGGACCTTGACGGGCTGGTAATAATCCTGCTCCTAAATCACGTTTTGCATTCAAATAAAGCGCTAGACCCGTTAATAATAATGCCGCTACCAATAACAGCGCGACTGGCCACCAATGGTTATCCACCATCACACGCGTCTCAAGCATCCATCCAAGCGGTGACCACCAAGATAATCCGTCATACGATACGTCGCCGAGCCCCCGAATCGCATACGATACAATCAACACAAAAAACGCTAAGCTAATCGTGCCTCTAGATGACTCTGCTAATTGTGCACAAACGGCTGTAACAGCAGCGAAAAACAGACCAACAGCACTTATTCCTACGCCATATAACAAAGCACCTTCAAACGAAATCGAGGCAACCGATAATAAGTACAATCCAGCCCCTACACCAGAGGCCAATACGACAAATGACAGCGTATGGTGAATCATAATCGCAGCTAATGGAGCCAAACGTCCTGTTGGAAGTGAACGGATGATTTCCATGCGACCAAGTGATTCCTCTTCACGCGTATGTTTCGATACTGTTAAAATACTAAAAATTGCAGTTGCTAACGCTGTGAATAAGTACATTTGATGTGCTATAATCGCGCCAATATCATACTGTTCGACACCATAAGCTGGTCCTAACAACATCGTAATCGCTGGATTTAAGACAGATTGCGCCAGTCGTTGACGATCTCCTTCATCTGGATATAATCCTTCAAATAAGATGGCTGTTAAAACAGTGACAGCTATAATAGAAACCAGCCATATGACTAATCTCAATCGATCTTGTTTCAATTGCCATAACAGAATAGACCCCGTTTTACTAAACCAAGCTCGCATTAGACGTCACCCTCTCCAACATCATAATGACGCATGAATAAGTCCTCTAAAGTCGGTGGGGCGCTTTCAATTTTCGTCACTCCAGCTTGTGCAATGGCTTGCATCACATCATCTAATACTTCCCGGTCAACTTGAAATTGGTAACCCCAGTCCGTTTCTTTCCATTCGTGAATCCCTTGATCTGGTAAGGCCAACGTTTTTTCTGTTTCGACATATAAATGCGTTCGTGTTAAATGGCGCAAGTCTGACATCGTCCCGGTTTCAATCACTTCACCATCACGAATAATCGCAATACGGTCACATAACTTCTCGACTTCAGATAATATATGACTCGACAGTAGTACACTTTTTCCTTCTGCTTTTGCCTCTAAAATCAGTTCCTGAAATTTCCGTTCCATAAGGGGATCGAGCCCTGAGGTCGGTTCATCTAAAATATATAAATCACAATCCGCTGCAAACGCTGCCACTAAAGCTACTTTTTGACGATTCCCTTTCGAATAGGTACGGCATTTTTTTGTCGGATCCAACTGAAAACGTTCAATCAAGCGTTGTTTCCGTTCCTGATTCACCTCTTGACCTCGCAAATGAACTAAGTAATCAATCACTTGACCACCTGTTAGATTAGGCCATAAATTAACATCACCTGGTACATACGCTATGCGTTTATGAATTTTAACAGCATCATGCCAAACATCCTGACCAAAAATAGTCGCTTCCCCAGCTGTTGCTTTCAAAATACCTAATAAAATTCGAATCGTTGTCGACTTCCCAGCACCATTAGGACCAATAAACCCAAAGATTTCTCCTTTACCAACATCCAAATCGACCCCAGTTAAAACTTTAACTTGACCGAATTGTTTCGTTAATCCTTTTGTTTGCAATACTGACACAACGCTCTCTCCCTTCTCGCTTTAACCAAACGATTGTGCAATACCATTACACTAATGATATACCCATTCTAACGTATAATAGGCTTGAATTAAGTGTTTTATTAAATAATTTGAGAGATTATATTCAAAAAACTATAATAATCCTTATATACAGTTTATAGTGAAATGAACGAATAGATGAATTTTCCTATGACGACATCCGGTTTTTAATCCGTTTCAAATTTATCAAAAGGGGAATTCATACTACACAGAGGTGATTACATGCACTACCGTCACGCTATATTTTTATTTAATGGCAATAAAAATGCTCAAGAAAAAGAAACCATGTTAAAACAAATCATGCCAATATTAGCAACACAAATTAAAGATATCGATCTTGTTCAAACAGAATCAGAGCAAGAATTAAAAAATCGCTGCCATACGGTTTCCCAGTATGATTTATTAATCCTGTACGGAGGCGATGGCACTCTACATACAGCCGTTAACGAACTTGCCGAACTAAATGACGTGCCACCTATTTTGTTACTACCTGGAGGTACATGTAACGATTTTTCACGGACAATTGGACTACCCCAGAACCTCAAAAAATTTGGACCTGTCATTAATCAGAATGAGACAAAAGAAGTCGATATTACTCAAATTAACAATCACTATTACACAAACTTTGCTGGGATGGGTCTGATTACTGATGCCTCTGAAGGTATTGACCAAGAGTTGAAGGAATCATTCGGGACCTTAAGTTATTTCATTAGTGCGATTCAGTCCTTTCAAGCAGGCGATACGAAACGATTTTATGTCACAGCTGACGGTGAAGACTATGAAATCGATGCAGCGATGTTACTTGTGATGAATGGATTTTTCATTGGAACACATCATTTCCCGATTGAAACCATAGACATTAGCGATGAACGCTTAGATATTGTCATTGTTGAAGAATCCAACATGAACACCATTAAAGAATGGCTGTCACTTAAAAATGTGTTCAGTCGTACGAAACCACTTAATCAAATTCGTCACTTTCAAGCAAAAGACATTGTCATTCGATCCGATCAAACATTAGAAGTCGATACAGATGGCGAAAATTATATCCAAACCCCAGCACATATTACAGCAGGCAAAAAGAAATTAACGTTCATCACTAGCTCCACCGTATAGCAAAATACTGTTAAAATTTTTATAAAAAGAATTTACTGTTTTCAACACTTTATGAGCTGAAAATGTGGTATGATTAAGTTGTCATTATTTAGGAGAGGGGTAACAAAATGAAAAAAGTATTACTCACAGCTGTGTTAGTATTATTTGTTGTGTTAGCAGCATGTGGTGATGAACGTAGCAATAAGGAAGTTGTCGCTGACGCATTCGATAACATGATGAACGCTGAAAGTTATGAATCGTCATCAACAGTGGACTTTGAATTAAGTGGCAATATGAATGATCCAATGTTTGACCAAGTTACGAGTATGTTAAATGACTTTGAACTACAAGTTGATCAAGCATATGATCAAGAAGCACAAATGCAAGAAGTAGTTATGGATATTAGCGGTTCGATTCCGCCATTATCTCTTGATGTTAAACTTCCATTCTTACAAGACCTAGAAAACCAGGTTATGTATATGAGAACAGATAGCCTAGCTGATAATTTAGGGATGATGTTCCCAATTCCTGAAGAAGCTAAAGGAAAGCTTGTTAAAATGGATTTACAGAATATGCAAGGTGTCGAAGGTGAAGATATGCCTGAGATGGAGCAAGAAGAAATGCAAGAACGCAGTCAGGCGATTTTTAAAGATTTCATTGAACAAAAAGATGAAGGTGACTTCACACAAGAAGAAAATCGTTATTCTGTCTCAATTACAAAAGAAGATTTCCGTTACTTAATGGAGGCCTTCATGGAAGAGTTTGATGAAATGTTCACTCAAGAAGAGGTAGATACATTTAATCAAGATTTCGATACGATGATGAAAGAAATGGATGAGGTTTTAACCGTTGAACAATTTGATATGTCAATGGTGATTGAAGATGACCAAGTCCAAGAAAATACTCTTGAAGCTGATCTGTTATTTGAAGATCCAGAATCAGATGAATCGATGCAGTTTTACACGAATGTACAAACGACTTACAGCAACCGTAATGGAGATGTTGAATTTAGTATCGATCCGGAAAATGAAGAAACGATTAGTTTTGAAGAATTAAATCAGATGATGAATGATATGATGATGCAAGATATGGGTGGCACAAACTAATAAATCCACAATCTCTCGGGAACTTCCCGGGAGATTTTTTATGTGGGGCTGTTAAATTCCGTTGTTGAATTGCGATCCGCTCTCGGTGGACGCTTTCCGCGGGCACGGCTCGAGCCTCCTCGGCCCAAATGCGTGGCCTGCGGGGTCTCGAGACTCGTGCTATTCCCGCAGGAGTCGCCACCTTCTCTCCTCGCAATTCAACAACTGAGTCATAAATTAATTAAAATCAACACTTAACTTAAAAAATTTTTTACTAAAACATCCTATTCGATAATCCATATAAGCAAATTGAAACGAGTATGATGCCAATGTGGTGGATCATCGGCGTTAACAGTAAGCCTGTTGCCATGATTAAAGCCGATATTGATAAACCTAATCCTAATGGTGTTAGATCTCGATTAATAGCATAGCCCCATAACATCAATCCGACTGGAAATCCTAATGACAATATGCCAATGGGTAATAATATTCCATGTTGAGACAACACGTTTTGCTCAACCTCATGAGCTAAATCCAACAACGAGACGAACTGGCTAATCATAAGAAACGGAATCCCGATCCATAAAATAAACAAACTAACACGCCATATTTTAGACGATTCATAACGCCAATAGCCTACTAGTCCAACTTGAATTAAACATAAACCGAACAATAAACTGTATACGAGTAGCTCGTGATTTGACCCCGTCCTCCCCGCTTCACCAAATCCGAATATGGCAGGTAGGTAAAATAAAACAATTCCTATTCGAAATATAGACTTCATACAAACCCCTCTCTTTACACCATCACGTATAAGTTTTTCATACCCTCTTCATACTAACATTAAGCATTTATGAAGAAGGTGAACACATGGGAACACAGGACAAATCCAATCCCGTCTATAAAGATTTTAAGAAAAACGTTCAATTTTTAACTGAACAGTTACGTGTTGATGACAATTTTGATGTTATTCATCATCAACTCGTCCACGCCGAACGAAAAATGGCTCTATTCTATGTAGACGGCTTTGCTAATAATTATTCTTTAGTTGAAACGATTAAAAGTTTAAATAATGTGGAAACATCTGATTTGGAAAAAGACCCAATTGATACGTTAACTCAGTCCATTATTCCGCACCAAGAAATTGAAACAACAGATGATCTCGAAACGGTCATCACTCAAGTTCTGTCAGGTCAGGCTGCTTTCATTATTGAAGATTGTGATGAAGCCATTTTAGTCGATACACGAGAATATTCCATACGTTCACCTCAAGAACCTGACCTAGAGAGAGTTGTACGTGGTCCACGCGATGGTTTTGTCGAAACCATTGTCTTCAATGCTGGTCTTATACGTCGTCATATTCGCGATCGTTCCCTTAATATGAAATATATGCAAGTGGGTACACGGTCGAAGAAGGATGTTGCCATTGCTTATATCGATAGTATTGCGGATCAGGATATAGTAGACAAACTTACCCAATCCATTGAAACCATTGAAGTCGACGGTTTATCCATGGGAGAGAAAACACTTGAAGAATATATATTTGGTAAGCGACTAAATCCTTATCCACTCGTCCGTTATACCGAACGTAGTGACACAGCAAGCGTTCATTTATTGGAAGGGCATGTCTTAATCATTGTCGATGGGTCACCGAGTGTCATGATCTGTCCAACGACTTTTTGGCATCATTTGCAACATGCTGAGGAATATCGGCAAGCACCTGTTGTCGGGATGTTCTTACGTTGGATTCGATTTGCGGCCATTCTCATAGCACTCTTTCTATTACCTATGTGGTATTTACTCGCAACAGATCAACAATTAGGAGGCGAAAGTTTTCAATTCATTGGCATTGAACAACCTGGACAAATTCCTATTTATATTCAGTTCTTACTGGCTGAAGTTGGGGTCGAGATATTAAGGATGGCAGCGATTCATACACCAAGTGCTCTGGCAACTGCACTCGGACTTGTTTCAGCTATTCTTATTGGGGAGATCGCAGTAGAAGTCGGTCTGTTCACACATGAAGTGATTCTATATATTGCTGCTGCAGTCATCGGGAGTTACGCGACACCAAGTTATGAAATGGGTCTTGCTAATCGAATTTTTAGGTTACTGTTTCTAACAGGGGCTGCTGCTTTTGGCTCGACAGGTTTTATCATAATTATAACGTTGTGGATTCTCTTGTTAATAAAAACCAAAACGCTTGATGTTCCATTTTTATGGCCATTTATCCCGTTTGATGGTCGCGCGTTTTTATTAACGCTGTTCCGTTCACCTATTCCATACAATGATTTAAGACCAAGTATCTTACACACAACGGATCCAACTAGGCAAAAACCCAAACGCAAACTGCTTTAATAATCTTGATAAGTAAAAGAATAGGGACAAACCATCTTCACATACCCATAGATATAGAATGACACTGGAGGAAAAGGAAGTGACATCTATTGTTTTATCATGTGAAGGAATTACAGTTCGAAGCTAAACCTGAACGACCTAACCCTTTGTTTGCAAGGCGCCTTCAAGAAATTTTAGGTGGGCAATATGGGGAAATTTCAGTTGCGATGCAATACTTATTCCAAGGATTCAATTTGCGTATGGAAGGAAAATATAAGGATTTACTCTATGACGTCGGGACAGAAGAACTTGCACACGTTGAAATGTTAGCGACCATGATTGCCCGTCTATTAGATGATGCACCAGCAGGCACACTCGAGCAAGCTTCTGAAGATCCTGCTATGGCAGCGATTATTGGGGGTATGGATCCCCAGCATGCCATTGTCTCAGGGCTTGGCGCCATGCCACAAGATAGTAATGGTAACAGTTGGACGGCAGATTATATTGGAGCAAGTGGTAATTTGATTGCGGATTTTCGTGCGAATGTTATGGCAGAATCACAAGGACGTCTCCAAGCCACTCGTTTATATGAAATGACGAACGATCGTGGTGTGAAAGATATGTTATCTTTCTTAATTGCTCGAGATCGCATGCACCAGAATATGTGGTTAGCCGCTTTACAAGAACTTGAAGAACGCGAAGGTGTCGTGGTTCCATCGACCTTCCCTTCTAATCAAGAATTGAAGTCAGTTGCCTATGACTTCTACAACTTTTCACAAGGCAATGCAAGTGCTGAAGGGCGTTGGGCTCACGGACCAAGTATTGACGGCTGCTCTTACTTTAATTACGTGCCTAATCCACCAGCTTATGGAGGCATCCCTTCCATTCCACCAGCACCACCTTATACATTTAATACGAATTTCAATATTCCACCGCAACTTTGCTAAAACTATTCAAGCATACTTTTTGAATCATGCTAAACAACCGTGTTACAAAGGTAATTAGAAAAGGAGGAATCATCATGGCAAATTCAATCTTAATGATTTTAACTAATCACGAAACGATCACAGAAGATCACAAAACAGGATTATGGCTAGAAGAATTCGCGGTTCCTTATCTTAAGTTTATAGAGCAAGGATATGATGTGAAAGTAACAAGTATTAAAGGTGGCGAGGTCCCACTTGATCCAAATAGCATTGAAGATCGACCTGAATGGAAGGCTGCTGAAACAGCTTTAGAAAATACCGAGCAATTATCCAAAGCAGATGCGAATGCATTTGATGGTGTCTTCTTACCAGGTGGACACGGCACCATGTTCGACTTACCAGATAGTGAAACCTTACAATATGTCTTACAGCAATACGCTGAAAAGGATAAAGTCATCGGTTCTGTTTGTCACGGCCCAGCTGGGTTAGTCAATGTGACCTATGAAGATGGCACACCTATTGTGAAAGACAAAAACCTAACAGCCTTTACAGATGAAGAGGAAAAAGAAATGCAATTAGATCAACACATGCCATTCATGCTTGAATCTAAATTGCGTGAAAAAGGTGCAAACTTTGAACAAGGTGATAAGTGGAGCGATTATTCAGTTCGCGATCATAACCTTATCACAGGTCAAAACCCACAATCCAGTGGTTCAACAGCTGATCGTTTTATCCGTGCGATTGAAGCACAAACAGTATCCTAATAATCCAAAGGCTACTTCTTATTTTAAGGAGTAGCCTTTAAGTTTTTTTAACGCTGTAGTATGATAAATTTAGCATTAAAAGCATGATCACAAGGAGCTCTCAATATGAACTGGCGATTTTGGGAATACATAATTCATTATGACCATTGGTATAGCTTAATGATTGCGGGTGCCATATTTCTCGGCTTTTTAGTCGCAAAAGGATTGTTCGCAAAATATATTTTTAAATTAATTCTAGCTGTCACACATAAAACTAAATCTGATTTACTTGATTATATTGTTAAATCCTACGAAAAACCAGTCGGATGGTTATTCGTTATTGTCGGGGTTTATATTGCCGTTCATTATGTTCCATTCCTCGAACAAGATAATGAATTGTTTAGGCACTTCATCCGTTCATCCGTTATTATCGTCATTACTTGGGGACTATATAATTTAGCTTCTAGTTCTTCATTAATCTTGATGAAAATTAACGACAGGATCAGCTTAAAGATTGATCAAATCTTAATCCCTTTTATATCTAAAGCGATTCGATTTATTGTCATCGCCATCAGTTTCAGTATCATCGCTCAAGAATTCGGCTATGAAGTAAGTGGCTTTGTAGCAGGACTAGGTTTAGGTGGACTAGCCTTTGCTCTTGCAGCTCAAGAGGTCATCAAAAACTTATTTGGTGGTGTTGTGATTATCACCGAAAAGCCGTTCACGATGGATGATTGGATTGAAACACCTAGTGTTGAGGGTATCGTTGAAGACATCACATTCAGAAGTACAAGAGTGAGAACATTCGCCGAATCACTCGTCACAATTCCTAATGCAACATTATCAAACGAACCAATCACAAACTGGAGTGAAATGGGTAAACGTCGTATTTACTTTAATTTAGGAGTTGAGTATAGTACACCGAAAGAAAAACTTGAAACCGTAGTTGAGCGTATTCGTGAACTCTTAGAGAATCATGATGGTATTCATCCAGAAACCATTGTGGTAAGATTCACTGAATATAACAATAGCAGTTTAGATATTATGCTCTATTTCTTTACGAAAACTACGGAGTGGGAAGAGCACGTCAAAATTAAAGAAGATATTAACCTACAAATCATGGACATATTATCAGAAGAAGATGTGTCTGTTGCCTTTCCAACACGAACATTATATTTGGATGCGGAAGATGAATCCATTGAACGTATGGCTAAACCATTTAACCAAGATAAATAAGAGAATGGGACAAAACCTCATAAAGCAAAGTAAGACCCGAACGATTTAATTGAAAAAATCGTTCGGGTCTTTGCTTAAATAACGCTCCACCAAAACACTTCGCTTGGTTCTACGTGACATAAGCTCAACATCAGCTCTGCTGACGCAATCGCTGTGTTTCCTTTACCGGGGCACGGCTCGAGCCTACTCAGCCCAAAAGCGGGGCTTGCGGGGTCTCGAGACGCGTGCTGTTCCCACAGGCGTCTACGTGTTTTGATTCCGCTTCATATTTGCTTAACTAATATGTTTTGCTAACATTCATCTTTTGCACAATTAAATATCCTTTTTTCTCAGTTTCTTATATATTATGTCGACTGTGCTTTAGGTTTTTTAGGGAAAAATCGATTGGCGATTTTCGGTGCGTTTTGGAATAAAACGACACCAATTAAAGCTGACATTAAGATAAACACGCTACTAAACGCCGCGATCTCCTGTGATGCTAAAGCAGCGATAATAATCGAAAATTCACCGCGCTGTGTAAAGGATAACCCTGCTCTTAAAGAAACACGTTTTGACATCCCATATGATTGTCCGCCCCAATAACCTACTGCTAGTTTAGCAATAATAGACCAAATTAATAGGATCAATAACAACGGAACCATGGGGATCCCTTCTGTTAATTCAATATTCGTACCGAAATAAACAAAGAACAAAGGTAATAATAAGTCACGAAAGTTTATGACTAAATGTTCCATTTCTTCTGTCCGTTTTAACTCCGCTAATACAATTCCAGCCAAAAAGGCACCCAACACTTCAGAAAGATCTAAGTATAACGCTAAGCCACCATATGTTAAGGCTAAGCCTATGACAAACAGTACGAAAAAGTCTTCGTTCATATAACGGTCAACAAAGGGTCGAAACTTCGGCATCACCCATAACGATAGGAGAATGGCTCCTGCCATAAGTAGTAATACTTGTAACAGAATCAAGGTGATTGAACCAGCTGTAACCGCAGAACCAGCCGTTAAACCAACTAAAACAGCGACCAAAACAGGTGCAACGATATCTTCAAAGATTAACAACCCTAACATAAATTCAGATTCTTTGTTCGCCATTCTCTTACTGCCCTCTAGTAATTTCGCGGTGATTGACGAACTGGTCGCATAAGCTACACCACCAATCAGCATCGCCGTAATCCAGTCGACACCGAACATCAAAGCAATGCCCATAGCCACACCGAAACTGAGTATGACATCAAGAATGCCAGCTTTAAATACTTTCCTTGCTACTTGACTTAACTGTTTTAAGGGAAATTCCATCCCTAACATAAAGAACAATAAAATAATGCCTACTTCTCCAGCAAAACCTAATATATGTGAATCCTCAATCAATCCCCCAATTACCAATCCTACAAATAAGAACGTGATCACATTAGGAACCTTAATTTTAAGCGAGACAAAACCGACTACAAATAATAATAATAACAGTAACCCTGCTGACAACATCTCTGGTAGGTCCATGAGATACTATTCCTTGCAAGTCTTTTCGAATTCTTCGACCGCTTTTTTCCGGCCAAGTACCATTAAAGTATCGCCTTCATGAATCACCACATCATCAGCAGGTTTGGACAGCAGTTCATCTTCACGGAAAATAGCAACAATTGATACTTCGTTTTCACTCAAGTTTTGAGCACTACCAACTGACCGTTCAATCATGCATGAACCTTGTTTAATATCCACCCAGTTAACTAATGCCTTTTTCCGAACGAGACTCATTTGATCGTAAGCATCATCTTCAGGCGTTTCCTCACGACTTCCAAGCAATTTAATCGCCAACTCTTTCGTTTCCTCTGAAGTCAATGTTGTCGAAAATAAAGGTTCATCATCGTCATCATCCTCTAAATAATAAAATTCACGTTTCCCACTATGATGTAAAATCATCACAGTATAAATTCCTTCACTATTTTTAAAGGTGATTTTCTTACCGACACCTGGTAATTCTGTTTCATGAAATTGCATAACGTGCCTCCTCTATTTCTTCTTATTCCTATTATATATAGAATTTTTCCCATTGGCTAATAAGTTTTAATCAATTGTTCATACTAATGACGTGATTAGTAAGGAGGTTATGAATATGAAAAAACATCATCAAAAAGAAACGTTGACGAACCAGCAAGGTCACCCTGTCACGGATAATCAAAACGCCCGAACCGTCGGCAAACGAGGCCCAATGGTTCTTGAAAACTACGATTTTCTTGAAAAGATCAGTCACTTTGATCGTGAGAAAATACCCGAACGTATTGTTCATGCACGCGGTGCTGGTGCTTATGGCTACTTTGAATCTTATGGTGAAATAGACGGTGAACCTCTATCAAAATACACTCGAGCTAAGGTATTTGAAAAAGGTCAACAAACACCTGTCTTTGTCCGATTTTCCACTGTTAATCACGGCAAACATTCTCCTGAAACATTACGAGATCCCCGAGGTTTTGCTGTGAAATTTTATACGGAAGATGGTAATTGGGACTTAGTCGGCAATAATCTAAAAATCTTCTTTATTCGTGATCCCATTAAGTTCCCTGATTTTGTTCACGCCTTTCAACCCGATCCTGTCACCAATATTCAAGACCCTGAACGGATTATGGATTTCGTCAGTCAATCACCTGAAGCGACCCATATGATTACATTCCTGTTTTCACCTTGGGGCATTCCTGCGAATTATCGTCACATGCAAGGATCAGGTGTCCACGCTTATAGATGGGTGAATGCTGAAGGAAAAGCTGTCTTAGTTAAATACCACTGGGAACCCGTTCAAGGTATTAAAAACCTAACACAAATGGAAGCGAACCAGATCCAAGGCGAAAACTTTAATCATGCCACAGAAGATTTGTTTAACGCCATTGAAGAAGGCAATTACCCTGAGTGGGAATTATACGTTCAAATCATGGAAGAAGGCGAGCATCCAGAGCTCGATTTCGACCCTCTCGATCCGACTAAACTGTGGTATCGTGACCAATTCCCTTGGCATAAAGTCGGTAAAATGGTGTTAAATGATAACCCGAAAAATTATCATGCTGAAGTGGAACAGTCTGCATTCGGGACAGGCGTACTCGTCGATGGCCTCGACTTCTCAGATGACAAACTATTACAAGGTAGAACCTATTCCTACTCCGATACTCAGCGTTATCGTGTCGGCGCAAACTACTTACAATTACCGATTAACAGTCCAATAAAAGGGATTCGCACCAACCAAAACGGTGGTCAAATGGATTACCGCACAGATTATGCTGAGGACAAAAACCCGCACATTAACTACGAACCTTCAGCGCTAGATGGATACCGGGAAGCCGAGAATCCTGGCCAGGAACACGAACCTTATGTGGAAGGTAATATTGTCCGTGACCCGATTGAACGGCAAAACCACTTTGGCCAGGCAGGTGAAACTTACCGCCGCATGAATGAATGGGAACAGAATGAATTGATCAGTAACTTGGTTAATGCTTTATCTCAATGTCATGAAACCATTCAAAATCATATGATCGAAAACCTAACGAAAGCTGACTCAGAATATGGAAAACGTGTCGCTCAGGGCTTAAACGATCCAAACGCAACACCTGCACCTGAATTAAATTCAGATGACATCGCTCACCCTTCCGACCCTTATTAAGCCTTTATAAACGAGGTTGGGACAAAAGTTTATAATGCAAGGCAAAACCCGAACGATTTAATTAAAAAATAAATCGTTCGGGTTTTCTGCTTGAATGACGCTCCATCAAAACACTTCGCTTGCCGTGGGCACGGCTCGAGCCTCCTCGGCCAGAAAGGCGTGGCCTGTGGGGTCTCGAGACGCGTGCTGTTCCCACAGGCGTCTACGTGTTTTGATTTCGCTTTGTTACTACTCATCTGTGATAATTTCAAATATTCGTCTTTTGTATAGCTAATTATTCTTTTGTGCCAACATCTTTTTTGTTTTTCTTAAATTAACTAAATTTAGATTAAATAAAAGAATACTACAAGAAATTAACGCTATTTTAGAAATAAATGAGTTGAGGGTAAGAAAATCGTTATAAATATCTGATAATTCATAATTATAATGATTAATTCTATTTTCCAAACTTGTGCATATAATGAGAAAATAATAGTCAGATTGAAAAATTTAGGGGGTACATAAGCAGATGAAAAAATGGATACTAAGTTTAGTTACTTTAGTAACATTATTCACTTTAGTAGCCTGTGGTTCCGATGATGGAAGCTCAGGAGAAGGTGTTGAAGGTAAAACATTCTCTGTCGCAACAGACGCTAACTTTCAACCTTTTGAGTATTTAAATCCTGACACTGGTGAAATGGAAGGTTTCGACATTGACTTATTAAATGCTATAGCCGATGAGGCAGGGTTTGAAGTAGAATACGAAACAATGAACTTCGATGGTTTATTAGCTTCAATGCGTTCAGAAAGACATGATATGGGAATTGCCGGAATTTCTATCACTGATGACCGTGATGAAAACATGGACTTCTCGGATAAATACTACGATTCAGGTTTAATCCTAGCTGTTCCACAGGACTCAGACATCGAATCCATTGATGATGTGGATGGTATGGATATTGGATCGCGCCAAGGCTCAACAAGTGAAGCCTTTTTAAATGATGAAACAGATGCGAATGTTACAGCATTTCCTGAAATCGTCACAGCCTATATGGACTTGGAAGCCAACCGTTTAGATGCGGTATTCTACGACTTACCAAACGTTCAATATTATATTAAAGAGAATGCTCCGGATTCTTTAAAAACAGTTGGCGATTTACAGCAAGGTCAACCATATGGCATCGCCTTTCCTGAAGGATCGGACTTAGTAGAGCCAGTTAACGAAGCTCTTGCAACAATCATTGATAATGGAACATATGCAGAGATCTATCAAGAATGGTTTGGTGAAGAACCGCCAGAAGAATTTCAATAAAAATCCAACTAAGACCTAATCACAATCAAGCGTAACAAGGTCATGCTTGTTACGCTTTTCTTCTTATTATTGAACTGGATGAGTCTATAAAGGAGCGATGCATTTATGATCGATACAATCATGGATTCACCCTATATTAACTCACTTCCCTTCTTAATAGAAGGGTTAAAACTAACATTAATCATTACCATCACCGGTTTAATTTTTGGTTTCATTTTAGGGGCATTAGCAGGCTTAGGGCGCCTTTCTAAGAGCCGTATCATTTATGGTATTACTACTGTATTTGTTGAGGTGGTCCGTGGTACTCCAATTCTTGCTCAAGTCCTCTTTATCTATTTTGGTATTTCTGAGGATTTAATTGGGGTGAATATCAGTGGTTTAACTGCTGCAATCATCGCCATCACTTTAAATGCTGGTGCATACATAGCAGAAATTGTTCGTGGAGCTGTCTATTCAATTGACCGTGGACAGTTTGAAGCGGGACGAGCCATTGGTTTAACAGAAAAACAGACCATGCGTTATATTATTTGGCCACAAGCCTTTAAACGGATGATTCCACCATTAGGGAATCAATTTATCATTAGCTTAAAAGACACTTCCTTATTTTCGGTTATTGCAGTAAACGAACTATTATACCAAGGCCGTACATACTACAATGCAACAGCTGAAGTGTTCGAAACCCTCGTGATGGTTTGTATAATCTATCTGATGATTACGGTTCCAACATCACTTATTTTACGTCGTGTCGAAAGGAAGTTGGATGTCTAGATGATTACAGTTAAGGATTTACACAAGTCTTTCGGTAAAAATGAAGTGCTGAAAGGAATTGATGCAAAAGTTGATGAGAGCGAAGTTGTTTGTGTCATTGGTCCGTCGGGTTCAGGTAAAAGTACATTTTTACGCTGTCTCAACCTATTAGAAGATATTACATCAGGTGAAGTCACCATAGACAAAGAAACGGTTAATGATCCTAGGACAGATATCAATCAATTACGTGCTCAGGTAGGAATGGTTTTTCAACATTTTAACCTATTTCCTCATAAAACAGTTCTAGAAAACGTGACATTAGGAACAACTAAAGTTAAAAAACTAGATGCAAATCAAGCAAATGAATTAGGTACCCAACTCCTTGAAAAGGTAGGCCTTGCTGATAAGGCGAATGAATACCCTGATAGTTTATCAGGTGGACAAAAACAACGGGCAGCAATCGCTCGTGCATTAGCCATGGAACCTAAAGTCATGTTATTCGACGAGCCGACTTCTGCCTTAGATCCAGAATTAGTTGGCGATGTTCTTGAAGTTATGAAAGACCTAGCTCGTGAAGGGATGACGATGGTCGTTGTCACACACGAAATGGGCTTCGCTCGCGAAGTTGGTGATCGCGTGATGTTTATGGATGAAGGGGTTGTGATGGAGGAAGGAAAACCTCAACAGCTCTTTGAATCACCACAAAACCCACGAACACAAGAGTTTTTAAGTAAAATTTTATAGATAAATATAGGAAGGGGATTCTTACACTATGAAAACAGTTAAATTACAAGACATTATCGGAACAGAAAATGACGTTAGAGGGGAAAACTGGGACAGTCGTCGCCTGCTATTAAAGCAAGATGGTATGGGCTTTTCTCTACATGACACGGTGATTAAAGCCGGAACAGAGACACATATTTGGTATCAAAACCATCTAGAAGCAGTTTACTGCATCGAAGGCGATGGTGAGGTTGAAACACTTAAAGATAACAAAGTATACAAAATCACACCAGGTACCGTTTATTCACTAGACGAGCATGATGAACATTTACTTCGTGGTGGCAAAGAAGATATGCGCGTTGTTTGCGTCTTTAACCCGCCACTTTCAGGTAAAGAAGTGCATGACGAAAATGGTGTTTATCCGGTTGATGAAGATTAATAAAAAATTAAAAGTGCTAGATTGCTAAGCTTCAGCAATCTAGCACTTTTTTTAACTCTTCATCTTACTTGTGAACTGATCGACTAACAATGCAATCGCGCCATCACCTGTGACGTTTGTTGCTGTACCAAAGCTATCCTGTGCCATATACAATGCGATCATAAGGGCAATAGCCGATTCTGTAAAACCGAGCATCGAACCTAGAATACCGATTGCTGCCATGATTGCACCACCCGGAACGCCAGGTGCTGCAATCATAATCACACCGAGTGTTGCAATAACTGGTAAAATATCAAATAATCCAGGTGAACTAAAACCGTCCATGACAGTCATAACGGCTACTGTACAACTTACAATGGTAATCATACTTCCCGATAAATGAATATTTGCACTCAAAGGTACTGTAAAATCTGCCACATCATCTTTCACATTATTTTGTTTTGCTTGCCTTAATGTCACTGGAATTGTAGCAGCACTACTCATTGTTCCAAGTCCTGTGAAGTAGGCTGGTAACATGGTCTTGAGTAACTTGAATGGATTTTGGCCCGTGTAAAAACCAGCAATCGTATATTGAATGGATAACCATATCCAATGCATGACAATCGCAACCACTAGCACAACACCAAACACAGATAATGTATCAAAGACTGTGCCTTCAGCAGCCATTTCTGTAAATATACCTGCGATGAAAAACGGTAAAATTGGAATAATTACACGCATAATCACAAATTCAACGACCGCCTTACCTTCATCGAAAACCTTAATTAAGGCCTCACTTTTAAGCTTCGCCATAGCAATACCAAACGTAAATGCTAACACTAGCGCGGTGATAACCCCCATTAACGGATCAATCGTTAAATCAAGAAAACTTTCAGGCGCACTTCCTTCCTCTGGAGCAGTACCTTCTTGTGCCACGAACGGCATAATAATCGTCGCAACGAAGAAAGCTGCTGTACCAGCTAAAATGGTTGAGGTGTAAGCCGTCCCTAAAGTTAGTCCAACTAATTTTCCAGAATTCTGACCTAAATGGGATACTCCTGAAGCAATAAAAAATAGAATAATGAGCGGAATCATGAATTCAATAAACTGTCCGAATAGGTCACTGACTGTCACAAGGGAACGCGTTAACCATTCAATCCCTATTAATCCAATAATCGTACCGAGAATAATACCTGTTAATAATTTTAATATGAGTTTCATTTGATTGGTCGACTCCTTTCCTACTAATAAGTATTAAGGGATATCATACCGTTTTAAAATCGAAATCACAATGCTATTTTAAATAATCGGAATAATTAGATTATTTGTTAAAAGATAAAACTTTGATACAGTCCGTTGTTGAATTGCGATCCGCTCTCGGTAGACGCTTTCCGCAGGCACGGCTCGAGCCAGGCAACTACATCGAATCAACTTCTTTGGAACTTGCACCGAGGAAGCCTACTTCGAAGCGTTACTAGAAGACGCAGGTGCATCCCTCGGCCGAAAAGCATGGCCTGTGGGGTCTCGAGACGCGTGCTGTTCCTGCAGGAGTCGCCACCTTCGCTTCTCACAATTCAACAACTAAGTGCTGTATTTTTTGAAAATCTCCACTAAACCTAACAGAGTCAAAAATACAGAGCGAATGGTATGACCATCCGCCCTGCATCAAAAACTATCGATTTTGTAGAGAAATTTTAGCCTGTCGCTTCTGGAAATCAACGTTTGGATAATACGTGTCTTTGACTAACACATTCGGACCTAAACATTTCGCCATTGGGCAGTGGCAATTCAATGACTGCGCTAGATTAGATGCCATCCACCGGTCGAAACTTTCAACTAATGGCGTATGCTGAATGTTACCAAGACTCGGCTCATCCCCAAAGTCTGTCACCGTCACTTCACCAGAAAAAATATTCACATTTAATCGTGAGCGCCCATCAGGATCATTACGGACTGTGACATTTTTCGCTTGATCTAGACGTTGCAGTAATTCTAAATCATCATTTGATTGGCTACATGGATAAAACGGCAGTGTCCCGAAAAGCATCCAGACATCTTGATCACGAATATCTAGTAAATGACGAATTCCCTGTTTCATCTCATAGAGCGATAATGTATCTAAATCTTTCGCGAAATCGACTGGGTACATCGGATGAATCTCGTGACGGGCACACCCCATTTGTAAGACATGCTCATGAATTTCTTGTAAATGTGGGTACGTTCGGCCATTTAACATGGTTTCAGCTGAAACCATCACACCTTCTGCAGAAAGGCGTTGACTATTATCAACTAACCGATCGAAAAACATAGCACGACTATCGAATGAGGGTTTCCGTTCCATTAAAGCAAATCCCGTTTCCGCAAATTCTTCAACGGTGCCCCAATTATGCGAAATATGCAAGACATCTAAATAAGGAACAATAGCCTCGTAACGTTCATAAGGCAGTGTTAAATTAGAATTAATTTGCGTGCGAACCCCACGTTCATGAGCATAACGTAATAACGGGACGACGTATTGTTCCACAGACTTTTTCGATAACATCGGTTCGCCACCCGTAATACTCAAAGTTCGTAAATGTGGCACTTCATCTAATCGTTTTAAAAGTACATCAATCGGCAGTGGGTCAGGGTCACGAGTCATTAACGTATCGCCAACCGCACAATGACGACAACGCATATTACATAAATGCGTTGTCGTGAATTCAATATTAGAGAGCACGAGTTCTCCGTGTTCGTCAACGTCCATATACGCTTCCCACGGATCATAGCTAGGTGATAATTCTTGGTGTTGATTACTCAATTGCATAAATTTCGTCCTTTCTAAACGTCATAATCTATCATCATTCTAACATAACGAATAGAGTACTAACGGACGAATTCCCATACTGTATAAAACTAGACTAAGATACGATTATCTTCTTTCACCGTTTTGACAATATCCTGAACAATCGCATGAGCAGTTGGTTTCTCACCTGCTCCTGCTCCTTCTAATTTTAAAGATCCAAGTCGATCACTAGATATAACAATCGCATTTTGTACGCCATCAACCGAAGATAGTGGATGGCTTTCATCAACCCACGTCGGCTCAACAACAACCTCAATCGCAGATTCTGATGTAGCATCAATCGTTACAATTGGCTTTAATACTTGATTAGTTGGGTTATTCAGAGCTTCATCTAATTGCAATTGATCAAGGCCTTTTCGACGAATGACTGTGATCTCCTGATGATCTTTCCGAAGTAAATCGGCTAATATATAGGCTTTATTCAAGGCGTCAAATCCATCAATATCATGGCTTGCATCCGCTTCTGCATAACCGAGTTTTGTCGCTTGAGTTAACGCTTCATGAAAGGTTAATCCCTCTTTAGCAACCGCGGTTAAGATATAATTGGATGTTCCATTTAAAATCGCTTCGATACGATGAACGGATTCAAGTTGATGAATCTGGTTTAGCGTGTCAATAATCGGAATGCCACCAGCTACAGCAGCATCGTATTTTACGTTCACCCTATGCTCTTCAGCTAGGTCTTGTAGCTGCCCGCCTTTTGCTGCATACATAGCCTTATTGGCAGTCACCACGTGACATCCCTGTTCAATGGCCTCTGTGACGTATTGATACGCTGACTCAACCCCTGTGATTGCTTCAACCACGATATCAATCGGTTGAGCTAGCACATCATCTATATTGGTCGTGAGTAAGACATGGTTCGCCACGTCACGATGTTTCGATTCATCATTGACGAGAACAGCCGTTACTTGAACTGGGCGATTTAACGTTTGCGCTAATGATTGTTGTTCTTTTTCTATATGATCATAAACACCTTGACCCACTGTCCCAAAACCTAATAATGCAACACGAATCGGCTCCATAACAAGCCTCCTTTATGAATGAACCTCACTTGCCTGTGATGTTTGGCCAGTCGCTGTTTCAATCGCTTGCTCTAAGTCAGCAATTAAATCATCGACATGTTCGATGCCAACAGATAAGCGAATTAAATCTTCGGTTACGCCAGATGCTTTGCGTTCTTCTTCATTTAACTGTTGATGCGTTGTACTTGCTGGATGAATAATTAAACTTTTCGCATCACCGACATTAGCTAAATGCGACCATAATTGAGCGTTATCAATTACAGAAGCACCCGCTTCTTTTCCACCTTTGATACCAAACACCACGATTGATCCAGCACCTTTAGGTAAATATTTAGCCGCTAATGACTGTGATGGATGGTCATCTTTTTCTGGATATAGCACCCAATCAATCGCTGGATGTTGATCTAAATATTCGACAATGCGATGGGCATTCGCAACATGTTCTTTCATACGCACATGTAATGTTTCAAGCCCTAACGCTAATTGGAAAGCATTATACGGGCTTAATGTCGCCCCAGTATCACGAAGCACTTGAACACGCGCCTTCGTAATAAATGCGGCCTCAGGTAGTGCTTCAGCATACACAATTCCGTGGTAACTCGGATCAGGTTCCGTAAAGCCTGGGAACTTCGGCGAATTCCAATCAAATTTACCAGCATCAACTAACACACCACCTAGTGTCGTGCCATTGCCACCTAACCATTTCGTTGCAGAATGGACGACGAGGTCTGCTCCATAATCGATTGGACGAAGTAAATAAGGTGTTGGGAACGTATTATCAACGATTAATGGTACACCTGCTTCATGCGCAATCTCTGCTACCTTTTCTATATCCAACACGTGCAAACCAGGATTTCCAATCGTCTCAGCAAAGACCGCTTTTGTTTTCGGCGTAATTGCTTGGCGGAAATTCTCAGGTTCAGTCGGATCGACAAAGTGTGTCGTAATGCCATGTTTAGGCAGTGTCGTTGAGAATAAGTTATATGTGCCTCCGTATAAGGTAGAAGCTGCTACAATCTCATCCCCCGCTTCAGCTAAATTAAAAATCGCACCTGAAATCGACGCCATACCACTGGAAAAAGCTAAAGCACCAATGCCTCCTTCTAACTGAGCCACTCGATCTTCAAATGCTCCGACTGTCGGATTGCCAATACGTGAATAGATAAAGCCTTCTTCTTGTAAAGAAAATAAATTTGCTGCGTGTTCTGTATGATTGAACTGATAAGAGTTCGTTTGATAGATCGGTAATGCGCGTGCTCCTGTTGCTGGATCTGCTTCTAAACCACCGTGAATTCCAATTGTTTCGACTCGATACTGTTCTTGATTACTCATATTAATCGCTCCTTATTTATCTATTTGTTGAAGGACCTTTTCAACTTCTGGTCCCCAATGATCAAATTCAACTAAAAATCCATCATGACCAAATGCTGTATCAACATGTATATAATGGGCTTTCTTATCAAATGCTTGAAGATCTTGGATAAACTTTCGAATATCTTCTGGCGGATATAACAAGTCATGTTCAAAACCGAATGCATATACAGGGACTTGCCAATCAAAAAATATTTGTTCTAAATCCCCCCGTCCTCGACTAAGGTCATGACTGTTCATCGCCTCTAACAAAACTAAGTAACTATTCGCATCAAAACGTTCAGCAATTTTTTCTGCCTGATAGTTTAAATAATGCGCGACTTGATATTGATCTCCATCGTGCTCTCGGTTAAACCGCGATTGGAATAACGGCGCAGAACGATAGGTAATCATGCCAATCGAACGTGCTAAACCAAGTCCGTCTTTCGGGATTTTTCCCTGCTTCCAATTAGGATCTTGGCGGATCGCTTGAGCCGAAATATGATTAAACGCGATTGCGTAGTCACTGAACTGAGGAGTAACTGCTAGTGGAATAATCGATTTAATAAACCACGGATACATCACAGCCCACTCAAGCACTTGCATGCCTCCTAATGAACTTCCCATCACAGTATGGAGTTGATGAACACCTAACTTCTTCAAAGCTAAAAATTGAATCTCGACTAAGTCACGGAGCGTTAAATTCGGAAAGTCAGCACCATATATCTGACCTGTTTCTGGACTTAGCGATAAGGGCCCTGTAGAACCGTGGCATCCACCTAATGTATTAAAAGTGATCACCTCATATTGATCGAGATCAACATAACCTCCTTCATGGATTAACCCTCGCCACCATCCAGGGTCATCTTCTGTACCTACTGTGATATGATTGCCTGTTAAAGCATGGCACACGAGGATGATTGGTTCACCTTTTGTTCCAGCTCGTTCATAAACAAGTTCAATTTCTTCAAGAAACGTCCCTGACTCTAATGTCACGTTCGGAATAACTACACGATCAGTGACTCGGTTCATATTGCTGTCATCCTTTCGCTTTCAAAACCATAAAAAAACCTCCCTATCTTTGAAAGATAGAGAGGTGTAAATAGACGAATCCATTTGTCTCTCTCATCTCCCAAAGCAAACACTTGCTTCGCAGGAATTAGCACCTTTCAAACCGTTGTTCGAAGGTTGCCGGGCGTCGTCGGGCCAGTCCCTCAGCCACTCTTGATAAGAGTTTAAATTGTTATACAATTTTGTTAATTAGATTATATGCATCTTACCACTTACTTATTCTTAAGTCAATAACCAGATTAAACTTCTTGTTTTTTCGAAGCTTCAATCTTAGCTATCTTCGTTTGAACTTCTTCTTCAGATAAACCGTGTTCCTCGATATAGCGATTGCGAGGGTGCTCACGGCATTCAGGTGAACAACTTCTCATATAGAAATGTTCATTTTCTTCTGAAGCTAGTAACTGCTCGTTACAATCCGGGTTCGCACAGTTTATATAACGTTCACATGGCTCACCTGTGAAATAATCGCGACCTACGACATTGTGTTCAACTTGATTAATCGGTACTGTAATGCGTTCATCAAAAACATAACATTGACCGTCCCAAAGATCTCCTTGAACTTCAGGGTCTTTACCATATGTGACGATGCCACCATGTAATTGACCAACATCATCTATACCTTCGTCTTTTAACCAACCTGTAAAACGCTCACAACGAATTCCACCTGTACAATACGTTAAGACACGTTTACCTTCAAGCATGTCTTTATTTTCCTTAATCCAATCAGGTAGTTCGCGGAATGTGCGAATGTTCGGGCGTATGGCGCCACGAAAATGACCAACATCATACTCATAATCGTTACGTGCGTCTAGAATAATGGCATCATTACGTTGCATTTCTTCATGGAATTCTTTTGGATCAAGAAATTCAGCCGTATCTTCCATCGGTGATACGTCTTCTTCTTCATCCAAGCTTAAGTTCACGATTTCATCACGATGACGAACATGCATCTTCTTAAATGCATGATCATCCGCTTCATCAATTTTGAATTCAATATCTGCAAAACGTGGGTCAGCACGTAAAGCTTCCATATACTTATTCGTTTGTTCCACCGTTCCTGAGACGGTTCCATTCAAACCTTCCTCAGCAACTAAAATACGACCCTTTAATCCGAGGTCAAAACAGAATTGTAAGTGCTCATCACGAAATGTTTCCGGATCTTCAATCGGAACATACTTGTAATAAAGCAATACTCTGTAATCCTTATTAGACATTATGATCACCTTGCTTTTATTTTTTTGCTTTACTAAAGTTTAGTGTTGATTTCAATTGATTTAGCACTAAGTTGTTGAACTGCGAGAAGCGAAGGTGGCGACTCCTGTGGGAATAGCACGTGTCTCGAGACCCCGCAGGAAGCGTTTTTCTTCCGAGGAGGCTCGAGCCGTGCCCACGGAAAGCGTCCACCGAAAGCGGAGCGCAGTTCAACAACGAACTTTAGCTTAGCTACATATTTTAATTAATTTTATCTATAGTTACCAACACTGTATTATATAATATCATAGGAAAATCAGCAACCAAACCAATTCACCAAAAGGTTTATCAAGCGTTCACATTTAAAATGGCATTAATCCATGATAAAGTGATTGAGATAGTCCAAAAGAGGTGAAACCATGAAACCAATCGAAAGTCAGATCGTTCAATACAGAGGTAGCCATTACCATTTTGGCTTGGAACAAGGAAAAGCCTTAAAAGGTACAAAAATCATACATAATCGCTTGAAGCATTGGAAAATAAGACGTCCACGCTTCCAGATTGATATCGATGAAACAAAACAACAATTTATGCGATTTGCACCACAAATGTGGGATGAATTGTTAGGACTACGCGACGGGTTAGAGATGTCCCTAGAAGAAGTATTGCGTGATTTTGGTGGCTACCGCGTGGAAATTAACCGAAGTGGCTGCTCGATTTTAACTGAACAAGACTATATGATTCGTAATTATGATTATCACCCTCAAACCTATGAAGGACGTTTCAGTTTATTCCAGCCTAGTGATGGTGGCTATGCAACAATTGGACCAACTTCGCGGTTAACCGGCCGTATGGATGGCATGAATGAGCATGGACTTGTAATGGCTTATAATTTCACCCATCGTAAAACCCCTGAGGCAGGTTTTGTCTGCTATATGATTGGAAGAATGATTTTAGAAACTTGCCGAAATGTTGATGAAGCGAAGCAGTTATTACAAGCAATACCTCATCGCAATGCCTTTAGCTATATTTTATTAGACCCTAATGGTGAAACCTATGTCGTAGAGGCAAGCCCAAGAGGTGTTGCCATTCGTACAGCTAATGTTTGCACAAATCATTTCGAAGAACTAACCGATGAAAATCGTCATTACCTGGGTGATTCCTATGAACGCGAAGAGGCCATCAATCATCAACGTTATCCAAATATGAGTGCAGACGTTGCTTTTCAATTAATGAATGACCGAGATGGTAGTATTTTCGCGGACAACTACAAAAGCTGGTCAGGTACCCTTCATACTTCTGCCTACTTTCCTAAAGAACGTGAAGTTTGGTTTGCACTTGGTGGCGATGCTGAACCTACACGATTTAACTTTGGGGACTGGTTAAACGGTGAGAATGTGAATCTAGACAAAATGTACGGAGAAGTTGAGACAGAGCTTCCGTTTGCTCATATGGATTAAGCAGATGATTTAATCATGTAAAAAAGCCTCAAAAGGGAAGATCCTTTTGAGGCTTAATTTATATTTAATCCAATTTTTGATACCAATCTTGAGCCGCTTTAATTTCACCTAAATTCAACTGGTGACCTTGACTCTCCCAGTGAAGATTAACGTCTGCTCCAGCATCAGCTAAGATAGCCTTCAAATCTTCAGACTCTTGATCTGGGCAAATCGGGTCGTTCGTTCCAGCTGCTATAAATACACCTTTACCTGATAAATCTGGTAAATCAACATCTCGTCTCGGCACCATTGGATGATGCAGACTCGCTGCACGCAGTGAATCTTGATAATGGAATAACAGACTACCTGCGATATTAGCACCATTGGAATACCCTACAGCAATGACATTCTGACGGTCAAATCCATAATCTTTAGCTGCTTGATCAAGGAATTCATACAGTTCCTGCGTACGGAAAATCAAATCCTCTTCATCAAACACACCTTCCGCTAATCGTTTAAAATAACGAGGCATTCCATTTTCCGATACGTTACCTCTTACACTTAACACATTCGCTGTCGGATCAATATAATCGACAAGTGGTAATAAGTCTTCTTCTGTTCCACCTGTTCCATGTAATAATAACAACGTCGGGTTATCTAAGCTTTCGCCTTCTTTAAAAATATGCTTCATCGTCTCACTCCTTTAACCACCATTAACAACTGATTAATCTAATAATACCTTATCACTTATTTATCTTAAATTCAAAATGATTGCCTTATGTTTGTATTCCTGTTGATTAGGGAAGTGTAGCATTAAGAACTCATTAAGGTGGTGATCATATGTTACGTACAATTTTAATGGTTATTGGTGCAATCGTCGTAATCGGTTGGATTCTTTCTATGCTTTAAGCCTTCATAAGTATTGCCATTATATCATGGAATATCGCACTTATCCCACTAACAAGCGACAGCATCCCTGGATTTAAATCTAGGGATGCTTTTATGTTAGGACTGGTTTGTTAACTCGTCATATTCTTCACCATAATAGCGACGTGCTTTGATTTCATGGACTAAACGAATGGTCGGTTTAATCATAAATTGAAAACTAGCTAAAACGAATAAAGTCACGCCCCATACCTTCAAAGATTCAAAATAGAAAAACACACTTCCTACTAAGAACCATGCTGCAATCGTAAAATCATTGATTGTATACAACAAGTTATAAATATCTTTATAAAATCGATTATGACTTCTCATTCGTTCATCAATATAGGCTTCGCGAGACAGTTCATTAACATCAGCTAGATCTTGTTCTTGTTTTAATGCCATTTCATCAACCTCCCTCAAAATATGACATTGTCATAAGACTATATCCTTAAAGTCTTTGTTTAAAACATAGGCTTCGGCTTTGTTAAAGTCCGTTGTTGGATTGTGATCCGCTCCCGGTGGACGCTTTCCGTGGGCACGGCTCGAGCCTCCTCGGCCAAAAAGCGTGGCCTGCGGGGTCTCGAGACACGTGCTGTTCCCACTGGAGTCGCCACCTTCGCTCCTCACAATTCAACAACTAAGCGTTACATCAATTAAATAAATCAACATTATACTTTATCAGAGCGAAAACATAAAAAAATGACCGAATAATCGGCCATTCCTTTGGGTTAAGGGCTATGATTTGTTGTTGAAATAGGCTTCGGCTTTTTCTAAATAAACTTCATCGTCGGGCATCATTTCTAAATCCTCTACTATAGCTGAAACGGGGCAAACGGATACACACGCTCCACAGTTAATACAAACTTCAGGATCTATGTAAAATTGATCCCCACCATCTTCTATACAATCAACAGGGCAGACATCCACACATTCTGCTGCCTTTTCATTTTGACAAGGGCTTGTAATGACAAACGCCATATGAATTACCTCCTTCTATCCCTTCCATTTTACCTTAAACAGTCTTATCTTCAAACAAATAAAAATAAGGCCTCAGCTTAATAGCTAAGGCCTTATCGAGATAGAGTCATTATTCTTCGTCTTCGCTACTATCTTCCTCACTTGATTCTTCAGTTTGATCATCAGGGTGTTCACCTTGTAGATAGCCAAATTGGAAATTGTCATACTTCCATTCGCCGTCAACATTAACGACATTGTAAACATAGTTACCGCGATACTCTTCGCCTTCATCAATTGTCATGCTTACCTGTAGATTATCTTCCATAAGCTCTAATGAATCGACTGTTGAAGCAAGCTCTTCATCAAACAAGAACGTATAGTCCTTTTCCGCCCAAGTTAAGCTACCTTCTTCACCATCAAGTGCTTCACTCGCGACTTCATTAGCTTGTGCTTCTGTAATCGGTGCTTCATCGACTAGATGTTGAGCAAACTCATCAACTGATTCAAAGTCCGCTTCTGCACCAGCTTCATAAGATTCTTCCATGACAGCGCTATAATCACGCATCACATTTAAAGCTTGTTCTTCTAGCGAAACATCTTCTGAGCTACCATCTTCGCTACCCTCAGAACTGCTCTCTCCATCAGAACCTTCTTCATTCTCTACTTCTTCACTTCCATCTTGACTGTTTTCTTGATCTTCTGATGACTCATCTCCCCCACCATTACAAGCTGCTAATACTAGCATCGTAACAAATAGGAACATGACTAAACGTTTCATGAAACTCCTCCCAGTACTTGTTCTATTTTTCTGACAAATACTAGTCTATATATCTATGAAATCGCTGTCAATCAAAAAGTTACGTGTTACGAAATTTTTCGACATTCTTTCAAAACAATTAGAGTAAAAAGGGCTCTGCCAAATAATAACCTTGACCTTGTTCAACACCTAAATGGCGTGCTACATCCAAGTGACTGGCGGCTTCAATACCTTCAAGAATAAATTGTGTATTGGTTTCTTTACAATAACCAATCAGAGACTCAATCATTTTTTGTTTAAGCGTTGAGTAAGCCAATTCTGAGGTGAAATAACGATCCATTTTGATAATATCCGGCTCCATTTCAATCATCAATCGAAATGAAGACGACCCCTTACCTACATCATCTATCGACAATTGAAAGCCATAATCTTTCAGTTGCTGGGCAGACACTTTTAGTGCCTCAAGATTTTTAATCGCTTCTAATTCGACTAGCTCCACAATGATTTGATCAGGAGCCATATGATAATCGTTAATGAGGTTATACAAGAATGATGGGAAGTCTACTGTTGAAACTGTTGATGGTAACACATTAATACATAACACCCCAGAAGACACATCACTCTCATTAAATTGTTTAACAGCATGGCTGATGGATAGTTTATCTAGTTTAAGTAATGTCTCTGGATCTTGTATCGACCGAAAAAACTCATCAGGAGCATCAATCCACTCAGATCGTAATAATGCTTCATAACCAACAATGGTTTGACTATTTAAATTTAATATCGGCTGGAATCGGTGATAGAAGGCTTGGTAATCAATTAATTGACGGACCACATCTACTGACATGTCAACACGCTCCTTTAACTCATTAACTTGGTAACACTATTAAATACTAAAATAATTAGCCACGCAATAAAAGATATTCTAATTTAAATAAAGTCCATCAAGTATTTCCTTTGGTATACAAGCCGAAAAACGATATAATATTGGTTGGCCCTATTAATTGTGTTAGGAGGATGAACAATGGGCATCGTAGTCGTAGAAATTTGCGACGGCAACTTGATGACCGAAGTCGATTTAGAAGGTATCATTGAATCCGAATACCCTGATGTTGCGGTATTGGAAAACAGTTGCCTCAATAACTGTGGCATGTGTGCTATGCGTCCATTTGCCCTCGTTAATAATCGACGTGTCTTCGGTAAGACGCCGGAACAATGCATAGATAAAGTAAGAAAAATAATCGACGAAGAACTAGCTGCATTTAACGATGAACTTTAAATCGATTTAAATAGATGATAGGACCAAAAAGGAATGACGCATGATGACGATGGCTAGAATTTTACGAAACAGTCTCAAACTACCTAAAAAGCAGGCTTTATTTGCATTAAATCGTGAAACCATGCGCGATACAATGGTCTATCTTTTACTTTTAATGACCACTTTGTGTTTACCAGACACCATTCGAATTACGTACCGCTATTTAACCGAAGAAAGCGGAACGTCATTAGATCTGTTTATCACACAACTAATCGTACTCCTTCCGTTTATCATCATGTTCTTAACGGTGGCAGGCGTTTCCGCGCTAGCAGGACTTGCTTATATCATTCGAACGATGACAAAACGGAAACTCGCCTACCATCAATTGTGGAAAATGACAGGGTATGCTTTGACACTGCCTATATTGATCGTCATCATCATACGAATCATGGAATGGTCACACTGGCTTTTCACGCTTATTCCTTTAGGTCTGTTATATATTTTGTTATACAAAATGATTACGACTTTCCCAAAACGAAAGTCCGCTTAAACGCCTTATGACTGCAATGAGGCGTTTTTATTTATTTATAATTCTTGTTTCAATGTATGATAAAAGTGATTGAATTGGTCGATATAATGCGTTTGAATATTTTCAATTAATTCATGACGAACTTTATCCGTATGAATATATAGTGTAAGATTTTGTCTGTTCAAGGCTTTCATCCAGACTTTTTCGTCTTTAATAAACGGAAAATCCTTCGCTTCTTTAATTGCCTGTCGATGAGAATCCACAGCTATTTCCTGAGCATCCAAATAATCAATGATTGTATTTAAACCATGCTCCCATGCAACTTCGAAGAAATGAATAAACCCCGCTGCTTCCAATTCATTTTCAAAGATCTCTTCTTTGAAGGGTGCAAGCTTAATAAAACTTTGCTCAAATGTTTCAAATCGTTGCTTCCAGCGTAGTGATTTACTTGATTCCATTGTTATACTCCATTCATAATTAGTCTCATTCTATTGTAAAAGAGTAAAGCATACAAAACAAACCTCCCAACAGTGTCGGGAGGTTTATCTATAAGGTTACCGTCAACTTTGCTTTTTCGCTTCACTTCGATTAATGATTTTCGTACCAACTAAATCACCTGTTACATTAAGTGCTGTACAACCCATACCAACTAATGCATCAACTGCTGTCAATAATGCGACTGCTTCCATTGGTAAGCCTAATTGCGCAAAAACGGTGGCAATCATGACAATTCCTGCACCTGGCACACCAGCTGTACCAATAGATGCCAACGTTCCAATAATAACAATGGTTAGCACTTCAGCAATTGATAATGGTTCGCCAATTACCGTAGCAGCAAACACTGCTGATACAGCAATTCGAATCGCCGCACCATCCATATTAACGGTAGCACCAAACGGTAAACTAAAACTATATAAAGGCTGATGTAGTTGCATCTGACGAGCAGCATTTAATGTTACAGGTAACGTCCCAGAACTACTTTGAGTAACAAAGGCTGTAATCATCGGTGTTCGAGCACCTTTTAAGAATGCCAACGGTGAATGACCTGTCAATTTAATAAACACTAAATACAGTATTAATTGTACAAATAAAGCCAAGTATAATACTAAGATAAATTCACCTAAGGATGTTAATGTGTCCATCCCATGCTCAGCAACAGTTGTCGCGATAATTGCAAAGACACCAATTGGTAAATACTGAAGAACGACACGCATAATCTTAAATGTTGCTTCATTCAACGCTTCGATCACTTGATAAAGTGTTTCACCTTGTTGCTTCAAAGCATCTGACTGTCGCATGTAAGCCAACGCGACCCCAAATGTAATGGCAGTAAAAATAATACCAAGTAAGTTCAAATCATTAAACGCTGTCACAATATTTTCTGGTACGATATTCAGTAGCACACTTGCGATACCAGGATGCTCAGGTGAATCATAACTTTCATTTGGATTTAACGACATCCCTTCACCTGGCGCTAATAATAGCGCAATCGAAACACCAACTATAATAGCAACAGCAGATGTAATCGTGTAGTACCCTAATACCTTACCACCCATTCGCCCCAAATCGCGTATATTCGTTTGATTAACACCAACAATAAGTGTAAACAAAATAAGCGGTAAAATTAAAAACTTCAACAGACGAATCAACAGCTCGCCTAATGGGTTTAAGTATTGAACAACGCTTTCACCAAAAACAAGCCCCACTAAAACCCCCAATATTAAAGCAACTGATATCTTCACAATCAGTGACCCATTCCAATAAGCTCTTAACATTGATTTCATCAAGCACACCTCCAAAATCCTGAGTATTCCTATAAGAATTATTACTTAAAACATATTATGTGACCACGTTTGATTTGTCAAACATTGAAATCATTAAGCATAATAATAGACTTTCACTTATATATTTGTTTACGTTAGACATAGATTGAATGAAGAAAGGATGAGACAAATGAAAGTATTAGTTGTCGGAGCAAACGGTCAAATCGGAAAACATTTAGTACAATTCATCCAAGATCATGATGGTCTGCAAGCAAAAGCCATGATTCGTAAACAAGAACAAGCAAGCTATTTTGAAGATTTAGGGGCAGAAGTTGCTCTTGTAGATTTAGAAGATAATATCAAAGCAATTCAAAAAGCAGCAGACGACGTCGATGCTGTCGTTTTCACAGCTGGTTCAGGACCACATACAGGCAAAGATAAGACGATGATGATTGATTTAGATGGGGCCGTAAAAACAATTGAAGCGACAAAGGCAGCGGGCGTCAAACGTTTTGTAATGATCAGCTCATTTGATACAACTCGTGAAGCGATTCAAGAAGCGCCCGAGTCATTCTCACCATATGTTGCAGCGAAACATTACGCAGATGTTTGGTTACGTGATTCAGGCTTAGATTACACGATTATTCATCCAGGACGTTTAACCAATGACGAAGGAACTGGCAAAGTAAGTCTCTCTGAACAAACACAACCTGATCAAGTGGCACGTGAAGACATTGCTCGCGTGATTTTATCCAGCTTGGTTCATGACAGTACAGTTGGTCAAGAATTCCAAGTCGTCCAAGGTGACAAAGAGATTGATCAGGCTATTCAATCCTTAAACTAATAGATAATTAAGGCGATCGTAACTAGTTACGATCGCCTTTTCTTTTACAAAATCGATTTTAGTATTGTTAAATCCTCACCTTGATAATCGAGTGATAACCCTAATTCCTCTTCAGGGCCGTCAGTTCGGTTAATCCAAGCTGTTTGAAAACCGGCATTTTTGGCCCCAGCAATATCCCAACCATTCGATGACACAAATAAGACTTCCTCATTGCTGACGTTCAACTGATCAGTAACAATTTGATACGAACTAATCGTTGGCTTAAAATGACCTGCTAAATCGACGCTTAATACAGCATCTAAATCACCATGTATGCCTGACCCATTCAACAATCCTTCAAGCATATTGTCTGTACCGTTTGAAAATACAGCAAGCTGGTATCCCTTTTCACGCAAGTAAGTTAAGACAGATTGTGTTTCACCGTATAATGTCAGTTGCTGATAAGCAGTCATTAACTGTCGGCGTGACTCCTCTGTTAAATCCTCACCCACTGAATTCACAGCGTATACTAACGCGCGCTCTGTAATGTCATCAAACTGCACGTCATGTCCCATGAGCTCATGCAAGAACATATACTGAAGCTGCTTTTCGCGCCACACTTGGCTGATTTCACTCCCCTTATTAGGAAAGACGCTCTCACATTGATCTTGAACAGATTGCACATCAAATAGCGTTCCATACACATCGAATACGACCGTTTGAGTCATCCTTATTCAATCCTCCTCTCAATCAAAAACAGAGGACCACCAACTTGATGATCCTCTTCCACACTAAATTAAGCTTTCTTCCATTCAACCTGCATATCAATATTCGCAGCCTCTAGTGCTGTAAAAACTGGGCAACGTGCATCAACTGTTTCTTGAAGATCCTTCACACGCGTTTCTGACTCAGTCGTATGCACATCTGCCTCAACTATAACCGTTTGAAAATACGGTTGTACGTCGGATTTCCCCATCATGCCGTCAGAATCTAGTTCTCCTGTCACGCGAAAATCAATCCCTTGTAAGTCAAAATTCATTTCTTGAGCGACCATGTTCGCAATCACATTTTCACAACCTGCTAAGGATGCTAGTAGCGTAGCTAACGGATTAGGTCCCTCATCTGAACCACCCATTTTCGGCGGTTCGTCTATCACAATATTATGATTACCTGACTGTGTAACAGATTTCATTCCAGAAGCTTGTGTTTCAATTTTTTCAACCATTTTACCCATCATTAATCCCTCCTAACTCTTTTCTTTCCCCATTTCACTAATAAAATAACCGATCCGAGAATATCTCTTTGAAAATCATACGCCATATATTTAATCATTTTTGCTAAAAGCCGTGTTCTGTTTTATAACCTCTAAACATGTTACGATATTCTAAGTGTTTAACTATTTCAAAATCGGAGAGAATTTATGACACAAAATGAATCCCTATCACCATTAAAACTATTTCTATTTTCGTTTTACGCGACACATACGATTATATTAAGCTACATACCTCTCTATCTACAAGAAGGATTGAAACTATCTGGAACAGAAATTGGTTGGGTGCTCGCCATCGGGCCACTCGCAGCCCTGATTTCCGAACCATTCTGGGGTTATGTCAGTGATAAGCTTAAAACCGTTAAAAGAATTGTAGTCTTATTATTAATCATACTTCTTCCCGTCAGTATGGTCTTTTTCAATGTTTATAGTTTAGCCCTTATCTTATTATTTGCCTTTTTACTCTATTTCTTCTCGGCACCAATCACAGCATTCGGAGATAGCTTATCACAAAGACGAGCAGATGAACTCCATATTTCATTTGGGTCGATTAGAATGTGGGGCTCAATCGGATTCGCGGTATCTTCTCTTGCTGTTGGCCAATATTTAACATGGACCAACATTGAAAACATCATCTGGCCGTATTTGTTATTCGGCGCATTCGCATTAATCGTCGCGTTCAGATTAACTGATGCTGAACCTGCGAAAGAATCTGTCAATCTCAAGAGTGTTAAACAACTGTTCAAGAACGGGAAGCTCATGACTTTCCTTGTCTTGATTATGTTTATCACGATCACACATCGTACGAGTGACAGCTATATCGGTATTTATATTGCAGAATTAGGTGGAACGGAAAGTTTAGTCGGTATTTCGTGGTTTGTCGGTGTCATCAGTGAAGCAGCGATTTTTGCGACAGCAGGCTATTGGTTCCGTAAATATAAAACGCTATTCTTCATCATAGCAGCTGGCCTTCTATATACGATTCGTTGGTTTCTATTCGGGATTATCCATGACCCTTGGATTGTCATCTCACTACAGTTTATGCATGGCCTAACATTCGCTGTTATGTACTTAACGGCTTTCGATTATATCACTCGTCTCATCCCTAAAGTCGTCCAAGGTACAGGGCATTTAATGTTCCACACCGTCTTTTTCGGCGTTTCTGGTATCATTGGCTCTCTTATGGGCGGTTCGATTATTGATTACTATGATGCGAATATGCTTTATACGATATTAGGTTTCTTGGCATTAGTGGGTACAGTTTCCCTCTCAATTTTTCATTTGGTTTTAGAAAAAAGAACCGCTTAATTCAAACGAACTCATGAATGCGTATTATAGCGGAAAATTGTGAAATCCCCTTCTTATCGTCTTTAAGAAGGGGATTTTTATCACTCTTTTTACTCTTTTCGTTGATCGAAGTCATCTGGATTTAATTCATCTGTTATATCATCATTTCGGTCATTAATTGGTTGACCTGTTTCTTCGTCAAAGTCATCTGGATTTAGTTCATCTGCCATTTCTTCTCTTGCCTTCTCTTGCTTAATCCGCTCTCTTTCGCGCTCATAATCAGGAGCCAATTCATCTGACACCTCCGTTTGTAATTGATGTGGTTTACTTTACTTCACTCCTTTCGTTGCGATTAGTTTGCATGGTACCTAGCAAAATATGCATGTAGTGATTAGCCATTAACCACTGTTAAACGCAAGCACCATTTTGTTTTTATAACTTGATACTAATATAAAAAGACGACACGCCTTGATCATGACGTGTCGTCTTAAGGAATAGACTTGGTTTTAATTTTTAATAAGCATAATGTATACCATTAATCATTCAAATCATACACTTTACCTTTTACCAAATAGATAATGCCTTCTGAAATATTCGTCGTGTGGTCAGCGACACGTTCTAAGAAACGGCAAATAAAGGCTAATTGGGTGATTTGAGCAATTTGCTCGGGATGTTTTGCCATCATTTCCATTAGCTCTTGAACAATCTTTCCATACATTTCATCTACTTGATCATCAGTGTCGGCTACTTTTTGTGCTTGGACCAAATCTTCTGAAGCATAAGCATTTAACACATCTTCTACCATCTCTTGAGTAATCGTTGCCATGCGCGGTATATCTTCTAGTGGCTTAACGAGTGGCTCATCGCCTATACGGATGACTGATTTAGCAATATTGACAGCCAAATCACCAATTCTCTCTAGGTCCGTTGTGATTTTTAACGTAGAGATTAAGCGTCTCAAGTCAGAAGCTAATGGTTGTTCTTTAGCAATTAGCCAAATTGTTTCTTCATTAATCGTTTCTTCTAAATGATTGATCTTGTCATCTTCGTCAATGACTTTTAGTGCCTGATCAACATCTTGGTTTTGTAAGGCTAGAATGGATTGATTAATCGCCTTTTGTGCTAGTTGACCCATCTCAACTAGCAGACTATTCAAATGATCAAGTTGTTCAGTAAAATTCTCTCTTGCCATAGCTTGCACCTCCGCTATTTAGCCGAATCGACCCGTAATATAATCTTCTGTACGTTGATCAGACGGATTGGAAAATAATTGGTTCGTATCATCATATTCGATCACTTCACCGTTTAAAAAGAAGGCTGTTTTGTCTGATATACGTGCAGCTTGTTGCATATTATGCGTGACAATTACAATACTGTACTCCTCTTTCAATGACTGAACTAATTCTTCTATTTTTAATGTCGAAATCGGGTCTAAGGCAGAAGTCGGCTCATCCATCAAAATGACATCAGGTTCAATCGCAAGGGATCTAGCGATACAAAGACGTTGTTGCTGACCACCTGATAAGCCAAATGCATTTTCATGAAGACGATCTTTCACTTCATCCCATAAAGCCGCACTTTTGAGTGACTTTTCGACAATACTATCAAGCGTTTGTTTATCCTTAATACCATGAATTTTCGGGCCATAGACAACATTCTCATAAATGGATTTCGGGAATGGATTCGGCTTTTGAAATACCATGCCAACATTCGTTCTTAATTCTTCAACTTGATATTTCGGGTCAAAGATATTCTTGTTTTTATAGTTAATCGAACCTGCCATCTTAACGACAGGCACCATTTCTACCATGCGATTTAACGATTTGATAAAGGTCGATTTCCCGCAACCAGATGGGCCGATAATAGCTGTGACTTGGTTTTGAGGGATATCAAACGTCACATCTTTCAAAGCATGGTCTTGCCCATACCAAAGATTAAATTGATTAACCGAGTAGATTGCATCATGTTTAACGGCTGTTTGTTGCGCTTGTGCCATACAATAACCTCCTTAGTAACGTTTCGAGAACTTATTACGAATGTAGATCGCAATCGAGTTCATGATGATCAGTAAGAATAGGAGAACCAAAATACCTGACGCAGCGACGAGATGGAACTCTTCTTGCGGCCGTCCTGTCCAATTAAAGATCTGAATCGGCATGACCGTAAATCCGTCCCACACATTCTCAGGCAGATAAGCAATAAATGTGAGTGCCCCAATCATCAGTAACGGTGCCGTCTCACCAATCGCACGGGATAAAGCCAAAATACTTCCCGTCAAAATCCCTGGAATCGCAGACGGTAAGACAATCCGACGAACCGTTTGCCATTTACTAGCCCCCATCGCGAACGAAGCTTCATATTGATCATTGGGTACTGATCGAATTGCTTCTTGGGCTGCAACAACAATAATAGGCAAGATTAGTAGACTTAGGGTTAATCCACCTGCCATAATACTGCGCCCCATTTCCATTAGTCGGACGAAAAAGGTTAAGCCTAATAACCCGAATACGACAGACGGAACGCCTGCTAGATTAGAAATGTTCATCTGAATAAATCGTGTAAATCTATTGTCTTTTGCATATTCTTCTAAATAAATGGCCGTGCCTACACCTAAAAAGATGGAGACTGGCGCTACGATTACCATGAGCCATAAAGAACCGACAATGGCTGCCTTAAACCCAGCTTCTTCTGGAAAGCGTGACGCAAAACTTGTTAGAAAGTCCCAATCTAAGTGCGTAAACCCCTGTGTTATAACCCGTATAATTAATACACCTAGTACTAATATGCTAAAGACAATACACATAAAGAAAAGGGCTTTTAATAATTTATTTTGAAAGGTTCGTTTACCCATTTGACGTTGAATTAATTGTTTATCAATTGATGACATTTAGTATTCCTCCCTAAACTTACGGGAAATGTATTGGGATAATAAGTTCATGAGTAACGTAAACATAAAGAGTGTCATACCGACCGCATAAATACTGTAATAAATGGTTGAACCATATCCCGCATCGCCAAGGCTAACCTGAACAATATATGCCGTCATCGTTTGGATCGATTCCGTTGGGTCAGCCGTAAATTTCGGTGTTGAACCAGCTGCAACCGCAACAATCATCGTTTCGCCAATAGCACGTGAGATTGCTAAAACAAACGAGGAAATCACACCAGATAAAGCCCCAGGTAGCACAACTTTTAAGGCGACTTCGAGACGGGTTGCCCCCATCGCGAATGCTCCTTCACGAATATGGTTTGGCACCGCCCGCATCGCGTCTTCAGATAACGACGCTACCATTGGAATAATCATGATCCCGACAACAATTCCACCACTTAACGCATTAAAAATTGATAAATCAGAGAAATATAGATTTTTTATTAGTGGCGTCACAAATGTCAAGGCAAAGAAACCATAAACAATGGTCGGAATTCCTGCTAGTACTTCTAAGATCGGTTTAACAATTTGGCGAACTCGTTCTGTCGCATACTCACTCAAGTAAAGTGCTGCCCCAAGTCCTATTGGAATAGCAACAACCATAGCAATCGCCGTAATTAATAACGTCCCAGCTATTAGCGATAGCACCCCGTAGGAAGGATCTGCTTCATAAAATGGATACCATTCAGTTGAAGTGAAGAACTCAACAATACTCACTCTTTGGAAGAACGTGACGGTTTCAACTAGTAGTGTGATAACAATACCAATGGTCGTTAAAACCGAAATAATCGCTGTCATAAGCAAAACAATTGGAATGACCTTCTCCATGATACTGCCTATATTTTTATTTGATTGTTTCTCTTGGATTAATTCTCGAGTTGATTTCATCTAGCATACTCCTCAACTGTCTTAACATATAAACGAATATAAAGAGGGCATGCCCCCTTATATTCGTTTGATCAAGATCTGTTAAATAGTTTATTATCTTAGACTATCAATCTTTTCTTGTGCTTCTTGATAATGATCTTCAGAAAATCCGACATAACCGACTTCTTCAGCTAATGTTCCTGCATTGTCTAACGTGTACGTTAAGAACTCATATACTGCATCATTCTGTACTGACTCATTCGCAACATAAATGTACATTGGGCGGGAAAGCGGTTCATACTCACCTGATTGTATAGTTTCTTGACTTGGTTTTACAGCTTCGCCATCACCATTAACAACTGGTACAACGTTTAAATCTTCTTTATTTTCAAGGTAATAAGCGTAACCAAAGTAAGCAATTCCATTCTTGTCACCTGTGACCCCGTTAACTAAGACGTTATCATCTTCTGATAAAGCCGCATCACGTTTAATCTGATTCTCACCTAATACAACTTCACTGAAGTAATCGTAAGTGCCTGAATCCGTTCCTGGACTAAAGAATGCGATTTCTTCATCTGGCCACTCTTCGTTTACATCAGACCATTTTGTGACATCAGAACCTTCAGACCAAATCTGTTTCAATTGCTCAATGGTTAACTCTTCAACCCAGTCGTTTTCTTTGTTTACAACGACTGATAAACCATCTAATGCTATTTCAATTTCTGTGTAATCAATGCCGTTTTCTTCAAGTGCGCTTTTCTCCTCTTCTTTAATTGAACGAGATGCATTACTAATATCCGTTTCACCGTTGATGAATTTCTCAAATCCACCACCACTACCAGATACACCAACTGTTACACGTATATCTTCGTGTGATTTTTGGAATTCTTCTGAGACAGCCTCCATAATTGGGAAAACCGTAGATGATCCATCAATTGCAACATCACCTGACGCGGTTTCAGCTGCTTCACTCGTGTTATCACCTGAATTTTCGCTTGATCCATTGCCACTTCCATCACCATTTCCACATGCAGCGATTAGAAGTAAACCAACCAACATGAATAAACTCAACATTTTCTTTTGCATCGTTCAAAACCCCCTCTTAGTTTTCATAAATGTTTGAACAATTTAAGCGTATAACACTATTCAGAAAAATAACATTAAGTGCGTGTAAAGGTTCAGTAAAGGTTTTGTAAAGCCACTGAAATAACTGATATGGCGCTTTTCTCATAAAAAAAGCCTTACGAGTATAGAAACTCATAAGGCTTGAATACTTTAATATTTTATGAAGATGAAACAGATGGACGCATGTTAGAGGTAACATCATCGTGTCGTTTCATTGAAATACCAGTAAATCCGTAAATAATCGTGATGATCGGACAAAGCAAGCAGAAAAATGCAAACGGAAGATATGATAACACGGGAACGCCAAGAACACTCGCCATAAACACACCACTAACACCATATGGAATCAATGGATTAATAACTGTACCGCTAGATTCTAAGACTTTCGATAAATGTTTCCCTTCATAACCCATTTCCTGATAACGACTTGCGTACGCTTCACCCGGTAGAATAACCGACATATATTGCTCACCAAGCGTTAAATTAATACCTATACCAGTCAGAACGGTTGAAAGGACTGCTCTACCTCGTGTTTCAACCCATTTATGAATCGAGACCATTAATGAGTGAATGACGTTTAACTCAGATAAGATACCACCCATTGATAATGCGAGTAATAGCAAGGAAACAGCCCACATCATGCTCTGAATCCCGCCACGATTAAGGATCGAATCAACTTGCTCATTGCCTGTTGATGTTTCGAAACCAGCTTGAACGACGGTCATCCATTCTGAGATATTGACTGATCCCGCCTGTAGTACAAGTGAAGCGAGAAAACCACTCACAATTCCTAACAAAATCGTTGGAATCGCTGGAAACTTTTTCACGGCTGCCAAGAGCATTAGTAGTGCTGGGATAATCGCGATCCAGTGCACAGTCGTCTCCGTTTGAAAAACTTGGATTAACGATTCAACTTGGCCAATATTCGCTTGTGTCGAATCAAATTTTAAGAACGTAAATATAAGTGCTGTAATCACAAAAGCTGGAATGGTCGTCCAAAGCATGTGTCGAATGTGTTCGAATAAATCCACTTGACTCACAGATGATGCTAAGTTCGTCGTATCAGACATTGGGCTCATCTTATCACCGAACATAGCCCCAGACACAATCGCACCTGCTGCCATCGCTAAATTCACATCAAGTGCTGTCGCAATAGCGATAAAAGCGACACCAATCGTTGACACCGTTGTAAAAGAACTGCCGACAAACACTGCAATAATCGATGTCACAATAAATACACTGACTAAGAAATAATCGACCGAGATAATATTAAAGCTGTACGTAATTAATGTTGGTATTGTTCCAGACTTCATCCAAACAGCGATTAATACGCCAATCAATAAGAAAATAATCACAGGTACAATCCCTGATTGCACGCCCTTGACCATGCCATTTTCGATCGCTTTCCATTCAAATCGCCGTAATTTCGCCCAAACAATTAACCCCATAATAATGAATAGGATTGGCACATGCGGGTCTGCTCCAAACGATACGAGCGACACCCCGATAATCGCTAACATCGATAATAAAATTAATGCCGCTTCCCAACCTGGAATACGGAAATCATGTTGATCTCCCATTATGAACTCCCCTTTATAAACTTAATCACTTAAACGCTTAAACGCTTTTATCTAAAAAAGTATTTAAACTGTATCATACATGGGTAACATATTCCCTGTCAATATATTTTTTCTGCTAAAGTCCGTTGTTGATATTGTGATCCGCTACCGGTGGACGCTTTCCGCAGGCACGGCTCGAGCCTCCTCGGCCAAAAAGCGTGGCCTGCGGGGTCTCGAGACACGTGCTGTTCCTGTGACGGCCTGGACGGCCTAATGTCGACGTTGGTCACAGGACGTGACCGCTTTTAGTCGACCAGGAGTCGCCACCTTCGCTTCTCACAATCCAACAACTAAGTGCAAAACCATGCATTAACAATACTAAACTTTAACAAGGGCTTTAGATTATTGTTAAGCGCCTAAATCTACTTTTCTATTCCATTCGTGATACGATGAATCTAACAGGTATTTATAAAGGTGGGATAAGATGAAAAGTGAAGAACAATATTTTAACGAAGCTGAATCGATTCAAAGTTATATGGAAAACATGAGTCAACTGAAAGACAAAAGCTATAGCGTCTATGAATATTTTACATTACCAGATCAAGAGTTAGCCCATACATTACGTGAACAGTCCCTTCATCTTCTCGTGATTACAGAAGACTGGTGTGGGGATGCGATGATGATCAATCCGATTATTCGCCAAGTGGCTGAAGCAGCCAATATCGATATGCGCGTTGTTTTACGTGACTCAGAGACCGAATTGATTGATCGACATTTAACTAACGGCAGTCGCTCAATTCCAATTATTTTAGCCCTTAATGAAAACGGTGAAGTGATTGGTAAGTGGGGACCTCGCTCACCAAAAGCGCAGGCACTCGTTGATGAATATGCGGCGGCATTACCTGATAAAGATGACCCTGAATTTCAAGCAGCTCAAAAAGATATGATTAAAGCTTTAACACGTCGTTTCACGAGTGACGAAGCTTTATGGCATGACGTGTATGATAGCTTTAAACAAACCGTTCAACAATCCATTCATGATAAGCAAAGTCGTTAATACAAAAAGCCAGAACGATTTCAATGTTGAAACCGTTCTGGCTTTTAAATTAGTTTTCGTTATTAATAACATTTTCACGCAACAACCCCATCATGATCACATCACAGTATTGACCATTAATAAAAAAGTGTTGTTTTAGGAAGCCTTCTCGCTCAAAACCGACTTTTTCATAAATATAGGCTGCTTTTTCGTTCGCTTGAGCCACATACAAAAACAGCTTATGTAAATTCAATTGGTTAAAGCTATAGTCGATCATAAATTCTGTTGCGCGTGTCGCATACCCGTTCCCTTGAAACGCTGGATCAATCATGATCGCAAATTCAGCATGACGATGTCGCCAATCGATATCGAATAACCCTAAGTACCCGATTTTTTCTTCACCATGATATAAGATAAACGACCGGTGTGAATCTTGCTCAAGATTTGCTTCGTAAGATTTAACCATTTGTGCTTTCGATGCATAAGGTTCTTCAAACCAATAGTCCATCACATCTGAGTTGATTCGCATTTGATATAGAAAATCAAGATCGTCTTTTTGAAGTGGCTGAATCGATAATTGTTCGCTCATTAGTACAACTCCTTAAACTTTTCTACAAAAATGTCACCTATTTTGTTTTATACTATAATAAACATCATATCATGGGATTGATTAGGTTATCACGTTTTATTCCAAATTATGTTATAATGATTCAAATTATTAAGATAATCATACTTCGCAATTGGAGCGGTATCTATGGATAGTCAATTAACCAATGTATTCAATCGTATGGGTATATTAGATTTTATCTTTTTAATCCCGATGTTTTTCTTATTCGCGTATTTGCCAGACGATCATATTTGGAGTATTTTCGTGAACTTAGTCATCGTCGTGTTTTTTAGTTTCGGATTAGTCATGGCTGTTCATTCGACAGTGAATTATTTTAAGAACAGAGCTAACTAATTAACGTTTAAATTTAGGATGAGGTGACTTAACGTGAGTGAAAATGAACCAAAGCGTCGAAACCGTTTTGAAAACTGGTTCGACGTCTTGTTATTTATTCCTGAGCTAATCCTAATCCCAATCAAGTATATGGTACGAGGAATTCTGTGGTTAGTTAGAATTTGGTTGCATTAAAATTTCATGAAAAAATGAGCTTGGTACAATATCTGTTCTACCAAGCTCATAAGTAGCCTATTCGTTATTTGACCTTTTTAACCGGAAGCCAGATTTCACTATAAGCATAACCCTGCTTTTCATCATCCATCTTAGCAAACGAAAATGTCGGGGCGTTAACTAACTCATAATCAGAAGACGGTAACCATTCTGAATGTGTTTTGGCCATGGTATCTTGCATCGTCGACGGGAACGGCCCTTCATTCGGAAACACTGCCCATGTGTAGGCATCCACAAACACTTGATCTAATTGTTCACTTACATCTTCTCGAGTGGTCAGTACTCCGATTAAATGGGTTAAATCTCCTTCTTCTTTTTGAAATTGCGCATCCGCATCATACGAAGCATTGACGATTTCAAACGGTTCGATGTTTTGTAATTCCCGCATTTCTTGTCGCTGTTCCTCAGTTATACTCTCAGCTAATTCTACAATTTCCTGATTCACGCCTTCAAACTGCATCGGAACACACTTACTAACACCAACTAAGTTAAACGCCGGCTTCTCAACTATTCTAAATTCCATTTCATTACCTCCTTTGACTGAAATCACAAAGGAAAGTTTGGGGTACGCTTTACTGAAGCCTTGATGACTCACATCAGATGGTAAAAACCCTGCCCACTTCTTAAACGCTCGTGTAAAACCATCGACAGATTGATAGCCATATTTAAAAGCGACATCTGTAACCCGTTCTCCATTCAATAAATCTTTATTGGCTTCAGATAGTTTTCGGTATTTGATATATTCATTTAAAGTCAATCCTGCTAAATAGAAAAATACTTTACGAAAATGATAATCAGATACTCCAGCATATCCCGCAACATGCTCAAGTGATAGATCATCTGTTAAATGATCTTCAATGTACTCAATAACATCATTTAATTCCTTTAACACTGGGCACCCCCTCCTTTCCATATTTCAATCGTATCAAAGCCTATGATTAAAGACTCGACATTTAGTGATCAATTATGTCGGATGAGGCTAATAAAAAACTGATATCGATCTTCACGACATCAGTTTCTTGGGTGTGACTATAATCAAACTTTTAAAACAAGGACTTTTAGATAATCACTCTGTTTATAAAGACTATGCGTGGTGAAATCTCTCGGTAAGCCAAACTCTTCTTTTACTTGGTAAGATAAACCCGCTTCTTTAAATCCTTGATCAACTAACTTTTTAAAATGTTTCATATCGAATGACGCATTATTCGTCGAAGCGACAATGACACCATTTTTGTTGATAATTTCTGCTGAATTTTTAATAAGTGATGGATAGTCCTTAGCACTAGAAAATGTCTTTTTCTTATTACGCGCAAAGCTCGGTGGATCTAAAACAATTGTATCGTAATTGAGCCCGTGTCGTTTCGCATATTTAAAGTAACTATAAATATCCATGACATATGTTGATTGTTGTTCTAAATCGATGCCGTTCAAGCTAAAATTCTCAATGGTTTTCGGTTCACTACGTTTGGCGAGATCGACACTCGTGGTACTCTCTGCACCACCTAATGCGGCTGCGACTGAAAATGCACCAGTGTATGAAAACGTATTGAGCACATGCTTGTCCTTCGCATAACGATCCCGAAGCGCCTGGCGCACATCGCGCTGATCCAAGAAAATACCTGTCATTGCCCCATCATTTAAATCAACGGCATAGTTCATACCATTCTCTTGAATGATGAGCGGGAATTCTGGTCGTTCGCCGTAAACGAAGTCATCATCGTCAATATACGATCCCTTCGTATCAAATCGCTTCTTCTCATAAATCGATACACATTCACCGTATTCCGTTAGCACCGCCACGATCAGCTCTTTAAACGCATAAATGCCTTCACTATACCAGTTAAGCAAATAATGGCCATTATAATAATCAATGGTTAGGCCACCAATACCGTCTCCTTCACCGTTAAACAAACGAAACGCCGTTGTATTTGGATCCTCATAGAATGCTTTACGTTTATTAATCGCTGCCAAAATCTTTGACCGAAAGAAGGTCTTATCGATTGATTCATCCTTGTTATGGGTTAATACCCATCCTAACCCTTTATTTTGATTACCATAATAACCTTTCGCGATAAAGCGTCTGTTCCCATCCACTAAATGAACGAGCTCCCCTTCATTGTTGAGATCATTCATGTTTTGCACCGCTTCTTTATGAATCAATGGGAATTTATGTTGAAACTGTTTTACAAATGTTGGCTTAATAACTAATTCAATCATGTGATTAACCGTCTCCTCTCATGCTCTCACGTTATTATCCCACATAGAGAATTAAAAGTAAAAACTAATAAGAAGAGGTTTAGCTTGCTTTTAAAACGTTAGTTAATAGTCATTTCAAGACAAGACATCAGTTTTTAAATAGAATCCTAACGTTGCTCCAATCACACCCCATACAATAATACTAATGACATGCCAAAAGACGACCGTTCGTTTACTAGCACCAGCAGCTAAAGATCCAAATGCTGCGATATGACCAGAGGCAATTAAAGGAGCAAGGAGAGCCACACCTGGAACCCCATACTTTTCGTATCTAGCTTTTGCTTTACTGGTTCTTCTATGTATAAATCCCCTTTGATCAGAATTTCGATATCGAAAAAGCCACGCATTATATGGTATGACGATCGCCATAATAGACAACCAGTTACCGATTACACTTATGACTAAAGCCCACATAACCGGGAGTCCTACCAGAACCCCAACGGCTGCACCGCCCGGAGATTCCACAAACGGAATTAACGATAATATAAAGATACCGATCGTCTGGATGAGTTCATTAACACCATTCAAATAACTAAGGATATCTTGAACCATTTCTCTAAACAAAACTCATTCACCCCTCTCTAAATATAATTCTATAATCTAAAAATAATCACCTTTTTTGTTTGGTAGAATTTTGAACTGCTAAGTTATCTATTCATAGTAAAAGAACTGATATTGTTTATGACAACATCAGCCCTAATAGTCGTTTATTTAATTTTAGACTGTTTTTTAAGATTGTTTTTTTAAAGATATGATATAATACGTAGAAATATTTTGAAACTTTCACACAATAATATCGTCTAATTTATTAAGGGAGTGATATCTTGAAACATTACAAGTATTTAATTCCATTTATTAGTATGCTTCTAATGTTAATTGCAGGTTGTTCAAATGGGATTGAAATTGAGGGTGATAAGATTTTAGTGCAAAAGCGTGTCGGAGAAGAAAATAAGTATGAATATTTCAAAGAAATAACCGAAAAAGAGACAGTCCAGACAGCCAAAGATATACTTGAGAGCGCCAGTTGGGAAAATAAGGAGGTAAGTATGGCTTACCCTCCACATTACAAGTTCAGTTTCGAAGGGAACAATGAACAATCGGAGTTGATTTATCACCTATGGATTAGCCCAAACAAAGATATGGTGGAACTTGTTATAGAAGGTGGAAAATATGTTCAATTAGGCAAGAGTGAATCTGAAAAACTGTTTAAGACCATTACTGAAATACATTTATCTGAGGTAGAGTAAAAACAACAATCAACAGTTGTTACAAATCAAACTGCTCCTCATATACTTCACGGAGTTCCGCACCATTCTCAGGCCATTCAACTGGATTACCATGCACCATCAAACCTAATGCATCAAGACAACGATGCCATCCTGCTGCCATATATTTCGCATAGGTTCGATCATCAAAAATATGCGTGAAATCCAGTTGACAACCATCACTCTTCATATCCAACTGCATATGTAGAAGGTCATCACCTTCACGTAAATTAAATCTATTAGGTGGATCAAATTCTGTAATGACCGCTTCATAAACCGAGCCCTCACCATCATCGAACATAATCTTCCCACCAATTTGAAGATTCATCTCACCCGTTGCAAATGGATACCATGCTGAGAAATACTCTGACTTTGTCAGGTAGTCAAAAACGTGTTCCACCTCGAATGGGAAATAGCGTTGAAATTTTAGAGCGTAACCGCCATCGATTTCTTCTAATGTGCCATATTCACTCATGACTAATCCTCCATTCACATGTCTTAACTTTAGTTTTCTAAATACTGTTTTAACGCATCTAAATCTTTCGCACACGCTTTCTTAAACGACCCAGCCATGAGCTTTCCAAAGAGTTTCGATAAGCCTGTTAACCCCTTAATCTCTCCGTGAAGGGTTACCTGTGATTGGTCACCAGCTGAATCCACCGTATACGTAAAAATATATTCCCCTTTACCCGTCGATCCTTTTGAACCATCACAACGTAACACAATTTTCTCCGGTTCTTGTAACTCCATCACTTCAAAATGTTCCGAAGCTTCCTTACCAAACATCTTTCTCGTTTCTTTCCATTCACTACCGACTTTAATCGGGCCATCATCTAATCGGTCCATTCGCACCAAACCATGCATCCAATGATGAGCAGCATCTAGGTCGATCAAACTGTTATACGCGGTTTGCTGCGATACATTAAATGTTCGTTCCACATCAAATGTGATACTCATACAAGCGCCTCCCCTAGCCTTTTATATGAGTATAGCACAAAGCATGACCAGCGTCATACTAGCTTCTCATGCAATACTCATCACCCTAACCCAACTCGTGCAACACCGAATGTATGGAATGTATATTAGTCGACTTACCCACACTGGTATCATTAAAAACAAATTTGACACTTTCACTATTCTGTATTACTATATACTAGTAGTAAGTATTACGGAATAGTGAAAACATAAATAACTTTTCGATTAACACCTTGAAAGGAGGTCACTATGCATAACTTCAGAGAAATGATGAAAGGCGTACTTGAGGGATGTGTCCTTGAAATCATTAGCCGTGGTGAGACATACGGCTATGAGATCACCCAGCAACTACGTGAGCTCGGTTTTACAGATATTGTTGAAGGTACCGTTTATACGATTACGATGCGACTTGAGAAAAACGATCTCGTCAATATCGAGAAAAAACCTTCAACCAAAGGGCCGCCAAGAAAGTTTTACACACTAAACGAAGCAGGATATAAGCATCTAAACGATTTTTGGGAAAAGTGGGGATTTATTTCGAGTACGATTAATAAACTCAAAGATTAAAATTGAAAGGAGAATCATGATGAGTATATTTGAAAAGTTGGTTGGGAGTCTAAATGACAAACGCGAATGGCGAGCAATGGAAACACGCGCGAAAGCTCTGCCTCATGACTATTACAACGCTTATAAAGCAATGCAAAAGTATATTTGGTCCACTGGTGGTGTGTCAGATTGGAAAAGTGCCAAGCGAATCTTTGAAGGGATTCTTGACTTATTTGAAGAAGGTGCAGCCCATAACAGACAAGTAACAAAACTAACTGGCGAAGATGTAGCAAGCTTTTGCGACGACCTCTTAAAAGATGAATCGTCCTGGCAAGATAAGTATCGCAAAAAGTTAAACAATGCTATTGATCAAGGTTAAGCTGCATCGTCTCATGCGTATCTCCGTCTTCTTAACCGATATTAATAGAAAATGCTAGATATAACTGAAAAAGGAGGAGCTTACCACTCCTCCTTCCATGACTATTCAGACTCTAAATTCACGCCAATAAACTTCAATTCCGTCATATCCTCAACAGCATATTTCACACCTTCTTTACCCATTCCACTTTGTTTCACGCCGCCATAAGGATGGTTGTCTCGCCTAAAGGTGGACATTTCGTTAATCCACACGCCTCCCATCTCTAATTGGTCGGCAACACGTAACGCTCGGTTAATATCTTTCGTAAACACACCTGCTTGTAAGCCATAAATCGAATCATTCGACATTTCGACAACTTCATCTTCCGTTTTAAAAGGGATCACTGAAACGATTGGGGCGAAAACTTCATCCGCGATAATTTTCATATCGTTTTGGACTTGTGCCATCACTGTCGGCTCAAGCATCGTGCCTTTTTGTTTACCACCTGATAATACTTTTGCCTCTTTGGACACAGCATCATCGATCCACTGTTTTGCACGTTCGGCTTCATCTTCACTAATCATTGGGCCTAAATCCGTTGATTCATCACTTGGGTCACCAATAACTAACGCCTCCGTCATATTAACGAGCTGTTCAACAACAGCATCAAAAATACCCTCTTGAATATATATTCTTTGGGCTGAGATACAGATCTGACCTGAATAAGTAAAAGCCCCTTTAACTAACTTATTCACAGCTTGTTCAACGTTAGCATCTTCAAATAAAATATTGGGTGAATTCGACCCTAATTCGAGTGTTACTTTTTTAAACCCAGCGCTCTGACTGATCTCTTTTCCAACTGGTAAACTTCCAGTGAATGAGATTTTTTCTAACTTTTCGTGTTGCGTTAAAGGACTGCCCACTTCACTTCCAGTCCCGATCACTAAGTTCAATACACCATCTGGTAGACCCGCTTCAGAAAACAGCTTCGTTAATTTATAAGCTGTAACGGGCGTTTTCTCAGCCGGTTTAAAAACGACCGTGTTTCCAGCTGCAATCGCTGGTGCAATTTTATGAAGTGATAAATTTAACGGAAAATTAAAAGGTGTAATGGCCCCAACGACTCCCAGCGCCTCTCGTTTTACCATACCTAGTCGATTCTCACCACCATTTGCAGCATCCATTGGAATTAATTCACCCATGATATGTTTAGCCCATTCAGAGGAAAAACGAAGGACTTGAATGGAACGCTCGACTTCTGCTCGACTGCTCACAATCGGTTTTCCCGCTTCTTGCATAATCGTTTGTGCGAACTCCTCTTGCCGACTTTCTAATAAATCAGCCGTTTTCCGCAAAATATCACTACGCTGATGGGCCGGCATATGCTTCATTGTAGAATGAAAGACATCAAAACTCCCATCTACTGCTTCATTTAAATCACTTTCTTTCGCTAAGACGATTTCGGCAATCGTCTGTTGATTAAAAGGATTGACCACTTCTTCAGTTTCGCGTTGATCTTCATTGATCTCATTCCCGTTAATAATTGATCCAATTCTCATCCATGTCACCTCTTGTCGTCATTACTTACAAATAATGTCGCCCAGTTTCTCAGTTAATTTCATGTTTTCACGATAATCAACCGGACAATCGATTAATACAGGTTTATTTAAGCTTATGGCTTGTTTCAACGTTGGTAATAATTCTTCAGCTTGTTGAATCTCAAATGACTCAAAACCATATGATTTGGCTAAATCCACGTAATTAGGATTGCCAAATTCAATATAAGACGCACGGTTAAACTTCTTCATCTGGTGCCATTCGATTAATCCATAGCCATCGTCACGCCATAATAAAACGACAATTGGTAAATTAAGACGCACGGCCGTTTCTAATTCAGCACCTGTCATCAGAAAAGCTCCGTCACCACAAACAGCTACAACATTTTTTTCTGGCTGGACCATCTTAGCCGAAATTGCACCTGGAACAGCCACTCCCATAGAAGCTAAACCATTCGAAATCAGGCATGTATTCGGTTCGGCCGTGTGAAACAAGCGTGCCATCCACATTTTGTGTGCACCAACATCCGAGATAACGATATCATCATCGTTTAGTGCTTCCCTTAAGTCCGAAATAATTCTCTGTGGCTTAACAGGAAAACCAGAATCTTGTTCATAGTCCTTTAATTCATTCATCGCATTGTCTCGCACTTCTTTTGCCCAAGTGACATCGCGTTCTAGCTGAGGAAGTGCTTGCTTTAGTTTCGATAAATTCTGCCCTATATCTCCAATCACGCTTGTTTTGACTGGATAGAAGGCGTCTGTTTCAGGATTCGTCGTATCAATATGAAGAATAGGCTTGTCCCCTTCAGGATTCCAGTCTTTTGGTGAATACTCTGCTATATCAAAGCCAATGGTGATAATTAAGTCAGAAGCATTGAGACCACACGTAATATAATCTTGACTGCCTAAACCAGCCGTCAGTAGACTTAAATCATGTGTCCAAGGCAAAGCTCCTTTCCCCATAAAGGTGTGGACAACAGGAATCGACGTATGTTCGATGAATGATCGTAAGACGTTAGAAGCTTTCCCGCGGGTAATTCCGTTCCCTGCTATAATAAGTGGGTTTTCCGCTGATTGAATGAGTTCAGCTGCCTCCTGTATCGTCTCTTCACTCGCACCCGAAAGTTTTGGCATTCGTACAGTTAATGGTTCAGCTTTATATTCTGCGCTGGCAATATCCTCTGGAAGATCGAAATGCGTCGCACCTGGTTTTTCAGAACTAGCCACTTGAAACGCTTTTCGAACCACCTCTGGCACTATGTCAGGTGTTTTAATTTGAGCATTCCATTTTGTCACTGGCTCATAAATTTTGATTAAATCATAATACTGATGGCTAATTTTATGCTGTCTATTCAAACCCGCTTGGCCCGTGATGGCTACTACTGGGTTCAAGTCCATATTCGAATTCGCAACCCCTGTCAGTAAATTCGTCGCACCAGGCCCTAAAGTTGCTAAACAGACACCAGGTTTACCAGCCAGTCGACCATAAATTCCAGCCATAAAAGCCGCACTCGTCTCATGACGCGTTACGATAAACTCAATATCAGAATCGTATAGGGCATCTAATAAATCAATATTTTCCTCACCTGGTACACCGAAAATGTATTCAACTTCTTCTGCTTCCAAACAACGCACAATCGTTTCAGATACATTCATCTTCTCCATCATCCTTACTAAAAGTTTTATGTGATTGAACGATATATTTCATCCAATGTTATAACATGACCTTGATCGTCTTTATACATGATATGTTCTCTTCTAAATCCAGTTGGTGACTCTAACCCAGTCGCTGCTGCCAGTCGATAAAGCCCCTTACGCATCGAAATGACATAGTTAGCCGTACGATGTTTCTTTTCATCTACAACTAAAGCTTTCTGAAGTTCTGGATCTGTTGTTGCAACACCGACTGGGCAAGCATTTGATTCGCACTGTAAAGCTTGAATACAACCAACTGTAATCATGAAAGCTCGAGCTATATTGACCAAATCCGCTCCCATAGCTAATGCAATCGCCACACGATCCGGGGAAAATAATTTACCTGATGCAATGATCTTCACTTGATCCCTTACACCATATTGCACTAACGCTTCATTCATTAGTGGCAACGCAGATTTAATTGGCAACCCAACGCTATCCGACAACTCTTGATAAGATGCTCCAGTTCCTCCTTCACCACCATCTACGGTGATAAAATCCGGTGAAATCCCTGTCTCCTTAATATTCTTTGCTAAATCATCGGCATCAAAACGACTTCCTATGACAACTTTGATGCCGACAGGTTTTCCTGCATGCTCTCGAACTTCATCGATAAAATTTAAAAGTGAAGGAAAATCACTGTAATCCTCAAACCGATTGGGGCTATCAATGGATTGATACGGCTCGACCATTCGAATTCTAGCAATTTCTTCAGTGACCTTTTCAGCATCTATATGTCCACCACGTGTTTTGGCACCCTGTCCCATCTTGATCTCAAATGCCTTCACCTCAGGAATGTCACTTTTTTCTTTCAAAGCCTCCCAGCTGAAATTCCCTTCACGGTCTCGAACACCAAATAGTCCTGGCCCAATTTGCATAATTATATCCACTCCACCTTTTAGATGGTAATCAGATATGCCTCCTTCGCCAGTGTTCAACCAAGTCCCTTTAGCAATGCCTAACCCTTCAGACAATGCTGAAATAGCCCGGTCACCCAATGATCCATAGCTCATGGCCGACATCCCAATTTGGCCTTTAACCTTAAACGGATTCTTAGTATTTGGCCCAATCACAATCGAATCCTGTTCATCTAACAAATAAGCTAAAGATTGATCAGATTCCCATTCCTCTACTTTTTGCGTGAATAATGGCTCTTTAATCAGTAAATAACGATTAGTTAAAACTTCTGTCATTCGGTCCATTTTCAACTCTTCTGTTAATCTTGGAAACATTGAATTTCGTATATAAAAGCCTTCTTCTTCAAAATCTCTTCTAGAACCAAATCCTAGTACATCACGCTTATATTTAGCCTTTTTAACGATATCCTCATATTCCACACGTGAAAAAGGTTCTCCCCCGTTATCACTATTAAATAAATAAGAACGCATTTCTGGCCCAATACGTTCTAGAAAATATCTCATCCTACCGACTAAAGGATAATTACGTAAAATTGGATGCTGCTTCTGCGTTCGATCGACCCTGATTAAATAAAATGCAATAACTGCAATAGCCAATAGAATAATCATTAATAATGCAAATCCAATAATCGTTAAAACGTTCGCGACATTCATATGACTTCCTCCACTTTTTCGAAATACCTACCCTACATAGTAATTTTTGCTTTTTCATTAAATTTATCCATCATAATTGAATGTTTGTTGAATTAAGGGGCTGATATAAAAAAAGAACTGAGAGTTGATCTCAGTTCTTCTGTGTCTATTTTGGATTGTAAGGTAAATGTCCATTAAAATCTAAATGATCCTTCGATGCCAACTTCCTAATTTACGTTTAATTTATTTTAGACATCGAATATTCTTCCGTTTTTTCATTTCAAACGCATCCGATTTTTTCGAAGTTCTTTTCTCGAATTTGCAGTCTCATACAACCGACACTCCTCCTCTGTTTCTGGAATAACCCCAGGTACTTCAGTCGGATTCCGATCACGATCTACCGCCAGCATCGATAAAAACGATTCTGTGGTCAGCACTTTTTTGCCAAGTAATAAATTATCAGCAAATACTTTCACATACACTTCCATTGATGTCCGTCCAGTACTAGTCACGATAGCTTCCAAAGTTAAGGCGTCACCAACCTGTGCTGATGATATAAAATCGACTGAATCAATGGATGCTGTAACAACCACATTGCCAGAATGTTTCATCGCTGTTAACGCAGCAATTTCATCAATATAGGCTAACACTTTTCCACCAAAAATCGTATCCATATGATTCGTATCTGGTGGTAATACCAATCTTGTTTGCGACATTCTCGAATAACTTATAGGTAGTGGTTCCACACCATTTCTCCTCTCTTTCCCCATAAAAAAATACACCTCCTAAAAGAAGGTGCACTTGGGCATTTAAGATTACATACAAATTTGTCCAGCAATCACTTGCTGGCCTAGTCACATGTAACACCCTCCTATCTCCCGTAGGATCAAATGTTCTTTCCAATGGCAGGTCTCCTGACTCAGAATCTTCTTCATATAGCCCTTCCCGTTCTATGAACAGTGGGAGCCACCTATATGAATCATCTTTACAGTGGCGGGACCGTGCCGGAATTTCACCGGTCTTCCCTTTTCAGCTTTATCATAAAGCCACCATTGAACGCATTCAGTTTTCAATTCAAGGCTATGCCTTATCTTCTAATGTATATCTACTTCAAACGTCTTGTCAATTGAATTTGTCAAAAAGAAGAAGTCAGTGGAATTACGGCGAAAGCTCAACTTTTTCTTCTTCCCCACTCTCTAGGTGATACCTGAACAATTCATAGGATTCTGACTGGTTCGCTTCGCTCACCTCTTTCACATAATACAAAAGTGTGTTATCGCTGGTGAGCTTTGCATGCTGTACGGAATCATTAATGCGAAGGCGATCCCCTTCTTCTCCAGATGCACGATCATACGATACCATGTCATACTCATACAAACCGTCTTCCCCGTAATTCATGATTGTCTGGTATAATAATTTATTTTGATCTTCCATCCATACCACTTCACTGATTGGGACTTCACTATCTTTATTAGATATGATCTTCATCTCCTCCGGCTTTTCGATGTTCATTTCATAAATCCGTTCCACAGATTCAAACATCGAATCCGGCGTGGCATTTTCATAATCATCAGGTAGCACCATGAGCATCCTCTTCCCATTCTCTGCTATGCTCAGCGAACTTGGTGAATACGTCTCAAACGACTGTATTTCTTCAAAATCACCGTTCGGCTTCAACGTATATAAACCCGATGCGTAAGGTATGAACCCTTCTTCCGGCTCCCCTTGCGTACTGAGATGGATACCATTGATGATCCAGCGCTTTCGTGCCGGATCCTTCACGAGATTAGTGATAACACCACGTGCCTGTAAAACGGTTTCTACATCTCCACCTTCCGCGGAAATCGTATGAACATCGCTGTGTTCAAGCTGAAATTCTTGTTTACCAGAAGGAGCTTCTGGGTACCCGGTCGTTTCGACAACGGAAAAATCTCCGTTTTCGTTGAACACTGGACTCCACAACATCTTAGATTCTTCAGCCGTGTAGACTTCATGACTTTCTGCACCTTGACCTTTCACATACAGTGTCTGTCTGCCGTCTGATTCCATCACATAAGCGATACGCCCATCTGATGCGACGTTGTATTCGCCGGTAAAAGACGGCTTTGCGTTTTGACTGGATTCCACTATGCCTCCCGCCGCAGCAAAACCGGCTGTCACAATAATAATGAAACCTAATACAATCAACATTCCTTTTTTATTCATTTACTCACTCCTCTTAATCAAACAATCACATGATAGATGGAACGATGAACGGCCAAAACATATACGCCAGAATGAGAACGGTCAAAACCAAGCTTCCAACCATTAATTTCGGATAACGAGGAAGCAACCTTATCTGAACCGTATAAAGCACTGCCCATAAGGCCATAGGAATAAACACATTTAACAAAATAGTAGCAGGAGCGCCAAATCCCATAGCAATAAGATGAATATACAATGCTGCTAACCCACCGACTAGAGAAAGCGTGATATTGACGATATGGATGATTCGCCGGGATGCTATATGGTCCTTCTGGCGCTCATACGTCAAAACTGTCCGGTACAAAAGATACAAATTGAGCAGTAACATCAAAAGAAGTGCCGGAATTGAGAAATTATAATAAGTCGACCATTGAGTCATAAGAAACAATAGGTTCAGTACCAAACCAAGTGCCAGCCAAAGCTTCCGGTTGACGACAAAAGTACGGTTCAATGCGAAAAACAGTACAATCGAATGACCAATAATTCCGACGAAAAGATACCAAAGGGCTGTCTGATCTTGAACAAGGACCATTGCATATTTTCCAAATGTAAACAAAAAACCGAGCAAGGCAAGTAAGAGCAGCAACTCTCGGCGGTACGGAAACATCACCTGTTGTAAACCATCTCCGATATGAGCCTCTTTCCCAAACATTTTCATCGCCTCTTCCTCCGCTTCCTTTTCCGTTTTGCCTGCTTCCATTTCTTCATCGCGTCGCATTAGAACGTGTGTTAACATCTCTTCATACAGATCTTCTTGCTCAGAGCGACTGCAGTCAGTCTGTGCGGCGATCCGCTTCACATAAACCTCCAGCTTACGTGTCATACGATCTTCTAGCCTTATAAAGCAGACTTTGAATCGATGCCCAATCTTTTTGCTTACGCTCAAGTTCGGTTTCGCCTTCTTTGGTCATCGTGTAATATTTTTTCCGTCTTTCACCTTCCGGGGCGCTCCAATACGAAGTCACCCAACCCTTGCGTTCCATTCTTTTTAGCGCTGGGTATAACGTTCCTTCACTCATACTGTACGCTTCATCACTCAAACGTTTAAGCTTCTTCGTCATTTCGTATCCATACAAATCCCTCTCTGCTATCAACGACAACAGAATCAAATCAATGTTACCCTTCATCATTTCTTTATCCATAATTTATTCTTCCCTTTCACTGGAATATAGTTACAGTATAAAATATCATACATCGTATTACAAGGGTTCATATAAATTTCCATACGTTAAGATTTAAAATATGAGAACATGCATGTTGATTAAGGTTTCACTCATTAAAATCGCTCTTACAAATTGTTTTCATCTAGCAAACTAGCAGGTAAGCATTATTTTGATTCTAAAAAAGAGGTTCTAAGTCAAATGTTGGGGTGCTCTCTTAAGAGCACTCCTTACTTATGCCATTTGGCCTTGTATATCCTTATATTTATGATGCAATAAGAC
>NZ_JAASRU010000013.1 GCF_011761495.1 Alkalibacillus almallahensis | reverse complement strand
GCTCGACTTGCATGTATTAGGCACGCCGCCAGCGTTCGTCCTGAGCCAGGATCAAACTCTCCAATTAAAGTGTTTGATTTGGCTTATTGTTTCTTAATTTCGTCTCCGCTTCCTTCCTATTAACAAATAAGAAGAAAAACGAATTGACGACAGGCTATTTTGTTTAGTTTTCAAGGTTCGAAATGGTTTGTCGTTTTTTCGCGACAAGAATTAATATAGCACAATTTCAAATGGGGTGTCAACAAATGAATAATAATTTGTTTTCCGAATCCAAAAAATGAATTTGTGTGATTAATCGTCTCGTTTCGACGACAAAAACAAATATATCACATGCTTATGTCGACATCAATAGGTTTTTTGAATTTATTTCACATCAAACAAATTTTTATGTGGAACGTACTTCAAACACTCTTTTTGTGTCGCAAACCGCTTATAAATATTAAATAATAACGTATACCTTTCCTTAATTGCCTCTTGCACATTTTCATCAAGATCATGGTAGCTAAAATCATACAACAATTCATCCATTTCCCGCTTCAAAAGATATTCCAATTCCATTTGTTCTGATTCATTTACCAGTAATCCAATCATCATTTCACTTCCATTCTTCAATAAGTCACCATCATTTTCCCCTTTTTACCAGGGATTATGTATAATCACCATTCTAAAACTATGCAATTGTTCATATATATATTTCAGAATTATTTATTAGCTAACGGTAGACAACCCTCCAAATCCAAAGAATAAAGGTTGGATCATTTATGTATAAAACGATTAATTGGACAAGTTGGAAAAAGTGGTGTGTGTTAATAGTCGTCATTATGCTAGCGATCACATCATGGCAGTTCATGGCTAAACAAACGCTGTTAGTCAATCAAACGCAGACTGCTCCGTCTGGCGCAATTACTAATGCCGAGGAGGATAAACAAGAAATCGCTTTAACGTTTAATGTTTCTTGGGGTGATGACGTGATCATTGATATTCTCGACGTTTTACAAGAAACAGAAGTTAAAGCAACCTTTTTCATTAATGGAGAATGGGCACTTCGAGAAGAAGAATTAGCTGAATTAATCGTGGAAGAACAACACGAAGTCGGGTTATTAGGTTATAGCCTTGAACGGTATGCAGATCAACCTAAGGACGTTATTATAGAAGACCTCGAAAATGGAGAAACGATCGTCCATAACTTAGGTTTCGAACCATTACGATTCGTTCGTCCGCCTGAACATGAATATCACGATAACGTGAATAACATTGTAACAGAACAGGGTTACGACATGATCTTTTGGAGCGTTTATGCTCATATCGAAAAAAATAGCGAGGTTAAAGAGGTATCTGAAAAATTAAACTCGACCATTAGTGCAGGGGATATCGTTCTCTTTTTTGCGCAAGATAATTTAAAACAAACACCAGAAATTTTAGAACAAGTCATTAAGCAGAAAAAAAGAGAGGGATATCAGTTTGTTTCAACAACAGAATTACTTTCCCCTGCTGATGTAAAACTGACCCCTCTCGACTAATTATGCTTTTTGATTACTACTGGCATCTTCCGGGTTAGTAAAACCTACAATCCGGTGCAACTTAAGTAACTGATAAGTGTTACAAGCTAATAAAGGCACCACCATGAGTACAAGCCACTCAGGATCGCCTGTACGTAACGTTGGAATCCATTCAATGGTTGTGACTACAATCATGAAAAATAAAGCTGGTAAAAAGGCACGTGGATGCGTTTCTCTAGCCTTAATTTTAGCAATGGCATAGGCGAATATAGATAATAAAACAGGTGCTATAAAGTAAGGCCATAATCCTTCAGGCCCTGCATCCTGATGATATCTTAAATAGACTAACTCAAATAAAGTAAATAAAATCAAGATAACTTGAGCGTGTTTCCAAAAGTATCCGAAGAAACCTTTACCGAATTGATGCAAGGTTAAATATGCGAAAAAGCCCATTTGTGCAATCACACTGTAGACAAGTCCATAACCTGAGTACCATAAAATCACACCTAATAACTCCCAAGCATTAAAAGGGTCTAAAAATGGCGCGTAAGCATGAGTTGATACAATAAAGCTTGTCACAACAGTTGTTACGGCACCGATCACTAATAATGTTAAGAAAAATTTAATCCAAACACGTATTGTCACTGTTTTTCCTCCTACGATCTATAAATCCAGTCCACTCGTATTTTACCATGCTTTAGCTATTTTTGCCTTCTTTAAATATGTATATTTTTTCACAACCGCTTCATATTAAGAGTATAAATTGACATCTAGAGGAGCATCCATGATGGCTAAACCAATTATATACATGGTCGTAATCGTCATGTTATTAGCAAGTTGTAGTGGCGGAAGTAATAGTCAACAATCATCCCCTGATTACGAAAAAACAAAAAAGATGGTTACGGATATCTTAAAAACGGACGATGGTAAAAAAGCACTTCAAGAAGCATTAAAAGACGAATCATTAAAGCAAGAAATAGTTCTACAATCTGATGAAGTTAACAAAGCTGTTGAATCGATGTTTTCAGGTGATAAAGGAAAAAAATTCTGGAGCGAATTATTTAATGACCCTTCCTTCGTTCAAAGTTATGTTGATGCAACAAGGAAACAAGATCAAGAACTTATTAAAGGATTAATGAGTGATTCTGAATACCAAAATAAAATGATTAGTCTCTTTCAAAACGAAGAGGCCAGAAAAATGATTCTACAGATATTAAAGAGCCAAGATTATAAAAGTCATTTAGAAAAAACCATTCAGGAAACATTGAACAATCCTGTATTTAAAGCCCAAATGACTGAATCCTTAATCAAAGCCGCAGAAAAAATGGAAAGTGGTCAAGGACAGTCTAAAAGCGAAGGTGAAGTGAATAAACAAAATAACGGAGGGTCTTCTGGTGGTGGAAGCGGTGGAGGACAAAGTTCCTCTGGAGGCTAACACCATATAAAAAGAGGTTTAGGGCATTCACCCTAAACCTCTTATATTATTTTTTGCAGCGTTTTGCAACCTGGTTAGCAATTGATAAGAAGATCTTGCCTGTTGGATGATCTTCTTGATAAATGCCTGGTGCGAATGTTTCTTCTTCATCGTATGGCTGTTGTAATGGTAAGCGTCCAAGCACATCTGTTTCTAGAACTTCAGCAAGCTTGTCGCCACCACCTTCACCAAAGACGTATTCTTTCTGTCCTGTTAATTGACTTTCAAAGTAAGCCATGTTTTCAACAATTCCGATAATATCGTGTTCAGCTTTAAGCGCCATTTGTCCAGCACGCGCTGCAACAAAAGCAGCTGATGGGTGCGGCGTTGAAACAATAAGCTGCTTAGACGATGGCAGTAATTCTTGTACGTCTAAAGCAATATCGCCTGTCCCTGGTGGTAAGTCAAGCAATAGATAATCTAAATCGCCCCACTCAACTTCTTTAAAGAAGCTCGTGAGCATTTTACCTAGCATAGGACCACGCCAAATGATCGGTGAGTTATCTTCAACAAAGAAGCCCATCGAAATCAATTGAACGCCGAAACGCTCAACAGGAATAATCTTCTCACCGCGTACTTGCGGGCGTTCTTCTACGCCCATCATATCTGGAACGCTGAAACCGTAGATATCCGCATCGACAACACCTACTTTATAGCCTAAGCGTTCTAAGGCAATCGCTAAGTTAACCGTTACTGTCGACTTACCAACGCCACCTTTACCACTTGCGATGGAAATAAAAGTTGTACCCGTTTGTCCAATTAAATTCGCTTCTTGTTCTTCATTCGCTTCAGCCATGTAAGCATCACGCTTTTCTTCAGGCAATTCTGTGAAGCGCAGCCCTACTGTTGAAGCGCCTTCCTTTTTAATCATTCCAACAATTTCTTGTTGTAACTGTAATTGTTCACCTGAATTCGGATCAGCTAAAGCCACTTTGACTGAAACATGGCCTTTGTCCTCTTTAACTTTAACGCTCTCGATGGCATCAGTTTCCTCGAACGTCCTATGTATATGTGGATCTTGAATTGGTTTTAGTAATTCTATTACGCGTTCTTCTGTAATCACTTTAGACACCTTCCTTTAGTCGTCATCAATTTCATGCCAAAGCTAGTATAACATAATTTCAGACGACACTCAGTTCATACGATTAATCGATTTCACAATTCTTGTTCAGCCGTCACGTACTCTACAATCCCTTCATAAATAGAAGATGCTAATCGTCTTTGATAATCCTCAGATGTAAGTAAAGCACGCTCTTCAGAATTAGATAAGAATCCCATCTCAACTAATGCACTCGTTGTCTCGGCATGTTTCAAAATATAAACGTTATCCATGGCGAGCGTTTGACGGTTCGTTTCAATCGAATCTCTTAGGCGTTCCTGAATCGCATTAGCTAAACGCTTATTCTCTTCTTCACCTGGGTAGTAAAACGTTTGAGCGCCTCGCCAACTTTCATTGACTACCGAATTCAAATGAATACTAACGAACACATCCGCTTCAACATCTTGAATCAATTTCACACGTCTCCGGATATCATAAGACTTACGCTTCGAATACCCGTCCATATCTTCAGGTGCAAGGTCATAATCACCATCACGTGTTAGCACAACTTGAGCCCCTGCTTCTTGCAAATAATCTCGCAAAAACAAAGCTGTTTGCAAAGTGACTGTTTTCTCTTGATCTTCTCCATAATCAGCCCCACCATCGACGCCCCCATGACCTGGGTCGAGCACAATAACTTGTCCCGCTAATGGCATCACATTAGCTGATGAATTCGTCATCCCTCGATCCCACAGGACACTGTATAAACTCAAGCCTAATAAGACTACACTAATAAACGCAAACACAATATATTTCTTCATAAATAAACCTCCTCGCCTATATATATGGACGAGAAGGTTTTAACATGCTTATGATATGATTAATTATTTCCTTAAGGAGTACCAATCAGATAGTCTGTCCACTTCACTTTCAGCCATTTCCTTCAATAAAACATGACGTCCAGCAAAGTGATTCAAAAGAGAGACACGTACTGTTGCTAACCCTTGTCGTTTATGCAAGATAGATTGACGTTTTTCAAATGCTTGAATACGATTATGCTTCATCATGACCATATCTTTACTAAAATCACGATAGGCCAATGTTAATTGCTGATCATCCCAGCTATAGCCTGCTGTCTGGCGTCTAAGGATCCCTAGCCCGACAGCCAACAGAACTAAAATAGTCGGCACATACCAAACAAATGGCAAGAATATTAAGATCGCAATTAGCGCGACAACAGGAAAGAATGCTGCCCGAATATAGTAAAAGAAGTTCGCTTTTCTCGGAATAGCTTGTACCTGTTCTGGAAAAGCTTCGTATTCAGGTAGAACGGTCTGTAAAAATTGGCTGAGTTCATCATATCTGATAATCGGGAACAAATACGTTCTGGCATTTGCGCTTTGCCCATCAGCTCCCCCAGCAATTTCTACATATAATGTTCCAAATCCGAATGGTTGCCGAATTAAGCTTTGCTTAAAACCAATCGCTTGAATCCGCTTTAATGGGATGGTCATCTGTTTCTTCTCTAAAAGGCCGCGGGTAATAAACAATTCTGTATCATACCGCGTGATTTGAAAACGCCCAAACTTTATAACGGTCCCCAAAATACCAAGGGCATACAATAAAATGAATACCACTAAAGCTAAGAAAATTAATAACTCAACAGCTGAGGATAACAGCCAACTCATCGCTTGATCGTAGGCTGAATCAGGAATAAATCGCTCAATTTCCGAAAACCCAATGAATACTAAACCGACAATGACCCCAACGCTTCCTGACGTTAAACCTGCTACAAACAAACGATTAAAACTAATTTGGCGCTTAGGATATTCTACCGCTTCACTTTCATCTTGTTCTTCATCGACAAGACTTTGATTTGATTTAAGTTCGCGACGAATTGCTTCACCCTCTGAGAATGTCACCGCACTCAAGGAAGCTTCCGTTTCAAGCCCGCTCCCTGCTGTTTCAATCTGCACTTTCGTTAATTTTAGAATGCGATGAATAACCCCTTGCGTTAAATCGATCGATTGAATTCGGTTTTTTGAAATATAACGATGTTTCCGCACAAAGATTCCTTGTTCAATCCGGAGCTCATCATCTTTAATATAATAACGAAAACGGAGCCATTCAACAATGCTAAACCCTGTTAAAATAATCGTTAAACCTAAAATCCCGAGTGCAATATACATAAACGTTGTATTGCCAAACCAAGCAATAACACCAGCGAAAATGACGTAGATTAAATTTTTAAAGATTTTAATCACACTAAATATAACAGCTGCTGGATGGAGTCTTCTCGGTTCAGACATCATCTTCATCCACCCTCGCCAATTCAGAAATCTGATCACGTAACGCGGCCGCTTCTTCTTGTGGTAATGCTGGTATTTCATGAATCGTCGCAGCTGTCGACACGGTTAAATTTGATAAATTAAACCGTTTTAAAATCGGACCTTGTTTGGTATCAACATGTTGCACTCGGATCATCGGTACTAATGTTCTCGAAACAATTAATATACCATGTTGCACATAAATCTCTTGATCAAACACTTCATAGCGCCAGCGACGCCAACGGACCAAAGGAATAACAAAAATCATTAAATACGCTAGAACACCCCAAACGGCGAGTGCGGTTAATGGAATCCATAAAGCCCAATCGAAAAAATGACCTACTATAAAACTAGCAATCACCAATAACAATAAAATCACCATAACGATCACTTCTGTAATACGCCATGCCTTGATTGCATCTTCTGCTATACGATGTTGTGGTGGCTGTCGCATCACGTCACCTCCTTACATTTATGCGTCATGTACGACAAACGTATCGCCAATCATGTCGTGAATCCCTTGTTTATCAGGATTAAAGGCGACGACGATATAAAGTAAATTCGTAAAGCCTAATACACGATGGAAAAATCGACCAACAACTTCACGGAAAATGAGATCAGACCAACGTAAAGGCGTTCGATCTTGGCGGATCACTTTCAATCCAAAAATTCGTTTCCCTAACGTCTGCTGCAAATATTTCGTCATGACGACGAAATAAGCATAAAGAACAATCGTGGAGATGATCACAGCGACTGTCCAAAAACCCACTTCAACATCATCGCCACCTGTGATTAATCGATATGGCATTAAGACAATACCATTGACACAAAATACAATAATTAGATCAACAATATAAGCCCAAAAGCGCATCCAGAAACCAGCATAACGAAACGACGTCTCTTCGGTTCTTTCAGTCACTTCTTGATGGCCTGCTTCATAAACCTCACTCATCGACGTCACCCCCTATTCTGTATATAAGTACATCGCACGTGGCGAATTAGATTCTCGCATAAATTCTTGGAGCTTAGAAGCACGCATTTCATCGCCAAACAAACTAGTAGCAGCACCATTCATAATTGAATTAAATCCAGCACTAGCACCTAATTCAACGACTTGCGCATTCTGTAAATCCTGCTCCTCTTTCATTTGTGCAATCGTATCATCAAGTGAACCTAGTGCATCCACTAAGCCGTTCTCCTCAGCTTGTGATCCTGTATATACTCGTCCATCACCCAGTTCACGAACTTTCGACTCATCCATGTCACGCCCTTCAACAATGACATCCACAAAGTCCTGATACATATCATCGACCATCGTTTGTAGAATCTCTTCCTCGTCTTCTGTCATTGGACGAGATGAAGACATAATGTCCTTGTACTCACCACTTGTAATCGTATTAAAATCAACGCCTAGGCTATCAGCAAGTTCTGCAAAGTTAATTGATTCCATAATGACGCCAATTGAACCTGTTAGTGTTGCCTCATGAGCTACAATCTTATCAGCTGGAGCAGAAATATAATAACCGCCTGAAGCTGCTGTATTCCCCATAGAGACGTATACTGGTTTACCAGCACCACGAATGTCGACAATACGGTCATGGATTTCAGCACTCTCAACAACACCGCCGCCTGGTGTATTCACATTTAATACTAATGCTTTGAACTGATCACTTTCTTTCACATGATCAAGCATACCTAATATGCGATCATGATTATATGTAGCGCCACTAAATACGCCACCTGTGACACCAGATTGAATCACACCTTCTACATTAACTACGGCAACACGCTCATCAATACTTCCTTGTTCTATGACTTCCTCTGCATATTCACTTTCCGATTGGAACATATCTGTAAAATCTGTCGTTGCTACAGTGGTTGTAAATTGAGCAACCGTCGATAATACAAGCAAACCAATCGCAATTGCTAACGCAATCCAACGTTTTTGGTTCATTCTTGTCTCCTCCTTATGTACTCCCTTTTTCTAAAAATTCCTTCTTCATTGTATCACTTTTGATGATTTTTCCAATATAGTTATGATGAAATTATTTTTTGAAAGTCATCATTATCTTTATAAACTAAACTTAGTAGTTCATAAAGTTATGGTATGATAAAGCTAACTAAGTGAATTTATGCCGAGATTATTATTTAGTAAGCTTTATTAAAGTCCGTTGTTGAATTGTGATCCGCTTTCGGTGGACGCTTTCCGCGGGCATGGCTCGAGCCTCCTCGGCCGAAAAGCGTGGCCTGCGGGGTCTCGAGACTCATGCTATTCCCGCAGGAGTCACCACCTTCGCTTCTCACAATTCAACAACTCAGCGCTACATCATTTTAATAATCAACATTAAACTTTAACAGCACAATTTAATACAAACTAGATCAACTATTACACCTTAATGGACGGAGGTTAGTCTATTGAATTTCATTAATTGGTATGACTGGATTTCACCGACTCATCCTTTTGCATCGATCTTTTTTGGCCTACTTTTTACATTGTTTATGGTTTTTGTGGGGTGGATTGAGACAAAAGATACGAAAACGGCATTTATCTTAGCTTTAACAGGTACTCTTGTCACTGTAATCGGTGTGATGATCTTAACATGGCTCGGTTTTTACAATTAAAAAGCTAAAAAAAGCCCAGAGTCAGTGCTCTGGGCTCTTCTCTCTCAAACTATTTTCTATCTTATTATGCTGCCGCTGCAATGCCTTCACGGTCTTTCGGGCGCTTCGTTTGAGCGTACCAGACCAGTCCGATTATCACTACACCCGCAATATCGATATATAGGTTCGGCGTAATAAGCATTAAACCTGCTGTAAGTAATGCAAGGCGCTCCCACGCACGGGCTTCGCGCTGGAAGTATCCCATAACTGAACTACTCACACCCATCATACCAACCAACGCCGTGATGACGGCTAGTATAAGAGCCATAATCGAATGATCGCCCGCTTGGACTAATATCGGATTATAGACAAAAATATACGGTATGATGAATGCGGCAATCGCCAGTTTAACGGCGGTTAACCCACTCTTAAACGGATTTGACTTGGCTATACCTGAGCCTGCATAGGCGGCTAAACAAACAGGTGGCGTAATATCTGCCACAATACCGAAGTAAAAGACGAATAAATGAGCGGCTAATACCTCAACACCAAACCCATTGATTAAGGCTGGAGCTGCAATGGTCGCTGTAACAACATAATTCGCTGTCGTTGGTAAGCCCATACCTAAGATGATACATGCGATCATCGTGAATATGAGCGCTAATAACTGAATATCATTTGATAATGTAATAATCGCTGCTGCGACTTTACCACCTAAACCAGTCATACCAACAACACCAGCAATAATCCCCGCTGTACCAACAGCTGCAATGACTGGCAACGCTGTTCTTGCACCTTGTTCTAACACGTAGAAGATTTTCTTAATCGACATCCGCGATTCCTTACTTAGCATACTGACGACAAACGCAGTCAGAATACCAATCAGTGCTGCACGCTGTGGTGTATAACCAATAAACAACGTCGTTATAATTGTAATTAATGGTAAGAGCATAAGCCCTTTCGTTTTTAATAAGTTTAAAGCACTCGGTAATGTCTCTTTAGCAGCACCGAAAATACCCGCCTTTTTCGCTTCGTAATGGGCACCCATAAATATCCCAGAGAAATAGAGCATGGCTGGAATGAGCGCTGCCATCATAATCGTGCCATAGTCCGTGCCTGTATATTCAATCATGATAAATGCTGCGGCACCCATAATCGGTGGCATTAACTGACCACCTGTAGAAGCAGACGCCTCTGCTGCAGCTGCGAATTCAGGTCTGAATTTCGCTTTCTTCATCATCGGAATCGTAAATGAACCTGATGATACCGTATTAGCGATCGAACTTCCTGACACCATACCTTGAAGCGCACTAGCTGATACGGCCGCTTTTGCCGTACCACCTGTAAATCGTCCTGTTAATGCAAAAGCTAAGTCATTAAAGAACTGCCCAATACCAGAATGGACTAAGATTACACCAAAGAGTAGAAACAGGAAGATGAACTTAGCCGACACTTGGACGGGTATACCAAAGATCGCATTCTCTCGGTACCACAAGTCAGTCATTACTTTCTCAAACGTAAAGCCTGTATGTGACAACACGTCCGTCGGGATGATATTTCCGTATAAGGCATATAAAATAACTATACCTGCCACCACGACAATGGGTACACCTACTGCTCGTCTTGTTGCTTCTAATAACAGTAAGACACCTACTACAGCAACAATAACATCTAACATTTCATACCCATGAATCCGAGCATCTAAAATTTTATCGAAAAACATAATTTTATAATATCCAACAAAAATTGCTGTGAAAGCTAAGATAACGTCATACCAAGGAACCCCTCGGTCATGTAATCCCTTCTTCGCTGGATATAACAAATAAATAATACCAAGCGCTGTCCCAACGTGCACAGCTCCTTGAATTTGGGATTGAAGCGTTCCGTAATAACCTGTGTATAAATGGAAAATAGTTAGATATATCGCTAAAAAGGTTACGATCCATGCCCATTTTCCAATGTTACCTCGGACATTACTTTCCCGATCATATTGCCTCAATAATTCCTGTTCATCAACCTGATCACCTTTTTGTTGGGTGTCTGTTGATGTTTCGGGATTTATATTATCAGTCTTGTTGTTTTTTCTATTAGACACACCCTTCACCACCTTCAGCATTTATGGGTAGGTATAAAAAGGACCGGCACACTGTGTCGGTCCTTTTTACACCAATCCATTGACCTATCAATTATTGAAGGTCAGATAATGATTCAACGCCTGTTTCTTCACGCGTAATAATCTGCATAACTTCAGGATAAATATGACCGATGAATGCAAAGTTTTCTACTGCTGCTCCATCGAATTCACCTTCGCCGTTAAATGCATCTTGAGCTGGGATGTGAACGGTCATACCTAAGTCTAGTTCGTCACGACCGATTGAAGCTAAGTTCTCTACAGATGCTCCTGTTTCAGTTGATGTCACACTAACACCATCAATATTGTTATTCCATACTGTTGCCATTTCACCGCCTAGTGGATAGTACGTACCACCAGAGCTACCAGTACCCATAACAATTTCGTCAGCACGATCTTCAGGAGTTGCTGAAACCTCAGCCACATCCCCTTCAATCTCTAACCCTTGCTCTTCATAATACTCAGCAGCACCTGGGTGAATAGGTAAACCTTCAGAACCACTTAGTGCTTTTTCCAACGTCATATGATTAGACTGCTGGTGTGTATTATCTTCTGCATTTTCAATAGAAACGCGAGCTAAATCATACGCTAATTCGTTATCAATTGTATCTGTATTAGCTACAAGGACTGCATAAGCTGTAACCGTTTGCACGTCTTCTTCTAAGAAATCATAAGAATCCGCCGTAATTGTATACGGTAAATAACCCAGTTCATCTTGTGCATATTGAACCTCTTCATCTGTTAAACTGATTAATTTTGCATCACCAGTATTCGCTTGTAAATCATTAACACTACCTGCTGGTAAGCCTAATAAACCAAATGACGCATCAATGTTACCATCTTGAAGACCATCGCGAGCATTACCGAATCCTTCTTCGTATTTATCGTAATCCCCGTCTTCAATACCAGCACCTTCTAAAATGACAGTTGCAGCAGCTTGAGTCCCACTACCGGCAGGTCCAATCGCAATTCGCGATTCACCACCATCATCTCCTGAACCACAAGCGGCTAATACCATAGTGGCCAAGAACCCAATGGCTAGTAACCATACAATGGATTTTTTCATGTGAATCTCCCCCTAAATTGTTTAAGTTTTATATGACCAGATTTCTTAATTCATAAACATAGCAAACTAAGAAATCTAGTTAACAACCTTATAAAATAAACTCCCTTAATAGTTTAACCCAAATTGACTAAAAATGCTAATTTTATAAAAATTTATTCCATAGCTATTACTATATCATCAATATTGACTCTTTGCATCTATTAAGCTATAGTTATGATAGACAAGGGGAGTAGCGACCGTATATCACGGTTGATGAATCGTCAATCTCGATAATTTGAACATTATCCGGTTCATCATATAATACGCAAGACCTTGGCCTAGTATGCTGGCCAAGGTCTTTTTTATGTTTTTAGACCTATAATAAGGAGTGACAACATGATGGTTTGGATCAGTTTCTTGATCGCTGCAATTCTCGTCGTCTACGCTGCGATCAAATTAAATGTGTACGGTGATCAGATTAGTCAACAAACAACGATGAGTGGGGCTATGGTTGGTGGTTTGTTGATCGCTGGTGCTACATCTTTACCAGAGTTAACAACTAGTGTCACAGCAGTTTATGTTGATAACGTCAATATTGCTGTTGGTAATATGCTTGGGAGTAACGTTTTCAATCTTTTGATTTTAGCAGGGGTTGATTTATACTACCGAAAAAGACAAGCCTTTAACCTGCAGGATTCTCGTCAGCACATTCCATCGATCTTATTCGGCATTGCTCTAACAACAACTGTCATTATTGCCATGCTAATCGATGACAGCTTGACGATCTTTAATATTGGGATCGAAATGTTTATTTTAGTCCTTCTTTATATCATTAGTGTGAAACTATTTGAAAGTGAAGAGCCGGATGAAGAGATTTTGCAAAGCGATGAGCGTTTGCCACTAAACAAAGTTATACGTTTCTTCGTCATCTCAGCTTTCACTGTGCTGGTAGCTGGTAGTGTTTTATCCATCACAGGTGATATCATCGCTGAACAAACGGGGATTAATTCCAGTTTCGTTGGTAGTGTACTAATTGCTGCATCGACATCCTTACCTGAATTAGTAGCTGTAATTGCGGCTTATAAATTAGCTAATTACGCTATTGCTGCAGGATCCATTCTAGGCAGCAACCTATTCAACCTTTTATTACTAGCTTTCACTGATGCCTTTTATCAAAAAGGAGCTATATTACAAGGTGTGAGCTTTTCGTTGGTCACAATGGGTGTACTCAGTCTGGTCATGATGCTCATGATGCTCTATGTGCTTATGCGTGAAAATAAACCATCCATGATTCGCTACACTTGGCCATCTATTGTCATTGTGATTCTTTATTTTATTGTTTCGTATCTCACTTTTTAATCAATCTTGAAAAAACGGGCAAGGCTGATCGTCTTAAATTGATCAACCTTGCCCGTTTTATTTATTATGATTTTACTTCAACTAAAGAACGCATAGTCCCTTCTCGTTCAAATTGTGTGTGCCATGACAATGCTTTCTCCAACATATGAGGCGTTTGACCACCACGTTCTTTTGCTTCTTCAAAATAATTCATCAATGTCTCACGATACATAGGGTGAGCACAGTTCTGGATAATTCTTTCGACTCGTTGTCGAGGCGCCAAGCCACGCAGGTCTGCATACCCTTGCTCTGTTACAAGAATATCAACATCATGCTCGGTATGGTCTACGTGCGAAACCATTGGAACAACGCTTGAAATATCACCGTTTTTCGCAATCGATTTCGTGACGAAAATCGATAAACGTGCATTGCGCGCAAAATCACCTGATCCGCCGATGCCATTCATCATATTACGACCAAGCACATGAGTCGAATTAACATTTCCGTAAATGTCCATTTCTAGCGCTGTATTAATTGAGATTAAGCCTAAACGACGAATGATTTCAGGATGATTAGAGATTTCTTGTGTACGTAAAATTAATTGGTCTTTATATTGATCAATATCATTAAACACTTGATTCATCTTGTCTTCAGATAATGTGATTGAACAACAAGACGCCATATTCACTTTGCCAGCATCAATTAAATCAAACACAGCATCTTGCAAGACTTCTGAGTACACTTTTAGATTCTCAAAATCAGACTCTAATAATCCATGAAACACAGCGTTAGCTACAGATCCGATGCCTGACTGTAATGGGGCAAGCTCCTTCGTTAAGCGCCCTTGTTCAACCTCTGATTCTAAAAAGCGAATTAAATGACTAGCCATCTGCTTCGTTTCATCATCAGGCGGCACAATTGGTGATGGTGAATCAGCCTGGTTCGTCAAAATAATACCTTTAATCTTATCTGGGTCAACCGGAATTCCACGTGTGCCGATACGGTCTTCCGTTTTCGTTAAAGGAATCGGTTGACGTTCGCCCTGTTTAGCTAATGAATAAATATCATGCACACCTTCCAGTGCTTCTGGTTGAGCTGTGTTGATCTCCACAATCACTTCAGATGCACTTTCCACAAAGTTCAGTGAGTTACCGACAGATGTTGTCGGAATAATCATGCCATCCTCAGTAATTTTAATCGCTTCAACCACTGCAACATCAATTTGTTCCATTGTATGGTTGCGCAGCATTTCAGCTGTATGCGATAAGTGTTGATCAACAAAATCGAACTCACCTTGATTGATCTTTTTACGCATGACATTATCCGCCTGAAACGGTAATCGTTTACGAATGATTCCCGCTTCAGCCATCATTTTATCTAAGTCTGAGCCTAACGATGCTCCAGTAAATATGTCCACTTTAAACGATTCAGACTGACTACGTTTTACTAAAGCTTGAGGCAATGCCTTCGCATCACCTGCTCTTGTAAACCCACTCAGGCCTAGCGTCATACCATCTTTAATCCATGTCGCAGCTTCATCAGCTGACACAACACGATTTTTCAATTCTTGTTGTTTGATACGTCCAATACCTTGTGTCATCAATTCATGCCGCCTTTCTTTACAAACTTTTCCTACAATTTTAGTATATCATATCAAAATTTGTTGAAACGATAGGGTAAATGACAATTGTTAGAACAAGGTAGACAGTATTCGTTAGCTTAACCAAAATCCATTGGAAGTTATAATGACTTTCAAATCATACCTTGAGACATCGGAAAATGTGCTGATTATTAAACAAGAAATTCTGAAATCCTCTTAGATATCATGCTTACTTCTGGATTTAAATCAATCGGCATAAAATTCTCATCAATGCATTCTTCCCAATACTCTAGATGTTTCTGATCTACCCAGTGATCTGAATCCTCAACACTTTGCCCACCTTTTCCTTGGATTGAGTACCAATAAAGATATTCATTTTTGTCTTCCTTAAGCCTAAAAATAGATTCAACATACATCTTTTCATCCTCTAACGTTAACATGACACGATCCATATGGTTATTTAAGAAATTCAACCATTCATCAACCTTTTCGGACTTTCCATCTTTAACTCTGAATTTTGTTAATTCTATGATCATAATACTCCCCCTTTTTATCACACTTAATACAAAGGTTAGTCTTTATTGTCATCCAACAAAATTTTATAATACTGAATTAAATTAACCACAACTCACGAGGGTTTAACTCATAATAACCCTTATCCCTTGTCATAAACTGATGCATAATAAATTCTCTTCGAATCGTCGCAAAATCATCGTGGAATTGTTTAATGTGTTCGTTAATTTTAGGCTCAGGATACGACTGACCTGCTTCTAAACCTTTAATGATATATTCTAATATAATTAACCGTTTTTTAAGTTGAGCAGGCATTGCTTCGATCCGACCGTCAGACCCAATAAAGTTATTTAATACCTTATGCTTTTCTTCATCCGTCACTTGAAGTTCTTCATTCATGTCATCATCCCCTAATCTTGTGATCGCGCCAGCTAACAAGTCTAATTTCCGTTCGTTAAGCGCGTAATAAATCGTATTTTTGTCACGACGTTGGTAGACAATATCGATCGCTCTAAGCTTTGTTAGATGGTGTGAAATAGTTGGTGGCGTTAACCCTAATTTCCCTGCAATGGCCTGGCCATGAAGGGATCCACCTTCCTTTAATAAACCAATAATACGTAGTCGTGTTTGATTGCCCACTGTTTTATGAAAGTGGACTAATTTATCTAATTGCATCAATCACCCTCCTATTTAGATTATTATCTAATTAGATAATAATCTAAATAGATGCGTTTTACAAGAAGACATTTATTATTTAATAACTGTGTTGGGTCTTTTTTATAGGCTCTGTTAAAGTCCGTTGTTGATATTGTGATCCGCTGCCGGTGGACGCTTTCCGCAGGCACGGCTCGAGTCTCCTCGGAAGAAAAGCACTTCCTGCGGGGTCTCGAGACTCGTGCTGTTCCTGCAGGAGTCGCCACCTTCGCTTCTCACAATTCAACAACTCAGTAATATACAATTTGAAAATCAACACTAAACTTTCACTGAACCAATCAATTAATAACTGAAAGATATTTTCTACATAAAAAACACCCTCTTTGCATTAGGAGCAAAGAGGGTGTAATGGATTTAGGTAATTAATTTTTAACAAAACAACGTCTACGTCGTTTGTTCGTGAATTTGACGGACAATCTCTTTTTCTTTCTTAGGTGGGTGAAGGAACAGTGCCAAGATAAAGGCAACTGCCGCAAGTATGGTACTTCCCATAAACGCCCATTCAAACCCAACGACCTGAGCTAACATGCCAATCATTTCTGGAGAAGCACTTGCATCTGGTGTGAAGTTTTGAGCCCCCATCGAAACAAGTGTTACCAAAATAGCTGTACCAATCGCTGCGGAAATTTGTTGCATCGTATTAGCCATAGCAGACCCGTGGGAATACCATTTAGCTGGCAATTGATTCAATGCAGATGTCATCACAGGCATCAGTACAAGGGATAAGCCAAACATACGAATCGCAAAAATAACCGTTAAATAAGTAAATGTTGTTTCTAGCGATATTTGTGTAAACATAAACGTTGTTACAATAACGACTCCGAGGCCGATCAAGGCTAGCCACTTAGCTCCAAATTTATCAAATAATCGACCTGTAATAGGCGACATAATTCCTAACACAATCGCGCCAGGAAGAATGACTAATCCAGATTCAAGTGGGGTGAACTGCAAGACATTCTGCATGAATAATGGCAATAATGTTTCAACCCCAATCAATGATATGAGCACCGTCATCGTAATCACAATCGCCAATGTGAAAATCGGAAATTGAAAGACACGGAACTCAAGCATAGGTGTGCCTAGTATAAGCTGTCGCCATATAAATAAGCCAATCACAAGCATACCACCTGTAATAGCCGTGATAACTGGAGCATTCGCCCAGCCCGCTTCACCTGCAATACTGAATCCGTAAAGGAACGAACCGAACCCGACAGAAGATAAAATAATCGATAAAACATCGATCTTAGGCTTCCGAAGTTCTGTCACATTCTTAAGGAAGAGAATAGCGACAGTCATGGTAAGCGCAACAATCGGAAGAACTGTGTAGAACAGAGAACGCCAAGAGTAGAATTCCAGAAGAAATCCGGATAATGTTGGGCCTATTGCTGGGCCAAATGCAATCACAATCCCCATCATACCCATAGCTGTTCCGCGTCGTTCTACTGGGATCACAGCTAATAGTACCGTCATTAATAATGGCAACATAATACCTGAACCTGAAGCCTGCACCACTCGAGCTAATAGAAGGACAGGATAAACAGGCGCAAGTGCTGCGATCAATGTCCCTGTACCGAATAAGCCAATGGCCGTTAGAAATAAAGCTCTCGTTGAAAACCGATCAATTAAGAAGGCGGACAAAGGAATCATAATACCATTTGTCATGAGGAATGCTGTCGTCATCCACTGAACTTGACCTTGTGTTATATTGAATGCTTCCTGAATGGACGGAAGCGCGGTTGCTAATAGTGTCTCGTTGATTATTCCCATAAAAGCACCTGTTAATAGTGCCGCAATCATTAAGACTTTTTGTTTTTGTGGTAGGTTCCAAGAGTTTTCCGTCTCGCTCATGTTGAGTCTCCTTTCCATACTTCCCATGTTGTTAATATAGATGTTAATCGTTGTTTCAGATAAGGTCTTTGGGATAACTGAGTGAGCAAGGCGTCAATCAGAAATTCCCGCTTGCTTTGTTGACCGAGCTCTTCAATTAATAGATCAATTGTTTCCAAATCCTTATTGATAGTGTGACTTGCTTGATCACTCGTTTGTAATTCTGCATGAATCGTTTCTAATTGCTGTTTCAGGTCTTCTAAAATGGAATGACGATTAACTCCTTCATCATAACCGCTCGGTAAAACCGGAAAAATACGATCATCATTTGTCACAATCGCATGCAGGGATTCTGTGATAAACTCTGCTAACATATCCAAAGGCAAATGAGTTTGCCAGATTATTTTAATCAAATAACTATGGATCGTCCCTTCCATTACAACAGTTAGATCGTTTAAATATGTTTTAATAGTTGGTCCAAACGCTTCTAGCAACGCCTGTTTATGCCAGTCACGTAATTTACGCTTTATATCAGTCAAAGCAGTTGGAATAGGACCTTGATCATTCGGGTGGAAATCCGTCAGCACCGCATAGAAAAAGTAATGATAATCAATTGACTTCTCCAGCTCAATCGCAATTTTCTTCTTAAGTGTTAATAACGAAGAACCTTGCAAATCTTCCGTTAAGTTTTCTGCTTCCCAAAACAGTTCATCATAATAACGTTGTAATAATTCCAAAACCATGCTTTCTTTTGAATCAAAATGTTTATAAAAACCGCCTTTAGAAATACCGCAAGCACTTGTGATGTCTTCTACAGACGTGTCATAAAAGCCGTTTTCCTGGAATAACTGTACAGCTGCATCCAGCATTTCCTCTCTTCGATTCCCCATCATATCCTCCTTTTGACCAATCATTCACTTAAAGTGAATTGACAGTCACTCGAATATCATATCATACGAAAATGCCAGATACAATTCAAAAAAACACCTATCCGTTTAATCACGAATAGGTGTTTGAAACTTTTATATTGACTTTAAAAATAGAGCCATAATTTGAGGAGTGTTATGTTCATAACTAATCTTCATCGTGATTGACGATCGCTAAATAAATAGGAATGGCACAACCGATCGTTATCGCAATAAATAAAGCACTTGTCATAAGATAATTCCCTCATCTGATGACCTTTATTTTGTTTTGCGGTCAATATCTAATTCTGTGTCAAAAACACGAGGTTCTTTTTTAAATAAGTACTCACCATGACGAATAGACGCTAAACATTCAACACGGCGACGTTGCGCTTCGAACGTGTTGGGTGCATCCAGTACAATAAAGTTGGCTGGTTTCCCTTCGTCTAAACCATAGTGATCTTCCAACTGCATCAATTGAGCGCCGTTGTAGGTTATCAAGTCAAAGTTTCGCGGAAAATCTTCATCACGCATCAATTGTGTTGCATGAAGGCCATTATCCAAGATATTCATCATATTACCAGAACCAGCAGGATACCATAGGTCAACGATTGAGTCTTGTCCAAAGGCTACATTGATACCATGATCGACAAACTCTTTAACCCGCGTCAAACCACGACGTTTAGGATAAGTGTCTTGTCGGCCCTGCAAAAATAAATTCTCAGTTGGACAAGCAACAAAGTTAATCCCTGACTGGCGGAATAAGCCCATCATTCTAAAAGCGTACGCATCATTCGCTGAACCAAATGAACTCGTATGCGAAGCTGTCGTCGATTTGCCATACCCTTGTTTCAACGCCTCTGCATTCAGCACTTCTAGAAAACGCGCTTGATGATCATCCGTTTCATCACAATGAACATCAATTAACTTGTCGTATTTGATGGCGAGACGCACAATTTCTTTAACAGATTCATTTCCATCTTCAGCTGACCATTCATTATGTGGAATTCCTCCCACACAGTCAGCCCCTAATTGCAGGGCTTTTTCAACTAAATCACGACCAGACTGACCCTCTTCTTCAAACGAATACATCCCGTTTTGCGGAAAGGCTACGACCTGAATTGTTATATTATTTTTTAATTCATCACGCACTTCAAGCGCTGCTTTAATCCCTGTTAAATGAGGATCAGTACAGTCAGTTTGCGCTCGTATAAATTGCGTCCCATAAGAAGCGACATCTTTAACTGCCTGACGCATGCGCACTTTCATTTCTTCTTTAGTGGTTCCTTTTTTATAATCATTCCAGAGATCAATCGCTTCGAATAAAGTCCCTGATTCATTTTTAATATCGTCATCTTGACCCGTGAAATAATAGTCCAGATGTAAATGAGAGTCGACATAAGGAGGTAAAACGAGTCGTCCTTGTAAATCAATTGTTTCATCTGCCTCACCCAAGTCATGACCGATCGCTTTGAATTTGCCATTTTCAACTAATATTTCAGATGCATCATCATGCTTATAAATAGTCGCATTGGTAAATTTCTTTTTCATGTTGAACTCTCCTATTGCTTTTTAACAATACTTTACTAGTTTTAATTCTGATTAGCAATTTTGTTGTAAAAGATCCCCTTTGACGGTACTTTTATAAAAGATTTGTTAAAAAGCTAGGCAGCTATAAGGTGATTTCGGTATAACAAACCCCAGTTAGTGGACTTTTTTAATAAGTCTACTAACTGGGGTATACTTCAGGGTTATCTCTGAAAAATCGACGGGTTAGCTTGGTTCTGAGGATATAAAGGCATTCGTTCTGCTCGGTAAGCTTTGTTATTAGCATCTTCAGTGAAGCCAGTTAATAAGATTTCAAAAACGACTTCAGGATCATTAGAACCGGTCACTTCAACGATCCGACTTTCTCTTTCGTCTTCGGAATTCAGCATGTAACCTGAAGTGATCAGTCTATTCCCATCGTCTGGCAGATGATCAGCATCACCGATGATAAAGGAGAAAAACTCTTCTCCCCGTTCTTTTCCGTAAGACCAAACCTGTTCGACGGTATGGTCTTCTTCATTAATTCGGTATTGAACCGCTTGACTGAATTCTTCACTTTTTCCTTCGTCTCCGCGGGTAATCACTTTATTATTATCAAAAAGAAGCACATCACTCGTCGCGTCATTTTGATCTTGATCAGGCAATGTAGTCATAGCGTGCTGGGCACCTGGAAACTTCATATCCTCAGATTCAGGCTCAAGCAAATACTGTTCATATGAGGATGGCCAATTTTCATGAGATCCTAAAATCCACTTAATGTCACCATCAGGATAATCCATTTTCACCACAATATCCTGACTTCGGCTAGATACTAAAATGGCATCGTCCTTCTCATCGTAGGAAACAGCATTTTGATGGAACCAGTCCACCTCACCATTTTCAATTCCTGGGCCGCTGTAGTCCTCGTAAAAGGAAGAAGGCATGACCTCTTTCATATCAACAACGTTTACCGTTTCACCAGTCTCTCTATCTATTTCAATCATTTCATCTTCAATATATTCCGCGCCATCATGAACAGTAGCAAGTAAGTTTCCATTTGGAAGTTCGATCGTATCATGGTGAATGATATCGTTATTTTCGTAATTTTCAACTTCGACGTTATAACTATCTTGAATATCACCGAGCATATCCATTACTACAAGTTCACCGTTTTCTTCTTTATTCTTAGGTGCTAGCAATATATGACCATTTTCCAAACGTTTAAACAAATGCTGGCTTTGCATACTAGAATACCAGCGGACTTGAGCATTTTCATCAACAGCATATGGATACTTTTTGCTTGGAACGACAAACGTCAATCCATCTTGCATGTTTTCTGGATGGCTTTCTTCTATTGTCGGTTGAATTAAGTCATCAGGTAACGAGCTAGTTTCGACTTCAAACTCATGTTTCATCGTTTCACCCGATTCTGTTTCAGCTTGCAGAATCACTTGATTGGTTGCATCTGGATAAAGTCCAAGAATGGGTATTTCGTGTTCAGTTCGAGAGCCCGAAATGGTTTTCTCAATATCCTTTGCACCATCTTTTCCTTCCACAATAACAGTGACTTCTGCTGCTTCATCTGTCTGAAATAAAGCAAGCGCGGATAAAGGAGAAAAATTGTAAGGATCCTTTTCAATCATTGGATTAGTGAAAGAATAGTCTCCGTCTTCATATGTGGTTTTTAAATCTTCTTTGAGCTGTTGTTGCTCATCTATCTCTTCACTACGTTTTGAAGAGGAAGGATCACTTTCCGCTTCTTCCGCTTCATTTACCATTTGTTCCTTTTTCATCTCCTCGGATAATACAAACCAAAGGACTCCAGCAAGCACGACTATACTTAACGACACAATAATGACATACACTCGACGCACGATTAGTCCCCTCTCCCTTTTTATGTACGATATATGTAAAGGTATTAAGATTCTACATATTGCGGAAACAGTTAAAATGATCATTTAGCTTTCTTTGAATTAAGGATTAAACCGTTTACTCTCAGCATGTTTATTAGCAAGCGGTGAAACGATTACGATTAAAATCAAGAGAACGACTATGAATCTTTCAAAAGAAGATTGCCTTGATGGCATCCCACCTAGACTTTGATGATCACTTTTCTATAAAAGTTTAAATTCTGCACTATTGAAAAAATAATTGGTATTAACACGAGAAATAACAAAGCCTGTCAGCACTCTTCTTGATCATTTTGTCAATATTACAACAAAAGTGCATTATTATGTCAAAAGATGACGATTTATATATGACTTAACTCTTTACTATAAATTGTGGGTTTTTCCTCTATTAGCAAATTGCTATTAAACATAATTTTGTACATCCTGCTTAAACTGCAATTTAATCCATTAAACAGTGATTTTGCTTTGATCACTATTAGCTTATATTTTACAAACAACTTTAATCTCCAAAACGATTGGACATGACTTTGCACGACAGAGACAAAAACTATCTGATGTTCAGTTAATGGATGTCATAAAAAAACACCCATTCGTTTAATAACGAATGGGTGTTTGAAACATTATTACTGAGCCAATTATAAAAACCACTCTCACTCATTCCGGCTAATTAATACAAAACCCCAGTTAAAGACATTTTTAATTAGTCACTAACTGGGGTATAGTTCATATAAACTAAGTGAGAGTTTTTCCTAAAAGCAATTTCTTTAATTAAGTTCTGATATTTTACCAGTACTTTTACTAACAGAATACAACCCTAGATTTTCTTTGCTTTGGGATTCATCTTCTCCAACTACGCTAAATACTTGCATAATATGTTTATCCTCTTCTTGTTCCTTGTCTTCTAAGTGAACCTCAAAACCTTTAGATGTTTGATTTTGTTCATACAAATAGCTAATCAAATTTTCTACAGCCAACTCTTCAGTCACATTTCCTTTGAAATTATTCTCCTCATTCGTAACACTCTCAACATCATCATGCATGTTAATATAGATTGTTTCATCATTATTAATGTTGGATACTACTAAGAAATAAATACTTGCCATTAAAATTATGGTTATAACTACATAAACTACATACCTTTTTTTCAAGAATTATTCCCCTCCACTTTTCATTTAGAATCATTAAATTAAAATTGTATCTACAACGGATTAATAAACCTCATGTCAAAAATTAAAAAACCTCTTTAATAAAATTTCAAACTTTAATGGATATGTACTTTTTCTTCATTATAGATAAACACCTTATATTAAACAATAATAAAATTATACCTAATTATTTACATTTTTGTATATTGTCGTTCATCACTGGCTCTTTACTATTAATTGTGGTTTTTCACAAGGATCAGACTAGCGTATAAGTAAGTTGAATTTAAATTACCATGTATAAAAAAACACCCATCCGTCTGATAACGAATGGGTGTTTGAAACCTTGATATAACAGGGTTTTTAACGTTTTGAGAACTGTGGTGAACGACGAGCGCCACGAAGACCGTATTTTTTACGTTCTTTCTCACGTGCGTCACGCGTTAGAAGTCCAGCGCGTTTTAGCGATGGGCGGTATTCAGGGTCAGCTTCTAATAGAGCGCGAGCAACGCCTAAGCGGATCGCACCAGCTTGACCTGAGAATCCACCACCATCAACGTTGACATAAATGTCATAGTTACCTGTGTTTTCTGTAACGTCTAATGGTTGGTTAATCACACGACGTAGAGTTTCGTGTGGGAAGTATTGTTCTGCATCGATTTTATTCACAACGACTTTACCATTACCTGGTACTAGTCGTACACGTGCTACTGAGCTTTTACGACGGCCAGTGCCGTTATATTGTACTTGTGCCAATTCAATTACCCTCCTTAATTATCCACGAAGCTCGTAAACTTCTGGTTTTTGTGCATGATGTCTATGGTTAGCGTCACGATAGACGTGTAGCTTTTTGCCCATTTTACGACCTAATTTGTTCTTAGGTAGCATGCCTTTGATTGCTTGTTCAAGCATTTGTTCTGGATAATTATTACGCATTTCTTCTGCGCTACGCTCTTTCAAACCACCTGGGTAGTTTGAATGACGGTAATATTTCTTATCAGTTAATTTCTTACCTGTTAACTGAATTTTGTCTGCATTAATTACGATGACATTGTCACCTGTATCAACGTGTGGTGTGTAGCTTGGCTTATGCTTGCCACGTAGAAGTGCTGCAACTTCTGTCGATAGACGACCTAAAGTTTGGCCTTCTGCGTCAACTACGTACCATTTACGCTCAACGTTTTGTTCGTTTGCCATAAATGTTTGGCGCATGACGGTTCCCTCCTGTTATTTCCGTTTCATTACGTTTATCTCATCACGAATAGTTTCCGGGGCTATTACGTGGATATGATAAAATGCCATAGAATATATTATAATATCTATAGGTATAATGTCAAGATAAATCGCATCTTTTCTCGATTTTTATTGAAGTTATTAGAATGATTCCATTAAAAGATTTTGACTGTGAATTGCAATATATCGGCGAGTTAGCGGATTTATCAGCGCGCTGAGCATTTTATCAGCTACTTTAATAATATATCGGCGTCTTGGATATTTTATCAGCGAGTTTGAATTTTTATCGGCGAGCGCTGATATATTTCAGCGAGTGACCGTTATTTTGCGTTTCCGACTGTATATCAGCGCGCTGAACAATTTATCGGCGACTCAAGAATTATATCAGCGACCTCAGCAATATATCGGCGCCATAGACAGTTTATCGACGAATGCCGATATATATCGGCGAGCGCTGATATATTTCGATGACCTTAGTGTTTAAAGTGACGAACGCCTGTGAATATCATCGCGATTCCGTATTCATTACATTTTTGAATCGAGTCAGCATCTCGTTTGGATCCGCCTGGTTGAATGATCGCTGTCACACCTGCTTGGTGAGCCGCTTCAACGGTGTCATCCATTGGGAAAAAAGCGTCTGATGCCATGACTGCACCTTTTGCTTGGTCACCCGCTTGTTCAATCGCAATTTTGGCGGCTCCTACACGGTTCATTTGGCCAGCACCAATACCGATTGTCTGGTGATTCGTTGCTAAGACAATCGCATTGGATTTCACATGCTTCACGACATCCCAGCTGAATAACAATTGTTTCCATTCTGCTTCAGTTGGTTCCCGGTCTGTTGCGACACTATAGTCAGCCATTTCCTTCGGCGCACGATCCTCATCTTGGATCAACAGTCCACCTTTAACAGAATGCAAAATTTGTTCAGAATCATCCTCTGTCATCGGTAGCTCGAGTAAGCGGATATTTTTCTTTTGGGCTAAAATCTCAAAAGCTCGCTCTGTATAACGCGGGGCAATCACAATTTCTAAGAAAATCTGACTCAATTGATTCGCGACTACCTCATCTATTTCACGATTTACCGCGACAATGCCACCGAAGATCGAAATCGGATCTGCTTCATAGGCTCTCGTAAATGCTTGATCTAAATGATCGCCAATGCCAACGCCACATGGATTCATATGTTTCACCGCAACAGCAGCTGGTTCGCTAAACTCTCTAACAATCTGTAAAGCTGCATTCGCATCTTGGATATTATTATAAGATAAGGCTTTGCCGTGTCTTTGCTCGGCATGAACAAGCGACGTCTCGCTAGCAAGTGGATTCGCATAAAAAGCTGCTTGCTGATGAGGGTTCTCTCCATAGCGTAGTGATTCTTTTAAATCATAAGTGATTGTCTTCGATTCAGGAAAATCCTCACCCACCTCAGTTGTTAAGTATTCTGCTACAAACGCATCGTACTGTGCTGTGTGGCGGTACACTTTTGCTGCTAGAGCTTGATTAAGTTGCGAACTGTCTTGAGCACCCTTCACATGATCAATCACCCGCCCATAATCACTAGGATTCACAACCACCGTAACGTCTTGATAATTTTTAGCCGCAGCCCGCAACATCGCAGGGCCACCAATATCGATGTTTTCGATCGCTTCATTATGTTGTACATCCTGTTTCGAAATCGTTTCTTTAAATGGATAAAGATTTACGACGAGTAGATCAATCGTTTGGATCGCCTGCTCTTGTAAGGTAGCCATGTGTTGATCATCGTCCCGCTTCGCTAATAAACCTGCGTGAATATGAGGGTGAAGCGTCTTAACTCGACCATCTAGAATCTCTGGAAATTCAGTTACGTCTGATATCCTAATAACGGGTAAACCCGCTTCTTCTAGCGCTCGCTTCGTTCCACCTGTCGAAATAATCTCGAAACCCTCTTCAACGAGCTGACTCGCAAAATCTACAATCCCTGTTTTATCTGAAACACTCATTAAAGCGCGCCGTTTCATGACCATCATCCTCTCGCTCAATCATCTAATCCTAATCGTTCAAAGATCATATCAACATTTTTTAAATGATAAGTCGCATCAAAACATGCTTCTAACGTTTCGCTGTCGACTGTATCAGTTATTTCTTTTGTTTGGCGGATTAATTCAGGAAACGACTGGCCTTCTTCCCACGCTTGCATCGCTAGTGGCTGAACAAGATCATACGCACGTTCGCGTGAGAACCCTTGATCGATTAACGTGAGTAATACACGCTGAGAGTAAATCAAGCCATATGTCGCGTCCATATTAGCCCGCATATGATCCTCATAGACCGTTAACTTCTCTACAATACCTGAGAATCGATTTAACATATAATCGAGCGCAATCGTCGCGTCTGGCAAAATCACACGTTCAGCCGAGGAATGAGAAATGTCACGTTCATGCCAAAGTGGCACATTCTCATAAGCCGTCATCATATACCCTCGAATGACCCGCGCCATCCCAGACATATTCTCAGACCCGATCGGATTCCGCTTATGGGGCATGGCAGACGAACCTTTCTGACCTTTCGCAAAAAATTCTTCCACCTCACGCGTCTCACTCTTTTGTAAGCCACGGATTTCCGTCGCCATCTTTTCAACGGACGTCGCGATTAGCGCTAAGGTAGACATATAATCAGCGTGACGATCGCGTTGTAACGTCTGAGTCGAAATCGGTGAAGGCGTTAACCCTAATTGCTGACAGACATACTCTTCCACATACGGATCAATATTCGCATATGTCCCGACAGCGCCTGATAGTTTCCCCACTTCAATCCCTGCTGCAGCCGCTTCAAATCGTTCAATATGGCGTTTGAACTCTTCATACCACAAAGCTAACTTCAGACCAAATGTCGTTGGTTCTGCATGAACACCATGCGTACGCCCCATCATAATAGAATACTTATGATCCTGTGCTTTTTGCTTCAAGACCGCTAAAAAATGATGCAGATCTTTTCGAATAATCGTGTTAGCTTGTTTAATCACGTATGAAAGCGCTGTGTCGACCACGTCTGTAGACGTTAAACCGTAATGGACCCACTTTTTCTCTTCACCAAGCGTCTCAGACACAGCTCGGGTAAATGCCACGACATCATGACGTGTCTCCTGTTCAATCTCATGGACCCGCTCAACATCAAATGACGCCTTCTCGCGGATTTTCTTCGCATCTTCATTCGGAATGTCACCTAATGCAGCCCATGCCTCACTCGCCAACACCTCGACTTCTAACCAGGCGTTAAACCGATTTTCTTCTGTCCATATTTGTCCCATTTCTTCACGTGTATAACGTTCGATCATCTCATCCCGCTCCTATCTCTAACCAAACTTATCTCGATTTCTCATTTAATAGATCACTTGCGACAAAAATAACCCGTGACTAGGCGCTGTCATCCCGACTTTTTGCCTGTCTAAAGTCGCAAATGCTTCATCAATACAATTCGACGTCTTTTTAATTAAGCCAATTTCAACTAAGGTCCCGACAATAATTCGCACCATATGGGTGAGAAAGCCGTCACCTTTTACTTCGAACATGATACGCCCATTCTCTTCCCAAATAGCAATCGCATGAACTGTGCGTGTTTTATCCCCCGTGACATTGGATTTTGATGCAGAAAACGGTGTGAAATCATGAGTCCCGATAATTTTTTCAGCTGCCGATCTCATCAAATCGACATCAATCGGTTTCATGACATGCCATTCGTACTGGCGATTAAATAAATCATAATGACGTTGATTCAAGACGACATAACGATAAACTTTCCCACGCGCACTCTTCCGTGCATGAAATTGTTCTTCAACTTTCTCAACTCGTTGCACTTGCACATCTGATGGTAATAAGGTTTGTAGTGCTTGTTGCCAGGCTGAACATTCCAAGGTTAAGGGCGTATTAAAATGAATGACTTGATCCAACGCATGCACCCCTGAGTCCGTTCTACCAGATGAGTAAATCCGAATATCATCACGATGCATTTTCTTTAAGGCTTGTTCAATAACCAATTGCACTGTTCGTTCGTTTGTCTGCACCTGATAACCAGCAAAATGTGTGCCATCATAAGCGATATGTACTTTAATTCGTTCCACATTGACTCTCCTTCACCCTATCATCAGATAGATTGATATCGTTACCGTCGTCATCAGGCATACGACGATATAATCCATTGTCCTGAAAACGAGTTGCCGATAAGATGTACGATGGTCAGCCCCTTGGTAACCTCGTGCCTCCATCGCCATAGCTAGAGCTTCAGCCCGTTTAAAAGCACTGATGAACAACGGAATTAACAACGGTAATAAAGCCTTAAATCGATCTCGCAGTCGTCCTTGCGTATAATCAAGACCTCTAGCTGCTTGCGCCTTTGAGATCTTATCCATCTCTTCTGTCATGGTTGGTATTAACCTTAATGAGATCGCCATCATAATCGCTAATTCATTGACGGGCATCCCTAACCTAGTTAACGGCGTTAAAAACCACCTCATCCCATCTGTAACCGCTAATGGCGGCGTCGTTAACGTCAGGAGTGTTGCCATAACAATCATAAGGAGCAAACGACTCGCAATCTCGCCGCCTTGTATAAAACCTTGGTCATAAATAAAGAATCCAAACACATCAAATAAGGCTTCACCATCACGTTGAAATAAGACGTGAAAGATAAAGGTAAAGGCCACAAGCCACCAAACTGGTTTTAATCCTTTGATTAAATAAGTTATCGGAATTGTAGATAATAAAACACAACCCAATACAAACCCGTATAATAAGCTATAAATCAACAAGCGATCGATAACGAACATCGTGATCACAAACAAAATAAGCGAGATGATTTTTGTCCGTGGATCTAATCTATGTATGAATGATTCTCTCGGAATATACTGGCCTAAAATAAAAGATTGCTTCACTTGTTAGCACCAGCCTTTATCCGCTTGATTAAAGCCTGACTCACTGTATCAACCGTCGCTTCATGTTCATTCCAGTTCACACCTAAAGTTTGTGTCATGTAATCAACGAATTTAATCGATTCGGGAGGTGCTAAACCAATCGCTTCTAACTGATCTCGTTTTTCTATTAAACGTTTCGGTGAGGTCACACTCTCGATACAACCGTTATTTAATACCAAAAGCTGATCAGCATTCGCCATAGCATCTTCCATATTATGAGTCACTAAGACGACCATTTTACCCTTTTCTTCATTTAGATATCGGAATAATTGCAGTAGCTGTTTTTTACCCACCGGATCTAGTCCTGCTGTCGGCTCGTCTAATACAAGTACTTCTGAATCTAAAATTAACACACTTGCTAAGGCGACCCGCTTCATTTGTCCACCACTTAATGTAAATGGTGACCGTTCTAAAACTGATTCATCAAGGCCAACATCCTGCAAAACTTGAGGCAACCAGGCTTCAACTTGTCCGAGGTCTAACCCAAAATTCTTCGGACCAAATAACAACTCTTGTTTAACCGTTTCCTCAAATAATTGATGCTCTGGATATTGAAATACAAGACCAACTCGCCTTCGCAATTCTTTTAACGGTTTAGCTTTAGCACCTGGTAATCTAGTCTTACCAATCGTGACAGTACCTGAAGTGGGTTGTAATAGCCCATTTAACTGTTGTAGCAAGGTCGACTTTCCAGAGCCTGTTCGACCGACAATGGCTGTAAAAGACTGTGATGGAATCGTAAAGGAAAGTCCTTGTAAGGCAACATGCTCGAGTGGCGTATTCGGTTGATAAATATAGTCTACGTCTTTAAATACAATCTCCATAATTCATCCACCAGTTCTTCATAGTGTAAGGGCTCTTGCGTAATATTAAGCGACTGTCTAGTTAACTGCTGATAGACTTTAGTGACAAATGGAGGTTCAAGACCTACCTCATGTAATTGATCACCTTTCTCTAGTAACTCTCTTGGCTTTCCATCAAACCAAACGGTTCCTGCATCCAGTGTGATCACACGGTCAGCTAAAGCAGCTTCATTCAAGTCATGTGTGACCATAATAACCGTCACACCAAGTTTTTCATGGAGTTCTTGAATGAGTGATAGCACTTGATCCGTCCCGATCGGGTCCAACATTGACGTGGCTTCGTCTAACACAATCACTTCTGGCTGCATGGCTAATACACTCGCTAAAGCCACACGTTGTTTCTGACCACCTGACAACCGTGACGGTTCGTGATTCTTATAAGCTGTCATGTCAACCTGTTCAAGACTCTGATCAATCCGTTTAATCATCGTTTCACGTGGGACAGCTAAGTTTTCTAACCCAAAGGCCACATCATCAGCGACGGTAGTTCCGACAAATTGGTTTTCAGGATTTTGAAAAACCATCCCAATATGGTTGCGGATTTGGAATTTGGATTCATCAGTTAAGACGGTATGATTCACACGAACAACGCCACTTGTTGCTAAACATAATCCGTTAAGCAATTTGGCTAATGTTGACTTCCCGGAACCATTACGTCCAACAATCCCGACCCATTCACCCTGTTCGATGGTGAGATTAATATTTTCAAGTACATGACTTGCTTCGTTTTGATAACGAAACGAAACTTGCTCCAGCTCAATCAATCCGCGCACTCCTTAGGTTTACTTTCTGCCATTATAGCATAAAAAAAGGGTTCAGTTCTCAATTATATGAGATCTGAACTCCCCTCTTTTATTGATTCATTCAATTAGTCAACTAATTCAATAATCACTGTTTTTGCTCCGTCACCTTTGCGTTCACCTAGTTTAAGGATACGAGTGTATCCACCTTGGCGCTCTTCAAAACGTGGAGCAATATCAGAGAATAATTTTTGTAACGCGTCAGTACCTTCTTCATCCGCTTCAACTTTGCGCAAGAATGAAGCTGCTTGTCGACGAGCATGAAGGTCGCCACGCTTACCTAGCGTAATAATTTTCTCAACGACTGGGCGTAACTCTTTCGCTTTTGATTCTGTCGTTTCAATGCGCTCATGAACGATCAGATCAGTCGCTAAGTTACGTAGAAGAGCCATACGTTGTTCAGTCGTACGACCTAATTTCGCTTTTGCCATCCTTAAAGACCTCCTTTGCATAGAGATTGACTGTGCTGCATCTATTAATCGTCTTTACGTAAGCCTAAGTTAAGGGCATGAAGTTTGTGTTTCACTTCATCAAGAGATTTACGTCCTAAGTTACGAACTTTCATCATGTCTTCTTCAGATTTCTGTGTTAGTTCTTGTACAGTATTAATTCCTGCACGTTTTAAGCAATTATATGAACGAACTGATAGATCCAGTTCTTCAATTGTCATTTCTAACACTTTTTCTTTTTGGTCTTCTTCTTTCTCGACCATAATGTCTGCGCTTTGTGCTTCGTCAGTTAAGCCAACAAAAACATTTAAGTGCTCAGTGAACACTTTAGCGCCTAGAGAGATAGCTTCTTCAGGGCGAATGCTTCCGTCTGTCCACACATCAAGCGTTAATTTATCATAATTCGTGACTTGACCAACACGTGTATTTTCGACTTGGTACGTCACACGTTCTACTGGTGTGAAGATTGAATCAACTGGAATAACGCCAATTGGTTGTTCATCTTTTTTGTTATACTCTGCTGGGCGATAACCACGGCCTTTTTCAGCATTGATTTTCATGCTTAATTTACCGTTACCAGTGATTGTCGCAATCTTTAGCTCAGGGTTTAATACTTCGACATCGCTATCATGTTGAATATCTGCAGCTGTGACGTCACCTTCACCACTTGCGTCGATTTCTAATGTCTTCGCATCATCAGAATAAATCTTCAAAGCTAGCTTTTTCAGATTTAGAATAATGGTCGTGACATCTTCCATCACATAATCAAGTGTTGTGAATTCATGTAACGCTCCTTCGATTTGTACGGAGGTTACAGCTGATCCTGGTAGGGAGGATAATAAGATACGACGTAAGGAGTTCCCCATCGTTGTACCATATCCACGCTCTAATGGTTCAATTACGAATTTGCCGAATTTAGCATCGTGACTAACTTCGACCGTTTCCACTTTCGGTTTTTCAATTTCAATCATTCACAAAACCCTCCTTCAAAACGTCGAAAAAACGATGAGATCCATCGTTATTCCCAAAACGGGCGGGATCCACGCTAAAACGCGGATCAATCCCAAAATAACCGTGCTATACTTTTAAAGCTATCATATCCCATTATAGACGGGCTGACAAATTATATACGCCAGATTAGACACGACGACGTTTTGGTGGGCGGCAACCATTGTGAGGTACTGGGGTCACATCAACGATTGCAGTGATTTCTAAACCTGCAGCTTGTAGTGAACGAATCGCTGCTTCACGACCTGCACCTGGGCCTTTTACAGCCACTTCAATAGTTTTCATGCCGTTTTCTTGAGCTGTTTTCGCCGCTACTTCTGAAGCCATTTGTGCTGCGAATGGTGTTGATTTACGTGAACCACGGAAACCTAAGGCACCAGCACTGCTCCACGCAATAGCATTACCATTCGTGTCTGTAATCGTCACAATCGTATTGTTAAATGTTGAACGAATGTGAGCAACACCAGATTCTATATTCTTTTTCACACGGCGCTTACGACGTGTTTGGTTTTTATTAGTCTTACGAGCCATGACAAGCATACCTCCTTTTTAATCAATTATTTTCTCTTATTCGCTACTGTACGACGTGGACCTTTACGTGTACGAGAGTTGTTCTTAGTCTTCTGACCACGTGTTGGTAAGCCACGACGATGACGGAGTCCACGGTATGAACCAATTTCAATTAAACGTTTGATGTTAAGTGACTCTTCACGACGTAAGTCACCTTCAACTGTATAATTGTCTGTTGCTTTACGGATGTTAGCTAACTCTTCTTCCGTTAGATCACGGACACGAGTTGTTTCACTAACGCCTGCTTCTGCAACAATTTCACTAGCTGTTGTGTGGCTAACACCATAAATGTATGTTAACGCGATAACAACACGCTTCTCACGTGGAATATCTACACCTGCAATACGAGCCATGAGTGCATTGCACCTCCTTTTGTTTTAGCCTTGTTTTTGTTTGTGTTTAGGATTTTCGCAAATTACCATTACTTTACCCTTACGGCGGATTACTTTACACTTTTCACAAATTGGCTTGACTGAAGCTCTTATCTTCATTCTTCCTACCTCCTTTTGGATCGGAGTCTTTTCGTTATTTATAACGATACGTGATACGACCTCTTGATAAATCATAAGGTGACATCTCTACTGTCACTTTGTCGCCTGGTAAAATACGGATGAAGTGCATACGAATCTTACCAGAAACATGGGCTAGGATTTCGTGTCCATTTTCTAACTCTACTTTAAACATTGCGTTCGGTAAAGTTTCCTGGACTGTTCCTTCCATTTCAATTACATCGTCTTTCGCCATCGAGAGAATCTCCCTTCTTCCAACCTGTCATCAGTTCGTTGACAAATTTTGATATTGCGAAGCGAAGTTTTCCATTAGTCACTCGACCTGTTTCTTCTAAGCTGCGGTTTACTTCTGGAGAAACATAATCAATCAATTCGACATGATGAAGGTTCTTTCGTTTAGGTCGATCGAACTTGCGCTTTTCACCATCTGCTAGCTTAACAAACTTCTGGTCATCAAATCCAATAATAACCGCGTATTGGTCTGATTCTCTTCCTCGTTTTATCCTCACTAACTGTCCTAACTCCGGACATCGCGAATCTCCATCATTCAACCGTCATCACCTTCACTTAAGCTTTTGTCAATATTTCATAACCATCGTCCGTTACCACAACTGTATGCTCAAAGTGAGCACAATTTGCTTCGTCAGCTGTTACAACGGTCCAATCATCGTCTAATGTTCGAACGTAGCGCTCACCTTGATTAACCATTGGTTCAATAGCAAGCACCATACCTTTTTTCAAACGCGGCCCTTTATTTGGAGGTCCAAAGTTTGAAAGATGCGGATCTTCGTGAAGATCTTGGCCAATACCATGGCCACCGTATTCTTGCACGATCGTGTAACCGAACGGCTCAACATAACTTTGAATCGCGTGTGAAATATCTGTTAAACGATTACCGGCTTTGACCTGTTCTAAACCTTTGAATAAAGATTCCTCTGTCACATCCAGTAAATGTTGTGTTTCTTCGCTAATCTCACCCACAGCATATGTCCAAGCTGAGTCACCATGATAACCTTGATATTCAGCACCAATGTCGATACTGATAATATCGCCATTATTTAATGCTCGATCACTCGGAATGCCATGGACAAGCTCTTCGTTAACAGAGACACAAATACTACCACTAAAACCGCTATATCCCTTGAATGAAGGGATGGCATCATGATCACGAATAAATGCATCCGCAATGTCATTTAACCGATTAGTTGTAACACCTGGCTTAATGTGTTTCGCTAACTCTTGATGCGTTAACGCTACAATTTTACCAGCGTGTCTCATGATTTCAATTTCTCGTGGAGTTTTACGAATAATCATTTAGCTAAGCCTCCGATAATATCATCGATTTGCTCGAACACGTCATCGATATGTTGATCGCCATTCACATCAACTAGGTAACCTTTGTCACCATAATAATCTAATAATGGTTTCGTTTGTTCCATGTTAACATTTAGACGATTTCTTACCGTTTCTGGCTGATCGTCTTCGCGTTGAATTAACGTTGCTCCGTCAATGTCACACTTACCATCTTCTTTAGGTGGATTGAATTCCACATGATAAGTTGCACCACATTCAGGACAAATACGACGGCCTGTTAAACGATCGACTAATTTCTCTTCCGGTACTTTTACATGAATGACGTAATCTAAACTTGTATCTAATTCACTAAGCAAGTTTTCGAGAGCCTCAGCTTGAGCAACTGTTCTCGGAAAACCATCTAATAAAAAGCCTTTCTCACAGTCAGGCTTGCTTAAACGTTCTTTAACAATACCGACTGTCACTTCATCAGGGACTAAGTCACCTGCATCCATGTAAGACTTTGCTTCTTTACCTAAAGGTGTTCCTTCTTTGATCGCAGAACGGAACATATCTCCAGTTGAGATATGAGGGATATCATACTTTTCTACGATTTTTTCTGCTTGAGTACCTTTACCAGCACCTGGCAGTCCCATCAAAATAAGATTCATATCTTTCCCCTCGCTCTCAGTTATCCGTTACATCAGAGCGACTATTTAATAAAGCCGCGATAATGACGTTTTACTAATTGGCTTTCTAATTGTTTCATTGTATTTAATGCAACACCGACAACGATTAGAAGACTCGTACCGCCAATTTGAACAGATGTAGGTAAGTCAGCAATACTTCCTAACATAATCGGGAAGATCGCAACAACAGCTAAGAATAGCGCGCCTACAAATGTTAAACGATACATGACACGGGTTAAATACGTCTCAGTATTCTTACCTGGTCGAATACCTGGTACATATCCACCTTGCTTCTGTAAGTTCTCAGCCATTTGCTCAGGATTAACTTGAACGAATGTATAGAAATACGTGAACGCAATAATTAAGCCAAAGTAGATGACCATTCCTACCGGCTCAGTGTAATCAAATACCCAAGCCATTGTCTGTGCAAATTCGTTACCTTCAAAGAATTGGGCTATTGTCCGAGGTGCCATAATAAACGCAATTGCAAAAATGATCGGAATAACGCCTGCTGCATTTACCTTTAATGGTAAGTGAGTTGACTGTCCTCCAACTGGAGAACGGTTAACAGTTCTTTTTGCATACTGAATCGGAATCTTACGTAATGCTTGTTGAATAAAGATAACGCCTACGATAACAGCAATAACAACAAGACCTATAATTCCTATTACAGCCAAGTTAATGAACAGTTGATCACCAGCACCTGAAATATAAGTTTCATAAAGCTGGTTCACACCATTTGGTAGTCCGGCCACAATACCTGCAAAAATGATAATTGAAATTCCGTTACCGACACCAAATTCAGTGATTTGTTCACCAAGCCACATCAAGAAAGTCGTTCCACCAGTTAGAACAATGGCAATCGTTAAGTAAGTCACAATCCCTGGATTACTTATTAATGCACCATCTGTCATCTGGTTGAATCCAATTGACATTCCGATACCTTGGAGAAATGCTAAAACCACTGTGAAATAACGTGTAAATTGTGCTAATTTACGACGTCCCATTTCACCTTGTTTACGCCATTCAGTAAACTTTGGAACAACATCCATTTGTAACAACTGCATGATAATCGCAGCTGTGATGTATGGGAAGATGTTCATCGCAAAGATCGAAAACTGACTTAATGCGCCTCCTCCGAATGTATCAATAAACCCAAAGCTATTGGTTTCATTCATCATTGTAAGAGCATCACTATCAGTGAACGGAACAGGGATGAATGTTCCTAGTCGAAATACAATTAAAATGGCAAGCGTGAACAGGATTTTTTGTCTAATGTCGGCCACGCGAAACAAATTGGAAAATGTGCGGAACATTAAATCACCTCAGTTTGACCGCCTGCCGCTTCAATTGCTTCTTTCGCTGAAGCAGAGAACTTATCAGCTTTTACAGTCAATTTTTTATCTAGACTTCCGTCGCCTAGGATCTTAACGCCTGCTTTAACTTTGCTGATAGCACCAGTTTCTAGAAGAAGTTCTGGTGTTACTTCCGTTCCTTCATCGAAACGATTAAGAGTTTCTAAGTTTACAATCGTATATTCTTTACGGTTAATGTTTGTGAAACCACGCTTCGGAAGGCGTTGGTAAATAGGCATTTGCCCACCTTCGAAACCTGGACCGATGTTACCGCCAGAACGCGCTTTTTGACCTTTATGGCCACGACCTGATGTTTTGCCGTTACCAGTAGCCATTCCGCGACCTACACGATTACGTTTTTTACGAGAGCCTTCAGCTCCTTTTAACTCATGAAGTTTCATTCGTCGAGCACCTCCTCTTTACGTTAATCGTTACTTACGCTTCTTTTACCTCAACTAAGTGGGATACTTTGTTGATCATGCCACGAATCGCTTCTGTATCGTCATGAACGACTGATTGTCTGATTTTATTAAGACCTAGTGCTTTAACCGTGTCGCGCTGGTCTTGCTTACGGCCAATTACACTACGTGTGAGGGTAATTTCTAATTTGTTAGCCATGTTTATCCCTCCTTATCCTTTCAGTTCCTCAACAGATTTGCCGCGTAGTCTCGCAACTTCCTCTGCTGTTTTAAGTTCGCTTAAACCTCGAATTGTCGCACGCACCATGTTAATCGGTGTGTTAGATCCTAGTGATTTCGATAGGATGTCGTGCACACCTGCTAATTCTAACACCGCACGAACTGGGCCACCTGCAATAACTCCTGTACCTTCAGAAGCCGGTTTTAGTAAGATGTTACCTGAACCAAATTGACCATGAATTTGGTGAGGAATTGTTGTATTAACAATCGGTACACGTACTAAATTACGTTTACCTTCTTCGATCGCTTTACGAATAGCTTCTGGTACTTCGTTCGCTTTACCAGTACCGAAACCAACGTGACCATTTTTGTCACCGACAACAACAAGTGCTGTGAAACGGAAACGGCGACCACCCTTCACAACTTTTGCGACACGATTAACCGTAACGACACGTTCTTCAATATCAAGCTTACTTGGATCGATTTGTGTATGCATGCTTTTCCCTCCTTTATAACTTAATTAAAATTCTAATCCTGTTTCGCGTGCAGCATCAGCTAATGCTGCTACTCGGCCATGGTATAAGTAACCACCACGATCGAAAACAACGGATTGATAACCTTTATCTGTTGCACGTTTAGCGACTAATTCACCGACTTGTTTTGCAGCTTCAACATTTCCAGTTGCTTCTCCGTTGAATTCTTGATCAACTGTAGAAGCACTTGCAACTGTTACTCCAGCAAAGTCATCAATTAGTTGTGCATAGATGTGTTTATTTGAACGGTAAACATTTAAGCGTGGACGCTCAGATGTACCGACTAAATCGCGACGAACACGGGTATGACGCTTTTTACGAGCAGCGTTCTTATCTTGCTTCGTAATCATCTAGGTCACTCCTTTCTGTCTCTTAACGGAAATTATTTAGCACTCTTACCTTCTTTAGTGCGTACATGTTCATTTTCATAACGAAGACCTTTACCTTTGTAAGGTTCAGGTGTACGAATAGAACGAATGTTAGCTGCTGCCGCACCGACTCTTTCTTTATCGATTCCTTTGATTACAATACGTGTATTCGTAGGACATTCGATATCGACACCTTCGATCGGGTCGATTTCAACTGGATGAGAGTAACCAGCGTTTACGACAAGCTTTTCACCTTGCATTTGCGCACGGTAACCAACACCATAAATTTCTAAAGCTTTTTCGAAACCTTTAGAAACACCTTCAATCATGTTAGCAATATTACTACGAGTAGTACCGTGGATTGCTCGGTGTGCTTGTTTTTCACTTGGGCGTACGACTGTTAACTCTTGACCATCAATTTTAACGTCCATGTCTTGATGGATCGTGCGTGATAGTTCGCCTTTAGAACCCTTCACTGTCACAACGTTACCATCAACACTTACCTCAACATCATTTGGGATTTCAATTGGTTTTAAACCTACACGTGACATTCATTACACCTCCTGACTGTTCATTAGTGATTACCAAACGTAAGCTAGCACTTCGCCGCCTACCGCTTTTTGACGAGCTTCTTTATCCGTTAATACACCGTGGGATGTTGAAACAACAGCGATACCTAACCCGTTAAGAACACGTGGAACCTCATCTGATCTCACATAAACACGCAGGCCTGGCTTACTGATTTTCTTAATTCCTGTAATAACACGCTCGCTATCAGCACTGTATTTTAAGAATAGACGTAGAACGCCTTGTTTATTATCTTCAATGAATTCGTAGTCACGGATGAAACCTTCACGCTTTAGAATATCAACGATTTCTTTTTTCAAGTTAGAAGATGGTACTTCTAATTGATCGTGACGTGCCATATTGGCGTTACGAATTCGTGTTAATAGATCTGCAATTGGATCTGTCATTGCCATTTCTGATTACCTCCTTCCCGACTCTGGGCTTACCAACTAGCTTTTTTCACGCCTGGAATTTGTCCTTCGTATGCTAATTCACGGAAACAAATTCGGCATAATTTAAATTTGCGAATAACTGAATGTGGACGGCCACAACGTTCGCAACGTGTATATTCACGTACTTTAAATTTTTGATTACGTTGTTGTTTCGCGACCATTGATTTCTTAGCCACAATTTTCCCTCCTTTAGGTGAAAGTTACTGTCTGAAAGGCATTCCGAATTGTGAAAGCAATTCACGAGATTCTTCATCCGAGTCAGCAGTTGTAACAATTACGATATCCATACCGCGTACTTTGTTAACTTTATCGTAATTAATTTCCGGGAAAATCAACTGTTCTTTAACACCTAGTGTGTAGTTACCGCGTCCATCAAATGCTTTGCTTGAGATACCACGGAAGTCACGTACACGTGGTAGTGAAACAGCAATAAGCTTATGAAGGAACTCGTACATACGCTCACCACGTAGTGTTACTTTAGCTCCGATTGGATTACCTTGACGAAGACGGAATCCAGCAATAGATTTCTTCGCTTTTGTAATCACCGGTTTCTGACCGGAAATTAATTCTAATTCTTCTACAGCGTTATCTAACGCTTTTGAATTCTGAACAGCATCGCCAACACCCATGTTGATCACAATCTTTTCAATTTCAGGTGCTTGCATAACTGAATCATATTCAAATTTATTCATCAAACTAGGTACAACTTCTTCTTTGTACTGCTTTTTAAGTGCGTTCATCAAGTAGACCTCCTTTCCTCACAAAACTATTTATCTAAAGGTTCACCAGATTTCTTTGCGATGCGAACTTTCTTACCGTCACGTACTTCATGGCCAACACGGGTTGGTTCATTTGTGTTCGGGTCGACAGGCATCACATTAGAAACATGAATTGGCGCTTCTTGGTTTAAAATTCCGCCCTGTGGATTTTCTTGAGATGGTTGAGAGTGTTTCTTCATGTAGTTAACACCTTCTACCACAACGCGTTCCTTCTTAGGAAATGATTCTAAAACAGTGCCTTCTTTTCCTTTGTCTTTACCGGAAATGACTTTAACTTTGTCGCCTTTTTTTACATGCATGAATCGTGCACCTCCTTAACAAGGCTTTATTTTCTCTATTATAAAACTTCTGGCGCTAGGGAAACGATCTTCATGAATTTGTTTTCACGTAGTTCACGTGCAACAGGTCCGAAGATACGTGTTCCGCGTGGGCTTTTATCGTCACGTACGATAACAGCAGCGTTTTCATCAAAACGAATATATGAACCGTCTTTACGACGTACGCCTCTCTTAGAACGAACAATAACAGCTCTTACGACTTCGCTTTTTTTAACAACGCCTCCTGGTGTTGCTTGTTTCACTGTGCAAACGACAACATCACCAATATTCGCTGTTTTACGTCCTGAACCACCTAGTACTTTGATCGTTTGTACTTCACGGGCACCAGAGTTATCAGCTACTTTTAAAGTACTTTCTTCTTGGATCATACAATTGCTACCTCCCTTCGGAAATACTCCGAGTGAACTTTATTAAATAACAACAGCTTCTTCTACGATATCTACTAGACGGAAACGTTTGCTAGCTGATAAAGGACGTGTTTCCATAATACGAACGACGTCGCCTTTCTTAGCTTGGTTGTTTTCGTCATGTGTTTTGAATTTCTTAGAATATTTAACACGTTTGCCGTATAGTGGGTGGAACTTATAAGTCTCAACTAAAACCGTGATTGTTTTATCCATTTTGTCAGAAACAACACGACCACTATAGACCTTACGAGAATTACGATCAGCCATCGAGGTAACCTCCTCTCAATTATCGATTATTTACGCCGATTTCTCTTTCACGAATCACTGTTTTCATACGTGCAATTGACTTGCGTACTTCACGGATACGTACAGTGTTCTCTAACTGTCCCGTAGCAAGTTGGAAGCGTAGGTTAAACAGTTCTTCTTTTAATGATTTGACCTTTTGTTCAATTTCGGCAGTGGTTAGTTCTCTGATTTCATTAGCTTTCATTGCTATCACCACCAATTTCTTCACGTTTTACGAACTTCGTTTTTACTGGAAGTTTGTGAGATGCAAGACGTAGTGCTTCACGAGCAACCTCTTCACTTACACCTGCTACTTCAAACATAATCTTTCCTGGTTTTACGACAGCTACCCAACCTTCTGGAGCACCTTTACCGGAACCCATACGTACTTCTAATGGTTTAGCTGTTTTTGGCTTATCTGGGAAGATCTTGATCCAGACTTTACCGCCACGTTTCATATAACGAGTCATTGCAATACGAGCAGCCTCGATTTGACGACTTGTAATCCATTCACCTTCAAGAGCTTGTAAGCCGTATTCACCGAATGTCACCTCTGTACCACCTTTGGCTTTACCTTTAAGGCTAGTACGGTGTGGCTTACGATATTTAACGCGTTTAGGCATTAACATATTGCTGATCCTCCTTCCTTATCCATCATTTTTTGTTGGAAGGACTTCACCACGATAGATCCACACTTTAACACCTAACTTACCGTAAGTAGTGTCAGCTTCTGCATTACCGTAATCGATGTCTGCACGAAGAGTGTGAAGTGGAACAGTTCCTTCGCTATATTGTTCGATACGAGCCATATCCGCTCCGCCTAGACGACCAGAAACTTGTGTTTTAACACCTTTAGCTCCTGAACGCATAGCGCGTTGAATAGCTTGTTTTTGTACACGACGGAAAGAAACACGATTCTCTAACTGACGTGCAATATTTTCAGCAACTAATGTTGCATCAAGTTCAGGTTTCTTAACTTCTACAATGTTGATATGAACACGTTTACCAGTTAAATGGTTTAGTTCATTACGTAGGTTTTCAACTTCTGAACCACCTTTACCAATGACCATCCCTGGCTTAGCAGTATGAACAGAAATGTTAACACGGTTTGCAGCGCGTTCAATATCAACTTGTGAAACGCTTGAGTCTTTTAAGCGCTCTGTAATATATTCACGAATTTTAATGTCTTCATGTAAAAGATCTGCGTATTCTTGCTCAGCGTACCATTTTGACTCCCAGTCACGAATGATACCGACACGAAGACCTTTCGGGTTAATTTTTTGACCCACTATTTATCCCTCCTTCTTTTCTGATACCACGACTGTAATGTGGCTTGTGCGCTTGTTAATAGCAGTTGCACGGCCTTGTGCACGTGGGCGGAAACGTTTAAGTGTTACGCCTTCATTAACGTATGCTTCAGAAACAACTAAGTTATCAACATCTAATTCATAATTGTGTTCTGCGTTTGCGATAGCAGAGTTTAATACTTTTTCAATGTCTGGTGTCGCTGCACGGTTTGTGTGCTTAAGTGTTGCGATAGCTTCGCCTACATCTTTTCCTCGAATTAAATCGATAACTAAACGAGCCTTACGAGGAGCGATACGAACCGTTTTAGCTACAGCTTTAGCTTGTTGCATCATGCAAACCTCCTCTCATCTAGCGTTTTGTTTTCTTATCGTCACCTGCGTGACCTTTAAACGTTCGTGTTGGCGCAAATTCACCTAATTTATGACCGACCATGTCTTCAGTCACATAAACAGGGACATGTTTACGACCGTCGTAAACAGCGAATGTGTGTCCTACGAACTGTGGGAAAATGGTAGAACGACGTGACCAAGTCTTAATAACTTGTTTATCGTTTGATTCATTTAATTTCTCGACTTTTTTCATCAGATGATCGTCTGCGAAAGGTCCTTTTTTCAAACTACGACCCATTAATAAGCCTCCCTTCATGTTTAAGCAACATGTTGCTTAGCAGCATTATTTCTTCTTCTTCTTGCGACGACGGACAATATATTTGTCTGAGTCTTTATTACGTTTACGCGTTTTGTAACCAAGTGTTGGTTTGCCCCATGGTGTAACTGGAGAAGGCATACCGATTGGTGCGCGTCCTTCACCACCACCGTGTGGGTGATCACTAGGGTTCATAACAGAACCGCGTACTGTAGGGCGAACGCCTTTCCAACGACTACGACCAGCTTTACCGACTCTGACTAGTTCATGTTCGTTGTTACCAACTTGACCGATTGTTGCACGGCAAGTACCTAGGATACGGCGAGTTTCACCAGACGCTAAACGAACAAGTACATATTTCTCTTCACGTCCAAGCACTTGAGCTTGTGCACCTGCTGAACGAACTAATTGGCCACCGTGACCTGGTTTAAGTTCAACATTATGAACTGTAGTACCGACTGGAATATCTTTTAGAGGTAATGCATTACCTGTTTTAATATCTGCTTGCTCACCTGATTGAATTTCTCGGCCTACTTTTAGACCTCTAGGTGCTAGGATATAGCGTTTTTCACCATCAGCATAATGGATTAGTGCAATGTTTGCTGAACGGTTCGGATCGTATTCGATTGTAGCAACGTGTCCTGGTATACCATCTTTGTCACGCTTGAAATCGATGATACGATACTTACGCTTATGTCCTCCACCTTGATGACGAGTGGAAATTCTCCCTTGGTTGTTACGACCTGCTTTGTTTTTAAGCGGCGCAAGTAAGGATTTTTCCGGCGTGGACGTCGTGATTTCTTCATTTGTTAATGTTGTCATAAAGCGACGTCCATTTGTGGTTGGTTTATACTTTTTAATCGCCATCGTGATTTCCCTCCTTTTAGTAAATTATTTATTATACTGTTTCAAAGAAGTCTAGCTCTTCACTGTCTTCAGTGAGTTGAACGATCGCTTTTTTACGGTCAGGGCGGTAGCCACCGTAACGACCCATTCTTCTAAACTTACCTTTAACGTTAATGGTATTAACTTTTTCAACTTTAACATTGAAAATTTCTTCTACTGCATTTTTGATTTCTGTTTTGTTAGCTGATTTCAATACTTCAAATGTATATTTTTTCTCAGCCATCAAATCCGCAGAGTGTTCGGTAATGATTGGGCGCTTAATGATATCTCTTGCCTCTTTCATTATGAAAGCACCTCCCCTGCTTGTTCAGCTGCTTCTTTCGTGATTAGCAGCGCGTCATGCTTCATTAAATCTAAAACATTAATGTCATCAACTGTTAGAACTTCAACTCCTTGAAGGTTGTTAGCTGATAGAGCAACGTTTTCATTTTCATTAGCTGTTACGATTAGTGCTTTACCATCGATATTAAGATTGCTTAGCAATGTAACAACTTCTTTTGTTTTCGGTGCTTCGAAGTTTAATTCATCTAGCACATAGATTTCGTCTGACTTCACTTTTGAAGCTAACGCTGATAATAGCGCTAAACGACGAACTTTCTTAGGTAGCTTGTAGCTGTAGCTACGTGGCGTAGGGCCAAACGCAGTTCCGCCACCAACCCATTGAGGTGAGCGAATTGATCCGTGACGTGCACGACCAGTACCTTTTTGGCGCCATGGTTTACGTCCACCACCGCTTACTTCTGAGCGACCTTTTACTTTATGAGTTCCTTGACGCAAGTTCGCTTGTTGCATCACAACTGCGTCATGTAAGACAACTTCATTCGGCTCAATACCAAATACGTTCTCTGCAAGTTCAGCGTCGCCAACTTGAGAACCCGCTTGGTTATATAGTGCTACTTTAGGCATGACATTTCCTCCCTTCGTTAGTTATTGTTACGCCTTAACTGCACTTGAAATTTTTACGTAAGATTTTTTAGCGCCTGGAACATTACCTTTAATAAGGATTAAGTCGTTTTCAGCGTCCACCTTAACCACTTCAAGGTTTTGGATTGTAACTGTTTCTCCACCCATTTGTCCAGGGCCTTTCATTCCTTTGAATACACGTCCTGTGTCCATTACACCAATTGAACCTGGTGAACGATGGAAATGAGAACCGTGTGTTTCAGGTCCACGACCTTGATTATGGCGCTTGATTGCACCTTGGAAACCTTTACCTTTTGAAGTACCTGTGACATCAACCATTTGTCCAGCTTCAAACATATTAACGCTCAATACTTGACCTTGTTCATAATCGTCAAGATTAACGTCACGGATTTCACTAACGAAGCGCTTAGGTTCAGCTTCTGCTTTCTCAGCATGACCTTTCTCCGCTTTCTTAACGCGATTAGGTTTTTCATTTGAGAAACCAACTTGGATCGCTTCGTAACCATCATTTTCTTCTGTTTTCTTCTGAAGAACAGTATTACCTTCAGCTTGAACGACTGTGACCGGTAGTTGTTCACCGTTTTCAGAGAAAACTTGCGTCATACCGATTTTGCGTCCTAAGATTCCTTGCGTCATCCGTCACACCTCCTAAAAATTTATAATTTAATTTCAATGTCTACGCCAGATGGTAAATCTAAACGCATCAATGAATCCACTGTTTGTGGTGTTGGGCTCAAAATGTCAATCAAACGCTTATGTGTACGCATCTCAAATTGCTCACGAGCATCTTTGTACTTATGTGTACCACGTAAGATTGTATAAATAGAGCGTTCTGTCGGCAATGGAATTGGACCAGAAACCTCTGCTCCAGCGCGTTTTGCCGTGTCTACGATTTTCTCAGCTGACTGATCTAAAATCTTGTGTTCATACGCTTTTAATCTGATACGAATCTTTTCGTTTGCCATTACTTTCCCTCCTTTGTCGCCTATCTTTTCAACAGACATTCTCCGCGGAAATTTTCCCCACACCTTGCCATGGCAAAGGGGCCGGGTGTGTCGGCAACCTTCCACTTCATCGCCTTGTTTGACTGCAACATTTAGATTATAGTAAATATCATTTAAGAATTCAAGGGAAAATACTATATTTCTCATCACAGCCACTCAAATCATTATACAAAGTAGAACCCTTGAGTTCAAGCCATAGATTAATATTCAGAATTCTTGTGTAAATACTTTTGAAAGCTCTACCTTTTATTACCCAATAGTTTTCATAAGAAAAGCTACCAGCCGTAGCTGGTAGCTTTATTAATTATGATCCTTACGATCGTTATTACTTAACGATTGTAGAAACAACGCCCGCACCTACAGTACGGCCACCTTCACGGATTGAGAATTTAGTACCTTCTTCAATCGCGATTGGTGAAATAAGTTCAACGTCCATTTCTACGTTATCGCCAGGCATAACCATTTCTACACCTTCAGGTAGCTGGATAACACCAGTTACGTCTGTTGTACGGAAGTAGAACTGTGGGCGATAGTTTGAGAAGAATGGTGTATGACGACCACCTTCGTCTTTTGATAGAACATAAACTTCAGCTTTGAAGTTAGTGTGTGGTGTGATTGAACCAGGCTTAGCTAGTACTTGGCCACGGCTGATTTCTTCACGGCTAACACCACGTAGTAGCGCGCCAATGTTGTCACCAGCTTCAGCATAGTCTAGAAGCTTACGGAACATTTCAACACCTGTAACTGTTGTCTTGCTTGAATCTTCAGCCATACCGATGATTTCAACATCGTCACCAACTGATACCTGACCACGCTCAACACGGCCTGTTGCAACTGTACCACGGCCTGTGATTGAGAATACGTCCTCAACTGGCATCATGAATGGCTTATCAGTATCGCGCTCTGGGTTTGGAATGTAGCTGTCAACAGCTTCCATTAGTTCGATGATAGCATTTTCATACTCTTCATTACCTTCGATTGCCATAAGAGCAGAACCTTTAACAACTGGAATGTCGTCACCAGGGAAGTCATATTCGCCTAGTAAGTCACGAACTTCCATTTCTACTAGTTCTAGAAGCTCTTCGTCGTCTACCATGTCGCACTTGTTAAGGAATACAACAATTGCTGGTACACCAACCTGACGAGAAAGTAAGATGTGCTCACGAGTTTGTGGCATTGGACCGTCAGCTGCTGATACAACTAGGATCGCACCGTCCATTTGTGCTGCACCTGTGATCATGTTTTTAACATAGTCAGCGTGACCTGGACAGTCAACGTGTGCATAGTGACGGTTTGCTGTTTCGTACTCAACGTGAGCTGTTGAAATTGTAATTCCACGCTCTTGCTCTTCAGGAGCACCGTCGATCTGATCGTAAGCCATTACGTCCCCTGCACCTGATTGTTTGTTAAGTACTGTCGTGATTGCTGCTGTTAAAGTCGTTTTTCCGTGGTCAACGTGACCAATTGTCCCAATGTTAACGTGGGATTTGGAGCGGTCAAATTTTTCTTTTGCCATTTATATTTCCTCCTTAAAGTAAATAATTATTAATTTATTTATATTGTGGGTTTATCTTCCGAGAGTGTCTCTCGAAAGATAACTCCTTACAATACCTTTTATAAGTGATTCGCGTTAAAAAATCAATTATTCACCACTATTTTTCTTAATAATTTCTTCAGAAATTGATTTAGGAACTTCTTCATAGTGGCTGAAATGCATGGTGTACGATCCACGACCTTGCGTGTTTGAACGTAGTGCTGTCGCATAACCGAACATCTCTGAAAGTGGAACGAATGCATCAACAACTGATGCTGGGCCACGAGTACCCATACCTTCTACACGTCCACGGCGAGATGTGACATCTCCCATGATATCACCCATGTATTCTTCTGGCACAACGATCTCTACTTTCATCATTGGTTCAAGAAGAACAGGTTTACATTTAGCTTTTGCTTCTTTAAGAGCCATTGATGCGGCTACTTTAAACGCTGTTTCGTTCGAGTCAACATCGTGGTAAGAACCATCAAATAGTGTTGCTTTTACGTCGATTAATGGATAACCAGCTAAAACACCATTTTCTAATGTTTCGCGTATACCTTGATCAACTGACGGAATGTATTCTTTTGGAACAACACCACCAACGATTTTATCGTGGAATTCGTAACCTGCACCTTCTTCGTTAGGTTCGAATTTAACCCAAACGTGACCGTATTGTCCACGACCACCAGACTGGCGTACGAATTTACCTTCAACTTCTGCTGAAGCACGGAAAGTCTCACGATAAGCAACTTGTGGTGAACCAATGTTAGCTTCTACTTTAAATTCTTTTTTCAAACGGTCAACGATTACGTCTAAGTGAAGCTCACCCATACCGTGAATAATCGTTTGTCCTGTTTCGTCATTTGTTTCTGTTTGGAATGTTGGGTCCTCTTCAGCTAGCTTAGCTAAAGCGATGCCCATCTTATCTTGATCGGCTTTTGATTTAGGTTCGATAGCAACAGCAATTACTGGATCAGGGAACTCCATTGATTCAAGAATAACTAAGTTTTTCTCATCACTTAGTGTATCCCCTGTTGCTGTGTCTTTCAAGCCGACACCACCTGCAATGTCACCAGCGTATACTTCTGGAACTTCTTCACGGTGGTTCGCATGCATTTGTAGGATACGACCGACACGTTCACGTTTATCTTTCGTTGCGTTCTTAACGTAAGAACCACTCTTAAGTGTTCCTGAATAAACACGGAAGAACGTCAACTTACCAACATAAGGGTCTGTCATAACCTTAAAGGCTAGTGCTGAGAATGGCTCGTTGTCATCAGACTTACGAACAACCTCTTCTTCAGTATCCGGTTTGAAACCTTCAATTGCTGGAACATCTACAGGTGAAGGAAGATAGTCAATAACAGCGTCTAATAGTAATTGAACACCTTTGTTCTTGAATGCTGAACCTACAAGTACTGGGTAGAATTCAACGTCACAAGTTCCTTGACGAATTGCACTTTTTAGTTCTTCCGTCGTAAAATCTTCACCTTCTAAATATTTCATCATTAGATCTTCATCTAATTCAGCAACTGCTTCAACTAATGAAGCGCGATACTCATCTGCTTGTTCCTTATAGTCATCAGGAATTTCTGTTGCATAAGCACGCGTACCTAAATCATCTTCATAGTAATACGCTTGCATAGTCACAAGGTCGATGATTCCTTCAAAGTGATCTTCAGCACCAATTGGTAACTGAATTGGGTGTGCGTTTGCACCTAAACGTTCTTTTAACGTACCTACAGAGTATAAGTAGTCAGCACCTACTTTGTCCATTTTGTTAATGAAAACAACACGTGGAACTCCGTAAGTCGTCGCTTGTCGCCAAACAGTCTCTGTTTGTGGTTCAACACCTGACTGTGCGTCTAGTAAAGCGACCGATCCGTCAAGGACACGTAATGAACGTTCAACTTCAACTGTGAAGTCCACGTGTCCTGGAGTATCGATAATATTAATACGATGGTCATTCCATTGGGCTGTTGTGGCCGCAGACGTGATTGTAATACCACGGTCTTGCTCTTGGCTCATCCAGTCCATTTGAGAAGCACCTTCGTGAGTCTCTCCCAGCTTATGAATACGTCCTGTGTAATACAAGATACGCTCAGTAGCTGTCGTTTTACCAGCATCGATGTGTGCCATAATTCCAATGTTACGATACTTGTCTAAGGAGAACTCTCTTGGCATAATAATGTCTCCTTCCTGTGATTGGATTTATAATTGATTGATTACCAACGATAGTGAGCGAATGCTTTGTTCGCTTCTGCCATTTTATGCATTTCTTCACGGCGTCTAACCGCTGCACCTGTATTATTGGATGCATCTAAAATTTCATTCGCAAGACGTTCTTCCATCGTTTTCTCACCGCGTAAACGAGAGTAGTTAACGATGAAACGAAGACCTAGTGCCTGACGACGTTCTGCACGAACCTCTACAGGTACTTGATAGTTGGAACCACCAACACGACGTGCGCGCACCTCAAGTACTGGCATGACGTTTTTCATAGCTTCTTCGAATACGTCCATAGGATTTTGACCACTACGTTGTTCGACTAAGTCAAACGCAGCGTATAAGATTTTTTGTGCTGTACCTTTCTTACCATCAATCATAATTTGATTGATTAAACGAGTCACTAACTTAGAGTTGTGAATCGGATCAGGTATTACGTCTCTTTTTGGGACTGCACCTTTACGTGACATATGTTAGCCTCCCTTCATTCATCATCATTTATTTTTTACTTTTTAGCTTTAGGGCGTTTCGTACCATACTTAGAACGTCCTTGTTTACGTCCTTCAACACCTGCAGTGTCTAATGCACCGCGAACAATGTGATAACGGACACCTGGTAAGTCTTTAACACGTCCACCACGAATTAGAACAACACTGTGTTCTTGTAAGTTGTGGCCGATACCAGGGATGTAAGCTGTAACCTCAATTTGGTTTGATAAACGCACACGTGCATATTTACGAAGTGATGAGTTTGGCTTCTTCGGTGTCATTGTTGCAACACGTGTACACACACCACGTTTTTGAGGAGCAGGGTTGTGTGTTTGACGATTCTTTTGAGAGTCGTAACCTTTGTTCAACGCTGGCGCGTCTGAACCTGCTCGTTTAGTCTTACGTCCTTTACGTACTAATTGATTAATAGTAGGCATTATATATCCTCCCTTCGTTCTTTTTGTAATTCCACACATCCAGGTGGTTCATAAAAAGGCAAAAAAGAAACTTACATGCATCAGCATATAAAGTTACTTTGTTATTGCCACCGTCGCTGCATTAACATCGATCCCACTTGCTTGACCTAGTTCTTTCATCGAATCTACTTCAATCACTGGGATTTGATGATTCTCAGCAACATCAACAATTTTATTTGTCACATGTCGCTCTGCATCACTTGCAATCACGACTTCTAGTGCTTCGCCATGTTTAATAGCTTTTTGCACTTGTTTTGCTCCAATTTTTAAACGTTTTTGTGCCTTGAGTACTTTTTCATAAGACATCTTTCATCCTCCAAAGTAACAAGGTTAAATGAAGCACCTTTGATATATTATCACTGCATGACTATTGTGTCAACGAAAAATGTAGAAAAACATGGTGATTTTTAAATTAGGGTGCGACCAACCTGTTAGCATTTTCATTAAGATAAGTAGAGCATCGCGCCGCCCGGCGACGATGCTCATCTTTACCTTACTAATTATGATTCTGTTGTGACCTCTTCTGCTTGAACTTCTTCTACGTTTCCAACGTCTACATCCGGTTCGTTTTTAACATGTTTAAGGTTTCTGTAACGATCTAAACCTGTACCAGCAGGAACAAGTTTACCGATAATGACGTTTTCTTTCAGACCCATTAACTCGTCATACTTACCTTTGATTGCTGCGTCTGTTAGGACACGTGTTGTCTCCTGGAATGATGCAGCTGATAAGAATGAATCTGTTTCTAGTGATGCTTTCGTGATACCAAGAATAATTGGTTTCGCAACAGCAGGCTGGCCACCTTGTACTAAGACATCGTGGTTCGCTTCTTTGAACTGTTGGAATTCCATTAATGATCCAGGTAGTAAGTCTGTGTCACCAGCTTCAATCACACGTACTTTACGTAGCATTTGTCTTACCATGACTTCGACGTGTTTATCGCTGATTTCAACACCTTGCATACGGTAAACTTTTTGTACTTCTTTAAGCAAGTACTCTTGAACGCCCTGCAAGCCTTGAACATTGATTAATTCTTTCGGATCAATAGAACCTTCAACAAGCGCTTGACCTGGTTCTACTGTGTCACCTTCTTCTACTTTCATACGCGCATTGTACATAGCGTTGTACTTGCGTGTTTCGATTTGACCTTGAACAACGACTTCTTTCTTATCTTTGAACTCGTTGATTTCTTTAACTGTTCCGTGAATTTCACTAATGATCGCTTGACCTTTAGGATTACGAGCTTCGAATACCTCTTGGATACGTGGTAGACCTTGTGTGATGTCATCACCAGCTACACCACCAGTGTGGAAGGTACGCATCGTTAGCTGTGTACCAGGTTCACCGATTGACTGTGCTGCGATAATTCCAACTGCTTCACCAACATCCACTTGCTCACCTGTTGCCATGTTACGTCCATAACATTTCTTACAAGCGCCATGTGGTGTGTTACAAGTGAAGACTGAGCGGATGACAACTTCTTCAACACCGGATTCAACAATTTCTTTAGCGATGTCTTCTGTGATTAGCTCATCACGTTTAACTAGGACGTCATTTGTTTCAGGATGTTTCACTGAACGGAATGCTGTACGTCCTACTAGACGGTCATAAAGTGGCACGATTGTTTCGCTACCTTCACTTAATGTGCTAACTTCCATACCTCGGTCAGTTCCACAATCATCTTCGCGGACAATCACGTCTTGCGCAACATCTACTAGACGACGTGTTAAGTAACCTGAGTCAGCAGTCTTAAGCGCGGTATCGGCAAGACCTTTACGAGCACCGTGTGTCGAAATAAAGTATTCTAATACCGTTAAACCTTCACGGAAGTTCGATTTGATCGGTAGTTCGATGATTTTACCAGATGGGTTAGCCATTAGACCACGCATACCAGCTAACTGTGTGAAGTTAGAGGCGTTACCACGTGCTCCAGAATCACTCATCATATAGATTGGATTCAAGTTACCTAATGCGCCTAATAGACGATTTTGAATATCGTCTTTTGCATCTGTCCATACAGAAACAACACGATCATAACGTTCGTTTTCCGTGATTAAACCACGACGGAACTGTTTAGTAACGTTATCAACTTTCTCTTGTGCATCATCAATAATTTGTTGTTTTTCATCTAATACAACGATGTCAGAAACACCGATTGTGATACCTGCTTTAGTTGAGTATTTGAACCCTAAGTCTTTCATACGGTCAAGCATTTTCGATGTTTCTGAAAGCTTGTAGTATTTGAAGACTTCAGCGATGATATCACCCAAGATGCCCTTCTTGAATGGTAGTACTAAATCACGTGATTGCAGTACTTCTCTTGCATCTTCTGTAGGGTCGATGAAATATTGATCTGGTGTTTCAACTTCTAAGTTAGAAGCTGTCGGTTCATTCATGTAAGGGAATGAATCCGGCAAGATTTCGTTAAAGATAATCTTACCAACAGTTGTAATCAACACTTTGCGATTTTGCTCTTCGGTGAATTGTGGTTTATTTAACGATCCTGCATAAACACCGATTCTGCTGTGTAAATGAACATAACCATTATTATAAGCAGTTAACGCTTCAGATGGTGTTGAGAAAACTTTACCTTCATTAAGAGCATTTTCGCGCTCTAATGTTAAGTAATAGTTACCTAATACCATGTCCTGAGATGGTGTAACAACTGGCTTACCATCTTTCGGGTTCAGGATGTTTTGCGCTGCGAGCATTAATACACGCGCTTCTGCCTGCGCTTCTTGTGAAAGCGGAACGTGTACCGCCATTTGGTCACCGTCGAAGTCAGCGTTATAAGCTGTACATGCGAGTGGGTGTAAACGAATCGCACGCCCTTCAACTAGGACTGGTTCGAATGACTGAATACCTAAACGGTGTAATGTTGGTGCACGGTTTAACATAACTGGGTGATCTTTAATCACATCTTCAAGCACATCCCAGATTTCTGGGCGTAAACGTTCAATGTTTCGCTTAGCTGACTTGATATTATGCGCCAAACCACGATCAACAAGTTCACGCATGACGAATGGTTTGAATAATTCAATCGCCATCTCTTTAGGTAAACCACATTGATACATCTTTAAGTTCGGACCAACAACGATAACTGAACGACCTGAATAGTCAACACGCTTACCAAGTAAGTTTTGACGGAAACGACCTTGCTTACCTTTCAGCATGTGTGAAAGTGATTTAAGTGGACGGTTTCCTGGTCCTGTTACTGGACGACCGCGACGACCATTATCGATTAATGCGTCAACTGATTCCTGTAACATACGTTTCTCGTTTTGCACGATAATCGTTGGTGCACCTAAATCTAATAAGCGCTTCAAACGATTGTTACGATTAATTACACGACGGTAAAGGTCGTTAAGGTCTGATGTCGCAAAACGACCTCCGTCTAATTGAACCATCGGACGTAATTCTGGAGGAATGATTGGTAAAACATCCAATACCATCCAAGCTGGATCATTTCCTGAGTTACGGAATGATTCAAGCACTTCAAGTCGCTTAATCGCACGTGTACGGCGCTGACCTTGCGCTGTTTTCAATTCTTCTTTTAACTCTTCTACTTCAGATTCTAAATCAACACTATGAAGTAGTTTACGAATTGCTTCTGCACCCATATGAGCTTGGAAAGACTTGCCGTATTTATCGTAATAAGCACGGTACTCTTTCTCAGAAAGCAATTGTTTCTTTTCAAGTGGGGTGTTACCTGGTTCTGTCACGATATATGAAGCGAAATAAATCACTTCTTCTAAAGCACGAGGTGACAGATCAAGAACTAAGCCCATACGGCTCGGAATACCTTTGAAATACCAGATATGAGAGACAGGGGCAGCTAATTCAAGATGCCCCATACGCTCACGTCGAACGGTCGCTTTCGTTACTTCAACGCCACAACGGTCACAAACAATGCCTTTATAGCGAACGCGTTTGTATTTTCCGCAGTGACACTCCCAATCTTTTGTTGGGCCAAAGATTCTTTCGCAGAAAAGACCGTCTTTCTCCGGCTTCAATGTACGATAGTTAATCGTTTCTGGCTTTTTAACTTCTCCGTAAGACCATGCACGAATTTTCTCCGATGCCGCTAAACCAATTTTCATATACTCAAATTTATTTACATCGATCAAGGAGACTACCTCCCTCATTTTTTCGAACAGTTAATTGATAGAACAATTATTCAGCCGACTCCTCTGGCTCATGTCGTTCTATATTGACGTTTAATTGATCAGTCGATTGATCATCTTCTTCTAGATCTCGCATATCGATTTCCGTTTCATCATCCGTTAACATCTTTACATCCATACCAAGACTTTGCAGTTCCTTGATTAAGACGCGGAATGATTCTGGAACACCTGGTTCAGGTAAGTTCTCACCTTTGACGATTGCTTCATACGTTTTCACACGTCCAACCACATCGTCAGACTTAACGGTTAATAGCTCTTGAAGTGTGTACGCTGCACCATATGCTTCGAGAGCCCAAACTTCCATCTCACCGAAACGCTGACCACCAAACTGTGCTTTACCACCAAGTGGTTGTTGCGTAACAAGTGAATACGGTCCAGTCGAACGAGCGTGTAGTTTGTCGTCAACCATGTGTTCTAGCTTGATCATATACATGACACCCACTGAAACGCGGTTATCGAATGCATCGCCAGTACGACCGTCATAAAGGACGGACTTACCATCACGAGCTAAGCCAGCTTCTTCCATAGTTTCCCAAACATCTTCTTCGTTCGCACCATCAAAGACAGGTGATGCCACGTTGATATTTAATTCGCGAGCTGCCATACCAAGATGTAATTCTAACACCTGTCCGATATTCATACGAGACGGAACACCTAATGGGTTAAGCATGACATCAACAGGTGTACCATCTGGTAGGAATGGCATATCCTCTTCCGGTAAAATACGGGAAATAACACCTTTGTTACCGTGACGGCCTGCCATCTTGTCACCTTCAGAAATACGGCGTTTTTGAACAATATAAACACGGACAAGCTTGTTAACGCCTGGCGATAATTCATCTCCGTCAACACGGTTGAACACTTTTACGTCGTGTACAATACCGCCACCACCGTGTGGTACGCGTAGAGATGTGTCACGAACTTCACGAGCTTTTTCACCGAAAATAGCGTGAAGTAGGCGTTCTTCAGATGATAATTCTGTCATACCTTTTGGCGTAACCTTACCGACTAGAATGTCACCATCTGTTACTTCAGCACCAACACGAATGATTCCACTTTCATCTAAGTCTTTCAGAGCGTCTTCACCAACATTAGGAATGTCACGTGTGATCTCTTCAGGACCTAGCTTCGTGTCACGTGCTTCCGATTCAAATTCTTCAATATGAATCGAAGTGAACACATCGTCTTTAACCAGACGATCGCTCATGATCACGGCGTCCTCATAGTTATAACCATCCCAAGTCATAAAGGCAACTAATGCGTTACGACCTAAGGCTAGTTCTCCGCGATCCATTGACGGACCATCAGCGATGACTTCACCTTTTTCTAAGCGATCACCTTTAGAAACGATTGGACGTTGGTTATAGCAAGAACCTTGGTTGGAACGGATGAATTTTTGGAAACGATAGCGATCTAAATCGCCTTCTACTTCCTTACCATCAACTGTTTCAATTCGACGAACATGAACTTCTTTTGCTTCAACTTTTTCTACAACACCTTCGTGTTGGTTAACAATTGCTGCACCTGAGTCTTTACCAGATACATATTCCATTCCTGTACCAACTGTTGGTGATTCAGGATCAATCAACGGTACAGCTTGACGCTGCATGTTCGCACCCATTAAGGCACGGTTAGAGTCGTCATTTTCTAAGAATGGAATACATGCTGTTGCTGCAGATACAACCTGCTTCGGCGAAACGTCCATGTAGTCAATTTGTTCACGTTTTACAACGATGTTTTCACCACGGAAACGAGCAATAACTTCTTCATCCGTAAAAGTACCATCTTCATTCAATGTTGCGTTTGCCTGAGCAACAATGTAGTTATCTTCTTCATCTGCTGTTAAGTAATCAGTATGACCCGTTACTTTACCTGTTTCAGGGTCAACACGGCGATATGGCGTCTCAATGAAACCAAATGGATTCACTTTCGCATAAGATGAAAGTGAGTTAATCAGACCGATGTTTGGTCCTTCTGGTGTTTCGATTGGACACATACGACCGTAGTGCGAGTAGTGAACGTCACGGACTTCCATACCAGCACGTTCACGCGTTAAACCACCTGGTCCTAGAGCTGATAGACGACGTTTGTGCGTCAATTCAGCTAATGGGTTCGTTTGGTACATAAATTGCGATAACTGTGAACTACCAAAGAACTCTTTAATCGAAGCAATAACCGGTCGAATATTGATTAACTGTTGCGGCGTAATGGACTCTGTATCTTGAATAGACATACGTTCACGAATGACACGCTCCATACGAGACAAGCCAATTCGGAATTGGTTTTGTAACAACTCACCTACAGAACGTAAACGACGATTACCTAAGTGGTCAATATCGTCTGTTTTACCAACTGTGTGCAACAAGTTAAAGAAGTAACTGACCGACGCAACAATGTCTGAATAAGTGATATGTTTAAGTTCATCATCAACAATACTATTACCAATGACATTGAGTGTTTTCTCACCATCTGGATCAGTCGGATCAATGATCTTAATCGATTGGATTTTCACAGGATCTTCTAACACACCATCTTGTGGTTCTAAAATCTGTTCACCAACGGCATCTTCTTCTTTTTCTAGATAAGGAATAATCTTATCTAATAAACGACGGTTCAGTTTATCGCCTTTTCGAGCGATGACTTCACCTGTTTCTTCGTCAGCAATTGATTCTGCCAACGTTTGATTAAACAAGCGATCTTTGATTTGTAGTTTCTTATTCATTTTGTAACGACCGACACGGGCTAAATCATAACGTTTCGGGTCGAAAAAGCGGGAATAAAGCAAGCTTTTTGCGTTCTCTGCTGTCGGTGGTTCACCCGGGCGTAACCGTTCGTAAATCTCGATCAGTGCTTTTTCACTATCTTCTGTGTTGTCTTTTTCTAAGGTGTTACGAACAAATTCGTTGTCACCTAATAAATTAATAATCTCTTCATCAGAGCTAAAACCTAAAGCACGTAACAACACGGTGATTGGCAATTTACGTGTCCGGTCAATACGCACATGAACGACATCTTTAGCATCAGTTTCAAATTCTAACCAAGCACCACGGCTCGGAATAACTGTTGACGTGTAACCTTTCTTGCCGTTCTTATCAATTTTGTCGCTGAAATAAACACCTGGTGAACGAACAAGTTGAGAAACAATCACACGTTCAGCACCATTAATAATGAACGTACCTGTGTCTGTCATTAATGGGAAATCACCCATAAAGACTTCTTGTTCTTTCACTTCACCTGTTTCCTTGTTTAACAAGCGAACTTTCACACGTAACGGCGCATTATACGTTACGTCACGTTCTTTTGCATCATTGACCGAATACTTCGGTTCACCTAATGAGTAATCCACAAACTCTAATGAGAGGTTACCAGTAAAATCTTCTACTGGTGAAATGTCAGCAAACATTTCTTTTAACCCTTCATCTAAAAACCATTGATACGAAGCGGTTTGAATCTCGATTAAGTTCGGTAATTCTTGCACTTCGCTAATTCGCGCGTAGCTTCTACGCTGGCGGTGTCGACCATATTGAACTAGTTGACCTGTCAACTGCTTCACCCCTCAAACAACCAAATATTTAAAACAAAAAACCGTCCGACATTTAGGCATGCCGAACTTGCTTGATCCACATCGTTTCACAAGCCTATATAACAACATCTGTATGTTCACAAATGTTATATCTAACTTTTTTCAAAGGATATACAATTTATCCAAAACATGATAAACTATATATCTATAAACGAGCATGTAACCATTATCGGTTTAACGTGCTCAGTTTATACCTCAAAACGGCTCTATTTCACTTATCTACAAATCATTGTTAATATTTTTTAGAAAGTATAAAAAATAACTTGACAAAGATTTGTATCTAGTGGCATTTTTTAATGATATCACAAGGCTACTAGCTAGTCAATTTTAATTGACTTTAAAACATAATAACCTTTATCCCGTTTTATAACGTCAACATTTCCGAAAACATCCTCCATTTTCTTTTTTAACGAAGGAGCTCCTTGTTTCTTTTGTACAACTAACCACAATTCACCCTGCTGAATGAGACACTTAAAACTTTGGTCAACAATATCAAACACAACCGCTTTCCCCGCTCGAAATGGTGGGTTTGTAATAATGGTTGTATAGTCATTAGCCCGAAGATCAGTCAGTCGATCATTGATGAAAGCTTTGGCTTCTTTAACTTGATTTTCTTGGATATTTTTATGAGCTAGTTGAATCGCACGCTCATTAATATCCACCATGTCAATGCTCAAACCCTCATATTGTTTAGCAATAGTAATGCCAACCGGACCATAACCACACCCAACATCCAAAATACGCCCTGATTCATTCGGTATCGAAAAATGTTCTAGTAAAACACGCGTACCATAATCAACTTGTTTCTTGGAAAAAACACCATCATCTGTATGGAATATTAAATTTATATCATTGATCTTCGTCTGAAATTGGGACGGATGGCTTTCGCTTTGGGGACTATTTGTAAAATATTGTTCACTCACAATCTCACCTTCTCGCTAAATCGATCATTATTCGTTGGGGAATTGTAGATTACATGTTAAGTTAAGAAGAAAAACTGAGCTTCCGCCAAAAAGATCTAGCGAAAGCTTAGTTTTAGTACTTTTAAGAACATTAATTTAAACAAACATAAGCTCGCTGATAGATTGGTCAGCGAGCTTATTTAACTTAATGACTATTATTTTAATTCGATTGTTGCGCCAGTTTCTTCTAGTTGTTCTTTCATTTGGTCTGCGTCTTCTTTCGCAACGCCTTCTTTAACTGTACCAGGTGCATTGTCAACTAGTTCTTTAGCTTCTTTAAGACCTAGGCCAGTGATTTCACGTACTGCTTTAACAACTTTGATCTTAGAGTCGCCAGCGTCCGCAAGAACAACTTCGAATTCTGTTTGTTCTTCAGCTTCTTCTTCGCCACCTGCTGCACCTGCTGCTGCAACTGGTGCTGCTGCTGATACACCAAATTCCTCTTCAATTGCTTTAACTAATTCATTAAGATCTAAAACTGACATTTCCTTAATCGCATCAATAATTTGCTCTTTAGTCATGATTAAGTTCCTCCTTGTGATTTGTGTTTTTATCCGTTTTAGGCGACTGGATTAAGCGCCTTCTTCTTCATTCTTCTGATCTGCAACTTGTTGTGTTGCATACGCGAAGTTACGCATTGGTGCTTGTAGTACGCTAAGTAGCATCGCAACAAGACCTTCGTGTGACGGTAATTCTGCAAGTTCTTGCAGTTGTTCAACTGTTGCAATTTGTCCTTCGATTACGCCACCTTTAATTTCAAGTGCTTGATGGTCTTTAGCGAATTGACCAATAACTTTGGCTGGGGCAACAGCATCTTCTTCACAGAATGCAATTGCTGTAGGTCCAACTAGTACATCGTTCAATTCTTCATAACCAACTTGTTCAACAGCACGGCGTGTCATTGTGTTTTTATAAACACGGAACTCTACACCTGCTTCACGAAGTTGTTGACGAAGTTCACTTACTTCATCTACGTCAAGGCCACGATAGTCAACAAGTACTGATGTCTTACTGTTTTGGAAACCTTCAGCGATCATCTCAACCTGTTGCTTTTTGTGCTCAAGTACTTGACCTTTGCTCATCGTTCCACCCCCTAGTCTTATTTATCATCATACCGTGTGGTGTTTATAGCATCAAAAAATGCCTCCATGTAGACATGGAGGCATGATGGATTTACTTTGTACACATTTCGAGTGTCCAATTATATCACGTCACACACCTCGGCAGGGCAAGAATTAAGCGACGAATCGCCCCTGCTGTCTACGGTATAATCATTATTTAATTTAACAACGTCTCAAATTATAACTAATATATAATCGAAAGTCAATTACTTTTTAGCGTAACTTGAAATGTCAACACGGATTCCAGGACCCATTGTTGATGATACTGAAGCATTACGCATATAAGTACCTTTAGACGTTTGTGGTTTAGCTTTCACTAATGTCTCAGTTAGGGCTTCAAAGTTTTCGACGAGTTTTTGATCATCGAATGATACTTTTCCGATCGGTACATGAACGTTTCCAGATTTATCAACGCGGTATTCAACTTTACCAGCTTTGATTTCTTGGACAGCTTTTTCAATTTCAAACGTTACAGTACCTGTTTTAGGGTTTGGCATTAAGCCTTTTGGTCCTAATACTCGACCAAGCTTACCAACTTCCGCCATCATGTCAGGTGTTGCAACAACAACGTCGAATTCGAACCAACCATTATTGATTTGATCAATGTATTCTTGGTCGCCTACGTAATCTGCACCTGCAGCTTCAGCTTCTTTCGCTTTATCACCTTTAGCGATTACTAGGACGCGTTGGCTTTTACCTGTACCGTGTGGTAGAACCATCGCACCGCGAATTTGTTGGTCAGCTTTTTTAGGGTCTACCCCTAAGCGGAAAGCCGCTTCAACTGTTTCATCAAAGTTAGCAATTGATGTTTTCTTAACAAGTTCAACTGCTTCTTGAATATCATACGTTTTTGAACGATCAACAAGCTTTAGAGCTTCCTGAAACTTTTTACCTCTTTTAGCCATTTTAACTTCCTCCTCAATGTGGTTTTAACGGTTGAACCTCCCACTAAAGTCAACTCGTACTCATACGAGCCTTTAGGCGAAGACAGTATCATGTGCTTTGGCTATACACAGAACTGCTTATCCTCAAACGCCGTAATAAAGGTTGCGAAACGACTTCCGCAACCTCCCCCGAGCGTTTTCAAGTTTAGAAGGATTATCCTTCAATCGTGATGCCCATGCTACGTGCAGTACCTTCAACCATACGTACCGCCGCATCGACGTCAGTAGCGTTTAAGTCAGGCATTTTCGTTTCAGCAATTTCGCGAACTTGATCGCTTGTTACTGAAGCTACTTTATTACGGTTTGGCTCACCAGAACCTGACTCGATACCAGCTGCTTTCTTAAGAAGCACCGCAGCAGGTGGCGTTTTGGTTACAAATGTAAATGAACGGTCTTCATAAACCGAAATTTCAACCGGAATAATCATACCAGCTTGATCTTCTGTTTGTGCGTTGAATTCCTTACAGAATCCCATGATATTAATACCAGCTTGACCTAGTGCAGGACCTACTGGTGGAGCTGGGTTTGCTTTACCTGCAGGAATTTGTAATTTTACAACGTCTACTACTTTTTTAGCCACGAGACACACCTCCTTAAAGTCCGTGATGTGGTTGCGGGAACTCTTGTCCCTCCCACTCATTTATTACGACGACATTTTTAGCCGTACGAAACATAAAAATTCTAGCATCTTTATATCAAAAATGCAACCATCTGATTATATTTTTTCGACTTGATTAAAGTCTAATTCTACTGGCGTTTCACGACCAAACATATTAACGTGAACTTTAAGTTTTTGTTTATCAGCATCAATATTCTCAATCGTACCTTCGAAATTAGCAAATGGTCCATCAATGACGCGAACCAATTCTTTCAATTCGAAATCAACTTCTTGTTGTGTTTCTTGGACACCCATGCGTTTCAAGACGCGCTCAGCTTCTTCAGGCAACACTGGCGTTGGCTTTTGTCCCGCACCTGAAGAACCTACGAATCCAGTAACACCAGGTGTATTACGCACAACAAACCAGGAATCATCTGTCATGACCATTTCAGTTAACACGTAACCTGGAAAGGTCTTTTTCATTGCAGTCTTCTTTTTGCCATTCTTCACTTCGGTCTCTTCTTCTTCAGGCACAATGACACGGAAGATCTTATCCTCCATACCCATCGATTCGATTCGTTTTTCTAAGTTTAATCGCACTTTGTTTTCATAACCTGAATACGTGTGGACGACATACCAATTCTTTTCCATAAATCCGGCCTTAGCCTTCCCTCCTATACTTTCTCCGGGTTTTTTGACAATATAAAAAACCCGGCCGAGCGGGTTTCTTTTGTCAACATTATATCACATTTTAATGCATTTAATCATAAAAAACATTATAGTAATTCTAGAATTTGCGAAATCCCTAGGTCGACGACTGTAAAGTAAATAGCGACAAATAAAACTGTCAAAATAACAATGACTGTATAGCGTGTTAATTCGTTTCCTGTTGGCCAAGTTACTTTCCGCATTTCACGACTAACATCTTTGAAAAAGCTAATCACGATTTCCCCTCCTAACACCTTACCATGTTACTTCGTCTCTCGATGGAGCGTATGTTGCGCACATCGATTACAATATTTCTTTATCTCTATTCGATCTGAGGTTTGTGCTTGTTTCTCAGTTGTATAGTTTCGATTATGGCAATCGGTACAAGCCAACGCGACCTTCTTACGCATCACACATACCTCTTTTATTAACGTATTTTATCACTTTCACTAATCTACCACTCTCTATTATCAATGTCAAATGGCGGTAAGGCTTAGGTAAACGTAATCTCATTGACTGAAATATGGCGTTCTAGTTTGCGTTTTATTCGTTGTAATGCGTTATCGATTGACTTTATATGACGACCTAACTCATCCGATATTTCCTGATATGTTTGTCCATCTAAATAAAGCTCTAAAACCTCTTGCTCAAGCTCGCTTAACAACTCTTGCATTTTAATTTCCATATCACCAATTCTTTCACGATTAATTAATAATCGCTCAGGATCGGCCTTTTCGTCTTCGGCAATCATATCAATCAATGTACGGTCAGAATCTTCTTCGTAAACAGGCTTGTCCAACGACACATAAGAATTAAGCGGTATATGTTTTTGACGAGTTGCTGTTTTAATAGCTGTGATAATCTGACGCGTCACACACAGCTCAGCAAACACCTTAAAGGACGATTGCTTATCATCTTGGAAATCACGGATTGCTTTATATAAACCAATCATTCCTTCTTGCACAATGTCCTCACGATCAGCTCCAATCAAAAAATATGTTCTCGCTTTAGCACGAACAAAACTACGATATTTTTGAATGAGATACTCTAATGCTTGGACTTCGCCTTGTTGAACATAATCTAATACAACTTCATCATCTAGTTGATCAAAATTCAGGTGGTTCTTTGTCTCTTGTTTGGTGTTCACTTAGATTCCTCCCGTATCGAACCATACCTAACACGATTCATTGTCAATCGACTGCTCATTTTGTAAATATACGGTTATTATACAGGAGTTGTGAATTTTCAGTCAACTAAATCTAGTCAATTATTCCCTCTTCGCCAATTTTCGAACTTCTTCAACACATCATCACTGAGTGGAATTTTGGCTTTAGGCTTAACGTCAGCTTGTTTTTCGAGATTTTGACGAATATCTTTGTCGATTGAATTAATTTCAATCGCTAATTCACGGGCCGACTTTCGCAGAGCCCCTCGAGCAAAAATTGTCCATTGTTCAGCATAATCTGAAGTCGCTACATAGACTTTCGTTTTAACATTCATTAACTCTTTAACGAGCCTTTCGATTTTATCGTCGGCCGTCTCTTTCTCACGCGTGAAAATAACTTCAACTTGCAAGGTGTTATAAAATCGTTCGACTCCTCTGACATAATAGGCATCAAACACGACGATGACGCGGTGACCTGTATAGGCTTGGTACTCCGCTAACATTTCGATTAATCGCGACCGGGCTTGTTCTAAATCTCGCTCACTTAACGACTTTAACTCGTCCCAGTCACCGATTATATTATAGCCGTCTACTACTAATACAATCATGATGCCTACTCTCCTACCTGATCGCGCTTCCGCAGAACCTCGTACATTAAAATACTTGCAGAAACCGATGCATTTAGTGATGTAACCTGGCCTTTCATTGGTAATTTAACAAACCAATCACAGTTTTTAGCGACCAGTCGACTCATGCCTTGTCCTTCACTTCCGATAACTAAGGCAATTGGCATATCGTATGCGGCCTCACGGTAATCCTGATCGGCACTAGCATCCGTTCCAACTATCCAAACATTGTGTTCTTTCAGCTCTTCAATCGTTTGGTTCATATTCGTCACGCGAGCAACTGGAATATGTTCAATCGCTCCCGTCGATGCTTTCGCAACGGTTTGTGTTAATTGGACGGAGCGCTGTTTCGGTATGACAATGCCGTGCGCGCCTACCGCATCAGCCGTTCGCATAATAGAACCTAGATTATGTGGATCTTCTAATTGATCTAATAAAATGAAAAAAGGTGCCTCGTTTTTAGCTTCGGCTCTGGCAAACAAATCATCTAAATCAGCATAATCATAAGCTGCGACTGAGGCTGCGACACCTTGGTGGTGACCGCCAATTGCATCTAGTTTCTGTTTAGGAACCTTTTGAACCTGAACATTTTGTTGTTTCGCGGCTTGAATCAGTTGTTGCTGGGCTTGTGGCTTCATCGTTTCTAACACTAACAACTTATTCACAGAACGCCCTGACTTCAACGTTTCTAGTACTGGGTTTTTCCCAGTAATCCATTCTTCACTCACTCGGACCCACTCCTTTCTTCCAATATGGTAATCGCATCTTGAATCAATTCATCCACCCGCTCAAATGATTCGCTAAAATATAAATAACCTAAAAGTGCTTCAAACGCTGTGCTGTAACGGTATGTTTGAGGGTCAGTATTTTTCGGTACGCTTGATTTCGCATTACGGCCGCGCCTAGCGACCGCTGCTTCATGTTCAGTCAATGTTTCGTTGTCCAACCAACGAAGCATAACGATCGCTTGTGCCTTCGCTGACACGAAAGACACAGCTAAGTTATGCAATTCATTAGGTTTAACTTCACCGCTTCGAATTAAATAGTCACGAACCGCTTTTTCATAGACAACATCACCCATGTAAGCTAGCGTCAAGCTTTTCATCGATTTAGGATTCATTGTCTTTTCCATCTCGTTCCTTGTGGCGTGTCTTCTAAAATAATACCCATATCTGCTAGTTGATCACGGATTTCATCAGCTCGAGCGAATTGGCGATCTTTTCTCGCTTGTTTCCGTTCTTCTATTAAGGTCTCGATTTCCTCATCTAATAATTCAGTCGTCACTAATGAGAAACCAAGAACATTTGTTATTTCATCAAACGCTCCCATAAATCGATCAATGACATCGGATGACGTCTGATCTTGCTCTAAATAAATGTTCGCATCTTTAGCTAAATCAAATAAAACGCTGATTGCATTTGCTGTATTAAAGTCATCATCCATTTCTTGAACAAATGTGTCAACATGACGTTCTACTTGATCCAACCATTCTTGCCCATCGCTTGATAGATTCATGCTCGCTTGCTTACGGTGCGCTAAATTATCATACGCTGATTTCAATCGATCAAAACTACGCTTCGCACTCGCTAATAATTCATCGTTGAAATTAATCGGATTTCGGTAATGAACGCTTAGCATGAAGAAACGTACAACGTTAGGATCATGTTCTCTAACAAGATCATGTACCAAAATAAAATTACCTAGTGATTTCGACATTTTTTCATTATCGATTTGAATATAGCCATTATGAAGCCAATAATTAGCAAATGTTTCATCATTGAAGCATTCTGACTGGGCGATTTCATTCTCATGGTGCGGGAAGGACAAATCTTGCCCACCAGCATGAATATCGATTGTGTCACCTAAATGCTTTTTAGCCATTGCTGAACATTCGATATGCCAACCTGGTCGACCTTCACCCCACGGGCTCTCCCAAGCTATTTCACCATCTTTAGCATCTTTCCATAACGCAAAATCAAGAGGATCTTCTTTCTTATCGCCTACCTGAATACGCGATCCCGATTGCAATTCGTCGATGGATTGGTGAGATAATTTACCGTATTCATCGAAAGCACGTGTCTTAAAATAAACATCTCCATCCGCTTCATAGGCATAACCTTTATCGATCAATCCTTTAATAAAATCAATAATCTCATCCATCGTGTCAGTCACGCGCGGATGATGAACCGCTTCTTGCACATTTAAAGCGCCGACATCTTCCTTATACGCCTGAATAAAACGCTCAGCAATCGCCGGAACATCTTCACCTAATTCATGTGAAGCCTTGATGAGTTTATCATCAACATCGGTGAAATTAAGTACATATTCAACCTCATAACCACGATAATCTAAATAACGTCTGATCGTATCAAACACAATCGCCGGACGGGCATTACCTACGTGAATATAATTATAGACAGTCGGTCCGCAAACATACATTTTCACCTTACCGTCTTCGATTGGTTTGAAGTCTTCTTTTTGACGCGTTAATGTATTGTACATTCTAATCGTCACGTTGATTCTCTCCTTTCAATGCTTTCACTTCAGCCTGCAATTCAGCAATTCTTTGGTCTAAATAATCACATTTATCAGCAACAGGGTCGGGTAGTTTATGGTGATCAAAGTTCTTCTTCACTTTAACCCCATCTTTGACCACAATATTCCCTGGGATACCAACGACAGTTGAATACTTAGGTACGTCTTTTAAGACAACAGAGCCAGCTCCTACTTTTGAGTGCTCTTCTATCGTAATTGAGCCGAGCACCTTCGCACCTGTTGCTACCAGAACGTTATCTTTTAGTGTCGGGTGACGTTTACCAGCTTCCTTGCCTGTACCTCCTAATGTGACACCTTGAAATAATGTAACATTATCCCCGATTTCGCATGTTTCACCAACGACAACACCCATGCCATGATCGATAAAAAAGCGACGGCCAATTTTAGCGCCTGGATGGATTTCAATACCCGTGAAAAAGCGACTCACTTGCGATATTACCCGGGCAATAAACTTCATATTGCGTTTTTGAAAGCCGTGTGCAAACCGATGCGCCCAGACTGCATGAACACCTGCATACGTCAGCATAACTTCTAATCGATTGCGTGCTGCTGGATCCTGGTCGAACACGACATCTACATCTTCTTTAAGCAGCTTAAAAAATTTAAACATTATTCTTCCCTCCTTGTGATGAGGTAACTGATCTCAATAAAAAACGTCCCTGCCTATAACTTATATAGACAGAGACGCTACATAGCGCGGTTCCACTCTGTTTAGAGGTTTAACCTCTCAACTTATAGCTTGTAACGGAGCCATCCGCTTCACCATACTATTTATTCAAGTGAAGGCTCAGAGGTGCATTTCAAACGGATCTTTAACAGCTACTCTCAGCTTATGTAGCTTTCTCTGAAGTTAAATCACACGTTTTACTTCTCCTCATCAACGCTTTGACTATTCATATGTCGCTAAAGTAAAAGTCGTTACGACGATGCGACTTGATTCAATCGATGAATGACGGTTTCTTTTCCAAGTAAGCTGATAGCATCTGGCAATTCAGGTCCATGCATTTGCCCTGTAGTTGCTACACGAATTGGCATGAACAATTGCTTACCTTTATTACCTGTTGCTTTTTGCGTTGCTTTAGTGGCAGCTTTGACATTTTCTGGTGTCAGTTCATCTAATTGTTCTAATTCTGATTTGAAATGCGCTAACATATCTGGCACATGTTCTTGATCTAATACAGCTTGGCTCTCTTCATCATAACTAATTTCTTTACGGAAGAAGAGTTCTGTCAACTCAACAATCTCTGCCCCATAATTCAATTGATTATGATAAAGTGAGATGAGTTTTTCCACCCACTCGCGGTCTTCTACACTCATATTTTCAGACACTTTACCTGCTTCAATTAAATGTGGCAACGTCAAATCAATCACACGCTCTAATGAACTGTCTTTAATATATTGATTGTTCATCCACTTCAATTTGCTTGGGTCGAATACAGCAGGTGATGTCGATAAACGCTCTGGGTCAAAGATTTCTGTCAGCTCTTCACGTGTAAACAGTTCTTCTTCACCTTGAGGTGACCAGCCAAGTAATGCGATGAAATTAAATAACGCCTCAGGTAAATAACCTAAGTCTGCATATTGCTCAATAAATTGAATAATATCTTCATCACGTTTACTCAATTTCTTGCGTTCTTCATTCACAATTAAGGTCATGTGCGCAAATCTCGGGACTTCCCAGCCAAATGCATGGTAAACCATCATTTGTTTCGGTGTATTCGAGATGTGATCTTCACCGCGTAAGACATCGGTAATCTTCATCAAGTAATCATCAATCGCACAAGCAAAATTATACGTCGGCGTTCCGTCTTTCTTCATGATGACCCAATCACCGAAATCTCCAGATTCAAAGGTGATATTTTTCTTCACGATATCATTAAACGTATACGTTTCGTTCTCAGGGACTCGTATACGAACGCTAGGAATGCGACCTTCATCTTCAAAGGCTTGAATTTGTTCAGGTGTTAGATCACGATGAGCACCCGAATATTTCGGTACTTTCCCTTGAGCGCGTTGCTCTTCACGTTCTTGCTCTAATTCTTCTTCTGTCATATAGCATTTATAAGCAAGTCCTTTTTCAAGGAGCTCATCAGCATATTCTTGATAGATATGCAGGCGGTCCATTTGACGATATGGTCCAAAACCTCCATCAATATCAACACTCTCATCCCAATCGATCCCTAACCATTTCAAATACGTTAGCTGACCGATGTCGCCACCTTCAACATTTCGTTTCTGGTCTGTATCTTCAATACGAATGATGAAGTCACCACCCGTACTACGAGCGAATAAGTAATTAAATAATGCCGTTCGAGCGTTTCCGATATGCAAATGACCCGTTGGACTTGGTGCATAACGAACGCGTACTTTTTCCGTCATGATTTGATCCCCTTTCATATGTCTAAGTAATATTGTACAAAATTTATGACGTTTCGTGTAATAATATGACTGCTTGAGCAGCAATGCCCTCTTTACGCCCTGTAAACCCAAGCTTTTCTGTTGTTGTCGCCTTGACATTCACTTGATCTTCACGAGCGTTTAAAATGGAGGCAATGACACTTTTCATCTCATCAACATATGGTGCCATCTTCGGTGCCTGTGCCATAATCGTACAGTCAACATTACCTAATGTATAGCCTAACGCTTCTACGTCTTCCCATACTTCTTTTAGTAATTGTTTTGAATCATAACCTTCATATTGCGGATCGTCGTCAGGGAAATGGCGACCTATATCACCTCGACCCACCGCTCCTAGAGCAGCATCTGCAATCGTATGTAGTAACACATCCGCATCAGAATGACCTTTCAAACCGTAATCATAAGGAATCTCCACCCCACCTATGATACAAGGGCGACCTTCCACTAATTGATGTACATCAAAGCCTTGTCCAATGCGAATCATCGATGACTCCTCCTTACGATTCTCAAACCTATTCATTTGTAGCATATTTTCCGCTTTTTGTATATCTTCAGGATTCGTTAACTTAAAATTATCTAGGCTACCTTCCACGATAATCGATTCTAATCCTATTTCTTCTAATAACGCCACATCATCCGTTGCTATAACACCATTTTTGAACGCGTGATCATGAGCTTGTTTTAACCACTCATATTGAAAAGCTTGTGGTGTTTGCGCTTGATAGAGCGTATTACGATCTAACGTTTTAATGCCCTGCTCTGATTGTTGTTTAACCGTATCTGTAACAGGTGTCGCTAAAAAAGCTGATCCTTGTCGTTTAGTCGCTTCGAACAAATCATGAAGTTCATTTTGGCTCACAAATGGACGTGCACCGTCATGAACAAATGTAATCACGTTTTCTTCAACCGCTTCAACACCTTGTCGAACACTGTCCTGACGTTCATTACCACCAGTGATATACTTCATAACCTTCTCAAAACTATATTCATTCACGACTTCTTCCATGACATCGTGTTCATCTGCTTGCACAACAAGATAAATCGCTCGGCATAAAGGATCTTCTTCAAACACATTCAGTGTATGGGCGATTAAAGGGCGACCACCTAATTGAAGTAATTGTTTATTTTGCCCTAATCCCATGCGTTTACCTTGTCCAGCTGCTAAAACAATGGCTTGATATTGTTCCATGCTGCGTCTCCTATCTCATATAGAACTTGTTACATTTATTATAGGTGAACATTAACCAAACGAAAAGGGCTGACACATCACACAATTTTCAATTGATACTGCGTCAGCCCCTGAGGTTATTTTATTGCGCCTGATCTAGTGCTTTGGGTTTCGCAAAAATCATGCGGCCTGCTGAAGTTTGTAGAACACTTGTCACAATAACATCAAGACTGTCCCCAATATGATTCTTACCTTCTTCGACCACAATCATCGTGCCGTCATCCAAGTATGCAACGCCTTGACGGTCTTCTTTACCCGCCTTAATGACATAAACATTCATCTCTTCACCTGGTAAAACAACAGGCTTAACAGCATTTGCCAAATCATTAATATTTAAGACTGTTACATTCTGAAACTCAGACACTTTGTTTAAATTAAAATCATTCGTCACAAGTACACCGCTCATAACCTTCGTTAATTTAACTAGTTTACTATCGACTTCCTGAATGTCCTCAAAGTCTCCCTCGTAAATCTGAACATCTACAGGGACTTCCTTCTGCAATCGGTTTAAAATATCTAAGCCACGGCGTCCTCGATTACGTTTTAGGACATCTGATGAGTCTGCGATATGTTGTAATTCTTCCAACACAAAATGGGGAATAATAATAGACCCTTCTAAAAAGTGCGTTTCACAAATATCAGCTATTCGCCCATCGATAATAACGCTCGTATCTAAGATTTTCGGGCGAACATCTGCCGCTTGGTTGACATTTGCCTGCTGCTCATCCGCTCCTGATTCTTTACGATTCATCGATAATAAATTGATAAATTCGTTTCGTCGTTTAAACCCGACTTGGAAACCTAAATAACCTAAAATCACCATAACGAATATAGGTAATATCTCAGATAAAACCGGATTACTTAAACCTTGCAAGTAAATATTAACGAGAAAGGCCAGAACCAATCCGACAATTAAACCTAAACTACCAAATAATAAATCGGCCACTGGTGCTTTGACCAACTTCTCTTCGATCACTTTTAACAGATTAACAATATAGTCCACGAGCCAAAAAGTAGATATAAATAATATGATTGCACCTAACACTAAACCGATAAAAGGAATGAACCAACTTGACTCGCCAACGCCTACTAATGATGCAACTTCAGGTGAATATAAATAACCTAGTGCACCACCAGCGACCACGATAAACAATTGTATCGTCCTCTTTAACATGCTTGCACCTCCTATTCTTAAGTGTTGCCAAAAGCAAAATAGAACATAAGTTAAAAATGAACTATAATAGCTTATTATAGCACGGTTCAAAAAAATGCGTCAAAAAGATATTATTATATCATTACGAAACTTTTTATGTCAATTGTGTTACAAATATTTCTCGTTTGTAACACAATTACTCCAAACCTGCTTTTAGAGCCTCTTGTACGGAATTCACTCCAACTAATTCAATTCCTTCTGGTGGTGTAAAACTGCCTAAGTTATTACTTGGTAAAATGATGCGTTTAAACCCAAGTTTATGCGCTTCGTGAACGCGTTGTTCAATACGAGCGACCCGTCTAACCTCACCTGTTAATCCGACTTCACCAATATATACATCGTCTGGGCGTGTTGGCTGGTCACGGAAGCTTGAAGAGACACTAATTGCCACCGCTAAATCAATTGCAGGCTCATCTAATTTCACACCACCAGCAACTTTGACGTAAGCATCTTGGTTTTGTAACAATAACCCAGCTCGTTTTTCTAAGACAGCCATCAGTAACGGGACCCGATTATGATCTAGCCCTGTTGCCATTCGGCGTGAGTTACCAAATTGAGTCGGGGAGATCAATGCTTGAATTTCCACTAACATCGGACGAGTTCCTTCTAATGAGCAGACTACAGTTGAACCTGCCACCCCTTGTGATCGCTCTTCTAAGAAGATTTCCGATGGGTTACTGACTTCTTTTAATCCTTCCTCTTTCATCTCAAAAATGCCCATCTCATGCGTGCTTCCGAAACGGTTTTTGACACTGCGGAGGATTCGGAATGTATGGTGACGTTCGCCTTCAAAATATAAAACAGTATCAACCATATGTTCTAACAAGCGCGGGCCTGCAATCGCTCCTTCTTTTGTCACGTGACCTACAATGAAAATCGAGATCCCTTTCGACTTTGCCACTTTCATTAAGGCGCTCGTACACTCACGAACTTGGGAAACAGAGCCTGGAGCTGAGGTAACCGCATCATTAAAGATGGTCTGAATCGAATCGATGACAACAAATGATGGGTTCATTTGATCAATCGCATCAATCACATATTCTAAATTCGTTTCCGCCATAATGTATAAATGATCCTCATTTGCATCGAGTCGATCAGATCGAAGTTTCGTTTGTTTTTCCGATTCTTCACCAGAGATGTACAACACATTCATATGATTGTTCGCCACTTGAGATGATAACTGGAGTAGTAATGTCGACTTACCAATACCAGGGTCACCCCCGATAAGGACAAGCGAACCAGGTACAATGCCACCGCCCAACACACGATTTAACTCTTCCATTTGCGTGGATAAACGTTCCTCTTCTTGTGAAGATACTTCTTTAATCGATTGAGGTTTCTTTCGTTGTTTAGAGGATTCTCCGTTTACTTCATGACGATCAGCATTTTTTGACACCTTTTCCTCAACTAATGTATTCCATTGATGACAAGCTGGACATTTCCCCATCCATTTCGGTGATTCATAGCCACATTCCTGACAGAAAAAGATCACTTTTGATTTAGCCATAATTTACTCCCTTTCCTATGTAGATGCTTACATTATAACAAAGTAGAAAAAACAGCCGGATTATCGGCGAATCCGGCTGTTAATCTTATGATTGTTCATTTGTTTCAGGTTCCAAAGCCTTCGTCGAGGCAATATAGAATTCACCGTCTTCATTGACGTCAATTTCTACTTCTTGCCCTGCTTGAATCGTACCACGAAGAAGTTCTTCTGATAAGAAGTCTTCCACATTCTTCTGAAGTGAACGACGTAATGGTCGAGCACCATATTCTAAATCCATACCTTCATCTGCGATCTTCTTAAGAGCAGCATCTGTTAAAGTGAAGTTAATTTCACTATCAGACAGACGGTTTTGTAATTGTTTAACCATAAGTTGAACAATTTCTTGAATATGCTCTTCTTCTAGTGAATGGAAGACGATCGTTTCGTCGATACGGTTTAAGAATTCTGGACGGAATGCTTTCTTCAATTCGTCCATGACTTTCGATTTCATTTGTTTATGATCTTGTTGGTTATCATCAACACTGAAACCAACGTATTTCTGACGACGTAATTCTTGAGCACCTACGTTTGATGTCATAATTAAGACTGTGTTACGGAAGTCGACAACGCGACCTTTCGCATCAGTCAAACGACCATCTTCTAGGACTTGTAGTAAGATGTTAAAGACTTCAGGGTGCGCCTTTTCAATTTCGTCTAAGAGAATAACGGAATAAGGTTTCGTGCGTACTTTTTCTGTTAATTGGCCACCTTCTTCATAGCCTACATAGCCAGGAGGAGAACCAACTAAACGAGATGTCGCGTGTTTTTCCATATATTCGGACATATCCATACGAATCATCGCATCTTCATCACCAAACATTGAAGACGCTAATGCGCGTGCTAATTCTGTCTTACCAACACCAGTTGGGCCTAAGAAGATAAAGGAACCAATAGGACGTTTCGGATCTTTCAAGCCTGCACGAGCACGACGAACTGCTTTAGCAACAGCATCAACGGCTTCGTTTTGACCAATAACACGGTCATGAAGTGTTTGTTCTAGATTGAGTAAGCGTTCTTTATCGTCCTTCGCTAAGCGAGAAACAGGTACTCCCGTCCATGTCGAGACAACTTGAGCGATATCTTCAAGCGTTACTTCGGAATCTTCTTTACCTTGCTTTTCTTTCCATTCGTCTTTCGTTTTCTCTAGTTCATCTTTTAATTTCTGCTCTTTATCACGTAGAGAAGCAGCTTTTTCAAATTCTTGGCTTTGTACAGCCGCATCTTTTTCTTTCTTAACTTCATCTAACTTCTGTTCAAGTTCTTTTAAGTTAGGTGGAGCTGTATAACTTCTTAAACGCACACGTGATGCCGCTTCATCAATTAAGTCAATTGCTTTGTCTGGTAAGAAACGGTCCGTGATATAACGATCTGATAGGCGAACAGCACTTTCGATCGCTTCAGGTGAAATAGTCACACGGTGATGCGCTTCATAACGGTCACGTAATCCTTCAAGAATTTGTTGTGATTGTTCCGGTGTTGGTTCATCAACTTGAACCGGTTGGAAACGACGTTCTAACGCGGCGTCTTTTTCGATATATTTACGATATTCGTCTAATGTTGTGGCACCAATACATTGCAAGTCACCGCGCGCTAGAGCTGGTTTCAAGATGTTTGAAGCGTCAATTGCACCTTCAGCACCACCAGCACCAATTAATGTGTGTAATTCGTCAATGAAAAGAACCACATTATTAGCTTGGCGAATTTCTTCCATGACTTTTTTCAAACGATCTTCGAATTCACCACGATATTTAGTTCCTGCAACAACAGTACCCATATCGAGAGTCATGACGCGTTTATCACGTAGAATTTCTGGTACTTCATTATTAATAATTTGTTGTGCTAGACCTTCAGCAATCGCTGTTTTACCAACACCTGGTTCACCAATTAGAACAGGGTTGTTCTTACGGCGACGACTTAACACTTGAATGACACGTTCAATTTCTTCAGCACGACCAATAACAGGGTCGATATTGCTTTCTTGTGCCACTGCTGTTAAGTCTCTTGCTAATGAATCAAGTGTTGGAGTGCTCGCATTACTTGATTGCTTTTGTTGACGATTATTACCTGTTGATTCGTTACTGCCCAACAGCTGCAATACTTGTTGGCGCGCTTTGTTTAAGCTAACACCTAAGTTATTAAAGACGCGTGCAGCCACACCTTCGCCTTCACGAATCAAGCCGAGTAATATATGTTCTGTTCCGACATATGAATGGTTTAATTTACGCGCTTCGTCCATTGATAATTCAATGACTTTCTTCGCACGTGGTGTGTAATGAATCGTTTGTTGTTCACTTTGACCGACACCAATTAATTGTTCAACTTCCTGTTGGATTTGTTCGGCTGTCACGTTTAATGACGACAGCGCCTTAGCTGCAATACCTTCGCCCTCTTTCACTAAGCCGAGTAATATATGTTCTGTTCCGATATTATTATGACCTAACCGAACAGCTTCTTCTTGAGATAAAGCTAATACTTTTTGTGCTCTCTCTGTAAATCGTCCAAACATCATACCTGTTTGCCTCCTTCAATTAATATTGCTCTAATTGTAATCGTTCACGAATTAAGTTCGCTCTAAACCAATCACGTTCAGCTGGTTGTAGAGATTTCTTCGCGTAGTGTTGTAAAAAGCCCGGCTGCGTTAGCACCATTAACTCATTCAAAATGGTTTTTGAAATGTTTTTAATTAAACCTAAATCAATGCCTAACCTGACATCTGATAAGCATTTGGCCGCTTCCTTCGATTCAATGATGCGGCTATGAGCCAACACACCGTAAGACCTAAATATCCGATCCTCTAACTGTATACCCGATTGTTGCATCACCCATTCACGAGATTGACGTTCACTTTCAATCACTTGGCTTACAACACTTTGTAAATCTTGAATAATATCCTCTTCTGATTTACCAAGTGTCATTTGATTGGATATTTGATACAGCGCACCGAGCGCTTCACTGCCTTCTCCATAAATACCACGGACGACTAATCCTAACTTGTTGATCTCTGGTGCCATTCGGGTCATTTGATTCGTCATCGTTAACGCTGGTAAATGCATCATAACCGATGCCCTCAAACCTGTGCCGACATTAGTTGGACAACTGGTTAAGTACCCTTTTTCTTCATTAAACGCATATCGTGTTCGTTCTTCAAACCAATCATCTAACTTCTGGGCTTGTTGTAAAGCTTCAGATAGTCCTAGACCTGGGTAATAGAGTTGAATTCTTAAATGATCCTCTTCGTTAATCATCACTGAAGCCTGCTCATTTTCTGAAATTAGCACCGCACCTGTTTGACTATTTTCAGCTAAATTAGGACTCATCAAATGTTTTTCAACCAAAACCCGTTTTTCAACCGACTCTATATCAGCCATCTTCACTAATTGAAACTTTTTAAAATCCTCATAAGATTGATTGTTAAACTCTTGTTCAATATGTTCGAGTACTTTCTCTTGTGATGACTGATCTCCACTAGTCGGGAAAGGCACTTGTTTCAAATTGCGGGCCAAACGGATTCGCGTGCTTAAAACAATATCCGAATCCTGACCTTCATCATTCATCCATGGGCTGATGGCATCATTAATAAAATCTTGTAAAGACATTACGATTCACCCCCATGATCATCATGCAGTTCTTCTTTTAAGTGACGGATACGATCTCGAATATTCGCAGCTTCCTCGAAATCTTCTTCGTTAATTTTCTGTTGCATCTGTTCTTGGAGTTGATTAATTTCCCGGTGTTTATGCAAATTACCGCCTAATCTCTTCGGAATTTTACCAACATGTTCTGTATTGCCACTATGAACACGTTTAAATATCGGGTCTAGATAATCCGAAAAAGCTTCATAGCATTGGCTACAACCGAATTTCCCTTGATGTCGAAACTCATGATACGTCAAGCCACATCCTTCACATTGAATCGTTTGTGCAGAGGTCATCTGTTGTTGCGTTTGGTCTTTAGTTTGATCAAACGGGAACATATTCGTTAGAAAGTGGTGAAGGGATAAGTTTTCATTTGCAAAATCCATATAACCCTCACCTTGAGCACATTGCTCACACAAATGCATTTCTTTCTTTTGTCCATTAACGACTTGCGTGTAATGAACAGAGGCTTCTTGCTCTTGGCAATTTTGACATAACATTTTAACCCCTCCAATCAACCGTGCATTTTGATGGTCGTTAATAGTTCTTTAAAAATCTTAGCACGAATAATATCACGATCTGGTAATGGTATATCCAGTATATCTCGATGCATAACTTTCTCCATCAAACGTTTTTCACGCTCTGTTATTAAATTTTCTTCCTTAAGACGTTCAACTAAATCAAACGAAGCTTGTTGAGTTAAAGGTTGATTCGATGCTAAATCCATCTCTTGTATTAAAGCTTCATTCGATTTAGGTTGTAAGCGAATAATGCGAATGTAGCCACCACCACCACGCTTACTTTCCACCAAATAACCTTTTTCAAGTGTAAATCGCGTATTAATCACATAATTTATTTGAGAAGGGACACATTCAAAACGGTCAGCAATTTCACTGCGCTTTAATTCAACGACATCACTCTGACTCGACTGAATGACTTGCTTTAAATACGCTTCAATTACATCGGATATATTCCTCACCGTTGCTCCCTCCTTACTCCTCAATCATTTATAATTGATCAAAGTTTGACTTTGACTATCTTTGACTATACTTTCATTATACTCATATTTTTCTATGTTGCAAATGATTTGATTACTTGCTTTTGTAATAGTTATTATTGCATAAAAAAACGTGTGAACACTGGCACAAATAGTGTTCACACGTTATCTAATACTATTATTTATTTGTTATATCCAAATCTTCATTATTGTAAATATAAGTGACATCATTCAACTTACTTAACTGATCTAATAATTCATGTCGGTTAAATTCTTGACGTTTCTCAAGCTCAATATGGACATTCCGACGCTCCATTTCATCACTTTTAATCTCCATTCGTTTAATTTGTAACCGAAATTCCTCTAATAAATCTAGAATCTGTCCAATATGAGCCTCTTGATTAATCAATAAATGCAGTTGATTTTTATCCTTATGACGCGTAAATAGTTTCTCAAATGAGTTAAGAAAAATTAAACTTAGTAATACAACTAATGTTGCAAGAATTCCTAAAGCATACATGCCTGCACCAATAACTAATCCTAGTCCAGCAACAGTCCAAATAGACGCAGCCGTTGTTAAACCTCTAATCGTCATACCATTAACAAGAATCGTTCCTGCTCCTAAAAATCCAATCCCACTGATTACATAAGAAGGAATACGAGCTGGATCAAAACGGACTGTATCATGATCGTTAATATAAGGGTCAAACCCATAAACAGATAGTAACATCATCACACAAGCTCCTACACCAACTAATATGTGAGTACGGAAACCCGCTTGATGGTTCTTAAGTTCACGTTCAAAACCAATCAATCCACATAGTACCGTTGCAATTAATACACGATATAACATGGTATTAAAATTTTCATTAATGAATTGTTCATTTATATATTGAATGAAGTCCATTTCAATCACACTCCTCTTTTACACCAGTTCCCTTTTATGTATGAACACTATTTAATTATTATTCCATCATAAACAAAAAAAGCTAAGAAGACAATAAATCTCTTAGCTTTAACAATATGCCCGGCGGCGTCCTACTCTCGCAGGGGAAGAACCCCAACTACCATCGGCGCTAGAGAGCTTAACTGCTGTGTTCGGCATGGGAACAGGTGTGAC
>NZ_JAASRU010000012.1 GCF_011761495.1 Alkalibacillus almallahensis | reverse complement strand
TGATGATTCAAGCAAGAAAAAGGCACCAAACCATATATTTTTTATGGTTGGTGCCTTTTTTACGTTATTTTTAGCTAGTTATGTCCCAGCCTCTTTTCTTTTTCAGACATTGTTCTATTTCAGTTATATCGAGATATCTAACTAAGTATTCTATATTATGTATTTAAATTAGACTTAATTAAAAACCCAAAGCGTACAACTGCTTCAATAACAAACGAACCACCTAACACAATATAAACTAATGATTCGGATAACCCATTCCAAGCTAAATATAACCAAGCAACTCCAAGGATCAAAATAAAGCTATGAAAAATGATATCAAATAAGAGAAAACACTTTGTATTCATATAAACCCTCTCTCAATAAATTAATTATGTCTCATAATTTTTATTTGGGTACCTTTTCACCTACCACTTCTCGTATAAAGTAGAAAAAACATCAAAAATGTGTGAAATGTAAATAAACACATTAAACGGTTCGGTATCCTTATTTTTTAAAAAATTCTGGAGACTGAAATTGATAGTGATAACATATATGTTAAACTTTAGGTAATAAAAAGATTGAAATGTAGTAAAATCAAAAAAGGTGTTGATCGTTGATGCGTAAATGGATCATAATCGCAATCTGGACTTTTCTTGGCATTTTTGTTGTTTTGTCTGCTATTGCCATTGCAACTTACTATGCTTTCTAGCTTCGTTTAACCCATCTTACTCACAAAATTATTGCACCAGAAAAATTCACCTATTTAGATATAGTGGAGAACCGATAACATTTAAATTCATTTATTACAAGGATGCTTCTGGTGATATTTTACATTTATAAATACAAACAATCAATTCAATGTGTTAAAATTCAGATATAAATCTTATTGAGAGGTGTCTATGAAAAATTGTAAAACCTGTCAAAAACCAATCGATCACTTTAAACTAGTCGACTTAACGCTTCCACCCTTGGATCGGGAAAAGCTAATTCATTGTTCACATTGTAGTACGAGTTATCAACTGACAACTGCATCATTCTTCACATGGCTAATTATAATTGTTGTCTTTTTATCAGTTTCTTTGTTTGCATTTAGCATCGTATTTTACCGTTATTCTTTTTATAATATGCTGGCAGAAACGTTCGTCTTCGCATTTGCCATGTCAGGCTGTTTAGCACTCATCTCACCTTTACTTTTACGCTACAAATCCGGCGCTCACCTTAATGAAACCATTTAAAAAGTGATGAGCCTAATTAGCTCATCACTTCTCCAGAACATTTTTCTTTTGTTGTTCCATTTCCCATAAACGCTCAAAAAACGGTTGGCCCTTTGCCATCTTTTCACACATTTCATCATGTTTCGTTCCCCAACCATGTTTTGCTGCATCCACTAAATAAGTGTATCCATCTTCAAAAGTCATTTGCTGAATACGACTATATTCCTCTGGACGCCATTCTGTTAACCAATACCGTAATTCATCTAGCCGTCCAGATTGACCAATTTGATCGATCATCAACATTAATAAATGTTTAAGTTGACGCTCTTTACGTGTTAAACCTGTCATATACTTCGGTTCCAGTGATAATAAATGACTTGTAACGGATTTCCGCTTAGGTTTAAATGAAAAATCTTGTGGTGTTTTATGTGAAATCAAGTCTAAAATCAACCGTTCCTGACGCGGAATCACCCGACTTTTTCGTACTGGAATTTGATAACCAAGTGTATCCACTACAAGCACATGTTCATTGTCTGTGATGACAAAGCAATAATCTAACGCAAGCCTCTTATGCTTTTTCTTTAAATAAGCCCTTTTATAGACAGCATCTAATAAGGATTCCGGCAAATCTGACATATCGTTTTCTATGTAATCGAAAAGAGCTTGCGTCACATACACAACGGGTACTTGGTCCAGTAATTCAATTGAGTCTTGTTTGCGCCATTCATAAAAATGGCACACATTATAACCGTTTTCCTCGCCTTCAAACCAGTTCACCCAAATATCATGAACATAGATCATCGTCATCCCTCACTTTGACGTTTTTCCATTTATGCTCATTATCACCAAGTGGCACATTTTTATTCCTAATTTTATGAGCCGAATGGGTTTTTATACATAGCCAACATAATGAAAATAACGCCAATTGGGAGCATGTAGCATTCTGGTCGTTTGTAAACAAACATTAAAAAATCAATAAAATTCATCCCTACCGGCAGAAAATTCATATAACCAATTAACGAAACCGCTCCTACACATGTGAAACCAAACCCTATAAAAAATAAAAATAACGCCCACATACGTGCATCTCCTATTCTTCGATGCCCGTCCATGGTGTCTGACTAAAATAATTAGGTTATTTAAGGATATGAGAGAATGCCATTAAACATGATAATTGTATGTTAAATAATTGATCAATCACCTTATGAACTATTCTCACAACTATTGAGAAACCCTATTTACATACGTGCGACCACACCAATCGTTCCTGAGAATCTTACGAATTATTGAGTCGTCTTATCAAAACAAAAAAGCCTAATCCTCATTAATTAATGAGGATTAGGCTTTTACATAAAATAATATTAGGACTGATACGTTTTGAATACAAGTGATGCATTGTGTCCACCAAAGCCAAGTGAGTTACTCATCACTGCATGTAACTCGGCGTCACGTTTTTCATTTGCCACGTAATCTAAATCACATTCAGGATCAGGTGTATCGTAATTAACAGTTGGAGGCATAATCTGATCTTGTAACGCTAAGATCGAGATAATTGCTTCTAATCCACCTGCAGCACCTAATAAATGACCCGTCATTGATTTCGTTGAGCTCATCGCTAACTCATAAGCATGATCACCAAATACCGTCTTTACCGCCTGTGTTTCGTATTGGTCATTATAAGCTGTACTTGTTCCGTGAGCGTTAATATATTGAATCGCATCAGCGTTCATCTCAGCATCATCCATTGCCTGTTGCATTGCACGGGCAGCACCTTCTCCTTCAGGGGCTGGTGCAGTAATATGATACGCATCACCTGTTGAGCCATAGCCAACTATTTCTGCATAAATTCTCGCGCCACGAGCTTCTGCTGATTCAAGTGATTCTAAAATTAAGATACCAGCACCTTCGCCCATAACAAACCCATCACGATCTTGATCAAATGGACGACTTGCTGTTTTTGGATCTTGATTCGTCGTTAAAGCTTTCGAACTAGAGAATCCAGCAAATGACATATTATTAATCGGTGATTCTGCACCACCAGTAATCATCGTATCTGCATCGCCGCGCTCAATCACTTTAAACGCATCGCCAATCGAGTTCGTACCTGAAGCACATGCTGTAACCGTGCATGAATTAATCCCTTTTGCGCCAAACATAATTGACACTTGTCCAGCTGCCATATCTGGAATCATCATCGGTACGAAGAATGGACTGACACGACGTTGACCCTTATCTAAAAACTTACGAAACTGCTCTTCGTAAGTAGTCATACCGCCGATTCCTGATCCAATCCACACACCCGTGCGATCCGCATTGCTTTCATCAATCGTTAAATTCGCATCTTCAATCGCCATTTTCGATGCAGCGACTGCATATTGCGTAAATAAGTCCATCTTCTTCGCATCACGCTTGTCCATGTAATTTCCAGGATCAAAATCTTTTAGTTCAGCTGCGATTTTCGCTGGAAACTCATCAGCGTCAACTTTTGTCACACCATCAATGCCAACATAACCATCAAGAATATTTTGCCACATTGTTTCAACATCATTACCGACAGGTGAGACTGTGCCTAAGCCTGTCACGACTACACGTCTCTTTGACATGATATTCAACCTCCTATGCTTTCACGCATCCTAGTTTTATTTACCCCATTTTAACGCAACGGCACCCCATGTAAGGCCACCGCCAAAACCTACTAATACTACTACATCATCTTCTTTTATTCTACCTGCTTTAACATCTTCTGACAATGCAATAGGAATCGAAGCCGCCGACGTATTACCGTAACGGTCAACTGACTTAGACATTTTCTCCACAGGAATCTCTAAGTTCTCTCGAGCTGCTTCCATAATGCGAATATTCGCTTGGTGTGGAATCAAGTAATCAACATCATCCTTCGTTAATCCTGCTTGATGTACCACGTTTAGCGAGGAATCTGCCATTTTTCGGACCGCGAATTTAAACACTTCACGACCATTCATGTAAATGACATCTTCATCAGTTTGATGTAGATACGGAATGCCTGTCCCGTCAGAACCTAACTCATGTGCCAAAATGCCACGATCTTCAGAGACATTAGAAACAATTGCCGCACCTGCACCATCACCAAATAAAACAGCTGTATTACGATCTTCCCAGTTCGTGATCTTGGATAGTTTCTCTACACCAATCACAAGAATATTCTGATGCACACCCGCTTCAATAAACTGTTTTGCGGTAATAACACCATACATAAAACCTGCACAAGCCGCACTAACATCCATAGCTGGAATTTGTCTTGCACCTAGTCTATTTTGCAACTGACAAGCCACCGACGGAAAACCCATGTCTGATGTGACTGTTGCAACTAATATCATATCTAAATCTTCGCCGTTAAGACCTGCTTCATTTAAAGCGCTAACCGCTGCTTCATATGCTAAATCAGACGTATCCATGTCATCTGATGCAATTCGACGCTCTTCAATCCCTGTTCGCGTGCGAATCCATTCATCAGACGTGTCAACGATTTTTTCCATATCATGGTTCGTTAAAACCTTCTCAGGCACGTAATGGCCTGTTCCGATTAAACCCGCTTTCATATCGCGTCATCTCCTAACGATTAACTTCTATCATCATATATTATGACCTGGTTCTAATTTTATCAAATTCTCTACCGATTTCAACGATTTTATTTTAAACTTAATGGCTTATGCTAAAGTTTATCCTTCTTCCTCAATCTCTATAATCGACAGATGGTCTGCTATCACATCACAATGTTCGTTAATACAAAACGCTTCATGAAAAGGTTCAAATTCCTTCGAACTGTCTTCCACCAAAGTAAAACGAGCATGTCTCGCTACCATCGCATAATAATGCCATGATTGATCTGAATCAAGCTCATCTTTTCCAACAACGTCATGACCTGCAAGTAAATAATAATTCACCAATTCATATCCAAAGGGGTGAAAGCACGGATAGACAAAAACTTTCATAACATGATCTCCTCACTCAACCGTCACAATTTTTTTATTTATTTTTTAGCCAAGCTTTGATACACTAAGGTGTGGAATGTATAGATAAATGAGGTGAACTATATGCGTTTAATTTCAACAGCAGTTTGGAGCTTTTTATTAAGTGCCATGATCGTATATGTAATCGGTAGTATGGCAGGTATTAGTTTCAATTTAACAGCAGCTATTGCCATTGCAATTGTCTTCACCCTAGGTACCGTTGTTCTTGGTGAAACTGTTATTACCGATAAGGAAAACTAACGGATACTCAAACGATTTCAATGATGTATACAACAATTGAGGTTGACTTCCTTGCGGTAAGTCAACCTCCTTTTTTTATGTTCCACTACCAAGGTAACAAACTCAGTGCAGCAACAAATGTTAATGGAATAATTAATCGACTTAACCCATATTGATTAGATGGATAACCATAGCCATAAGGTTCATAACCTTGATAACCATATGGACCATAACCATATTGCCGAACTGGAATGTGCGGGATATGTTGAGACGGCACAACTAAATGGACATTTTCATCATCTAAGTCGCATACATAACCTTCGATTTGATCGCCTGCTGTCGTTTCAAGTAAGACATGTTGATGAAGATGCTGCTGACACCATTCATATGCTGGTTGTTTCATTTCATGCACCATAATTACCTCCCCTTTCACGTACAATGTATTCAAAGTATTCGGGATATGTGCACAATAACCTATATTCGTAAGGAGGTATCATAAACGATGAACGAGATTATGGAAATTATACAATTTATTTTCCTTGGATTATTTCAAGGTTTCACCGAACCAATCCCTATTTCCTCAAGTGGGCATTTAGTTATATTACGTTCGTTATTCGATATTGGTGAACCAGGAATTACTTTTGAAGCATTTATTAATTTCGGTTCATTAATCGCTGTTGTCACGATCTATCGTCGGGATATTTGGCAATTAATTGTCGGAAGTAGCAGGTATTTATTCAATCGAGACGAAGAGTCTAAAACAGATTTTCGCTATGCTTTTCTTCTAGTTATTGCTACGATTCCAGCCGGTTTATTAGGTGTATTATTAGAAGATTCTATTGGTGAGGTTACTGGTAAAGTCAAAATCGTCGCAATTTCACTAATCTTAACAGCCATTGCATTATGGATCATCCGTAACTTTCACGGTCATAAAGACGACGAGCAGTTAACAATCAAAGATGCAGTCATTGTCGGTTTTGCTCAAGCTGTCGCCCTCGTTCCTGGCATCAGTCGCTCGGGTGCTACCATTGTTGCCTCGATGCTTGTCGGAATGAAGCGGCGAGTTGCCTTGCGCTTTTCATTTTTAATGTATATACCAGTTAGCTTAGGTACAATGGTCTTTGCCGTTAGCGATGTATTAAGCAATCCTGAATTATCTGGTCAATTTGTGCTTTATCTGATTGCCTTAATTGCCGCTATTTTCTCTTCATATTTGGCACTTTTACTGTTTATTAATATTATGACAGCTGGTAAGTTAAAATACTTCGCTTACTATTGCTTAATTATTGGTATTTTAGTGTTAGTGTTTTTATAAGTAATCAATTCTAAAAACCAACTTCCTCAATGCCAGGAAGTTGGTTTTTGTATTTAGACCTATTCAATGTCTCGTTACATAATAAAAAAACAGCCCAACAATGTTGGACTGTTCCTATTAATTAATCTGGGATACCAAGCGCGATTTTTGCGTAACGAGACATACGTTCTTTCGTCCATGGTGGATTCCAAACAATATTCACTTCGACTTCGTTAACTTCTGGAAGGTCAATCATTGCTTGTTTAACATCCATTTCGATTGTCGCAGCAAGTGGGCAACCCATTGCTGTTAACGTCATAGTGACTGTTGCAAGCCCTTCATCATCTAATTCGATATTGTAAACGAGACCTAGATTGACAATGTCAATTCCAAGTTCTGGGTCGATTACATTCTCAAGCGCTCCCCACAGATTCTCTTCTAAAGCTTGATCCATGCTCGAGTCCTCCTTCAAACATTCTCTATTCTATTATAAACACGTTTTTATCTTTTTTTAAAGTAAAATTAATTATTTCTATAAATGAGACATTAACCAATCTCGGAGACCTAACATCGCATCACGACTCACTTTATGGTCCCGACCAGGCTCTGAAACAAATTCCACATGTTTCGCACCTGCTTCTTGTAATTGTCGGTAGAATTCAACCGCCTGATTATAAGGCACAACCGGATCCTCTTCCCCATGCCAAATAAACAATGGACGATCATTCAAAGCTTCAATTTGTTGTGATAAGTCAATTGTCTTCAGTTGATCTAATTGCTCTTGCAATTCTTCTTCTGTAAACGGTAATTCAATTCCTTGTGCTTCAATACCTTTTAATAAATAATCCGCCATTTCTTGCATATTCGCAGTACCCATCATAATACCTGCAGCTCGAATTGATTCATATTGTGTAAGGGCTGCAGCAGTGGTGATGCCTCCCATACTCGTTCCAGCTACAGCAAACCGGCCAGCTTCCAATAAACCTTGGTTCGTCAACCAGGTTTCGATTTTAGCAAGATCAGTAAGATTTTGTTTCACTACTTCCCAAAAAGCAAATTGGACTTCTTGATCAGAAATATTGCGCCGACGTTCGCCGTGATGCATCGCTTCTGGCAACACGACGCGATAACCTGATTCTGCTAATAAATAAGCCAGGGGTAAGTTTTGTTCTTTAGCGCTCGTAAATCCGTGAAAGTATACTATAACGGGTAAAGGTGCAACTTGTTGTGTTTGTTCATGTACAATTAAAACTGGAATATCATCAATATATTGTTGGTCAATTGCAATAGCCATTGTTAGAATCCCCCTAAAATTCATTTTATAAATATAATAAGCTTTGCGCTTATGGTGGTGTTATTTTCAGTTTCATATCATGTTTGTTCAGTCACGGTTGACGACTTTCATAAAGATTTTATTTCGTTCGATTTTGTTTGGTTACAAATTATTGTGATATATATGTGATATTTTAACGTTAATTAAACAAAATTGAAACAGTTTTGCTAAACCGCATACTTTTATTTAGAATATTTTGTCGAAAATCAACCATTTATAAAACCTTATGCTATTATATAGCAGAAAACTAAATAGGAGATGATTACTAATGCTTTATCGTTTACCTGCAGCCGAAGATTTGTCCGATGGCGAATATCAATTTCTATTGAAAGCGCAACGTGCACATTTCATCAAATTGAATTCAGATAAACATAGTGATTTTGACGTGAATAATATAGTTGAAGTTATTAGAAATATGGATGAATACTGTGTTGATGTTCGGTATTTGAACGGGGAATGGTTTCATTATTATCCAGATGGATCGTGGTCTGTTCACAATAAAAAAAGCCTCCACAAAATGTGAGGGCTTTAACCTTTGATATTGAATAATGCGCTGAAGTTGAATGGGTTTTTGGGTGAACAAAAAATAATTCTCCCAACCAATATACAATGGAAGAATCATTTGAAAGCAAAAAACTCACTAATACATTTATTGTTATCCTTATTATGTTCGAAGGTTTCTTGTTTAACAACCTCTGATTGTTTACCGTTATGACTACTGGGAATCACTAGATGGAATAGATCAACCATAAGAACATAATATACTTTATTATCAAGGTCACTTGTATCCAATGTAAGATAAACTCTTATTTCTGTTGGATATCCAAAGGGATCATATAAACGAACCTTAACAATTTCGTCTTCGCTTAGATCATCTTCATGAAATTCTCCAACAAACAACTCTAGTATTTCTTTAATACGATCTTTATCAAATTCTACTCCTCTTGTCTCTCCCTTTAAAGTTACACTAAAGTCTTCACTTAATTCGTTAATTCTCTTTTTTAACTTTTGATCTGTATCCTCACGATAGAAATTAGTAAATTCGAGATCACTGTTATACTTTGATTTGAAAGAGAATTCATTAAATGGTTTTACTTCAGTTTTTTTAGAAGGTTCCAGCTTTGTCCTTTCACCTTTAAAACGAGCTTCTTTGTTAGCAAACCTATAGCCTGATACTTTAGCAGTATCGATTTGAGGTTTTAGTGAATCAAAAATTTCACTACCAATCATAATTTTTCTCTGTACTCTTTAATGATTTTATTGTTATCCATAGGAGCTGATTTTCCTTGTTCTTTATAAGGATCTCTCCAAGCCTCATCTTCATGACTTCTATCAACTAATGAGAAGTCACTTATTTCTTTAATCTGTCCAAACAGTTCATCAACAAACCGTTGAGCTTCTGCGTAATCAGAAAATAATTCGTCTGCTTCTTCATTGGATATTTTGTTTTCGTAATAAACATCTTTTTTATAATTATCATATACTTCTCTAACTACAGGACCATAAGTCCAGGCTTCAAATTCACTATCAAATAATCTTGATGGGTAGTTATAGTTTTGTTCAGTTACTCCTTCTTTTTCTTTTTCACCATACATAGCTCCATAATACGCATAGAGAAAATACAAACCTTTTTGTAGTTTTAATGGAGTTAAATCACCGAATTTATTAAATAGATAATTGACTAAATCGTTTACATCATTAAAAATAACTCTTTTTTCCTCTGTCATTTTGTAACCCTCCTCACAAAATGCTTATACAATATTAGAACTATAACACGTTTCTCAAATATTAAAAAGACTTTTAGTTAATATAAGTTCTTTTGAGTTACGCTGAGTTATTCTCAGTTACCTTATATTTGATTATACCCTTTTTCGTATATGTTTAGTCAAATGATTAATGATAATAACATGAGGGTTACTTTTAATATATGTATAGCCCCGCCGAATGACAGGGCTTATACTTATTCTTGCTTATCTTTTTGTTTAATGACCTGATGGAAATAAACAGATGCGCCTGTAACCAGGACACCTTGCACCACAGCATCAACATTCAAACCAAATAAAAATAGCGACAGGCCTAAGCCAATCACTAGTAAGATGCCTGGTATGAATTTGTTTGGTACGATCTCCATGTTCTTAATCATCTTACCTAATACCATCAAAACTGGAATCAAAATCAGCGCTTTCTCAACTACATAATCCATAATCTCCATTATAGAACCTCCTCTAATTTCGCTTTCGTATTTGGTCCATAAACCCCATCCACTTCATAAGGTAAATAAACTTTTTGAAAACGTTCGACAGCATCTTTCGTTTTTGGCCCATAAATGCCATCAACCGCACCAACTTTAAAGTTAGCAGCGTTTAATGCTTCTTGGATTTTTTTGATCGCGCCACTTCGATTACCCTCACGATAAATGCCATTAGGCAAATCGTGGTTGCTAGATGGTTGATTATTCAGGGCTTCTCTAGTATTTGGCCCAACAATGCCATCAATCGTAATACCTGCTTTTCTCTGCAGGCTCTTAACAGCTTTTTCTGTTTCGTCGCCAAAATGGCCATCCGCTCCATATTGCGGTAGTTCTTCTCCTGCATCTAGCAAATCGTTTTGCAATTTTTCAACTTTGCTTCCTTTGTCGCCTTTTTGCAATAAATCACTATCAGACGATTGATTAGAAGAACCTTTGAGCCGAGCACGAACATTGTCCATATTGATACCTGGGCAAGATGTATTAGCACTCGCAAATTCATTGTGACCAATAACATCGTCAACACTTAAAATAAACGCATTCATCGCTTTCTTAGCACGCTCTTTAAATGTTTTCTCTTGCGCTTCAGTAAAGTCACCGTTACCAACTAAACAAATGTGATACGATTCAGTGTTATGGCCACCCACACCGTTCGTAATAACATTCTCGTCATAGTTGAGTTGAAAATCGCCGTCTCTTAAAATGACTTCGTGGTAGCCTCCTGTGCTCCAGCCTTTTGACTTCCAATAATCTTCGAACTTAAAAACGTCACCTTCTTCAGTAGCTGAATGGTGACGCACAATAAAATTGACTTGATTTAATGAGCGTTTGCTGTGACCGCCCATTGTTTTTCCGCGCAAATCTTGCATTCAAATCACTCCTTATATTTAGTAGGAATTTTCTCCCTTCTTGTCGAATGTGCGTGTTAGAAGGGAGGTGTTAATTATGGGTAATCTTGATCCAAAGCTAGAATATAATGGTCCTTTATATTCTTGGGAAAACCTAAACAACTTGCTTCAGGCCCACTTCAATAAACCTAAAGCAGGACCAGCTAAAATTGACTTGCGTCAGTATTCAATTTCGAAAGACGAAATCATAGCCGAAGCTGAAAAACAAGGCTATAAAGTTTACGAGCATAATGAACATTATTTGAAATTTGAATAATTATTTACACGACCAGTTACTGACCGCCGTTAGCGACTGGTCGTTTTTAGCTCTTCTAACTCAGCTACAATTTGACTTATTTTTGCTTCAAGTTCTAACAATTTCAATTCTAACTCTTCATTACTCATTTTTAGCCTCCCTGTACAATGATTAAGCTCAATAAAGCCATTAAAATAGCGCCTATAATTAGGCGCAGGATCCACGTTGTATTATCTTTAATTGATGTGATATCGTCCTTCATATCTTTGATATTGCTTTCTGCCACTGAAATACGTGTTTCAACATTTGTTACACGACTTTCAATCTTTTCAACACGCTTATCTATTCGCTTGATTTGCTCGTTATTGTACTGCTCATTCATCATTTACCCCCTAGCACATAATAAAAAAACGCTTATTCAGCGTCGTTTTTGAGTTTATCTAATTCACTTTTCAATCGCTCATTTTCTTCTCTAAGAATCGCAATCGCACGCTTATCTTTGATTGATTGGTCTGCTAGTTGCTGTGCAAATTGATTCGATAAATCATCTAAGATTTTATTGACGTCTTGACTCATCATGCAACCTCCTCAACTTGTTCTAAATAAATATCTTCATAGCCCTCTCGCTTGCCGTAAACCCAGCAAGCAACTTCTGTATTATCATCTGCTACATATACTTTAAATCGTTGATTTTCACGTTCTAAAATACTAACTTGACCACCACTTTGAACGATTGGAAATACCGAATAGCCGTTAATGGTTTCAACAAATATTTGGTCTAAGTTAACCCAATGTTCGCCTTGATCAAGCGTGACTTCAATAACATCCATAAACCGAACATCTGGTGCTTCTACAGCATACATCTTACGACTACCGTAATTTTCGGTTTCCACAATCGCCGACTTTGAGCCTGTTGCGTTCATGTCGCCAACAATGCGAACCTCATCACCAATGTTATTCGATATATAGAAAACCGTATTACCGCCTGAACCATAACCAAAATAACCTAAGCTATCACTGTTTGCGTCAATAAAGTCAACATAAGTGGTTGCCCCTGATCCTATACCTTCTGATTTAAGATTAAAGCTTGAACCACTTCGTTCAATTGTTAATTTCGCTTGTACATCTAAATCGCTTGTTATAGGGCTCATTGAAAGTTCAGCAGCTGATAAAATAAGTTTATTTGTTGAATGAATAGTTAATGGAGCACCATCAGATTCCTGCAATCCTATATAATTCTCACTGCTATTATCGTTCGGGAAAAACCATAGAATAGATGGGGCTGGCTGTGACCATGACTGACCTTTCGTGTTAATACCGATTCTTATCTCATCGTTACCGTCAACAACGTACCAACCTGCGTCATTAATGCGCACATAACCATCTTCACCACTTTGAGCTGTAAACGTCGAACCATTAATATCAACACTTTCAATAGTGCCTGCTACTAACTTCCCATCAACTAGACTTTTGAGCTTAACCGAATCAATTTGATAACTTGGATTGTTGCCATCATCCATGATCCGTATGGTTGGTTGGACATAAAAAGCGCCTTCAGGAACAGTTCCAGTGGTTGTTACTTGCGTCCATTCATTGTGACTAAAATCATCAGAATAAAACCATTTCGTGCCTTCAAAGCTAACAAAATTGAGGTCTTCATCAGCGAACCTTAACGAAATAACCATGTCACTGTGTGGGCTGTTCCCTGTTTTGATAACATGAGTTGAAAACTGATATTGTTCGCCTTCTTGGACAACAATCGCGTCAGCGCCACCTAAATAAACACGAGCCTCATCACCTGCATCAACACCCGTACATTTTAACGATGTTTTCCCTGTGTGGCTTTTGTTATTATCCAACGTCCATGAACCTCTCTGTAAATCGTGTGGGCTTATGTTATTCAAGAAGTTAGGATTTTCTAACATGTTATCGAAATTACCAAGCAGTAATTTTTCAGATGTTATTTCTCTGGATGAAATTTTAGGTGCAGTAACCGAACCATCTTTCAAAACAAGATTGCCTTCACTTACTTCTAAGTCACCTTGTATGGCAACTTGTTCAACGTCAATTTTCAAATTCTCTTCTGAAAGATTAATAGAACCTATTACACCATTTTTTTCGACACGTAACTCGATTTCATCAGCATGTTGCTGAATCGTACTTTCAGCACTATCAACTCGTCCTTCCAACGTATTAAATTCCGTTTGTTCAACTTTAGACGTGATGTTATCAGCGTTTTGCGTGATTTCAGATTCAGCTGTACTAACGCGCCCAGTCAGCGTATCGAGTTCAGATTGCTCAGCTTTGGATGTAATCGAGTTAGCGTTCTGCGTAATGTCAGTTGAGTGTTGTTCGACCGTAATGTCTAGGTCGTCAATCTGAGACTGAGTGTCCTCGGGTGCTGGTGTCCAATCAGTCGCTTTACTGCCTTTTTCTAGTTTCGGGGCATTAAAAACTAAATGATAACTATATTCATCATTACCGTTAGGTCTTATATACAGGTTATCCATTACTTCGTTTGGAGAAATTTCTAAGATATACTTAGTCCAATCCCCTAACTCTACCCTTGTTATACTTTCATCGAAAGAACTTTGAGAGTATAAATCAATAGATTTGTGTTCCTCCCAACCTTTCCCGTAAAAGCTGAAAGTATATGTCTCATTAGTTTCAAGCCCTAAGTTACGGTAACGAACACCTTTATTTAAGCTGTCCTCCCCATTATCTTTCGAGCTTGTATATTCGTGTGTCGCCGATTTAGTGTTTTTAACATAACCCTCATTACTGATGTTTAAGTTTATACTATAACCGTTGGTATCACCTAACCCATCAGTAAAACTTGTACCTTTCAATAAATTTCGCCCACCGACTTGTAACTTATCAATCTCGCCTTCAACGTAATCTGCCTCGACTTTACTGCTAATTTCGTCAGACATAACGTTCAACTCGGACGAATGATCGCTTACCGTACCTTCTAAGGTGTCGACACGGCTGCTATCCGCTTTTAAAGCAATAGCGTCCTCATTTTGACCAATTAGTGTGCTATTGCTTTGAATATCACTAATAACGCCATCCATGTCTGAATCATATTGTGTTACACTGACTTTGTTTGATAGACGGTTATCAACTTCTGCGATCGTATAAGAACCGACTTCGCTTGCCTCGGTTGGCGACGCTTTAACCCAGCTTGAACCATCATAGCGTTTCATGACGTTTGGTGATTGTGACGTATCAAGCCATAACATGCCTGTATTTGGGTTGCTCGGCTCGGTATCTTGCTGTGGAATCTCGCCTTGTTTTAGCTGCAACTGACCGTCAACGTATTCAACGCCTGCTTTAGCGCTTAGGTCGTTTGCAATTTCGTCCATTTTCGTGTCGTATGCCGTTTGTGCGACGGCGTAGTTTTGAGCGTCTGTTAAGGCTTGGTCGCTTACGGTGTCGGCGTGGTCTTTTGCGTTTTGTTCGGCGTTATCAGCTTTATTCTGCGCCCCTTGTTTATCTTCAATATCGCTAGATGGACGACCATTTACATTCTCTGTGTCTTGCGACGTATGTTCGCCTGTAACATCACCAATCAATACCCAATCAGCTGAACTAAACGAACCGCTACTAGACTTATCTAAGGTAGAACGATAAATAGAACCATTTTTATCCCACAAATCACCTTTATCGTACGGCGTGTTTGGTTGACTAACGAACACTCTGCGTTTACTGTCTGCTGTGTCTTGTGCTTCACTAGCGTCTTGTAAGGCTTTGTTAATCCCTTCATCACGAACTTGAATCCATTCATACGTTCCGTTGTTTTTAGCAAAACGGTAGGAGTACCCTGTGTCAGTATCGTAGAACAAGTCGCCTACGTGTTTGTCTTTTTTGTTATCCGTTGTCCATAGACTAGCAGGCTCGTTATTCAATGTTGGTGCATAATTTTTAAAGTGCGACGTAATCTGATTGTCGATCTGTGCTTGTATATCCGATATATCACTATCGTATTGCGTCGCTTGAACGTAATTTGTTAATTGAGTGTCCGTATATGCTTCAGCTGCTGATTGTGCTTCACTTGCTTTTGTTTCAGCGTGTTGTTTGGCTTCTTGCAAGTTAGCTTCGGCTTGATTGATACGCGCTTGTTCTTCGTCTGATACAATCCCGTCTGCATAAGCTTCAGCCTCTGTCTCAGCCAAATTAGCTTTTGCAAGTGCATACTCTTCTGCTGCTGTTTGCGCTTCATTGGCCTTTTGTTTTGCGTCAGCTTTAGCATCTTCTAATGCGTTACTAGCTTGCACTTCTGCAAACGTCTTGCCATCTTCAAAAACCGTTTGGTCTTTACTATCAATCGTCGTTTTATCATACGTTTCAGCGGCATTAATTTTTTTAGCAATTTCAGATTGCAGTTGCTTCCAAACGTTTTGTACTTCTTCTTCCGTTAACTCTGTAAAGTCACCAAGCTTCACTTTTTTAGCTGATTTGTCTACGATCGATCGTTCTTGTTCAAATATCCGCGCTTCTAAATAGAGGGGCGGTTCAAATCCAGTGTCTTTAATTTTAATCGTATCGCCAAATCGAAAACGCTTGTTTTCCAATCCTGGCACATGCTCTAAATCGACAATGTCAGCCTCAAATTCAACAACGGCATTAATGCGCTTGTTAAGTTCAGTGCGTGTGTATTGTTCTAATTCACTTCCTGTCATGTCTTGGCGTGTCGATTGAGGTTCATACGTGCCAATTAAGTGTTGCAGGTTCCCGTTTTTGTCACGTCTTCCCCATCGTTTAAGCGCGTCCTGATCTTCAACCAACACTTCTAAACGATTGCCGTCTTCTCTTTCAGGCCCAATACCAACTAAAGCTGTGTAAACATTATCAGTACGTTCTGTACGTTTAATGCTTGCTAAATCTTTGCCTGAAGTGACTTCTCTGCCCTGCCATTGCCCGCGACGTTTTAACAAATCAACATAACGCGCTACGACACGATTCCCATCAGTTACAATACGAAACCTTAATTCAGCGTCAAATTCGTTGGCAATCGTTTTCAAGAATGCGAACGGATTACGATGGTTTTCAACGTTGAAGGTGCGAATGTTTGTGATTTCAATTAAGCCTGGTTGCCATTCGGTTCCATCGGTAGCATGCCCAACCATCTGTGTGGCTGACTGAGCATTGAACGTTTGTGGATAAATAATCGATTGCTTCTTGAGCTCTAAATAACTAGCTTTCGCATAAACTTCAGATTGTCGATTAATATCTTTAATCACTTCATGCATAATAAATTCTCGATATTCACCGTCTTCACCAGGTATAATCAGCCGATTACGCTTTTCTAAATACTGGCTAAATCGTTTGTTCGCAAACGTGGTAAAATCAAACGTTTCAAGCTTATCTTTTAAAGACTGCTTATGCACGTCTTCTATAATGTGTTGTTTGGTTATCACATCTAAAATCTGGTCATTTTCCTGGTCTAAGATATGAATTTGTGACATATTATCACCCCCTTACTTATAGGTTGGTCTATACTTAACTATGCCATCTAAGTCATCAGGCAACGTTGCCAACTCATTCTCACCTAGTGGCAATTCAAAATAAGAAGCGCCAAAGTTTTTCAAATCAGTTGCATCTTCACCATTGATATAAATCGCTTCTTCGTCATGATCGAATAAGATTTGATCGCCTTCTTGTGCGATGTATGGTGTTTCGTCATCAGCTAAAACGGTTGATTCATGCACACGCAAGCCTAGGATTCGCATCGGAAAAACGTCGTGATTTTCGTATTTAGCAAAAAATAAAACGACCTGTTCGATTGGTCGTTGGAAATCACTATTATCATCTACAATATCTGACGTGTGTCGCGCATGTTGCCTGCCATCACGCACTTGCCACGTTTTAGCACTGAATGTGTTGCCTTCTCGTCTCAAACGAATGTTCAAAGGGCTATCGTTAAAGACTTGCGATTCTGTTCCAGTATCGCCTTGATAATCCATCACACGATGACGTGCCACATTTTGACCATCATTCATACGTGCTAACACACGCACGTTTTTAGAATTGGCACGAGCGTTGATAAGGCCTAACGAACACACGATGTCGCCTTGGTCATCTAAAAAGATGGCCATCACTTTACCAGGAGAACCATTGTTATAAGCTGCAACACCTAACGTAATTGAAAAATCTTGAACAGGCTCTGATAGTGATGTTTTAACGGCAGGACCATACCAACCTGATTGACTAGATCCATAGCCATCAGCTATAAAGGCCCCTTCATCAACGCTTATTTGGCTTCCGCTAACCGTTCCACCTGTTACCTCATCATTCAAAAACTTCCCTTCTGTCATATGCGACCAACCTGTTAATGTATCCATAAACCATCGATCAACTTCTGGATAAGGTTCTTTCGCAATATTGTCAACGTCTATAGGTCGGCCAATCATCATGTATTCATCACCATTTGATACCATTGCAAATGTGATTGGGGCTAATACATCAAATTCAAATGTAGGTTTAGTTGCTTGCGTGCCTTCTACATTGATGATCGTTCCTTGTTCAGTTAGACCTTTCTCTTTTACAGGTCCGTATTTGTCAGGGTCATAGCATATAATGGTTAAAGTGCCAGAATGCTTAAAGAACAATTCGTCGTCTTCCGAACTTGATTCAGGTACACCATAATAAGTGATATCAGGTTCATCCAGAAAAACAACTGGAACAGGTTCGTTAACAGATAGAATTTCATTCAATTCATTGATTTTATCTCGCAACTCTTCTCGGTTGTTCGTTATGATATCCGCTTCAATATTCAATGGCCGTGGAGGACGTTTTTTGCGTTCATAATGCGCTCCATCCATGCCTCGCACTGATAGCGATGATATTTCATATGACGTCATGCCACGCCCTGTTATACTTTTGATTTTTAAATATGGGGTTAAATCGATTCCATTAAATTGCACTGCATCACCCCCTAAACGCTTCTAACGTTCTCTCTTCTCGGTCTTGAACTTCTGTTATATCTTCTACGAATTGTTTGAAGCTTGTTGATCCAAGCGTTAAGTTTATTTGAACGGGTTGTTTTTTCTCATTTTCACCATCCGCAGCAGGATTGTATTCTTTAGGAACTACAGCCTCGCCTTGGTGCAGCATAGCTAGTCCATCTTGGGCAACGAAGTTTGTACCAACATCAAGCTTAGGTATATTAGGCAGATTCGGAAAGCTTATGGATCCTCCGCCCATGTCACCAGGAACCCAATCGGGTACGTTGGGTAGACTAATACTTATATCACTAATGCTGTTCAACATGCCATTTATGGCACCAATCACACCATTAATAGCGCCTTTGATGGATTCAACAATGCCATCCCAAACGTCATCAGTAGTTGATTTAATCGTGTTCCATACATCCAAAACCGTATCCTTCACACCATTAAAAACACTGCTAACTGTATCTTTAATGCCATTCCATATACCTGATAAAGTGCTCTTAATGCCATTCCAGACAGATGACGTTATGCCTTTAATCCACTGCCAAGCATTGCTGATACGGTCTCGCAAATATTGAATAACCGTCATGAATATATTTTTAATGCCTCCCCAAAATGATGAGAAGAAATTTTTAATCCCATTCCAGACGGATTGTGTCGTTTTCTTTATCCAGTTCCATACTGTTGAGACGTTGTTTTTAAGCGTATCAATATACCACTTGAAGACACCTTTAACGCCTGCCCAGAAAGATGAGAAAAAGCTTTTTATACCGTTCCAGACGGAAGCCGTTATGCTCTTAATCCAATTCCAAGCTGTAGAAACGGCAGTTTTTATCGCATTGATTGTTGTTGTAAATTTGTTTTTAATACCGTCCCATAGCGATGAAAAGAATGATTTTATAACATTCCAAACAATCACAGTACGCTCTTTAATCTTGTCCCAATTCTTCGTAATTGTGATTGCTAACGTTACTACGAACGCTATAACCACCCCTATAAGAACTGTCCATAGAAGAAAAGGGGCTGTAATAGCTGTAATAGCTCCAGCTACCATGCCAAGAATGACCAATAATGGACCAATCGCAGCCAAAAGTGCGCCTATAACGACAACAATTTTTTGAGTGACTGGCGATAAGTTATCAAACCATTTAGCTACTTCGGTTACAGCATTTATCAGAGGAGGTAATGCATTTTCTGCTAAGTCAAGCAAAATGTTACCTAGTGGTCTTAAAGCATCACCGCTTTTTCTCAGCAAAGATCTGAATCTTTGTCCAAAAGATTCTTCTTGCGTTTTTGTGATGTCGCCCATCGTTCCGTCTAAGTTTTTGATTTCATCATCAACATTTCCCATAGCAAGCACTGCATCCACGCCTAGATCTTCAAATTTAGTTCCGAATATCTCAGGCCCGATAGCTTCTGCAGCTCTTTTATCCATGGTTGACATTTCATCTGTTACGGCATCCATGACATCGGACGTTGTAGCTTCACCATCTTTCCACTTCTTAAACATATCTTGAGTAGATTGAGACATGGTGCCGATTGCTTCAGCTGCTGTACCATCGGATAGTTTCACATCGAATTCCTTCATAACATCATTTAAGTAATCAAGGTTGTATGAACCTTCATCTGCACCCTTCTTTAAAAGGTTAAAGTATTCTTCAGAACTATAGCCCATATCACTAAATAATGGTCCATATTCTGCGATATTATCGAGTAACTCATCCGAAAAATCTAGTCCGTTTTGTGAACCCCATGCGATCAAGTCCATGGCTTCTTTGCCACTGTCTCCGAACTCCTTCATAAGTGTTGCGCCCGTGCGCGAAATCTCGTTAACTTCAGCATCCATAATTTCTGATAAGGCTAAGGAATCAGTTGTAAGTTTCTCTATGTTCTCGTCTGTTGCCAAGTCACCTAGTTGCTTCTTAACATCAGCTAGAGCTCCCGCAGTTTGGTCTAGACTTTCTCCAAATCCTTTTTTATAAATGTCATTAGCAACATCCGTAAGCTTTTCTGCCTCGTCTTGCGAGAGCCCTAGTTCATTTTGTATAGTACGCTGAGCACCACTAAATTCTTTAGCTGAATTCATGCCAACTGCACCAAATGCTAATATCGGCGCAGTTAAATATTTTGTCATGTTACCGCCAACAGTTTTTGCTTTCTGTGCGGTTCCATCTAGCTTTTTTTGCAGGGCTTGCGTGCCTTTTTCGGCGCCTTTTTGATCAATCTCTGTATCTATCGTAATTCTACCGTCTGCCATTTACTCACCACCTTCAGGCCTTCCACCGAAAGCATTCACCATGTCGTCAAAGACCTGGTTTCCGTCTTCTTCATCACGCTCAAGCGCATAAATGCGTTTTAGTTTCTTAATACGTTTGCGCTCTTCTTGGTTATGCTTATTGGCTTTAGGAACTTCCATCGTTCTAATCTTGATGACCTGCATGAAAGGCGTTTTCTCACTCAGCCCATTCAATAAAGCAATAAACTTACGCCAATGCAAAGCGCCTTGTTTTTCAATAAGATCAATCCCATAATCCATAAAAAAAGACGCGAATATGTAATCCGCATCCTTGTTCAAATCGTAGCTTTTAGGCTTGTTTTGTTCAGTCTCTTCACTTGAGTCTTCCGTATCAGCTTTTTCCTGCACTTTTTCTTTCGTAACAAATTCTGAAAATATATATTCAATCGTTTCAACCTTTTGTTCTAAGGTTAAGTCAAGATCAGAACCCACTAGCATTTGAAACATCAATTCAATGCGCGTTTTATCATCAATTTCTAAATCATCTTTTAATTCATGAATTCGCAAGATATTATCAAACGATAAGTCTAATTGATACTCATTGGCGTCAATCCAAAGCACATCTTGAAATCGCTCTGTCAGTCTCATAACATCACTTCTTCAAGTAATAATCTTTTTTCGCTTGATCGGTATCTGGCATCTTGTTATTTAGCCAGTCAAGCGTGTATTCAATGAGTGGCATAAAGTTGAGCGTTGAACGCCCACTCGCCTCGTATATAGGTTCAAACGCTCCTTCACCGAAAAAGCCATCTGTAAATCGCTTCAGAAATTCAACGCCTTCTTGCTCAAGTTTTTCAATTTCTTTTTCAGACATGTTTCCAAGATCATTTTGTTTTTGAGCATATTTTTCTGCGTCTTGTTGATAATCTGTTGCAAGCTTTTGATAACGTTTTAAGCTCTCGTCGTCGTAATAAAGCTTATAGATATGGCCATTGATATCGATCTCATCAAACGGCTGTTCAAAATTAAAATTAAGTTGCGCCATTGTCTTCCTCCTTAAATAAAAAAGGACGGCTATAAACCGTCCTCTATGCAGTCGTTGTAACTGTAATCAAGTCGCTCTTCTTAGATTCATAAGTGTCACGATAAGACGTCACATAAAACTCGTATTCTGTTTCTGGGTCAAGATTTTCAACCGTTAAGGTTTCAGTTGAAACATCATCAATTTGAACACCATCTTGATACACGTAATATCCGTCAGCTTGGCTAACTTCGTCCCAGCTTAAATCAACAGACGTTGACATGACATTGCTAGAAGTTAGGTTGACGGGCGCCTTAGGGTCCAGGTGTGTATTCAGGTTTTTTGTTGAAGTGAATTTCAAATGAAATAGCGCCTTTTTCACCTGCTGCGCCACCCGGTCCAACAATATTAGCGATTGTACAAGGTCCTTCGAACGTTGCCCCATCAGGTAACGTTAATCGGAAATTCGTTCGACGTGCAGGACCAACTTCAACTTGCTTTGCGAAGATAAAATCTTGGGCAGGGTCACCATAATAACGATGCCCTTCTACACTTAGTATTAATTGAGCTCCGATAACATCCGTTTCAGCAAAACCGTCACCGTCAAAATAACGATCCTGTGATTGTTCTTCGTTCGGATCCGCTTCCATTGTATTGATCCCTTTTGCAAGGGTTTTAAAGCTCTCTGTGCTATCTGGCGACGTATCGATCTCTAATTTATTTTCATACTGCAGTAGAAAACTCATTTAATTCCCTCCTTTAATGTGCAATTCAGCCTCAAATTGGCACGTCCACAAAACGCCAAAACTCGTCTTTTGAACAAAGTTCGGTGTGTTAGTGCACTGAATTGAGACCAAATTAAAAGAGCCATCACTAGACGTAACCGCTCCGTTTGATAGATTATCGTATTCACTTAATAACTTCTCAATCATGCTGTATGCTTCAGCATTTCTTTGATGATGAACTAATACTTGAAAGCTAAATGGATAGATTTTACCTTCATCCATATAGCGATCATCAATTGTATTAGGGCTAGGCCTGATGGCTACGCTGTCACCATCTTCTATATATAGCCCTATCTGAATAATAGAAGGTGTGAACGATAACGATTCCATATGCGCTTTAACTTGATTTAAAAAATCCAATATCACACCTCCTAAAATAAACTTCTGAATGCTTTTTGTGCTACGTCTATCCAATCTTTTTTATGGTTGGCTTTAGCCGCTTCATACCATAAGCCTTGCGCATTGGGATTGTCATCCTTGCTAAAATCATATTGTGGGTTGTAATACAATTTTTTGGCATAAGGCGTTTCCCAGTTGACTTGACCGGTCCCTAGATCAGTTTCTCTAATGCCACTGTCCCTTAAGTTTTTTGTATCCATTGGCACATAGTTATTACTATCCTTTAAAACTTGATTATCTAGCACGACTTGAGCTTTTCCTAGCGATTTAGGTAGCTTTTCTTTTGTATTTTTAAGATCAATACTAACCTTAAACATCTAAATCACTTCCAGTTCCAGGTGATGGGGTGTCTCTTTGAATGCTTTTAATACATTCACTTTAGTCACTTCTCGCTCGTTTACTAAGTCGCCTGGTTTAGCATCGATTGGGAAATAAGATGAGTTCTTATAATCAATATAAACAACATCATTCGCTTGTCGTCCTTCACTGTCTCCGCTTCTCTTCATGGAGCTAACGGGTTCAATTCGAACGTTGTTGATTGTTTGTTTATCACTATAAGAATCGTCCCAGCCATCATTACTGTTTTTAGATTGATACTGAATTGAATCCATTAACAACCTTTTCGGAATCGGCTTAATAATAGACATGTTCAACCACACCTAACCCACTATGCAAAAGCCCTGTAGTTCTTAAATAATCAATCGCAGCTGGACTTACACGTTCAGCTTGTTTGCTTTCAGATCTTCCACCCTTACTGAAACTGAAATTACCAATCTGATAGTTAGAAAAGTCCTCTCCTGCATCTAAAGATTCCGGACCATCATTGATTTGATAGAATTCTACTTGAGCAGCGATTGCCTTTTTCACTTGTCCTTGAATAAAATCAGGTAATTTATCAAAACCCGCTCTATTAATCTTGAAGTTTGTCACTTGATCAATCATGTCACTAGCCCGCTTCACATAACGGTTGAATGTTTGTTCGTCGTCTATCTCTAAACCTAGATAATCCTCATCATAATAAGGCTTATCAATATAGGGCATGCCTTACACCCCTTTCATAATAAAAAAGAAAGAAGGCTTATTTGCCCTCTTTCTTACTTTCCTTTTTAGCTTTGTCGAGGTCTTTTTGTGCTTTTTCTAAGTCTTGCTTAAGTTGCTCGTTCTCTTCTTTTACTTCGCCAAGCTCTTCATTCAGATCTTGAGCTTTCTGAGCAGCATCGTCTTTTTCCTCACTAAGTTTTTGATAAGCATCCTGCAATTTATCAAATTCTGCCTGAGAAACTTCCTCAGGCTCTTCTTGAATGACTTCTCCGTTTTCATCAACTTCATTAAAGCCACGTAATTTTAGTTCTTTTTCTTTTAACGGGTCATTCGTTTGAATGACCGCGTTTTCTTTTATAAGTTTTTTCATCGTCTATCACTCCTTAATCAATTTAGGCTGCCGATTCTGCAGATAATACAATACCGTCCGCTTTGTTTTTCATGACAAATAGATCATGGTACATGCGGTTTTGGTATAAGTAACCGTCACCTTGCGTGTGCGCGCCTGGCTCAAATAGATAGATAGAATTAATCTTCGTTTTAGCCACAATAGAGCCACGGTTAACAATAATCCAGTTAATGTTTTGACCAGTAGCTGCAAAGCCTGTTGTGAAATCGTGCTGAGTATTGAAACGTTCTGCGTCCCAAACTTCCACTAGTTGAACACCATCTAAAGAAGTAATACGTGTTTCGATAGCCGTGCCACCATTTTGCACTTGGATATTACGAGTGAACTTATCAGAGCGCTCTAATTGATCCATTGCTGAACTTGATAGATAGGCCACTAAATTGCTAGGTCCATATTTGCGAACTTTAAGGATGTCTGACTTCAAACGATCGTAAACGTCAACACCGCTCACTGATTCCACTGTATTATTACCGTCAGAAAGTGCTCTTGTTGCCATCTTAGAGAAACGGTAAGCGTCAACTTCAGGACCTGCTTTCTCATTTAAGAATGTGCGCGTGATATTACCTGCGCTTGCATTTTGATTAGACTCGTCTACATCCATGCGATCTACGAAGAACTCAACATCACGATCGAATGAAAGTGTGTATGGTTCGTTAGTTGTTTCAACTTCACCACGGTTCCATCCACCGTTACGACTATGGTCTTGATAACCTGTAACGCCTACAGTTGGCACATGAAACGTTTGAGCTCCCATCCAGTTAACATTAGGTGTTTCTAAAACGTTTGTTAATGTTGCTTGCTTAACGACTTGGTCTAGTTCTTGACCGTACTTTTCTACTAAATTAATTGCGTTTGGCATTGCGAATCATCTCCTTAAATTTTGTTATTCCTGCGCTCCACCTTGCAGAGCACTCAAGAAGCTATCTGAGCCTCCTTGTGGGTTTTGGTGATCACCTGTTGAATAGTTCGGATTACCATCCCCACCATCGTCACTTTCAAATAGATAAGGCTCATTCTCTTTCAACGAATTAAGCTGCTCATCTAAACCTTTCAAGTTGTCCTCTTCTAACTTGATCGTGTCCATATCCAATAAGGCTTTAACAGCTTTCGGATTACGAACATTTTCAGACGTTAATGTCTTATCAAGCGCGTGATCAAACGCTTGTTGTTGCAATTGTTGCTCGTACTCATCTTTCGTTTGTTGATTCTGTTGTTTTAAATCTTCCAGTTGCTTTGTTAACTCTTCATTGCCTTGAGCTTTTTTGCTCAATTCTTCAAGTTGATTGTCACGTTCTTCAATCTGTTGTTTGTAGTCCTTAGCTTCCTGTAATTTCTCATTAAACTTCTCTTTCGGGATATAAGAACCATCACTAACAACAGCGACTTTCTCGTCTCCAGCCTTTTCAACGACTTGATTGTAAAGCTCTTCACCTAGTAACTCTTTTAAATCTGGCATTTATAATCGACTCCTTGTTTATGTTTTTTAGCGTGTCACACCTCACGCTGAAGGTTCCGCTTAGTTTGACCCCAAGCCTTTAAAAAGGGCATAAAAAATAAGCTTGTTTACCGTCTATGCTTAAAGACCAGTCCAATAACCGGGACCAACGTAGATAGCAGATCACCTCCTAACTAACCAAAATATTGTGGTTTGTCTTGCTTTTCTTTCTGCTTGTCCATCATGATTTGATGCATAGCATGCTCTAAATCACTCACACGCTTTTCTAGTTCTTCGATTTTCTTGCTTTTAGACAAAGCATCACCCCCCTTAAGTTAGCTGTTCACGACCATAACGACGTGTTCGACCTGTTTTATCCATGAAGTCTCGCATTGCTTTCTGACGTTCTCTTACTTTTTCCTCTGCAAAGTGAACGCCTTGACCATCACCAATCTCCATTAACATCGACTGTTCTCGTTTAGCATGACGGATCTGACGCTCTAAATAGCGTTGCTTTTGTCGATTCTCATAAGCTTCTTTGTTCTTATCTTTATCAATTGTGTTCTGACTTCGTTTGCTCATGCCTTCAAAGTAAGGGTATTTGACATGGCCACAATTAACGCCAAACAAACCCGCCGCTTTACCGTAACTTGTACTTGATAGGGCAGGATACTGATCATGATTACCGCTTCGACTAAATATGCGCCCTTGATAATCCGCACAAAGCGGTCTTGCTCCCATGTGTTGGGATATTTCAATTAAATCTACTCCGTATTCATCCATTCGAGCGTCTTGCATATTGTTAGCCACATCATTGCTCATCGTTCGATTAATCATGCCGACATAAGCTTCTGTGCTCCAGTGCTTTCCGGCTTTATCGACAAGTGCAGGAACACCTCGACTCGACCAGTCCGAAACCACTTGCCTTAAAGCCGTCTTTGGTGTCTGTGTTCCGGCTAGTACATTGGATGTTGTTCGATTAATTATATCTAAATAAGCTTGATCAGCTTGATTTAACATGGTTGTATTAACTAAATTTAATTTATCTTTAGCGTTTCCAACGATGTTTTCAGCAATTTGCAAAAGTGTTGAGCTTTCTTTTGGTGAACCTGGTTTATTATCAAGAGCACCTCGTTCATAAGCGTCAATCAAGTCATTTTCTATTTCATCAACACCTTTAAAACCCGCTTCTCGAATGATTTCTTGAACTCTTTTAGCTGCCTTCTCAGAGTATTGAGAGATTGTGCGAATGTTAACGTCACTTAACCCTTGCGCTTCTTCTTCCTGTTGCCTCTGCCAAGCTCGTATACGTTCTAAGTCTCCGCTTTTTTCAATGTCCTCTATCGTGTCTTGACCTTTAGCTAAGCGCTTGCCAATGTTTTTGAGCATATCGTCTTCCATATCTAAGTAAACTTCAACGACTCTTCTCGCAAATTGTTCGAGCTCTTCACGATCCATGGCTATTCACCACTTCCGCCAAAGAAATCTAAGCTTTCATTGGTTGCCGTTGCGTTTTCCTGGTTAATCTCATTTAACCATTCCTGCGCTTCCTCTTCAGTTAATCCATAATAACGCATAATCGCACGCTTTTTAGGAATCAACTTGTTTTGTAGCTCTTGCGATAACCTTGTAATTTCAGCTGTCTTATCTTCAGCGACTGAATCATCAAACGCGACGCTCGTCTCAAATTGATTAGGCACTGTAAACAAGCGAAACGTTCGACCTAAGTAAGCAATGATATCAATAAGCTCTTGTAATGCTGATTCAATTACCGTCTCATGTGACTTCTTAGACTTGAATGTCTTAGATTGCTCGCTGACAACCTCTGTCGCTGTTTTCATGCTCTCGCCATCAAAGCTAAATGTGCCTGAACTAAAGCCTGTTTGCATAGCTAATAGATTAAGCATGCTGTTGATCGCGCTGATATGTTCTTCAACTCTTAATTCAACCGTTAAATCTTCAATCTTACTATCGCTATTGTCACCAAATTTAAAGGCTTCATAAGACTCGTCGTTCGCATCAAAATATCGATGCATCTCACCCGTGTTTGGATCAATGACAGACTTAATCATTTCAGACGGCACAGCAATACGCTTTTTACCGAGCCTAAATTCACGATTGAAACTATCGAACATCGTATCAATTTGATTGATCGTATCGAGGGCATTGGCATATAAGCTAATCCCTAATGGACTGTGCATATCAAAGTTATTCGCCACATTCGGCTTAATGTGAACAAACATGGCTTGATGGTCAAAGCGACTGAAGCGTATCTCAGGCTCTAATCCTTCAAACACTTCATCAAGATTAACTGTAATACCTAATTCAGCTCGATTATCTGAACGATGTAGCGTGTTTTGTATCACATATAAATTGCCTTCCCATGTATGCCATTCTAAGTGTGTGTACCAATACTTACCCTTCTTAAATTGATTTGGAAATACCGCTTCAAAGACCCCGCGATTATTCCAGGAAAGAGGGATGAATGATTTAGCATCAACAAAGGTAAGCTTAATCTGATCGTTGGCAACATAAGGCTTGATGACTACGCCACCCAAAGCAAAGCTGTACTCTAAATAGTCTTGAAAGTTCTTGTTGAATTTGTTGTTCTTTTTGATGTCTTCAATGACTTTAGAAAACTCGTTATCACTGATATTGATATCGACTTTCTCATTAAACACGAGCGAAGCCATTTCTTGAGAAACGGTTTTCGGAATGTTTAGTGTCAACATGCGCCTTGTTTGCTCGCCTTTTTCGATTGTATGATATTTCAAATTATGAAAATCGTCAGCATGATAGCCTTTATAAAGCGCGTCCCAAAAATCAATTTGATTATAGAACTGCTCATCTATGTCTATTTGTTTATGCTGCGCTATCTCTTTAACACCTTTTAAAATGCCCAACTTATACATCACCTCTTTCACCTTCTGGATAAAGTTCTTGATCATCTATTGTCACCACCTAGATCACGTAGTCCTTGTAAAAATGGTTAATGCTATATCTGAATTCGTCCATAGCGTGGTTATATTCATCGACGGGATTGCCGTTGTCATCACGAACGTACATGCCGATTTCTTTCACAAAGTTATAATGGCCGTATTCGTCATTCTCAACTAAGCAGAATTGACCGTTTGTAATAGCGTTTTGCGCGCGTTCAATACCGACCTCAATGCCACCGCCTTGCTTCTTAGCATCTGTCGCATTGTTATCAGATCGTGATGTGTCTAAGCCTACAAGATGTAGTTCTTCTCTTAACGACTTACAAGCAGGGTCAACGAATAGCTCTGTAAAGCGCATCTGATACTTATCTGTGCACCACTTAATAAACTCCTTAATTTCTTTTGCATAAGTGCTCATGGCCTTTGTCTGTCCTGTATCAGAGCCACTATGATAATAATGAGCAACGCGGTTTAATCGGAACTTGTCATTGTAGCGCGTAACGATATTACAACTAACGCTCGTCGCATCTGACTGCCCACCATCAGCTTCGAAAAACATCTCATAAGGCTTACCTAAGAGCGTATTTTCGGTATGCTCTTCCATGTTGAACATGCTATAAATAACACCCTGAGGCATCACACGCTTACCGAACCAGTCACGATCTAACAAGTACGGGTTCTTTTTGAGCGTTTCATAGATCTCTTTTTTACGAGCTTCGCTTATAATCGGGTTATCGTGAATCGTCCAATGATTCCACCGCGTTGTTTGAACCTCGAATACTTCACCAATAACAGGGTCATGTGGAGCCGGCGGGTTTAAGTCAGCTATATGAAATCGATCATGCGCTGCCATAGTTCGTCGAAAACATTCTTGAATAAAGCCCATATTTAAGAGATTTATCTCACCAAAAGCTACAGAGCCTAGCGACATACCTGTAATTGCGCCAACGCTATTCGCTTTAGCGCCACCTTTATAATAAATCCGCTTCACGCCATTTGGTGTATGCACTTCTAAGTGATCGCCATGCTCATCATGCTTGATTTTGGCTAGGTGACCAAAGATGTGCATTAAGCCGGTTCCATCACCATCAATAAATAGTCGGAATGCTTGTTCCTGGTTGTAAGCTGTGACTAAATGATTTTCATCTCGTGATAGGGAATAATAGTAACCTAAACGAAAATGAACGCCTGTCGTTTTTCCCGATCTAGGCGTTCCCTCATGGACCTCTAATGTATGATCAAATGGATATCTAACCGTTTGCTTTTGTTTAGGTGACAGCTTAATCGTCTTGCTCATCGTCTTTCACCACGTTTATCAGTTCATTTAATAGGCTTGTATCTTTCTTCTCGCCCTGGATGAGTTTCTTGCGCTCGTCAATGAATTCTGTTTCCTTCTTCGTCTTCTCAATCGTAGCGGTCATCTTCTCAGCTTCTAACCGTCGCTGATCGTCATAGTCTGCTAAATCATAGAATTGTTTTAACATACTTCTAAGCTCACCCATTGCTCGACTTTGAGAATTTAAAAAATTCGCCTGTTTATCCCAAGCGAATTGAATTTCATATTCTTCTTTTTCGACATCCATACTTTCTCCGGCAACAGACTCTTTCTTCTTAACTTCCTTGCTCATATCGTCTTTATCTTCAACAAACATGATCTGCTGCGCTCGCATAATCGAAGCAAACTGCATTTTGATATTCATCCAAAGTATGTCAATCGGTTTTATATCATCCATATCCTGTACAATTTCTAAGGTTTCTTGAGGCAGATATTTCGAAAATAAGCCATGTGATTTAGCATTATCGTTTTTCTTTGGGGCACCTGTTGATTTACCGCCATGCATTCTACAACGACCATTTGCCATAGCTCTGTTTTTGCAAGGATTACCGCCTCTTGTTTTTGAACCACAAAAGTTTGCATGGGGTTGTTTCGTCATTACATAAGCACCTACCTCCCTGTTTTAACCAAATAAAAAAGCACCGCAGTGGGTGCTTAGCTTAATTTAATTCCTTTTCTAGCTGTTCGATAGTAATCTCTAGAAAACGAATTCTCTCTTTTCTCTCTGAATCTTCAACGTCTTTAATAGCACGTTCTTTTTCGGATTCGATTTTCTCAACATTATGGAACTTTTTAAATTCTTCTGCTGCTTTTTTATCATTAGTTCCACTAGTAAGACTATAAATCGTATCTAGCTTAACGATTAATTTTTCTCGCTGTTTTTCCATTTCTTTTTGCTTTTTCTTTTCATCATCAAGTTGAGAATTCAATTCATCTAACCATTCTCTCTTCGCTTCTCTTTCTAGACTGTCCACTTTATCACCTCCCTCTTAATTACCAATATTCGACAATTAAGAGGGAAATCCTGCATTAAACATAATAAATCGTCTCTAAGTCATTCTCAGTATATTCATAAACCTGGAATCGCTTATGAGCTGTTGTATATCCATGATCATCGTGCCACTGATCTATCTTGTTACGTGTCGGTAAACGCCTAATCATCACGCCACCTTTATCTAATACCCACTCTGAATGCAAGTGACCAACAAATACATCACGGTTACTGGCTTTAGCCCATTGCTCAGCGAATTCCGTTGCAAAATTCTCAGCTAAATCCTTCTCTTTTTTCTTATCGCCGTGATTAGCGCCTACAAAGTTATTACCGAGCATATGAACCTTACGCTCTCTAAAATCAGCATCAACTTCTAGATGCGGATATTTTGCTTCTAGGTACTTGATAAAGCCCCAGGATAGCGACTCATCATGATTGCCTTTGATGTACATGGCCGTAACCTTACCTGATCGCTTAATAGCTTCTTTGATAATAGGGTCATAGAATGTGATTGCATCTTGCCACGCTTCCACCATGTCAGCATGTTCAATCTCTCTGGTGCTTGCCGTCCGGTTCCGGTGATCATTGTGATGAAATAAGTCACTGCCAATCAACAGCAACACTTCTTTGTACTGGCGATTAAGTAAGTTTAATATTTTAGCTTGCGTTGATTTGTAATGCTCATAATCTGAAACGCCAAAGTGCATGTCGAATAGCGGAATGTTGAGATAATGCGAATAATGGTTTATGTACTTTGGCTTAACAGTGACTTGCGGTGTTTGCGTTACAATATCAATTAACTTATCAAAATCAAATTGCTCACGCTGCTTCTTAACAACCACTTTAGATGCATACAATGTTTTAGTGCCGTCCTGCTTATTGTGATGATGCCACTTACTTGAAGTCGCTTTGCTGATTTGCCATTCGACTGGATCATAGCCATGTGCTTTTAGGACCGCTTCTTCGTCCTTCATGTCCATCTCGGATAGCTCGACTAATTTGTCACTTGTTTGGGTGCCGTCTTGATTAATCTCAACAGTCTCTTTATAGTCAGTAGGTTCTTGTTGCTGCTTGCTCGTCTGCTGACTCGCTTGCTTGGTTGGCTTACTAGCTGACTGACTATGTTTATTCATACGCTGATATTTACGTCTAACAGAGACTTCTGTGAACCGTCTATTATATTCCTGGCTTAGTGTTTGTGCTATCTCTGAGAAACCTTCGCCAGATTGTTTAAGTTCGAATAATCGATCTATGGTGTCTTGATTCCAAGGTGTTGTACTCTGATTCGCCTTTGGCATATTGTCACCTCGTATTCATATATAACAAATGCCCAGCCAACGAGTGTGCATCATTAAGGGAGAGTGAAAATCAGCACATCGAGAACCAGGCATGTTATGTCGCGAATATGTTTTTTAACTATCGCTTAACTCAAGTTTAACTGATGTCGACCCCCATGCACCAAATACCGTGACATTCGTGCACTATCTTGTGGATAACTAAATCTCAATTAGGTTATAAGCGATTCTTTCTAGCTTTCTAGTAACGGTTGTTCGATCAACGTTCAAAATATCAGCTACCTTCTGCATCGAGTAACCACTCAATATTAAGCTAAGGATCATGGCTTCAGTATCATCTTCAATGCGATACCAACGATCTTGAATATATTTTAAGTCGGTACTAATCTTTGAGTAACGCTTGATAGCCTTTTCTGTTAAAATGGCCTGCTTTTCAACCGTGCCAGTATTGTCATCCGCTTTTGGCATAACTGCTTGAATTCCATACTGGCTAACACCTACACTTTTAAAGGATTGCTGCACAACCTCATTAATCAACTTCTGATTAGCATGATAATTTTTGATGATATAAAGGACTTTTTCGACTGTGTAATAGTGGTTATTTTCATTCATTGTTAGCCCCCTTAGATTCACTCTCATTCTTTCCGTTTTCAAGCTCACCCGCTAAATATTTAAAATACTTACTCGGCTTCACTGGATTCAGCACACCCGAACGCTTCTCTCTACGATGCTTGCTCACTTTATGCTTGATTGTGTATTTCATCTTTCGCACTGTCTTTCACCCCTTTTGAATAAAAAAGAGGACACCAATCAAGTAGCTGCTTGTAGCAACTTACTTAATCAGTGTCCTCCAGTTGGCTGGTAGGAACTATTGTAAAAACTTATAATTTATTCTTAGATTAGTATTAATATCTTTTAATTCTTTTGTAAATCCATAAAAATCATAAATCCTTCTAATTATTTCCAGGAAAAATAGACCTATAGTATTAATCACCATATCATAGTTATTGGAGCTTGTTTTTAATTTAGCTTCGTTTTTCTTAAACTCCCAATTAGTAAGAACTCCTTGTGCATGGATTTCACTCGATAATACCCTGTAGATTAGTTCATACTCTGCTTCTTTATCAAGTTTATTAACGCACAAGTCATGTAAATTGTTAGATCTACCATCTAAGTTATACCAATTGTCCCTCTCTTTTCTTTTTTCAAATACATCAGAGTAATTTTCTAGTAAATCTTTTTTAATTTCTGCAGGGTCTCCAAACTTCTTTTTATCCTCTTGAATATCCTTAATATTTTTGTTTAATAAATTTCTCAAGTTATTACCTTTAGGAGATTTGTCTAAGAGTTTGTTGAAGAACTTGACATCTTTTAGTTTTTGATCAACGTAATATGATCTACAATAAATCGAATGTTCCTTTGATAATATAACGTGCATATAAAAATAAATTTCAACGACACCTCTACTAATGCTTTCAATGCCAGGATAGTGTTTTGAATCAATTAATTTAATAATCGATTCAATTTTATCTCTCATATCCTCAAACAATCCAATAGTGACTGCACCTTCTATTGTGAATTCGCCTACTTCATTTCCATAATATTCTTCAATTATTAATGATGAAGTGTTCTCAGTTACGCTCAATAACTTATTTAAAAACTTCAAAACTCTTCCCCCTCGTCAAACTTCACCCGCTTCACTTTTCCCTGATGAGTGATGACTTTTGTTTCACCGTGAGTCGGTAGTTTTGTGATTTTGGCCTTTCCGTCTGAATATACAATACAGAAAGGCTCATCACCTTCTATATTGACAGAAATTTGACGATTGTCCATATCTATTGGTAATTTTTTCACTCTCACCTGCCCCCTATACTGCGATTACAAAAAGCAAATAAACTATTAACGCTAGTCCAATAATCGATAGTGTATAAGCACCTAGCATCAACCATGCCCAGTTAAACCTCATGTCTATCACTCCTTCAAAATGGTAAATCATCATCTTGTAAATCTACTGGCTCGCCCGCTTCTTCCAACGACTGCTTAGAGCTTTCATTTTGGCTCTGTGTGCTTTGTTTTGGTTGTTGAGGGTTATTATTGCCCTGATTTTGATTACTTTGCTTTGTTTCAAGGAACTGGACGCTCTCTGCAACCACTTCTGTTATGAAGATGCGCTTGCCTTCTTGATTGTCGTAGCTGCGTGTCTGAATACGTCCATCAACACCAACCATGCTACCTTTACTCATATAGCTTGCTAGATTTTCAGCAGGTTTGCGCCATATCACGCAGTTGATAAAATCCGCTTCTTGTTCGCCATCTTGGTTCTTAAATGGACGATTTACAGCTATCGTAAAATTGGCGACCGCCACGCCATTATTGGTATATCTTAATTCTGGATCTTTGGTAAGACGTCCAACTAGTACTGATCGATTTAACATGCTTATAGCTCCTTTAATTCGTTTTATATCCGAAGTTCCATGTACTGATTTCTTAACATCTACCCCTGTGCTAAAATAACTTTGGAGGGATAAAATGACTTACTATCTATTTCTATTACTAATGGTCGGTGGTATCTTAGGCTTTTTCTTATACGGTCCTTTAGGTGCATTTCTTGGTTTAATCCTTGGTACACTCTTAAATATTTCAACGGAGTTACGGGAACTTAATGTGACATCTTTTAATAGTAAGGAGCCCTAGAGTGGCTCTTTACTACCGCACAACCTGGTCGGTATACGCCATTAAGACGGCTCTTCTTCATCAAGTTTCTCTAATAAATCATCTGTAAAGGTGTGCATAGATTTTACTTGTGAAATCCCTACGTTAGGGTTGTTTTCATAGTCATTAACAATCTTGTCATTCATAATTAACCCTCTTAAATACTGCAATTCAGTAATATCTAATTCCATATCTACCACCCTTTCTCAGCCTTCTGTTTTGTACAAAGGAACTTCTATAAAGTGTTCATCTAGCGTTTGTTCATCAATGTCTAACCAGTTACCATTTTCTTGAGTTAACATAGGCGAATCTTTATCTTCTTGTAGCCATATTGTTCCAACATTAACTATAAAATCATTACCTGTCTCCATTCCTTCGTAGTCTTCTAACTCTGGAACAACTAATCCCTTAATACATTCATACTTAGTCATTTTAAGTTCCTCCTTCGCATCATCAGTCTCATGTTCATTAAATAAACAAGATATAATCAAACCGCTTCGGCTGACTGAAAAATGTCTCAACATCAACCAATCGCTCCCCTTCAGCATTGCGCCATTTCTCTTCTCGAACGTATAGCTTTTTCATGACGCTACCTCATTTGCTTGTAGCTTGCTTAACACATCTTGCTGAAATGATGTCGGTTCTTTATGTCCGTCCAAATAGCGCCCAATCTGCGCCAACACAAACGCATCACGAACATTATCCGAGTCATGTTCAAAGCCCCAGCGCTTGAATATAGGCAAGATCATATCCTCTTTTTTTGTGTTGCCCTTGCCTGTCGCAAACTTCTTAAGTCCACTTGGCGTAACTTCCACGTAACGATCAATCACGTCTAGGTTGCTTAACTCAACGAGCTTTGACCGTAGGAGCCAACCGATACCGTATTGCGTTGACACCGCAGCGCCTTTCGAACCGTAAGAAAAGCCTTCGATAATCACTTTGTCACCTTGCTCAATTTCCATGCCAACCAATTCAGCTAATTCCCCAAACCGTTCTGGATCCTGTTTTGATTTTGGCTTAATTTCTTTCATGTCGAGCACTTCGCCTTGCTCGTCCATCACCACAAATCCTGTTTTCGTGCTTGGATCTAGACCGATGTATCGCATTTAAACAGCCCCTTTCATTCGTTGCTCTTGTTCGATGTATGCATCCCACTTCTTGAATGTTTGCTCGATTGGTTCTTCTCGTAATCGAAGCCCTTTGCATTGCTCGCAATAGCATTTCGTTACTTCGTAAACCCCTGGCATAACTTCTTGATTGCTAATACCACTTCCGTTACACATCATCATCACCCTTTCGTCTAAAGTCTTGACCTTCAAGCCGTATCGTTTTAGCACCGTCATACATACGTGATGTAATGCGCTCGCCATGAAATCCGTATTTGTGTGCTAGTTGGCGCTCTGTATAGTTCGTTGTAATGATTTTGCTTTTACCTTGTCGATCGTCGAGCACATTATATAAAATTTCAGAAGCCCAAGACTCCGCTCCATGTTGACTGTCTTTGATATATTCAGCGCCGATATCATCTAATATCAACAAATCCAAACCTTTGAGCATGGCATACAAATCATCATGCGTGTAGTTCGTCCAATCGTTATAAGCTTCACGAAAGTAGTTTAATAGTTTTGGTGTTTCGATATAGAGCACTTTATAATATTGACTACGCAGCGCTTTTGCCGTTGCATAGGCAACATGGCTTTTACCTAGTCCTGCTTGTCCACTGACAACAAGTGAATCGCCTTCTTTGGCACCAAAGTTTTTAATAAAGTCAATCACCCATTCACGCAAAGCTTTTTGTGAGTCACTATCCGCTTGATATGACCTAATCGTAGCGCCTTCTAATTGATCTGGGTGGCTCATGAACCTATTGATAAAGCGGTGCTTTTTGATACTTGGCAAATCTTCTTGTTTGGGTAAATCAAGTGACTCTTTTAACTTTTGATCTTCGCAAGGTTTGCAGGCTCCCAATATGCCTTTTGGTGTTTTGTAAACCGGATATATGTTCCCACAATTCGAGCATTCGCGTTCGCCTGCTTGTTCAATTGAACTCAAATGCTGATTAACCTTTTCCACGTCTTTCACTCCCCCTTAAAATCCATCAATTTGTGGATCATAGTCAGGCATTCCGTTAGCCGTTTTAGGCTGTGATTGACGTTGTTGTTTATAAGACTCAAATTTTTCGTCATCACGCCTTACTGCGTCCATGTCCGTAATGCCCTTCCGATACCAGTCGTTCATAATACCTGCAGCGTATTTAAGTCTTGCGCCATTTTGATGAGCACGATCCATAGCTTCGAGTACCAATTCGCCACCTAAGTCATCAATATAGCTATCTAGCAGATCTTGATCTTTGGCATTGATGTTTAAAAAATACTTTTGAGCTTGTTGGTATACGCGCGCGCTAGCTAGCTCATTATGTTTCGTTTCAGTTTCGTTTCGTTTCTGTTTAACTAATGCGCTACCATTGTGGCTATCACTGTGGTCACTACTGCCGATACTATTATGGCTAATACTGCGGTCATTATTTGACGACAAATTAGAATGGATAATATATATTGCCGATTGATTTCCTTTTCGAGACATAAAATCAATGTAGTTTTTCTGCTTTAATTCATTACGTGCTTTTTTGAAGGTTCCTTCTTTTAAACCGGATTTCATACATAATACTGATGCAGCTACCGTAAACTGTTCTTTCCATCCTGCCTTATTGTTTATGTGCATCAATGTGTGCCATAAAGCAATTGCGGATGATGAAAGTGGGTTTAGTTCGAGCTGATCATAAAATGCATTAATCTCCTTTAAATAATTCATTAATTACTCACCTTCTTTACGCTACATAAACTGGCTTTCCAGTTAAGGCTTGTACTTCTTCTTTAAACCGTTGTTCATCACTGTTGTTATCGCTGAGATGCAGCAAGTAAATCGTTTGAACCTTTGATAGATCGTTGGCTTTTAAAAAGCCCTTCACGTTCTCTAGACTAAAATGCGATCGTAGTAGACGCTTTTTCATCAACTTAGGTACTCTTTCAGTTGCTATATTGTCGTTTAGGATATCTAGGCTGTAATTGCATTCAACTAAGACGTGTGTAAGCCCCTTGAACTTGTATTTGATGTAATAGGTGTCCGTTGCAAATAACAGTTTCTCACCGTCTTGATTAGCCAACAGAAAGCCTAATGGTTCTGATACATCATGCTGCACATCAAACGGTAAAATGGTCCATGTGCCTAATTTAAAAGCCTGTTTGTTTGTTACTGTTTTAACTCTGTGATGGTTATGATTGATTGCTTCGGCTGTTCCTGGACTCATATAACAATCAATGCCTGCTTTCGTTACATCTTTGAGTGCTGCACAGTGATCGTTGTGTTCATGTGTGATTAAGCACCCTGCTAAATCGCTCGTTTTAAAGCCTATGGCTCGCTGTATATCCTTGAATTTAACGCCACATTCTAAAAGTATCGGCGTACGCCCATCTGTAATAAGATAGGCGTTGCCTTTACTACTTGAACCAACTACTTGAATATCAATCATGTTAAAACCCTGGTCCGTCTGTTCCAGTCGCTTGCTCTTCCTGTTGATCAACCGCATCGTAAATAGCTTCATTTTCCGACTGGTCTTCTTGTTGATCGTTTTGTGGCGTTTCATTATACTCAATATCGATAATCTCTGAATTGGCATTCTGTTCTAGTTCTTGTTCAAGCTGCGCTTCTTCAACCGCTTCATCCGTTTGATTAAAGTGATTGATCACGAGGCTACCGTCATCACTAGAATTGATGAACTTCTTACAAGCACGATTGATAACCGTTTTCTTAGCCATTTCCTGCTTGAAGTTATCGTGTGTCGAACCCTCTTTTTCTTTTTGTTGACCTTTGCCCCACATTTGCGATTGGCTCCAAGCTTGACGAATTTCGTCCATCGTCATGAGCTCTGTATAAACATCACCATCGCCCAGATCAATCATGCAGTAAGCACCGATAATATTATCTTTGTTGATGTTGCCGAATTCTTGTTTGTGCTCTAGGTTCTTCACTCGACCATTCTTCATTTCGTAATCGACTTTATCACCGTCATAAATCACGTTAGCGTCAATGCTCTTAGCCCCTGTTACGCGCTTAGTCACCGCCATCGTACCGAAATATGAGCGTTGGAATGTCAGCGTCTTTCCATAAGCAATAAAGTAACCTTGATTTTTAGATGGGTTAAGTCCTTGCACGACCATATTGAGCAATGCGTTAGCGACACTGTCGCGTGAGCATGTTTCTAAAACAGGATTACCACTCTTGTCTTTAACTTCTTGCATTTTTAGCCAAGCGCTCTTCATAGCGTTCTCTGGACTGTAGTTAGCAGGGAAATGAAGCTCACCCTGCTCTTGGAATGTTTTAACCTTATCTGCTACAACGTCTACCGTGTCCTTTTTAACTAATGCCAGTTGATTTTGATTGTTACTCATTGTAAGATTCCTCCTCATGAATGATATTTGTTACTTCTTCGGCAGCTTTTTCTGTTAGAACATTGGCTTTAATTCCAGTTCCTATATTTTCGGAACAAAAGTCTGCAAAAGCTTTTCCTAGTCCCGTTTGGATTTGCTCTTCTGTTGCATTTGAAATTTCTAAGACAATCACATGTTCACCCATTTAAACTGCCTCCTTTTGATTTTGTTCAGGTTGTTCTACTCGTAACGCTTTATCTTGTTCAGAAACGACTAAGCTAATCGTTTGAGCGTTTGTGTCAATTAACTCTGTAACGGCTTCTGCGTTATCAACAAAAATTGGGGCATTGAAGCCGTAGTGATCAGATAGCGTATTGATAATGTCTAATCCAACATTGATTCGCGCTGCGTTATTCAATCCGCTTGAATACGGAACACCTTCATAAAGTGTTTCGCACGTCTCTTCTAAACCGCCGTTAATGTTTTCTTTAAATAGCTTGAAGCGTGCGTACTTGAATTTGTCGTTGATCTTACCTTCCAGCAAGTTCACTTTCGTTCGAATGAACTCTTCTGCTAGATACAACTCTTCTTCAAGCTGTTCAAATTCAGCTGCTAAATCCTTCTCTTGTTGTTCCAATTCAGCTATCCGTTTTTGGCTTGTTTCAGCTTGCTCTAATTTACTTAGATCAGCTTGCAGCCCCTTTTGTTTTTCTTTTAAGTCTTGGATGTTGGTTTCATTCTCTTGGATTGATGGCTCTATAGATGATTGGTAATCAGCAATCTTAGCTTCAATGTCTTGGCGCTCTTTCATCTTCTCTTGATACGCTTTCGTTTCCGTCGCATCTACAACTTGATTTTCAAGTTCACTAATCTTGTCGTCACACTTTTTGATGAGCTTATCAATCTCATTTATTTGCTCTTGGTACTTATTAATCTCAGCCTGAAGGTTCTCAATTTCGACTTTCAGATTGTCATTTTTTTGTTTTAGCGCTATGCCATCGCTTTGAATTTTCTCAAGCTTTCTAGACTTGAGTTTGTTGAATTCTTCCTCAGCTTTTCGACGAGAAGCTTCAACTTGTTCTTCAGGCAACTCTTGACCACATGTTGGGCATTCACATTCCTCGTCATGCTCGAATTCTTCCTGACTAACCTCGTGATAATCGTTTCTTAAACGTTCCATCTCAGCTTCGTTATCAGTGATGACTTTCTTTTTACGCTCAATTTGTTGCTCTGCTGTGTCGATTTTGGATTGAATAATGGACTTGTTAGACTCTTGTTCTTGCTTCGAAATTTTCGTCTTATTTAGTTCAGCCTGTCCTTGCTGCTCGTATTCGTTTTTAAGGTTGGATACTTCTAAATCAATGTCACTTAATTTCTTTTTCAAGTTGTTAATGTCTGAGCCGTTTAGAATATCATTGATTTTCGATTGGTATTGATCAATCTCTTGTTGGTAGCTGTCTAGTGATTGTTGAATACCTTCTTTTGTTAATCCGTTTACATCAGGTAAATTGCGGTTAATTTCATCAATCCGAACGGGAATGCGTTCTAATTCTTCGTTGATCTCTTTACGCTTGGAAGCAATCACTTTCTTATGATCATCGACTGAACGATTGTCTAAGATGTCTTTAAGCTTTTCTAAGTCATGGTTGGATGAGTAGACCTCTTCATCCGATACGTCCCCAGCAACTTCTAATAAAGTGTTACGACGATCTTTCCAGTGAAGTTGTTCATTAAAGTAACTTGGTGACGTTAAAAGCTTAAATACGTCTTCATCGATAATCTCAGCGACCTTGTCGGCAAATTCTTTCTTTTTGCTTGGAACACCATCAATAAAATAGTCGGTTGTATGACCTGAGAACTCTTTGTTAACCGAACCGCGTTTTTTAGTCCATTTCTCTTTGTAAACTTTCTTCAGTGTTAACTCTTGATTGTTAATTAAGAAGGTTGCTTCAACTTCGTGATCTAAGTTGTGTAATTCTTGTCCATGTTCATCAACTTGCTTAATCTGAAAATCCTTCTTGTTGCTGCTGTCTTTATCAAATAGTAACCATTGGAACCCATCTGCAATCGTCGTTTTACCAGTTGCGTTATCACCATAAACTTTCACGTTTTGCCCTTCTGCGTTGAGCTCGAATTCTTTAACACCTTTGAAGTTAACTAACTTCAAATTCAATAGTTTAATATCCATGCTTTTTCCTCCTTGCTCCCGTCACGTCAAAAAGTTATAATAGACGTGATAGAAGTTTTTTATCCAGTCTTTCTAATGACCGCTCTGCCAAGCGGTTATTTTTTTGGCCAAAAGATTATTTGTGCGTTGATGCCATCGGCTTGCATTTGTTGTGCTACGCTTTGTAGATGCTTCATGTAGTTAAATTCATGTTTTAACTTACGAGCACGCTGCATAGATTTGATTAGATCTTCATTAAGTGCTAATGCGTTATCGTAATTCCGATGGTCAAGTTCGATATCTAGTCGGCTAAATAAATAATCAATGCAGCTTTCTTCTTTTCTGATCTCTGCTTCTAATTGTTGTTCACGTTCCATTAGGCTACCTCCGCATCTAGTAAGTGTTGTTCAACCTTGCGATAGAATTTCAATTCACGATGATTCTTTGGATTCTGCAAATCGTAAGCGTCTCTCATATCTCTCAAAATGTTATCTAATCGATAAATCTTAAATGGACTTTTCAACGCCTCTTCTAATCGCTTCTCCCATTTCGACAACTCACCTAAACTCATTTGAATGCCTCCTTTATTTAATGTACTGGCGTGACTTAAGACGGTTGTTAACCTCATCCCAAAGCTCCATCCAGTCAAATCGATAGTCCTTACACATGATTGCTATTTCTTGCTTGATAAATGTCATAGCCTCAGCTGACTCAACTAGCAAATCTCGTATTTCGCTTCGCTCATATTCAGCTATGGTATTTGGATTCTTAGCAACGTTAACGTCGTCTATTTTGTCTAGAGCTTCTTGAACTTCTCGTTTGGTTTGTAACAACACTGATGCTCGATGATCATCAAACGCTGCACCGTCTAGCCAAGGCGTTCCCCAACCGGTGTACTCATGAGCCGCCTCGATAGCTACGCGTGGATCGTTGTATTCTTCAGTGAAATATTTCGCTAAATGCGGTTGCACTCTGAACTCTTCGTTTTCCTGCTTAGTTACCGACTCTCTTGATTGGTAAGTATCTAGCGATAGTTGTAGCTGTGTTTGTCCTTTTTCTTTACGTGCTTCCCTCAAGCGTTTAGCAGATCTTCCTCTACCTTGTGCCATAAATTTTCCTCTCCCTTATACCTTTTTTGATTTGATTGATTGATAAGATGAAACTAGATCACGGATTTGAAGTCTTGATTGGTAAAATGTTTTCGGCTCCACTCTGTGTTGAAAGATATCCATTCCATAAGCTCTTTTGTTGGCACTCTTGGATGACCAAAATCTCGAATAACTGGGAAATCCTCACGATGAAACAGTTCGTTACATTTGGTATTGCTAATCCCAACCAGTTCCATAAACTCTTTTCGTGTTAAAATCGGTGGTAATTGTTCTTTCAATGCGTGTTTTTCAATTGCTTTGTTGACTGATGATTCGATGATCTGTTCAATGGATTGTTCTAATTCGTTGGTGTCGATCGAGAGCATGATTTCACCTCCTTGAAATTTGTGAATGAATTTTTTCAACATTTTGGGCTATCTTTTCGCCACTAGGTTTAAACTCAACAGTGGCTGAACAATCGCTTTCTTCAAGATCTAAAGTCTGCTGCAGAAAACTAATGGCTAACTTTCTTTCTTCTTTAGTTAATCCATTTAAAGAGTCTCTAGCTTTCTTGACTTTGTTGAAAAAGATTGCATGATCTACATCGTGGTCCATTTAACACACCTCCTGTTCTTTTTGTTTTCTGGACATTTCGTCCAAGTTTTGATTTAAAAAAAGATCATCGACTGTTTGATCTAATACATCGGCAATTTTTTTCGCTAAATCAATCCCTGGTGTTCTTTTACCTTGCTCTATCTTGTAGTAATAAGATGCTGATATTCCAATAGCATTAGCTAACTTGTCAACATCCTTGTAACCTTGCTTGATTCGTGTGTTCCTTAAGTTGACGCGCATGTTCACACCCCCCCTAACATTTGGACGTTTTGTCCTGTTAATTAATACTATAATGGACACAACGTCCAAAGTCAACACTTTTCTACCCATTTTGTCCAAAAATATTTTAGGAGTTGGACAAATAGTGTAAAATCAGCCTTAATGGAGGCATGAAAATGAATAACTTTAGTCACAGACTAAAAAAATTAAGAGAAAAAGAAAAAATGTCTAGAGAAATTTTAGCTAACAAAGTCGGTGTATCTTATTCAACTATCGCTAAATATGAGAGTGGTGTCAGAGAACCCGATTTTTCGACGTTAGAGAAATTGTCCAGTGTTTTAGATGTCACTGTCGATTACCTTTTAGGGAAAACTGATAAAGAACAGGGTAATGACTTCGATCCCATAGCAGAACACAATCGTTTGCTAGAGAAATATGGCATTGAGGATTCGGGTTTCTTCGATATCGAGAAGTGGAAGCAGATGGGTCCAGAAGAAATGAAACAACTGGAATCATATTTTCAATTTATATATGAGCAGTCTCAGAAGAAGAATGAGGAATAATGTTTTATTAGTTAACCAAAACACACTATAGCTAGTGTGTTTATTTTTCATAAACAGGGAGGGAGCAAAATGGGGTTATTTAAATTTATAAAGAATCTGATTCAAGAATCAAACAAGACACAAGAAAATAAGGATAGCCACCTAGATGATAGTCTTAGAAAAACCAGAAAATTTTCTGAGTATAACAAGAGACCTGATTGGCATGAAAAATATCTAGAACATGAGCGAATTGCGCAAGAGAATATGTACGTAAATGAACGTATCGCAAAAGACCATCTAGCCAAAGCTTATGAATTATGTAAAAATACTATAATTCGCAAACATTTTCTTTTAAACATGATGATAGATTACTATTACGGTTTAAGGTACAGCGATGATGATGCATTGGATGATTGTATTGAATTGTGTAAAGAGAGTATTAGGTTAGCACCGGATGTATTGGAAGAAATGAAATATGAACATTACGAGATACTGGAACATACCAATGAATTCGTTCCTCCAAGTATACCGTCTTTCAAAAGATTATCTATAATATTCGAGAACCAAGAAAGATATCAAGAAGCTATAGAAATCTGCGACATAGCATTATCACTACAACTGAAAGATGGAACAAAAGGTGGTTTTGAGGGAAGAAGGAAAAGGTTAGAAAAAAAGCTGAATACGTGAAGGAGAATATATAATGTTTAGAAGCAAAACTTTCAAAGTTATTGCAGGAATTTTTGTTGTATTATTAGCTTTCATTGTCATTGTTGGTGTTACTGAGGACAGTAAGAACATACCTGAATATGAAATTGTTGAGGAAGATGACGAACGAGAAAATGTATTACGTGTGCGAGCAGTAACAGACAGCGACGATCCTGAACAATTAGAAAATCTTGCAGAACATTTATCAGAAGAGGTTAGAGACACTGATACATTTGATGGCCTAAACTTATACGCTGCCTACATACGAATTCATGAAGATGTGGAGAATGATGAATTTGGAGCTTTATTACTTGATTCTAAAATAGCGTATAGAAGTGAAGGGCTACCTATTACTGGTTTGGATGAGACAGAAGAACTTCATATTAGCGATTAAATTTTGAGACACCTTGTAAAGAGGTGTCTTTTTTATGTTGAAAAACAGAACATTTGTTCGTATAATGTCGATAAGGGAGAGTGAAAATATGATCAATTATCAAACGACTGCACTTGAAGACTTTGTCACAAACATTTATTTACGCCACAAGATCATGAGACCTCAAGACTTAGACATCGACCGCATCGGTCGCATTTTTTATATCCACACGAACCGTAAACCTATGCCCCCTCGTTTTGATGTCATTGTTCGATATCGTGGGATTATCGTCGATTCGAGAGAACCCAAGTCAATTCAGCGCGAACAATTTTTTCATGAACTATGCCACATTTTACGACATGCAGGCCATCAGTCCTTAATGCCTAGAGCATTCCGAGAATTACAAGAACAAGACGCTCAAGCTTTTGCGATGTACGCAGCATTACCGTATCACATGCTTCAACATTTCGATTTTAGCGACCCGTATATTATCGGTATATTAGCCGAAACCTTCTGCATCAGGCAATCATTAGTTTATGATCGGCTTAATCAGATCTATCGTAACCAAAAGTCTACCCTTTTGACTGCCGAAAATGGTTTAAGCTACCGATGAGGAGGTGTGTACAATGAGATATGAAAAAGTGACGTTGCCATCAGGTAATGTTCGTTGGGAAGGCTATGCGGAAGGGCCACCGAACCCAGCTACTGGCAAACGTCAGCAAATCAGACGACGTGGCCAGACGAAGCGTGAAGTGAAACAAAAAATTGAAAAGGCTCTAAATACAATCAAGATGAATGACATTGATGTTCAAAGAGCTAAGAACATAACCTTTCAAGAAGTGGCTAGCGAATGGTTTGCGGTTTATCAACAATCGGGTAATAAAGAAACCTCTATTCGCTTACGTCGACATGAGATTGATGTATTAAATAGTAAGTTTGGACAAGCTAAAATCGAAAAAATCGACTTTCGTTTATATCAAAAGGTTTTGTATGAATTGCATCAAATATACGCAGAAAGTTCATTAAGAAGTATTCATGCATGTGCTAACATGATTTTTAAGTATGCTCGAAAAGCTCGATTGATAAAGGATAATCCTGGTGATGATATTGAGTTGCCTAAAAAGCAAAAAACCGTTGATGAAATAAAGAGTGACAACATTGATCAAAAGTATTTGGAATCACATGAATTAAACGAATTTCTAGATGTTGTTTCAAAACATGGTCGCCCTTTAGATCGTGAGTGCTTTTTTCTTTTGGCTTTCACCGGTATGCGACCAGGAGAAATGTGTGCTTTAAAACGATCGGACTTAGATTTTGAAAGGAATTTAATTGATATATCCAAAACGATTTTTAGCCCTAACAATAATATGCGTGAATTTGAACTGACACCACCTAAAACGAAAGGGTCAGTACGTGTTATAGAAGTTGAACAAGATCTTATGGATATGTTGGCCAATGTGATCAATGAAAACAAAAAGCAAAAGCTAAAATACCGAACGGAATTTGATGATTATCTCGATGATGACTTTGTCTTTTGCCGCACAAATGGTTATCCATTTTCGCCTAATCATTTATGGCATCGCATGCGACGCATTATAGGCATGACATCAATTCAAAAACGTGCAACACCTCACATTTTCCGACATACTCACATAAGCATGTTAACGCAAGAAGGTGACGAGCTCCCTAATATTATGGAACGTGTTGGTCATGATAGTCCAGACACAACATTGAAAGTCTACACGCATGTTACGAATAAAATGAAAAAAGAATCGTCTGCTAAAGTCAAATCGTTGTATCAAAAAACGCTGCAAAAAATCAATTCCTAATCATTATGTGATATTTACGTGATATTTTGGCTTTTTAAACAAATCAAACCCCTTGAAAATGTTGATTACAAGGGGTTTTAGTATGTTCTTTCATCTTATAAATATAATAAATTAAAATTCGTTTTCATACAAATACCAATGACTATTGACGAAGTGACAATCGATGCAAAATGTGGTATTATAATTGAATTAGAAATGAAGCAAACGCGGAATAACGAGGTGAGAAAATGAAACAACATCTAATATGTATAGATTTAGATGGGACATTGTTAAATAATGATAAAATCATTTCAGGTAGAACAATGAAGACAATTGAAGCTGCACGAAAAGCTGGGCATATTGTTGCTATTGCGACTGGGCGACCTTATCGTGTTAGCCGCCAATTTTATCAACAACTTGGCTTAGATACACCTATTGTTAATATGAACGGTGCACTTGTCCACCATCCACAACAACCAAATTGGGATCATCTGCATTCGCCTTTACCTAAAGATGTCGCTTACGATATTGTCGATACTTGTTACGACGTTGGAGTGCAAAATATTTTAGCGGAAATTTTGGATCAAGTGTATATTGAATTTAAAAACGACCATGACATCACGAAATTCTTCCAGGCTGGTACGGAATCACCTGCTATTTTTGGTAATATGAAACATAACTTAGCTTCTGATCCTTCATCAGTTCTAATTCATCCATACGACGATCGTATCGATGCAATTCGTAATACGTTGACTGAGCGTCACGCTTCAATCGTTGACCATCGCAAATGGGGCGCGCCATTCCATGTCATTGAAGTTATTCGTTCAGACTTGCATAAAGCCATAGGTGTGCAAAAAATCGCCAAAGAATATGATATTCCTCAAGAACGAATCATTGCGTTCGGTGACGAGGACAATGATTTTGAAATGATCGATTATGCAGGAATTGGCGTGGCAATGGATAATGGAATTGATGAACTGAAATCAATGGCTAATGAAATTACACATACCAATCACGATGACGGTGTTGCCCGCTTTTTAGAAATGTATTTAGGTTTACCACAGACAGTCTTATCTAAATAATTCTCAATTGACTATCCTTACTTTAGGGTGGTCAATTTTTATTTTGTCCACCTCTCCCTCATTTTCCAACTTTATATCAACATAAACAAGCCTTATCCCTCCACACTATAAATGAGCACTTAATCAGGTGTTCAACTACGACGACTTGGCCAACCGTCAATTAACTGAGGAGGTTTCTTCCATGCGCGAAAAAAAGCCACATCCGGGTCGCAAAGTCAATCCACAGGCGAAAAAAGGTCGACGTGCTTTTTCCGACCAAGATCGAAAACGTAAAGAACAAAATACGTTTAACCGAGGAGGATTTTAATGGCAAATTTAATGAACCAAGCTCGTCATGCGATGGAAAACTTAACAAACAAACGAAAGCAACATCAATCATTCGAAGCTAGTGACCAAGATATTCAAGCCGTTCAACAATGTATTCAATCAGCTTATGAACAATGTTCACCAGAAGAAGAACAAGAATTAAAACAACTCGAACAAGAATTAAATCAATATCAACAGTAATCCCTTACCGAAAGCGTGATTAACACGCTTTCGGTATTTTTTATGGAATAAAATCTGATAAGAATGAGGTTCATTATTATCATGATTTGGGCAACTCTACCCACCGAAACTTTAACAATTCTCGACTCATGTCATACTCTTTGTAAAGATTTCGTAAAATTGTATCAAAATCTTAAAATTGTGTTGTACTAATGTCACAAATTATTTATAATTAAGTTGATTTCAATATTAATACATTAAGGGGGCATTATTTTGAAAAAGTTACTTGGATTGATGGCTTTAGCAGTAGTAGCATTTTTAGCGGCATGTGGAAGTGGCGGAGATGAAGGTAACCCTGACACACTGGTTATGGGCTTCGTTCCATCACAAGATTCTGAAACCATTGCCGACACAGTTGAACCGCTAGCAGAAGAATTAGGTAACATTTTGGACAAAGAAGTGGAACCTCGCACGATGACTAGTTATAACGGAGTAATTGAAGGGATGGGTTCTGGCCAAGTACATATCGGCTTAATCCCAGCATTCGGCTATGTGATGGCCCATCAAGATTATGATGTTGAAGTTATTTTGAAATCCGTAAGACACGGATCGGAAACCTACAAAGCACAATACCTCGTACAAGAAGATTCAGATATTGAATCACTCGATGATTTAAAAGGCAAATCATGGGTTTATGGTGATGCCGCCTCTACATCAGGCTTCTTATTCCCTGCTTCTCAACTTATGGACAAATACGACTTAGAATCCCAAGCAGAATTAACAAGTGAATTCTTTAGCGATGCAAACGCTGTTGGTGCGCATGATACAGCCGCTTTAGAAGTTTATCAAGGCGGAGCTGATGTCGCAACAACTTTTGATGATGTCCGCGATAATTTAGAAGAAGACTATCCTGATATTAAAGACAAAACACGCGTACTTGGCTACACGGAAGAAATCCCCAACGATACAGTATCCGTCATCTCTGAACTAGATGATGAACTTGTCAGTGACATTCGTGAAGCGTTCTTATCATTTAATGAAGATGAAGAAATGCTTCAAGTCATGAATGACGTCTATACATGGGATGCGATCGTCGAAGCTGAGCACGAAGATTATAAAGTTGTTGAAGATACGTACGAACGTTTCCAAGATAGTATCAGCCTTGAATAATAATACCTTGTAACGAAAAGGGAGGGTCTACCTCCCTTTTACGTTACTATTTAACAATTTCAATCTATTTATACATACTTTTGGTTGACATGAGGTGAAAAGACATGATCGAATTCAATGATGTATCCCTCGTCTATCCTAATGGACATCAGGGACTTAAAGACGTCAATGTAACAATTGAGGATGGTGAATTTGTCGTGATTGTCGGCTTATCCGGCGCAGGCAAATCAACTTTCATAAGAAGTATTAATCGTCTTGTTACACCAACAGCAGGTGAGTTAAAAGTTGGTGGTGACAATATTTTAAACTATAAAAGTAAAGGTTTACGCGACTTGCGAACGAAAGTCGGCATGATTTTTCAAAGTTATAACTTAGTTAAACGTAATAGCGTCTTTCGTAACGTCTTAGCTGGAAGACTCGGCCATACCGGGACGGTTCGATCTGTGTTCAACTTTTTCAGTAAAGAGGACAAAGCACTCGCTTACGAAAGTCTTAAACGCGTCAATATCGATGAAAAAATTTATAGTCGTGCCGATCAATTATCGGGTGGTCAGCAACAACGGGTTAGTATAGCGCGTGTCTTAACACAGAAACCTAATTATATATTAGCAGACGAGCCAGTCGCTTCTCTAGACCCACCCACTTCACATCAAGTGATGAAATACTTACGTAGAATTAATAAAGAAGATAATATTACAACCATTGTAAACCTACACTTCATTGATATGGCGATGGAGTATGCCGATCGTATTATTGGCATGAGATCAGGTGAAGTTGTATTTGATGGACCTGTTTCCGAGGTGTCTGAAGCAACATTTGAAGAAATATATGGTCGTTCAATCCGTGAAGATGATTTACGCGGAGGTGCAGAAGATGGCGAACAACATCAATAAACCTAGTCTAAATGATGACCGTTACGCCCCTCTTTTATCACCTTGGCGGGCTAAAGCAAAGCTATCTCTCGTCTTCTTTATTATTTTGTTTTTCTTATGGTACAGTTCACGTACTACGGGTGTAGATTTCGGTGACCTCATTATGGGGTTCACGAACATGGGACAAATTATCGACAAATTATTCCCAATCAATATGGACGTATTGGCACCAGCATTCGATCGTCTTATTGAAACCATTCATATGGCGATTATTGCATCAACATTCTCAACAATTATTGTCATTCCAGTAAGTTTATTAGCAGCAAATAATATTACTCATAACTGGTTCGTTTACAATGCAACTCGTTTAATAATGAATATTTTACGTACAATACCTGACGTTGTTTTAGCAGTTATTTTCGTCGGTATTTTTGGAACAGGTCCAATCGGTGGTATTGTAGCTTTGTTTATATTCTCACTTGGTATTTTAGCCAAATTAATTAGTGAAACTGTTGAAGCCATTGATATGCAACCGATCGAAGCGATGCGTGCTTCTGGTGCAAACACGATACAGTCTATTGCATATGGTGTTATGCCCCAAGTGGCACCACAATTTACATCTTTTGCGTTATATGTATTTGAAATTAATATTCGAGCCTCAGTCGTAATTGGTTTAGTTGGCGCAGGTGGTATAGGTCAACTATTAATGAGTCAATTTAGCTTCAATAATTACGGGGCTGTTATGACAATTATCTTAGTTATTTTTGTTGTGGTCGTTATAATCGAATATATTAGCACGAAGATCAGGGAGGCGATTATCTAATGACATATGAACAACCTCCAAAAAAACACGTACCCACTCAGAAAAAAGTTAAGCGTATTTCAATTGCAACAGTCATATTAGCCATGTATATATGGACATTTATGTCTATTGATATCGAATGGAAAGAGGCGTTCAACCGATTCGCATCTAACTATAACGTTGTTGTACCTCAATTATTTTCCCCAAACTGGGCGCGGGCTGGTGAAGTAATTGAGAAAATGGTAGAAACAGTCTTTATTGCTTACGTTGGATCATTGGCGGCTGCTATTTTAGCTGTTCCTCTCGGCTTTTTATCAGCCATTAATATGACAAACAGTCGTATTTTATCAACTATAGGCAAATGGGTTTTAAGTGCTGTTCGTGCGTTTCCAGAGATTATTTTAGCTATTATGTTCGTGGTTGTGGTTGGTCCAAACCCATTCGCTGGTATTTTAGCGATTGCAATTGGGTCTACAGGTATGCTTGGAAAACTATACGCCGAAGTTCTCGAATCAATTGATATGAACGTCGTAGAAGCCATGCAAGCAAACGGGGCTAACAAAATTCAAATTATGTTTCACGGAATTATCCCACAAGTGATTCCAGAATTTTTATCTTATGCTATTTATCGCTTCGAAATCGACGTCCGTGCCTCCACCATTCTCGGTTATGTCGGGGCTGGTGGTATTGGAACCATGATATTCTTTGCTTACAGTAACCGTAATTGGAGCGATATGGGGATGATTTTACTTGTCATTATCGTGGTCGTTACACTTATTGATTATGGTAGTACGTATATTCGAAAACGCATCGTTTAATTTTCACGAAACGTTACAAGGTTTTCCTTGTGACGTTTTTTTATTCCAATAACTTTTCATGTATGATGTCATAGAAATAAATTCGCTCTTATCCGCAATTCTGTTCTTCTTTCAAATCTAAGCCGTCTGCCATATTTACATCCCCTTTATTTTACTCTAGGATATACATAAACCAGCTTAGATATTTAAGGAGATGACCAAATGCTTGTACTAATGAATGAGACTTTAATTAACCGAAATGATGCTGTAATCGATATTGAAGACCGTGGTTACCAATTTGGAGACGGTGTTTATGAAGTGATTCGCTATTATGACGGGAAATGGTTTTTATTAGATGACCACCTAGAACGCTTAAAATATAGCTTGAATGAAGCTGAAATTGACTATAACGTCCAAGAAGAAAAGCTTAAAGCCCGTCTAAATGATTTAATGGAACAGAATCAAGTACAAGATGGTGGTGTTTATTTACAAGTAACACGTGGTTTCGCCCCACGTAATCACCCATATCCAGAACACCAACAACCGACACTAACCGCTTATCCCCTTAACTTAAAACGCCCAGCACATGATCAAACTCATGGCATTCATACGATCACAGCAGAAGATTTCCGTTGGCTCCGCTGCGATATTAAGAGTTTGAACCTACTTGGGAATGTCATGACGAAGCAAAAAGCAATTGATGCGGGAGCGAGTGAAGCCATTTTCTACCGAGATGAATCACATGTGACAGAAGGTTCTTCAACGAATGTATTTATCGTTAAGAATGGTGAACTTATCACACACCCAGCTGATCATTACATTTTAAACGGTATTACACGCCGTCATTTGTTATATTTAGCTGAACGACTGAACATTCCTTATCGAATCGACGTTTTCGGACTCGAGGCATTAAAAAATGCTGATGAAGTATTTGTCTCATCAACATCAGCTGAAATTAAACCTGTTGTCTCCATTGATGATCAAATCATCAGTAACGGAGAACCAGGTTCAATTACCAACAATTTATTAGAACATTACTTTGATCATTTATCTATTACCAAATTACCTGATCACGTTTAATGGTCTTGTTTTGAGTGATTTCGAACTAATAGCCATTCACTTATGTAATACATCATAAAGAAAAATATGACATGAGCAATAAACCAATCAAAAATGGCCATAATATCAAATACACCTGGTGTCTCAGTGACTGCTAAAATCGTTAATGGAAAGTACGTTAAAAACGCCATAAACGATAAAATTGCGGCAATTTCCATCCGTTTATTCCAAAAAGATTCTTTTTTTGTAATTAAGTATAAATAAAACGTGACAATGACCGTTGCTACAATAACATGCAAGGCATATTCAAATGCTAAATAAAAATTTTCAGGAACTGTTTCACTTGGTGTATAAATAAAATCAATATTTAATAATAAAGTATACAATTGCTTACCAGTAAAGGTTTCAATGATATATAAGTACAAGCTCATCGCCGTCGATGAAATGATCCCGACTAATAATGCAATATATAAATAACGCAATAATTTTACCTCACTTTCGATTCTGTTTTGGGCTATGACTTTTTCTAACTTTCAATTCGTGCTAATATAAAGATGAGATATTCAGGGAGGGATTAACTATGGCTGTAATTGCTGAACCAACACCAAACCCAAATGCAATGAAATTCACTGTTGATAATGTGATTTTTGAAGGTGATGATAGCATCTCTGTCATGCAAGGTGAATCAAGTGATTTTGACATCATGAACGATTTAATGAGCATGGATGGTGTCGACAATGTATTCGGATATTATAATTTTATTACCGTTAATAAACAGTTCGACGCTGACTGGGACGAGCTTTCACCTAAAGTAGAGCAATTAATCGAAAGTTACGGATACTAAAAACAATTGGCTTAGTTAAAACTAAGCCAATTTTTTAGATCTTCATTCAAACGTTTCTAAGGTAGCTACATGTTCCCGCTTTGGTGATCCTGATTCATTCTCTTCAAATAAATATAGTGTCAGTGTACCGTAATCTGGCATATCTTCTTCGATTTCAACATTAAATTCAAACGACTGCCAACCACTCTCATCATCTAGAGATAAAGATTCATCTTTGTAAACATAATGTCCATCTTCTACATAATAATTCAATTTTTGAGTCGTCGAATTCACTTCGCCCGAAATTGTATAAGAGCCGTCTGATCCTTCAATTTCTAAATTATGAATAAAATCAGATGACGCCCCTGATGCCTCTTCGTCATTACCTTTTTCTCCATCACCATCTTCACCTGGCTGATGATCATCAGCGTCTTCAGTTCCATTGGTTAATTCAAACTCTACCGTTTTTGAAAACGCGCGTTCACTCAATTCTTCACCATTTAATTGGTTTGCTGTTAGCCATAATTCTGCTTGATATTTTCCAGATTCTACAGTATTAGACGATTCACTAATTTCCCATGTATCCTTATACTCCAGTGTATCACCTGATTCTAGGTTCTCTGTTTGAATAGCTTGTGTGAATGATCTATCAGCTGAGTAGCGATACGCGCTTTTTTCAGTATCAGCTTGTGTGACATTAACGTCGAACTTCTGACCAGAAGGAAATGTTAATTCTACAGGTTCATCTCCTTCATACGTTAATGTCATATTGAATACGACTCGCTCGTCTTCCACTTGTGACTCTCCATCAAAAGAAAATGAATCCACTAAATCACCCGTTTCATTGTTTGATTCGTTTCCTTCGTTCTCTGATTCCTCGCTGTCACCAGCAGCTTCTCCATTACAAGCTACCAGTCCAACAGCGAAACTAATGATCAATAATACAAACAGCCATCGTCTCATTGTTGTCACCTCGTTTTTTATTAATCAGACGCTGGTAATAAAGTGATTGTTACACCTTTTCATCTTCGCGTCTGAAGAAACCAAATATACCAGTAGTTTGCACGATATTCGTAAAGGAATTCGGATCTGCTTCCTTAACAATATTTTCTAAGTCATATAATTCATAACGCGTCACAACAATCATTAACATTTCACGGTCCTCATCTGTAAACGCTCCTCGAGCTGGAATACGTGTAATTCCTCGTACCATATTAGCATGAATGGCTTTCGTTACTTCTTGACCTTTAGCGGTTATGATCATGGCTGTTAACTTTTCATGGCGTGTATGAACAGCATCAATCACTCGTGTCGTCACATATAAGGTAACGAGTGTGTATAACGCCTTTTCAGGATCATAAACCATACCTGCAAGAACAATGATTGCGCCGTTTAAAGTTAAGAAATAAATACCAATCGGGCGGTCTTTCATGCGTGAGAGCACCATGGCAACAATATCCATACCACCTGTTGATGCCCCCCACTTCAGTGTGATTCCAACACCAAAGCCACCGAATATACCACCAAACACGGCATTTAAGATAATGTTATCGGATAATGACTGAATCGGAATCGTTTCTAAAAAAATGGTCATAAAAATAACCGATAATATACTGTAAATAGTAAAGCCACGTCCGACTTTAATCCAACCGAGAATAGCAACTGGTATATTAAGTAGGAATAAAAGCACACCCGTACTTAAATCAATATCAAAAAAATCCGTCGCAATACTTGCGGAAATTTGTGCAACCCCTGTGAAACCACTAGCGAACACATTTGCTTGTTCTAAGAAGAGGTTTAGGGATATGGCGTTGAAAATTGCGCCGATAATGACGATAATAAAACGTTTTGCTTCGAATATAAACATAATAGCCTCCTGTCTGACATTGACGTATGCCTGTCGTCCTATTAAACTGAAATATAATGATGATCGTAAGAAAATATGAGGAGGAAACCTATGAGTATGAAATTAATTGTCGATTCAGGTTCCGATTTACCAAAAGATTTATTAGAGAAATATGACATGGATCTTGCTTCGCTCATTGTTCACCTGAATGGCGAAGATTACCACGATAGGGAATCGATTGATTCTCAAGCTGTATATGAAGCCATGCGTCAGGGATCAGCTCCTAAGACTGCCCAAGCATCGCCTGATACCTTTTATAATTTATTCAAGCAATATACAGATCAAAGTCAACCCATTATTTACTTAGCGTTTTCGTCTGAATTATCAGGTACTTACCAAAGTGCCATGATTGCTAAACAACAAATTGAGGACCAAAACTCAGATGCTGAAATTTACGTGATCGATACAAGGGCTGCTTCGATGGGACATGGCTTAATCGCCTATTATACTGCCCAAGCCATAGCAGAAGGTCAAACTGTACAAGACGTGTTAGATACCGCACATTATTATGTAAATCATATGGTTCATGTCTTTACAGTAGATGATTTAGAGTACTTACAACGTGGTGGTCGTGTGAGTAAAGCACAAGCTTTCGTTGGTGGTATGCTAAAAATCAAGCCTCTTCTTCATGTAGAAGATGGAAAACTTGTCCCACTCGAAAAAATCCGTGGTTCGAAAAAAGTAATCGGACGCATGGTTGATTTGATGAAAGAACGCGGCCAACATTTTGAACAACAAACCATTGCGATTACTCATGGAGATGACGAACAACGCGCGCAACAACTCGCCAATCAAATTCGTGAACAATATAATCCGAAAGATATTATTATTCACCCTATTGGTTCTGCCATTGGAGCTCATGCTGGCCCTGGTACAATCGCATTATTCTTTTTAGACGATGCCCCTAAAAATTCATGACTTAGTTATTTTATACCCGGAGCAGACGGAATGTAACCGTCAGTTCGGGTATTTATTTTATCTTAACACGCTAAATGATAGCCGTACACCATTCTCCTCCACTTCAGTTTTCAAATAAATACTCTAATTTATGAGATAACTGCTATAACTAATTAAATAACTAGACGAATTAATGAGATAATTGCAAGCAATTATCTCATTAATTCAACCAAAACATATAAAAGGCAGCCCTATTCGCATGAATAGGGCTGCTTTTTACCGCTCTTTAGCATTTTTCCGATAAATGATAATCGCAAACACGACAAAGACTCCCATGACACTACCGAAAATTGAAATCAAGAGCCAATTAGCGCCTGTATCTTCTCGCACATTGTACACATTCGTTGATTCCCTTTCAAGACTAACGGTATAACTGCCGTCGTCATTTTGCCTAACGAGATCATCCCGGATAAGCCCCCGTAATTCTTGATTATCTTCTAAATGATCTAATTCCATGTGTCGAAATCCAGGGCTATTATTAATCGTAATGATGATACGTTCATCGTCTAAAACTCGTTCGTATACAATAAAATCATCTTCGTCATGAAGAACGTTCATATCGCCATCTCGAATAGAATCAAAGTTCTCATTAATACTCGATAACTGCTCAATATGTTTATTCAGCTGCTCATCTCCAGCTAAGAAGTTCATCATATCATGGTGTGAACCATCTTCTACCACGCCATCTGTTGGGTTCGCTGTCCCTTGATAAAGCCATGGCTCATTTGGCGTTGTATACATGTAAGTCAAGGCCATCTTCCAGCGCGTGATCGGATGCAGTCCACTTTCTTCCATCGATCGTGTAAAGCGGTCTGTCATATAGGAATCCATATAATGAACAACGTCTTCCCTGTTTTTTAAATTAGATCCTAACAAAAGCGACGAGTCCGTTTCGATATCATAAAAGTAATCAGTTGCTTTCTCATGAAATGAACCATTAACAATACGGTCAAATCCTAAACCTTTAAAACTTTCCATGTCGGCGTTACTAATCTCATTCACTTCACCTAGCCAAAAACGATCAACTTCAGCAGTCACGCTTTCTAAAAAGGATTGTGGTAATTGATCTGCTTCAGGAACATAAAAACCATCCACGTTGTAATCCATTCCCCATCTTTGTAATAACTCGATGAAATAGTCTGTTGCGCCATCTTGCGTTAGATCGACTTCACCATTCTCACTCACCCAGTCTTCACTCCTTAGTGGACTGTTAGAGCTAACAGAATTAAAAGGAACTTGTACAATAACGTTTATATCTTGATCATGAAATGCTTGTACCATATCTTGAACATCAGATGCTGATCCAAAAGTCGATTGGATTTGTTCAAAATTAAACACAGGCGAGCCTGTATAATGCTCACTTGCAAATAATGGAGACAAAACGACATCCGTGATTCCTAATTCTGCAATGTGATCGACACGATCTTGTAAACCAATTAAATCACCACCATGAAACGCATTGGGATCATCACGGTTAACCCCTTCTTCTGTGACTTCATTAGAGTTTTGAAAACGATCTACCAAGACATAATAATATTGGTGCCGTTCATCTTCTTCATCAGCATGACTATTAATTGGAACTAAACTGGTTAATAATATGAGTAACCCTAGGCCTGTCATCAGTCGCTTCATCGTTGCTCCCTCACTTTAAAACATTTTGCACATAAGAAAAGCCCCGAAACGGGACTTTGTCTTAAGGTAAGAATCCGAATGGTAAACGGGCAAAGCCTAAAACTAAGACAAGAATTAGTGCTATGACCAGTTGTAACCAACCAGAGAATTCTTTCTTTCCTTTCTTAGCTTTCGCTAACGTCATTTCAATTGCTGCAATGACCCAAATTCCACCAACCATTTTCACAATATACTCGGCGAATTGTGTGTCTTCTAGATTCATACCATAATGATTGAAAAATAAATCAGCGCCTGTTGCGACGATTAATAAGTAAAATACGCGTAATACCATTTGTGTGATCTTAATCGGCTTTTCACCTTTACCTTGCTTAATCATGGAATAAGCGATGAAAAATAGGACGAGTCCGATGCTCCAAGAAACAATATGTATAAGTGCCATTTGTGTTGCGTCCATTCATCATACCTCCTTCAAAAATATCTATCCCCATCTTATCATGTTTTGAAAATAGTTGCGATTAATTTGTTGACAACTTTGAAACAATCAACCCAAACAGGTATAATAGCAATTAGTGTAAGCCTTATCATTCGCGGGAAGAACCTTATGAACCGCATTTATTATTAGGAGGGATTTCATGACACGTAGTAGTGAAGACATTATCCAACAAACTGATTATTTTGGCGCTAACAATTACAAGCCACTGCCGATTGTCGTTTCACAAGCAGAAGGTATTTGGGTTGAAGACCCTGAAGGCAACCGTTATTTAGATATGTTAAGTGCCTATTCAGCCGTTAACCAAGGTCATCGCCACCCAAGAATTATTCAGGCGTTAAAAGACCAAGCTGACCGTGTGACATTAACATCACGTGCCTTTCACAACGACCAACTCGGTCCATGGTACGAAAAAATCTGTAAGCTAACTAATAAAGAGATGGCTCTTCCGATGAACACTGGAGCTGAAGCCGTAGAAACAGCCATCAAAGCAACACGTCGCTGGGCTTATGACGTAAAAGGTGTTGAAGAAAATAAAGCTGAAATCATCGCTTGTGTCGGTAATTTCCACGGCCGAACAATGACACCTGTTTCTTTATCATCAGAAGAAGAGAATCAACGTGGTTTCGGACCTCTGTTACCTGGCATTAAAATCGTGCCATATGGAGACACTGAAGCATTAAAAGAAGCCATCACTGAAAATACAGCTGGCTTCCTACTTGAACCAATCCAAGGTGAAGCTGGTATCATCATGCCACCTGAAGGTTACTTAAAAGAAGCTTATGACATTTGCCAAGAAAACAATGTTTTATTCATAGCTGATGAAATTCAAGCAGGACTCGGTCGAACAGGAAAAATGTTTGCTTGTGATTGGGAAAATGTTGAGCCTGATGTTCTTATTCTTGGAAAAGCGCTTGGAGGAGGGGTCTTCCCTATTTCATGTGTTGTGGCGAATGAGGATATTCTTGGTGTATTTAACCCAGGTTCACACGGTTCCACATTCGGTGGTAATCCACTAGCAAGCGCTGTTTCAGTGGCATCACTTGAAGTATTAGAAGATGAAGAGCTCGCCGAACGTTCATTAGAGCTAGGATCTTATATGTTGGAAGAACTACAATCAATTGATAACCCTATTATTAAAGAAGTACGAGGTAAAGGCCTATTTATTGGCGTTGAACTAACCGAACATGCTCGACCATATTGTGAACAACTCAAGCAAAAAGGACTATTATGTAAAGAAACGCATGATAACGTGATCCGTTTCGCCCCACCGCTCATCATCGAAAAAGAAGATCTAAAATGGGCGATTGATAAAATTAAAGAAGTCCTATAAGATTCAAAAAAAGTTCAATGTCGAGAGTTCGGCATTGAGCTTTTTATATTAAAGAGGTCACTGATCAATGTTGTAACTCGATGATAAAACTGCACTGGGCGATGGTAAGTGGCACTCACTCGATGGTATTCGTGAAATGGCGATGGTAAAAGAATCTGACTCGATGATAAGCTATGTTAACTCGATGGAAAATCACAAATCGGGATGGTAAACCGCATTAACTCGATGATAAACCCATAACCGTACTCATACAAAAAACGCACTTCTCCATAAGAAATGCGTTCATTTTATAAAGAATAACTATTTGTTTGTTGACGCATTGCTTCATGCGTAGCACGGCAAGCTTCTTTATTAACCGCTAATTGGGGACAACCACCGCAATACTTTTCATCACTTGAAGCTTCAAAGTTAAAACAACAAGTTGTCCGAACGCGTCTAAATGTTTGTTCAGGGGCAATGTAATGATAGCCATTATAGAACCGTTGAATCGGATTAAACCGTTCACCAAATAACTCGGGCGATAGTTGATGAATTAAGACATTGAAATCTTCATAAAACTGATTCGTAATCGTAGGATCATGATGCCAATCGACAACCGTTTCGTATACCCAATAGATATAGACCACAATATTTTCCCACAAAATCGGGCGAGGTACTGCTGTGGCTTGGGAAACAGCTTGGACCAAATCAGCTAATTGCTGAAATAATTGCTCAAAAAATGCCTGTCTTTTCTCTTCCAATGCATCAGAACAATCTTCTCCAACTACGTTTTCTAAATATAAATCGGGTAACCACAGTCCATCCTTCACTTTTGGTACAATTGCTGTTCTGGACCAATCTAATGACATAGCAATGCGATCCGTCGAAAACGTATATAACGACGGTACGACAAGTAAGAAGCCTAATCGCTTTATTAATTGTGAACCAATAACAAAGTCACGATCTGTAGCAAAATTAGGTTTAATACTTTCAATCACGTTACGCAGATAAATTTCATTTAATAAATCAGATACATAAATTTCGTCTTGCGGTTGTTCTGTCACAACACGAAATCGTTCTGATAAAGTAGTTGTGTCAATTGGCTTGAACTTGTTGTGCGGCATAACGATTGGCACCTTTCACCTGCCGTTGTCTACTGTACGGGATGCACATTGGTGAACCACAAATTGGATCACACGTTACTTGGCATTGTAAGCCAAATACTGAATGAATCAACTGTGGCGTAATAATTTCATCAGGATCACCTTGCTCAAAAACACTTTTACCTTGAATAGCAACGATATGATCCGCATAACGACAAGCTAAATTCAAATCGTGTAGAACCATTACAATCGTACGACCTTCTTGCTCATTAAGTTCACTAAGCAAATCTAAGATATCAATTTGATGCGTTAAGTCTAAGAACGTTGTCGGTTCGTCGAGCAAAATGATATCTGTATCTTGAGCCAAAGTCATCGCAATCCATGCACGTTGACGCTGACCACCAGATAGAGAATCTACCGTACGATCTTCAAATTCTTTAATACCTGTCACATCAAGCGCATATTGAACAGCATCTTCGTCTTCTTCAGACCACTGTTTATACCAACTTTGATAAGGATAACGACCTTGCTTCACAAGTTGTAAAACCGTTAAACCTTCTGGTGCTTGCGGTGACTGAGGCATAATAGCCAATTGACGTGCGATTTCTTTAGTTGATGTCTTATCGATATCTTTACCCGCTAGTTCTACCGATCCATCTTTCGGTTTTAATAAACGTGCAAGTGATTTTAATAATGTTGACTTTCCACAACCATTACTCCCAATAAAAGCAGTGATTTCACCTTTTGGAATGGTTAGATCCAACTCTTCTATTACCAGTTCATCTTTATACCCGAGTGACAACTGTTCAGTTTGAATGGCTTTCATCAGACAAACCCCTCTCAAAAACCATTATTTATGGCTCTTAAATAATAAATATATAAAGTAAGGTGCACCGATTAATGATGTGAATACACCAACTGGCACCTCAAGTGGCATAAACAACATACGCCCTAAAATGTCAGCTAAGACAACAATCATTCCACCAACTAAAGCCGAGACTGGAATTAAAGCGCCGAACGCTGAACCAATGATCTTCCGTGCGATATGTGGCGCCATTAAACCTACAAACCCAATACCACCAGCAAACGCTACCGCACCACCAGCAAGCGATGTGCTTAATAGCAGTAACATGAAGCGATCACGTTGCACTAATTGACCAGCATTTTTTGCTAAGTCCTCACCTAGTTCTTGCATATTTAAACGTCTAGCATAAATAAACAGGATAAAGGTAATACCGAAAACCCAAGGTGCAATTGTCGCGATTTCATTCCAATTTGTCCCGTTCACACTACCTGTTAACCAGATCGTTGCTTTCGCAGCTGAATGAATCGGACCTAAGATCATGACAAGAGACGTCACAGCATCAGCTGCGGCTGCTACACCAACACCAATTAAAACGAGGCGAAATGGCGTGATGCGGCCGTTTTTCCAAGATAAGAAATAAACAAGGAAACCAATAACGACTGCACCAATAAACGAGGCTAGCGGTAACCACTGAATACTCATTGTTAACGTATTACTACGGTCAGTATAAATCGCTAAAAAGATCACCGTAGTTAACGCGGCACCACCTGTGATTCCAATAATATCGGGTGATGCAAGTGGGTTACGTATCAATCCTTGTAAAATCGCACCTGACATCGCAAGTGCAGCACCTGCTAACATCGAAAGCAATATTCGCGGCATCCTAAATGAATTAACAACTAAGTTTTCCATTTCTGTGCCTTGGCCGATAACTGCTCGAATGACATCGACTGGTGAAATAAATAATTGGCCAATTCCTAAGCTTACAATCATAAGCACAATAGCTAAGACTGTTAGCAAGGATATAATATAGAATGATTTTTTATCAATTAAAAAGGATACTTTTCCTAATCGAACCGGAAATTGTTTGTTATTCATTGATGCCCCTCCTTGCTATATAAATGAAGAAGGGAACGCCAACAAGCGCGATCATCACACCAACAGGGGCTTCCTGCGGATAAATAACATATCGTGCTGCAATATCCGCCAATAAAAGTAACATCGCACCGATTATTGCACTGTATGGAATCACCCATGAATAGCTAATGCCGGCAAACCACCGCGCAATATGGGGAATAACAATTCCGATAAATCCAATTGGACCAGCAATTGCCACTGCACCGCCAGATAACAAAACAACGGCAAGTGCACCAGCTAATTTAATCAAGTACGTTTTTTGGCCTAGCCCTTTAGCTAATTCCTCACCCATAACCAGGACGTTCAAATGCTTTCCTAATAATAAGGCGACAAACCAGCCGACAATTAGATAAGGCAAGACAGACATTAAGATTTCTAAACTACGACCTTGGACAGATCCTGTTAACCAAAACAATACCTGTTCAAGCGCGGTCTCATTCATCGCTAGCATCCCTTGCGTCATGGATGAGAATAACGCTGCAATCGCAGCACCTGCTAACGTGATTTTAATCGGTGTTAACCCATCACTACCTAATGATCCTAAAAGATAAACAGTTACCGATGCGACTGCAGCACCTGCAAATGCCAACCAAGCAAATGATTGTAATGATGTAATGCCTAAAAAGGTTACACCGAATACTACAAAGAAACTAGCTCCTGCGTTCACACCAAAAATGGTCGGTGAAGCAAGTGGGTTATTCGTTAGTCCTTGCATAATCGCTCCCGCAATGGCAAGACTTGCACCAACAGCTGCAGCGATTAAAGACCGAGGTATTCGGTTATCCTGTATAATATAATGTTCATTTGATTCATCAAAATTTGTGAATGAATCGATGATCATTTGAGATGTAATATCGGTATACCCATATAAAACACTCGCCCACATAAGTATGAGCACGATCACCAAACCAATAATAAGTCCTAATCCTTTAAGTGCATTGCTTTTTAACATCGTGAAGATATACCTTTCTCACTCTTCTCTTTCACGTCCTATATTACGTTAATTGATAATGAATGTCAATTTAATTGAAAGTCATTTTCAATTATTTATTGACAGGTTAAGTAAAGGCATATATGATAATAGATGTAATTGATAATCATTATCATCAAAACAACATATAAAGGGGTTTATCACATGAGGAAATTACTTATTTTGTTCGCTTTTGTGTCATTAACACTCTTCTTAGCTGCTTGTGGAGGCGGGGATTCTGAAGAAGAAACGACAAATGAAGGCGGAGATAGTGAATCATCTGAAGAATCAGAAGGCAACAATGACTCAGAAGGAAGTGGCGATTCTTACGTTGTCGAGCATGCTATGGGTGAAACTAAAATTGAAGGGCAACCAGAAGATATCGTGATTTTAACCAATCATGGTACAGAAGCACTGCTTGCACTAGGTATAACACCAGTTGGAGCAGTCCAATCATGGACAGGCGACCCTTGGTATGACCATATCGAAGAAGACATGGAAGGCGTTAATGTCGTAGGTATGGAAAATGATATTTCACTTGAAAGCATTGCCGAGTTAGATCCAGACTTAATTATCGGTAATAAAATGCGTCAAGAAGACCAATATGAGTCATTAAGTCAAATTGCACCTACTGTCTTTGAAGAAACCCTACGCGGTGATTGGAAAGTCAACTTTGAACTAATTGCTGAAGCGGTTGGCATGCCTGAAAAAGGTCAAGAAGTACTTGATAATTACAACCAGAAAGTTGATCAATTATCAGAAGACTTAAAAGCTAATGATAAACTAGACACCAAAGTATCGATTGTGCGTTTCATGGCTGGAGATGTTCGTATCTATCATAAAGATTCATTCTCAGGCATCATCATTGATGAGGTTGGCTTAGAGCGACCTGAATCACAGGATAAAGATGACTTCGCAGCGAAAAACGTCACGAAAGAACGGATTGATGAAATGGATGGAGATGCGATCTTCTATTTCACCTACGAAACAGGTGATGGTGAAGCATCGACTGTCGAAGAAGAATGGATTAATGATCCACTTTGGAACAACTTAGAAGCTGTTCAAAACGATAAAGCTTATAAAGTTAGTGACACGATTTGGAACACAGCAGGTGGCGTTCGCGCTGCTAAATTGATGCTCGAAGATTTAGAAGAACACCTTTTAAACTAAGCATTCAAATACATGACATATAATGAAAAAGCATTGAATCAGACCCCCGATTCAATGCTTTTTTATTTTCGCCGTAAACAATAGCAATCGCGCCGTATGAAACTACTCTAGCGCCGTATAAAATTAAAAAGAGCCGTATCAACAGCACGTCCCGCCGTATACCATGATAATCGCGCCGTATTAACTAGATAGTTCGCCGTATATACGAACAATCAATATATCAACCCAACCTAAAAAACGCCTGAGTTAACTAACTCAGGCGCCCCTACCATTTTAAATAAAATCTAATATTGCACTAAAGAACACAAACACAGCTAATGCTGCAATCAGTGCCCCAAATCCTTTCCTTCCTTCAACAAGACGGCGTGCTGACATTAAACCAAGCATGACACTTCCTGTCAGTAGCGCAATCGTCATATACCAATCATTACTAGCAATAAAATATAGAATGATAAATAACATCGTTCCAAATGAGAATATAATTTCTGAAATAAGTAGTTTTCGAGCTGATTCAGACATTAACTTCGCTCCTTTATGTCATTAATAGATAAACAAGATATATAGCGATCGTAATACTACCAACCGATTGAATGATCTTGTTATATTTTGTTTTCGAAACTAAATCTCCAATAAATACTGCCATGTACATAGTTCCGCAAACTAGCAGTAATATAATAAAGAATTCCATGACTTCACCGGTCATTAACGGGTGAAACACTTCTCCATTCATATTAAGCATGACAAAAATCATAATACCGATCAATAATGTAAACAATCGTGATAGCATTTCATTTCCCTTGACTTCAGCCATAAAGCACCTCTACTCTTTTCAATCTTTCCGTCATATATTGTAACGAATTTTCACTTAAAATACCATGATAAACTTATGAAGAAGATTGTTTCATAGATTGTGCTTTACCATATGTTAGTGAACGGTAAATCCATTCAAAAGGTCCAAACCGATACCGCTTCACGTACCATACACTAAACAAGATTTGTACACTATAAACGATCAGTACATACAGGACCAACTGCCATAATGTTAAGTCACCATAAAAGCCAAGTCCAACACCATAAAAGACTAAGAAGGCTATAATCGACTGCATTAGATAATTCGTCAACGATAATTTGCCAACAGCCGCAAGCCAAGTCACTGTTAACTTAGGCAAGATTACAATCCCAACTAAAAAGTAAAAGAAGCTCGAGAACGATCCACCAATACTTTGTTTCGTGAAATCAAACCATTCTGGGTTCCCTATAAAATGTGGTGCAATCTTAAATAGGAAGAAAATGATTCCTGAAATGAGCAACCATTGACGAATTGCCTTCATATTCTCCCGTGGCTGATCAATCCACCCAGCTTTCACAACGATCACACCCAGCAAAAACATCGGCATAATCGTGAGAACCGTAATAATAATTTGTATCGGACTAAACATCAGAAGCCAATCGGTTAAATTACGGGAAAAAATATCTGAGTAATCGCCGTTATAAAATGTCATCGACTGATGAATAGCAAGCGAATCACGGTAGGTACTTAAATAATCACGCATGCCATAGTTCATAAGCGTCATTAAAATGGTGATACTACCCAGCATCGAGACAGCCCACGTGACAAGCGTGCGAATTGATTTATGTATTAATGGAATGGTTAATAAACCGACAATGCTATACGTTAACAAAATATCGCCATACCAAATAAGCAGCCCATGTAATAAACCAAATAATCCAAGAGCTAACATTCGCCTCGTAAGCACCTTTTTCGTCTGATCAGGTTGTCGCTCTTCAAGACGCCTCGCCATCAACGCGAGACCAAGTCCAAACAACAACGCAAATAATGGATAAAAACTCGCTTGGAACAACATATCAATGATTGCCAAAATCCAACCACTACCTGCACCATCATAAAACCGATCAATTCCACCATACAAAAAATGGGGTGAGTTAAATGACAGCACATTGACCATTAAAATCCCAAATAATGCGAACCCTCGAATCGCATCAATCGCCTGAATACGTTTCCCCGTCGCTTCCATAACTTTCGCTCCCCTTTTTTTGAGTTCATTATAACACGACATTACCAATAACTGACTAAATGATGGTAAATTAGCATAACTTGATGGAAAACGATTTGAAGTCGATGGTAAACATCCATAACTCGATGGAATCCCTTAACTAGTCGATGGAAAACTTGAAATCAAACGTCTCCTATTATCCAACCCTTAATCTCTTATTCTTTTAATAAACGCAGACCATTTAAAATGACGAGAATTGTGCTGCCTTCATGTGCCACGACACCATATGGTAAGGTCAGCCCCTGCGAAAAGTTTGCGACAATCAGTAGTAAAATCACCGTAACAGAGAATACAAGATTTTGTTTCACAATACGATTCAAGCGAGTCGACAATTTAAAAGTCATCGAAATATTTTTCAGTTCATTATTCATTAAAACAATATCCGACGTTTCAATTGCGACATCTGTACCGGAGCCCATCGCAATTCCGACGTCAGCTTTTGCCATCGCTGGTGCATCGTTCACGCCGTCGCCGACCATCGCAATCGAGCCATATGTGTCTCGCAACCGTTCGACTTCATGTACTTTTTGTTCAGGTAAACATTCACTAATCCACTCATGAATCCCTGCTTCCTTACTAATTGCCTGTGCTGTTTGATCGTTATCACCCGTAATCATAACCGTTTTAACGCCACGTTCATTCAAGGTTTCGATTAATTGCTTAGCTTCTGGTCTAATCTCATCTTTCACCGCAATCATACCTGCTATCACCTTCTCATTGGCGATAAACATGACCGTTTTACCTTCCTGTTGTAATGTCTTTTTCCTGTTTAGAAAATCATCTTTTACTAGGCCTAATCTATCAATTAACGTTTCATTCCCGACATACCAAGTCTCATCAGCCACGCCTGCTTGAATGCCGTGACCTGTGATGCTCTCAGTATAAGCAACTTCCAAATCGGCATGGACATTATAAGTATCACCATAGTGTACGATCGCTTCAGCCAGTGGATGACTCGATTGATTTTCAATTGCGACAATATGACGCAACACATCACGATCATCAAACCCATCAGCCGTCATAAAATCCGTTACAACGGGTTCGCCTTTCGTAATCGTCCCTGTTTTATCCAATGCGACAACCGCCATTTTCGACAATTGTTCGAGATAAACGCCACCTTTTGTCAGGACACCTTTACGAGCCCCCGTACTCACTGCTGACAATAATGACGGCATAATCGATGCGACAACCGCACACGGTGAAGCAACGACAAGTAACACCATCGCACGATAAAATACATCTTCAAAATTAAAACCGAATACAAACGGTGACAATAACATCAAGCCAACAACCACAAGCACTGTCACCACGTAAGGGCCTTCTATCTTCTCAATTAATTGCTGCGTCGGCGGTCGATTTTCCTTCGCTTCTTCAACAAGTCGAATCATCTTCTGAAAAAGCGAATCCTCATTCGGCTTTGTCATCTCAACCACAACAGATCCTGTTCCGTTCATTGTGCCATTAAAAACATCATCCCCTGAGGCTTTATCAACAGGCATCGATTCCCCTGTAATGGGCGACTCATCTACTGTTGTTTGCCCACTTAGAATCACGCCATCCACCGGCACTCGTTCACCATCTTTAACGAGGACACGATCACCTACATTTAAATCCTCTAAGGCAACAACGGTTACGGAATCATCATTATTCAATCGATTGGCTTTATCTGGTGCCATTTCCACCAATGTTGACAAGTCACGCTCACTCTTTTGATTCGCATAAGTTTCCATCGCACCACTAACTGAAAAGATGAAAATTAAAATCGCACCTTCATGCCAATGGCCAATCGATGCTGCCCCAAGTGCTGCAATGATCATTAAAATTTCTACATTCAACGATTTATCATAGATTAAATCCAAAATACCTTCTTTCGCTTTATAATAGCCACCGACTGCAAATGTTAATAAATATAGCACCGCCGTCAAAGCAGGACTTCCCCAAGATTCTGATAAAAACGCGATGACAAGCAATACTCCACCAAGTAAAGCCATGATTATTTCACGATGCTGCCGTAACTTTTGCGCCATCTTCTCACCTCTATTTATAATTTATATCAATTTAGAATCATTATAAATAATAGTATCATAGATTATTTCCTATTCCAATTAATTTGTCACTTTAATCAAGTCACGATATACTCTAACTAAATCATATTAAAGGATGATCGTTTTGAAACCTAATTTAATCGAATTTTCACTAATTGTAGGCGGCATCTTACATGGCCTTGCGATCAATTATTTCGGTGATCAACCGTGGATTCCTACACTATATGAAACGAGTATCGCTCCATTTATTACATATGGCATGATTGTGATCGGCCTACTGCTTGGTATTATTAACGCCCTCACCCCGAAATCCAATCAGAAATAGAATCTCAATTAAAATATGAACTGATGATCAAGCAAATGACCGTTTCACACCAACAAAAAAGAGAGCACTTCTGACTATCAGAAGTGCTCTCTTTCGGTCATATCCACAACAAATGCTTGGTCAAAGAAGTATAAATACACGCCAGCAAGTTCAATCTGCCAAATCGACTCGATCGCTCGTCGGTACAAGTCGACTTGAACGGCGTAGCGACTGGCTAACTGTTCGCGAACTTTTTCATCTACTTCACCATTCACTGTATCGGTTTTATAATCTAATAAGTACCACTGCCCGTTAACTTCAAACAAGCAGTCGATCACACCTTGAATCAATACGCTTTCATCCGTCGGGTCATCCCACTCTGGATAAACTTCCTGAGCTGACAATTCCATCGTAAATGGTAATTCACGCCGAATATCTGCCGACTGCTGTAACGACTTGCCTATCTCAGTCGCCATTAGTTGTAAAATCGCATCATAATCAATGGCCTCAGCTTCTTCTTCCGTTAAAATATCACGAAATACTAGCCCTGACACGAACTCCTCTAATGAAGCTTCATCCCAAGCTGATTCAAACAGTAAATGCTGCATCACCGTATGCATCGCACTACCAATTTCAGCTTTCGTAAGCGTTGTCGCATCTTCTTTCATAAAACGCGGCCTTTCAAGCGATGATGCCCCACTTCCGTTTCCAGCACCAGAACCACTACGACTCCTGATAAAATCTGTCGCACTATAAGCATCCGCTTCTTGTCTGATTCGCTTCAACTCCGTCACAGTCTGCTTCGCCCGGCGTGACACACTTCCTGCATACGGGTAAGCATACTGAAGGCGTCGGTCCACTTCCGCATATGACTCAGATGGCGTCTCAATCGCATCACGGTCCCAATCGGTAATCGCACGTTCAAGCGCATCATTCCGTTCAACCGTTACCCATTCCGGATCTTCATAAGCCGATGCATGCTCAACTACGACACGCCACGACGAATCATCTGCCTGAATTACCTCAGGCACACGATTAGATACGGGACCCTCACGCAATTCATCTGCCTTTTCATGACGAACAAGCGCCATGCCGACCCAGTTCATGTAATTTGCCTGATCCGCTCGCATATGCGCGGGCAACACCCAATTCGGGTGCTCACTCACTTCACGCCATTTCTCCAAGCGTTTCGAAACATCTCCAACTGTTCCAACCACGACTAATTTCTCTTTCGCCCGCGTCAACGCGACATACAAAATCCGCATCTCTTCAGCTAACATCTCGCGTTTCATCGCAACTGACATAGCCTCAAACGGAAAGGTCTTATACATAATCCGTTTATCCAAGTCTAAATATTTGGCACCTAAGCCTAGATCTTTATGCAATAAATAGCGTTTCTTATAATCTTGCGTGTTAAATTGCTTATCGGCCGCGCCTAAAATCACAATCGGAAACTCTAGGCCTTTACTCGTATGAATTGACATAAGGCGCACAACATCTTCCTGCTCACCTAACGCACGCGCCGCGCCTAGATCTTCACCGCGCTCTTCCATCTTTTCAATAAAACGTAAGAAGCGGAACAACCCGCGATAAGCCGACTTTTCATAACTACGAGAACGATCGTAAAGCGCGCGTAAATTCGCCTGACGTTGCTTACCACCAGGTGTGCCCCCGACAAATTCGTAATATCCTGTCTCACGATATACACGCCAGATCAATTGCGACAATGCGCCATAAGTCGCTTCCTCACGCCAAGCCTCAAACAGTCCGAAAAAGCGTTCCAACCGCTTCACTAAATCACGGTCCTCACCCGCTCTCATATACTGTTTGACCGCTTCATAAAAGCTCACTTTCCGGCCGTGCAACCTAATCTGCGCCAGTTCATCTTCGTTTAAGCCGACAATCGGTGATTTCAAGACACTAGCAAGTGGAATATCTTGCTTCGGATTATCAATTGCCTTAAGCACATTAAGCATCACTTGGACTTCAATTGCTTCCAAATAACCTGATGACAAATCAGCATAAACAGGAATCCCAAGCTGTTTTAATTCCTCAACGACGGTTCCGAACCACGTCTTCGACCGCATCAAAATCACAATATCTGAATAGCGAACAGGGCGAGGTTTCTCTGTTTCTTTATCGATCACTTGCATCGGCTCACTACCATCCGTGCCAAGCCAAGATTGAATCTTCTTCGCATACGCCCGTGCTTCGATCTGCGCTTTCTCTAAATACTGCCACTCGTCATCCGGATCCGTTTCATCATCCGCTTCACGCGATAATACATGCATCTCTGTGTCCACATCTGTCTCCGTGAGCGTCTCGTAAACTCGGTTACTATAAATCAATTCCGCTTCCGGCTCATAATCCATCTCACCGACTTGCGGATCTAACAACTGCCGGAAAATATAGTTCGTCCCCGCTAACACTTCATGCCGACTCCGGAAATTTTGTGCCAAATCAATACGTAGTTCATCGCCATCATCCGCCTGAAACGCGCGATATTTCTCCATGAACAAGGTCGGCTCCGCGTGACGGAAACCGTAAATACTTTGCTTCACATCGCCAACCATAAATAAATGATTCGAGTCATCACCTGTTAACAACTGCAAAATCGTCTCTTGCACTTGGTTCGTATCTTGATACTCATCAATCAACACTTCACGAAATTGCGCTTGATACTGCTTCGCCACATCTGATGGCTCAAGCGCATCCATCGTCGAACCCTCTTTCATTAAAACCTCTAAACAATAATGCTCTAAATCCGAAAACTCAAGCACTGCCTGCGTTCTCTTCTCTGCATCAAGTGAAGCATGAAAGTCTTTCACTAGCTCGACTAATTGCTCTAGATGAGGCTTTAACTGGCGTAAATCATTGATCAATGATTCTGGCTTTCGCTCAAACCAACGACTAATCATCGCCGACACTTTATCTTTATAACGCTTACGAATATCTTTCACGCGCTCTTTTAAATCTTCATCGCACTCAAATTTCTTCCGAGATAACGTCTGAAACTTCTGCCGTTCTAACACGACATCACGCAATGCTTCCCAAGGCGCATCTGCGTAATCTAACATCGCATTTACTTGTTCCAAATCGCTCTCAAGCGTCTCCAGATAGTGCTCCGGACCATTCACATCTTGCGCGACATCCATCGCCTGCTTGATATCAAAAACCGCTGCTTCAAGTGCCTCACGAATATCAAACCGTGCGTACGGCATCCATTTCAACTCATCAAGCGTCGTCTCATCACTTACATCAACGGCCTCAACGAGTGATTCCAACCATGCAAACGGCTTCGGATTTTGCAACGCAAATTCATGCACATGTAAGACAAGTGATTCAACTGCTTCATCATTTCGGTCGCCTGAAAAACTATCGACAAAGCGGAAAAACGCCTCTTGCTCTTCTCCTTCTTGACCGTACCAACGTTCAAATACATCTTGCAGGACATCTTGCTTTAACATATCGGCTTCAATTTGATCCAAAATCCGAAAACTCGGGTCTATATCAAGCTCATAACTATATTTACGCGTCACATCCATACAAAACGCGTGCAACGTCGATATATTAGCCCGCTGCAACAGCGCAATCTGTTTCTTCAAATGATGCGAGTTCGGATGCTTTTCTAAAGCCTGCTCAAGTGCCTGACCAACACGCGTCTTCATCTCTTGTGCTGCAGCATTCGTAAACGTCGCGACTAACATCTCATCAATATTATACGGATCTTCGTCGCGCACCATCTTTTGAATAATCCGCTCGACTAGTACCGCTGTCTTACCCGAACCGGCCGCAGCCGACACGAGAATATCACGCCCGTCTTCATGAATTGCTAACGACTGTTCCTCTGTCCATGCCATTTAAGCATCCTCCTCTCGCGCCATCATACGCTGTAAAATCGCATCATCTTTCTCATCTTTAATCCGAACAAAATCATTTTCTTCAAGCGTCGGGTCGAATTGACAAACCGATCGATACGGACAAAACGTACACGCTGTATAATCCTTCGTCTGAACTGGATTAAGTGACACATCACCGCTTACAATCTGACTACCCGCCTGTTGCATCAACCCGCGCACATATTGATTCATATAGCGAAACAACGACTCATCCACCGTTTTCGAACTCGCATTAAACGAGCCATCTTTCTTCACACCAAACGGCGCAATTTTCGACGTCCCCGTCTCAAGTGATCGGTCCATCGCTCCGGCTACCTGTTCATCTCCTAACAACCAACCGTTCATCTTATATTCTTTCAATAACGCATCTTCAACCGCGTCATCATCAAACGCCTTCAAATCACCATCATTCAACGTCGGATTATGCACGTGGAAATACAGGACGCCTGCTGGTTCCGCTTGCTGATTCAACCAACGATCCGAATAGGTCAGCACGACATCCAAATACGTCAACATCTGCAGCGCCAAACCATAATACACATCAACGAGCTTCAAATCCTTCGCACTCGATTTATAATCAATCACACGTAAATACAGCTGATTATTGATCTCTGCTTGATCAACTCGGTCCACCCGGCCATTTAACTCCAGCTGATAGCCATCCATTAAATCGAGCTGAAGCGGTGGGAGCTTTTCTTTTTGACCGAAACCAAGCTCAATTCCTGCCGGCTGAAAATCCGACTGCTTCGCTTGCCGTGCTAAGACCGTCGTTGCCCGAATAATGACATGTTCTAACTTGCGCAAAATATACTGATAACGATTCGAACTGAACAAAATCTGATGCTGCAATAGCGGCGCTAACTGCTCAACCGCTCGGCGCGCATACTGAATAATATCGTCATTCGTTAAATCGAAAAACGCTCGCCCTTCCGCGAACACCCACTCCGTAATATACCGGAGCGATTCGTGGAACAACTGCCCAATATCAGGTGCCTCCAATTGATAAAGTGGCCGCTCTTCAAGCCCAAGTGTATATTTGGCAAAATAATGATACGCACACTGATGATACGTCTCAAGTCGTGATACACTCGACTTCATCGTCTGATCAAACATCGCACTCGCCGTATCACTGCCTAATGACTCTGGTTCATTTCGGTAAAATAATCCGCTTAAAATTTGCCGCGCCGTGTCATCAGCTGACTCATGTGCCATAAACCAATGAAGCGCATCCCAATACACGCGATCAATCGGATAACCGCGTAAATACTTCGACAACTCAGCTGTTAAAATCGACCGTGTTTTTTCTGGATTTGTCACGAACCTTAACGGATCCTCGTGATCTTCATCATCAAGCCATAACGTCTCACGCGCCTGCGGATACATCGTTTTCAACTGCTTCACAACTGCAGCTGGCATCTTCTGTTTTCCTTCTTCGTCACTGAGCGCATAACTCACATGAACTCGGTCACTCGCAAGCGTAAACGCCAGATACATATAAAAACGGTCATCCAACAGCACACGTTCAGCAGGGTCAGCCAGCAATAGACCTCGCTCTTCTAACCACGCCCGCTCATCATCCGACACGAGTCCTTCTTGTGGCGGCTTCATTGGATAAACGCCATCATTTACACCAAGTAAAAAGCTCACCTTCACATTCGCAATCCTTGAACGCTCGACATTACCAACAATGACGTGATCAATCGTTGGCGGCACATGGGAAAACTCTAACGTCTCAAGCCCCGCATCCAACACATCTCGGAATAACGGTAACGACATCTCTTCATCACCAAGCATGTCTGCCATTTCATCAAACAACTGCATGACTGCTTGCCACGCCTGCTCCTGCTCGCGTGCCGTTTCCACATCACCGTCATCGTCAAACCCGTCACGCAACGCTTCTAATCGCTCAGGCGCACCAATTCGTCCAAGCCACGTATAAACCGCTTCTAACGTCGCACCAACCGTCTCAGCCTCACGCACATCACGGTCAAAATCTTTAAGCGCATCGACCACTTGCTTACGATACGCATTCATTTGCCGTTCGATTTCGCGTTCTTCATCCGTCTGCGAACGTTGGTCTAAACCGAAGATCCGCTGATAACGCCAATCACGGTCCGAAAGCCACGCATCCCGCGTCCGAACACCATATTCCAGCACATAATTTTCAAGCGAATCAATCGCATCTTGCGTTAGGGGATACGTCTCATCCGTTGCCTGAATGAATCCAGTTTTAAGCAAACGAAAGATAGCATCATAACGCCAATCACGGTCGATTACTTCAAGCCCTGTTCGAATCAACTCAATAAACGGGTGATTGAGCATTGTTTTCTTCTCATCTAAAAAGACCGGCACCCCGTAATCTTGAAAAATCGTTTCGATCAAATCATGATACGTCGCGTCATCACGGATTAACAAAGCCAAATCTCGATAACGATAACCTTCTTCACGCGTCAACCGCACAATCTCTTGCGCCACACCTTCAACTTCCGCACGTGGATGCACCGCTTCAGCAATTTGAATCGGCGCTTCCCCTTCATAAACGGGTGCTGGTTGATCGGTAAAATGACGTTCCAAATGATTCATCGCTGGATTATTTTGAAACCGTCGCTCATCAGGATAAAGCATCTTCGGCTCACGTACCGGGATTTCCGCCTGCTCAGCAATCTCCGTCAACGTCTCATACGTCGTTTTCGTCTGATAAAATAAATCCAATTCGCCCAAACCTTGCCCGCGTCCATCATATGTAAGGGCAATCTTCACATCTTTCGCATGGCGCATGAGCGCTTCAATCACGTAATACTCTTGCGGCGTAAACCGGTGAAACCCATCAATATAAATCGTCGCATCGCGTAACACATTCGTCGTCGCGATTTTCTCAACCATAATCTCCAGCTGATCCTCACTATCAACGTAATGCCCTGCCAACTGCTGATCAAGTTTGTCATAAATCAACAACAAATCATCCAGCTTACGTTTTAGCGCCGCTTCACTCGGCGTCAAATGCGCACTCTGATTCAATTCCTCGACCATTCGATTCAGCGACTCTGGGGTCACTCGATAACGCTTCAATTCTGTAATCATCGCCTCAAGTTGATCGATGAATCCTTGCTTATCCATCGCCTTTTGAAACGCTTCGAGCGACTGTTCATGCTCCTCCGCAATTTTCCGAAGCAACATTTGAATCCCAGTCGATGTAATAAACGGCTTCGTGCCTCCACCGACCGCCTGAAACACATACCAAGCTAGTCGCGAGAAACTAAACACTTGCGCCCGCATCGACCCAGGCAAATCACTCTCACTCAACAGCCCATACTCCTGCTGAAACGCCATCTGATCCGGCACGATATACAAAATCGGATCTCCCGCGGGATCATGCTGCAGGGCCTCCTCGATTTCCTCTAAACAATACGAGCCGATGTCAGCACCGGCTCGTCCCAAGATAAATTGTAAGGCCACACGCGTCTCCCCCTTTTAATTCGTCTCACCATCATCACGGTCCGCTTTCGACGTGATCCGTTTTTCAATAAACTTCCCAATCAACCAAAACAGCCCAACGACAATACCTACAACAACTGTTTTAATCGGCTCAGTCGCAAACGATGCCAAGCTATCACCAACATACGACACTGAAAAAATCATCACTGCCTTTGCAAGCCCCACCGTTAAAACAAACGATTGTAACGACATTTTCGTGAACGCCGCCACCACATTAATTAATGCTGACGGTGAAAATGGGAAACATAACAATAAGAACATTGGTCCAAATCCGCGTTGGTCGAAAAAATTCGTAATCCGCTGAATATGGCGCTGGTACTTAATTCGTCGTACCCAATTAAACCGCTCACTCTTACGCACAAGGATAAAAACAACAACCGCCCCGACCGACGCACCAATCCATGAATATAAAAATCCAAAAACAAGCCCGTACACAATCGAGTTAGCCAATATAAATACTAAGTTCGGCAAAAAGGGTAAAAACGCTTCAATAAACGGTAATAATACCCCCGGAAGCGGGCCAAAACTACCGTAGAATTCAAGCAAACGAATTATAAATCCACCAATAACATTATCTGATATTAAATCCTTTAGTTCATCGAGGTTCGTTGCATCATCATTCATAGCATTAACTCCTTCTAAATCTCTCCCTTCATTTTATAAAAAAATCACCCGTTTGCCTACTTTTTTACCAATTTGTCATTAAGGATTTGATTTTTATAAGGTTATTTCATATAATAGAACAAACGTTCGATAAATGCAACTGGAGGGATCGACATGCCTTATTTAAATGAAGAAGAAGGACGCATGGCATCACGTTATTTATTCTTATCCATGACCATCGTCGTCTTAGAACAAGATATTCGCTCCGTTGAAAACGGCCCATATAAAATCAAAGAACCATATCTAGAACTACTGCGGCGCATGATCCACCAAGCCCGCACCGAACGACGCGAACTCCGCAAAACCATGGACCAGAAAAAAATCGACGTCGTCTTCATCGAAAAAAACGACACCTTTTCAACCTATTTATTCCTGGCCCGTGGTTACGAAGAAGAACGGCGCTACTTCAACCCCGCCGTCCGCAAAAAAGTCGAAAACATCCTAAATGAACTCATGTACGACATCACAACAAGCGTTACCAAACCCGCGCCAGATTTTGCATGAAGATGATATGAAACGGATTGACTTCACAAATTATATTCTTTTGAATATTTAATACTAAAAGATGCGCTCTGTTTATGTTTTAACCTTGCAAAATGTTATAATGAAGGAAGACTTTTTAATTAGTTATTAATTTTATACTACAGTATTTATTATTATATAAAGTTGGAGTAGATTTATGGAAAGAAAACTTTTATACCATATTACAAGCTACAAAAACCTTCCTTCAATACTAAAAAGCGGACAAATATTGGCTCATTCCCTTGTGAAAGATGGAGAATTTTCACACTCTGACATTGCCCACAAAAGAATTCAAGACAGACGTTCAACTACATCGGTGAATGCATCTCCTTTCGGAAGATTACACGATTATGTGCCTTTTTATTTTGCTCCTCGTTCACCAATGCTTTATGCTATAAAGAATAATAGAGTTGAAGGGTTTGAAGGTGAACAAAGTGATATCATTTATTTTGTTACTGACACAGAAAAAATAATTCAGGCAAATAAAAAGTTTGTTTTCACAAATGGGCACGCTATTATGGCATTAACCGATTTCTATAATGATTTAAATGACCTTGATAAAATCGATTGGGACGTCATGGAAAACACTTATTGGCATGATACAGATGAATTCCCTGACCGCAAATGGCGGCGTCAAGCTGAATTTTTGGTACATCAAACTGTTGAACTCGAATCATTTCTAGGGATCGGGGTATTTAACAGCGACATGAAAAACAGAGTGAATAACATATTACAAGAACACAAAGAAGATATGACCGTACTTATAAAACCAGAATTTTATTTTTAATGGGAGGTGGAAGCAATGATTCAGTATAAAAAAGGAAATTTATTAGAAGATCAATCGGAAGCACTTGTGAACACTGTTAATACAGTTGGAGTAATGGGTAAAGGAATTGCATTACAATTTAAACAAGCTTTCCCTGAAGTATTTCGTGAATATGAGAAAGCATGCAAAAACCGCCAAATCAATATTGGTTACATGCATGTAGTACCTACTCACGGAATAATAGGACCGAAATATATTATAAACTTTCCTACCAAAAAGCACTGGAAAGAAAAATCAAAAATTAATTATATAACAGAAGGATTAAATGATCTTGTGAAAATAATTAAAGAATTAAACATACAGTCCATAGCACTTCCTCCCCTCGGGTGTGGTAATGGCGGACTAGAATGGTCAGAAGTAAAACCATTAATAGAAAATGCCTTTCAAGATATACCGATTGAAGTTTATGTCTATGAACCAGCTGGGAGTCCTGCCCCAGAAAATATGAAGATAGGCACTAAGCAACCTAAAATGACAGAAGCCAGAGCACTATTGCTTGCTTCATTAAATAATTATAAAGAACCTGATTATCGTTTGACACTCTTAGAAGCACAAAAGATTGCTTACTTTTTACAAGAAGTCGGCGAACCATTGAATCTAAACTTTGTTAAAGGGAAATATGGACCTTACGCCGAAAATCTAAATTTCGTTTTGCAGAGATTAGAAGGTCATTTCATTCGAGGATATGGTGACCGTAGCAGAGATGCAGAAATTCACCTTATCAATTCAGCTAGCGAACAGGCATATGAATTTTTAGAAAAAAACACTGAGTACACTATGAGACTTGAAAAATTACGTCATATCATAAATGGTTTTGAAAACCCTTATGGAATGGAGTTATTAGCCACAGTTGATTGGATCCATAAAACAGTGAACCCAACGACAACAGAAGCACTCATAACAGAAGTACACAATTGGAACGAACGAAAAAGAAATCTGTTTCCTGAGAAGCATATTTTAAAAGCAGCAGAACACCTTAGACGGTTGGAAGTATAAAGTTAACTCTGTCATACGCATCACTAATACACCATCAATATTTTACTTCTAGCACGAACAATCTTATAATTCTCTTAAAGGTTTAAAGTCACACATTGCCCCTCTAGTCAGGGGCTAAATCACCCTACTAAGTTCAATCAGTAGGGGTTACTATTTCTTATTGATATGTCAAGGTATAAAGGTGGATTGTATGTTATCCAACATCTTATGGGGCTTATTCCTAGTCGCAGCCATTGCACTTATGATCATTCTAGATAAACGAAAGCAGAAAAAGCGCTACACGAAACCACATCACCTGAAAACCCAGCAAGAAAAAGAAAACGAAAAAGAAGTCGAGCGAGAAGTTGAAAAAGCAAGATCACGTCGAAATGGCCCACCAGCAAGCGGCGGACCTGGAGGCTTGTGATAAGCCCAAATAAAATTAACCATCTTTTTGATGTCCAACGCACCTCATTAGTCAAATGACGCTTGGCTATTTGTTACAGTTTCTATTAAATCATCAATAGACCCAACACATTGTTCTACCTCAGATAAATGATAAAACGTACTTGTTGTTTCAAGATGATTGACTGATTCGTCTGATGAATAAAGATAAATTCTTTTCCCTTGTCCAAGTGCGATCCCGAACTCAATATGACTCCCTTTTCCTGCAGGCAATAACACAATAATGAAATCTGCTTCCATCACAGCATCTTTTTCTTTTTGCCCTATATCCATTAAATCCTCAAAAGTTGAAGCTCTCTCATTTTTCGTCCAATCATAAGTTTGAACAAAGCCCTTATTGATTAACTTATTACTAACTAAACGGACTGCATCTTTATTTTTAAAACTTGATGCGACATAAAACTTTTTCATTAGTTTATTCCCCTTCGACCAATTAAAACAGTTTTAATAATGATAGGACTACTTAAAAGAATCATTATAACTAATCTGAGTTATTTTTCATTATTCACAACGAAAACAGGCCCGAATTCTCAGGCTTAGTCATAACTATTCACATACTCTTTCAGTTCATTAAACACTTGATTCAATTCTTCATCTGTTAATGAATGAACTCCTGTTCCATGTAACGGTTGAGCTTTTTCTAATAAACCTTTTAATAAATCATCATGCTCATTTGTCTGATCTAAGAAGTATTCAGCATAATTATAAGCAGAATCCCCAATATGTCCTTTTAAATCTCTTTCTTTTTTAGCATAATCTTCTTTACCATTAACGCCACGCTTCAAACTTTCCATGAATTCGTCAACAGAATCATGTTCTGGATGGGTAATCATACCTTTTGATGCCTTGTGTTGAGTAGGAACAAAATCTTCTAAAGGCTTGTTTTTATAACTCGTTAATTGTTCTATGGTCTGATAATCACTCACCTGTTTTTCTTCATCTGCACTAACTTGACTGAATCCTAATATAATCCCAATCAACAACACAAAAATTAGCAATGACGACACTACAAACTTCATCAACTTCAATCACTCCTTTTATGCCACAATTTTAACTCACAATTAGTTAATTTTTAAAACTACTCTAGCCTTTTAAAATCTATAACCATATCTGCAAAATGATCTTTTTCCTCTACAAAGGGAAAGTGGTTACTTTTTTCAAAAACATACAACTTTGAATTTTGCAATCCTTTGCTAATTTCTTGAGAAAAAACTACCGGACACTGCGCATCATATCTCCCGCAAAACACAATAGAAGGAACTGAAATAGTATGTAACTGATCTTGAATTTCGTAATCTGGTAATTCCTTAAATGAAAAGTAATCTAATCTTTGTTGAACAACTTTTCCACTACTTGGTTTTGAAAAATAATCATCCCAGCGATCAGGATTATACAGGGACATCTTACCCCATTCTCTACTAGCCTCTCTTCGTTCTTCTTTAGTCGAATCAGGAGATTTTAATACTGAAAAGATTTCTTTTAATTTATTATTTAAGGGACTATTGGATGAATACATGCTTCCCTCATGGTTCATATACGCTTTGGTTGCAGTTGCTCCACCAATTAATAACTTTGTTAGGGAATCAGGATAACTTAGAGCATAAACTAATCCTAGCATTCCTCCAGTTGAATGACCCGCAAATCCCCACGACTTATAATTCAATGCATCTCTAATCGCATCTAAGTCTTTAACCGTTTCTTTCATACTCAATTCTGCATCAGTATTAGCTCTACAAGAATGACCTGCTTCTTTTAAATTTACTAAAATAACCTTGAAATCATTTACAAAAGCATCAGCAAAATAACTCCCCAGTTCATTAAATTCACTATATAAATGTGTAACACAAAGTGGCTCACCAGTTCCTTGAGTGAAAACCTCAAACTCGCCTCTTTCTGTATGAACAAATTGTTGATCCCACATATTCAAATCCCCTTTAGACAAATGAACTAATATTATAGTGATTCAATACAGACTGAGGAAAAACCTGCCAACATAAAGACTTACTTATAATCATAATAAGATACTATTCGTAACTTGGGTTTTCAAGCAAGATAAAAAGAGAGAGACAACTTCCATACATGCAGTCCCACTTATAAAAGAACAAGAAAATGAAGCCGAACGGGAAGTTGTAAAAACAAGGTCACATCGATATGCCCCACCAGCAGAAGGTGGAGAGATATGATTCATCAACCTACATGTCATTATAGATTTCGTCTGCTTCATTATCCCACCAGTCATAATTATTATTTAATAAGATACTATCCTGCATCATATATTTCTCCTTGATTTTCCTAAGAACTATCTGACGATCCACCTCATTCAACATATCAATTTCTTTGATGATTTTATCAGGATTGGACATCAGGGAGCACCTCCAATCTATTCATAGCAATACGGGAAGTGGCTTTTCATTGTATGAAACATCTAAAACCACATCCCACTAATTATTTCCCTATATAGCCATATTAAATCAATTGTTACTCTTCTAACCAATTTGTTCTTTCAACCACTCTATCTCAGCCTTCAAATCCTTTAATGCTTCAACCTTCTCCTCTTCTTGTTGTGATGACTCAAACTCTTCAAGCAAGCCTTGAGAATACCTCGCTTCCAATTCTGCTAATTGATTTAACAGCTGTTGCTCTTCTGATTCAACATTAACGTGGTTCACCCAGTCACCATATGTCCCATTGAAAACTTGGATCGTTTGTTGTTCTAATGAAATAATTTTATTCGAAATCGCTCGCAACAAGTACGGGTCATGAGTCACTAATACGATAGAGCCCGGATAGTTAACTAAAGCATCTTCAATAATTTCTCTCGATGAAATATCAAAATAATTATTAGGCTCATCTAAAATTAACAAATTAGCATCCGAAAAATACAACTTCACAAAAGCGACGCGCCCTTTTTCCCCTTCGCTCAAGTTACCAATCGTTTTAAAAACCTCTTCTCTTCTAAACAAAAAACATGCCAAGATCGTACGAGCATCAGTTTGATTCATATTAGGAAGCTCCATGATTTCATCTAATATCGTATTCTGCTCGTTTAGTTGTTCGAACTCTTGGAAAAATTGCCCGATACTCACCTGAGGATTATAATGAATGGCGCCTTGATCACCCTCACTAAGACCAGATATTAATTCTAGCAAAGTCGTCTTCCCACTGCCGTTAGCACCTACCACACCTATACGGTCACCTTTCAATATATCTAAGTTCACATCTTTTAAAACGGTTTTATCGTCATATGACTTAGACACCTGATCAACGTGAACCATGCGTTTACCAGTAAACTCACTTGAATGTATTTGTGTATTTATTCTGCTTGGTTGCTTTGGTTTTTGAATTGCTTCTTTTTCCAAATGCTCTAATGCACTCTCTTTTGCTTTAAGCTTTGATGCTTGCTTAGACGCTTTCTTTTGCGCATATGGGTCACGGACACTGGCTTTAGCATTAGCACTTGCATGCCAACCTTTATATTGTTGGATCAATTCTTTGAGTTTCCGTCGTTCTTTTTCCTGATTCTCATATTGCTGTTTTCGCGTTTTTTCTTCGATTTCCTTCTGAGCCTCATATTCCTTGTATCCACCTTCATATCTGGTCAGTCCTTCAGGTGTTAATTCAAAAGTTGTCGTTGCAACCCGATCTATAAATTCACGTTCATGAGAAACCAATAAAACCGTGCCTTGAAACGCTTGCAACCATTTAACTAACCAATCGATCGTTTCTAAATCCAAATGATTAGTTGGCTCATCAAGAATAATAAACTGTGGATTTTCAAGCATAAGCTTCACAAGTTTAGCCCGCGTTTTTTGGCCACCACTCAGTTGTTTAAAAGGTATATGCCATGTTTCTTCTATTAATCCCATTTCTAATAATCTGCTTTCAATCTCCATTTCCCATTGATAGCCATCAACTTCTAAATACTGTGATATTGCCTCATTATATTCTTTCAAAATAGCTGCATCGCTCGGATCTTTTTCTAATTGATTTTCTAATTGAATAAGCGTTCTTCTTAGTTGTTCTTTAGGGTGTTCGCTTACAACCCAATTCCTGAGTTGTAAATCCGTATGACTTTCTTCCGCTTGAACCATGTAACCAATATTCGACCAGTCTACACCATAATAAATGTCACCTTCAGCTATAGGCTCAAGTTCAAGCAGTCCATTAATCAAACTCGTCTTTCCTACACCATTCATGCCTAATAAGGCAACACGTTCATTCGGTAAAATATCAAACGTTACGCCTTCAAATAACTTCCGAACACCTTTTTCCATTGTTAAATTTTCAGCTTTTATGACAAACATAACATCACTCCAATTTCGCCACAAAAAAAGCACAGAGGAAGGGTCCCTGTGCCGTTACAAACTCTTCCATCATATAGCAATATGACGAAAAGGAATGATTATTTTATAGTAACCGTCAAAATAGACACACGTATCCCCTTCTTTTGCTCGTGGCAAAAGACTTTTTGAATAAATTTAATTACGCAAAAATAAGGGAATTGTCCATTTTGATTGTCGATACCTCCTTGAATTAAGCTAAGATTACCATATCTTGATACATGTGTGAAGAGCAAGTAGAAACTAGGTTGAACTAAACGTATTAAAAACTACTCCTCAAACTAACAACTTGATTTTATGTAAAAAATCACTCAATTTTTAGCATATTAATATTATTTTAAGTTCAAGGCTTCTAGAATGGTTCTAAACAATTAAATTGTACTCAAACACTCCATACACAATTGAGCCAATCATAAATAATCCACAAGTTACTGCACTTAGCAGATATGTTTTATCTTGATTAGTAAATTTCCATTTCATTATGGTGCGAAACGCAAAGGTAATACCTGGACCAATAAAAATGAGTAATCTAAGGTAATAAAACTCTATTACTGATAACACCATCACAATCATCGTTGCCCCATAAAGTATCAACTCACCATATTTATGGATCTTATTTACATATTTACTTCGTGAAGCAGTTTGTTCAATACTATTCCTTTTTATTAGATTTTTATTTATAAGCTGATCTAATATAAGGATACAAATTAAAATGAAGAAAATAGGTATCATCATAATACAACCTTACTTTAAAAACTTATTTTCATAATCTATGTAATACTCAATAAACCCTTTATCTCTATTAGATTTTTATTGATAACCTGAACTAATATCAAGTGGTTTAATGATCGTTATATTGAACACAAAATACGTCATTGCATATTGGATTTTAACACGGCCAATAACACTAATATAAAAAGTGAAAATATGATAATAATAGCTACAATAAAAACACCTGCAAGTTCTGCGGTTTTAAGGCCAAACCTTAACCTTAAATAATTACAAAATAGTAGGACTGAAACAATCACAAGTAGTCCTGTTGCGATGAAATTCGGACTGGAGCTTATGACTAAGATGCTTAAAACAAATACAATGATGCTCAAAATTAAAGAATTTCTCTTAGTAAACAAGATAATCCCCCCCTTTTTTATTAAGATAAATCATATTAATATTCATTTGTCAAATTAAGCGAGACAACATACTGTCATCGACGTGATCCATGAAACACTCAATAGGCGTTCTATAATTCAAGGATTTCCTTGGTA
>NZ_JAASRU010000011.1 GCF_011761495.1 Alkalibacillus almallahensis | reverse complement strand
AAGCATCCACCGTAAGCGGATCACATGATGCCAACGGCCACCATCAAACCTTCACGCTAAATTGTGTATCTACCCCAACAAATATTTTAGAGCCTGAAAAAAGAGCCTACCCTTAATAAAGGATAGACTATATGTTAAGCATTCGTTAATAACTCAATAATGCGATCTAGGTCATCTCGATCAAAATATTCAATTTCGATTTTCCCTTTTCGCTTTCCTTGTTGAATGTTCACACCTGTACCAAGCCGTTCTTGCAGCTCAGATTCTTTGGACGAAATAAAAACATCTTTTTTCTCTTTCGTTTTCTTTTTAGGTTTATTATTTAATTTCGTAATTAATTCTTCAGTTTGTCGGACATTTAAACCTTCTTTACGAATTTTTTCTGTCACTAACATCAACTGTTCTTCGTCCTTAATTGATAAGAGTGCACGCGCATGCCCCATTGATAGTTCTTTACTATTAACTAGGGCTCTCACCCGTTCTGGCAAGGATAATAAACGAACCATATTCGCAATATGTGGCCGACTTTTACCAAGACGCTTCGCTAAATCATCTTGTCTAATTTTCAACTCATTGATTAAACGGTCAAATGCTTCCGCTTCTTCTATCGGGCTTAAGTCTTCACGCTGTAGATTTTCAAGTAATGCCATCTCCATCATTTGTTCATCTGTCAGTTCACGAACAACTGCTGGAATAGTCGTTAAGCCGGCTTCTTTAGACGCACGGAAACGTCTTTCACCAACCACAATTTCATATCCCTTAATCGCTTGACGGACAATGATAGGTTGCAAAACGCCGTGTTCTAAAATTGAATCTTTTAATTCTTCAATAGCCTCTGTATCAAATACTTTCCGGGGCTGATATGGGTTCGCCCGACATTGACTCATATCGACTTCTTGAACCGACTCAGCATGGTAATCGACATCTTGAAAAATAGAATTTAGTCCTTTACCCAACCCTTTGGCCATTGGCAATCACTTCCTTCGCTAAGTCACTATAAACTTCTGCACCTTTTGATTTTGAATCATACTGAATAATAGGTTCACCATGACTTGGTGCCTCACCTAAACGAACATTTCTTGGTACAACTGAATCAAACACTTTGTCTTGGAAGTATTTCTTTACTTCTTCAATGACTTGTATGCCTAAATTTGTACGTGCATCAAGCATTGTTAGCAACACACCTTCGATTTGCAAATGTTGATTCAATCTTCTTTGAACTAAACGAACTGTGTTAAGTAATTGGCTTAAACCTTCTAATGCGTAATATTCGCATTGGACTGGAATAATCACGCTATCTGAAGCCGTTAAAGCATTTAAAGTTAATAATCCAAGTGATGGTGGGCAATCAATGATCACAAAATCATAATCATGACGTATTGATTCTAATGCCTTGCGTAACCGTAACTCTCTTGAAATTGTCGGTACAAGTTCAATTTCAGATCCTGCTAATTGTATCGTTGCAGGAATTGCATCTAAATTAGGTACTTTCGATGCTACACAGACAGAATGTGCATCCTCTTCTTCTATCAAAATATCATAAATACATGAATCTAAATCGCCTTTGTTGATCCCGACACCACTTGTTGCATTACCCTGTGGGTCAATATCAACTAGTAATACTTTATAATTCAAGTTTGCTAAGCAAGCACTTAAATTCACTGCTGATGTTGTCTTTCCAACGCCACCTTTTTGGTTAGCCATGGAGATTACTTTGCCCATAATGTCACCTGCCTAAATTTAAACATCGATATTAGTATTCTATCACGAAAAGATCATTACGAGTATAATTACCTTAAGTCTTTTCTTATAAGCTTTGTTAAAGTTCGTTGTTGATATTGTGATCCGCTTCCGGTGGACGCTTTCCGCGGGCACGGCTCAAGCCTCCTCGGCCTAAAGGCATGGCCTTCGGGGTCTTGAGACTCGTGCTATTCCCGCAGGAGTCGCCACCTTCGCTTCTCACAATTCAACAACTATGAGTTTATAACAGTAATCATTGAATAAACATCAAAATTTAACATAGCCTTCTTATTAAAAATAGTCTTATATTCAATCCTTCACTAAAATCAATCTTGTATGAAGTGAAAAAAGTCCCATCTTTACATTAAAGATGGGAAAAACAAACTTTGTTCTTTATTTCTTTGGTAATTTAATCGTAATTTGGTAATAATCTTCGTCATCTTCTTCTTTAGTCTCTACATCCATGCCAGTATCTTGCACCATACTAAGCGACTGACGAATCGTATTAAGCGCAATTCTTATGTCTTTGTTAACGCCTTGAACTTTGGGTTTTGATTTTTTCTTTTCGTCAGCCTTTTCTTCCGGATTGAGAATCGAGTCAACTCGATCCTCCGCTTGTTTAACGCTTAATTGTTCTTCAATAATCTGAGATAAAACTTGCTCCTGCAACGTTTCATCTTGAAGTTGAATCAGCGCTCTGGCATGTCGCTCAGAAATTTGTTTATTTAATAAAGCTTGTTGAACCACACTAGGTAATTTTAACAGGCGCATCTTATTTGCAATCGTTGACTGACTTTTACCTAAGCGCTGCGCTAATGCTTCCTGTGTTAGTCCATGTGAATGAAGTAATTGATCATAAGCAATTGCTTCCTCTATGACGGTCAATTCCTCACGCTGTAAATTTTCAATTAAAGCAACTGATGCTGTTTCAGTATCAGTCATATTCTTAATAATAGCAGGTATTGTTTTCCAATCTAAAGTTGATACAGCACGCCACCTGCGTTCACCAGCGATCAATTCATATGATTCACCGTCTTCTAATTGACGAACGACGATCGGCTGAATCATTCCGTGGGTATGAATTGTTTGGGCCAATTCAGCAATTTTATCTTCATCAAAAATCGTTCTTGGTTGATATTGGTTTGGCTCAATACGTTCAATCTCTAAATCAACCACTTCATTCGTCTGAATTTCATTTTGCGAATCGTCTTTCGTTTCCCCTTTGCCAAACAATCTACTTAGCGAACTCATCCTGTTGGCACCTACCTTCTACAACTCTCTTAAGCTATGTAAAAAATGAAATGTTTCACGTGAAACATTTCATTTCTATTACTACTCAACAACTTATTTAAAACCGCTTCAATCTATGCACTCTATTATTATAATACCATAGAATGAATCGAAATATAAAGAAAAACTTCTAAATTATCAATCGCCACTATCCGCCAAAAACTGCATAAATCATTTAAGATTCGATCGGGTCTTTGTTTGGTGTGCCAGGTTTTCTAGGATATTTATTAGATGTTTTTCGCTTCTTGTTGACCAGGACAATATGACGTTCGCTTTGTTCAATTGGTAGTTGAAATTCAGACGTTTCAACTAATTCACCACCTAAAGCTTTAATCGCCATACCACCTTGCTCAAGCTCTTTACTTATATCGGCACCTTTCATCATCATGAATGTTCCACCTGTTCGAACGAGTGGTAAACATAATTCACTTAATACTGATGTTCTTGCAACAGCTCGTGCAATAACAAGGTCAAATGTTTCACGAAATTTGGTGTTTTTACCAAATGATTCAGCGCGGTCATGATAAAATGCAACATCAGATAGGTTTAATTGATCAGCTAAATGATTTAAGAAAGTAATCCGTTTTTTTAGCGAATCGACGATCGTGATTTGTAAATGTGGAAACACAATTTTGAGTGGAATCGATGGAAAACCAGCTCCTGCCCCTACATCACAGATTGATAATGGTTCTGAAGCAAAATCGGTATAAAAAGCAGCTGAAATGGAATCGAAAAAATGTTTTAGATAAACATCTTCTCGATTAGTGATGCCTGTCAGGTTCATCTTTTCATTCCATTCAACTAACACGTCATAATACGTTCGAAATTGCTGTAATTGTGTTTCAGTTAACGAAATACCTTGCGCTTGCAAGGCTTCTTGGAATTGATTTTCGTCCATAAGCACCCTCTATTCATTCGCTGCTACTTTAGCATGCTTACCTTGCTCAAGATAAACGAGTAAAATGGAAACATCCGCTGGGTTAACACCTGATACGCGTGAAGCTTGCCCTACTGATAATGGGCGTACACGCTTCAAACGTTCTCGCGCTTCAGTAGCTAAATTATCGACATCATCATAATCAAGATTTTCTGGAATCTTCTTATTCTCCATTTTACGCATCTTATCGACTTGTTGGTTAGACTTCTTAATATAACCTTCATATTTAACTTGAATTTCAACTTGTTCTTCTACTTCTACTGGTAATTCATGATCACGTGGTGCCAATTGCACGATCGTTTCATAAGTCATTTCAGGTCGACGTAGAAGATCAACAGCTAATACACCATCTTTGAGTGGTGAACCGCCTTTATCTTGGATCGTTTGTTGTACATCATCTGTTGGTTTCAAACGAACCTCTGATAAGCGTTTGATTTCCGCTTCAATTAGTTCTTGCTTGTGATTAAATCGTTCATGACGTTCGTCTGGAATTAATTCCATATCATAACCGATGTCTGTTAAGCGTAAATCGGCGTTGTCATGACGTAACAACAAACGATATTCAGCACGTGATGTTAATAGACGGTAAGGTTCATCCGTCCCTTTAGTTACGAGGTCATCAATCATAACCCCAATGTAGGCCTGTGAACGATCTAAAATAAGCGTTTCTTTATCAAGTGCTTTAGCCGCTGCATTCACACCAGCCATTAAACCTTGACCTGCCGCTTCTTCATAACCACTTGTGCCGTTAATTTGACCAGCCGTAAATAAACCATCGACTTTCTTCGTTTCAAGTGTTGGCCATAACTGTGTCGGTACAACAGCATCATATTCAATCGCATAGCCTGCACGCATGATTTCAGCGTTTTCTAAGCCTGGAACTGTTTCAAGCATTTCTTTTTGAACATACTCAGGTAGTGATGTCGATAAGCCTTGCACATACACTTCGTCTGTTTGACGTCCTTCAGGTTCTAAGAAAACTTGGTGACGTGGCTTATCATTAAAACGTACGATTTTATCTTCGATTGATGGGCAATATCTTGGTCCAGTTCCACGTTCAGCACCTGAATACATCGCAGATTTTGCTAAGTTATCATCGATGATTTGGTGAGTCACTTCACCTGTATACGTGAGCCAGCATGGAATTTGATCTAAGATATACTCCGTTGTTTCATAAGAAAACGCACGTGGTACTTCGTCTCCTGGCTGGATTTCTGTTTTAGAATAATCAATACTATGAGAATTCACACGCATTGGCGTTCCTGTTTTGAAACGAACAATATCAAAGCCCAGATCATCTAACTGTTCAGATAGTGTAATGGTTGGTCGTTGATTGTTTGGACCACTTTGATACTCAATGTCACCAATCAACACTTTACCGCGCATAAACGTACCTGTCGTCACAATGACTTGGTCGGCGTAATAACAAGCTTTCGTTTCTGTTTTAACGCCTTTAACAGCTCCATCTTCAACGAGTAATTCTTCAACCATTCCTTGTCTTAAGGTTAAGTTTTCTTGATTTTCAAGCACGCGTTTCATTTCTTGTTGATATAATACTTTATCAGCTTGAGCTCGCAATGCGCGAACAGCTGGGCCTTTACTTGTATTGAGTAAACGCATTTGAATATGGGTTTTATCAATTGTTTTCCCCATTTGTCCACCTAGCGCGTCGATTTCACGAACAACAACGCCTTTAGCTGGACCGCCAACCGATGGGTTACATGGCATAAAGGCTATCAAATCAAGGTTTAGTGTGAGCATTAGCGTTTTTGCTCCGCGTTTTGCTGCCGCTAAACCTGCTTCGACGCCTGCATGACCCGCACCGATGACAATAACATCGTAACGTCCTGCTTCATACATGACGATAACCTCCTTTAATTATTTTCCTAAACAGAACTGGGAGAATAACTGATCAATGAGTGATTCACTGACATCTTCACCGATGATTTCACCGAGTAATTCCCACGTCCTTGTAATATCTATTTGAACGAGATCTAATGGCATTCCCATTTCCATTGACTCTAGAGCATCATCTAATGCTTCATTCGCTTGCTCGAGTAATTGAATATGACGCACATTCGATACATAAGTCAGATCACCTTGGTCAACTTCACCATCGAAGAACGTATCAGCTATCGCTTGTTCTAATTCGTCAATGCCTTGTTCTTCAATCAGTGATGTTGTAATCACAGGTGAACCTTGGGCTACTTCTCTTACTTCATCCATATTAATTTGTTGGTTTAAGTCTGTTTTATTCACAATCGCAATTGCGTCAAGATCTTTGGCCGCTTCGAACAAGGCTCGATCCTCTTCAGTTAATGGTTCATTGCCATTTAAGACAAGCAAAATTAAGTCCGCATCTTGAAGTGCCTGGCGAGACCGTTCTACCCCGATCTTCTCAACAATATCCTCTGTTTCACGGATCCCTGCTGTATCAATCAGGCGTAACGGAACTCCGCGCACATTGACGTATTCTTCAATGACATCACGCGTTGTCCCAGGTACCTCAGTCACAATTGCTTTATCATCATGAGCTAATATATTCATTAAGGAAGATTTTCCGACGTTCGGCTTACCAATAATGGCTGTACCGATTCCTTCACGCAAAATTTTCCCTTGCTTTGCGGTTCGTAATAGCGTGTGAACTTCATTTTTGACATTTTGTGCCCGCTCTTTTAATAACTCATTCGTCATTTCTTCAACGTCATCATATTCTGGATAATCGATATTCACTTCAACATGCGCAACCGTTTCGATTAGTTGTTGGCGTAAGTCACGGATTAATTGTGATAAACGACCATCCATTTGTTTCAAAGCAAGCGACATCGCACGGTCTGTTTTAGAACGAATTAAGTCCATGACCGCTTCAGCCTGCGATAAATCAATTCGACCATTTAAAAAGGCGCGCTTGGTAAATTCGCCTGGTTCCGCTAAGCGAGCACCGTAACGTAGCACAAGTTGTAAGACACGGTTAACCGAAACCATACCACCGTGACAATTGATCTCAACAATATCTTCACGGGTGAAGGTTTTAGGTGCCTTCATCACGGAAGCCATCACTTCTTCAACTTTTTCATCGGTTTTCGGATCGACTAATGTGCCATATTGAATGGTATGACTATCTACTTGTGTTAAATCTTTATTTGAAAAAACATGATTCGCGATGGCTAACGCTTCATCACCACTTAAACGAACAATCGCAATTGCCCCTTCACCAAGCGGTGTCGAGATAGCTGCTATCGTATCTTGTTCCATAACCTTCACCCCTTTCGCATCAATTTCCTAACTTAAAACAATAACACAAAACAAGTCAAAAGAAAAGAATTATACCGGTTGGTAAATACTGAATAACTCACTTGTTAAAGACTAAACTTGCACCACTTTTTTAATTGCTTGAATCAAACACAGTTTTCTTTGAATCAAATAAACCAAATCTTGCACCAAATCCCAAAAAAATAGCTAACCTCTTGGTCAGAGGCTAGCTACTTTGGTTTTAGTCGTCTAATTCACGTGGACGAATGACAACTCTTCGATTAGGATCTTGTCCGTCTGAGTAAGTTGAAACATCGCTGTGGTCATGAAGAGCCGTATGAATGATTTTCCGTTCATAAGATGGCATTGGTTCGATGAATACGTCTTCTTGATTGCGTGTCGCTTTTTTCGCCAGATTATGCGCTAATTGTTCTAATGTTTCCTTACGACGTTCACGATAACCTTCTGCATCAACAACGACCGTATAATGAATACCTCGATGTTGGTTAACGACTAAACTCGTTAGATACTGTAAAGCATTTAATGTTTGACCGCGTTTACCAATGAGTTTTCCGATTTCATCGCCTGTTAACTCATATTTAATTTCATCATCATCCTGGTGAACATTAATATCGACATTCGAAGTGCCCATTTGTTCAACCATTTGTTGTAAATACGTTTTGCCATCACTGACTAAGTCTTCTCGTTCTTGTACTTTAACGTAAGCACGTTTCGTACCAAATACGCCGAATAAACCTTTCTTACCTTCGTCAATCACTTCAACGGTCACTTGATCTTCATTCAAATCCAATTGATCAAGTGCATTTAGTTTTGCCTCTTCAACTGTTAGACCACTCGCCGTTATTTCTCTCACTTTTTCGATCCTCCATTATTTTTTTCGAATTCACGCATCATTGGTTTACGAATTAATAATGTTTGAGCAATCATAAAGAAGTTACCTACAACCCAGTACAGTGCTAATGCTGATGGGAAGAAGAATGCGAATACACCAATCATGACAGGTAAAACATACAGCATGACTTTCATCTGCGGATTATCGCCAGCTGATGAGCCTGACATCATAATCTTCTGCTGCGCAAATGTTGTTGCGGATGTAATAATCGCTAATATCGGGCTCGGATCACCTAATTGGAACCACAAGAAGCCATAATTACTAATTGCTTCTGTTCTGGAGATCGCATGATAGAATGCGATTAAAATCGGCATCTGTGCAAAGATCGGTAAACAACCTGCTAACGGGTTTACGCCGTGACGTTGGAATAACGACATCGTTTCTTGCTGTAATTTTTGCTGTGTTTCAGCGTCTTTAGATGAATACTTTTCACGAATTTCTTGTAATTCAGGTTGAATCATCTGCATCGCTTGTGTTGATTTCAATTGCTTAATGTTCAATGGTAAGATTAATGTTCTTAATAAAATCGTTACAATCACAATCGCTAAACCGAAGCCATGATTGAAAATATCTTCAGCAATATATGTGATGAGAAACGATAAAGGATAAACAAAGAAACTATTCCAAATTCCTTCGCTTTCTGATGTGATCGGTTCATCAATATTAAAACAACCCGATAGTAAGGTTGTCATGGCAATTAATACACCGATGAGTAATAATCTTTTACTCACTTTCATGTTCCTCCTATCTTTCTAAACAAAGAAAAGCTATTTTACTAAACGTATTTTAGCATTATTCCATAAGTGATACTACAATTTATTAGACTTTTTAGTGACGAATTTTTTTCGTTTTCTTCAATAAATGTTGTAAACTACTTTTAATATCATGATAGCCCATCTCTCGTGTCGGCATTCTGGCAATAATAATATAATCGTATCCTACTTCAATATAAGGTCCTAATTCATGGAATGCCTCACGTAAATATCGTTTAATTTGATTACGCATTACAGCATTGCCGATTTTCTTACCAACAGAAAAACCGACACGAAAATGAGATTGGCCTTCTTTTTTTAATGAATAAATGACGAGTTGACGATTCGCAAAAGAATCACCTTTTTTGAAAATCTCTTGAAACTCTTCATTCTTCTTCACCCGATAAGCTTTTTTCAACCATCATCATCCCAACTGTAATACAATCACTGCTCTATGTTTTAAATCGAGACTTTCGATTAACATGTCACAAAACTAAACTAAAACTAGAAAAAAGACCACTGATCAAGCTTCAGTGGTCTAGACAGATAGAACTTTTCTACCTTTGCGACGACGACGCGCTAGTGTCTTACGGCCATTTTTTGTAGCCATACGTGCGCGGAAGCCGTGCACTTTGTTGCGTTTACGTTTATTTGGTTGGTACGTACGTTTCATATTCTACACCTCCTAGGCGACAAACTTAAACGTTCAATAAGCAGTCCAAAATAGTATATAAAAAGTTTCCCTTGAATGTCAATAGACAAACCAAGTTACATTATAACGTAAGTCTCTGGATAACTCAAATAGAGATTCATTTAAAATATGCACATGTTAATAGTCCTCTAACACTTCAATAAAACTATCCACAGTTAAGCAACAGCTTGTCCAACTTAGATAAAACTATAATATCTGTTAAACAAGATCAGGCAACGCCACTAACTTAACTTTTATATGGAAAATTAAATAACGTAGTACCTATTTCAAAATCTTATTTTCTCTCTTTTAAATACTGCTTTCTAAAAGCTTAGTGTTGATTTTAAACATTCTAGCACATAGTTGTTGAATTGTGAGGAGCGAAGGTGGCGACTCCTGCGGAAACAGCACGTGTCTCGAGACCCCACAGGCCACGCTTTTAGGCCGAGGGATGCACCTGCGTCCTTTAGTAACGCTTCGAAGTAGGCTTCCTCGGTGCAAGTTCCAAAGAAGCTTATTCGATGTAGTTGCCTGGCTCGAGCCGTGCCCGCGGAAAGCGTCCACCGGTAGCGGATCACAATATCAACAACGGACTTAAACTAAATATTAAGTATAAGCAAATTCTCTTTTCACCTAAATCCAGCTCTATATCCACAGCACCTAAAATCAAGCTCCTAACTTTTATCCACACCCCCTGTTTTTAAACTAATTTCTTTTTTTATTATATCCACATTTCTAAACAACAAAACCCACAACATTCACGGTTGTGGATAATATTTATAAAGAGGTATGTTTTTAATGTGGATAAGTTGTTATAACCATTGCAACATCTGGTTTAGTTTGATATGATTATAGTGTTTTTCTAGTGGATAAATGAATAACCAAACATACGTTTTCCACAGACTGTGGACACGTTGTGAATAAATTTACACAGGCTGTTTTTATGGTTATGCACAACAGTGTGGATGTTGTCGATAAATGTTATCATTTGGCATATAATCATAGTTAAACCATCCACAGACTTAATCGATCCATTAAAACATCTTAGAAAGGATGTGAAACTAGCTTGGAAAACATCTCCGACCTCTGGAATCAGACTCTAAACGAACTAGAGAAAAAGGTCAGTAAACCCAGTTTCGACACCTGGTTAAAATCAACAGAAGCAAGATCCATTGAAGGTGATGCAATCTACATTGTAGCCCCTAATGAATTTGCTCGTGATTGGTTAGAAAACAGTTATGCTGAGTTAATTTCTGAAACAGTTTATGACATAACAGGTTCACAATTAACGCCTAAATTTGTCATACCTGAATCTAGCCAATCTAAGGACGAAGATTCTCAACCTATGAAAAAAGTGAATCAAGCAAAATCAAATGAGCAAGATTCCAAAACCATGCTTAATTCCAAATATACCTTTGAAACCTTTGTCATAGGCTCTGGAAACCGCTTCGCACACGCTGCTTCACTAGCTGTTGCAGAAGCACCCGCAAAAGCTTATAACCCACTCTTTATTTATGGTGGCGTTGGTTTAGGTAAAACCCACTTAATGCACGCGATTGGTCATTATGTCATTGAGCATAATCCAGATGCTAAGGTTGTCTATCTGTCATCTGAAAAATTCACTAACGAGTTTATTAACTCGATTCGTGATAATCGCACGATTGATTTTCGTAATAAATATCGGAATGTCGATGTGCTCCTAATTGATGATATTCAGTTTTTAGCTGGAAAAGAACAAACACAGGAAGAATTCTTCCATACCTTTAATTCCTTACATGAGGATAATAAGCAAATCGTCATTTCAAGTGACCGGCCTCCAAAAGAAATACCGACGCTTGAAGATCGACTGCGCTCACGGTTCGAGTGGGGGTTAATTACAGATATTACACCACCCGATTTAGAAACACGGATTGCTATTTTACGCAAGAAAGCAAAAGCAGATGGCTTAGATATTCCCAATGAGGTCATGCTCTATATAGCTAATCAAATTGACACAAACATTAGAGAATTAGAGGGTGCACTTATACGTGTGGTTGCATACTCATCGCTAGTCAATGAAGAGATTGACGCCTCACTTGCCGCAAATGCACTTAAAGATATCGTGCCGCATGCTAGACCAAAAGAAATTACGATTAAGGGCATCCAAGAAGTGATCGCGAATCGATTTAATATCTATTTAGAAGATTTCGCAGCGAAAAAACGGACAAAATCAGTCGCTTTTCCTCGTCAAATTGCGATGTACTTAACACGCGAATTAACGGATTTTTCACTACCTAAAATTGGTGAAGAATTCGGGGGACGTGATCATACGACAGTGATTCATGCTCACGAAAAAATCTCTAAAATGATGGCTGATGATATTCAACTGCAAAGAGAAATAGATGAATTAACCGAACAAATTAAATCAAGTTAATCACATTAAAGTTGTGAATAATGTGGACAACAGTAACAACCTTAAGCACAAGTTATGCACATGTGGATAATCAAGCAATTAGCGATGTTTCGACAGTTTTCCACAAATCCACATGCCCTACTAGTATTATGACTGAAATTATTAAAACAAAATAAATAATATAACACGTATTTATGGGGAGGCACTTATGAAAATCGTCATTAACCGTGACCAATTAATGAAAAGCATTCAAGACGTGATGAAAGCTATTTCACCGAAAACAACAATTCCTATCCTATCTGGAATGAAAATCGAAGCGACAGAAGATGAAGTGACGTTAACAGGTAGCGATTCTGATGTAACGATCGAATCCATTATTCCTAAAGAAGAAGATGGGATCATTCATATTCATGATATAAACCCAGGTAAAATTGTCGTTCAAGCGAAATTCCTACCAGACATCATTAAAAAGTTACCTGATGAAACAGTTGAAATAGAATCGGATGGTGACTTGAATATTTTAATTCGTTCAGGTCAGGCAGAGTTCAAACTAAACGGACAAGACCCAGAAGAATATCCACAACTCCCAATGTTAGAAACCGAAAATAGTTTTCATATGCCAATTGATTTATTAAAAACATTAATTCGCCAAACAAATTTTGCGGTTTCAACATCAGAAACTCGTCCAATCTTAACGGGTGTGCATTTTAAATTAGAAAATGGTGAACTAGAACTTGTTGCAACAGACAGTCACCGTTTAGCTTCACGTCGGGTCTCAATGGAAGAGGACGTAAGCCAATTAGAATTCAAAAACACTGTGATCCCCGGTAAAAGTTTAAGTGAATTAAATAAAATACTGGATGAATCACAAGAATCTATTCAGATTAGCGTAGCGGATAATCAGATTCTATTTAGAACGAAGCATTTATTCTTCTTATCTCGTTTATTAGACGGTAATTATCCAGAAACATCGCGTTTAATTCCAGATCAAAGTAAAACGGAAGTGCATGTCAACGCTAAAGAGCTAATGCAAACGATTGATCGTGCTAGTTTACTTGCAAAAGATAATCGAAATAACATCGTTAAATTAGTGACCCAAGAACAAAACACCGTAGAAATCTCAAGTAATTCACCAGAAATCGGAACAGCAGAAGAAATGCTAAAGACAAATGATATTTCTGGTGAAGAATTAAAGATTTCGTTTAATGCTAAATACATGATTGATGCTTTAAGAGCAATTGATGCTGAAGAAGTTAAAATCAGTTTCACAGGTGCCATGCGTCCATTTATTATTCAACCGACTGATGAATCCGAACACATTTTACAACTCATCACACCAGTTAGAACGTACTAAATAACTTCCAAGTCAACTGAGCCTAAAGAGAACTTTTTAACTCTACGGCTCAGTTTTCTTTTCTTATCGGCAAATTTTTAGTAAAATATATAGTTAGGGAAATTCTAAGCGTAATTCATTAAATGAGGTGACAACATGGCTGAACCAATTGAAATCCAAACAGAAGAAATCACTCTAGGACAGTTTATTAAGCTCGCTAATATCGTTGAATCTGGCGGAATGGTGAAATTGTTCTTACAAGACTTCAATGTCTATGTAAATGGTGAACAAGATCAACGTCGTGGACGGAAACTGTATCTTAATGATGAAGTAGAGATAGAGGACGTTGGCACGTTTATCGTTGCTCGAGAAGATTAAAGACTTAGGGGTCTCATGATGCATATTGAAAATATAACAATTGAACAATATCGTAATTACGATTCATTATCTTTAGAATTTGATAACCAAATCAATGTCATGATTGGGGAGAACGCCCAAGGTAAGACAAATTTGATGGAAGCTATTTATGTTTTAGCTTTTACGAAATCTCACCGAACGTCAAAAGATAAAGAATTAATAAAATGGGACTCAGAGTATGGTAAAATAAAAGGGAGCATCTTTAAAAGAAATCGTACTTTCCCACTCGAAGTGATTTTTTCAGGAAAAGGGAAGAAAGCTAAGTTCAATCATATTGAACAAAAACGATTAAGCGATTATATTGGATCACTTAATGTTGTCATGTTTGCGCCAGAAGATTTGAATTTAGTCAAGGGAAGCCCGCAGGAACGTCGTAAATTTATTGATATGGAATTGGGGCAAGTTCAACCCGTTTACATTTATCATCTCGGTCAGTACCAAAAAATCCTGAAACAGCGGAATGCACTATTAAAAGATTTACAAAGACAATCAAAACAAGATCGCACTATGTTACATATTTTAACTGAGCAATTAATTGAACACGGTAGTATTGTCTTAACTAGAAGACTGCAATTCTTACAAAAGTTAAGAGAATGGGCAGTTCCAATCCATCATGGTATAAGTCGCGGTTTAGAAGAACTCACTATTAATTACGAACCAACCATTGACGTATCAGAGGATACAGATTTGGAAACAATAATAGAAATATATAAAGCCCATTTCACATCGATTGAAGATCGTGAAGTGGAACGCGGGACAACATTAGCTGGTCCCCATCGTGATGATTTAATGTTTGAAGTGAATGGTCGTAATGTTCAAACATATGGTTCTCAAGGGCAACAACGAACAACGGCATTATCTTTAAAATTAGCAGAAATTGAACTCATTGAACAAGAAGTTGGTGAGTATCCCGTGCTATTGCTTGATGATGTATTAAGTGAACTGGATGATCACAGGCAATCGCATTTACTTAATACCATTCAGGGCAAAGTCCAAACGTTTGTCACAACAACGAGTGTTGATGGCATTCATCATGATACGTTGAAGCAAGCTAAAATGTTTAATATTCATAACGGATATTTGAAATAAGAAAGGTGAGGTTTCAGGTTGTTTATTCATATCGGTGATGAACACGTTATACGTTCAAGCGAAGTTGTTTCGATCATTGATTATAACCTCTATCATTCTTCTTCGATTGTTGAAGAGATGATTTTTAATCAACGAAAAGCAGGAAATGTTGTGGAAGTGCCGTTTGAAGAACCTAAGGCAATTGTGATCACAACAGACGAGATTTATTTTAGTTCTTTATCCGTTGCAACGTTAAATAAGCGTTCGCAATTATCTCATATGTTAGATGGAATAGAAGATATAGCGGACGAAACACCGGATTTAAATTAGAGCTCTGATAAGGTTCGTTGTTGATATTGGAATCCGCTTTCGGTGGACGCTTTCCGTGGGCACGGCTCAAGCCTCCTCGGCCGAAAAAACGTGGCCTCCGGGGTCTTGAGACACGTGCTATTCCCACAGGAGTCGCCACCTTCGCTACTCCCAATTCAACAACTAAGTACTTTAAATGATATTTCAAATCAACTCACTAGTTTTAACAGAACTAAAATAAAAGCATGATCATTATGAAAATGAAGGTGAGACAATGTCTATGGAAGATAATTTAATGCAACAAGGGGATTATGGTGCGAGCCAAATTCAAGTATTAGAAGGTTTAGAAGCTGTTCGTAAAAGACCAGGTATGTATATTGGTTCTACGAGTGAACGTGGTCTTCACCACCTTGTTTGGGAAGTCGTCGATAATAGTATTGATGAAGCGTTAGCAGGTCATTGTGACACAATCGAGATCCAAATCGGTAAAGATAATAGCATTACAGTCATCGATGATGGCCGAGGAATTCCGATTGATTTACACAAAAAAGCAGGCAAACCAGCATTAGAGGTTATCATGACGGTCCTTCACGCAGGTGGTAAGTTCGATGGTGGATCCTATAAAGTCTCAGGCGGACTTCACGGCGTTGGGGCGTCAGTCGTTAACGCATTATCCAGTGAATGTGAAGTGTTTGTTCATCGTGATGGTACGCTTTACTACCAAAGCTATACACGTGGCATTCCTGATGATGAAGTGAAAGCTATTGGTGAAACAGATATCACAGGAACGAAAACACGTTTTAAACCTGATCCAGAAATTTTCACGGAAACTGAAGAATATTCGTATGATCAATTATTACATCGTACACGTGAATTAGCGTATTTAAATAGAAAATTACAAATATCATTAGAGGATTTACGTGAAGAAGAACCTCGCCGAGAAGAGTTTTATTTCGAAGGCGGTATTTCAGAATATGTTGAGCATTTAAACCATACGCGTCAGGCATTACACGATCCGATTCATGGTGAGAATGAGCTTGACAATATTACGGTTGAATTTGCGATACAATATAATGACGGCTATGTCAGCAATTTATATTCATTTGCTAATAACATTCAAACAACAGAAGGTGGTACGCATGAGTCAGGCTTTAAGACAGCTTTAACTCGTGTCATTAATGACTATGCTCGCCGCAATAATTTATATAAAGAAAATGATCCGAATTTAATTGGTGATGACGTACGTGAAGGTTTAACAGCGATTATTTCTGTTAAACACCCTGATCCACAATTCGAAGGTCAAACGAAGACGAAACTCGGTAACAGTGAAGTTAGAACCATTACGGATCAGATTTTCGCCGATAAATTCTCACAATTTTTAGCTGAGAATCCAAAAGTCGCTAAACAAATCGTTGAGAAAGGGTTAATGGCTTCACGTGCTCGAATTGCTGCGAAAAAGGCACGCGAGGTAACACGTCGTAAGAGCGCACTAGAAGTATCTAGTTTACCTGGTAAGTTAGCTGACTGTGCCACAAAAGATGCTGATATCAGTGAATTATACATCGTTGAGGGTGATTCAGCCGGTGGTTCAGCTAAGCAAGGTCGTGATCGTCATAACCAAGCGATTCTTCCTTTACGCGGTAAAATCATTAACGTTGAAAAGGCACGCCTGGATAAGATTTTATCGAATAACGAAATTCGTTCAATGATTACCGCTTTAGGAACAGGCATTGGTGAAGAATTTGACTTGTCGCAAGCCCGTTACAAGAAAGTTGTCATCATGACGGATGCTGACGTTGATGGTGCCCACATTCGTACGTTATTATTAACCTTCTTTTATCGGTATATGCGTCCGTTAGTAGAAAACGGGTATGTTTATATCGCTCAGCCACCATTGTATAAAATGACGCAAGGTAAACAAATTTACTATGCGTATAATGATGCTGAAATGGAGCGCATTTATAATGAATTGCCAGCCTCACCTAAAATTAGTTATCAACGTTACAAAGGTTTAGGTGAAATGAATCCGTCGCAATTATGGGAAACAACGATGGACCCAGAAACGCGGACATTGCTTCAGGTTAACTTAGAGGATGCCATGGATGCCGATGAGATCTTCCAAGTCTTAATGGGTGATCAAGTAGAACCTAGACGCGATTTCATTCAACAAAATGCACAATATGTACAAAACTTAGATGTTTAATAAAAGTTCATGAACGTTTGAATGAAACGTTCATGTTCTTCTGTTAGGGAGGTAATTACTTTTGGATCAAGAACGTCCTCAAGTCCAAGAAATTAATTTAAGTCAGGAAATGCGAACCTCATTTTTAGACTATGCGATGAGTGTCATTGTTTCGCGAGCTTTACCAGACGTACGTGACGGGTTAAAACCAGTTCACCGTCGTATTCTGTATGCGATGCACGATTTAGGCATGTATTCGGATAAAGCCTATAAAAAATCCGCACGTATTGTCGGTGAAGTTATTGGTAAGTATCACCCGCACGGTGACTCAGCTGTATATGAAGCGATGGTCCGTATGGCACAAGATTTCAACTTCCGTTATATGCTTGTTGATGGCCATGGTAACTTTGGTTCAGTTGACGGTGACTCAGCTGCAGCTATGCGTTATACAGAAGCAAGAATGTCCAAGATTTCAATGGAGATCTTGCGTGATATCAATAAAAACACAATAGATTATGATGATAACTATGATGGAACTGAAAGAGAACCAGTCGTATTACCAGCACGTTTCCCTAACTTACTTGTTAACGGAGCATCAGGTATTGCGGTCGGTATGGCGACTAATATTCCACCGCACCAATTAGGTGAAGTGATTGATGGGGTCTTGGCTTTAAGTGAAAATCCTGATATCACGATCCAAGAGTTAATGGAAGAGTATATTTATGGCCCTGATTTTCCAACGGGTGGAGAAATCTTAGGTCGAAGTGGTATACGTAATGCCTATGAAACTGGTAAAGGGTCTATTACCATTCGTTCGAAAGCTGATATCTTAGAGGATTCGAACGGTAAACCACGAATTGTAGTTAATGAGATCCCGTTCCAAGTGAATAAGGCGCGTCTAATCGAAAAAATTGCAGAGCTCGTTCGAGATAAGAAAATCGACGGCATTACCGATTTACGTGATGAGTCTGACCGAGATGGTTTACGAATCGTGATTGAAGTTCGTCGTGATGCTAATCCGAATGTTGTCTTAAATAATTTATATAAACAAACTGCCTTACAAACGTCTTTCGGAATCAATATGTTGGCACTTGTTAATGGACAACCAGAAGTATTGAATCTAAAACAGACGTTAAGTCATTACTTAGAACACCAAAAAGAAATTATTACCCGCCGTACTCAGTTTGAACTGGATAAAGCGGAAGCCCGTGCCCATATTTTAGAAGGTTTACGTACAGCGCTTGATTATCTAGACGAGGTCATCACGCTGATTCGTGAATCACAAACAACAGATATTGCTCGGGATGAATTAATCTCTCGTTTTGGTTTATCCGAAAAGCAAGCGCAAGCGATTTTAGATATGCGTTTACAGCGTTTAACAGGGTTAGAGCGTGAGAAAATCGAAAATGAATATCAAGAACTAACTGAATTAATTGCTGAGTTAAAGGCGATCTTGGCTGATGAAAATAAAGTGCTTGAAATTGTTCGAGAAGAGTTACTTGAGCTTAAAGAGCGCTTTAATGACAAACGTCAAACAGATATTACAGTTGGTGGCGCTGATTTCATTGAAGACGAAGACTTAATTCCTGAAGAAACAGTTGTCGTCACTGTCACACATAAAGGCTATGTAAAACGACTGCCTGCAACGACTTATAAATCACAGCATCGTGGTGGACGAGGCATTCAAGGTATGAATATGAATGATGATGACTTCGTGGAGCATTTACTTACGACGTCCACTCATGACACGCTGTTATTCTTCACGAATAAAGGGAAAGTTTACCGAGCTAAAGGTTATGAAATTCCTGAGTTCAGTCGTACTGCTAAAGGCCTTCCTTTGATTAATGTCATCGAAATTGATCAAGATGAATGGGTAAATGCGGTCATTACGGTGAAAGAATATGTGAGCGACTGGTATTTATTCTTCACAACGAAAAACGGTATTTCCAAACGTACGACGCTTGAACAGTTTGCGAATATTCGCCGAGGTGGACTGCGAGCGATTAATTTACGTGAAGATGATGAGTTAATCTCCGTTCGCCTGACTGATGGTAGTAAACAAATGATGATCGGTACGAAAGCAGGACATTTAATCCGTTTTAACGAAGAAGATGTTAGAGTGATGGGACGTACGGCATCTGGTGTTAAAGGGATTTCATTGCGTGAAGATGATGCTGTTGTCTCCATGGATATTTTAGAGCCAGGATCCGAAGTCTTAACTGTTACTTCAAAAGGTTATGGTAAACGTACACCAGAAGAAGAATATCGCATGCAAAACCGTGGCGGTAAGGGTATCTTAACGTGTAAATTAAACCCTCGTAATGGTCATGTTGTAGCCGTAAAACCTGTAACAGGTGAAGAAGACTTAATGATTATGACGATTGATGGTGTTTTAATCCGTATGTCATCAGAATCGATTTCAATGACAGGACGTAATACGCAAGGGGTTAAACTGATTCGCTTAGGTGATGAGGAAGAAGTAGCGACTGTTGCGCGTATTGAAAAAGAAGATGATGATGAAGCGGAAGACGAAATAGAAGATCAAGAAGAAGAAACACTAGAAGACAGTGAATCTCCTGAAGAAGAGTAATAGAGGTGTTAGGTTATGAAAGTGCATCCACAACAAATTGTGCCAGGTTGTTTAGTTACAAAAGATGTCATAGGAAATACGGTGACACCTATTATTCCACGCAATACAGTTGTGGAGCCTATTCATATCCAAGTGCTAGAAAAATTCAGGATTAATGAAGTTGAAGTGGCTAATAAACTTGTCACGGGTGAAGAGTTTGAAGCGAAAGAGTTAACCGAAGAAGAACAACAATCGCTTCAAAAGTTACCATTCTTCGAGCACTTCGTGGATGTCGTTAAAGAAACACGAATAATTTTTGAGAATTGGGATTACCGTACACCACTTGATTCGAAAAAGATTCGTGAGTTAATTTTGCCCTTAACAGAGCAAGCTGAGGATAAGCGTGATGTTATATTAAAACTGCATCATTATAATGATCCGAAATTCTATATGTATTATCATATGGTGGCGATGGCTGTTATTTCAACGTATTTAGCCAAACGACTTGGCTATGATGAGAGTGAACGTCATAGTGTTGCCTTAGCTGCTTATTTATCAGATTTAGGGATGTTAAAGTCTCAAAAAGACGTTTATTTAAAAGAACGGTCATTAGACTATAATGAATATGAACAAATTCAAAAGCATCCTATTGAATCTTACCGTTTACTAGAAAAGGAACCGTTTAACCAAGATGTTAAAATTGCTGTTTTACAGCATCATGAGCGGTTAGATGGCTCGGGTTATCCATTAGGTGTAAAAATGGATAAATTGCATCGCTTTGCGAAAATCTTAGCTGTCGCAGATATGTTCCATGCGATGACTTCTGAGCGAATGTATCGTCAAAAACAATCACCTTATAAAGTCATCGAAGAGATGCGAAAAGACCAATTAACACAATTGGATATGGAAGTACTGAATGAACTTGTTAGGTGTTTTGTTAATTTCGGAAACGGAACTGAAGTTAAACTATCAAATAGTGAATATGGGACGATTGTCTTCACAGATGAACGTTATCCTACTAGACCGCTCGTTCGGTTAAGGAAGGATAAAGAGATTTTAAATCTAATTGATGAAAAAGATTTATATATTGAGGAAATCTTATAGAGTCATTAGCTATATGTAGCTAGTGACTTTTGTTTTATAAATAGTCGATCTTGTTTAAGTCGATACTCACATTTTAAAATTTCTTTAAATTGGCGATGTGGTTGGGCTTAAAATATTGTATAATAAAAACGATGCAGAATTGAATCGAAAAGGATTAATGAGACATGGGGGAACCGAGAATGAAACAAACAAAGACATACCTAACACGCATCCTCGTATTAACGGTGATGGTGTTTAGTTTATTGATGACAGGCGTCACAACAGCGCATGCTGAAATTAATGTTGAAGCGGAATCAGCGATTTTAGTTGATGCAGAAACAGGAAACATATTATTTGAGAAAGAATCAGATATTGCATTACCACCAGCAAGTATGACGAAGGTTATGACAGAATACTTAGTATGGGAAGCTGTCGAGAATGGTGAGATTAGTTGGGATACAACGACAGAGATCAGTGAATATGCTTATTCAATTTCAGCTAATAATTCATTTTCCGGCGTTGGTCTTCGCTTAGACCATGAATACACGGTTCAAGAGTTATACGATGCTATGGCGATTTATTCAGATAATGCGACTACTATTGCATTAGCTGAGCTCATCGCAGGTTCAGAAGGCGAATTCGTTAAGATGATGAATAAAAAAGCAGAGGAAATGGGATTAGAAAATGCAGAGTTCGTTAATTCGACTGGTTTATCTAATAGTAGTTTAGGTGAAAACTATCCAGAGGGAACAAACCCTGACGATAATAACTTAATCTCTGCGAAATCAATGGCTAAGCTTGCTTATCATTTAATCAATGATTATCCAGAAGCCTTAGAAATATCGAGTGTTCCGACGCAAGAATTTGAAGGCAATGAAATGATTAATTACAATTGGATGCTTCCTGGTATGCCAGGTCATATAGCAAAATATACGTATGAGGGCTTAGATGGACTTAAAACAGGTCGTACAGAGTTAGCAGGTCATACTTTCACAGGAACAGCTAAACGTGACGGTACACGATTAATCTCAGTTGTCATGCGGACAGATAGTGTCGAAGAACGTTTCGAACAAACACAGAAAATACTTGATTATGGTTTTAATAGTTTTTCAAATCAAACATTATTTGAATCAGGCCATCAAATCGAAGGTGAGTCAACGCTTCCAGTTGTAAATGGTAAGGAAGAAGAAGTTGAGATTGCGTCTGCTGAACCGATTGAAACGATGGTTCGTGAAGGTGAAGAAGATCAGTACTCAGTTAATTATCAAATTAATGAAGAAGTATTAAATGATGAAGGTGCGCTTGAGGCGCCAGTAGAAGAAGGTTTAGAAGTTGGCGAATTAGTGTTAACATATGATGGAGAACAAAGTTATGGTAATATTTTATCAGATGAGTCTACTAATTCAGTTCCAGTAGAAACGAATGATGGTGTCGAGAAATCAAATTGGTTTATGTTAATGCTACAAGCAATTGGCGACTTCTTTGTTGGACTATTTAATAGTATCAAAGGCTTATTTGCTTAATAACATCTGTTAAATCCGTTGTTGATATTGTGATCCGCTTTCGGTGGACGCTTTCCGCGGGCACGGCTCGAGCCTCCTCGGAAGAAAAGCGCTTCCTGCGGGGTCTCGAGACACGTGCTGTTCCCGTGACGGCCCGGACGGCCTAATGTCGACGTTGGTCACAGGACGTGACCGCTCTTAGTCGACCAGGAGTCGCCACCTTCGCTACTCACAATCCAACAACTCAACACTATTTTCATTATTAATATTTAAGTTTTAACTAACTAAATATAGATTGATAGGTTATAGGGGGAGATCATATGTCAAATGTCGGTACAGATCGTGTGAAACGAGGAATGGCTGAGATGCAAAAGGGCGGCGTCATTATGGACGTTGTGAATGCTGAGCAAGCTAAGATTGCAGAAGAAGCGGGTGCTGTTGCTGTCATGGCTCTAGAGCGTGTGCCATCAGATATTCGTGCTGCAGGTGGGGTTGCTCGTATGGCAGATCCAACAGTAACTGAGGAAGTACTAAATGCAGTGAGTATTCCAGTAATGGCTAAAGCACGAATCGGTCATATTGTGGAAGCACGTGTGCTAGAAGCAATGGGTGCAGATTATATTGACGAAAGTGAAGTATTAACACCTGCTGATGATATTTATCACATTGATAAAAACGATTATACCGTACCATTTGTCTGTGGTTGCCGTAACTTAGGCGAAGCGTTACGTCGAATTGGTGAAGGTGCTTCTATGTTACGTACGAAAGGCGAACCAGGAACAGGTAATATTGTTGAAGCTGTTCGTCATATGCGTGAAGTCCAAACACAAATTCGTTACGTTCAGAATATGGCAAAAGACGAATTAATGGTGTATGCCAAAGAAACGGGCGCGCCGTATGAATTACTCTTACAGGTACAAGAAGAAGGACGTTTACCAGTCGTAAACTTTGCAGCTGGTGGCATTGCAACGCCATCTGATGCTGCGCTTATGATGGAATTAGGTGCGGACGGTGTATTTGTTGGTTCTGGTATTTTCAAATCGAAAAATCCAGAGAAATTCGCCCGCTCAATCGTCGAAGCAACAACCCATTATCAAGATTATGAATTAATTGCTAAGTTATCTAAAGATCTAGGTACAGCAATGCCTGGTCTTGAAACATCAACGCTTGAAGGTAACGATCGGATGCAAGATCGTAGTGAGTAAAGGAGTCTTATCATGGCAACAATAGGTGTATTAGGTTTACAAGGAGCATTCCGTGAACATATCCAATCCATTGAGGCATGTGGTCACGATGCTGTATTAATTAAAAAAGTAGAGCAATTAGAAGCTGTCGATGGGTTAGTTTTGCCTGGTGGCGAAAGCACAACAATGCGCCGATTAATTGACCGTTATGAATTTTTTGATGCCCTTATCCAATTTGGTCAAACTGGTAAACCAATCTTTGGAACGTGTGCAGGCCTTATATTACTCGCTTCGCAGATCGAAAATGATGATGACAATCATTTAGGCTTAATGGATATGACAGTGGCTCGTAATGCATTTGGACGTCAAAAACAAAGCTTTGAAACGCCACTTGAGATTAAAGGTGTGGCAGACGATTTTGAAGCGGTATTTATTCGTGCCCCTTACATTCTTGATGTACACCAAGACACAGAAGTTTTAGCAACCTATGATGATAAGATCGTTGCGGCTAAACAAGGACATTATTTAGCTACTGCATTTCACCCAGAACTGACAGATGATTATCGCTTAATGGCTTATTTTATCGATATGGTAGAACAATCAAAACTTGCTTCTGTCTAAAAAATAAGGTATATTAAAAGCTACAATAATAATGAATCAATTGCGCTGATAGGAATTAGTAGTGGTAAGTGTTTATCTCAGAGAGCTAGTGGTGGCTGTGAACTAGTATAAACAGACCGCGAATCCATCCTGGAGCAGGTGAACTGAATGATGACGTAAGTTTACCCGGAAAACAGTCCCGTTATGACTGTACAAGTTGGAAGGTTAAATCCTTCAACAAGGGTGGCAACGCGGGTTATACTCGTCCCTTTACTGCATGTGCAGTAAAGGGGCGTTTTTTTATTGGATTAACGATATTAGGGAGGTTAAATGTATGTTAGACATGAAGTTTTTACGTGACAATTTTGATGAAGTGAAACAAAAGATGCAAAACCGAGGAGAAGATTTAACGGATCTCGATCAGTTTCTTGATTGGGATGAAAAGCGCCGTGCTTACATCCAAGAATCAGAAGAACTTAAGGCACGTCGAAATGAAGTTTCTAAAGAAATTTCTCAACTGAAGAAAAATAAAGAAGATGCTGATCATTTAATCCAAGAAATGCGTGAAGTAGGCGACCGTATCAAAGAGATCGACAATGAACTAAATGAAGTCGAGACGAAATTAAATCAGTTAATGCTTTCGATTCCAAATGTGCCTCATGAGTCTGTTCCGATTGGTGAAACTGAAGATGATAACGTTGAAGTAAGACAGTGGGGAGAAGTGCCGTCATTTGATTTCGATGTGAAGCCACATTGGGATATTGCAGATGAGTTAGACATTATTGATTTCGAACGCGCTTCTAAAGTGACAGGCAGTCGTTTTGCCTTTTATAAAGGCCTAGGTGCACGCCTAGAACGTGCGCTAATTAACTTCATGATGGACTTACACTCAGACCATCATGGTTATGAAGAAATGATGCCACCACAAATCGTTAATCGCGATAGCTTAACAGGTACAGGTCAGTTACCGAAGTTTGGAGAAGATGTGTTCAAACTAGAAGAATGGGATTATTTCTTAATTCCGACAGCTGAAGTGCCTGTGACGAATTATCATCGTGATGAGATTTTAACAGCTGATGATCTGCCGAAGAAATTCACGGCATTTAGTACGAATTTCCGTAGTGAAGCGGGGTCAGCTGGCCGTGATACACGTGGTTTAATCCGCCAGCACCAATTTAATAAAGTCGAACTCGTTCAACTCGTAAAACCTGAAGAGTCTTATGAGACATTAGAGTCGCTCACAAATGATGCTGAGGAAGTGTTGCAGCAATTAAAATTACCATATCGTGTGATGAATATGTGTACAGGTGATTTGGGCTTCACAGCGGCGAAAAAGTACGACATTGAAGTGTGGATCCCAAGTTATGAGACTTACCGAGAAATCTCTTCTTGTTCGAATTTTGAGGATTTCCAAGCAAGACGTTCTGGCTTACGCTTCCGTCGTGAAGCAAACAGCAAACCAGAATATATGCATACTTTAAATGGTTCAGGCCTAGCAGTCGGACGAACGGTCGCTGCGATTTTAGAGAACTATCAAAACGATGATGGATCTGTAACCGTTCCAGACGTGTTAAAACCATATATGGGCAATGTGGAGCGCATTAGCCAATAAATTAAAAATCCTCCGCTTAAGTTAACTAGTTAACTTAGGTGGAGGATTTATATTTGTCTTATGATAGAGCAATTATTGATTGTGTTGCTCACTAATTTGTAAGAACATTAAGAATATAAATTTCATCGAGATTTTTATCATTTTCCTCTTTATAAATGTTTGTGAGCTGTGGTATACTAACAATCGTTGGTCGACAAAATGCGTCTTAAAGGCGCCTAAGCAAGAAAATATAAATTCTTTTCACAAAACACCTTGCATAACGTCGAACCATATGATATATTTTGTTTTGTGAGTTCACGGAGGAGTACCCAAGTTCGGCTGAAGGGAGCGGTCTTGAAAACCGCCAGGGGGTTTACGCCCCGCGGGGGTTCGAATCCCTCCTCCTCCGCCATATTATTTTTAAAGTAATTGGTTACATGATGTAGCCATTTTTTTATGTCTTTATTAAAAGTTTGAATATTATGATAATAATCACTGTCATATGATTGATGATATAAAAACGCTCTATACGCAGGTCAACGTATAGAGCGTTTTTATTATGATTTAATATATTGTCTAGAAGTTTGAATATGATTGCCAATGCGTTCAAGGATGGGATCCACTGATGTGTTTGGATTGTGTAAATCATAATCATTAATATTAATTCGCATTACTGGGCACGTATTAAAGTTATTAATCCATTCTTCATAACGATCATACATTTCACGCCAGTATTCGATAGGCGTTTCTTGCTCCATTTCACGACCACGATTCTTGATCCGGTCTAATACATCCTCAAATGAGCCTTCTAGATAAATTAAGAGATCAGGATGAGGGAAATATGGTGTCATGACCATTGAATCGAATAAATGCTTGTACGTATTATAATCCGTTGGGGTCATCGTCCCTTTATCATAGTGCATTTTCGCAAAAATGCCCGTGTCTTCATAAATTGAACGGTCTTGGATGAACCCGCCCCCGTATTCAAAGATCCTTTTCTGCTCTTTAAAACGTTCAGCTAAGAAATAGATCTGTAAGTGAAAGCTCCACCGTTCAAAATCATAATAGAATTTATCGAGGTAAGGGTTGTTTTCAACTTTTTCGTAAGATGTACGAAAGCCGATCTTATTGGCTAGCGCTTTCGTCATTGTTGATTTCCCTACACCTACTGTTCCGGCGACAGTTATGACCGCATTTTTCGGGATGCCGTATTGGTTTAGATCGCTCATGATATAAATTCTCCTTTATTAATATGTTGTTGCACAACTGTTAAAATATCATCTAAATCAGACTGGTGTTTAACGAAATCGATTTCGTCTCCGTTAATGCGGATGACAGGTATATCAGGGTTTTCCTTTTCAAAATGATTCATAAATTCTTCGTAGTCTTCAGATAGTTGTTGCAAGTAGTCTGCTTGGATATTTTGTTCAACTTCTCGTCCACGACTTTCAATTCGTTTTAACAAGGTATCAAGGCTAGCGTGTATATAGATCATGACATTTGGTTTCGCTAAGTCTTGTGTTAAGATATTAAAAATCTGCTCATATTTTTCGTATTGTTCTGGTTTTAATGTCCGTCTCGCGAAGATCATATTTTTCATAATATGATAATCAGAAACGACGGGCTTACTTTGATTCAAATAGTGCTTTTCGATGTCTTCGAGCTGCTTGAATCGATTGCATAAGAAGAACATTTCTGTTTGAAAGCTCCACTCTTCAATATTATCGTAAAACTTTCCGAGAAACGGATTTTCCTCAACGATTTCTTTTAGTAAATGATAATAGAAGTGAGTTGCAATTTTATTGGATAATGACGTTTTACCAACGCCGATTGGACCTTCAACCGCAATAAAAGGCGTGTTATTTTGTCTCACGCATGATTCCTCCATTCATGACAAAGTTCGACTAACTGTTATCCATCATACCAAATTTTAATTCGGTGTTGGGATATGAATTGAAATAAAAAATTTTCAATACTCCTATCAACCACCTATACGCTTTTTGCCCCAGTACATAGTTTATAGTATCGAAACAAAAAAGGGGTGAATAAATATGTGGGATGATTGCAATGAATTAGATTGCAAAGACTCAAAATGCGTATGTAAAACCGTACGCAAAATAGCAGATGCGCAAGATGCAGTTGATGACCAAGGTTGTGATGTCGGCTGTAAACAATCAATCGATGACCTATTATCACCAGCATCACCATCGTCAGGAAATGACACAGTACCGTTTATTTTGTATTGTAAAGGATCGTGTCGTCCGTTTGTCGGTAATGGTATTTTACAAGGTACTACAGGAAATAATCGCACTTTCCGTTGCTTTGAATCACCAATATTCCGTGTTAGTAAAATTCATAAGGATTGTTGCGCCGACTTAGAATTATTGTTACCAGTAACTGAAGGAGGATCAACACCAGGTCCTGGAGGGCATGAAGTCTGTAACTACTTCCCTGGTAACTCGATTCGTAACTTACAAAGAACGGGAATCTGTGTAAAAGTTGACTTATGCGATTTCGTTGGTATTTCATGTCTTGAACCAGTACGCGCACTACCTGTTTCTGATTTTAATGCTAATAACTGCGGCTCTTCTCAATCACCATCACAATCACATTCTTAATGTTAAACCGGTTGGTATCATTTGCGATGCCAACCGGTTTTATGTTTAATTAGATACATAGAGGGGTATGTTAAAAAGTGTTGAAATAGTTATCGAAAGCCAATAACGGTGAAAGATAAACAAACTAAAAATTTTTAAAAGACATGTTTGACAAAATACCTATAGGGGTATATACTACAAATGTAACGTCAAACAACAACTTTTCAAACGTATCTCAGAAGGAGGTTGTAAACATGGAATACGATGCAAAAGTTAAAAATAGAATTAAGCGCCTTGAAGGTCAATTACGCGGAGCATTGCGGATGATGGAAGAAGGCGAAGATTGCCAAGAAGTGATTAACCAACTTTCAGCAAGCCGTACAGCACTTGATCGTACCATTGGTGTGATTGTAAGTGAAAACTTAATCGAATGTGTACGTGAAGCTGAAGAAAATGGTGAAAATACAGACGAACGTGTTAAAGAAGCCGTCAATTTACTCGTTAAAAGCCGTTAAGAAATTTAAAAAGCGAAATAAGTTGACAGATTGTATTATAAGCTTTAATATACCCCTTAGGGTATAAAAACCAAATGAAGGAGGATTTTCAAAATGGAAATCGCAAAAACGTTAGACGCAAAAGGTTTAGCATGCCCAATGCCAATCGTGAAGACAAAGAAAGCAATTGATGACGTAGATAGTGGCGAGATTTTAGAAGTGCAAGCAACGGACTCTGGTGCGAAAAGTGATCTAGCTGCATGGACGAAATCATCAGGACATGAACTAGTTGATACCAAAGAAGAAGACGGCGTTTATACCTTTTACGTGAAGAAAGGCTAATGTTTAACGCCTCATTGAAAAGGTTAAAAGACTAATAAGTAAACACTTAAACAAGGAGGATTTTCAAAATGGAAATCACAAAAACGTTAGACGCAAAAGGTTTAGCATGCCCAATGCCAATCGTGAAGACGAAGAAAGCAATTGATGATGTAGCAAGTGGCGAGATTTTAGAAGTGCAAGCAACAGACTCTGGTGCGAAAAGTGATCTAGCTGCATGGACGAAATCATCAGGCCACGAATTAGTTGATACGAAAGAAGAAGACGGTGTTTATACCTTTTACGTGAAGAAAGGCTAAAAAATTTTACACAATCATATACCCTTGGTGGTATAAAGAATTACAGGAGGTTTTAGCATGGCTGAGAAGAAAAAGACAAATATTATCCTATTCAGTGGCGAATACGATAAAGCGATGGCAGCTTATATTATTGCGAACGGAGCAGCTGCCTATGATCACGATGTTACAATCTTTCATACGTTCTGGGGCTTAAATGCCTTAAGAAAAGATGAAAAACTACGTCCACAAAAATCATTTATGGAAAAAATGTTCGGCAAAATGATGCCACGTGGTGCGAAAAACTTACCATTATCAAAAATGAACTTTGCAGGTATGGGTCCAAAAATGATCAAAAGTGTGATGAAAAAGCATAATGCCATGCCAGTAGAAGATCTCATTGATATGGCGAAAGAACAAGATGTCACATTACTAGCATGTACGATGACAATGGACTTACTTGGCATTAAACAAGAAGAGTTAATCGATGGACTCGAATATGGTGGCGTAGCTGCTTATATTGCTGAAGGCGAAGATGGTGCTGTTAACTTATTTATCTAAATTAGTCAGCATGAATGATTTTACAATTATTTACGACACTATAAGTGACAATGTTTGAAAGTGAGGGTCTATTATGAAAGAGATTACCACAGATGAAGTGAAAGAGTTATTAGATCAAGATGCAGATGTAAAAGTGATTGATGTTCGTGAAACGGATGAAGTAGCAGAAGGTCATATTCCAGGCGCTAAAAACATTCCGCTCGGTTTATTGGAATTCCGCGAGAATGAATTAGATAAAAATGAAGACTATGTTATGGTTTGCCGTTCAGGTGGCCGTAGTGGTAAAGCGACACAATATCTAGAAGAACGCGGCTATAACGTCAAAAATATGGCCGGCGGTATGTTAGCTTGGGATGGACCGACAGAAAAATAACGCCCTTAAGTTTTTAGTCTAGTTATAGACCATCATGGCGGTTTTTATAGAGTTAAATCAAAAGCGTGTTTCACGTGAAATATTGAATGATAATGAGGAGGTTTTTGATTATGAGTTTCAAAACACTAACAGTTAATGAATTAGCTAACAAGGTGATGAATCAAGAAGATGTCTTCCTACTAGATGTTCGTAGCGAAGATGCTTTCGAAGACTGGAAGGTTGAAAGCGAGAGTTTCAATTATTTAAACAAACCATATTTCGATCTTGTAGATGGTGTAGAGCCGATTAAAGACGAGGTTCCAGAAAATAAAGATGTTGTCGTTATTTGTGCCAAAGGTAATTCTTCTAAAATGGTTGCAGAGCAGTTAGCAGATGAAGGCTTCGACAATATTTATTCTGTTGAAGGTGGCATGAGAGCATGGAGTGAACACCTAGAACCTGTTAAGTTAGGCGATTTAGAAGATGGAGGCGAATTATATCAATTCGTACGTCTAGGTAAAGGTTGCCTATCTTATATGATCGTATCTGACGGTGAAGCAGCAATTATTGATGCGACTCGTATGGCTGATACGTATATTAATTTCGCAGAAGAAAAAGGTGCAACAATCAAGCACGTATTCGATACGCACCTACACGCTGACCACATTTCTGGTGGCCGTACAATTGCGGATAAAACGGGTGCAACGTACTATCTACCACCGAAAGACGCTGAAGAGATGCAATTAGATTATGCACCAATTCAAGACCAGGAAGAAATCAAAGTTGGGTCATCTAAGATTGATGTTCAAGCGATTTATTCACCAGGCCACACAATTGGTTCAACTTCATTCATCGTGGATGATCAGTACTTGATGACAGGTGATATTCTATTTATCCAATCTATTGGTCGCCCAGATTTAGCAGGTAAAGCTGATGATTGGGTTGGTGACTTACGTGAGACACTATACGAACGCTACAAAGAACTATCAAACGACCTAATTGTACTACCAGCTCACTATTCATTTAAAGAAGAACAAAATGAAGATGGTTCAGTTCAAGAAAAACTAGGTGTTCTATTCGAACAAAATGACGGTCTACAAGTAGAAGATGAGGAAGAGTTCCGTAAGATGGTAACAGAAAACTTACCACCTCAACCAAACTCTCACGAAAGAGTTCGCATGACGAATATGGGTAAAGAAACTCCAGAACTTGAAGAGAAACGTGAAATGGAAGTCGGACCTAACCGTTGTGCTGTAAGATAAATAACTGAATAAAGAGGGAGGTTGTCTCCCTCTTTTTATTTTTCAAAATGAATTACCCTAGGGGGTGTTGGAATGGAATATAGTTTACTGTTTATGCTTGTCATCTTCTTGATTGGCTTTATAGGATCATTTATCTCGGGTATGGTCGGGATCGGTGGTTCGATTGTTAAATATCCCATGCTATTATATATCCCACCACTTTTAGGATTTGCAGCATTTAGTGCACATGAAGTATCGGGTATCAGTGCTGTTCAAGTATTCTTCGCCACGATTGGTGGTGTTTGGGCTTATCGTAAAGGTGGTTATTTAAATAAAGAATTGATTATCTACATGGGTGTCAGCATTTTAATAGGTAGCTTCATTGGTGGATTTGGTTCACGGTTTTTATCGGATGATGGTGTTAACTTCGTCTATGCGATGTTAGCGACCGTTGCTGTTGTGATGATGTTTATGCCTAAGAAAGGTGTGGATGATCAATCATTTGACCAAGTGACATTTAATAAAACATTAGCAGCAACATTAGCGTTCATTGTAGGTGTTGGTGCTGGTATTGTCGGTGCTGCTGGTGCATTCGTGTTAGTGCCAATTATGCTGCTAGTGTTAAAAATACCAACTCGTATGACCATCGCATCATCTTTGGCGATCACCTTTATTTCTTCAATCGGTGCAACGGCTGGTAAATTAATGACAGGACAAGTCTTATTAATTCCTGCCATTATCATGATTGTAGCTAGCTTAATTGCGTCGCCATTAGGTGCAAATGCTGGTAAGAAGATTAATACGAAGTTATTACAAGGTATTTTATCTGTATTAATTTTGGCATCAGCTATCAAAATCTGGCTCGATTTTCTATGATATAATGAAACTCACCTTAGAATAGGTGGGTTTTTTGTATAGGTTTCAAAGGTAAACTATATAAGAGGGTATTATTTGAGTTACATAAAGTGAATGATAAGAATAATCAACTTCTGGAGGATGGTTTACATGCGTGAAACGGAGGATTCGAAGTATATTCAACAACACTTGGCGAATGAACGAACGTATTTAGCCTGGATTCGAACAGCACTAGCAATTATGGGGATAGGCTTTTTAATCGTAAATATTCATTTTTCGACGGGTGCTAGTGTAGGTGGTCAGTCGGATCAGTTAGTTGAAATGATTGGAATCTTATCTGTTGTGATTGGGTTGGTTGCGATTGTTTTTTCAACCGTTCATTATGTACGAAAGAAAAAACAAATTAACGATCAAACATTCACATCTTCCCTTCATCTCGTTTGGTTAATTTCGGCGTTAATGTTAGTTATGGCGGGGCTGTTTTTCGCTTACTTTTATTTATACTAAGTCACGGAGTCATCTCATATTGTTTGTATGGGGTGACTTTTTTATATTGGATAGGCTTACGCGTTTAATTGGTGATTAAACAGATCGGTATGGTATATTATAAGTGTCATTAATTTAAGAAAGTGAGGCGTTATCGATGAATGAAATTACAACAGACGAAGTGAAACAGTTACTTGAAAATAAAGAGGAAGTCAATTTACTCGATGTTCGCGAACCGGAAGAAATTGAACAAGGGCATATTCCTGGCATCAAACATATCCCACTAGGTTCATTAGAAGAACGCAAAGACGAGTTAAGTCAAGATCAGGAGCATGTCGTCATTTGCCGTTCAGGTAACCGTAGTGGTAAAGCCGTTCAATACCTCGAGCAACATGGCTTCAACGCGAAGAATATGGTCGGCGGTATGCTTGATTGGAATGGCCCGGTAGAGCGGTCGTAAATTCGTGAAGCGGGACTATTTTCGTAGAAGAATTTGATTGATATAAAACCAGGCACTTACACTAATAGTGAGTGTTAGATAATCTCGACAGTGTGAAAGAGCAGGATTTATTCCTGTTCTTTTTTTGTGCTTGAACATGATTACCATATTATGTAACATAAAAATAGGCCTTAGGGGGTTAAGTGGAATGGGTAATAAGATGTATAAACAAACACTGAAAATATTAATGACATTTGCAGTAGGGTTCGGATTATTTTTTGGTATAACTATTATATCAGATGTTACTGCTGATACTGATAATGAGAAAACCAATAATGGAAAAACAAACATTGAACAAACAACCATAAAACAGCAAGAAATAACAGAGTTGTCCAAAGAAAAATTTAAAAATGCAAAAAATCAAGAACACCTTAATCCGTTCGGAGATATTCATAGTCAGACTGAACTGCCAGAAAATAAAGTGAAGGATTATATTGATCACATGAGCCACCAAAAAGTTGAGGCTAACGAAAAATGGGGGTTTTATTTAATTACAGATGAACGAATTAAATGGATGATCGAGGCAATACAAGAAAATGATTATAAGCATGGTGAAAGATACATGCATATTTTAAGAGCATGGGAAAGAGACGATTTTGATAGGGTCGATGAACAGCATAATTTTATATGGGAGATGCAAGCCGGTACATTCGGAAAAGCTACAGGGGTTTTAAGCTTAGAGGAAGAAATGAACTACTTAGAATCAGCTGAAAATATAGAATATGGTGAGGAATAAAAGGGGGATTTAATCATGAAAAGAGTTATAACAATATCATTTTTGGTTTTAGCGATGATCGTTGGGGTTAGTTATGGATTTATTGAATCACAGGCAGATAGTCACGAAGATATAACTGAGAGATTTTATAGTGGTGATGTATCGCTTGAAGAACGATTCGCTTATGAATTACATGTTGTCGTGGATGCCATGTTATGTGATTGTGAAGATGAATATGCTCTACCTTTTGGAAATGGTATTCAAACTGCTGTTGAGAGAAGGGTTCATTATTTAGATGCATCTGCAGAAGAAAAAGATAACTTGAAAAAATTGGCGGATGATTTTGTATCCTTACCAGAAAATAATTTAGAGGAATTAGAAAGCCAGATCAATTCAATTGAAGAACAATTAAACCAAGAAACTGACCCTGACGAAATAGAAGAGTTAGAAGCTGAATTAAGTCGATTAGAAACATTACATACTAATAATAAAGATGTTTTAAAAAATGAAATACAAGAAATCCATGATCTTGTTGTTACGATAGATGAGAGAACAAATGGTAGATATTATATAAGTGAACATGAAAGAAAAGGCATATAATAATAAAGCTATTGAAATCTGAAGGAATCATCAAAACAACTTTAAATATAAAACTAAGCAATATATACAATGTCCTTATAAGTTTAACTACAATAAAGTTCTAGCGAAGAAACACACGATCCTTTCGCATAAATCGAAGTTTAAAGCAGCTTGGGAAGGGCTAAAGCCAACTGATATTTTAAGATAAAAGAAATTATTATCTTCTCTGTTTTTAATTTAATAAAACAAAGGTGCTATTTTATGATTTCTAGTCAATCGTTAATTAATCTATCTTGTATAATTTCATTAACTAATCCCCGCACACATCTTACTGTCTCAAATTTCCCTATATTTTACATATCCCCGAATAAAATAATATTTATGTTCATAATAATCAGGGACAAGGAGGATTGTTATGAAACAGATAAAATTTATTTTATTTGCTAGCATACTGTTTTTAGGGGGTATTATGATTAATAATCAAGTAGAAGCTAATTCAAACCAAGAAGAGTACCTTGAAAAAGTTCAAGATGCTAAAGAAACACATGAAAAAATATCAAACTCAAATTTTGTGAATGAGATCAATTTAGAGCTTCAAAAACGTGATGTTAAAGCTTCAGTAGCTACAATAGAGGTGTTTTCATCAGACGATAAAACGGTAAAGATAAAAAGTTCGAAGGTGACACAAGAAAATATTGAGAAAATAGTAAAACAAATTGCAACAGAAAACAATTTAGGTATTTTTAATATTGAAGTCATAAGAGGTTGAGACAAAACCTAATAATGCAAAAGTAACCCCCCCCCCGAACGATTTATTTTTCATAAAAATCGTTCGGGGGTATCTATTTAAATAACGCTCCATCAAAACACTTCATTTAGTTCTACGTGACATAAGCTCAACATCTACTCTGCTAACACAATCGCCGTGTTTCCTTTACCGGGGCTCTATCATATTCATAAAGTGTTGCAGACACTCTATTCTTAGGAGTGTTGATGAGAATCTTAAATTACTGCGCTTTGTGAAATGGTTCAATCAAATTCGTATCTATGGGTTACTGGATTACTTAACATAACCGAATTCAATTTAATTGCGTCATTATATTTTGCCACATTATTAACCCAAAATTGGAGTGAGTTGTTAGTTTAAATTTTTTGGGGGACAGAACCTAAACACTATGTTTTTATAAATAAGTAATCATAGCTACTAATAATAAAGTGAAATTTAACATAGTAAGACCTGCACTTCTCCATCCTCTTCCCAAAAGCGCTATAAAAAAGCCGACAATTGGTAAAAAGAATAAAATTAAATAGTATATATCTTCGATTATCGTAGTCATATATTGATTTAAGAATATAAAAAACAACCAGAATATAACGAACAAAAATGAAATTAGTAGTGAACTTTTGTGTAATTTTTTCTCATAACCTTCGACCCAAGTTCTTGCAACTTGCGTGTAAAAATCGTCTTCTTCTTTTGCAAATCGATTGGTTATAAAAGCATCCATTAATTTAATAGAGCTTTTTGATTTAACGCGTTTAGGTCCTTCTGTTAAATGCGGTGCTAAATACTTTTTTTCAATTAATTGTTCTTCAAACGTTTTCATTAATTTATTAACTTCATTGTGAGTGGATTTTTTTTGTGATTTTATAAAGGTTTTCCTTTTTAATAACTGGTAGGTAAGAAAACGAACAAACCCCAAATAAATTTTAGAATACAGGCTTCGAAACATTCTATTTAACTCATCCTCTCAGTTTGTTTTACTATTAAATCTAATCGTTATAAGATAATAAATCTCCTATGAAAATTGCTATTATTAATAAAAAACAATAACAGATATTCATAGGAGAAACAATGGACATTAGAAAAGATGGCCCCGAATTAATATCCCGGTCAACTTTTAACTGCTTAGTTTTATTAAATTCTCTACTTTTAAGGATGAAGTTTACGGAAAATGCTCTGTCTTATTCAGATAACGCCCTTGTTTGTTAAACAGGAATGACCAAACTTATCAAAAATGTTAAGGCGCTTCACTCCACATTACCATCTCAAAATTAGATTTATTCACTTCACTTATATTTAATACATAAGATTAACTGAATGGAAAACACTATATTGTTTTTTGGACGAGATAATCCATTATATTTATCTAAGTAGAGGTATTTAATATTCTATTCAAATTTGTAATTGATTTTTTATGAAAAATTTAAATTCTTTCTTTTACAGGTAGACTAGTAGGTACATAGCAACGCCTATAAAAAACAGAATAAAGTGAGTTATACATAAACATAACATTCTCCAGCCTTTTCCTAAAATAGCTGATGCAAATCCAATGATAGGGAAAATAAAGATCAAAACTAAATAAATTAGATTTACTAGGGATGTAGACATATGCTGATTGAAGAAAACTACAATTCCTGCGAATAGAATAAATAAAAATAGCATCAGGTAAGAGGTTTTATGAAATTTTTTTTCGTATCCCTCAACCCATTTGTGCGCTACTTGAAGGTAAAACTCATCATCTTTATCTGTTTTATTTAAATCATATGCATTAAAGGAAGATACTAAGGACCTAAAAGATTTTGATTTTACTTTAAGATTTTCGACTGCTTTGTTATTTGAATTATTTGAATGTTTTTTTTCACTAAAATAATCTTCTAATTCTTTTATGAATTCGCTAATTTTTAGATTTCGAGAGTCCTTATGTGATTTAAGAAGAAACCTGCGTTTTAATAACATATATATAACGAAACGACTAAACCACGAGTAAATACGAGGGAGTACCTCTTTTCTAAACAATTTTACCCCCCCTCTAAATAATCTCTTAATTAAATGATTCTCTTTAATTTTAATATAAAAAACATAAAAATTCTCCTAATTAAATTACTCCCCCTCCTGGTAAACTCAACATTTCCTGTTTCGTTCTTTCTTGCGAAGTATGATTTTCTAGGCTATGGAAATCGGTGCCTTCGAATTTGAGTAAGTAAATTAACTATTTTATTGATATGTTAAAATTAACTTAGGAGGGGATAGTATTTGCGAAAATTTTTCTATGATTTAACACTAAAGTACTTGAAAATGACTACTAATCAGTTGCTGAAAAAAATTAACAAAGATAAAAACCGAAAAGAAATCGAATCAACCATGAGAGATTTTGAAAAACAATTCCAGGAGCATGGGATATTAGATGAATCAGGTTTATTAGTTGGCTCTCTTCCAAAACGAAAAGAGCCACTAAGATTAGTTAATGCATTTATTATTGCTCAGAAAAACCCTAATGAAGAAAATTATTATATTCATACTGCTGAAGTGTGGACTCATAAAGAGGATCGAAAAGTTCCAATTATTATTGCTCAGTCTATATCAGCAACTTTTTTGGTTGCATTAGGCGTTCTTCTCGCCATGGACCACCTGGGATTCGAAGTTAGCACATGGATTGGTTTAATAGGATTTATGCCCATTTTAGGAATAATAGCCGCAGCATTCGGTTTAGGGAGGAAACGCTGGATTTGGATCATTATAAATTTTGTATTATCTCAACTGTACAGTTTATTTTACATTATTTAAAATAATGGCAATAATTATAAAGAAACATAGAACAGGGAGTAAGATTACACCACATGCAAAGACCTTAGCGCTAAACTTAGCACTACGGTCATTTTGATTTGCTCTAATTGATCATGCTTATCAGATGTTTTCTAGAGTGAGGCTCTTAACTTTGATAGAAATCATTATTAAAAAGATTATCTCTGTTGAATCATAGATTATTTTCACAAGGATTATGTCGTAAAGACCTTTTTACATATTAAGAAAAAATATTTGTTCTCCCCAGAGTACGACTAAGTTCTCTTATTACTGCTCTTAATACACTTACTCCAATAATCCCTTTTGCTACCAAGGATGAAAAAAGAACTGCAATTAATAGAAGAACTAGAGCGCTAGCTAATGTTCCGTTTGGGTTTCGTTTCCAATCTATATCGTTGAAAACTAACTTCTCTTTAGCGTGTACTCCTTCTTGTACTTCAAATAGTACCTCTAGTGTCAAATAATCCATATCCGCAATATAAGGGAAATCGGTGGAAAATCCCCAATTAAAATCAAAGGAGCTCATCCTTGCTTCTATTACTTTATCGATATCATTTCCCAGAGCTAAATCCAATTCAGCACGAGCTTCAGTTACTTCGTCATACCCTGGCAATAATTCCTCTTTTATGCCATGGATCATTTCTTCGAAAATATTGTCTATTTCATTTTTAAAAGTGTCAGTTTCAATTATCACCGGATCCTCATCTAAATCAAGACTCCACTCGACATTTTTTGGATCTCCCAAAATGATTTCACCCTCTAATTGACCACTTAAGGGCCCAAAGCTAATGTCATAAGCAGTTGAGTAACTAACTCCAGTAGTAGCATCTTTGTCAATAAACTCAAAACTATCACCAAAAGGTGAAGTGATTGTATAATAATCCGCAGGTTCGGGCTCTGGAAGAGTGGATCTCTTAACCTGTGTACGAAAACTTTCAAAATGCTCTAACATATTCGCTGGGCAAAATTTGCCACTCCAGTGGTTGTGGGTGACCACGTTATAAATCGGGATGTTATAATCACGCATTAATTTACGAACTAACACAGCTGCATTCCTTCTTGTTTGTACAAAATCTCCTCCGTTATTTACGCATAATTCAATGCCGATACTATTCCTGTTTCCGTCCCCGGATCCATCCCCAGCATGAAAGCCTGATTCATTTGTAGGCAAGTGTTGATAAATCACTCGGCTGTCATCTACAGTGAAATGCCAAGATGAAAGAGTGCTAGGATTTTGAACATAATTGGAATGCATAAAAGCAGTAGCTCCAGGAGCAGTATTGGCTGTTTCATGAATCGTAATATATCGAGGAAACATAGAATAACCAGGTCGATTATAATTTAAAGTAGGGATAAAGACCTGAGAAATGGAGATATCACCTAAATCACCGCCGATAAAATCAACACTTCCTGTGTCGTCCTCCTCTTCAGGAGAGGTACGAGCTTCCAACCCAAGGGAAGTAAGTGTTTCCGATCCTGCAATGCCGTCTACTGTTAATCCATTCATAATTTGATAGCGTCGAACTGCATCTTCTGTGTTGGGACCGTAAATTCCATCAACGCCGTTGTTCTCAGCATCAATATTTGGATAGAAATTATTATCTACTAAGGCTTGTTGTAATACTCTAACGGACTCTCCAGAATTTCCTGGACTCAAAACAGTACTTTCGGAGATCTCTCCAGAATTTCCATCAATTAGTCCAAGGGAGGAAAGTGTTGAAGGCCCCGCAATGCCGTCTACTGTTAATTCATGAACGATTTGAAACCTGCGAACCGCATCTTCTGTGCTAGGTCCGTAAATTCCGTCCACACCGTTATTATCCGCATCAATATTTGGATAAAAGTTATTGTTAACTAAGGCCTGTTGTAACAAAATTACATCTTCACCTGAATCACCACTTTTTAGCACTGTATCTTTTGTAATAGTCAATTAAAACAACTCCTTTTTAAAATTAAAATTCGGTAATTTGAATTGTTACTTCCTACTTTCAATTGATTGCCCTCCTTTTTGTTCTCATAGTATTTAAAGTGTATTTAAGTAATTAAAAACAACCTCTTATCTTAAATTGCTTTAGAAATACATTAATAATCAATGGTGGAAGATGGCGACCCAAGTAGATACTGAAGTGTTTTAAATTGTGTTAATAATTTAAGTCAGTCCAAAATTATTTTTGCTGTCTATTATATTGTTTAAAGTTATTCACTTTTGAAGATTAAACACAACAAACTTTTATCATTACTTAGGCTTCTTTTTTATTAGTTAAAGTTTAGATTTAACATTTTCTCTTAACTTTGTGATTGCAGATGTTAGCTCTGTGATCTTTTTTTCTAGTCTAATTAATAAATAAATCGTGATCGCAATAGGAAAACCAAAGTTTCCTATTAAGTCATATAATAAATTAACATCCATCTTATAGCCCCCTTTTTAATATAAAGAGAAAGCTTAAAACAAAAGTTTACTAATTATGAAATATTATTTGAAAACAAAAGTACTTAATCATATAATAGAACATATGTTCGATTTTTTGATAAAAAAAGTTGATTACTTGATGATTATTTCTCTTTTGAAATTAAGGAGGAATGGACATGTACGAGGCTTATTATTATGTAGATGAATTTGTTAATCAGAATCCTGAATTATTCGAACAACCGATCATAAAAAGTTTTTTCCAAGATCAAGATCATTTTCTTTTGCTTAAAAAAGCGATTGAGCACAACGATGAAAACGCAAACCAAGAATTAAATCAGCAGTTTATTAAGTTTTATATGACATATAGGTTGGTTAGTTATATATCAGTATTATCTAGAAGGTATACCAATGACTATGATCAAAAGCTAAAAAAGCACCAAGATCGCCATGTCTTAATTCTTGATAAACCAGTGTCAAAAGGTGATGATGCAGCTATTATTGATTTATTTCATGCAGAATATGACGATTATGATTTGCACGGAACTATAACAGACATATTCTCCGATGAGAGACTCATAAATGCGATCAATGAGCTGTCTAACAAGAAAAAACGCATTTTAGAGTTAACGTTCATGGGGCAGTTATCAATTAAGGAGATTGCAGAATACTTCAATGATAGTTCTCAGAATATCTCTAAGCATAAGCGAGATGCTGTTAACAAAATTAAAAGTAAATTGAGTTAACCAGTTGTAGAAAGGGGAGAAAGATATGGAGAACTTCGATGAAAATGTCATCATTCATGAAACGCTGAAGATGATGAAACCAAAAATTAAGAAGAGTATCAATCATACTAGCTACCAAGAACAAGAGGACGTGGAGCAGGAAATCAATTTGAAAGTCGTTGAAGCTGTGAAAAGCGAGAAAATCAAACCGATTGATTTCTGGGAATTTGTTGAGAAGAATAAAAGTGAAAGGACATAATTTTTCCTAATTCCAATGAAGCAAGAGGTAAATGGATTTTGAATTTAAATTACCTGCCTTGTAGTCTGTTGGAAAATTTAATTATCATTTGGTTGTTTTATAAGTAGTAAATCGCTCTTTATATAGTAGATGCGCATCAAAAAAGTTTAAGGAGTGATTATTAATGGCATTAGTTACAAAAGTTATGAATCTTAAACAGGTACAAGATGCTGAACAATCTCATATGGCGTTTCACGATGAACTACAGTATGGTGCAGGACAAAGTACCGTTTCTTCAAATCTAGCAGGAGTATTATTATCATCGTTGAGCACACTGTTTGGTAGAACCGTTGGTACAATATCTACAGTTGCTTATGAGATGGTAAGTATTGCAGATAATCAGAATTCTGATGCAATTGCATCATATGTCAGAGGAGGTGCTATTGCCTTTGAACGTTTAGGTGATTTGTTGAGAAATGGTAACTATATTAATGTAGAATTTCAGTTTGTGAAATTAGATTATTGGAGTAATGCTTCGACACCAGACCACACTTATATGTCTGGGAATGTTCATGACCCAACATCTGCTTATATTATTCAACAAGTACAACAGTCAAATGGTAGTTGGGTTAGTTACACATCATAATATAATTCCAGATAATCAAGCATAAGTATTTGATTTTATGACTGTCGAGAGTCTTGTCTCGACAGTCATTTTTTATGGAAGTATGAAATAAATTACCGAATTTATTTCATATAATAATTATAGTTCCTTCCGTTAGGTATTACAATGCTTATAATTAAACTAAAGTTTAGGATGATTATATGAGAGATAAGAAGAAAATTTTATTGTTAGTCAGTACTATAATTGTTATTGGTTTAACGGTCTATTTTGTAAATGATTATATGAAATACACTACTTTTGAAAATGAGTTTAATACTGTTAAGGATGAATATAATCATGATGAAGAAATAGATATGGTGAGAATCGAGCACAGAAGTTTAGATTCAGAAATGCTGCATGCAAAAAATTTAACTGATCAGAAAAAAATCCATGAAATATCTGAGAACTTTTCTGATATAGAATTAAAAGAAAGTAATCACTATAATCTATCAAATAAAGATCATTACCGAATTGTTTTGCACCATTCAAACTCTCAGCCTTCCACATATATTTCTATATATGAAAATAAAATATTAATAAGTGAACCTTTCATTCATGGTTCTTATGAAGTTATTGACGAAAACAACTTATACACTTACTTAAATAACTCAAGTTTTGATTGGGATGAAGAATTAGAAATAGAAGAGTAAATCAATGCGTGACATGTAAGCGAAAAGAAGAAACGTCATCAGTTAAATCATTATGATCACCTATAATAGTCCTCATGCAAAAATTAGGCGATTTTAAGTTCATCACTTTTAATGTGAAGCGATTTCATATACAATATGAGTACAGAATTTTTAAACAATTAAATAAGTTTGACAACAATTCGAATGAGGTGATGGTCATGAGTGAAAACGTTTTAAAAGGTAGTAACAAACAACACAACTTAAACAATTATGAAGAAACATACCAAAACTTCAGCTGGGATGAAGCGAAAGAGAACTTCACTTGGCATGAGACAGGTAAAGTGAATATCGCATATGAAGCAGTCGATCGTCATGCTGAAAATCCCGATAAAAAAGATCAGGTCGCGTTACAATACGTCTCACCTGACCGCAAGGAATCCTTAACATTTGATCAGTTGAAAAAACAAAGTAATCAGTTTGCGAATGTGTTAAAAGATCAAGGCATTGAGAAAGGTGATCGCGTGTTTTTATTCATGCCGAGATCGCCTGAATTTTACGCGAGCTTCTTAGGTGTTTTGAAAGTCGGTGCGATTGCTGGCCCGTTGTTTGAAGCATTTATGGAACAGGCGGTACAAGACCGTTTGGAAGATAGTGAAGCGGTTATGCTCATTACGACGCCTGAATTATTATCACGTGTGCCTGAAGATCAATTGCCTGACTTAAAGAAAGTCGTCTTAGTCGGTGACTCAAGTGACATTCCAGATGGTTATATCGATTATCATAAAGAAATGGCACAAGCGAGTGAATCATTCGATCTTGAATGGGTTGATTTAGAAGACGGTATGGTGATTCATTATACATCAGGTTCAACAGGTAAACCAAAAGGGGTTTATCATGTTCATAATGCGATGATCCAACATTATCAAACGGGTAAATGGGTGCTCGATTTACAAGAGGATGATGTGTATTGGTGCACTGCTGACCCAGGTTGGGTAACTGGCACGAGCTATGGTATCTTTGCGCCGTGGTTAAACGGGGTAACGAACGTCGTGGTTGGTGGTCGTTTTAGTCCAGAGGCATGGTACGGAACATTAGATGATTATCAAATTTCCGTATGGTATTCTGCGCCAACGGCATTCCGTAAGTTAATGAGCTCAGGTAAAGAGATTGTAGATGACTTTAAATTAGACAGTGTGCGTCATATTTTAAGTGTCGGTGAACCGTTAAATCCAGAAGTCATTCATTGGGGCAAAAAAGCCTTTAATTTACGGATTCACGATACGTGGTGGATGACCGAAACAGGCGCGCAATTAATCTGTAACTATCCAACGATGGATATTCGTCCTGGTTCGATGGGTAAACCGATTCCAGGTGTAACCGCAGCGATTGTAGATGACCAAGGTGAAGAATTGCCTCCGAACCAAATGGGTAACTTAGCGATTAAAGCGGGTTGGCCAGCTCAGATGCGTGCGATTTGGAAACGTCCTGAGAAATTCGAAAGTTATTTCTTAAACGGTTGGTACGTGTCTGGTGATAGTGCTTACCAAGATGAAGATGGCTACTTCTGGTTCCAAGGACGTTTAGATGATGTCATTAATACATCAGGTGAACGTGTCGGTCCATTTGAAGTCGAAAGTAAGTTAATCGAACATGAAGCTGTCGCTGAGGCGGGTGTCATCGGTAAACCTGACCCTGAACGTGGTGAGATCATTAAAGCGTTTGTTGCGCTTAATGAGGGTTACGAAGAATCTGAAGACTTATTAGAAGAAATCCGTCAGTTCGTGAAGAAAGGGTTTGCGGCTCATGCAGCCCCACGTGAAATTCAAGTAACGGACGCCATTCCGAAAACACGTAGTGGTAAGATTATGCGTAGACTCCTTAAATCGCGTGAACTAGGCCTACCAGAAGGCGATACGTCGACGTTGGAAGAATAATTAATGATTTTATTAACAGCACAGTACTCGAACATTATTCCGAGTGCTGTGCTTTTTCTTATGAAACAAGTTTAGATTCCCACAAAATAGGAAACTTAAATAAGTACAGACTACACAATAGAAAAAGGTGATCTTAATGGATGATAAACTCTATACATTTATTGGTGTTGGTATTGGACCTTTTAATTTAGGTTTAGCCGCATTAACTGAAGATTTGGATGACGTCGACAGAATCTTTTTCGATGAAACGCCGAAAATGAATTGGCATCCAGGCATGCTAATTGATGGGATGGATTTACAAGTATCGTTTTTAGCCGATCTGGTGACATTCGCAGATCCAACGAGTCGGTATTCGTTTTTAAATTATTTGCATGACCATGAACGACTATATAAATTTTTCTTTTATCATCGTTTAGAAATTCCGCGTCAAGAATATAATGATTATTTACAATGGGCAGCAGCTCAGATTAATGGCCTTTATTATGGTCATCGCGTGGTAGATGTGATTGATCATCAAAATGATTCTGAACCCCATTATGAAGTAGTTGTAGAAGACGTCGAGCAAGGTGAGACGTCACATTATTATACAAAGCATGTCGTGATGGCAACGGGCTCAAAACCGCTTGTGTTAAATGCAGCGGAAGATTTGCCCGAAGAAGATGTGTTGCATACGAGTCAATATTTAGAACATAAAGATGAATTGTTAAAGTCTGACCATGTGACGGTGGTCGGTTCAGGCCAAAGTGCAGCAGAAGTCTTTTATGATTTATTACAAGAGCGGAAAAATTATTCTTTTCATATTACGTGGTTTACGCGCAGTAAAGGGATTTTCCAGCTTGAAGCAGCTAGTATTGGACAGGAGTTTTTCTCTCCGAAGTATGTGGATTATTTCCATCAATTAGAGTTTGATAAACGTATGCGGACATTGGAGACGTTAGATCCGTTGCGTAACGGGGTGGATGTGAAGACGTTGGATCATATTTACCATTTATTATATAATTTCTCGATTGGTGAAACAGACCCACAAGTAACGATTCAACCGTTAACGGAAGTCAATGACATTAAGCAGAAAGACGGTTCATATGAATTGGTCTGTCAGCAGTGGCAGGAAGAACAATCGTTTGAGTATGACACTGAAAAAATAGTGTTAGCGACAGGGTATAAGCCTGATATTCCTAAATGGTTTACGGACCGCTTTGAAGACAGAGTTAAATGGGAGAATAAAGATAAGTGGATGTATGATTTGACGCGTGAGTATCGCCTGCAATTCAACGATGAACGTGATCATCAGTTTTATGTGGTGACGAATATTGATCATTCTCATGGGACAGCGGCGACGAATTTAGGGCTTGCTGTTCAACGGAATATGGAAATTATTAATGATATCGTTGGAAAACAGGTTTATAAAGCGCAGGATCATGCGATTTTCCAACAATTTCGCTATGAATAGGACTGGGTGAAGTCGTTTGATTTTATAGGTAACGGGAATAGTGTTAATAACAAAAACGATGAGGTCAAGGAGGGGTTCGCTATGTTTAAACGGATTGCGTGTCTCATGACGAATGACTTCGAAGACCGAGAGTACACAGACCCAGCCTATGCGTTTCGTGAAGCGGGACATTCAGTAGAAACGATTGGAAAACTGAGTGGCCAAGTGGTAAAAGGAAAGCGCGGGGAAGTGGAAGTAGCAGTTGATTATGGTATCGATGATCTCAGTCCAGATGAATTTGACGCGTTGTTTATCCCTGGAGGCTTTTCGTCTGATCAATTGCGCGCAGATGACCGATTTGTTCAGTTCGCTCGTGATTTTATGGAACAAAATAAACCCGTATTTGCGATTTGCCATGGACCACAATTATTGATCACAGCTAAAACTTTAAAAGACCGTCATGTCACAGGTTATGATTCTATTGTCGTCGATTTAGAAAATGCAGGTGCTATTTATCATGACCAGCCCGTTGTCGTCTGTCATAACCTTGTAACGAGTCGAAACCCTGATGATATTCCAGATTTTAATCGTGAATCCTTAAAACAGTTATGAGCTAGATTCATCTAGCTCATAACTTGTTCATAGAAGGTGGTGAGTTCGTTTGATTATAACAGAACGAGAAGATTCATTTATCATGATTCGCCAACATGATCATGCGCTTGTAAGCGGCGAAATAGCGAAGCAATGGTTATCTAACATTTTCGAAGGAGAAAAGTGGCGCGATCAAGTGGAATATGCCGTGTCTCATCATGACTATGCTTGGATTCCTCTAGATGCAGAACCTATTTGGAACGATGATAAAGGTCAGCCGCATTCATTTATGGATTATCCCGTCAAACCGAAAGTCGAGCATTATTCATGGGGAGTCGACCAGGTTCATAAACAGTCGGCATATGCAGCTCTATTATGCAGTTGGCATTATGCGTCATTTTTTGACCAACAATCTGATGATCCGATCATTTCCGAATTTATTACCCGGGAAATAAATCGACAACAATCTATTAAGCAACAATCATTACCCGGGCAATCTGAACAAAACTTTCATTTTAAGTTACTGCAATTCTGCGATGATTTGTCGCTTTATATGTGCTTAAATGAACCAGGAACACCCAAACATGAAGAGGTTAAAATGTTCAAAGATGGGTTCAGACAACACTTTCAAGGCTTGGACGAGCCTATACAAGCAAAATGGTTAGACGAACAACGAATTGCTGTTTCGCCTAACCCATTTAAGGAGCCATTTCACCTGACAATTCCAGTTAAAGAAGTGGATAAAGAATTAATTAACAGTCGCGGTCTTCAGCAAGCGTTTGACTTAACGGAATTTGATGAACGCCATGTCTATTTAGTTTAATTTTCGAATATTAAATTCGTGATCAAGCAATGCCCAGTTCTGAGGAAAAGCTAAGCCGAGTTTCCAGTAACTAATCCCTCGCAACCCTTTTTCTTTAATAAGGTCGAATTTAGCTTGAATACTTCTAGCGTCTTCAAACCAGACTTCGTGTTGGTTGCCATCTTCATCCCAATAATAGAAGTAGGGTGCTTGCGCTTCCTCATCGAATTCGATCGCTTGATTGTACTCGTTTGCCAGTTGAATGCCTTGATTGGGACTAATGGCTTGAGCAGGGTCGCCGCCTTCTTCATAAGGCAATGTCCAGTCATAGCCATAAGTATTTTGACCAAGCATAATCTTATCGGCAGGAATTTCAGTTAAAGCGTATTCGACCACATCGGTGACGGGACCAATCGGCGATACGGCCATTGCTGGACCACCACTATAACCCCATTCATACGTCATGAGCACAACGAAATCGACAATGTCACCGTGGGCAGCATAATCATGTGCTTCATACCACGCACCTGTTTGTTCAGCGCTTGTTTTCGGTGCAAGAGCGGTAGAAATCATCAAACCTTCTGGTGATAAACGGTCTTTTGCGGTTTGGAGAAATTGATTATAAGCCTCTCGCATATCTGTAGGTAAAAACTCAAAGTCGAAATGAATATCTTGATACCCAACTTCGTTTGCTGTTGCGATGATTTGGTTAAATAATTCATCTTGTACTTGCTGATTCGTTAATATTCTACGGCCAAGTTCCTGATCGAAGGAACCATCGCGTAAATTGGTGATGACCATCATAAGTGCAGTCTGATTCTCGCTAGCAATCTCAGGTAATGGTTCAATTGGTGGTGGTGTTAATGTACCGTCATCATTTACTTCATAACTAAATAATCCTAAGTACGTTAATAAAGGTGTACGATTCATTGCAGATTCAATCAGTTGATCGCTCACTGTATCCCCGAACGGTTCGACATAGGCATTAGTTGATATAGTGGTTTTGGATGGCTGAGGAATAGATAAGACTTGCCCGATCATTAAGGGTTCATTGTAATTCAAATCATTATACTCAGCTAATTCTTCAAACGGGATATTCAGTTTTTGACCAATAGAATAAAAACTGTCACCAGCTTGCACTGTATACTCATCATTAAGGATGACGAGTGTTTGCCCGACGACTAAATCATTTGGTGTTTCTAATTGATTAATCATAATCAATTCATCTGCTGATGCTTGATAACGATTGGCGATTGAATATAAGGAATCACCTCGTTCGACGACATGAATTAACATAAACGCACTCCTCTCACTTATTCTTTATGAATTTATGAGAGGTCAATCGTTAATATGCATCCATGCCATGTTATAATGGGTTTAGGTGATATAGATGCATGAAACATTTATGGATGAAGCGATCGAACAAGCGAAGCAAGCAGAAGCTATAGGAGAAGTGCCAATTGGCGCTGCGATTGTATATGAAGATCAAGTGATCGCTATTGGATATAATCAACGAGAGACGTCGCAATTAAGTGTAGCGCATGCGGAAATGATCGCGATTGAAGCGGCTAACCAGCAAATCGGGAGTTGGCGTTTAGAAGATTGTACACTCTATGTCACGTTAGAGCCCTGTCCGATGTGTGCAGGCGCGATTGTTCAATCACGTATTCCTCATGTTGTATATGGTGCTACAGATCCTAAGGCAGGGTGCGCTGGTACGCTTATGAATTTATTAGACGATGATCGGTTTAATCACCGTGCGACTGTTACATCAGGTGTGAAGGAAGCAGAATGTGCGTCGTTATTAACTGATTTTTTCCGTCGTTTAAGGAAACAAAAAAAGTCGACATAATTTGTTAACGAATTGGATTTCTTTGTTATTGCAAATTCGGATTAAACGTAATATACTAGTATATGCGCTTTTGAAAAGGCGCTCTATAATTAAATGAACACTTGCCGTGCTAGGTGGGGAGGTAGCGGTGCCCTGTAACCCACAATCCGCTATAGTGGGACTGAATTCCCGTCTGAGGTAAAGTAGCTTTAAGGTCTGACGTCAGTGCACAGTGTTGACGTCTGGGTCCTGTGCAACGAGAACCCGTGAACCCTGTCAGGTCCGGAAGGAAGCAGCAGTAAGCGGCCCCTCTTGTGTGTCGCAGGGCAACCTGGACCGAGCTAGAATCTGACGTAACGCTTATGAGTTACTTTATCGAAGATGGGTGCACGGCGTACATAATGATGACAACTCACCTGTTAAGCGGGTGAGTTTTTTTAAGATATTACAGCGTTTACGAAACAATTGTATTACGTTTTGAAATGTCTGAATCGAATCGGTTATAATGGAAGAAGAGAAACTAAAGGAGATTACGTCCATGGCCTATCAAGCATTGTATCGAGTGTGGCGACCACAACAATTCACGGATGTTGTCGGTCAATCGCATATTACTAGAACGCTACAAAATGCGATTCTACAGTCTAAAGTCGCCCATGCTTATTTATTTACAGGACCACGCGGGACAGGGAAAACAAGTGCGGCGAAAATATTTGCTAAAGCAATTAATTGTAATTACGCCCCTGTCGAGGAGCCATGTGGTGAATGTGATGCATGTCGTGGCATTCAAGACGGTTCGATTTCAGATATTATAGAAATAGACGCCGCTTCTAATAACGGTGTAGATGATATTCGTGAGATTCGAGATAAGGTGAAGTACGCGCCTAGTGCTTTGACTTATAAAGTGTATATTATTGATGAAGTGCATATGTTATCGACAGGTGCATTCAATGCTTTACTCAAAACTTTAGAAGAGCCACCTGAGCATGTGATGTTTATCTTGGCAACGACTGAACCACATAAGATTCCATTGACGATTATATCGCGTTGCCAGCGCTTTGATTTTAAACGAATTTCTCAACAAGCTATTGTTGATCGCTTAAAATTAATCCTCGATGATAGTGATATTCCGTACGATGATCATGCGATTGTTCATGTTGGTCTAACCGCTGAGGGTGGTATGCGTGATGCGTTAAGTATACTTGATCAAGCGATCGCCTATAGTGAAGATGGCCATATTCATATGGAAGACGTGTTAGCAGTAACCGGCTCGATTGCCCAAGAACAGTTACTGGCAATGATTGAATCGCTCATTCAGCAAGATGGGAAGCAAGCTTTAACGCTACTCGACCAAATGATTCAAGAAGGGAAAGATCCGAGTCAGTTCGTTTTTGATTTTATCAACTTCTTACGTGATTTGTTAATGTACAACAGTGCAGATGGCATGGAAGAAGCGCTTGTTCGCGCGATTCCGAATGAGCAATTTCATCAAGTGCGTCAACAACTGACAGGTTATTGGTTAGAAGAAGCAATTTCAGTCTTAAACCAAACGCAACAAGATATGAAATGGACCAATAGCCCGAAAATTTTAGTTGAAGTGGCGCTATTAAATATTCGCGAACTACCTAGTGAAGCTGAAGAACAACAGGGATCTGCCGCATCACCAGAACTGTTACAACAGATTGCGAACTTAGAGAAGGAACTGAAGACACTAAAAGAACAGGGTGTCCCGCAGGCTAATCAATCACAGGCGCCACAAGAAGCACCTAAGCGCCAACAAACCAACCGTCAGAAGCAATATAAAGTCCCATATGAAAAAGTGCGCCAAACGCTATCGAACGCTACAAAAGACGATATTCAATCGGTTCGTCATAATTGGGCATCTTTTATGGAGCAGTTAAAAAAGACAAGTCCACCTGCCCATGCTAAACTAGTGAATAGTGAGCCTAAAGCTGCTTCACCACAATCACTTATTATAGCATTTGAATATGAAATTCATTGTAAGCTCATTGAAGAAAACCAAGAAATGATTGAAACAGCTTTAAGTGAATATATTGGTAAAAGGCTGACGATGATTCCAATTCCAAAAGATGATTGGCAGCCGATTCGAGAGGATTTCTTAAATCAACAATCAGATGATGAAACAGAAACAGTTGCACCAAACGAATCAACCGAACATGAGGAAGAAAGTAACCCAGCTGAAGAGGAACAAGTCATTACCGAAGCTCAACAGTTATTCGGGGATGATTTTGTGGAAGTGAAAGATTCTTAATAAAATATTTGATTGAAAGGGATGGATTATATGAATAATATGATGAAACAAATGCAGAAAATGCAGAAGAAGATGATGAAGGCGCAAGAAGAATTACATGAGATGTCCTTTGAAGCGACTGCTGGTGGCGGAATGGTCAAGGTTGTCGCTAGTGGTAAAAAAGAAATTACCGACGTTGAAATTAATGAAGAAGTCGTCGACCCAGATGATGTTGATATGCTACAAGATTTAATTATTGCAGCAACGAATGATGTGTTGAAACAAGTAGATGACACAACAAACGAAAAGATGGGTGAATTTACGAAAGGTATGAATATGCCGGGAATGTTTTAGGAGGCCATGCTAATAAATGTATTATCCAGAACCAATTACGAAGCTAATTGATAGTTTCACAAAACTGCCAGGTATAGGTCCAAAAACTGCCGCTCGCCTGGCATTTTTTGTGTTAGAAATGGAAGAAGACGATGTATTAGATTTTGCAAAATCACTCGTCAACGCCAAACGTGAGCTAACGCATTGTAGTACATGTGGTCATATAACGGATCAAGATCCATGTAGTATTTGTAGTGATGAATCGCGTGATGGAACAGTCATATGTGTGGTGCAAGATCCAAAAGATGTCATTGCGATGGAAAAGATGAAAGATTTCCAAGGCAAGTACCACGTATTACACGGAACGATTTCACCAATGGAAGGAATTGGACCAGAAGATATAAACGTATCGACGTTGATTGAGCGACTTAAAGATGAGCAGGTAGAAGAACTAATCTTGGCGACGAATCCGAATGTGGAAGGGGAAGCGACAGCGATGTATATCTCACGTCTCGTGAAACCATCAGGCATTCGTCTATCCCGAATTGCACATGGATTACCTGTCGGAGGCGATTTAGAATACGCTGATGAGGTGACGTTATCGAAAGCACTAGAGGGACGTCGCGATTTATAATTGAATGAAGTTCTAATCGTGCTAATACGCGCATATGATTCTACTAGGACAAGCGAAAGGAGTTCTAGTATGGATCCAATTGTCGTGGTATTAGCACTTTTAGCTTTAATTATTTTATTGTTGCTGTTTGGTGTGCCTGTTAGTATGATGCATTGGTTATCTAAAGGTGTATTTAAAATAGTGATAGGGGCATTGTTTATTTTCATTGCTAATGTGTTTGGTGCAATGTTTGGTTTACATATTCCGATTAATTTATTTACATCTGTTGTTGCAGGATTCTTAGGCGTGATGGGTGTAGGAGCATTAGTGGCCATCCATCTGTTAATCTTATAGAGTTGTTGAAGGTAAAGCGAGTGCAGTATTGCATTCGCTTTTAATTTTATAGCTTTGCTAAAGTCCGTTGTTGAATTGCGATCCGCTTTCGGTGGACGCTTTCCGCGGGCACGGCTCGAGCCTCCTCGGAAGCTAAAGGAACTTCGGCTAAGTTCCGGACGTCAATCACAAACGCCGAAGTGACCCACATCCTGTGGGCCTCTGGGGGTCTCGAGACACGTGCTGTTCCCACAGGAGTCGCCACCTTCGCTCCTCACAAATCAACAATTAAGTGCTACATCAATCGAAAATCAACACTATACTTTAACAGTCCTGTTTTATAAAAAGTTTCATAGAACATGTATAAGAATCTATTAAGCTGGGGATGATAGGTAGTGGAGGTGGAACCGATGAATCAAATGACCTTTCACTACTGCCAAGTGTGTGATCAATGGAAAGCGCAAGGAATCTATGTTTTAACGAATTTTATTTGTCAGTCATGCGAGCGTGCAATAGTTCAAACGAATCCTGAAGAAGAGCAGTATCAATATTACGTTGAGAAAATGAAATCTCGTCCGTTAACAAATCAGATGTTGATGTAATCTCCTCTCCTATTTTTTATAGAATAATTTAAAAGACGCAACGACTTTAAATTTAACAGTCGTTGCGTCTTTTAAATTGGCTTTGTTATAGTTTAGTGTTTATTTTTAAATAACAAAGTATTGAGTTGTTGAATTGTGAGTAGCGTTGGTGTCGACATTAGTCTTCTGGGTCGTCGATGGTATAGCGCGTGTCTCGAGATCCCGCTGTGATACAGTGATACAGCGAAAAAGGCGCATGATACAGCGCAATTGGTGCTCTATACAGCGAAATCTCTCCATTATACAGCGAAAACATGCTTACATACAGCGAAACCATCGCTTGATACAGCGAAACTCCCAACACATACAGCGAAACTAAACTATACACCGAAAGTGGATCACGATATCAACAACGGACTTTAACAAAGCTTTTAAATTTAGAGCGTTTATTCAGGATCTTCTCCAATAATCCGAACTTCTCGTTCAAGGTCAACGCCAAAGGTTTCCTTGACTGTATTTTGCACAAGTTCAATAGATTGAATGTAATCCGTCGCTGTTGCGTTATTCTTGTTCACGATAAATCCAGCATGTTTAGTGGACACTTCAGCACCGCCGACGCCTTTACCTTGTAAATGACTGTCTTGAATGAGTTTACCTGCAAAGTAACCAGGTGGGCGCTTGAAGACACTGCCGCAAGATGGATATTCTAAAGGTTGTTTGGATTCACGTTTATACGTTAAATCATCCACGGTGGCTTTGATGTTATCGTATTGGCCTGGTTTTAAGACGAATAAGGCTTCTAAGACGATATAGCCTTTTTCAGGGATGTTGCTGTGGCGATATTGTAGGTCAAAGGCATCAGCTGAAAGGGTCAGTAAGTTGCCATCAGGGTCCACCACAACGGCTTCTTTTAAGACGTCTTTGATTTCGCCTCCATATGCGCCAGCATTCATGAACAATGCTCCTCCTACTGTGCCGGGGATCCCGCAGGCGAACTCTAATCCTGTTAGTTGTTCGTCTAACGCACGGTAGGAAACATCTATGATTCGAGCGCCACTTTGTGCAATCATTTCATTTCCTTCGACTGTAATGTCTTTTAATTCTTTCAGGCTTAAGATAATCCCGCGAATGCCACCGTCTTTGACGATTAAATTCGATCCATTACCGAGAAGGGTGAATGGGAGTTGTTCACGGTTAGCCAATTTCACCACTTCTTGAACGGCTTCGTAGGAGGAAGGCGTGACGAAGTAGTCAGCTGCGCCGCCAAGTTTTGTATACGTATGGTTTCTTAAGGGTTCGTTAATCATGATATGGTCATCATCAAGTATTTGTTGTAATTGTTGTTCGATCGATGCATTAGTTGCCATGCAGTTCATCACCTCAACGCTTTGATTTTACGCGTATGAATGGTTTGTTATAGACGCGTCAGTTTATATTATTCTTATTATAACACGAAATGAATATTTACCGTTTGATGCAATGTGTTTTGAGACTTTTTTCGTGTAAAATAGGGTTATCAACGAATGAAGATTAGGTGATTAAATTGGATCAAAGCCAGAAACCGCTTGTTGACTCTTTAAAAGAGCATATAAGTAATTCACCGCACTCCTATCATGTCCCGGGGCATAAAAATGGGCAGTTATTTCCGGATGAGTTTGCTGATTGGCGTCCGTTTTTAGCTTATGATGTAACGGAATTGCCTGGTTTAGATGATTTACATGAACCGAGTGGAGCTATTGCTCAGGCACAACAATTAGCGGCACATTATTATGGTGTGGATGAGACGTATTTCTTGGTGAATGGGACAACGGCTGGTAATTTGGCGATGATTATGGCGACTTGTGAAGCGGGTGATCACGTATTAGTTCAGCGCAACAGTCATAAATCGATTATGCACGCACTTCATCTAGTAGGTGCGAGGCCGATATTTGTGACGCCAGATTTTGATCAAGCAACGGGCCGATTTAGTTCACTGCGTGCTGAGGTAATGGCTGAGGCTATAAGTAGCTACCCAAGTATTAAAGCGGTTGTGTTAACGTATCCTGATTATTTCGGTGCCACGTATGATTTAAAATCAATTGTAAAGGAAGCACACGCTCGTCAGATTCCTGTTTTAATAGATGAAGCTCATGGGGCTCATTTTAAAGTGAGTGATGCCTTTCCGAAATCTGCGGTTGATTGTGGTGCAGATGTTGTGGTTCAGTCAGCCCATAAGACACTGCCAGCCCTTACGATGGGGTCATTCTTACATTTGCAGTCAGCTTATGTGTCAGCTAACCTTTTAAAATATTATTTACAAGTGTTTCAATCAAGTAGTCCGTCTTATTTAATTATGATGAGCTTAGATTTAGCTCGTTATACAGTTGCGAATCTACATAAGGAAGACGTGAAGAAGACGCTAGACTGGATTGAAAAGTTTAATAAGATGATTGATCAGCTCGATGGTTTTCAAGTGTCAGCGGTTCGTAAAGGTGTTGATGATCCATTAAAAACGATTATAACGTCGGATCGTTATAATTTACACGATGTGTTAATGTGGTTGCATGAGAATGGGATTGATGCTGAATTAGTCAGTGAACAACAGCTATTATTGATTCATGGCTTAAATTTAGACGATGAATCGTGGGAAGAGCGAATAAGAACCATGACGGATTGTTTGAAAGGCATTCCATTTAAGCCAAACCATGATAGAATAGAAACTAATATCTCATTTCAAAGTGGTATTGTGCGTCTACCGTATTCTTATAAAGATTTGAGGCAATTCAGCCAAGTATTTATCAATTTTCAGGAAGCGATTGGTCGGATTGCTGCTGAGTCGATCACCCCTTACCCGCCAGGAATTCCTGTCATCGTAGAAGGGGAAATCATTACGTCTGAAGCGGTAGAGATGATTGAACAAGCAAAAGCTGAATCTGTCCATATTCAAACGGCAGGTTCATCTAGTCATACACAGATTAAGGTTTATTCTATAGAGTAAAGGAAGAGTGTTGTGAGCGGATTATTTATTACATTTGAAGGTGGAGAAGGCGCTGGTAAATCAACAGTGATTCAATATATTGCGGATCAACTTGAGCATAAAGGGTATCACGTATTAATGACGCGAGAGCCAGGTGGCATTGATATTGCTGAGAAGATTCGCCAAGTGATCTTAGACCCTGGCCATACAGCGATGGATGCGCGAACAGAAGCGCTATTGTATGCAGCTGCGCGCCGTCAACATTTAATTGAAAAGGTTATCCCTGCATTAGAAGATGGTAAAGTTGTTTTATGTGACCGTTTTGTCGATAGTAGTTTGGCTTATCAAGGACATGCTCGCGGTTTAGGAATTGACGATGTGTATGATATTAATAAATTTGCGATTGAGGATTGTATGCCAGATTTAACGATTTTATTTGATCTCGATCCTCAAATCGGCTTAGATCGGATACAAGATAATGATCAACGTGAGAAAAATCGTCTTGATTTAGAGAAGCTTGATTTCCACCAAAAAGTAAAAGAAGCCTATGATCTATTAAAAGAACGTTTTTCTGATCGCATTCAGAGTATCGATGCTCATCAACCGATTGAAGCGGTACAACAAGCGTGTGAAGCGACAGTTAATCAATATTTAGATCATCGATTTCAAAAATAATGCTTTATGAGTGCTAAATTGTCAAAAAACTTGTTATAATAGTAATAAGTATAGAGTCAGTTAAGAGGAGGATAAGGATGAAACTAATCCTTGCGATTGTACAAGATAAGGATGCTAACCGCTTGGCAGATGCGTTGGCAGACAATGATTATCAATCAACTAAGTTATCATCGAGTGGCGGTTTTTTAAAGGAAGGTAACACGACATTGATGATTGGTGTTCACGAAGACCATGTTGATCACGCGTTAGAAATCATTGAAGATAATTGTAGTCACCGTGACCAAATGGTAGCTCCCATTTCACCAATGGGAGGCAATGCAGACTCTTATATTCCGAAGCCAGTCAAGGTCGAAGTAGGTGGGGCAACCGTCTTTGTATTACCTGTTGACGCCTTCCATCAATTTTAAGCAGGAGTGACTGATTGTGAAAGTAACTCAAGAAATGCGTGCGCAATTAGAGGCCACGCAGCAAAAACAACCCAAACAAATGAATATGAAATCGTCATTCCAAAGCGTGGTCGGACAAGAAGCTCAGAAAATGAAGGAATCTGAGCTTAACCGCTTGCTAGGTGATTTAACCAAGCAAGGTGAAAAAGTGGCGAAATTTCGCTCCTTCCCTGACCTAGGCAAATACAAACAAATGGTTCGTCAATTTATTCAGGAAGCGACTAATTATGGTTTGGAGCTTGAACAGTCGCGGAAATGGGACTTAAATGGCGGAAACCAGACGTTATCAATTGTGAAACAAGTCGATGAAAAATTGGTTAAACTGACGGATGATGTGTTAGATCAAGAGAAAAGCTCCATTGATGTATTAGATGATATTGGTGAAATCAAAGGACTTCTTATGAATTTATATGCTTAAATAGAACAGGATGACGTTAATGGAAACGTGGGCACAGTTACAAGAATTACAACCTGTTGCAACCCGTATGCTACAAAACAGTATTGTTAAAAATAGAATGGCACACGCTTATTTATTCCATGGGCCAAAAGGGACTGGCAAACAAAACGCCAGTCTTTTATTTGCGATGCGGTCGTTTTGTGAAGAAGCTGTAGAAGAATCGAGTGAACCTTGTGGGGAATGTCGGTCATGTAAGCGAATTAAATCAGGCAATCACCCTGATGTCCATTGGCTAGAACCAGAAGGACAATCGATTAAAAAAGAACAAATCGAATTTCTGCAAAAAGAATTTACATACACAGGCTTAGAATCCAATCAAAAAGTTTATATCTTATCAGAAGCTGACAAAATGACAACCAATGCGGCTAATCGCTTATTGAAATTCTTAGAAGAACCTAGCCAGCAGACGGTAGCGATTTTAATGACTGAGAATGTGGGTTCTGTGCTGAATACGATTTTGTCACGTTGCCAACGTATACAATTCCATGCTTTGAATCAAAATGACTTAACACAGCAATTTATCGAACAAGGTATACCTGAGTCTACGGCACAAATTTATGCAGCCCTTAATTTTGATTTAAACGAAGCTATGACTTATGAAGAGGATAGTTGGTTTGCCGAAGCACGAAAAATAGTGATACAATTAATAGATAAAGTCATGAATCCTAAAGAAGAAGGATATCTGTTCCTCCATCAAGTGTGGCTACAACATTTCCAGGAACGCCACCAGCACGAGCTAGGAATAGATTTACTAACATTATGGTATCAAGATATTATTTCATACCATTTAGATCGACAAGATCGTATCGTTTTAATTGATCAAAATGACCGATTAAAGCAATTTCAATATACGATGACATTACATGAAGCCAAAGCGTGTGTATATGAATTGCTTCAAACGAAACGTAGGTTAGCCTACAATGTTCACAATACACTTGCAATGGAACATTTAGTCCTTCAATTGCAGAGGTGATAAACGTGATAGAAATTATTGGTGTCCGCTTTAAACAAGTGGGTAAAATATATTATTTTGACCCAGGAGAGCTACAATTAACAACTGAAGATTATGTCATTGTTGAAACGGCTCGCGGGATCGAGTTTGGTCGCGTTGTGATTTCAAATCGTCAAGTTGATGAAGAAGATGTTGTCTTACCGCTTAAGAAAGTGATTCGGGAAGCAGATGACAAAGATAAATTGACGGTAACTGAAAACAATGAGATGACAAACCAAGCGATTAATGAATGTTCGAGTAAGATTAAAGAGCATCAACTCGATATGAATTTGGTTGATGCAGAGTATACATTTGACCGTAACAAAATTATTTTTTATTTTACGGCAGATGGACGTGTGGACTTCCGTCATTTAGTGAAAGATTTAGCGTCAGTGTTTAAGACACGGATTGAATTACGCCAAATTGGTGTGCGTGATGAAGCTAAGATGTTAGGCGGAATCGGGCCTTGTGGACGTATGCTTTGTTGTTCTACTTTCTTAGGTGACTTTGAACCTGTCTCAATTAAAATGGCAAAAGACCAAAACTTATCATTAAATCCAGCCAAAATTTCTGGATTATGTGGCCGTTTGATGTGCTGCTTAAAATATGAGAATGATATGTACGAAGAAGCTAAACAAGAGCTACCTGATATTGGTGAAAGCCTAACAACTTCTAACGGATCTGGTAAAGTTGTCGGCTTGAATATGTTAGAGCGTCTTGTGCAGGTTGAGTTAACAGAAATGGAACGCACAGTTGAATATACAGTTGATGAATTAATTGATGAAGGCGCCATTAAAGTGCCAGCAACAGAGTAATGAGGTGGATGTTGTGAACAAGAAGGAAGTGTTAGAGCGTTTTTCTCATTTAGAAAAACAGTTTGAAGAATTACAGCAAGATTTTTCGTTGTTGAAAAACGATCTCGTTCAACTAATGGAAGAAAATCATCAATTATCGCATGAAAACCATCATTTGCGTCAGCGTGTAGACGATTTAACACAGGATGAACCCGCTAAACATGAACATAAAGCTGCCAAACGAGTTGGCGAAGGCTATGATAATTTGGCGCGTATTTATGAAGAAGGCTTCCATATTTGTCACGTCTATTTTGGAACACCAAGAGAAGAAGAAGACTGTATGTTTTGCTTAAAGTTTTTTAACTAGATAGATTCACTGAACATCCTTTACTGCTATGTGTAGTAAAGGATGTTTATTGTTAGCGTGTTTATGATTATTAGAAGAGAGGTTTAAAGGGCATGGTAGAATTAAAAGGTGATGAACGAATTGACTACTTATTTACCGATGATGAACGGCAAGTGATTCAAAGCCCGTCAGCGTTCGCATTTTCAGCTGATGCTGTCTTGTTAGCTGATTTCACATATTTACCAATTAAACGTGGTCGCGTCATGGATTTGTGTACAGGTAATGGCATTATCCCGTTGTATTTATCTAAGCGTTCCAATGCTTCAATTTATGGCGTTGAAATTCAAGAACGGTTATATGATATGGCGTTACGTAATGTTAAACTTAACCAACTAGAAGATCATATCGAAATGATTCATGGTGACCTTCGTGAGGTATCGAAACAGTATAATCAACAGTTCGATGTTGTGACGTGTAATCCGCCTTACTTTAAAACGGATTCGAAAGAGAAACAAAATAATAATGATTATTTAACGATCGCAAGACATGAGGTTTATGGTGGGCTAACTGATGTGTTACAAGCCTGTAGTCGTCTGGTTAAATCAGGGGGCAAAGTTTCGATGGTTCATCGTCCCAATCGTTTAGTTGAAATCATGACCTTAGCTGAAACCTTTCAATTAGCGATCAAACGACTAAAGTTCGTCCATGCCAAACCGAATCGAGATGCGACCATGGTATTAATCGAGTTTTTAAAAGATGGAAAATCAGATATTAAAGTCGAGCCGCCGTTTTATATTCATCAGGAAAACGGAGCGTACACGGATGCGATGAAGGCGATTTTACATGGCTAGAAAGGAAGAATTTTCAAATGGTTCAGATTCAAAAAAGTTTCGGTAAAGACCAGAGCTCAACTTTATACATCGTCCCAACGCCGATTGGAAATTTAAATGATATGACATTCCGTGCGGTGGATGTCTTAAAACAAGTCGATTTAATCGCTTGTGAAGATACACGGCAAACGAAGAAACTATTAAATCATTTTGAAATAGAAAAATCATTAGTCAGTTTCCATGAACATAGTGAGGAATCAAAGCGGGCAAGTTTGCTAGCTGATTTAGGTGAGGGGAAATCGATTGCTTTAGTGAGTGATGCTGGTATGCCACTCATTTCGGATCCAGGGTACACATTAGTGCGAGATGCACGCGAAGAAAGGCTTCATGTCGTTGTGTTACCAGGTGCCAATGCAGCATTAACCGCTTTAGTTGGCTCAGGGTTACCAACTGATACGTTCACGTTTGCTGGATTTTTGCCGAAGAAAGATCAAGACTTACGAAATCGTTTAAAAGAGTTAGATCGGACAGGAAATACTTTGATTTTTTATGAGTCGCCTTACCGTGTAAAGCAAACTTTAAAACGGATGGCTGATGTATATCATGCGTCTCGCCGAGTAACACTGGCTAGAGAGCTAACTAAAACGTTTGAAGAGTATGTGTCTGGAACCGTTGAGGAAGTTTACGAGTGGGCTTGTTCAAATGATGCCACTATACGTGGTGAATTTTGCATCACTGTAGAGCCAGCTGATCAAACAGATGAGGAAGAAGACCGTTGGTGGGAATCCTGGTCAATTATTGAACATGTTGATTACTATAAGTCTGAGGAAGGTATCAAAACGAAAGCTGCAGTTAAAAAAGTCGCCTTAGATCGTGGTATTTCAAGTCGTGATATTTATGATGCTTATCATGAGTCCTAAACATAGAAAAAGCGGGGCATCATAACCCCGCCTTCTCACTTTAATTCATTTTCTTTTGGATTTCATTAATTAATTGTTGTGCGCCTTCTTTACTAAGAACGATGTTTCCGTCGCCAACCATGATGTTGTCGTTAGAAACCTCTCCAGTAATTTGGCAAGCCATATTAGGTTGGTATTTCTTTAAAACAATTTGATCGTCGTCAACGTAGATTTCTAGTGCGTCTTTAACGTTGATGTCTAATGTACGACGAAGTTCAATTGGAATAACTACTCGTCCTAATTCATCGACTTTTCTTACAATACCAGTTGATTTCATTTTGTTTCTCCCCTCTCGATCATAATTTCGCTATCTTTCGAGACTAAATTTACCACTCTTTGTATGTATAGTCAATTAATTAAAGTATATTTACTAGTAAAGTGTTTCAAATTGAAACAACATACATGAATGGTGTAGATGTGTCTTAAAGAAATAGGATGTACAATGAAAAACAATGGAAATTAACGCTTAAAATCGTTACAATAGAACCTAACTGAATATATTAATGATTATGTTCTATCTTAGTCCATTGTTGGAATTGTGATCCGCTATCGGTGGACGCTTTCCGCGGGCACGGCTCGAGCCTCCTCGGAAGCTAAAGGAACTTCGGCTAAGTTCCGGACGTCCTGTCCGAACGCCGAAGTGACCCACATCCTGTGGGCCTCTGGGGGTCTCGAGACACGTGCTGTTCCCGTGACGGCCCGGACGGCCTAATGTCGACGTTGGTCACAGGACGTGACCGCTTTTAGTCGACCAGGAGTCGCCACCTTCGCTTCTCACAATTCAACAATTTAGAGCTAGCTTTATAAATCTTGAAACTAAAATTTTAAATAAGCTTATAATAGCTATATAGGAGGTTTCTTAATGCCTGAGGAGAAGAATACGTTTTATATTACAACACCTATTTACTACCCAAGTGGCAACTTACATATTGGCCATGCGTATACAACGGTCGCAGGTGACGCGATGGCTCGGTATAAACGATTAAGAGGCTATGATGTCATGTACTTAACAGGTACTGATGAACATGGCCAAAAAATTCAACGCAAAGCGGAAGAAGAGGGGACTTCTCCGAAAGAGTATGTGGATGGCATTGTAAGTGGTATTCAATACTTATGGGATAAGCTAGATATTTCTCATGATGACTTCATACGTACAACTGAGGATCGTCATAAAGTCATTGTCGAGAAAATCTTTGATCAACTCGTCCAACAAGGCGATATTTATTTAGATGAATATGAAGGTTGGTACTGTACACCTTGTGAGTCCTTCTTCACTGATCGTCAATTAGATGATGGTCATTGTCCAGATTGCGGTCGTCCAGTTGAACGAGTTAAGGAAGAATCATATTTCTTTAAGATGAGTAAATATGTTGATCGTTTAGTGCAGTTTTATGAAGACAATCCAGGCTTTATCCAGCCAGAATCACGTAAAAACGAGATGCTAAGTAACTTTATTGAACCAGGTTTAGAAGACTTAGCGGTATCAAGAACGACTTTCGAGTGGGGTGTAAAAGTCCCTGGTGATCCTAAACACGTAATCTATGTTTGGGTTGATGCATTATCCAACTATATTACAGCTTTAGGTTACGGAACAGATCATGACGAACGCTATCAAAAATATTGGCCAGCTGATGTACATTTAGTTGGTAAAGAGATTGTTCGTTTCCATACCATTTATTGGCCAATCATGCTTATGGCCCTTGATTTGCCACTTCCAAAGAAAGTGTTTGCTCATGGTTGGTTACTCATGAAAGATGGCAAAATGTCTAAATCAAAAGGTAACGTCGTCGACCCAGTTGATTTAATTGATCGTTATGGTTTAGATGCGCTTCGTTATTACTTATTACGTGAAGTCCCGTTTGGTTCTGATGGTGTCTTTACGCCAGAAGCATTCGTGGAGCGTTCAAATTATGATTTAGCCAATGACTTAGGTAACCTATTAAATCGTACAGTAGCCATGATTAATAAGTATTTTGATGGTCATGTGCCAGCGATTAATCTAAATGAAACAAGTTATGATACAGACTTAATGAAGTCAGCAGCGGAAACGAAGCTAAAAGTCGAAGAAGCGATGGACGAGATGGAATTCTCGGTTGCCCTTTCGACGTTATGGCAATTTATCAGTCGCACGAACAAATATATCGATGAAAATGAACCTTGGGTATTAGCTAAGGATGACGCACAACGCGATCGTTTAGGTAATGTGATGGCTCATTTAGTCGAGTCTCTTCGCAAGATTGCTATTATGCTTCAACCATTTTTAACGTCTACACCGAAAAATATCTTTGATCAGCTTGGCATTCAAGATGAGGCGGTACAAACATGGGATAGCATTGCTGAGCATGATCTTCTTCAAAACGTACAAGTCGTGAAAAAAGGTACACCAATCTTCCCTCGTCTTGACACAGAAGAAGAAGTTCAGGCGATTGTAGATATGATGACGAAAAACTCACCAAAACCGACTGAAGAAGCGGAAAATGAAAATGAGCAAAATGAAGACCAATCAGAGGAAATCACTATTGATGATTTCTTTAAGATCGATTTCCGCGTTGGTGAAGTCATTCACGTGGAACAAGTTCCGAAGACAGATAAATTATTAAAAATACAACTTGATTTAGGCTATGAGAAGCGTCAAGTTGTTTCGGGTATTGCAGAGCATTATGGTGAGCAAGATCTAATCGGTCGAAAAGTGATTTGTGTGAGCAACTTAAAACCAGCAAAACTTCGCGGTGAATTATCAGAAGGTATGATTCTAGCCGGAGAAGACGACAATGGTCATTTAAGCCTCGCAACCATCGATCAATCCTTACCAAACGGAACACAAATTAATTAAAAGATAAAAAAGGGGCGAATTTCGTCCCTTTTTCATGTATATGAAAAGGAGTGCAACGTCATGTTATTTGATACACATGTGCATTTAAATGCTGATCAATTTATGGAAGACCGTGATGAAGTCATTCAACGAGCTTTAGATGAAGGCGTTACTGAAATGGTAGTCGTCGGTTTCGATCGTAAAACTATTCCTATAGCCATCGAAATCGCTGAACAATATGATTTCATCTACGCAGCAATAGGCTGGCATCCAGTTGATGCGATTGATATGCAAGATGAGGACTTACAATGGATAGAAGAATTAAGCGCTCATGAAAAAGTTGTCGCCATTGGAGAAATGGGCTTAGATTATCACTGGGACAAATCACCCAAAGACGTACAAAAAGACGTATTCCGTCAACAAATCGCTTTAGCTAAACGCGTGAATATGCCAATTATTATTCATAACCGCGAAGCAACAGCTGATATTGTTGAGATTTTAAAAGAAGAACAGGCAGGAGAAACTGGCGGCATTATGCACTGCTATAATGATGATGTCTCTTACGCAAAAGAATGTTTAGACTTAGGATTTCATATATCTTTAGGGGGGCCTGTCACGTTTAAAAATGCGACAGATCCCAAAATCGTAGCCCAAGAGGTACCGCTTGAGAAGCTATTAATCGAAACGGATTGCCCATTTTTAGCTCCGCACCCCAATCGAGGCAAACGTAATGAGCCAGCTTATGTGAAACTCGTCGCTGAGAAAATTGCTGAACTCAAAGAGATCTCAGTTGATGAAGTAGCAAAAGAAACAAATAAAAATGCCAAAAATCTATTTCGCATATAATGAAAAAACCGTTCATAAAATAAAATGACCCACGTACGTATAAATCAAGTATGCTTGGTTAATGATGGTTTTAGGTATCAAATAGCGACCAATTTGTAAACAAATATCAAAGATTGTCATCAAAATGTAATGTGTAAATAGGACTTTTTTAGTTGACTTATTGGTATAGGGTGCCTATAATCGGTTGCGTACAAGGAGGCATAGTTTATGGCAAATTTTGAACAGGCGAAAGGAAGCGGACGTCGCTTCACGTCGAAACACATGTCTATTATTTTCTTTTCAGTGTTAATTGCCTTTTTCTCAGTTGCCATGTTTATCAGCGATGCAATGAAAGCTGAAGTTTCAGTCTCTATAAACGGTGAGGAAGAAACTGTTCATTCAACGGCTGACACCGTTGAAGGTTTATTGACTGAAATAGACTTAGAGGTTGGTAAACATGATGAGTTGTCTAAGTCATTAGACGCTCCAGTAGAAGATGGAATGGAGCTTACTTACAAAGAAACAGATGAAGTCGTCGTTACAATTGGAAATAAATCAAATCATTACTATACAACAGAAGATAACGTACAAAACTTTTTGAATGATGAAGGAATTGAGCTATCCGAAAACGATCAAATGTCCGTTTCGGCTCAAGATGATATTCGCAATAATATGCATATCGCAATCAATAAAGCTCTTGAAGTCACCATTAATGATGGTGGTGAAAAACAAACAGCTCATGTTCCTAATCAAACGGTAGAAAATCTATTAAACAAGCAAGGGATTGCATTAGATGACAATGATCGTATCAATGTGGATCCTACTGAAAAAGTAAAAGATAACCGTACAATCGAAATTGTTCGCGTTTCTACAGAGTATGAAACAGTCGAAAAAGATGTTCCTCATGAAACAGAAACACGTGAAGATGATTCGATTATGCAAGGTGATAGTGAAGTCGTTCAATCAGGTCAAGATGGTAAAAAAGTGGAAGAATACAAGATTACCAAAGAGAACGGCGAAGAGGTTTCTCGTGAACTAGTTGAAGAGGAAATCGTTGAGGAAAGTGAAAATCGTGTGGTCGCAAAAGGAACAAAGCAGCCAACACAAACAGCACAATCTAGCTCATCAAATGAGTCGAGTTCACAATCATCAGATGTTCAACAAGTTTCTGAATCATCTGGTGGCTTTCAAACGTTTACTTCAACGAAATATACAGCAGACTGTAGTGGCTGTTCAGGCTATACAGCAACAGGTGTAAATGTTAATAATAAAACAACTCATAATGGTATGAGAATAATTGCTGTTGATCCTAGTGTTATTCCGTTACATTCTAGAGTAGAAGTGAAAACACCATCTGGTTCATTTACTGCTATTGCACTTGATACAGGCGGTGCTATTAACGGTAACAAGATTGATATTTTAACTAATTCAAGATCGGACGCACTCCAATGGGGCCGTAGATCTGTTCAAGTTCGAGTACTTGATTAATATTTTCGCCTTTGGAAGAATCCTGCTATACTATGAAGGTATAGCAGGATTTTTTATGTTGAAGTTGATATGAATAAAAGTGAGGCATTGATTTGAAAATACAAGAAGTTATCGTCGTAGAAGGTCGTGACGACACAGCTAAAATAAAGCAAGCGGTAGACGCTGATACGATTGAAACAAATGGTTCAGCTATTGACCAGCCAACTTTAGAACGAATTAAGCACGCACAGGCTAAACGCGGTGTGATTATTTTTACTGATCCAGATTTTCCAGGTGAACGGATTAGACGGATTGTGCAACAAGAAGTCCCAGGGTGTAAGCATGCTTTTATGCCAAAAGATGAAGCAAAAGGCTCGAATGGACTAGGGGTAGAGCACGCTACGAAACAGGCGATTCACGAAGCACTGGAAGCTGTTTATGAACTACGTCAGACATCTTATCAGCCTATAGAGTGGCGTCCTTATTTACTGGAATATGGGTTAGTAGGTGGGGCGGGTGCTAAACCACGGCGTGAGCGTTTAGGTGAGCGATTAAAAATTGGCTATGCGAATGCTAAACAATTAGAAAAAAGATTAAACATGTTTCAAATCACAGTGGATGAATTCGAATCCGTTATGGATGAGATCTTGAAAGAGGAGCGACAGCAACCATGAAACCGATAGCGACAATAACACGGACGAAAGAAATTATGGAGCGTCATCAATTATCTTTTAAGAAAAGTTTAGGGCAAAATTTCTTAGTTGATGTTAATATTCTTGAAAAGATTGTGTCCAAAGCAGGTATTGATGATGAAACAGTGGTGATCGAAGTCGGTCCAGGGATTGGTGCATTAACTGAACAATTAGCTAAAAAAGCTGAACATGTTTATGCGTTTGAAATTGACGGGCGCTTAATCGATGTTTTAGAAGATACGATGTCGCCTTATCCGCAAGTGACAGTGACCCATCAAGACATTTTAGAGGTTGATTTAAATGCATTTATTGCTGAACATGTTCCTGAGGGTAAACAGGTCAAAGTTGTGGCAAATTTACCGTATTATATTACGACACCCATTTTAATGAAGTTGTTATCACGTCAGCTTCCAATTGAGTCGATCACAGTCATGATGCAAAGGGAAGTAGCTGCTCGCATGGCTGCGGCTCCGAATTCTAAGGATTATGGGTCGTTATCCATTGCTGTCCAGTATTATACCGAATCTGATGTCATTATGACGGTTCCGAAAACGTGTTTTGTCCCGCAACCTAATGTTGATTCAGCGATTTTGCAATTAAATGTTCGAAATCAGCCATATGTCACTGTTAAAGATGAGGCGTTGTACTTTGAGATTGTTCAAGCAAGTTTTGGTCAACGTCGGAAAACGTTACGTAATAATTTAAAACGTGCTTTTAAAGAATTGGATGCATCGACACTTGATCAAGTGTTTGCAGAATCGAATATTGATGGGACAAGGCGGGGAGAATCGTTAACGCTTAAAGAGTTCGGATCTTTAAGCGATGTCATGAGCCATTATGTAAAAAATAATTGATCTTCGCTCTGTTATAGTCCGTTGTTGATATTGTGATCCGCTGTCGGTGGACGCTTTCCGCGGGCACGGCTCGAGCCTCCTCGGCCCAAAGGCGTGGCCTGCGGGGTCTCGAGACTCGTGCTGTTCCCGCAGGAGTCGCCACCTTCGCTCCTCACAATTCAACAACTTAGCGTTAAATAAAGTTAAAACCAACACTAAGTTTTAACAAAGCCTCGAAATTATAAAGCATCTAACATCTTTTGTTTGTGAAAAACAAAAGATGTTAGATTTTTTTATGGGATTACATAGCACATTTATTTGTCCTATGTAATAGTGTGTAATGAGAAGGGCATCTGCGGAAAGGGCGAGCGCTATGACTTGGCAAAAAGGAGATATTGTGACACGTTATTCCTATAATCATGATCTGTTATTTCGTGTGCAACATTCTCATAAGGATGAAATTGTGCTATTCGGGGAAAACTTCCGACTAGAGGTTGATGCACCTTCCTCTGATTTAAGACGAGTGGAAGATAATGAACGTAATCAATTAGAGCAATCGATTCGTGAAAGTGAAGCAACGTCTTATCGTATGTTTCGTCAAGATTATTATTTACAGTCATTTCGTCATTATACATCTTCTATGGTCGCTGAAGACCCTATTATTCAATTTCAACTATGTCCAAAAGTCCTACACATTGATGGGGATCATTTATTCCTTAAAAAATGTATCATGTTATATAAACGGCTGGGCTTACAAGTTCACGGAATTCACGTGAATGAGTCAGAGATGCCAGAAAAAACGAAAGAGCTTGTTCAAAAAATTCAACCTGACATCCTCGTGATTACTGGCCATGATGCGTATTCTAAAGATAAAGGTGAAGAGCAGGACATTCGTGCTTATCGTAATAGTAAATATTTCGTTGAATCTGTACGTGAAGCTAGACGTATACAACCGAGTCTGGATCAAATGGTGATTTTTGCAGGGGCATGTCAATCTCATTTTGAGTCGTTAATTAAAGCGGGAGCGAATTTTGCGAGTTCACCTACACGAATTAATATCCACGCACTAGATCCTGTATATGTTACGGCGAAAGTAGGCTTCACCTCATTCATGGATAAGGTGGATTTACATGATGTACTTCACAAAACGATCACGCGTGAAAAAGGAATAGGAGGCGTTGAAACGAGAGGCTTATTTCGAATTGGTCTACCTTATATGCAGGGATTACCCCAAACAAATGAACATCCACAAGAACACCGCCGATAGCGGTGTTTAATTTTTTTAACGAGTTTTTAATGTATGAATTTGCTGAATTCGGTCATATTAAGAAGAAGATGAGACTTTTTATTGACATATGATCGCTTATATTGGTATAATTAAAAACTTTTGACTAACAATAGGAAATGTGTTACAGTTTATATAGTGAGGTGGAGTTTAATGGGAAAAACATTGGGTGAAATTAAACAAGCACTAGACGTTAAAATTGGTGAACGTCTAACGCTAGAAGCAAACGGTGGTCGTCGTAAAACAATTGAACGTTGTGGCGTTCTGGCGGAAACATACCCCTCCGTTTTTATTGTTGAACTTGATCAAGATGAACACGCTTTCGAACGTGTTTCTTACAGCTATGCGGATGTTTTAACTGAAACAGTTAAAATTACATTTACAGATGAGAGGACTAAGTTAGCTTAATTTAAGCTAATCGTTTATTTTTCTTCTTTTTGTTAATGCCCTCAACACTTACCATGTTTCGAATTCCTAATCGTACATAACCTAAGCGTGTCGTATTAAACGACAGAAGGAGTTGTGGTCGTTGGGTCGAAAAGGCGTAATGTCTAATCGTTTCAAGGATGAGATCGCAAAAGAGCTGGGGTTTTACGACACGGTACAAAGAGAAGGTTGGGGCGGTATCAAATCAAGAGATGCCGGTAACATGGTGAAGCGGGCTGTTGAGATGGCACAAGAACAGATGGATAAGGAACAACGTTAAAACGTTGGGGAAAGCAGGCCTGATTTTCAGGTCTGCTTTTTCTTTTGCATTGATAACAGATACTCGTTCGTATATGATACAATCACAGAGATGATGAAAACAGTAGGTGATGATCATGGTATTTGAAAAAGCACCAGCCAAAATAAATTTAACACTTGATGTCTTACATAAACGAGACGATGGTTATCATGAAGTTGAAATGATTATGACAACCGTTGATTTATTTGATCGTTTAAGCTTCGAAAAGTTAGATAACGACCAAATCCAAATTGAATCGGAGAACCGATTCGTGCCAGACAATGAACAAAACTTAGCGTATCAAGCAGCCAATATATTCAAACAACAGTTCTCAATTAAACAAGGTGTAAGGATTGAAATTGATAAGCAGATCCCTGTTGCAGCAGGTCTTGCAGGTGGTAGTAGTGATGCTGCTGCGACAATCCGAGGTTTAAATCGACTATTCGATACACGTTTATCAAATCAAGAAATGGAACAGTTAGCTGAGCGTATCGGTTCAGACGTACCGTTTTGTGTTCAAGGTGGCACACAATTGGCTCGTGGGAGAGGCGAAGTGCTAAAACCTGTTACGCCACTGCCACCGTGCTATGTGGTCATTGCGAAACCAACTGTTGGCGTTTCAACGAAGGAAATATACAAACGTGTCAATTTAAATGAAATGACGCATCCTGATACTTTAGCGATGATTCATGCGCTTGATGAACAGGATTTTGGCAAGGTTTGTGCTGAGTTGAATAACGTGTTAGAGCCGATTACAGTTGAGATGCATTCAACCATTGCACAAATAAAAGAAAGAATGCAAAAAGCTGGTGCACCTGGTGTTTTAATGAGTGGAAGCGGTCCGACCGTTTATGCACTTGTTCAGCAGGAAGCCAAAGCAGATCGAATTTATAACAGCTTAAAAGGGTTCTGTCAGGAAGTTTACACAGTCCATGCCCTACGCTAAATATAGTCATGCCAAACAATTCGTGATATAGTAGGGTTAATTATTCGGTTTTTGAGGTGGATGAAATGAAACGAAGTCAACGAATCGCAGCCATGACGCATTATTTTAAGGAAAACCCAAGAATTCTCGTCTCACTTCCGTTCTTTGTAAAAACGTACGAAGCAGCAAAATCATCCATTAGTGAAGACATAGATATCATTGATGATATGTTCAGACAGTTAGGGATAGGACGAATTGAAACGGTATCTGGCTATTCAGGTGGCGTTAAATATGTTCCTGATTATCCATTAGAAGCGAGTCAGAATTTTATCGATGAGTTGATTGAGTTGTTAGAAGATCCGACTCGCATTTTGCCTGGTGGATATTTATATATGAGTGATTTATTAGGTCATAATTATTATGTACGGCGAATTGGTAAGATTTTTGGATCTGCATTTCAACATATAGAAGCTGATTATGTTGTAACAGTAGCGACTAAAGGGATTCCAATCGCTTATGCAGTGGCCGAAGCACTTAATTTACCAGTCGTCATCATCCGTCGTGATCCAATCGTGACTGAAGGCTCAACTATTAGTATCAACTACGTATCAGGCTCATCCCGAAAGATTCAGTCAATGGCTTTAGCTAAGCGACATATTACACCTGGTTCGAATGTTATATTAGTGGACGACTTTATGAAAGCAGGCGGTACGATTAAAGGGATGGAAAGTTTAATGGCTGAGTTCGATGCCCATGTTAAAGGGATCGGTGTTCTAGCTGAAGCTGAGGATGAAGATGAAGAACGACGTGTGATGAATTATACATCATTACTAAAAATCCATGATGTTAATGAAAAAGCGCAAGATGTAAAAGTGATGCGAGGTAACTATTTCAATTCTTGAGATTCAATAAGGAGTTAATCATGTTCTAGGACAGATTAGCTCCTTATTTTTCTTTATCTTTGTCACAAAATTATAAAAAAATAAAAATTTTAGCAGGAATTTAAGTCTCATTGTTGAAAAGTAAAATTAGAGTCCTATAAATTTTGTGCAATTATATTGTGCGAAAAAGGTTCAGTTTAATTTCCAAAAGGTGGTGAGACAGAATGCAAGTAACAGACGTAAGGCTTCGTCGTGTAAACACTGATGGTCGTATGCGTGCTATTGCATCAATTACTTTAGACGATGAATTTGTCGTCCATGATATTCGTGTAATTGATGGGAATAATGGGCTATTTGTAGCGATGCCTAGTAAACGTACGCCAGACGGAGAGTTTAGAGACATCGCCCACCCAATTAATTCTGGTACACGTGGTAAAATCCAAGATGCTGTCTTGGAAGAGTACCGTCGTGCAGGTGAAGAAGTGGAATACGAAGAAGCAGGCGCTTCTTAAAAAAGTAATGAACAGAGGTTCAATCGTTAGCGCGATTGAATCTCTTTTTTTATCTTTAACCCAAAAGGAATGAACTTAAACTTGTTTTTATAAATCTCTCTTTATTTTAGTCGACAGAATTAGCGGTTAAGTTGCATGTAGGCTTGTTTTAAGATATATTCATAATGGATGATTATAATGGTTTCAAACTGTTAATAATGAAGTTTTGTTTGACTGTTGGAGGGAAAAGAATGACGAATCGTAATGCTGTTGTTTTGGCGGCAGGTAAAGGATCAAGAATGAAATCAGAATTATATAAAGTGCTTCACCCCGTGTGCGGAAAGCCTATGGTGCAACATGTCGTGGATCAGTTAAATCATTTAGGGCTGAATCAAATCGTGACGATTGTAGGTCATGGAGCTGAATCAGTACAAGAACAGTTAGGTGATCAGACGCAATATGCTGTTCAAGAAGAGCAACTAGGGACAGGCCATGCCGTACAGATGGCAAGTTCAGTTTTAGAAGGTCAAAAAGGAACAACGGTTGTCGTTTGTGGAGATACCCCATTACTTACAGCTGATACGATGCGTGAATTAATGGATCAGCATGAACAACAACAAGCTAAAGTGACGGTTTTAACGACTGACGTGGACGATGCTACTGGTTACGGTCGAATCATTCGTCAGGTTAATGGTCAAGTTGAAAAAATCGTAGAAGAAAAAGATGCATCCGACGAAGAGAAAGCAGTAACTGAAATTAATACGGGTACATATTGTTTCGATAATGAATTATTATTCGAGGCTTTATCTCAAGTATCGAATGATAATGCGCAAGGTGAGTATTATTTACCTGATGTGTTGGAAATAGCGAACGAACGTGGCGAAACCGTGGCAGCGCATAAGACGACACATGTTGAAGAAACAGTGGGCGTCAATGATCGCGTGGCGTTGTCTAAAGCAGAGAAACTGATGAAAAAACGGGTTAACGAGTATCATATGCGCCAAGGTGTCACCATCGTAGATCCAGATCAGACATATATTGGACCTGACGTATCCATCGGAACAGATGTTACGCTTGAACCAGGTGTCCATATTCATGGTAATACACAGATTGGCTCCCATTCAGTGATTGGTGCCCATACGACCATTAATCATGCTACAATTGGAGAAGAAACTCTAATTAAGCAAAGTGTTGTCACCAATAGTCAAATTGGTTCGAGAGTTCAAATTGGTCCTTTCGCTCATATTCGCCCTGAAAGCACATTAAGTGATGATGTTAAAGTGGGTAATTTCGTTGAAGTGAAAAAGACAACAATGGGATCAAATAGTAAAGCATCGCACTTATCTTATTTAGGTGATGCGGAACTTGGTAACAATGTGAACGTTGGTTGTGGCAGTATTACGGTTAATTATGATGGACAATCGAAGCATCAAACGGTTATAGGAGATGATGCATTTATTGGCTGTAACTCGAACTTAGTTGCCCCTGTATCCATCGAGAAGGGTGCTTATGTCGCTGCTGGTTCTACGATTACGAAAGATGTGCCAGAAAAAGCGTTATCGATTGCTCGTTCTAGACAAGAGAATAAAGAAGGTTATGTCGATCGTTTGAAGAAACGATCTTAACATAAGGTTGAGCAAGCTTAATTATAAAACAAACGAGATGGTGGAGGTTCCTTTTTTATGACTAATCAATACCAAGACCCTAGTCTGAAAGTATTTTCCCTTACTTCAAATCCTGAGTTAGCCCACGAAATTGCTGATTCTGTTGGTGTCGAACTCGGCAAATCCTCGGTGAAACGGTTTAAAGATGGCGAAGTTCAAATTAACATTGAAGAAAGTGTACGTGGATGCGATACGTTTATCGTCCAGTCAACGAGTAACCCTGTTAACGAACATTTGATGGAATTATTGATTATGATTGATGCGTTAAAGCGTGCATCAGCGCGTACAATTAACATTGTGATGCCTTACTATGGCTATGCACGTCAAGATCGTAAAGCACGCTCACGTGAGCCGATTACATCGAAATTAGTCGCGGATTTATTAGAGACGGCTGGTGCAGATCGTGTTGTTTCTGTGGACTTACATGCCGCGCAAATTCAAGGCTTCTTTAACATTCCTATTGACCATTTGATCGCAGGACCAACCCTTTCCGATTACTTCTTAGAAAAAGGGTTAGAAGATGTGGTTATTGTTTCACCTGATCACGGTGGTGTAACCCGTGCCAGGCAAATGGCCGATCGTTTAGGTGCGCCAATCGCGATTATTGATAAGCGTCGACCACAACCGAATGTAGCTGAAGTTATGAATATTGTGGGTAATATTGAAGGTAAAACTGCTATTCTTGTCGATGATATCATTGATACAGCTGGTACGATTACATTGGCTGCCAATGCGATGATTGAGAATGGCGCAAAAGAAGTCTATGCGTGCTGTACACACCCTGTGTTATCTGGCCCAGCAATTGAACGGATTGAGAATTCAGCCATTAAAGAATGTGTTGTGACGAATACGATTAAATTATCTGATGACTTAGGAACAGATAAAGTTGTCCGTTTATCTGTTGGTGATTTAATTGGTGAGTCGATCAAACGGGTTCATGAACACCGTTCGATCAGTTCACTTTTTGATTAATAATTTTACATTTTCGTTTAAAAAGGTATAATAGAGGGTAAGAGTAAATATCAGAAAGTTTCTTACAAAACGGAGGTTGAATACACATGGCAGCAGTAATTCAAGCGAAAGAAAGACAAGACACAACGCGTTCTGAAACAAAACAGATTCGTGCAGCGGGTCGAGTACCAGCCGTTGTTTACGGCAAGGATAAAGACCCAATCACGGTTTCAGTAGATAGTATGGATTTACTTAAAAAAGTTAGAGATGAAGGCCGTAATGCGGTGTTCTCTTTAGAAGTTGAAGGTGGCAAATCGTTAGAAGCAATGCTTTATGATTATCAAACAGATGTCATTAAAAACGAATTAACACACGTCGACTTCTATCTTGTTGATATGTCTACTGAAGTAGACGTAGAAGTGTCTGCTAATATCGAAGGTGAATCTAAAGGTGAAAAAGAAGGTGGCGTGATGCAACAAACGATGCACATGCTTAACGTACGTGCAACACCACGTAATATCCCTGAAGATATCACAATCGATGCTAATGAATTAGAAATTGGTGACAGTGTCACAGTAGGCGATCTGAAATCTGGTAAGAACTTTGAACTTCTTGATGATGAAGATACAACGATTGTGACTGTATTACCACCACAACAAGAAGATGTTCCTGAAGTAGGCGATGAAGGAGTATCTGAAGAAAACGCTGAGCCTGAAGTGATTAACGAAAAATCCGAAGATAACGAAGAAGAAAAATAATTTGATATTTACTTGAAGTGAACAGATCGAAGTCAGCTCATGTTGTGCGCTTCGATCTGTTTTTTCCATTTAATCGTTTTACATAGAAAGAAATAAGGAGTTTCGGAACATGAAGTGTATAGTAGGTCTGGGTAATCCCGGTTTAAAATATAAAAAAACACGTCACAATATTGGTTTCCAAGTCATTGATCACATGGTTGAAGAAAACGGTTGGAAATATAAAAAAGATAAATTCAAAGGCCATTATGTCCAAGAAAATTGGAACGGTGAAAAAGTCTTATTATTAAAACCCCAAACGTATATGAATTTATCTGGGCAATCAGTACGTGAAGCGGTTGATTATTTTAATCTAGAACCGTCGGACGTACTGGTTATTTATGATGACCTTGATTTACCGACTGGAAAAATTCGCTTGCGCCAAAAAGGTGGTCATGGTGGCCATAATGGAATAAAAGATATTATTAATCAATTGGGGACTAAAGAGTTCAATCGTCTACGATTTGGAATTGATAAACCAGAAGGCGAGCAGTCAGTTGTCGATTATGTGTTAGGTAAATTCTCAAAAGCTGAGCAACAATCAGTCAATCCATCCATCGAAGAGGCTGCACGGGCGTGTGAAGCATGGTGTGAGAAACCATTTTTAGAAGTGATGAATGACTTCAATCAATAATATAATCGAATATAGAACCTTCACGTTGGTTAAGCTATAACATAGTATAGCTTGGTAATTGAGGGAGGTTCTGATGTGTTACATGTATCATGTCGTCATTGTCATAAGGTGATGCAAGAGTTTGATGGTGATTCAATGCTTGAAAATTGGTTGTTAGAACACTCAGGAGAAGAAACTAATTTCCATGAATTTTTACAAACAACACCAGATGGTGCTTTGCATTTATGGTTAGTTTGCGAGGAGTGTGAAGATATTCTAACGCAAAATCCTAATCTATTCGAACAAGATTATTTTATCCATTAGTTGCTTTGGTAAGGACCAAGGCCTTTTTTCTGTTGAGGTAAGGGGGAGAAAAGTTTTGCAAAACATTAAAGAATATTTGTCGTTACAAGACGATTTCGCAACAATTATCGAAGGCTTAGAACAAGGAATGAACGAACAACAAGTTTCAGGCCTAACCAATCCATCACGCGCAGTATTGGCTGGGATTGTAGCTGAATCTTCAGAACGTCCGATTGTTTATGTCACACACCAGTTACAGCAAGCGCAAAAAGTTTATGAGGAACTATCCGCTGTATCAGAAAACGAGCAAGACGTTCATCTTTATCCAGCTAATGAACTTTTAGCTGCTGAGATTGTGTCTGCTTCCCCTGAATTAAAAGCGCAACGGTTAGAGGCTTTAAAACTGTGGCGTCAACGTGGACGAGGAATTTTAGTCGTGCCCATTTCGGCGTTCAAGCGACTGTTACCCCCTGCATCCATGCTCGATCGTTATGAAGTGACGCTAACTACGGGTGAAGAGGCGCCGCCTGAGCAGATGATCGAAAACATGCATCATTTAGGCTATAAAATGGTTGATTTGGTTGATGCGCCTGGAGAAATGAGTCGCCGTGGTGGAATCGTCGATGTCTATCCATTAACTGAAGCTTATCCGATTCGTGTCGAGTGGTTTGATGATGAGGTCGAATCGATTCGTTATTTCGATGCGGAAACACAACGCTCCCAAGGCGAGATTCAGACGATCCAAATCAGTCCAGCTGAGGAGTTTGTTGCGACAGTTGAACAAATGCAGCACGCGGCGACCGAGCTCAAAATGTTACGCCAGGAAACGGCTCGACAACTTAGCACGGATGAAGAGCGGGAACAATTACATGAACATATTAATTATGATATAGAACGTTTAGAACAAGGTGAGATGTTTGATGGAATCTCACAATATGTTCAACTTCTTTACGGTGAGAAAAATAGTTTGCTAGATTACTTCCCAGAGCAAACGGTTTTAATGTTAGATGAAATGAGCCGAATCTCAGAAACAGCAGAACAACTCGACCGTGAAGAAGCGAATTGGTACACGGATATGTTGCAGCGTCAAGCGATCGTTCAAGGGCTCACCCTTTCCTTTGATTGGTTGACGGTTTGGCAAGGCATGACGTTTTCGAAGGTTTATTTATCGTTATTCTTGCGTCATATTCCGAATACAAAGCCGGAAAATGTGATTAATATGTCTAGTCGGCAAATGCAGCAATTCCACGGGCAAATGAATTTACTTCAAAATGAAATGGAACGGTGGCGTGAGGCTGAGTTTTCTGTTGTCATTATTGCGGCGAATGAAGAAAGAGCTGAAAGAGTCGAACGAGTCTTAGATGACTACGAAATGACGGCAAGTCGTGCGCCTAATACGACAGCTTTACCTGTTTCAAAGCCGATTATTATCACTGGCTATATAAGTGAAGGCTTTGAAATGCCGAGTTACCGATTAGCAGTGTTAACGGAAGAAGAACTGTTTAAAAAGAAAATGCCGAAAAAACGCAAGAAGCAGACTTTATCTAATGCTGAACGGATTAAAAGCTATCAAGAATTAGAAACTGGTGACTATGTTGTTCATACAAATCACGGTATTGGTAAGTATTTAGGCATTGAAACGATGCAAGTCAGTGACGTTCACAAAGACTATATGGTGATTCGTTACTCTGGAAACGATAAGTTGTTTGTCCCTGTTGAACAAATTGATTTAGTTCAAAAATATGTCGGGTCAGAAGGCAAAGAACCGAAGTTATACCGTTTAGGCGGAACAGAGTGGAAGAAAGTCAAATCTCGAGTTAAATCATCCGTTGAAGATATCGCTGATGATTTAATTAAATTATATGCTGAACGTGAATCATCGAAAGGGTTTGCCTTTTCGGAAGATGATGAAATGCAACGGGAGTTTGAAGCGGCCTTCCCATATGAAGAAACAGAAGATCAGATGCGTTGTATTCAAGAAGTAAAAGCTGATATGGAGAAAGAACGCCCAATGGACCGCTTATTATGTGGTGATGTCGGCTACGGTAAAACAGAAGTGGCGATTCGTGCAGCCTTTAAAGCGATCGTTGATAATAAGCAAGTCGCGATGCTTGTTCCAACGACCATTTTGGCACAACAACATTATGAAACCTTTAAAGAACGGTTTGAAGAATACGGGATTAATGTCCGTGTGCTTAGCCGTTTCCAAACACCCAAACAACAAAAGGAAACCCTTTCGGATCTACAAAAAGGGTTGGTTGATGTCGTCATTGGAACGCATCGTCTGTTATCGAAGGATATACAGTTTAAAGATTTAGGTTTACTTGTGATTGATGAAGAACAACGTTTTGGTGTGAAGCACAAAGAAAAGATTAAGCAGATTAAGGCTAATCTAGACGTGTTAACGCTAACCGCAACGCCAATTCCAAGAACCTTGCATATGTCGATGGTCGGTGTGCGTGATTTGTCAGTCATTGAGACACCACCTGAAAACCGTTTTCCAATTCAGACGTATGTGGTTGAATATAATCCGCCATTTATTAAAGAAGCGATTGAACGAGAGATGTCGCGTGATGGTCAGGTATTCTTTTTATTTAATCGCGTTGATATGATTGACCGTGTTGCAGCTGAAGTGGATGAATTAGTAGAGGATGCACGTGTTGCGTTCGCGCATGGTCAAATGAATGAACGTCAGCTTGAGAATATCATTTTTGATTTCTTAGAAGGTCATTATGATGTATTAGTCAGTACAACCATTATCGAAACAGGAGTCGATATTCCGAATGTAAACACCTTGATCGTGAATGATGCTGATCGTATGGGGCTTAGTCAGTTATATCAATTACGTGGACGTGTCGGTCGTTCGAATCGTTTAGCTTATGCTTACTTTACCCACCAGCAAAATAAAGTGCTTTCAGAAGTGGCTGAAAAACGTTTAGAAGCCATTAAAGAGTTCACAGAATTAGGATCAGGATTCAAAATTGCGATGCGCGATTTATCGATTCGTGGCGCTGGTAATTTATTAGGTACTGAACAACATGGCTTTATTGACTCAGTCGGTTTCGATTTATATTCGCAAATGCTAAATGAGGCGATCCAGGCGAAACAAGAAGGTAAGCCATATGAAGAAACGAAACCGTTCGAAGTCGAAATGACGCTGTCACTTGATGCTTACATTCCAAGTGACTATATCGATGATGAAACGCAGAAAATCCAAATGTATAAACGAATTAACGCAGCAAATGATGTGCAGGAAATCTTTGATATGAAAGATGAATTGCTCGATCGTTTCGGTCCATATCCGCAAGAAGTAGAAGAACTTCTGCAAGTGGCTCGCATTCGCTTGTTAGCTCAGAAAGAACGAATTGAAACAGTTCATGAGAAGAATCAGTCGATTGAAATGATGATGGATGAAGAAGCAAGTTTAACAGTCGACGGCTCTGAGCTATTTGTTTTAGCCAATGAATATGGACGTATGGTGCAACTAGGAACAGAAGGCAATAAGCTTAAGATTATGATTAATTATGGACGTAAACAAAAACAAGAACGTTACGATGTATTGGAAGATTTGTTAACGAAACTGCATCAAGTGAAAAAACAACCAAACCATGCATAGTTTTCTTCTACTGCTTCATACTACGATTAAGAACCAAACACGACACTCATCAACTGATGGGTAACATCAGGGAAAGTGGGGATTACACAGTATGAAAGCAACAGGAATTGTGCGTCGAATTGATGACCTAGGAAGAGTTGTCGTCCCTAAAGAAATTAGGCGAACGTTACGTATTCGTGAGGGTGATCCACTCGAGATTTTTGTTGATCGTGATGGAGAAGTGATTTTGAAAAAATATTCACCGATCAATGAGTTGGGTGAGTTTGCCCAAGAATACGCTCATGCACTTTTCGATGCGACGGGTTATAAGGTGTTAGTATCTGATCGTGATGAGTACATTGCGGTCGCAGGTGCTTCGAAGAAATCGTACTTAAAGCAACCCATCGGAGAAGCGATTGAAAAAGCGATGGAAAATCGGGATTCAGTGGTTGAGCGACAGACGTATTCCGTTGACTTAGTTCAAGGTCAGGAAGAGTCACTGGCGTCGTTTATTATCCATCCGATAATTTCTAATGGCGATCCCGTCGGAAGTATCGTGATGTTTGCTGAAGAAGGAACGCTTGCAGATGTTGAAATCAAAGTGTGTGAGACGGCGAGTAACTTTTTAGCTCGACAAATGGAGTAGTTGTACCGTAATGGTCCGTTCTTGAACCTGTTTTATGCTATAATAGTGATGTATTAAATTCAGAAAGAGGTTTATTATGTCGCGGGCGGATCAATGGTTAAAAGGTACAATTATTCTAACGATTGCAGGTTTTATTGGTAAGATATTAGGTATGGTGTATCGCATTCCGTTACAAAACTTAGCAGGTGATGAAGGGTTATATATTTATCAACAAATTTACCCGTTGATCTCGCTAGCATTAATGTTATCGATTTATAGTTTTCCGAGTGCGATCTCTCATACCTTATCTCATGAGCTCAATCAAAACGCCCAGGCTCGTTTACATAACGCGTCTGCGGTGTTTTATTTATTATGTGGCACGGGCTTTGTGATCAGTCTGAGTTTGTTTTTATTAGCGCCTGAAATTGTCGAGTTAATGGGTGACCCTGCTCTGTTGGAAGCTGTACGAATGAGTAGCTTATTGTTTTTACTGATTCCGTTTACAGCTTTTTTACGAGGGTTGTTTCAAACGAAGGGACAACCAGCAGCTGTGGCTTGGTCCCAGATCATAGAGCAATTTATACGTGTGATCGGCATTATTGTTGCAACTATTTTGATCGTTCAGACTTCTGCCTCGTTATATACATTAGGCTATGTGGCAAGTCTCGCAACAATAGTAGGAACGATTGTTGCTTTTGCATTATTACTAATCTTATTTAAACAATCACGATTTCGACATCAATTGTCATTTGGATTGCCAATAACGATTTCTAAAAAATTAGTGCAATCGCTCATGACAGGGATGATTATTTATAGTTTGACTCATATCTTGCATCTATTACTTCAGTTGGTAGATGTCATGACGATGGTGCGAGGTTTAGAACAATTTGGGTTAACCTTTGAACAGGCGAAAGTAGCAAAAGGTGTATTTGACCGAGGGAACCCGTTGATTCAGCTCGGTTTAGTGTTCGGGTCGGCTTTAGCGTTTGCGATTGTCCCTGCTTTTGAACAAGTGAGTGGACAGATTTCTAAATTAGATGAGCGCCTCGCCTTTAAGGTGACGTGGTTGTTATCATTAAGTGCTGCAGGCGGATTAGTCGTGATTATGCCATGGCTGAATCCTTTGTTTTATCAGTCTTCAGATGGAACAAGTACGATTCAATGGCTGGTCATGCTTGTCTTTATCTTGTCACTCTTAATGGCATTATCTGTTATGTTGCAGGCTTATCAGGTCCGTTTACAACAACTGCTCGGCGTGGGATTGTTGTTAGTTTTGAAAGTCAGTTTAAACATATGGCTCATACCTATACATGGCATCATGGGCGGAGCACTTTCATCTGTGATTGCGAGTTTATTGGTTTTGATTCTATGTTATATCACTTGGATTAAACAGTCACAATTAACGAATTTACTCCCTTTCACGATTAAAGCGACTGGATCTGTCTTATTAATGGTGGCGCTCGTTTCATTATTTTCGTTTGGTTTAGAAGCGTTAGGATTATTACAGGAAGATCAGCGATGGTTATTAAGTATTGCTGTTGTGTTGATGTGTGGACTTGGAGTAGTAGTTATTTTATTTATGATGACTCAAAGCAAGTTATTCAATATCTATGAGCGGCAAACATTAGCCCAATTACCACAGATCGGGAAATGGTTTAAAGATTAGGCTTTGATAAAGTCAGTCCGTTGTTGAAATTGTGATCCGCTATCGGTGGACGCTTTCCGCGGGCACGGCTCGAGCCTCCTCGGAAGGAAAGCACTTCCTGCGGGGTCTCGAGACTCGTGCTATTCCCGTGACGGCCCGGACGGCCTAATGTCGACGTTGGTCACAGGACGTGACCGTTTTTAGTCGATCAGGAGTCGCCACCTTCGCTTCTCACAATTCAACAACTCAGTGCTACATCATATGAAAATCAACACTAAAATTTAACAGAGTCAAAGATTAGTAGAAGGTAGGGATTGCATGGGACATATACATATTGTTGGTCTTGGGGCTGGTACGATTGATCAGTTACCATTAGGCATTTACCGACAACTCATAAAACAAGAAAACGTTTTAACTCGAACGCTTGATCATCCAGTTATTCATGATCTGCAAGCAGAAGGTGTCACATTTTCTAGCTACGATGAAGTTTATGAGGCGAATGACCAATTTGCGAGTGTCTATGAAACTATTGCTGAAGATTTAATTAAGCAAGCTAGACAAAAAGATATCATTTATACAGTACCAGGGCATCCAATGGTCGCTGAAAAGACGGTGCAATTATTGTTGGAAACAGAGCAAGATGATATTACGGTTTCGATTGAAGGCGGGCAGAGTTTCATCGATCCACTCTTAACAGCTGTCAATGTTGATCCGATCGAAGGGTTCCAATTATTAGACGGAACAGCCCTCGATAGACATGTTATTCAATATGAGCAGCATCTATTGATTAGCCAAGTGTTTGATACTGTCACGGCCTCTGATGTGAAGTTGACGTTAATGGAAGACTTACCTCATGATTATCCCATTACTATTGTTCATGCAGCTGGAAGTGACCAAGCTTGGCAGCGAACAGTCCCATTATATGAACTTGATCGGAATTTCCCGGTGAGTAATTTAATTACGGTCTATGTGCCACCTCAACCTCGAGATCAATTACACCATACGTTCACAGCGTTGCGCGAGGTTATTGCAAGGTTACGAGGCCCAGGAGGATGTCCTTGGGATCAGAAACAAACACATGAGTCACTCCGCCCCTATTTGATAGAAGAGGCGTATGAAGTGATCGAAGCGATTGATCAACAGGATGATGATCATTTAGCTGAAGAGTTAGGTGATGTTCTCCTCCAAGTGATGCTACATAGTCAAATTGGTGAAGATCATGGTTATTTCACAGTTGATGATGTTATTCAGAATGTGACGGACAAAATGGTTGAACGCCATCCTCATGTTTTTGGTGATGAAAACGTAGATTCAGCAGATGATGTGAAACGGAATTGGGAAGAAATTAAACAACAAGGCCGTCCGAAACAAGAATCAGTATTAGATGATGTGAATGAGTCACTACCTCGCTTATTATTAGCAAAAGAGATTCAAAAGAAGGTTGCTAAGGTAGGGTTTGATTGGAAAGAAGCTCAACCAGTTGTAGCGAAAGTTTATGAAGAATTAAAGGAATTTGAAGAGGCAGTGGCGAATGAAACAAGTGATGAAGCGGAATTAGAGTTAGGAGATGTCTTATTCTCGCTTGTGAACTTAGCACGATATTATCGTATCGATCCAGAAGTAGCACTCAATCGAACGTGTGATAAATTTACTCAACGATTTCAAAGCGTTGAAAAACGTGTAAACGAGAGCAATCAAGCGATAACTGACTTGTCTTTAGAAGAGCTTGAGGAGTATTGGCAAGAGATTAAAAGAAATCAGCAATGAGGTGACATGATGCGCTTAGATAAATTTTTAAAACTATCACGCTTAATTAAACGACGTACAGTAGCGAAAGATGTAGCGAATCAAGGCCGTATAGAAGTTAATGGTCAACCAGCAAAAGCATCATCTGACCTTACTGTCGGGGATGAAGTTATGATTCAGTACGGCCATAAGAAACTAGTCATTCAAGTAGAATCCTTACAGGAACATGTGAAAAAGGATCAAACAACACGTCTATACACAGTCATTAAAGAAGAAAAAGTTGAAACAAATGATTAATTGATGCATGAACTCTTGTTACTAGTCATAAGATGGCTAGTGAATAGGAGGGGTAGACATGCCATATGAAAAATCACTCTATCAACCAGATCGCGAGGAAAAACGAGAACATGCTGTGACTTTGACTGATCGAAAGGAATTGAAGTTAACAGGGGTTTTGGATGTCGATAGTTTTGATACAGAGGAATTTCTGTTAAAGACATCACTAGGGTACTTGATGGTGCGCGGCCATAATTTGCATATGAAGAATTTGAATGTTGATGAAGGGTTGCTCACGATCCAAGGTAAAATCTATTCTTTTGATTATATCGACGAGTCTAAACAACAGCCAGCTAAAGGATTCTTTAGCAAGTTATTGAAATGACGCTAACAACACAATTCACCACGATGCTCATCCTTATTCTATGTGGATTACTAATCGGTGCACTATTTGATGTGTACAAGCAGTTGGTTCGTCCGCATGATTTTAAGAACCGATTAGTAATTGATAGTTTATTTTGTGGGTTAGTGGGGGTATGGTTGTACTATACCCTGTTTCAACTTAACGGTGGAGCACTGCGATTTTATTTTATAATCGCCTTAGCTCTAGGTATTTCGACATATTATGCGCTGTTTCAAGACATATTCCTACGATTTTTTGCGTATTTTTTGAATTTTTTGTCCGCTTGTTTTCGCGTTATTTATCAGCTCATAGATTATGTGCTTGTTAAACCTTTAACATGGATTTTCCGCGTTTTGACGGGCATAGTCGTTTTTGTTTTAAGTATTGTATGGCGATTAATAATGACATTAATCAAGCTGATCAAGCTGTTATTGGCCCCGTTTGTGCCGAGAATAGTAAAAAAGTACCTTAAACACTTCGTCGAAACTTGCGATAATAGAATTAGGTTTATGTGGAAAAAACTAGTGCTACTTATAAAGAAAAGGAGGCGTGCAAGTGATGTTCAAGAAGAAGAAGAGGAAGGATAATGTTGAAAAGTTAGATTCAACATATGTTAAAGAACAAGAAGCTTATCTTGCTCGAAAGCGAAGAGAGAAAAAGCTTCTTAAACGTCGCTTAATCGCCTTTGGTTTACTTTTCTTATTAGTGGTCGGTACACTTTCAGGTTATTATATACAACAACAAGCCATACATGAAGATAAAAAAGCAGAACAAGAACAACTTCAAGAGGAATTAAAAGCAGCTAAAGATGAACAAGATCGATTAGAACGAGAAGTTGAATTATTAAATGACACTGAGTATTTATTACAAATCGCACGGAAAGATTATTTCTTCTCCCGTGAAGGTGAAGTAATTTTCAACTTGCCTGAAGACAGTGAAGAAGGTGAGCCTTCTTATTGACACTTTTAATCGAGCTTATATATAATGATAAAGAGTAGATTTTCTTATTATTATTAAGGAGGAGCATTTTCTTTATGTCAGTTGAAGTAGGCAGCAAGTTGCACGGTAAGGTGACCCGCATTACGAATTTTGGAGCTTTCGTTGAGCTTCCAGATGGGTCAACTGGCTTGGTCCACATTAGTGAGGTAGCAGATCAGTTCGTTAAGGACATTAGCGAACACTTATCCGTCGGTGATGAGGTCGAGGTTAAAGTTTTAAATGTAGAGGATAATGGCAAGATTGGATTATCCATTAAAAAGGCGGATGTGAAATATGAGCGCGAAGAGCAGAAGAAACGCGCAGAAAATTTTGAATCAAAAATGAACAAATTTTTAAAGGATAGTGAAGAAAAGATGTCCTCACTTAAAAAGCATACGGAATCTCGCCGTGGTGGCGGTGGTGCTAAAAGAGGGTAATCTTGCTGTCTATTTAGATAAGTCAATATATAGCGATTTTAGAGAAGCTACAACGGAACATTGTTCTGTTGTGGCATTTTTTTAAATTTAAGCTCTACGATATTTGTTGAGGTGGTCACACAATTTAAGGTGAAGTTTTGAATGGTAGCCATTGGTGTTAGATGAGTCACTTTTACGCCTCAAATGATCAACCACTATCGTCGTTAACAATCTGACAAATCAACACTTAACTTTAACAGAGCCAATTAAAAAGAAGAGAGTATCATCGTGGCGCATAGTAGAGAACATAAAATTAACCACAATGATGTTGCTGGTTTGGCTTTATTAGTTATAGTAATTGTTTCTGCATCTAACGATATGTCGTCATATTTTCTTACAATTGCATTTATAAGTATTCTTTTCACTTAATTTTATTTGGACTATTGTGATAAAAGAGCATAGAAAAAATAAATCTTATAAAGAATCATTTAAAATTTTATTATTTGGTATATTACTTTTTACTAGCTTGGAAATAATTTTAGCTTTGTAGATTTAGGTTTGATATTTTGATCGGAAAATAGTATAAGCATATCAGTTATAAAATTTTATTAAATCATTGAGAATCCAGGGAAATTATCATTTTGTGGTCAATAACGTTATTCAACTAACAAGGAGTATCATTTTCACAAGAGGGGGTCTATTATGCCTGTTTGCCAAAACTGTGGTACAAAATGGACTTGGAAACAAACGATAAGAAGGTTATTTAGATTGAATTGCCCATACTGTGAAACTAAGCAATATGAGTCTGCTTCATCTAGATTTAGAAACGGGGGATTAGCTCTTTTACCGTTAGTCTTGATATTACCAATTAATGTACTATTCGATTTTTCAGTAGGTACAACTATTATTATAGGAATTATTATTACATTAGCGATCTTGGGTCTATATCCCTTTGTTTTAAATTTGTCTAACGAAGAAGAAGCATTTTGGTAACGTACAGGTAATGAATATGAAGCTATAAGGTCGTTTTTTTAATAAGATTATTTTTTGGTATTCATCAAATAATCAAATATACATAAAAAGCCCGACATTGTTATTAATAACAATGTCGGGCTTCATCTTTAGTGACCCGTACGGGACTCGAACCCGTGTTACTGCCGTGAAAGGGCAGTGTCTTAACCGCTTGACCAACGGGCCTTAGTATTAAAAAAATAGCGGCGGAGGGAATCGAACCCCCGACCTCACGGGTATGAACCGTACGCTCTCGCCAGCTGAGCTACACCGCCAAGTTTTAAATCTGCTCTGTTGAGCACAAAGATTATAGTACAATACGAGAGTGCGTGTGTCAACAAGATTTCAACGATTTCTCTTGTAAATTTTGTTGATGTTCATCAACCTTTGTAAAAGCATGTACCTTAAATCTTATTTGTACGCTTATTTCATCAATTAACGAAAGGAAAAGTCGAAAATTTTTTCCATTGCTACTCGTGATTTTGACAAAGTTTTAGTCATATTCGTGATTAACTGTGCATATAAGGGGTGGTGATGACGTGAGTTCTCTATCAAAACGATCTATATTCGCCAGTAATCGTCGCCTAAACGAAACGATGCCAGTACTCAATAGGTTGGCAAAGTTTTTGTATCAATTGATGATTACGTACGGACTATTATGGTACTTATTAGGATTATTATTAGGACGAGCCATTATATTATCGGACATTTCGCCGTTTGCGATCGCTTTCTTGGCTGTTACAGCAGTTACAAAACGGTCGTTTGCTCCATTGACGATGTTGTGTATGATATTAGGGGCTTTAACTGTTAGTATCCCACACGCAGTTTTTATCAGTTTGAGCAGTTTGTTGATGCTGATGATTGACCATCATTGGGGACAAACTCGTTCAAAACGTCTGAAGTGGTTGGCTTTGACAAGTGGTGCGAGTGTTGTGTTAGCAAGGCTAATGATTGTTGCCTTTGAAGGTGTTTTTACGATTTATGATATGACGATGTTTGTGATTGAAGGTACGCTTGCTGGGTTTTTAGTGATGGTATTTTTGCAAGCGTATCCATTTAATTCGCTAAAACCCCCGCGTGCGAAATTCAAAGTAGAAGAAATGATCTGTGCCATGATATTAGCGACAGCTGTGTTAACAGGCATGGTCGGATTAACCATCAATGGTATTGCGATTGACCAGATCATGGCGATCTACATTGTGTTATTTGCTGCTTTAGTAGCGGGAACGACGGCAGGTTCGGCTGTAGGCGTGATGGTTGGTTTAATGTTGAGTTTGACGAGTGCTATTGAACTTTATCAGATTAGCTTATTAGCCCTTATCGGGTTATTAGCTGGATTATTAAAAAATGTTAACAGAACTGTGATGACGTTCGGTGCACTTATTGCTGCATTATTAATTGGTATTTATAACATTGAAATGATGTCGCTACACAATCTGTTATGGCAGACCGTCATAGCAGCTGGTTTATTTTTGCTGACACCATCCATGCTTGGTAAGAAAGTGGCTAAGTATGTCCCTGGAACGGAAGAAGCACAAGCGGAAAACGAGCAGTATCTACAAAAAGTTCGAGATGCAACAGCGAACCGAGTAGAACGATTCTCGGAAATGTTCGAAGCTTTATCGGATAGTTTTGCTTCGATTGAAACGGATACGACGAAGTTTGATGACATGCATGATGTGGACGAGTATTTGAGTCGGGTGACGGAGAAGACGTGTCAAACCTGTCTTAAAAAACAGACTTGTTGGGTGAATCAATTTGATCGTACTTATCCTGTGTTAAAACAAATGATGATGGCGATTGAAGAACGAGACTCATCGCAACTTAATTTTCAAATGGGGAAATTGCGGAATTTCTGTGTGAAAAGTGATCAAGTCGTGGATCAAATGCGTTATGAATTCTCATTTTATAAAGCGAATAAGCGGTTAAAACAACAAGTGAGAGAAAGTCGTCAGTTTGTATCGGAACAACTCAATGGTGTATCAGAAGTGATGAATAATTTCGCGACAGAAATGGTAAAGGAACGAGAAGATTATGTTTGGCATGAACAAATGATTCGCCGCGTGCTTTATGAGAACCGTTATTCATTGGAGCATCTGGAATTATTTTCGATTGATAAGGGTAATATTGATTTAGAAATGACACTCTATTTTAACGATTATCACGGAGAAGCAGAAAAAGTCATTGCCCCGCTGTTATCGGATTTATTAAATGAAACAGTCGTAGTAGACGAAGAAACGGCTTCTTCAGAACGGCATGGTGATCGGACGTTTGTTTTTAGTTCGGTGAAAAATTATCAGTTAGCTTCTGGAGTAGCTCACGCAGCGAAACAAGGCAATCTATTATCAGGCGACACATATATGACGTTGCCGTTAGGAAAGAGTCGCTTTGTTTTAGCGATTAGTGATGGTATGGGAAATGGCGAACGGGCTTATTTAGAAAGCTCGGAAACATTGAAACTACTCAAACAAATTTTACAATCGGGTATTAATGAACAAGTCGCTTTACAGTCGATTAATTCGATTCTATCGTTGCGAACATCCGATGAGATCTATGCGACGCTTGATCTGGCTGTGATTGATTTACAAGAACCACATGTGAACTTCTTGAAGATTGGTGCTATGATGAGTTTTATTAAAAGAGGCGATGCTGTCTACCCGATTGAATCGGGCAACTTACCGATTGGTATTTTAGAAGAATTCGATGTCGAACCTGTTTATGAATCGCTCAAAGATGGCGACTTACTCGTTATGGTGAGTGATGGGATTTTAGAGACTGTGGCAACTGAAGATAACCGAGAAATGTGGTTGAAACGGAAAATTCGTGAGCTTGAAACAGATGATCCTCAAGATGTGGCAGATTTAATATTAGAAGAAACGATTCGTAGTCATCACGGGGCTATAGTCGATGATATGACCGTGTTAGTGACAAAAATTGAAAAGAGTCGACCGAAATGGGCTTCATTCTCTTCGGTGGCTACGGTTTAATGACGTATATTTCTATTTTTGACTGTCAACAATGATTGTAAATGTTGAAGGAGGCGTTGGCAGTTGAATAAAGGTAGTGTTAGTCAGATTCTATTAATCACAGATGGTTGTTCCAATCAAGGAGAAGATCCAGTAGCTGTTAGTCGTCACATTGTATCAACAGGGGTATCTGTTAATGTGATTGGTGTATTAGATGACGATCAAACAGAAGAACCGATTGGCTTGCGTGAAGTCAATGAAATAGCTGAAGCAGGTAAAGGGGTTAGTCGAATCGTATATGCGGATGATTTATCCGAAACGATGCAAATGGTGACCCAACAAGCTATGACGCAAACGATTCAAGGTTATGTGAATCAAGAACTAAAGAGTATTTTAGGTGATGAAACAAATGAAGAAGCTTTGCCACCTGAGACAAGGGGTGAAGTACAAGAGGTTATGGAAGATTTAAGTGAAACAGTTGATTTAAATATGGTGATTCTAGTGGATACGAGTGCTAGTATGCAAACGAAAATGTCAGCTGTGAAAGAGGCCTTAGATGATTTAATGATCAGTTTAGATGCAAGACAAGGTCAATTCATGTATACGGTTTACCAATTCCCGACTCGTAAGCAAGTTGTGAAGTTGCTGCTTGATTGGACGGATGATGGTAAACGGATTGCTAAGGTGTTTCCGAAGTTTGCTGTGGGTGGCATTACCCCTACTGGTTCAGCATTGCGTGAAGCGGCAAAGGCCTTCCATATTAGTGAACAAGATGATGTAATGAGAGGGGCAGCATATGATGTCATCGATCCATCCTACCGTTCGTCTAGCTAATGGGACGAAGATTAATGGTCTGTGGCATAAAAGACAGTATCAGATTAAACAGCTATTAGGTGAAGGTGCGCGAGGATCAACTTACCTTGTTGAAGCATCGGGTAAGAAAGTGGCTTTGAAAATTAGTCGCGATCCATCCGTTGTTACGGCTGAAGCTAATATTTTAAAGAAATTGCAACGGGCCCAAAGTATTTCACTTGGGCCCTCTTTAATCGATGTAGATGATGGTTATCTTCCTAATCGAATGAAGCAAAGCTTTTACGTGATGGAATATGTGCAAGGTAAACCTATGACAACGCTAGTGGGAAAGTTATCATTAGTTGATCTTGGACGATTAATGTCACGACTCTTATCTGAACTCCATCAACTTCATAGCATGAGTTATATTTTTGGTGATTTAAAGCTAGATAATATGATTTTTGATGATAGCTTGAAACGAATTCGGTTAGTGGATGTTGGGGGTGTTACGCAGGTAGGACGTGGTATTCGAGAATATACGTCGATCTATGACCGAGGGTTTTGGCGGCTAGGTGGACGAAAAGCTGAACCAACCTACGATCTGTTTGCCTTGGCGATTTGTTTGATGCACGCTGAACGCCCGTTGAAATTTGATTCCAACGGTCAGCAACAAATACTTTGGCGCTTCTTATCTAGTAGCAAGCGGATTACGCCCTTTCAACAAGTGATCAAACAAGCCTTATTAGGAAAATACCGTGACGCTTTGCATATGAAACGTGATGTTGATCAAGTCGTGCAACATTTAATCCGCTCTCGCCCAGTCCAACAACGCACGACTAAAGTAAATAATAGGCGCATCAGTGAACGTGACTTAATTACATTGAGTGGAATGGTGGCGTTTAATGGATTCATGATCTATATATTATTATAGTCGCTCCCGCTGTTAATTGAATGAGGATTTGGTATAATGGTACGATAAAGTGGTGATGAATCATCAAAAGGGCGGCTTGTCTTATGGAAGAACAAGTAAAACAATTTATCCAAGAGCAAGGGCTAATTCAACAAGGTGATGAACTTTATGTTGCTGTATCAGGGGGCGTTGATTCCATGGCGTTACTCCATTTACTGTACAACATACAATCAGATTGGAATTTAACCCTTACAGTCCTAACAGTGGATCACCAGTTACGCGGTGAAGAATCTGAAGCGGACAGTTTGTTTGTGGGTGAACAAGCTACCAACTTATCCATTCCTTGTCGCTTACTTAAAGTTGATACTAAAGATTATCAACAAAAGACCCAAACAGGTGTACAAGAAGCAGCGCGAACATTACGTTATGATGCCTTCGCAAAGGAAGTAAGTGAATCTGGAAAACTTGTTTTAGCCCATCATGGTGATGACCAAATTGAAACGATGTTCATGCGCCTAAGTAAAGGCGTCTTTCCAAGAGGCATGGAAGCTAGTAAACAGTTAGATTCACTTCACGTTATTCGTCCTTTGTTAAAGGTGAGTAAGGAGCAGATTAGGGATTATGTCAATCAACATTCGATTCCTTTTCGTGAAGACCCAAGCAATGCTTCGGACGACTATACGCGCAATCGTTTCCGTCATCAGCTGTTACCATTTGTTCAATCAGAGAATCCTAATATACATAATAGTGCTATGGACCTTCATCATGAATTAACCGAAGATCATCAGCTGTTAAATGAATGGGCTGAGGAACGTATGATGGCGATTAGCCAATTTTGTGAACAAAAGGTGACCTTTTCAATTAATTTTTTTGAGGCCCTACCATTACCTTTACAAAGGCGAGGCTTTCATCTAATATTAAACTATCTTAGTGTAAGTAATCAGTCTTATCGTCGTGATTTTCAATCGTTTAAAGAATGGTTAGCATCTGAAACGCCTAATAGTGAATGGACGTTACGACAAGGATTAAAGGCTATTAAATCATACGATACGTGTACGGTGACAACCCAGACGCTCGAATCGAGGAGTTATGAGATTCCATTGAATATTGGCGATCTGAAGCGGCTACCTAATGGGTGGACGATACAGGTTCAAGAGATAAGTTCTGAATATAGTAAAACACTCGATTTAAATGATCGCGTCATGGTTGGCTCAAAATCAGATGTGTCATGGCCGTTAACCGTTCGAACAAGACGTCCGGGTGATCGTATAAGACCTAAAGGATTAAATGGCCATAAAAAAGTAAAGGATATTTTCATTGATGAAAAAGTTCCTTTAAATGAGCGTGATACATGGCCGGTGGTGACAGATGCAAATGGTCGTGTGTTGTGGATTCCTTTATTAAAACAGAGCGATTGGGCTGATTTATCGGATACACGTCATATCATACTTTCAATCGATGAAAGTGAATCATAGGGGGATTTGTTTTGCATAATGAAATTAAAGAAGTCTTGATTTCTGAAGAGGAAATTCAAGCGAAAGCAGAAGAATTAGGAGCGCAAATCACACGTGACTTTGACGGGAAGTTCCCTCTGGCAGTAGGTGTCTTAAAAGGTGCTATGCCGTTTATGAATGATTTATTAAAACGTGTTGAAACGCATGTGGAAATTGACTTTATGGATGTCTCAAGCTATGGCGGCGGCATGGAATCATCTGGGGAAGTTCGCATCGTGAAAGACCTGGATACACAAGTTAAAGGTCGCGATTTGTTGATCATCGAAGATATTATTGATAGTGGCTTAACATTAAGTTATTTAGTCGACTTATTTAGGTATCGTCAAGCGAATTCCATTACGATCGTGACATTGTTAGACAAGCCATCAGGTCGTAAAGCTGATGTGTTTGCAGACATTGTAGGTTTTGAAGTACCAGACGCCTTTGTTGTTGGTTATGGACTGGACTTTCAAGAGCGTTATCGAAACCTTCCGTATATCGGGGTTTTAAAAGAAGAGATTTATTCATAGTTATTGTTTGAGGTAGGTAAAATAATTATGATAACATAAGTTTAGTTTTGCACTTAAATAAGGAAACAAGCAATGAACTATAGATGATGGGTAGACAGCTTAGTTTGCACATAGCTTAGGAGGAGGTTAGTGATGAATCGGGTGTTCCGAAATACCATATTTTACTTAATAATCTTTTTAGTTGTCATCGGAATTATCGGAATGTTGAACAATCCGAGTCCGGAAACGGAACAACTCACTTACGATGAATTTCAAGAGGTCTTAGAAAATGACCAAATTGAAGAATTAAACTTACAATATACGAACTTTGCGTATGATGTAACGGGTGAATATCAGCCTGGTGATACGGGAGAAACTGAATCATTCAGTGCTGAGATTCCAGCGACTGAAGAAATCGTTAATAATGTTCTGGATACAGCTCGAGATCAAGGGTTAGTCGATGTTCAAGCAGCTGAGGAACCAAGTGCTTGGGCGCAATTTTTCACAACACTTATTCCGTTTTTAATTATCTTTATCCTGTTCTTCTTCTTACTTAGCCAGATGCAAGGCGGCGGTGGCCGTATGATGAACTTTGGTAAGAGTAAGGCGAAGATGTATACTGAAGATAAGAAACAGACCAAATTTAATGAAGTAGCAGGTGCTGATGAAGAGAAACAAGAGCTTGTAGAAGTTGTTGAGTTCTTGAAGGATCCGCGTAAATTCTCTGAATTGGGCGCGCGTATTCCAAAAGGGGTTTTACTTGTCGGCCCTCCAGGTACTGGTAAGACATTACTTGCGAAGGCAGTAGCTGGTGAAGCAGGTGTACCATTCTTCTCAATCAGTGGTTCGGACTTCGTTGAAATGTTTGTCGGTGTTGGTGCGTCACGTGTACGTGACTTATTCGAAAATGCGAAGAAAAACGCACCGTGTATTATTTTCATTGATGAAATTGATGCAGTTGGACGTCAGCGTGGCGCTGGTGTCGGCGGTGGTCACGACGAACGTGAACAGACATTAAACCAATTACTTGTTGAAATGGACGGTTTTGGTGTCAATGAAGGTATTATTATGATGGCGGCGACAAACCGCCCAGACATTCTTGACCCAGCGTTATTACGTCCTGGTCGTTTTGACCGTCAAATTCCGGTACAGAACCCAGACGTTAAAGGACGTCAAGAAGTCTTACAAGTCCACGCACGTAACAAACCATTAAGTGAATCAGTGGACGTTAAAGCGATTGCGTTAAGAACACCTGGATTTACAGGTGCAGACCTAGAAAACTTATTAAACGAGGCAGCTTTAGTTGCTGCACGTGCTGACGCTAAGAAGATTGAAATGGAACACGTCGATGAGGCGATTGACCGTGTGATTGCAGGTCCTGCCAAGAAGAGCCGTGTCATTTCTGATAAAGAGAAAAACATTGTCGCTTACCACGAAAGTGGACACACAGTTATTGGTATGGTGCTTGATGAAGCCGATATGGTTCATAAGGTAACAATCGTGCCACGTGGTCAAGCTGGTGGTTATGCGGTAATGCTTCCTAAAGAAGACCGTTATTTCCAAACGAAACCAGAATTGCTTGATAAGATCACTGGCTTATTAGGTGGTCGTGTTGCTGAAGAATTAATCTTCGGTGAAGCAAGTACTGGCGCTCATAATGACTTCCAACGCTCAACTAACATTGCCCGTAAGATGGTAACTGAATTCGGTATGAGCGAGAAGTTAGGTCCATTACAATTTGGTAGTTCTGGAGGCCAAGTCTTCTTAGGTAAGGACATTCAGAATGAACCAAATTACAGTGATCAAATCGCTTATGTGATTGACCAAGAAGTTCAAGCAATTATTAATGATTGTTACGAACGTGCTCACAGTATCTTGTCAGAGCATAAAGAGCAATTAGAAATCATTGCGAAAACATTACTTGAAGTTGAAACACTTGATGCTCGTCAGATTAAAGGTCTTTTCGAAGATGGCGTTTTACCAGAGCCACTCGAAGAAGAAGAGGTTGATGAGACTCCTTCTGAACAAACATCTGAAAAGACTGAAACAGATGGTCAAGATGATTCAGATGACAATCAAGACGTTCAAGTTAATATTCAATCACAAGATGAGTCCTCAGATGAGACTGTTTCAAATGAAACAGCTAACGATGAGACTACTTCAGATGATGAAGCATCAGATGACGATCGTCGTAAAGAATAACCAAGTTATATCAACCTACCCTGAATGATTCAGGGTAGGTTTTTTGTTGTTGGTTTAGCTTGAACCGTTGTTGAATTGTGATCCGCTCCCGGTGGACGCTTTCCGTGGGCACGGCTCGAGCCTCCTCGGCCGAAAAACGCGGCCTGCGGGGTCTCGAGACTCGTGCTGTTCCCACTGGAGTCGCCACCTTCGCTCCTCACAATTCAACAACTTAGTGCTTAACTAATTAAATTCACCACTAAAAGATAAAAGGTTGTTATACCGCTAATTCATTGAGATTTTGAGTAGGTTTCACGACAAAAACTGAGTGTTTGTGGTATGATTTACGTTGAATGAAACATCAAGCTAATGACGCGTTATTAAATTGTTATAAAGAAATGGTGTGACAGTATGATATTTGTGTTAGACGTAGGCAATACCAATACCGTTATGGGTGTGTTTGAACAAGACAAATTAACTTACCAGTGGCGCATTGCAACCGATCGTCATAAAACGGAAGATGAATACGCCATGCAGGTGAAAGCTTTGTTGCAACACCACGGGCTATCATTCGATGACTTTGATGGTGTGATTATTTCATCAGTGGTGCCTCCGATTATGTTTTCTTTAGAGAAGATGTGTGAAAACTACTTTCACATAAAGCCATTGATTGTAGGTAGCCAACGCGTGGATGCTCATTTGAAAATGGCTTACCCGAATCCTCAGGAAATTGGTGCAGACCGTATTGTTAACGCAGTTGGTGCCATTAAAATGTATGGCGCGCCGGCTGTTATTATTGATTTTGGGACGGCGACGACCTATTGTTATGTCAACGAAAATGAAGAATATGTAGGTGGAGCGATTGCGCCTGGCATCAATATTTCGACCGAAGCTTTGTATGCTAAAGCGGCTAAATTGCCACGCATTGAGATTGGTCGTCCTCATCAAGTGGTCGGGCAATCAACGGTAGAAGCGATGCAATCAGGAATCTATTATGGCTACGTCGGCCAAGTGGATGCTGTCGTGAACCAATTTAAAGCTCAAGCTAATCAAACGCCAACTGTTGTCGCAACAGGTGGCTTGGCTAGATTAATTGGTAAAGGATCTGAAACCATTGATTATGTCGATACTGAACTGACATTACATGGTTTATATGAGATATATTGCGCGAATGAGAAAGGAGATTAATCATGAGTGATTATTTAGTTAAAGCAACTGCATTTGACGGACAAGTCCGTGCTTATGCGATTGAATCAACACAATTTGTAGGTGAAGCGTGTCGCCGCCATGATACATGGCCAACTGCATCAGCGGCCTTAGGTCGAACGATGACTATTACGTCGATGATGGGCGCTATGCTTAAAGGTGATGATAAGTTGACGGTTAAAGTTGAAGGTGACGGTCCGATCGGTGCCATTGTTGCAGACGGAAATGCAAAAGGTGAAATACGAGGTTACCTCAAAAACGCACATGTCGATTTTGACTCAAATGAACATGGCAAATTAGACGTTCGCCGTGCTGTGGGTACAAACGGTACGATTGGCGTCGTGAAAGATATAGGACTAAAAAATAATTTCACAGGACAAGTTCCGATTGTATCGGGTGAAATTAGTGAAGACTTCACGTATTATTTTGTGACATCAGAACAAGTTCCGTCAGCTGTGGGTGCGGGTGTTTTGGTTGATACAGATTATTCGATCTTAGCTTCAGGTGGTTTTATTGTTCAAATGATGCCTGGTGCGACTGAGGAAACCATCTCAATCGTTGAAGAACGGATTAATCAAATGACAACTGTTTCAACACAAATTCAAGAAGGTAAAAAACCAGAAGATATTTTGGAAAGCTTTTTTGAAGGACATGAATGGCATATTGTTGAACAACAAAACGTTGAATTTAGTTGTTCATGTTCTAAAGAACGTACGGAAAATGCGATTGCTTCACTTGGAAACGAAGAAATACAGTCGATGATTGAAGAAGATGGTGGAGCAGAGGCAACTTGCCACTTCTGTAATGAGGTCTATCACTTATCAGCAGACGAATTGAGCGAATTAAAGAGCTAATTTTTTAGTTAGTGTGGAAAGGGGAATCTTCATGCAAGATACTCAGCCTATGAACCAGTCGCTTCAATTATTCGATCAGACAATGGTTATGGGAATTCTAAATGTAACACCCGATTCATTCTCGGATGGTGGACAGTTTAATGATCTAGAACGGGCTGTGGCACAGGCGGAGCAAATGGTAGCAGATGGTGCGACAGTAATTGATGTCGGGGGGGAGTCTACACGCCCTGGACACACGCCTGTTTCAGCAGAAGAAGAAATTGATCGAGTGGTTCCCGTGATTCAAGCGTTAAGCGATCATATATCTGTACCCATTTCAATTGATACGTTTAAAGCTAAAACAGCTGAAGCTGCGGTTCGAGCGGGTGCGACAATCATCAATGACGTATGGGGTGCTAAGCATGACCCAGAGATTGGGGCTGTTGCAAAGAAATATAACTGTCCGATCATTTTAATGCATAATCAAGCTGAATCAGATTATGACGATCTAATGGATGACATAAAAACCTCTTTGAAGGAATCGATTGAAATCGTGAAACAACAAGGGGTTAATGACGAGCAAATTATTTTAGACCCTGGCGTCGGTTTTGGTAAAACACATCAGCAAAATTTACTCGCCATGCGACGTATGCAAGAACTGAAAACACTCGGCTATCCGATTTTACTAGGAACCTCACGTAAATCAATTGTGGGTAAAACGCTGGGTTTACCTGTTGAAGAACGATTAGAAGGAACGATTGCAACGATTTGTCAGGGTGTAAGCCAAGGTGTTGATATTGTACGGGTTCACGATGTGAAGGAAGTAAAACGTGCAGTAGACATGATGGATGCAATGCTTGGTAAAGGGTGGAATGAACATGGACAAGATTAAGTTAAATGGCATGATGTTTTATGGGTATCACGGTTTGTTTCCAGAAGAGAATAAGTTAGGGCAACGTTTTACAGTCGACTTAGAGCTTATGTTGGATTTAACGTCATCAGGTAAAACTGACAACATGGATGAAAGCATAGATTATGGTCAAGCCTATGAAGTCGCTCAGGCTGTTGTTGAAGGTGAAGCGTATAACTTAGTGGAAGCTGTTGCTGAAACTTTGGCTGAAGACATGTTTCGAGCATTTTCAATTTTAGAAGCGATTAAAATCACAATTGATAAACCAGGTCCGCCAATCCCAGGTTATTACCAATCGGTTGCAGTTAAGATTGAACGGGAGCGCCCTTATGGCTTATCGTAGTTATATTGCTTTAGGATCGAATATTGAACCGAGGGAAACTTATTTGAAAGAGGCTATTGAAGCTTTATCTCAAGATCAGGACGTTGAGCTTATAGCATTATCAAAGGTCTACCAAACTGCACCAGTTGGTTTTCTTGATCAAGGAGCTTTTCTAAACATGGTGGTCGCTGTTGATACCACCTATGAACCGTTAGAATTATTAGCGTTAACGCAATCGATTGAGGAGTCTGTCGGCCGTGAGAAAACGTTTCGAAACGGACCAAGGCAGATCGATTTAGATATTTTGTTATTTGCTCAGACGACTTTAGAAACCGAGCGTTTAACGATTCCTCATCCACGAATGACTGAACGTGCTTTTGTGTTAGTGCCTTTGTCTGATCTGGCTAAACATGAAAAAATTAACGATAAAACCGTTCAAAGCTATGTGAATGAACTTGATTCTGAGGAACTTGCTGGTGTAGAGTATTATGCAGAACATATTTGAATAAACGATGATCTAACCTTCTGTTTAATGCGCCTGGTGGTTAAACTAGATTATCAGGTATCATGAAGGATTACTTAATAGATAGAGGTGAATAATGTGTCAGAAGAAATGAATGACCAAATGCAGATGCGACTTGAAAAGTTAAAAACATTACAAGAATCTGGCATCAATCCATTTGGTGATAAATTTGAGCGTACCCATCTAGCTAAAGATTTACAAGCAGCCTATGATCAGTATAGTAAAGAAGAGTTGGAAGAAATGGAATCTGAAACCACAGTTACCGTCGCTGGACGTATTATGACGAAGCGAGGTAAAGGTAAAGCAGGATTCGCACACATTCAAGATTTATCAGGACAAGTGCAAATCTATGTTCGTAAAGATCGAATTGGTGAAGAAGCTTATGACATTTTCCAATCAGCTGACCTAGGTGATATTGTCGGTGTTTCAGGTGTTATGTTTAAGACTAAAGTTGGCGAACTATCCGTTAAAGCAGATTCATTCGAATTTTTAACCAAATCACTGCGTCCATTACCAGAGAAGTTTCATGGTTTAAAAGACGTCGAACAACGTTATCGTCAACGTTATCTTGATTTAATTACGAACTTAGAAAGCCGAGATACGTTCGTATTAAGAAGTAAGATCTTACAATCTATGCGCCGTTACTTAGATGACCAAGGCTTTTTAGAAGTTGAAACACCGATGATGCATTCGATTCCAGGCGGTGCATCGGCGCGCCCATTCGAAACGCATCATAATGCTTTAGATATTCCTTTATATATGAGAATTGCCATTGAGCTCCATCTGAAGCGATTAATCGTGGGTGGTATGGAGAAAGTGTATGAAATTGGCCGAGTCTTCCGTAATGAAGGAGTTTCAACACGTCATAATCCAGAATTCACTATGATCGAGTTATATGAAGCATTCGCTGATTACCATGATATGATGGATTTAACAGAAACACTAATTGCTCATATTGCTCAAGATGTACTTGGCTCAACAACTGTAACTTACGGCGAACATTCAGTTGATTTATCATCTGGTTGGAAACGTTGGCACATGGTTGACGCCATTAAAGAATATACAGGGGTAGACTTCTGGCAAGACCTATCAGATGAACAAGCTCAAACATTAGCGAAAGAACATGGTGTTGATGTAGATAATAATATGACATTTGGTCATATCGTTAATGAATTCTTTGAACAAAAAGTCGAGGAACATTTAATTCAACCAACCTTTATTTACGGACATCCTGTTGCGATTTCCCCGTTAGCTAAGAAGAATGATGAAGATGGCCGTTATACCGATCGTTTCGAATTATTTATAGTAGGTCGTGAGTATGCCAACGCATTCTCTGAATTAAATGACCCAATTGACCAGCGTGAACGTTTTGAAGCGCAAGTGAAAGAACGTGATGCAGGTAATGATGAAGCCCATCTCATGGATGAGGACTTTTTAGAAGCTCTAGAATATGGAATGCCACCAACAGGTGGATTAGGGATCGGAATTGATCGATTAATCATGTTATTAACTGATTCGCCATCAATCCGTGATGTATTACTCTTCCCACAAATGCGTCATCGTTCTTAAATGATTATGTATAGAAGAAGCCAAGACTTACCACACTATTGAAGGTGTAGGTAAGTCTTTTTTATGGTTGAGAACAAGAATTATTCATATTGCATAGAATGACATGGTGACCGAAAGAGGATGTTAACTAACTTAGTAGTTATTAGAGGTAAAAAGAAGCTGTATTTGTCAGAATTAATTTACATTAACAAAACTATTGCGTATGATTTTCAGGCGTGATACATTATTAATTGTCGCGTTGAGAGACGCGCTAATGACAGTGATTTGAAGGAACATAAAGCAAAATCAAATCACAAAATAACTATTGACTTTCTAACCAATAGTTGTTATATTTAAAAGGTCGCTTTTTGAGAGCAAAATCGATTCAAACAATCGATTAAAAAGATTAATAAAAAGTTGTTGACTTCCGGTTTTCAACTTGGTATATTAGTCATTGTCGCTTTCGAACGCG
>NZ_JAASRU010000010.1 GCF_011761495.1 Alkalibacillus almallahensis | reverse complement strand
TGTCAGATACACTCTCCTTAACTTTGGTAGGTTATGGGTTGAGTATATCATGACATGTCCTTTTATAGTGTCTCGCTTAATTTTACAATCGAGGTTTGGAAAGAAGGGATTATTTGCAAAAGGTGGATCATGAATGGTTGGAAGCGGCAGTCGATCTTGGTCTGTCACCTCAACCATTTCATATTGAAATGGTATCTTCGGCTTCATTAGATGAATTGCAACAAAAAGGTTACGCCAAAAGACTCACATTACATAAACCTTCTCATGCATCAACTAAAGTGACCGAATTGTTTGATATTGTCGATCAAACGGTTTATATACGGGATGACCAACCAGAACATATCAAAATACTGATTACCGCACATTGCTTAGCACATGCAGATTTTATAAATCAAAACCATTATATAGTCACCATGATACAAGCATTTAAAGAACAATATCCTGTCATGCGACGACAATTTGAACAAGCAAGAGAACAACTAAGCCATTATGATTTCTTATCGTTAAATCATTCTTTATATGATTTATATCAATTTATTCATATTCATGAAGAGGACGTTGAGTGGATTCTAACGAACATGAATTTGAATGCGCCACTTGTGAAATTATGGCGTGTGTTCGATTTCGAAAATCTCTTATTTAAAACGATAGGCCAAACAAGTCTCATGAATGAAGGTTGGGCTACCTTGTATGAGCGTCTTTTATTAAGACATAATCATTCATACACCCCTGCTGTAGAAAAAGTAGTCAATGAAAAGAATCGCCCGTATCCTACTGGTATTAATTTATATCGTTTAGGTGAAAAACTATGGGAGGAAGTTGATGAAAACCAGCGTTTTAGAATACGCTCAATAGCAACTGACTCCTCTTTTTTAGAGCGATTTTACTCACCAACCATTCACTATAACGATCTTATATCAATCCTTCATCCCAGTCAGAAAGGAGCAAGAAATAACTATCCGTCTGTTAAACAACAGCTTCAAGTAACAGCTCGTTACCAAGGAAAATTACGGATTGATTTAGATCGTGAATCTACATTAAATAAAAATGAAGTCACTTTTCGCTACCCAAAAGAACAGTATCATGACATTAAAATCCGAAAAATCATTCAATCTCTAGAAGCACTATTAAAACACCGCGTTTATATAAAACCAATTTAATGGTCATTCACTAAGACTAATAGCCTGTGGTCATTGTTTGGATTTTAAGAAAAAATGCTCATAAAACATTGTCAATTACACCCCCCTATGCTAATCTTAAGTAAGAATTGTCGAATTTAGAAAATTCATTATTCAATGAACTTTTGGATTATTAAAGAAGTGGATCTAAAAAAGGGGGAGTAACGATGGGGAAGTTACAAAAATGGCGAGAAGAATGGCTTGAAAAAGGAAGGCGACGAAAACAATCGAAACGTGAAACTGAAAGCGATATACATAAAACAAGATTTTTTTCTAATTTATCAATTGGTAAGAAGTATGGTTTAGTTCTTATATTTACTTTATTACTGTTCACAATTGCTTCAGGAATTGTTTTTATGCAAGCTTACAATTCCGATCAGACTATTAATGAACAGGTAGGATTAAGTGAAGCAGCTATTGAAGTAGGTGAAATGGAATCCCTATTTCGTGGGAAAGATATTAGAATTAGTGATTATGTGATGTTGAAAACGAATGACCATATTAATGAATATCGTAGTATGAACGAGGAATTTGTGGCTATAGCTGAAGATGTTGGAAATCGTCTAGGTTCTGAACAGCAAGGCCTTCTAGATCAAATTTTAACGAACAATGAAGAAATTACGAATATTGTTGAAGAAGAAATTGTTTATGCTATTGGTGAACGTGACGAACAAGCAGCATTAGGTGGTCGTTCAAAAGTTGAATCTATTCGTACTGAAACGACTGGTATGATTGACGAGCTTCGTCAAATGGTGATTAATGATTTTAGCGCTTCAGCTGATGATACGCGCTCAGCTATGCTTGAGATTCAAACAGTTTTAGTGACGGGGATTATTGTTGCTGCAATTATTGCTATAATAGCACTAGTCTTAATTAGTCGAAATGTTAATAAAAATATACACTCTGTTGTTGAAGTCGCTGATCAAATTTCAGAAGGTGATTTATCAGTTGAAGATGTGCAATATCAAGGAAATGATGAACTAGGAAGACTAGCATCGTCGATTAATACCATGAAATCGAATTTACGTGAAATCATTTCAAGTGTTTCCACTGCTTCTGAATCCGTGACCAATAAAGGGGAAGCTATGACAGCATCGGCTCGAGAAGTTAGCGAAGGTAGTGAACAAATCGCTTCAACTATGCAGGAACTTTCGTCTGGGACTGAAACCCAAGCCCAAAGTGCTTCTGCTTTATCGGAAATGATGGAACAATTAGTACGGAAAGTACAGGCTTCATATGATGGTGGCGAACATGTTTCACACGCTTCAGAGGAAGTGTTAGAGATGACACAAGAGGGTCGATCGATGATGAGTGAGTCGGTTACTCAAATGAGTCAAATCCATCATATTGTTGAAGATGCAGTTGAGAAAGTCAAAGGTTTGGATCGACAATCAAACGAAATTTCTAAATTAGTCCAAGTGATTGAGGATATTGCTGATCAAACTAATCTACTCGCATTGAATGCAGCGATTGAAGCGGCACGTGCAGGTGAACACGGGAAAGGTTTTGCAGTTGTTGCTGATGAAGTCCGTAAATTAGCTGAGCAAGTCAGCCATTCTGTCGGTGATATCACAGGTATTGTTGGCTCTATACAAACAGAATCGAAACAAGTCACTCAGTCATTAGAATCGGGTTATCAAGAAGTCGAACAAGGCTCAGAGCAAATCAAACACACAGAGCAGACCTTTATTCAAATCAACGACGCTATTAATAATGTCGTGAGTCAAATTCAAGAGATTACGTCTAACTTAAAAGATGTATTAAATGATAGTCAAGAGATGAATAAGTCAGTCGAGGAGATTGCATCGATTTCAGAAGAATCAGCTGCTGGTGTGGAACAGACAGCATCATCAGTTGAAGAAACGAATAGCTCGATGGAAGAAATTTCTCGGGCGACTGATGATTTAACGAAATTAGCAGAAGACTTAAATAGCCAAGTTCAACAATTCAAGCTATAATAGAAGGAGAGACTGAAAATTCAGTCTCTCCTTTCTAACATTTTAAGCGAGGTGGTTGTGTGCGACTCGTATCGATCTGTCCCAGCAATACGGAGATCTTAGCGTATTTAGAAGCAACTGATCAATTAGTGGGTGTTGATGATGATAGTGATTGGCCTGAAGCTGTCAATGAATTACCTAGAGTAGGAAGAGATTTAAACATTGATATAGAAGCGGTCCGTGCATTGAAGCCAGATTTAGTATTGGCTTCATTAAGTGTACCTGGTATGGAACGAAATATTGAAAAACTAGATGAGGCTCAAATTCCTTATATTATTCTCGATCCTAATTCATTAGACGAAATTGCACAGGATTTACTGACAGTAGGGAAGGAAATAGGAAAAGAGGCTAAAGCACAAACAGTTTATGACCAATTTAAGTCCCACTTAGACAAATATCGAGCCATTTCCCGGGAAATAAAATATCCGAAAGCGTTATATTGGGAATGGTGGCCGAAACCATTATTCACACCAGGCAAACTAAACTGGTTATCTTACATAAGTGAATTAGCAGGTGGTTATAACATTTTCAAAGATTATGATCAGGCGAGTGTACAAGTAGAATGGGAAGAGGTATTAGAGCGAGATCCTGATGTCATTTGTATGGTATGGGTTGGTGTTCAAGAAGCTAAGATGAACCCAGCGATTATAAAAAAACGGGAACAAGCTAATACCTTATCAGCGATTCAAAACGAGAATATTCATGTGTTGGAGGAATATTTATATTGCAGGCCATCACCACGATTAATAGAAGGTTTAGAGAAAATTGCCTACTTATTACATCCGACGCATTATCCCAAACCAACTAAAGATTAAGATGAGAGAAGGTGTCAACATGGGGGAAACATCAATGATGACAGATGAGGGAGTTGAACAATCAAAACTACTAGCGATTAAGCGTGGTTCTTTTGCTGGATTTCCTATCTTTTTAGGTTATTTACCCATTGCGATTGCTTATGGTGTCTTAGCACAACAATCTGGTTTAACAACATTTGAGACAACGATGATGAGTGTTTTAGTCTTCGCAGGGGCAGCGCAATTCATGGCAGCAAATATGTTTGCTCAAGGGGCTATGCTCGTACAAATTGTCATTGCGACATTCGTTTTGAATTTTCGTCATTTCATTATGAGTATGTCCTTTATTAATAAGGTTCGAGAGTTTCCGATGCGATGGAAATTCGGGTTAACATTAGGTTTAACAGATGAAACATTTGCCGTATCATCCTTAAATGGTCATGAAGCTAAGAAAGAACATAGTACTTTTTATTTTTTAGCTTTAATTTTAATAGCTTACATAGGATGGGTGTTTGGAAGCTTTTTAGGAGCTATATTAGGTGATGCTCTACCTGCAACATTAAGTGACAGTATGGGGATCGCTTTATACGCAATGTTTATAGGATTGTTAGTGCCATCGATTAAAAAAGAATGGCGTGTTGGGATCATTGCAGTAGCTGCAATGGGTGTTAATTATGTTTTAATGAATATACTTGCAGTTGAAGTAGGCTGGGCTATTGTCATTTCAACGATCTTAGCAAGTTTACTTGGAATTGTCGTCATGAAGGAGGATGAGGCATGATTATAGCAACAATTATAGGTATGGCGATTGTGACGATGGTGCCTCGGTTTATTCCGGCTTTTATTATGGAGAAGGTTCAACTTCGCCCTTGGCTCAATCGTTGGCTAAATGCGATTCCATTTGCAGCATTAGGGGCTTTGATTTTTCCTAGTATTCTAACGGTAATACCAGATCAGCCTTGGATTGGTTTAGCAGGAGGTTTAATAGCTGTTGTTATTGCATTATTTAATGTAAATGTTATCTTTGCAGTGTTAGGTGCAATTGCGACCGTATTTTTATTGACTTTTTAAAAAAGAGTGAGGGATACTCATGAACATAAGACGAGCACGTGTTGAAGATGCTGAACAAATTGCAAAGGTTCATGAACAAACATGGATTGAAACATATCAACCGATCATTGAACAAGATGATTTGCAACAAATAACGTCATTTGAGTACCGTAAGATTATGTGGGAGACCGCATTACAAACGAATCATCACGTATTTGTTCTAGAAACGTTATATGAAGAGATTGTAGGCTTTATTGCAGGAGGTAAAGTAAGGACAGATTACTTAGAAGTTGAAGGAGAAATTTATAATATATACGTGTCACCTGATTATCAAGGTGGTGGCTATGGAAAAGAACTACTACGTGCTTTTGTAGAGGAATGTGAGACGATCGGCTATCAATCGCTACTCGTGTGGATCCTAACCGATAACCCGAATGGAGAATTTTATGTGCGCTTGGGTGCGCGGCCGATGGAGGCAGAAAACGTGACGATTGGAAAGGGTACCTATGAAGAAACGGCATATGGGTGGTATGATCTCCAGATGTTAAAGCAACTTTTGGAATCTTCACATTCTAAGTCTTAAATTTTATGCTCATAACAAGATTTAATATTAAGCTGTGAGAACAATTTAATAAAATTGCTAAAACTTACTAGTCCCAAGCTAGTAAGTTTTTTTTATGTAAAATTAAAAAAAGTATATATAAAATTGCATAAATTTTCTTACAACCCCCAATAATGATTGGTCGAATTTCGTAATGTATAAGTAATAATACATAGAAAGGATGATCACATGAAAATGAAATCTTTTGTCTACTCATTATCAGCCGCAACGTTGACGGGAGCTCTGTTTCTATCTCCAATCGGCACATTTGCGAACGAAAGTGTAGATGATTCTGAAACAACAGAACAAGACCAGGATGAACAAAAGGAAGAAAAGGCAATTGAAGAGCAATTATTTACTTATTACACACAACTATCTGAGGAATTGTCGAAAGCCATCGAAAATGAAGACACTGAATTAGCTCAAGACATTTTAGCTTGGTCAGTAGAAGAACTTGAATCTGCTTATGAAGCTTATGAATCAGGCGATCTCGAAACAGCCCAGACAAAACTAAACGAAGTTTTAGCTGTATTAGAGGAAGCAAGACAAGCAGAGGAATCTGAAGAATCAGATGAAACTAACAATAAAGAAGGCACAGAAGAAGAGGACGAATCATCTAATGAAGAAGAGAAAGAAGAAAGTGATGAGGAAGAATCTTCTGATGAAGAACAAGTTGGACAAAATGTATTGTCTCTAGCAACAGCAATGGAAGATAAGAAGAACCCAGTTGCTAAAGCGGCCCTAAAACGTAATATTGAGCGTTCATTAGAGCGTTTAGAATCGAAATATGATGACGATCGTTTAGCATCATTATATGAATCGTTAAATGAAATTACTGATGAATTTGCAGAAGATAACAGTGAACAAGATGAATCCACTGATAATAAAGAAGAAAATAACCAAGAAGACTCAACTGAAGAAGAGCAAAACAACGATGAAGGCACATCAGAAGAGGAACAGAACGATGATGGAACTGAAGATAATAAAGAAAATGAAGAAGTAGCACAAGAAGAAAAGACTAAATCAGATGAAGAACAAGACGAAACAAAAGGTGACGTCACACAAAATCAATTAGTGGAAACAAATGAGGAAAATGAAGAAAAAGATGAACAAAAAGAGCAAAAAGAAGAAAAAGGTAAACAAGGACCGCCGGAATTTGTGAAAGAAAAGAAAGAAAAAGCTTCAGAAAACAAAGCCCAAGGAAAAGCAAAAGGTAAGGGCAAAGCTAAAGGCAAAGGCAATGGAAAAGGCGGACCGAATGGCAAATAATCGCGGATCACTTTGCTAGGCAAAGTATCTATATAACACCTCTCTCCCAATAAGCTAGACCCTGATGTTTTTAAACATCAGGGTCTTGTTTTTAGTTAAAAAATTTGGTTAAAACCTAACACGCGAAAAGAAAATTTGAATAAATTACATTAAAGGTTCAGAAAATTGTTGCAATTATCTTAAAAATTTAGGATAATAGAAAAAAGGAGTAAGGGGGAAGGGGCCATGAAAAAACAAGTTACCTCTTATGTACTCGTGAAAAATCAGTTTCCAAGTGAAACGACATTCAAAGCGTATCGTGACATTCCTTATGAGGTTAAGTTAGCATCACGACTATTCTTAGATGAAATAACTTACACCTTTAACAAACAACGTCTTGAAGAACAAATCAATGATGCGCTTGACACTGGCGATGTTCAGTCATTCAATGAACTTAGCCAACAGTATGGTAAATATGTAAAATAAGCTGAAATGGACTCAGAAGCTGCCTGATTTTAGGCAGCTTTTTATTGTGAAATGAGTACGAATTTGTATGACGTATGTTAAAATTGTGTCGTAAATAATCAAAACTTAACAATGTAAAAAACATTGAAGAGTGATTTGAATTTAAAAAGAAAATGATAGGGGAATGATTGTGAAACGTATTATAGGCATCTTTGGTATGGTATGCATCATTGGAGTGATGAGTGCATGTCAAACAGAATCCGAAGTAAAAACAGGACAAGAAGTAGCAGCAAGTGAAGAAGCCTTAGAAAACAAATCCAATATTGAATTATCGGGTGATGATGAAACAAATGAAGCTAATGAAGAACAAAAATCAAATGAAACAAATGGTGGGGATGTAAAAGTAGTTGATGAACCAACGGCTATGGATGTTGTTGTTAATAAGCAACGGAAGTTACCAGAGGGTTATGAACCACCTGATTTAACAACACCAAATGTTGAGTTTCATGTTGTGAATAATGAGCGCAAATATATGCGAGCTGAGGCCGCTAAAGCACTCGAAGATTTATTCCGAGCAGCTGAACAGCAAGGTCATCAATTAGTTGGCATTTCAGGCTATCGTTCTCAACAAACACAAGCTGCAGTATTTGCTTCTAATGTTGATCGAAACGGTCGTGAACATGCCCTGCAATATTCCGCTCAACCAGGTCATAGTGAACATCAGACAGGATTAACAATGGATATTTCAACAGCACAAAATGATTACGCTCTTACAGAATCATTTGGTAACACAGCAGCTGGACAGTGGGTGGCAGATAATGCGCATAAATATGGTTTTGTCATTCGTTATCCTGAAGGAAAGAGTGATATAACAGGCTATGGTTATGAACCTTGGCACTTACGTTATTTCGGAGAATCAATTGCGACAGAAATTCACGAGGCCGATGTGACAGTGGAAGAATATTATGGTTTAGTTGAGTAAATCGTTTAAATTCACAGAAAAAATGCTTATAATAAATAGTGGTTATGTTCGTAAATTTAAAGGAGGATCTAATCATGGAATATCGTATTGAACACGATACATTAGGTGAAATGAAAGTACCAGCCGATAAGTATTGGGGAGCACAAACGCAGCGTAGTTTACAAAATTTCCCGATTGGTAATGAAACGATGCCAAAGGAAATTATTGAAGGTTTTGCTACTCTTAAAAAGAGTGCTGCTCGGGCAAATGAATCACTTGGTTTATTAGACCAGGATAAGGCTAATGCTATTGCACATGCTGCTGATCGTGTATTAGCAGGGGAATTATTTGACCATTTCCCACTTGTTGTGTGGCAAACAGGTAGTGGGACACAATCGAATATGAATATGAACGAAGTGTTAGCTTTTGTAGGGAATGAGTGGTTAGCACAACAAGGAAAAGACACACGTCTACATCCGAATGATGACGTCAATAAATCACAAAGTTCTAATGATACGTATCCGACTGCATTACATATCGCAGCCGTTAAAAAGGTTGAGGATCACGTATTACCAGCTTTAATACAGATGAAAAACACATTAAAAGAAAAATCTGATGCATTTTATGACATTGTGAAAATTGGCCGTACGCATTTACAAGATGCAACTCCACTAACTTTAGGACAAGAAATTAGTGGTTGGCATCGTATGTTAGAAAAAACAGAATCCATGATCAATGATTCATTAAAATATGTACGTGAAATTGCATTGGGTGGAACGGCTGTTGGGACAGGGATTAATGCTCATCCTGATTTTGCTGAAGTCGTTGCAGATAAAATAAATGACGAAACGAATGGCGAATTCATCTCAGCACCGAATAAATTCCATTCTTTAACGAGTCACGACGAACTTGTGCATACACATGGAGCACTTAAAGGTTTAGCAGCTGATGTGATGAAGATTGCTAATGATGTGCGCTGGCTTGCTAGTGGCCCGCGCTGTGGTATAGGTGAAATTGAGATTCCAGCGAATGAACCAGGAAGCTCAATTATGCCGGGTAAAGTTAATCCAACACAGAGTGAAGCGATTACGATGGTTGCAACACATGTAATGGGTAATGACGCTGCCATTGGTGTTGCAGCAAGCCAAGGTAACTTTGAACTTAACGTTTTCAAACCTATGATTGCTTATAACTTCTTGCAATCTTGTCAACTTCTTGGTGACAGCATGAAGTCATTTGACGAGCGCTGTTTAGTAGGACTAGAACCGAATGAAAAAGAAATTAATAAAAATGTTAACGATTCACTTATGCTAGTGACTGCATTGAATCCTCATATTGGTTATGAGAACGCAGCAAAAATTGCCAAACACGCTCATGAGCATGATCAAACATTGCGCGAAGCGGCGGAAGATACAGGGCTGCTCTCGGGTGAGGAATTTGATCGCCTTGTTAATCCTAAAGAAATGACAAAACCTAACGCAAAATAACAAGATTTACCGTTATAATTGAAAGCCTCCTGTTTACAATAAAGGTTACACAGGAGGTGAACAACATGGCGCAAAACAACAATTCAAATCAACTCGTTGTACCTGGTGTTTCACAAGCTTTAGATCAAATGAAAACGGAAATCTCTCAAGAATTTGGTGTACAGCTTGGACCAGATTCAACGTCACGTTCAAACGGCTCTGTTGGCGGTGAAATCACAAAACGCCTAGTTCAAATGGCTGAACAACAAATGGGCGGCGGACCACAAGCCTAGCCATGAGAAACGGATTGAATAGGATGAGGAGGGTCTTACTAAAATAAGACCCTCCTTTTCTATTGTGATAACGAATAGCACAATTAAAAGCCTAATAATCAAGGGAAAATATATACTTATACAGCGATTTTAAGTTGATATACGGCGAAAACTGACCTTATACAGCGATTTTTCCAATCGATACAACGAAATACAAAGCATATACGGCGAAAACGAAATTCGGGTGTAGATCATAAAATTGAGCTAGGCCGCGGCCTAGCTCTCATCGTCATCTGCTTTTGCAAATGGTTTATTATTTCGACGAATGTCGTGAGATTGTTCGATTTGACTTTGACCATCTTTAGGATTCACTTGGCCACCAGCTAACCCTTCATTTAACATGCGTTCGACATCTAAATCGAATTCGCTTCGCGGGTCTTTTTCTTGGTTTTTCTTAGATGCCATCCAACACCCTCCTTTATCGTTTAGGTTAACCTGATACAAAAAAATCATGTGTGTAAAATCGCAATGCTAAATCAAATATGCTACAGTATGTAAAGTGAGATTTGTTATGAAAGCTGGTGATAATATGACTGTACTTTTAGTGCTAATGATGGTAGTTGTAGGCGCATTAATAGGTGGCATGACGAACCACTTAGCGATTAAAATGCTATTTAAACCATATAAGGCGAAATATATTGGTCGTTTTCAATTACCGTTTACACCAGGATTGATTCCCAAGCGCCAAGAAGAGTTAGCTGAACAACTGGGTTATTTAGTAACATCACATTTAGTGACACAAGACGCTTTAAAAGAAAAGTTAGTCAGTCCATCGTTCAATCAACAAGTGACAGAAGCTGTATCGCTTAAATATGATGAATGGTGTGAATCTGAAAAACGCACAATCGATCTTTTAAATAATGTGAAATCAGACTGGTCAGCGGAGCAAATTGAGGCCAATTTAACGAAGAAGATTGCTGAACAATTACGCCATATCTATGACCGTGAACAAACGAAGACGTTGCATGAAATATTGCCTGATCAACTGACGCAGACGATCGATGAATCTTTGCCTCAAGCAACACGATATTTATTAGAACAAGTCGATCAATACGTGAATAGTCGAGAAGGTCAAAGAAAAATATCTGAAGCGGGGGCTAGTTTCTTACAAAGTCAAGGCTTTCTAGGAAATATGGTGTCGAATTATTTAGGTGAAGAAGGACTAGTTGAGAAGATTACTCCTGCGATTAATCAATTCATCCGTTCTGATGATACACATGAGACGGTGGAAACGATGCTTCGAGCCGAATGGCATAAGTGGCAGCATCTTGATCTTGCAAGCATGCGACACAAGTTATTGCACGATCAGATTGAAGATCAAATGGCCAATTACATCGTTAATGAATTAGATATTAGGAAATACTTACATGAACCCGTTTCAACATGGTTAAAGACATTCGAATATCAAGCAAAACACGATATTATCCCTAACCTTGTCACGCTCATGCTTAATCAAATAGCTGCTCATCTTGAAACCATTATGAAGCAAATCGATTTAAGTCAAATGGTAGAAAAGCAAGTCAGTCAATTTGATGTGAAACGTTTGGAAAAAATGGTCTTAGACATTTCAAGACGTGAATTAAAGATGATTACGTATTTAGGAGCTTTACTTGGTGGTACAATTGGCTTAGTGCAAGGGTTGATTGTGATTTTTGTCGGATAATTGAGTTTTGACTATACAGCAGGGTAAATCTCTGTTAAAGTAGGGTTCGAATATGTGCAAGTTTCTAGGAGGTATATTGTGTCAAATATTTATGATTTAGCTTACGATTTAGAAAAAGGACTTCGCGAAAGTGAAGAATTCCAAGCGCTAAAAGAAGCGTATGAAAAAGTAATGAACGATCCAACAACGAAGCAAATGTTCGATAACTTCCGTGATACACAGCTTGAATTGCAACAAAAACAAGCTCAAGGTGAAGAAATCACACAAGAAGAAGTTGAAAATGCTCAACAAGTTGTTGAACTTGTTCAACAAAACGAAGATATTTCTAAGCTTATGGAAGAAGAGCAGCGCCTTAATACATTAATTGGCGATGTCAGTAAGATTATCACGAAGCCGTTAGAAGAACTTTACGGTGAAGATGAACAACAACAATAAATAATGATAGGCTGTCGCAACTGCGGCAGCCTCTTTTTGTCTTATCGATGAAATAACACTAAACGTCCATCTGGTGATACACAGCGATGAGTCGACTCTTGATAGCCGTGTTCAGCTAGACGTTCTTTACCAATCTTTGATGCTTCCTCATCGTTTTGTGCTTCAATTGTATCGTCTAATAAGTTCTCTCCCTTTTGTGAAAAAACCGTTAAAAAATAAGTCTTCATGTTTGTCCTCCTCAAGTTTAGTTAGGCTACTTTAACTATATGGAATTTCCGTAGTTTTGTAAATAGTCTGACGCCTTAAAAGCATTTAATAGTAATCGAACGTGCATTCGCTTTTATCTTTTGGTAAAATACATAGTAAGGAGGATCACGATGAAACAGCCGATTCGATTTATACATACAGCCGATTTACATTTAGACAGTCCTTTTAAAGGGATGCGTGAAGTACCAGAAAATATCTTATATGATGTGCAGAACGCGACGTTAAAGGCGTTTGAACGTTTGATTGAACTAGCGGTAAATGAACAAGTTGATTTTGTAGTAATTGTTGGCGATCTATTTGATGTTCAGTCCGCTTCTTTAAAATCACTTGTAACGCTAAAACGAGGACTATCACAACTAAATACGTACGGGATTAACGTTTATATTAGTTTTGGTAATCATGATTACGATATGATGCGTAAAGTTGATTTAACACTACCAGAAAACACATATATTTTTCCAACCGAAGAAGTGTCGGTGACAACATTCAGAAAAGGCGAGACTGAAGCTCACTTATATGGGTTCAGTTATGAATCCAGAGCAGTAAGAGAACCAAAAGTGCATGAATACGAGCGAATTGACCGGTCGGGTTATCATATTGCGACTTTACATGGGAGTCTAAAATCAAATGAAGAGCACGATCAGTACGCGCCATTTCAGTTGGAAGATTTGAAAGCAAAACCATTTGATTATTGGGCGCTCGGGCATATTCATAAGCGTGATTTATTAGCGCAAAGACCTTATATCGTCTATCCAGGTAATATCCAAGGTCGTCATATGAAGGAAACAGGGGAGAAAGGTTGTTATGTTGTGGAATTAACGGAACAACAAACTAACCTCTCCTTCCATTCATTACATGATGTGCTTTTTTTAGATGAACAAACGACCGCCTCATCAAGTGATAAAATCGACGATCTTGTCAAAGTGTTGGCTGATTATAAGGATCAATTAAGGCATCAACACGGTAAGGTTTGGTTACGTCTTCAAGTCATCGTACCAGATATTCTTCAAGGCTATGAAACAGAGTTGTTACAGTGGCTAAATGAGCAGGAAAATCAAGCATCTAACTGGATATGGTTAACTTTTTTAGAGTTAAAAACGAGTGTTTCCTACGATCGTAACCAGCTTAAACAATCGAATCAATTTGTTGGTGAAGTGATTAAATTATCAGAGGAACATGATAAAAACCAAGTGACGACTTATTTAACCGATTTACTTCAACATCGCCAGTTCAAAGATCATATCGGAACATTTAGTGATGAAGAACTATCAGATATTCAAGACCAAGCAGAACAATTAGTCATCAATCAATTACTGAATGATAGAAGGGATTAATGTGTGGATTAAGCAATTAGAAGTGGTGTCATTTGGGAAATGGCATCAAAAAACGATCGATTTAACAAGTGGATTTAATTATTTATACGGTAATAACGAGTCAGGTAAATCATCACTACGATCATTTATCACGTATATCTTATTTGGATTATCAGCTTCTGAGCGTGAACAATATACGTCATTATTGGATGGGCAACTAGGTGGTCGGCTCATTTTAACAGATGGAGTAGATGAATACACGATTGAGCGATTTTCTCATCGTAATCGAGGTAAGAGAGTAGGATATTTAGCTGGAGAAGTCGTTCAGGATAAAGAAGTCGAGCGATTATTGGATCATGTGGATCATTATATCTATCAAGCCATTTTCTCCTTCCAGGATCGTGATCTTGAAGCCATTCGACATCAACAGTCAGATGACATTGGGAAAGTATTATTCAATTTAGGTTTAACAGGCTCTGAAGATATTGTTGAGATTGAACAAGGCTTAACGAAAGAGAGCGATAAACTGTTCAAGAAACAAGGTCGTAAACCTCCTATTAACCAAGCTTTGCAGCAATTAAAAGCTATCAATGAAGAAATTGAGAAAGCACAAATAAAAGAACAAGAACACGCTACACTTTATCAAGAAGCCAAACAATTGGAATTAGATATCCAAGCATTAAAAGATGAAGATGAACAGTTGAATCAACAAATCAAAGATAATCAACAATTGCTTCAAGTTTCTTCTTCCATTGATCGTGTTCAATTACTGGATCAGGAAATGGCATCATTGCTCAATCATTCACATTTGTCCCAAGATGTCATTGATCGATATGAGGATGTTAAAGCGAAACGTCAAACCTATGATGACCGCGCTCGAGCGATTATGGCTAAGATGAGTGAAGCGAAAGAAGAACGTAATCGGCTAATGGCTCAATCAAAAAAAGCCCATTTTCCATTCACACTTGATGAAATACAAGCGTGGACGGTGGAATGGGAATATAAGAAACAGCAGTATGATGATTTATCTAGTCAAATTCAATCAAAACGCGCACAATTACAAAAGCTGAATTTGCCAGTTGATGAATCTGAATTAAGATCATTATCTGTAAGTGATTATACGAAACAAACATGGTCACGAATTGCTTATGACTTACATGCGAATGCAGAAAAATTAAGTGACTTAGAACGTCGTAAACGAATTAAATTAGATGAATTGAGATCATTAGAATCTAAGCAGCAAGATAATCAAAAGAGATTACTGACAGAAGAGGAACGTGCTACGAACTCACGAAAACTTGAGCATGTTAACCAACAGATTTTTATTGGTCAAACTGGTGCCTCACGTGGTAGCTCTTCACGTAACCGTCAAACTTCTTTAAAACAGACATCATTTATGGTAGGTAAATGGTTGGCGCTTGCTTTAGCGATTGGGTTTGTATTAACTGGTGTCATGGGTTGGATGAATGTTTTTAGTTATATGTATGCTGGCATCAGTGGGGTAGCAGTTTATGTCCTGCACATTCGACTGCAGCGAAGCAATGATCAACAGGTAAGTCATTCAGGTAACTCAGAAGAAGAGGTATATTTAGAACAAGAAAAAAGCGAAATAGAACGTATCATAGCGAATGATGATCAGCTTATCAATGATAATCGCGACCTTCAAACCAAAATCGATTACGTGAACAGTGAATTACGTGAAGTTGAAAGTGGACGATTGTCGATTGAAGAAATCATTGATGATCTTGAATTCAAACAAAACCAAGAAATTAATCAACATCCTTGGTTAGAACGCTATGAACTCGAACAATGGGAAGATATCGCCCAACAATTGATTAATGCTAAACATATATTGAGTGATATCGATCAATTAGTTGAATCACAACGAACGACCGAATCTTCACTAGACTATATCAAGGAACAAATGCAACGCTTTTTATCTTATTATGTGAATGATTTGAATTGGCGCGACGACCAAGCTGGCTTATCATTAGTGCGTGAATATTTAAATCAAGAACGTGATATAACAAATCAAATAGATCAGCATCATCATTGGTTAGAAGAATTAGAGAAGCAATTACAAGAGTTAAAAGACGAATATGCCCCATATGAACAAGCAATGGAGGATATGTTGTCGGAAATTGATGTAGAAAATGAATCGGAGTTAGAAGATGTCATTCAGGCGTTTGCCACTTATCAAGAGAAAGACCAGAAGAGGACGGAAGCATATAAAGCTGTTAAACAATTATTCGGTGACAGTACAGAAGAGGTGATTGCTCAGTCTTATAACTGGGATCACTTACAAGAGGTGCTTCAGAACAATCGACATCGAAAAGAGACAGGAGAGGCACAGTTAGAGGAAAAACGACAACGCCTAGCTGATTGTACGGCACACATTAGACAAATAGAAGAAGATGGTCGATTATCTGATCTTATTCATGAACGATCGAAAATTGAAGATGAAATTAAAACATTGTCAAAACAATGGGCAGCTTTAAAAGTAGCTAAAGGACTTATTCAAGACACAAAGTCAAAGTATCAATACGATTACTTACCTCATGTATTGACTCAAACCTCTCAATTGTTTAATAAATTGACTCAAGGAATCTATCAAACCGTTCGATTTTCCCAAGAGGAATCTTTAATGGTACAGCGATATGATGATGTATGGTTTGATGTGAGGCAATTGTCAGACGGGACTGCTGATCAACTCTATGTTGCTTTAAGGTTCGCTTTAAATGAGTCTTTAAGAGATACCAAAGCATTTCCGTTTATATTGGATGATGCGTTTGTCCATTTTGATCATGAACGCAAACAAGAAATGATGAGGATCCTATCCCAGCAAGCAAAGAAACAACAAATTATTTATTTTTCATTTGAAGAGGGACCATCATCTACACCTTATCATGTGATACATTTAAATTAGCGAAGAAGATAATAGTTTAATAAAAGGAGTGCGATGATATGACACAAGGCGTAGCTAATCGAGAAGTTGGAGATCAATTTGAAGGTTACTTATTAATTAAATCCGTTGATAAAGGAGTAGCGAGTAATGGTAAGCCCTTTTTAACGATTGTGTTTCGGGACTTAAGTGGTGAAATCGAGGCTAAATTGTGGGAAGCGGCGAAAGAAGACGAAGAAATGTTTCTTGCGGAATCAATCGTTCATGTGCAAGGTGAAATTCGTCAATTTCGCGGCAAGCATCAATTGAATATACGCCAAATTCGTCTGGCTAATGAGATGGATGGTGTTAAAGTAGAAGACTTTATCGAGAAAGCACCTGTCGATTTGGAAGAAATGAAAGATTATTTAACACAAACCATCTTTGCGTTGGAAAACCCTAATATTCAACGGATCGTCAGACAGATTTTGAAAAAGTATAACGACGATGTGTTTGTTTACCCAGCTGCAACAAAGAATCATCACGAATATGCTTCTGGACTGATGCACCATGTTATTAGCATGCTTAAAATCGCTCAATCACTCAAGACGCTCTATCCTAATTTAAATATGGATTTATTGTATGCGGGTATTATTTTACACGATATCGGTAAAGTCAAAGAGCTATCTTCACCAGCTTCACCATCTTATACACTTGAAGGTAAAATGCTTGGTCATATTTCAATGATGGTCGAAGAAATTAAAGTGACGGCTCAAGAATTAGGGATCGAAGGTGAAGAAGTGATGCTACTACAACATCTCGTTTTAAGCCATCACGGTAAAAATGAATGGGGAAGCCCGAAAACGCCGATTGTTCGTGAAGCTGAAATATTGCACCAAATTGATATGATTGATGCTAAGATGAACATGATGAATCGGGCACTTGAAAAAGTGGAACCTGGTGAATTTACTGACCGTATTTTTCCAATGGAGAACCGTCAATTTTACAAGCCAACAATTTAGGTATATAAAAAGTTCCGAAACAGCTTTTAGACATGTTTCGGAACTTTTCTGTGTTAACTATATTATTCGTCTTCACTTTCGTTTTCTGAATCAAAGATATGGTCTAAGTCATCGTCTTGTATGGACACATCAGCTTCATTCATCACGTCATCAATAATTGAATTGAGTTCATCTTGTGAGACTTGAGAAGCTAATAATGACTCTCGAATTTGACTTTCCATGTTTTCGAAAGAATCTAATTCCACATCAGCTTCACGTTTGTCCTCAACTAAAATTACGTGCCAACCATGCTGTGTTTCGACAGGCTCACTAATTTCCCCGACATCTAGTGAGAAGGCTGCGCGTTCAAATGGTAATACCATGTCACCGCCAGTGAAATAGCCAAGATCACCACCTGAGCTAGCAGAACCGTCAGTTGAGTACTCTTCAGCAAGAGCAGTGAATTCTTGACCATCTTCATATTTTTGAATGACTTCTTCTGCAGTGCTTTTGTCCTCAACTAAAATGTGGCGCGCTTTTACTTCTTGTTGCATATTTTCATAACGCATGCGCACATCTTCATCTGAAACATCTAGGTCATCCGTTGCTGCTTTGAATTCAAGTTGACTCATATAAAAGTCGTTACGAAAATCTTCTTCATTTTCATAACCTTGTTGGGCTAAGAATTGTTCGAATTGAGGCCCTAATTGTGATTTAAATTCTTCTATATCTTGGTCAACTTCTTCTTGAGACACGTCATATTGCGATTCAAGAACCATTTCTTTCGTAATTTGCTCTAATACTTCCTCGCCGTGACGTTCTTTCAGTTCATTATAGAACTCGTCCTTTGTGATATCACCTGATTCAGATTCTACAACTACTTCCTCCTCTGATTGACAGGCAGTAATAAATAAAATACTTGCAAAGAGTAGTACGATCAGTTTTTTCAACTCTGATTCCCCCATTTTTCTATATGTACAATCATAACTATACCATAAATATTTTAAAGTGGCATTAATCAAGTTGACACATGCCTATTCGCTTGAGCTTTCACAACCATACAATAAGATAGATATGGATTAGGGGGTGAAAAAATGAGTTATGGAAAAGATTATTACAGCGGATTTTCTCTAATTGTTGTGCTGTTCATTTTACTCATCATTGTGGGCGCCGCTTGGTTCTAGAAACTCATAAAAAAGGTTGATCTTCATTTGAAGATCAACCTTTTTTTATAGAAAATTCACTTCATAGTAAGATGAGATGAGTAAGACAAGCATTGAAATGTTAATCATACGATAAACTTTAACGCTTTTTTCGTTAGACATCTCAGATTTTGTACAGAATTTCTGGGTCATCGTATTAAATGCATAAAAAATAAACAACGCAAATGGTACATAAAACAGTAGCAATGTTTCCCCTCCTAATGACTTACGATCATACTACGCTTGTGGAGACTGAACGAGAATATCATAATTGTGTTTTGACTTTTCTACAATACATTGTTTTGGTGCTCTAATAAAGAATGATAACATTAACCAATCTGTAAGGGAAATACCCAGATGAATCGCAGTAAATACAATCAAGATTGGATAAAATGTCGGTAATACGATTGCGCCAGCTAACAATGGTAGTGTCAGCACAATGGTAGGTGCTAACATCATAATAATGGACGTGCGTTTCGATAAACTTGAACGCATCTTAAATTTTAACATTGGTATATAGCGGTATTTAAAATACCATTTTAACGTAAATTCCTTACTCGTAAAGGTAAGTGGAAAAGCGTGAGCTAATTTATGCAAAATAGGTAATGTTAATAGCCCTAACAAAACTTGCCAAAGTGCGGGTTCATGTAACGACACATTATGGTGAATAATCGAAAATGGAACAAATAGGACTATAAATGACATAATACTGAAAAAAACCGATAAGATTTTCAGTCGATTATGGCCGAATTCTTTTGAAATGTTGATCGTTTTCCAACAAGTCATGATAGGGCCTCCTTTATCTTTGAATTTAGGCGTTGCGTAGCCTTGTAACGACTATTACAAGGGTGATAATACGCCTTACAAAGAAAAAATTCAACCCTTTTGACAAAAAAATTACACCTTCTTAATATTCCGCTTTAATACTTGCGATGGAGCGGTCTAAAATGTCTAGATATTCCTCGCCATAAATCTCTTTCACAATAGCTTCTAACTCTTGGAATTCGGGAAATCTACCATATAAATCTTTTAAAGGTAGTGAAGCTTGCATAACGGTGTTTTTATCTGTTCCTTGAGCATGGGCTTCCATCGTTTCTTCAAAAAGACGTTTGCCGGACTCTGTTAACTCAATATACGTATTTCGTTTATCTTCTTCACGTTTTGAAAATGTGAGGAGCTCACGTTCTTCAAGTTTTTTGGAAAAATTAAAAGCTGTAGACACATGCATAATCCCAAATTTAGATATTTCCGATATGCTTGCGCCATCTAAATGATAACAGATCCATAGTATATGATGTTCGTTTAAGTTTAAGTCGAATGGCTTCACCCAGTTTTGCCAATCTTTTTCGATTTGCTTCCAAACAGCCTTCGTTAACTGTGCCATTTTGTGTGAATAAAGAATAGCTTCTTGTAATGAATAATTTTGTTCACTCACGACAACGACCCCTTTTTATTGGTATTAAAGTATATCTTTATAGTTTACCCGAAATGACTCATGGAGTAACGCTATTTAATGATAAAGTTCAATTTAAGACTTCAGTGTGTATGACTTGAGTTTTGTTATAGTTTAACATAATATAAAGAAAACGAGTTGTAGGAATTTTTTAACATCCAACAACTCGCTTTAGTAATTATTAGTATTCTTTATGTAAGTCGTTAAAAACATCTTCTAGTGCATCGTGAAATTTTAAAGCTTCTTGTAACTTAAGATTTGTTTGTTTATCTTTTTCTGATTTTTTACAGAATTGTTTCTCAATCTGTTCTAGATTAGCTTTTTGTTTGGCAATGGCTTCTAACCAGCGATTAACATAAGCGTTCATGAACTTCTCATAGAGATCCTTTTCAGCCTGGTATAAGTCTTTTCGGACACCTTTCTTCCAAACACGTTCTACTAGATTGAAGTTTAGTAAGGTGTGAATGGCATTGCTCATAGCAGTCTTGCTTTTTCCTAGAGCATTTTTCATATCATCCAACGTCATCGGTTCTTCACTTAAGTAGAGAATAACAAATAATTGTGATTCTGTTGTGTTTAACGAAAACATCTCTAACGTTTTCGAAAACTCGCTAATCATATTGTAATGAAAAGCTTCAAGGTCTTCGTCCCTTTCTTTTGATTGCATACCAAAGAGCCTCCTTAGGACATCTAATTTCAATCTACACTACTTTCGTACAAAAACAAACCAGGAAAATTGATAGTATTTGCTAGTATAAGAGAGAAAAAACTAGTATTTCGTCTGATAAGTTTGTTCAGTTTTAACTTTACGGAATAAATAGAGCTATGTCGCTCTATGTCCAAGTTGAGTTTTTTTGTCGAAAGTAATATAGTTAGAAGAGTGATTGTTACAAAGTGATTACAACATAAGTTATATGATTAAAGTGATTGAGGAAGAGAGAGGTGTAAACCAGTGCCGATTAAAGTCGAAAATTTATCGAAGATTTTCGGTAAGAGAACAAAAGAGGCAACAAAATTGTTAGACGAAGGTTACTCCAAAGAAGAGGTCCTCGATAAAACCGGTTGTACTGTCGGTGTTAACCGAGCAACTTTTGAGGTAGAAGAAGGAGAAGTCTTCGTAATCATGGGTCTTTCAGGTAGTGGTAAGTCGACATTAGTACGACTTTTAAACCGCTTGATTGAACCGACAGAAGGTAGCGTTGAAATCGACGGACAAAATCTAGCTACCATGAATAAAGAAGATTTACGTGAAATCCGTCGTACGAAAATGAGTATGGTATTCCAACGTTTTGCGTTATTCCCATTCAGATCTGTGCGTGAAAACGCAGAATTTGGCCTTGAAATTCAAGGTATGGATAAAGAAGAACGTTCTAAAAAAGCTGAGGAAGCACTTGAACTCGTTGGTCTAGGCGGTTATGTTGAACAGTTGCCAAGCCAATTATCAGGTGGTATGCAGCAACGTGTAGGTCTTGCGCGTGCTTTAGCGAATGATCCAGAAGTTCTTCTAATGGATGAGGCATTCTCAGCATTAGACCCACTTATTCGTAAAGATATGCAAGATGAGCTACTAGATCTACAAGAAAAAATGCAGAAAACGATTGTCTTTATTACACACGACTTAGACGAAGCGTTACGTATTGGTGATCGTATTGCATTAATGAAAGACGGTTCGATTGTTCAAATTGGTTCTCCAGAAGAAATTCTGACTAACCCAGCGAACGATTACGTTGAGAAGTTCGTAGAAGACGTCGACCGTTCAAAAGTTTTAACAGCAGAACATATTATGAAACGTCCTGAGACTGTTGACTATGATAAACATGGTCCACGTGTTGCGCTAGAAAGAATGCGTGAACAAGGGCTTTCATCGATCTTTGTAACAGACCGTTCTCGTAATCTTAAAGGTTATGTAACAGCGGATGAAGCACGTCAAGCACGTGAAGATGGTGTTCAGAAACTTAGTGAAATTATGAAAACTGAGGTTCCATCTGTCGATAAAGAAACACAAATTAATGAGATTTTTAATATTATTCACGATTCACCCGTACCAGTCGCCGTGACAGAAGACGGAAAACTTCGCGGTATTATCGTACGTGGTGCTGTAATCGCAGCATTAGCTGATGGAAATGAGGTGGACGCAGACGATGCTTGATAATATACCACAAATACCAGTAGCAAAATGGATAGACCTTGGAGTAGACAAAATTACAGATTGGTTTTCATTTATTTTCGACCCTGTTCAAGAAGGGTTTGGGTGGTTGCTTGATACATCTGCTGAATATCTAAGCATGGTACCACCGATTATAATTATTATTCTTATTGCACTTATTGCCTTTTTCTTATCAGGCAAGAAGTTTGGTTTAGCAGCATTTTCAATTGTTGGTTTGATTTTTATTCATAACCAAGAACTTTGGGAGCAACTTATGTATACCTTCACATTAGTCTTCTATGCCAGTTTAATTTCTGTCATAGTTGGTATTCCTTTCGGGATTCTAATGTCGAAGAGTAACATAGCTCAAAATATAATTACACCGGTACTTGACTTCATGCAGACAATGCCGGCATTCGTTTACTTAATTCCGGCCGTTGCCTTCTTTGGTATCGGAATGGTTCCAGGTGTGTTTGCATCATTCGTATTCGCAACACCACCTGTTGTTCGTTTTACAAACTTAGGTATCCGCCAAGTTTCAGACGAATTAGTAGAGGCTTCAGACGCTTTCGGTACAACTGGAAGTCAGAAGCTCTTTAAAGTTGAATTACCAATGGCGAAAACAACGATTATGGCTGGTGTGAACCAGACTGTGATGTTATCACTATCAATGGTTGTTATCGCTTCGATGATCGGTGCGCCAGGCTTAGGCCGTGACGTACTATCTGCACTGCAACGTGCTGAAGCAGGAACAGGATTCGTTGCCGGTTTCGGTATCGTAATCCTTGCGATTATCATCGATCGCTTTACCCAAAGCTTAAATAAGGGTAAATAAATTAAGGAAGCTCTTCTCTCCTGTAATGGGAGAGGAGTTCCAATATATTATATTAAGGTAAAGGGGAGTTGTTTTAACATGTTAAAAGGAACATGGAAAAGCTTAGGCCTTGTAGCTATGCTTGCGTTAATCATGGTGATTGCCGCTTGTGGTAGTAGCGATGAAGGTTCTGGCTCAGATTCAGAAGGAAATGGTGAAGACACAGAACAATCAGAAGATAGCGGCTCAGATTCAGAAGGTTCAAGTGAATCTGGCGACATCACTCACGAAGGTGAAATTGAGCTAGTTTACGTTGAGTGGGCAACAGAGATTGCATCAACTCACGTAATTGGTAAAGTATTAGAAGATCTAGGTTATGATGTTACATTAACTCCACTAGATAACGCTGTTATGTGGCAGTCAGTTGCAAGTGGAGACGCTGATGGTATGGTAGCTGCTTGGTTACCAAATACTCACGGTAATCTTTACGAAGAGCATTCAGATTCAATGGTAGAACTTGGCCCTAACTTTGAAGGTGCTAAAATTGGTGCTGTTGTACCTGAATATGTGGAAGCAGACTCATTAGAAAACCTAGGTGAGTATGGTGATGAGTTTAATGAAACATTCACTGGTATCGAACCAGGTGCTGGTGTTGTACAAGCTACAGAAGATGCAGTGGAAACTTATGAAGGCTTAGATGGCTGGTCAGTCCAAACTTCTTCTTCTGGTGCAATGGCTACATCATTACAAGAAGCATATGAAAACGAAGAGCCAATTGTTGTAACAGGTTGGTCTCCACACTGGAAATTCGCAGAAATGGATCTTAAATATCTAGAAGATCCTGAAGGCGTTTATGGTGATGCTGAAACAATCGAAACAATGGTTCGTGAAGGCCTAGAAGAAGATATGCCGGGTGCTTACCAAGTACTTGACAACTTCAAATGGGGCGAAGAGAAGTTCAACTCAGTTATGTCTGAGATTCAAGCAGGAACTAGCCCTGAAGATGCAGCGGCTAACTTCGTTGAAAACAACCAAGACCTAGTTGACGAATGGACAACAATGGAGTAATTTACTCACAATAAAGGAGACTCTAACATACATGAACTTTAAAAAGGGAATGTTAATGTTAGTAGCATCCCTGGTCCTCACGCTTGTTGCGTGTGGATCAGATGATGCTTCTAGCGACGATAATTCTAATGAAGATGTCAATTACAGTGAAGAAGTAGAGCATACCATTATCGGGATTGAACCTGGTGCTGGTATTACGGTGACAACAGAAAAAGCAATTGAAGAATATGATAGCTTATCAGGCTGGAATTTAGAAGCGTCATCAACAGCTGCAATGATTACAGAATTAGAAGAGGCAATCAATGCAGAGGAACCAATCGTTGTTACTGGTTGGAATCCGCATTGGATGTTTGCTCAATTTCCAGATATGAAGTATTTAGAAGATCCTAAAGGGGTTTACGGTGAAGCTGAAAACATCGTAACTCTAGCACGTCAAGGATTGGAAAGTGATCATCCAGAAGCATTTAAATTGATCGATCAATTTAAGTGGTCAGTTGAAGATATGGAGCAAATTATGTATGACGCAAACCAGAATGATGAAGAAATCAGTACTGTTGCTGAAAAGTGGATAGAAGACAATGAAGATAAAGTATCTGAATGGACAGATGGCGTTGGTGAAGGTGATGGTTCGACTATTACCCTTGCATCAACACCATGGGATTCAGAACGTGCTTCTTCAAGTGTTTTAAAAATTGTTCTTGAGCAACAAGGGTTCGAAGTTGATGTAACACCTGTAGATCCTTCAATTGTGTTTGAATCAGTTGCGAACGGTGATGCTGATGCAACAGCAGCAGCTTGGTTGCCATTCACGCATGCTGATTTCTACGAAAGTGTTAAAGATGATGTAGTCAATTTAGGTCCGAACTTAGAAGGTGCTAAAATCGGTCTTGTCGTTCCGAGTTATATGGATATAGATTCTATTGAAGATTTGGAAGCAGCTGAATAATTGGATGACATTAGAATGATTGATATTTTGCTCTCTCTAACTTCGGTTAGGGAGAGTTTTTTATGAAAGGCTCTGTTTAAGTTCAGTGTTGAATTTCAAATGATGTAGCACTGAGTTGTTGAATTGTGAGGAGCGAAGGTGGTGACTCCTGGTCGACTAAAAGCGGTCACGTCCTGCGCCTGCGAGTACTCGGCGCAGAATAGTCGAAGAAGCTTATGAAATCAGCTTTTGTGACCAACGTCGACATTAGGCCATCCGGGCCGTCACAGGAATAGCACGAGTCTCGAGACCCCGCAGGCCACGCTTTTAGGCCGAGCGATGCACCTGCGTCTTCTAGCAAAGCTTCGAAGTAGGCTTCCTCGGTGCAAGTAACAAAGAAGCTTATTCGATGAAGTTGCCTGGCTCGAGCCGTGCCCCTGCATAGAAAACACTGTGAAAAACGAACGTAGTGAGGTTGAACAGATGTTGCACTTGTGCCCTGTGGGTAAAAGCGTCCACCGAAAGCGGATCACAATATCAACAACGGACTTTAATAGAGCGTAATGAAAAATGATTTAACTGAGCATTAATTAAAAACCTGCTCACCAAATAGCGAGCAGGTTAACAATCATGTCTGATTAGCATTTTGTTCTTTCATCTTTTCCTCTAATTCTTTAATACCTTCTTCGATCTGACGAAGGTGTTCTTGAAGATTTTCTTGATGCGGTTCAACTGTTGATTTCCAGCTTTCGACGGATGTTTTAATATCTTGAGATAGGTCTTTAAGAAGTTCTGCACCTTCTTTAGATGTCTGTGTTAGTTGTTCTTTAAGGTCAATTCCATTTTCCTTCAATTCCTGTGTGATTTCACGTAACCGTTCACTTTGCTCTTTGACACGTAAGCGCATATCACTGCCTGAGGAAGGTGTTGTTAATAGAGAGACAGATGCTCCAATCAATCCTCCTGTAAATACACCTAAAATTAATGACTTACTGTTTGGCATTGCGATTTCTCCTTTCGTCATCTACTGCTATTATATATGATATTCCCTGTCTACTTGCGCAATAATCTCTCTTATATCTCGTTTGAAATGGATTGTGCAATGTTTTGAAGTTGTTCTGGCGTGTAGTCATCACCGTGTGTCTGCCATTTAGATTTAAATCCGTCTGATTCATCGTAGCGTGGAATTAAATGAAGATGAACATGGAAAACACTTTGATCAGCAAATGAACCATTGTTATTAAGCATATTTAAGCCTTGTGGATTGAAGGCTGAACGGATTCCTCGAGCAATTTTAGGAACCGCTTTAAACAATTTAGCCGCTGTATCTTCATCTAAATCAAAGACATCTTCACAGTGTTTCTTTGGGATGACGAGTGTGTGTCCCTCTGTTACTTGGCTAATGTCTAAAAAAGCGTATACATCATCGTCTTCATAAATTTTGGCAGATGGAATCTCACCATCGAGAATTTTACAAAAAATGCAATCTGACATGGTCATCCTCCTAAGAAATATTCTTTCTTTTATTGTAACGTAAACATGTGTCGAATGTAAGAATAAACCGTCTAAACTAGTGAATTGTCTTAAAATTTTGGTATGATAGGGAAAGAGTTAGAGAAAAGAGGGATGGTATGAGTGATTTATTACAGATTGATGGACTTGTAGGTGGATATACGCAACAAAATGTATTACACGATATTTCGTTTTCGGTTAAACAAGGTGAAGTAGTTGGTTTAATCGGATTAAACGGAGCAGGTAAAAGTACAACAATAAAACATATAATCGGTTTAATGAATCCGAAACAAGGTTCGGTCACGATTAATGGTAAGCAAATGAAAGAAGATTTAGAAGCCTATCGTCAGGAATTTGCTTATATTCCAGAAATGCCGATGCTTTATGAAGAATTAACGTTAGAAGAACATTTGCGTTTAACGGCAATGGCTTACGGTTTAGATGAGGAAACATATGAGAGTCGCACTGAGTGGTTGTTAAAAGAATTTCATTTAGATAAAAAACGAAAATGGTTCCCTGTTCATTTCTCAAAAGGGATGCGCCAAAAAGTGATGATTATGTGTGCATTTTTAGTGGAACCATCACTTTATATTGTGGACGAGCCGTTTGTTGGTTTAGATCCATTAGCGATTCAGTCTTATTTAGATACGATGGAAGAGATGAAAGGACGCGGAGCAGGCGTACTTATGTCTACGCATATTCTGGCAACAGCTGAGAAGTACTGCGACCGATTTGTTATTATTCACCATGGTAAGATTAGAGCTTATGGTACATTAGATGAATTAAGAACTGAATTCAACATGCCCGGATCAAGTTTAGATGATATTTATGTGCAATTAACAAAGGACGATGCTTAATATGGATACCAATCAATTATGGAAAGAGCGGTTTCAGTCTCATATCAAAATGGTCAGCCGTTATATGCGATTAATTTTTAATGATCATCTAGCGTTTGCGATGATTTTCTTCGTCGCTGCCTTCGCATACTTTTACCAGGCATGGTTAGAAACAGTACCCGATACGTTTCCGGTTGAATGGGTTGTTGTTGGGATAGTCGGGGCATTATTAACTTACAGTCCAGTGCGAACATTTTTTAAAGAAGCTGATACAGTTTTTCTATTACCAGTTGAAAACAAACTGAAACCTTATGTCAGAAATGCGGTCATCTATAGTTTTGTCATGCAAAGCTATTGGATTGCGATTGCGTTATTTGCCTTAACGCCATTGTATTTGCAGATTTATGATCATGTCAGTGCGAGCTATATCTTGGTGATGATCGTTTTTGCGTTAGTGGTGAAAGTGGGCAACTTGTTTGCTACTTGGTTTATGCAAAAAACGCGAGATATGCGATATCATTATTTTGATATGGCGATAAGATTAATTATTAATGCATTTATTATGTATTTCTTAGCAATAGGCGTGCCGTATTATGCGTTAATAGGAGCACTTTTAATCGTAGGTGTTTGTTTTCTAAACTACCATAATCTTTATAAAGGGTTTACGCTGCCTTGGGATCGATTAATTGATCAAGAAGATGCGAAATTGCAATTTTTCTATCGGATTGCAAATATGTCGACAGACGTACCAGATTTAAAACGGAAACCAAAGAAGCGTCACGGTTTAGTTCGACTGATTACTGGTCGCATGCCGATTAGCCGAAAAGAAACGTTCAAGTATTTATATGCGATTACATTTATCCGAAGTGGTGATTATTTCGGAATGTATCTGAGGTTGGTCGCTTTAGCGTTGTTTTTCGTGTTTTGGGTGCCAGCATTTTGGGGCAAAATGTTGTTTGCGGTATTATTCTTGTTCATGTCAGGTTTTCAGTTTATCGCGATTTACAATCATCACAGGACAGTGGAGTGGTTGAGATTGTACCCAGTTGCGGTTGATGTGCGGCGTAAAGCAGTTCATCAGTTGATTTTAGTTATTATGGTTGTGCAAGTTGTGATTACGACGATCGGATTTGTGTGGGCTAGTGATTGGGTAAATGCACTTATTTATTTAAGTATTGCTGCAGCGTTTACCGTACTGTTCGAGGCCTTTTATGTGCGTGGACGAATTCGAGCGTTTAAGGGATAAAGTAATGAAGAGCATGTCCCAATGGGGATGTGCTTTTTTTATAGTAAATTTTAAAAAATACCAAACGATTTCTGAATTTCATCGTCTAATACTTAGAAAGAGGTTGAAAAGGGGGAAGTAGGGCTTGCGTGATCGAACAGAAGATGAACAGTTTATTGCCGTGGTGCAAGCATATCGTCAAGATTTATACCGAACAGCTTATGCTTTTTTGAAATCTGAAGAATCGGCACTTGAGGCACTGCAAGAAGTGACCTATCGAGCTTATAAAAAACGTAAACAAATTCGCCAGTCTAACTATACTAAAACATGGCTGATTCGTGTGATGATCAATTATTGCCAAGATGTTTTGAGGAAACAGACTAGAAAACCGACAATGGCCTATTATGATGAAATGACAGATGGATCAAAAGACTTCTCCGAGACGTTGTTGTTAGACTGGGCAATTCAAGAACTGCGTGAAGATGAGCAAACCTTAATTTTCTTAAAATACTTTCACGGATATACATATGAAGAATTAGCTAAACATTATGAGGTAGCTGAGGGTACACTGAAATCCCGAATCCATGTTTGTTTAGATAAATTAAGAGAGTTGTTAAATGAGAAGAAAGGGGGACGTCATGATGGCTGATCTCGAAAAAAAGTTAAATGATTGGGCAAATGAAACCGTAGAAGAATGGCCTTCAGATGAACGATTAAATCGGTCAATTGCAGATGGGTTGAAAATAAAAAAGAAACGTCATCAACGCCTAAAGCGAACGTGGCGTTCTACTATAGTAGCTGCAGTTATGATGTTTATGTTTGTGATTGGTGTTAATACATCACCTGTTTTTGCTGAACAAGTCTCTAAAGTGCCAGGTTTCGAACATTTAGTTGAGTTAGTTAAATGGGATAAAGGTCGACAAGCAGCTTTATCAGAAGGTTATTATGAAGAAATAGATCGATCAGTTGATTATGGAGACGTGACATTAACGATTGATGGAGTCATTCGTGATCAATATGGTATGGTTGTTTACCATACAATTGAAACAGAGGAGCCAATAGAAAGGTTGAATTTTTCGGATGTATCCATTAAACGTCAAAATGGCGAGGGTTTACCAGTAAGTTCCCTTGGTTTTGGTATGCCTTCTCAAAGCGAGACGAATTCGTATACGCATGAAACGGAGATATTTTTTAACGAACCAGTTAAGGATACAAAATTTGTGATAGAAGGCAAGGTCAAAGGGCGAGGATTGAATAAATCATTTATGATCTCATTCGAAGCAGAGAATAAAGCTGAACCAGTTCACTATGACGTCGATCAACCTTTTCAAGTTGGAAGCGAACAGTATCGAATTTCGGAAGTGATCGTGAATCCTCTTCGCACAGAAGTAAAAGTAGAGGTTCCTGAAAACCCTGAATGGGCGCTATTAAATTTCGAAGACCTTCGACTAATTAATGAGGAAGGTGAAGTGTGGGCAAGTATTCGAAATGGTGTGACTGGAACTGGCAGTTGGCGATCAAATGAATATGACGTTTTTTCTGTATTTTTGCAAAGCCATTATTTTGAACCGAATGATTCTCTGACATTATTATTTAATGAGTTGCAAGCTGTACCTATTGAAAATTCATATATTAAATTGGATTTAGCAAATGAGGAAATTTTGCACGATCCATTAGGTCAATTTGAGGCTGTAGAGAGATCGGGGAATGGTTTTAGAATGACAATCAAGGATCCTGAAGAACGATTTGGTTTTGGTCCATTCGGCCAGGTTCATGCTGAGAATGGTGATAAGATTGATAGTTCAGGGCAGTATATGCGTATGGAAGAAGAAAAACGAATACTTGGGAAAAAATTAGATCAAAATGTGTCAGCAGATATGAATCCAATCAAAGTTGAATTAAACTATTACCCGAATTGGATTCAAGAATCAACACGAATTGAGCTTAAATAAGAGGAGAAAAGCTTCCGAGTGGTTCTAAGGGGTTCCGTTTTCTTGGAGAAAATTGCAAAACACATGAATAAACACAACATTTTTTAAAGCATAAAACACAAACATTAACATCATTGACCTGATAGGGTTTTATACCTATCAGGTCTTTATTTAGCACCCTTTTTCACATTGTATTTTTAGGTTTTTTTCAAAACTAAAATTTTTTAGTAAGTATATATTGGTTAAAAATAGGCTGTGATTTCGGGTGTGAATTACCATGTGATTTTAATAGTTTTTATGAAGTTTAATGTAAGGAGTCACTACTGATTTCCCATATTTTTCTACATAAACATTAAAAATGTGGTAAGGTTAAATTATTAGTTATTCAACTAACGGGGCAGGGTAGTTGAATAAGGGTAGCAATAACAGGGACGTTAGTTTATTAAGGTATTTACATGCTAAAAGAACTTAGAAAATTAAAATGTACCGTATAGGGTAAACACTTTGAAAAAAGGATGGCTTTATGTGTAACGGGTTCCGTTATGAGGTGCAAAACAGGATAATTTACGTATGATATAGCATGTGAAGTTGAAGAAATGAATGAAGACATACAACAAATTATTGACGAGTTGTTAAGAGAACACGAAGATGAAATTGAAATACTAAGCCTCAGTTTAATTAAGGGGGCGATTATTAAAAAGGAAGTAGATACAATGAAAAAGAAAGTAATTTTTTCCTCTGTAATAATTGTTACATTGGTTTTAACGACATTGGGAGTTATTAAATACATAGATTTCAACAAAACTTGGGCAGTAGAATCATTTAATTTAAATGATAACGATTTTCCCCTTAAAGAGGAAAAAGCAATTAGAATTGCCGAACGATACACAGAGGGGTACTTAAGAACAAAGTTTAGTAGTGGGGTTGATGAATCCCTTTGGGACCCAGTTCCGGGTATTAAATGGTCTAATGATGAACATGAAGATATCGATGTAGTTCAAGATGAAGGGAACTATTTTAAAATTGAATTTCGTCATAGAGGAGACTTCTGTAAACAATTATTTATTAATATTGAAAAGGAGTCTGGTAATATTCTTAAAAAGGAAAGTGGCGATAGTGGTTCTAAAGCTTGTGAATAAGAAATCAAACTATAGCTCAGGCAATATAGTTTTTCTTATTTCATTAACGGGGGTGTTATTTGAAGAAGAAGCATCGCTATTAGTATTATTTAAAAATATAAATCATATTACAAAAGAGGTGCGAAAAGCATCTCTTTTTTGTTGTTATTTTTGGTCTATTTTATACATAAATCAAAGTGAAAAAACCGCTGTGATTTAGTTTGTGAATTAAACTTTTCTCCAAAGTAACGGAACCCCTTAGACTGAGTCGGAAGCTTTTCTCTTGTGCAATAAAGTAATAAGATTAATACCTCTATTTATGAAATAAGTCTGCTTACTTTTGAAATAACTGCACTCTTTTTTGAGATAAGTTGAGCATTAATGAAATAACTCGTTTGAGTTATTTCATTAATGGAGAGAATAATGAGATTAATAGGACTTTTGCCCATTAATGCGTTCATATGCTGATGTTCACAAAGTAGGACAGGAGTGTTAAAATCATTTGGGTTATCATAGAGAAAGAAGGGACAGCATCATGGTCGGACAGAAAAAGAAATCTGAACTATCCATAGTCGAACAAATTTTATACATTATAGTCGGATCCGTTATTGTTGCGTTTGCCTATAATGGTTTCTTATTACCGAATTACGTTGCAGCAGGTGGCGTTAGTGGTATTAGTACATTACTTGAAGCGCTATTCGGACTTGAGCCTGCCTATGTTATTTGGGGTATTAATATCCCGCTTTTATTCGTTGCTTACTATTTCCTTGGTAAAGGCTCTGCATTTCGTTCATTGACAGGATCTATTGCTTTACCATTTTTCGTTTATCTATCTCGAAATATGGCACCGTTTGTGGATGATCCGTTATTAGCGGCTCTTTTCGGTGGATTAGGTGTCGGCGTTGGTTTAGGGATTGTCTTTTTAGGCGATGCATCAACTGGCGGGACAGCCTTGGGTGCACAGCTCATTAATAAGTACACGAACTTATCGCTTGGTGCAAGTATTGCTATGATTGATGGCTTGATTGTCTTGTCTGCGATTATCGTATTTGATATCGAACTTGGTTTGTATGCTTTAATGGGCGTATACGTCACCAGTAAGGCGATTGACCTGGTTCAAACTGGCTTTAATAAAACGAAAACAACGCTCATTATTTCGAATGAATATGTTGATGTTCAAGAAGCAATCTATACACGAGTGGACCGCGGCGTTACGCGTTTGGCAGCACAAGGTGGTTTTACAGAGGTGGAACGCCCTGTCTTAATGTGTGTCGTTAATCAATCAGAAATGGCTATGCTAAAACGAGCGGTGAAAGATGTCGATCCTGAAGCGTTTGTCATCGTAACGGACTCAGCGGAAGTATTGGGTCGCGGATTTTATGATCCCGCTTAATTTGATTGTATTAATGTATGAGTCGAACGCTAATATTTCATCATAAATTATGAATGTGATAAGATTAGTCTTGAACTTATTTATATTTTTCGAGGGAGCGTTATACGATGCAAAAGAACGCTGGATTAGCAGCTGTTTTATCATTTTTATTTTCAGGTTTAGGTCAAGTTTATAATGGTGAAATCGGAAAAGGCGTCATCTTCATGGTGGCTTATGCGATTTCTGCTTTATTGATATTTGTTATCATTGGCTTTATTACAACGCCAATCATCTGGATTTGGGGCATGATCGATGCACACAAATCAGCCGAACGGATTAATCGTCGGTACGAATCAGAACAACGTATTTCATAATTTTAAAGTATAGTTAATCAGGCGGCTCATCTTGTGGGTCGTCTTTTTTATGTAATAGAAATTTGTTTGATCGTAATATGATTGAATGGAGTGGCTTGAATTTTAATTGAGTCTGTTTATGAATAATTGTGCGAATATCCAATTAAATGAGCGAGATTTAAAATAAAAGTGTGCTTGATCGATTAATTGTGCGAGTATTGAGATATAAGAGCGATTTCTCGAATAAAAGGGCGACTTCTCGAATAATAGAGCGGTATCAAAAATAAAAGAGCGACATTCAGCAATAAACGATCGAATAAAAAACGCCTAGCTTTTTATTAGCTAGGCGTTCATCTTTATGCTTGGTGATCTTCTTGATAGCGTTTGACGCCGTGGACGAGTGCTTTAGCAGCAGTTGGTAAAGCGCGTTCGTCAAAGTTGAATTTCGGATGGTGGTGCGGATAATCATGGCCTTCGATATTCGCTCCTGTAAAGAAGAAGGCGCCTGGGCGTTCTTCTAAGTAATAAGCGAAGTCTTCGCCACCCATCACGGGATCGACCGCTTCAGATTCAGTGACGCCAGGAATATCCGTTGCATCGTCAATATAATATGATGCTTCATTTTCGTGGTTCACAACTGGTGGGTAGCCTTTCACGTAATCGAGCTCATAGCTAGCCCCGAAGCTTGTAGCGATTCCGTCTAAAATATTGTGCATCTCTTGAATGATATCGTCTTGTACCGATTTATCCAAAATACGGACAGTTCCAGTTAGAGACGTCGTATCAGGAATGACGTTAAATGCATTACCGCCTTCAATTTTACCAATACTTAAGACAGCAGGTTGAAGCGGATTAATGCGACGACTAACAATTTGTTGTAATTCTACTATTGCTTGGCCTGCCATTGCGACGGGATCTTTGGTTTGGTGTGGCATTGCGCCGTGGCCACCTTTACCTTGGAATGTGACTGTAAATCGATCAGCCCCAGCCATAAATGCTCCATATGTCGCTTCGATTTTGTTCAGCTTACTTGTTGCCCATAAATGGGTGCCAAATACAGCATCAACACCTTCTAGTGCACCATCGTCAATCATTGGCTTAGCACCACCTGGAGCGAATTCTTCAGCAGGTTGGTGTAAAAAGACGAGTGTACCAGGGATTTCATCTTGGAATTCGAGTGCCGCTTCAGCAACTGCAAGTAATGAAGCTGTGTGGCCGTCATGTCCACATGCGTGCATCACGCCGTCGACTGTTGATTTATAAGGGACTTCATTTTCCTCATGTATTGGTAAGGCGTCGAAATCAGCGCGTAGTGCCACTGTTTTACCTGGTTTGCCGCCTTCTAATGTCGCGACTAAACCATAACCTCCAATATTGTCTTGATAAGGTATACCTAACTGGTCATAACGATTTTTAATAAATTGAGCTGTTTCTTTTTCTTCAAATGACAACTCAGGATGTTGGTGAAGGTAACGACGATCTTCTACCATTTGGTCGTACATTTGATCAAGTTTTTCGTAAAATTGTTCCCACATATCATTAGCTCCCTTCTCTCTGAACGTTAAAGCTATTATAACAGATTTTTCGTGACACGTAATAAGTTTTTAGCATGAAAAAAGGCAACTCCCTTATAAAAGGAAGTTGCCTTTGATTCCAACACGACTTATTTGAAACTTGGATCATCTAAAAGACGTTGAATGTCTTCTTTATGCTTTGTTTCATCTGAAATCATATCTTCTAATTTAACAGCTAATTCAGTGTAGCCGAGTTGATCAGCTTGCTTCTTGCGTTCTTCATAGCGGTCGATCGTATCTTTCTCAGCAGCTAATGCATCTTCCAACATTGGTTTAACATCTTCATATCGTTTAACTTCAGCTGGGGATGTGGTTGGGTCACCACCTAGAATTTTAATTTTCTCTGATAAGTATAAAGCGTGACCTGCTTCATCCTGAACCTCAGCTTCGAAAAACGGTTTTAAAACTTCACGGTATAAACCAGATACAACTGCTGCATTGTAAGTATAACGAATCATCGCACCATATTCTTCTGCTAAGTCTTTGTTTAAACCATCAATTAACTTTTGTACATCTTGTTCCATTATTGATCACCCTTCCTTTGTGAGTATCTATAATTACAATACCCGAATAATATTTTGATTAAACAAGCTAGTAAAAACCTGAACGTAAATCTTTTGTCGAAATTCGTCCACTATAATATAATAGTGAAGGGTTTTCCTAACCGAACAGAATGATAATTGAGGTGGCATTATGGCCGTTATAAATAAATTAAACCAATTCCTTGGTAAATGGCGTTACCTGGTTTATAGTGTGGTTGTTTTAGTGTTGTTAAGTTTGATTGGTTATTTGGCCATTGTGCTAGGAGGTCGATTTGTTGTAGATGAAGAACATTTCGTTTTCGATGAATCGACGGTCTTAACAACCGAAAACGGAGAAGACATTATAAAATTATATGATGAAAATAGAACCTATGTCCCGCTGGATACGATGCCTGATCATGTGACTGAGGCCTTTTTAGCAATTGAAGATCACCGTTTCTATGATCATAATGGTGTTGATTTTTGGGCAGTAGGTCGTGCTGTTTGGCGTGACATAGCAACCATGAGTAAAGCAGAAGGTGCGAGCACAATCACGCAACAGCTTGTTAAAAATGTGTCCCTTACGAATGACCAGACTTGGATGCGTAAGACAAAAGAAGTCATGGGTGCGATTTATCTCGAACGACAACGGACAAAAGATGAAATATTAGAGTACTACTTAAATGAAATCTATTTCGGTAATGGCATTCATGGGATTGAAGAAGCGGCTCAAGCCTTTTATTCGAAATCTGTATCAGAATTAACCTTATCAGAGGGGGCAACACTTGCTGCGATGCCTAAAGCGCCGAATTATTACGATCCTAGTGAACATCCAGAGCGTGTCGAAGAACGTCGGGACATTGTACTGAGTCAAATGGAGAATCATGGTATGCTTCAAGCAGAAGAAATGCGGCAAGCGCAAGGTCGTACGCTCGGTCTTGATTTAGGTGATACGGAATCAAAACCTGCCACTAATAGTTATGTTGATCTCGTTCTGGACGAATTAGAACATGATTATCATTTGTCACGGGATGAAATATATACAGGTGGATATGAGATTACAGTTGGATTAGATCCTAGCATGCAAGAAACCGTGCATAGCCGCATGCAACAAGAGGACTATTTTCAGGGTTCTACTGATCAGGTAGAAGGTGCGACTGTTTTAGTCGATCAAACTAATGCTGTGATTCGAGCGGCTGTAGGTGGACGTGACCGTGAACAGGGTGATTTAAATCGTGTGCAAGTGAGGCGACAACCTGGTTCGACGTTTAAACCACTTGCTGTTTACGGGCCAGCTTTAGAAGAGAGTTTATACCATCCCTATAGCTTAATTCCTGATGAACAGAGAGATTATGATGGTTATAGTCCTGAAAATGTGGATGGTCAATATGCTGGTGAAGTAACAATTTACGATGCATTAGTTCAATCGAAGAACGCACCAGCTGTGGCATTGTTAGATGAGCTTGGTATAAGTCAAGGATTATCTTATCTCGAAGACATTGGCTATTCAATTGAAAATAACGGCTTATCTGTTGCGCTTGGTGGATTAGAAGAAGGGTTAACACCAATTGAATTGGCAGGCTTATATCGAAGTTTTGCCAATGAAGGGAGATATATAGAGCCTTACAACATTCTAGAAGTTAAGAATCGTTATGGCGAAATTATGGAGTCGCCAGATCGAAACAGCCAACAATTATTCTCACCACAGACGTCATGGAATCTAACGAGAATGCTTGAAGCTGTCGTGGAAGATGGGACGGCTAGTGGTGGTCAGTTTAACAAAGATTTAGCTGGTAAGACGGGCTCTACCCAACATCCACATGTGTCTGGTGGTGTAAAAGATGCCTGGTTTGTCGGATTTAATCCTGATTATGCCGTGGCCAGTTGGATTGGTTATGATGTCAGTAATGAAGAAAATTACTTAACAGCTGGAAGTCAGCTTGCTGTGTCATTGGTTGATGGCGTGATGTCTGACTTGGACCAATCGCATAACCTGACAGCATCATTTACGGTGCCTGAAGGTGTAGATGATTTAGAAGGCCCCATTCGACTGCCTCAAATTGATGACTTAGAAGCAAGTGTGTCACTTGGATTTTTGAGTGGTGTAGATGTCCAATTAATTTGGACTCATAACGATGACCGGGTGCGTTTTGATGTATATCGCGTAACAGGAGATCAGGTTGAAAAGATAGGTTCAGTCACTGGGGAAAATACCTATCAAGTCAATGATACCCAAATGTTTAACAATCCGTCATATTACGTGGTACCTGTGAACCCTTTAAACGGTTCAGAAGGCGAGCCGTCTAACCGTGATCAAGCGTTCTAGATCAGAGTGAGGCAAATTGATGACAATTCAGTGCTGTTACTATACACACTGCGAAAATTGATTTATATTGTAACTAGATGGAATAATGAAGGGTGAGTCGAATGACGGAGTTCAACGATACGATTTTAAAAGCTTATCATGGTGAAAAAACGGACTACACGCCGTTATGGTTTATGCGCCAAGCGGGACGTTCGCAGCCAGAATACCGTAAACTGAAAGAAAAGTATTCTCTATTTGAAATTACGCATCAACCCGAATTGTGTGCGTATGTGACAGAACTGCCAGTGATCAACTACAACACAGACGCGGCTATTCTCTATAAAGATATCATGTCGCCACTTCCTCCAATGGGTGTTGATGTCGAAATTAAAAAAGGTGTCGGACCGGTGATTTATAACCCGATCCAATCGAAAATGGATGTCGACAAGTTAGATGATCTAAACCCAGAAGAAGATGTGTCATATGTTTTAGAAACGATTCGGATTTTGACGGAAGAGAAGTTGAATGTGCCGTTAATCGGCTTTAGTGGTGCACCGTTTACGTTAGCAAGCTATATGATTGAAGGCGGCCCGTCGAAACAGTACAATAAGACAAAGGCAATGATGTACGGGGATCCCGAGACATGGTTCGCATTAATGGACAAGCTTGGTGATATGATTATCACATATACGAAAGCACAAATCGCTTCTGGCGCTAAAGGGATTCAAATCTTTGACTCATGGGTCGGTGCTGTTAGTGCACAAGATTACCGCGTCTTTATTAAGCCAGTGATGGAGAAGATTTTTAATGCGCTAAAAGAAGAAGACGTACCAACGATTTTATTCGGAATCGGCGCGAATCATTTGTTGCTTGAGTTTAATAGTCTACCATGTACGACAGTTGGCTTAGATTGGCGTACATCGATTACCGAAGCGCGTGATATGGGCATCACAAGTTCGCTTCAAGGAAACTTAGATCCAGCTGTGTTATTAGCAGATTGGGACGTCATCGAAAAGAGAACGAAAGCAATTTTAGATCAAGGAAAAGATATTCCAGGCTATGTGTTTAATCTAGGACATGGCGTTTTTCCAGAAGTGGATCCAGAAACGCTGAAACGCTTAGCGGCGTTTGTCCATGACTATACTTCAAAGTAAGAGGAGTTGAATGAATGATGGCAGAGAAAACAGTAGGACTACTCGTCATGGCGTATGGTACGCCTTACAAAGAAGAGGACTTAGAACGTTATTACACACATATTCGTAAAGGGAAGCGCCCGACCGATGAGATGATTGAAGATCTCCGTAGTCGTTATGAAGAGATTGGTGGCATTTCACCACTTGCGCGTATTACACGTGAGCAAGGTGAATCTTTAGAAGCGAAACTTAACGCAGAACAAGATGATGTTGAATTCAAGCTGTATCTTGGTTTAAAACATATTGATCCGTTTATTGAAGACGCAGTTCAACAAATGGCAGAAGACGGCATTGATGAAGCTGTCAGTATTGTATTAGCGCCGCATTATTCGACGTTTAGTATTAAGTCTTATAATGGCCGTGCCCAAGAAGAAGCAGACAAGCATGGTATTCAGCTGACGTCAGTTGTCGACTGGTATGATGAACCAGGCTATATCGAATTCTGGGTTGAACAGATTAATAAAGTATATGGTCAAATGACAGAAGAAGAGCGTCATAACGCATGCTTAATCGTATCAGCACACAGCTTGCCAACGAAGATTATCCAAGAAGGTGACCCTTATCCTGACCAATTACAACGCACAGCGGATCTAATTGCTGAAGGTGCAGGCATCCAGGATTATGAAATTGGTTGGCAAAGTGAAGGGAATACACCTGATCCATGGCTAGGCCCTGATGTGCAAGATCTAACACGCGATTTATTTGAACAAAAAGGATATACAACATTTGTTTACGCCCCTGTAGGTTTCGTAGCTGATCACTTAGAAGTGTTATATGACAATGACATCGAGTGTAAACAGGTATGTGATGAGGTAGGTGCATCCTATTATCGTCCAGAAATGCCAAATGCCAATCCGAAGTTTATTAACACACTATCTAAAGTCGTTCTCGATACGATGAAAGGGTAATGTCTTATGGCAGAGCGCAAACAAATTGCGATTATAGGCGGCGGGATAACGGGATTAACCGCCGCTTATTATTTGCAGAAGAATAATGTGGAAGCTGATATCACACTGTTTGAAGCGTCTGATCAATTAGGTGGCAAAATTTCAACTATTGAACGTGATGGTTTTACGATTGAGCGTGGCCCGGATTCATTTTTAGAACGGAAAAAGACAGCGAAAACGTTAGCACAAGATTTAGGGTTAGGCGATCGACTCATTCGAAGCGCGACAGGAAAAGCGTTTATTTTATCTCAAGATGAGTTGCATCCCATGCCTGCTGGGGCGGTTATGGGTGTTCCTACGGATATGAAGACGTTCATGCAGTCAACGTTGTTTTCGGCTTCGGGCAAATTGAATGCCTTAAAGGATTTCGTTACGAGTAGAACTGAAGTGGACGGCGATATTTCTGTTGGACACTTTTTCCGCCGCCGATTAGGTGATCAAGTGGTTGATCGTTTGATTCATCCATTGATTTCAGGGATTTATGCCGGCAATATTGATAATCTAAGTTTGCAAGCAACGTTCCCACATTTCTTACAGACGGAACAAAAATACGGCAGCTTGATTCGTGGCTTACAAAAAACAACGCCAAGCCAGCAAACGTCTGGCAAGAAACAAGGTATGTTTTTAACATTGGATGGCGGTTTGCAGACACTAGTAAACGGTTTAGCGGACGCGCTTGAGTGTGACGTGCGAACGTCGAGCCCAATTGAACGTGTGTCGAGGCAGGATGGTCGTTATATGATTGATATTGAGGGAGAAGAGGATTCTTTTGAAGCGGATTATGTGATTGCAACGACCCCTCATGAGGTCACAGCTCAGATGTTTTCTGATGTGTCGTTTATGGACGATTTCCAACAGACTAAGAACACGTCGGTTGCGAATGTGGCGATTGCGTTTGACGAAGAATCCGTGAAGAACTTACCTGACGGAACAGGTTTTGTTGTGTCACGTAAAGAAGGCTACCGAATTACAGCATGTACATGGACGCATAAGAAGTGGCCACACACAACACCAGAAGGTTCGGTTCTCTTACGTGCTTATGTTGGAAAACCAGGTGATGAAGAGGTTCTTGAATTATCAGATGATGAAATTGCTGATTTAGTTATTGAAGATTTGAAGAAGATCATGACAATCGAAGGAGAGCCTCGTTTTCATATCGTGACGCGCTGGTACAATGCGATGCCACAGTACACAGTTGGCCATTTAGACCGCGTCAAAAAATTAGAAACACATCTAGAAAATGAGTTGCCAGGCGTGTTTGTTATTGGCAATACCTATCGAGGCGTAGGATTACCTGATTGTATGGACCAAGCGATTCGTACAGTTAAAACAATCGAAACACTCGAATCCTAGCTTGGCTTGTTAATTTATTAGATAATTCCTTGAATTTATTAAATAATTCAACTGATTTATGAGATAACTGATAAGTAATTAAATAACTTCATGAAGTTATTTAATTACTGGCTTGATTTTTGAAATAAATAGAGGCATTTATTTCAAAAGTTAAGCGTAGGCCCTTTATAACACATAAAAAAGTGCTCTAACGTGAATTAGAGCACTTTTTTAATAGATGGTTGCAGTTGGCTTATGAAATCGGGTCACATTTCTCACATTTGTTTGTGTAGCAATCAGCCTGTTCGTTCATGTCCTTATTACAGACAGTACATTGCTTTTTCGGTAGGTTACGGAAAAATTGGACAGGTGACATTAACATGAAATGACCTCCTCAAGATTTTGAGTTTTTAGACAATTTCTTTATACTCATACTATACTGTATTAATACAGATTTGTGAACCGTATATCTGTTATATAACTAAAAATAGGAGGAAATACCTATATGAAGTGGACAGCCATTGGCACTTGGGGAGCCTATCCTGAGGCGGAAAGTGCGACATCATGCTATTTAGTTGAAAAAGACGGTTTTTCAGTTATCATCGATATGGGAAGTGGTGCGTTGTCACGACTGCAACAGTATATAACAGTAAATGAAATAGATGCGATTGTTATATCACATTTCCACCATGATCATGTGGCAGACATTGGTCCATTCCAGTATGCCTGTCTCGTTAATGAACAGATTGGAACATTGAATGGCCGCGTGCCAATCTATGCTGCAGCAGATGGTGATACAGATTTCGATGTGTTGGATCATGTGGCGACAGCTGGGCGTGGATATGACCCCGATAAACCATTACATCTCGGGCCGTTCACCTTTAAGTTTATGAAAACAAAGCATCCTAAAACGTGTTATGCTATGCGCGTGACAGATGGTGAAACAACGGTTGTCTATACGGCTGACACAGCTTTTTTCCCTGAGTTAACTGGCTTTGCGAAAGACGCTGACTTGTTGATTGCGGAAAGCAGTTTTTACGATGGAATGGATGGAAGTGGCCCAGGCCATATGACGAGTACGGAATGTGGTAGATTAGCTGAAGATGCAGGTGTGGAAAGACTTTGGCTGACCCATTTACCCCATTTCGGGCAGTTAGCGGACTTGGTAAGTGAAGCTAATGCGGTTTACAGCGGCGAGGTCGAGTTAGCACGTGAAGGGTTAAGTTTTAATTTGCGAAGATAGGCGAATTTGCTTATACTTTTAATAGATATATAAAATGAAGGGAGCTTCACCATGTTATATTTTATCGATAACCAAGGTAATAACGATCCATATTTGAATTTAGCGATTGAAGAGTATGCCCTAAAACATTTGAACATTGATGATGATCAACAATACTTACTGTTTTACACGAATAGTCCGTCGATTATTATTGGTAAAAACCAAAACACAATCGAGGAAATTAACACTGATTTCGTCGACGAGCATGATATTACAGTCGTCCGTCGCCTATCAGGGGGTGGCGCGGTTTATCATGATTTAGGAAACATAAGTTTTAGCTTCTTAGCAAAAGACGAAGGCGATAATTTTACAAACTTCAAGAAGTTTACTCAGCCAGTAGTGGACGCGCTTCAACAGCTTGGCGTTAATGCCGAATTGTCCGGTCGTAATGATATTACGGTAGATGGACGGAAAATTTCGGGTAACGCGCAGTTTACGACGAAAGGGCGCATGTTTAGCCATGGAACGCTCTTATTTGACTCCGAAATTGAAAAAGTGGTTCGTTCATTACGCGTGAAGTCCGAGAAAATCCGTTCTAAAGGAATTAAGTCGATCCGTAGTCGTGTGGCGAATATTTCGGAATTTCTTGAGGACGATATCACGCTTGAAGACTTTAGACAATTGCTATTAAAGTATATCTTTGATGTTGATGATTTAAACGATGTACCAGAGTATAAGTTGACAGAAGATGACTGGGCTAAGATCCGTGAGATTTCAGAAGCGCGTTATCAGCGTTGGGACTGGAATTACGGAAAATCACCTGCATTTAACATCCAGCATACGAAGCGTGTAGAAGGCGTCGGCTCATATGACGTGCGTCTAGACGTGAAGAAAGGCGTTATTCAAGATGTGAATATCTTCGGTGACTTCTTTGGAATTGGTGAAGTGAGTGACGTGGAAGATGCGCTTAAAGGTGTTCGCTATGACCGCGAAGCGATTGAAGAAGCGTTACGTGATATCGATGTTCAGCATTATTTAGGTAAAATTCCAGACGAAGAGTTCATGGCATTAGTTTATTAAGATTAAATGGTAGGAAAAACCCCGCCAGCTAGTTGGCGGGGTTTAATATATCACAAGGATTGTTAGACAATCTGCGGGAATTGTAAAACAAAGTAGCGAGATTGTTAAACAATCTCACTACTTTGTGAAATAACTGATTAACATTGTTAAATAATATAAGAAGATTGTTTAACAATGTTCAAAAACAACATCTAATTTGTTTTAATATTGATTATGAGAAGCGTCTTGTTTGGTCTCATGAACGGTGCCACGTGGGTGTTCAGGTGGAGCATAAATCGAATACAATTTAAGTGGTGAACGCCCGATATTTGTTAAGTTATGCCATTTGCCAGCCGGAATAAAAATGGCATCATTGTCACGTACTTCGCGTTCGAAATTCGGTCGGTCTCGGCGGTCGCCCATTTGAACTAGGCCGCGTCCACCTTCAATTCGAATAAATTGGTCATGGTTTTGGTGTCGTTCTAAGCCAATATCATCCCCTGGAGCAATGCTCATTAGGGTCAATTGCAGATACTCACCCGTCCATAGCGCTCGGCGGTAATAAGGATTCATCATTGTCGCGCGTTCTATATTGACGACATATGGATTTGGTCCGTAATCAACACGGTCTTGTGGCGGTTGCCAACCTCCGCCTGGTTGACCATTCCAACCCGGCGGACCCCAACCTGGTTGATTCGGGCCACTCCAACCAGGCTGGTTTGGACCACCCCAGTCTTGCTGGTTGAATCGAAAATCATAATAATTCGGGTCAAAATACATATTATGCTAAACTCCTTTCTAGATCGTCTCTTGTTTAACCTATGCACATGTCTTGGCGAAAGGGATAGAAATTGGAGAGAATAGGCGAGTGTAGCAGTGGTAATTTGGCGAGGAGAAGAATGTTATGTGACAAAGTTACTCTTTTATTTAACAAATGATCGATATTGTTTAACATTTATGATAGATTGTTAAACAAAGTTCTGAGATTGTTAAACAAAGTTGCAAGATTATCTAACAATCTTGTTGAGGAGGAGGTGTTACGATGAGTGGACAAAAACGTGAAGCGATTAAACCAGGAACTACGGTCGATATCGTTTTGAAACAAGACCAGCGATCAGGCAAATTGACTCGCGGAACAGTCAAAGATTTGTTAACTAAATCAGCATCCCATCCACACGGGATAAAAGTTCGTTTAGAAGACGGCCAAGTCGGGCGAGTAAAAAACATCATTACAGATTAGTTTTAACTTGCTTAGATAACCGAAATAATTTATAATAAATTCAGACAATTTAATGAATGATTATTCATTCAACATTGCGCCCAAGATTGAAAGGGCTTACATATCTAAGGGAGGTTGCAAGATGAATTTAAGTGATCAACTATCATTAACCGCAAAAGATCATCTATCGAAACCGGCTTACATTTTCAATGGGGAAGCGACAGACTACAAGACATTAGAGGGTTCTGTGACGAAATTCGCCTCAAGTCTTGAATCTCTAGGCTACCAAAAAGGAGACCACGTCGCGCTAGTCGTCGGCAACACACCTCATTTCGTGATTGGCTTATACGGTGCGCTCCGCCTCGGATTAACCGTCGTCCCAGTGAACCCACTTTATACAGGAAATGAACTGTCTTATATCTTAAATAATGGCGATGTTAAAGGGGTTATCACGCTTGATGTCTTGCTTGAAAAATTTGAAGCAATCGATGACCAACTGAACATCAAGGATTATATTGTCGGAGAAACCGATCCACAACTTAGAGACCGCCAGTCACCACTAGAAAATAAAGTGCACTCTTTCATGAATCTCGTGCAATCAGGCAGTTTAGAATTCAATCGTCCAACGTTAGACGATGATGATACCGCTGTCATCCTCTACACATCAGGTACAACGGGCAAACCTAAAGGTGCCATGCTCACACATAAAAATTTATACTCAAACGCAAAAGATACAGGAAATTATCTTCAGATTGATGAAAACGACCGTGTGATCGCAGCATTACCGATGTTCCACGTGTTCTGTCTAACTGTTGCACTCAACGCACCATTAGTCAGCGGTTCAACAGTATTAATCGTGCCTCAGTTCTCACCAGAAACAGTGTTTAACATCACGCGTGAACACAGTGCGACTGTTTTTGCTGGCGTTCCGACAATGTATAATTATTTATTACAATATCCTAACGAAGACGAAAAAGACTTCTCTAGCATCCGCCTTTGTATCTCTGGTGGTGCATCGATGCCTGTTGCATTATTAGAGAAGTTCGAACAACATTTCGACGTGCAAGTGTCAGAAGGTTATGGCTTATCTGAAGCTTCACCCGTGACAGCATTTAACCCACTAGATCGTCCACGCAAAGCTGGTTCAATCGGCACGGATATTACAAATGTGACGAATAAAGTTGTTGACCAAAATGGTGAAGAAGTGCCACGTGGGGAAGTCGGTGAACTTGTTGTACAAGGGCCTAACGTCATGAAAGGCTATTACAAGATGCCTGAAGAAACACAAGCCTCGATCAAAGATGGTTGGCTTTACACAGGAGACATGGCACAACAAGATGATGAAGGCTATTTCTACATCGTTGACCGCAAAAAAGATCTGATCTTAGTCGGCGGTTATAATGTCTATCCGCGTGAAGTCGAAGAGGTGCTCTACAGTCATGACAATATTACCGAGGTCGCTGTAATCGGTGTTCCAGATGAGAACTTAGGAGAAGCGGTTGTCGCCTTTGTTGTCTCGAATAATCCAGAACTAACCGAAGCAGAATTACGTGAATTAAGCGAGGCTCAACTTGCTAAATACAAACAACCGAAGCAAATTAACTTCTTAGATGAATTACCAAAAAATACAACCGGTAAAATTTTAAGACGAAGCTTACGTGACCACGTCGCAACAAATTAATAAAGGAAGCGTTTACACGGGTTCTCTGGCTAATCAAGCCAGAGAATCTTTTTTATATTAAGGGTTGATTTTCCCCAGACGCTCTCATATAATGATAAACAATATTCCGAAATTCTTTAACACGTCAAAGCGTGTATGCAAAAAAGGGGAGAGCTAATTTATGAAGCGTTTATTGTTAATGGTAGTGATGATCAGCACCTTAAGTTTAATTGTCGCGTGTGGTGGCGACAGTGAGTCAAACAGTGACTCAAGTGATAGTGAATCGAATGGAAGTAGTTCTGAAGAAAGTTCAGGTAACAGTGGCGTATCGGAAGAAGAAGCCGATTATGTTGTCGGGGTCTCACAAATTGTTGAGCACCCGTCACTCGACAGAGCAACAGAAGGGTTCCAAGATGCTCTTGATGAAGCGGGCTTAAAAGTGTCATACGATGTATCCTTAGCTCAAGGAGATAATCAAAACGCGCAACTGATCGCTGAACAATTTGTAAGTGATGAAGTTGATTTAATCTTCGGTAACTCAACACCGAGCGCCCAATCAGCCGTCAATGAAACAAGTGATATTCCGATTGTTTTCACATCTGTAACAGATCCAGTTGGTTCAGAGTTAGTCGAATCAATGGATAATCCAGGAGGTAATGTGACAGGTACAGCCGATTCCCATCCAGAATCTGTTCCGAAAACAGTTGAGCTTATTAAAGACATGGGCAAAGAATCAATTGGCCTTATTTATAACTCGGGTGAACAAAACTCCGTAACACAAGTTGAAAACGTGAAAAGTGTTGCAAGCGAGCATGATCTCACAACAGAAGAAGCAACGGTTTCCTCCTCATCAGAAGTCATGCAAGCCGCTCAATCATTAGCAGGAGATGTTGATACGTTCTTAATCGTGACAGATAACACGGTCGTTAGCGCACTAGAGTCCGTCTTATCCGTCGCACAAGAAAATGACGTTCCTGTCTTTTCAAGTGAACTAGATTCTGTATCACGCGGGGCGTTTGCTGGATTTGGTTTCGATTATTACGACATTGGTTTTGAAGCAGGTGAAAAAGCGGTGCAAATTCTAGAAGATGGCGCCAATCCTGGTGACATCGAAGCCAATTACCCACAAAATCTGAAGCTCCACATTAACGAAGATGCTGCAAGCGAAATGGGCGTAGAGTTAACAGACGACTTAGAAGAACGAGCAGCGGAGATTGTGTCAACGGAAGAAGGTGAGTAAGTCATGTTACAAGCATTATACGGTGCAGTTGAATCAGGATTAATTTACGCGTTAATGGCATTAGGTGTCTATATATCCTTTCGATTGCTTGATTTTCCAGACTTAACAGTTGATGGCTCCTTTGTGACAGGGGGAGCTGTAACCTCAGTCATGGTCGTGAGTGGTGTCGATCCATTTACCGCGACTTTAGCTGGCGCAGCGGTCGGCTTTCTCGTCGGTTGTATTACGGGGATTCTGCACACGAAAGGCAATATTAATCCGTTATTAGCGGGTATTTTGATGATGGTCGCCCTTTATTCGATTAACTTGCGAATTATGGGTCAGCCGAATATACCACTTTTAAATGAAACGACTGTATTTACGGTGGTGGAAAATTGGTGGCAAACCTTGAACTTGCAAGGGATCGTGATGGCACCGTTTGAAGCGCTTGGCATTGCCGCTTACGTTCCGAGTTCATTAGATGTGCTTGTAGCCGCAACTATTCTTATGGTCATTGTGAAAAAGTTACTCGATTTCTTCTTACGTACAGAAGCGGGTACGACATTGCGCGCAACAGGTGATAACCAGACAATGGTACGCAGTTTCTCAGCAAATACAAACGTCTATATTGTCGTCGGCATAGGTGTATCTAACATGCTTGTCGCCTTCAGTGGCTCGATGGTGGTCCAACATAACGGATTCGCAGACATTAACTTAGGCGTAGGCATGATCATTATTGGTCTTGCTTCTGTGATTATTGGTGAAGTGCTCTTTAGTTTTGGCTCGGATAAAATTGTTCGTACCACACTTGCTGTCATTTTAGGTGCCATTGTATACCGCATGATTTATGCGGTCGCGCTACAAGTTGATTTCTTAGAGGCGAGTGATATGAAACTCATTACAGCACTCATTGTTGTCGCAGCGCTCGTCGTCCCGAATTGGCTCGGTCAAACGAATGCGAAACAGCAGTATAAAAAATCGAAAGCAAACGCAGCGAAACAAGAAGCACGTCAAGCTGATGCGGAAGGGGAGAAAAGTCATGCTACAGCTCAATCACATTCATAAAACGTTCTACCCGAACACACCAGATGAACGCCAAGCGCTCGTTGACTTGCATCAAGAGCTTTCAGGCGGCGATGTTGTCACAATTATCGGTAGTAACGGGGCTGGTAAATCGACATTGTTAAACACGATCGCAGGCTCGATTGTGCCTGATGAAGGCGATGTCGTCATTGACGGAAACGACGTCACGAGGCTTTCCGAACAGAAGCGCGCCGCCTATATCGGCCGCGTCTTCCAAGATCCGAAAGCCGGCACAGCACCAGGGATGACGATTGAGGAAAACATGATGATCTCACTCGGTCGCACGAAACGACGCAGTCTATTCCGCGGCGTAACGAAGCAACTACGCCAACAATTCCGCGAGCACTTAGCAACACTCGAAATCGGTCTTGAAAATCGTTTGAATACCAAAGTCGGCTTATTATCCGGCGGTGAACGGCAAGCGTTGTCACTCTTAATGGCAACCTTTACCGAACCAAAAATTTTGCTACTCGACGAGCACACCGCAGCGCTTGACCCGTCGAAAGAAGAATTGATTTTACGCTTAACCCGCGATTTAGTCGAACGCCATCAACTGACAACTGTGATGGTCACACACCAAATGGAGCAAGCGATCGCATTCGGCAATCGCCTCTGGATGATGGATGAAGGCAAAGTCATATTCGAAGCCAATGACGAGACGAAACAAGACCTAACAGTAGAAGACCTTCTCGATCAGTTCCAAGCCATTCGTGGTAAGAAAATGGCCAACGATCGTGCGTTGTTAACGAAATAAGAGATATGAACGTCCGGCTGGGGTAGTCGGGCGTTTTTCATGTTTCAGACCGAAATGATTCATTAAATTTTTAATCAATTGTTGATTTTTAGCTCATCAAGTGATTTACTATCTATATAAAATCAGAGGAGGTGAGGGAGTTGTTTTCTAAAATATTTAAGATTACCCAACTATCAACTATAAGATTAATCGTTCTATTTTATGGATTTGCAGTGCTATTAGCTATGGCAGTATTAGCGCTCCCCATCTTTCAAAATGAAGGTGTTAATTTAACTTTCATCGATTTACTATTTACGGCAGTTAGTGCTATCAGTGTTACTGGATTAACAGTGGTCTCAACTGCAGAAACCTTTAATGCTGCAGGTAGTATTGCCTTGGCCTTCTTATTACAATTTGGTGGCATTGGAATAATGACACTTAGTACTTTAATTTGGGTCTTGTTTAAAAAGAAAATAGGGATTAAAGGCAGAGAGCTAATCAAGATCGATCAAAATAGAGCCACATTAGGCGGCCTAGTAAATTTACTATTAAATGTGTTCAAAATTATCTTAATAATTGAGCTTATTGGTACAGTTGTATTAGGTACATATTTCTTGCAGTATTTTGATACATGGCAAGAAGCTTTCTTACAAGGTTTTTTTGGATCAGTTAGTGCTACGACTAATGCCGGTTTTGATATCACAGGGTCCTCGCTAATACCATTTGCAAACGATTACTTTGTACAGTTTGTGAATATGTTGTTAATTGTTCTGGGAGCTATAGGTTTTCCTGTCTTAATAGAAGTGCGCGATTTATTATTAAGTAAAAAAGAAGATGTTAATCCAAAATACAACTTTTCGCTATTTACTAAAATAACGACGGCTACTTTTTTAGCTTTAGTCCTAATAGGTTGGGTCTTAATAATATATTTAGAGAGAAATGGGACATTTTTCAGTGATAAAGCTTGGCATGAGGTTCTATTTTATGGTTTGTTTCAAAGTATCACAACAAGAAGTGCCGGACTGTCGACAATGGATGTAAGTGAATTTACCGACTCAACTTTGACGATGATTTCTGCACTCATGTTTATTGGCGCTTCTCCGAGTAGTGTTGGAGGAGGTATTAGAACAACAACATTTGCTCTTATGCTCATAGCTATATTTAATTATGCTAAAGGACGACAATCGATAAAAGTATTCGGTCGGGAAATTGATAATATCGATGTCATGCGCTCATTCGTGGTTATCAATACAGCGGCTATCTTATGTTTGTTTGCTGTTATTACTCTTGCTCAAATTGAAGATTTTTCATTACTACCTATTGTTTTTGAAGTTTCATCTGCTTTTGGAACAACTGGCTTATCAATGGGAATCACTGCAGATTTAAGTACTGCAGGTAAATGCATTATTATCTTCTTAATGTTTGTTGGTAGGATTGGCATATTTTCATTTTTATTTTTACTAAGAGGTAAAGTAACAAAAGACAGATATCATTATCCAAAAGAAAGAATTACGATTGGGTGATAAGTGATTAAGTAATAGTTCATCTAATTAAAGTAATGAAAACAAATTGATTTTACGCTTAATCTACGATTTAGTCGAACGCCATCAACTGACGACCGTCATGGTCACACACCAAATGGAGCAAGCAATCGCATTCGGCAATCGCCTCTGGATGATGGATGAAGGCAAAGTCATATTCGAAGCCAATGACGAGGCGAAACAAGACCTAACAGTAGAAGACCTTCTCGATCAGTTCCAAGCCATTCGAGGCAAGAAAATGGCCAACGATCGTGCATTGTTAACGAAATAAGAAATGTAAACGTCCGGCTAGGGTTAGTCGGGCGTTTTTTGATTTTTTTTTCTTTAAATCGATGTGTTAATGAAGAGAAGGGGGAAGAAGAGGTGTCTTGAGGCCTTTATCATTGGAAATGTATCATAGAATTATCACTAATTATAAATCCTCTTTAGATGCGAGTATTGGGTATAGAATTTAATTTTCGAATAGTGAAAAATTTAAGATTATCAAAAATTGAAAATTATGTTAGGATTTGTTTCAAAGTAATGACTGTTTTAGATGAGAGGGTGAATTAAATTGATTCCAAAAGGCTTAAGAAAAATTGGGTTTTATGTTAGCCCAGCTATAAGTTTAATTGCTATGCTGTTGGGGGTTGCTGTAATAATCGCTTTTGTCTACTTGTATAACACAAGGTCTGACTTAGGAGTTCAATATTATGTGGTATTAATCCTTTTAGAATTTTGGACGATCAATATGTCATTAAAACACTGGGGAGATGGATTTAAAAAGTTAAAAAGATATAAAAGACACGCAAGGCGGGTGAAAGCAGCAAGGGAGCATGGACGTTAAGGTTTGATTAACGTATTTATGAACAGTCACGCTCTATGCCTCTATTAGAAAACTTTCACATAGGTTATGTATCTTTCTCGTTATTTTGCCATTTTACATAATTGTAAATTAAGTCTATTATCACTGCACAAAAGAAAACAATGCCAATAATTAAATATACTTTAGATGCTAAATTAGTTGACCAATATAAAAGAAGTAATAAAATGCAAGCAAAAGGAAGCATCCACAGATTTCGTATAAACCTTCTTCTGTAAGTTAATTTATGATAAATAAAAACAAAACCTTTATCTTGCTTATCCACATCCTTATACATGTGTGACATCACTAAGCTAACAATTAAAGGTACTGAAACAATGGTAATAAAGGTTACAATATTCATACGATTCCCCTTCCATTATAATCATTCGGGTCAAATATTAATTAAACAGGAGGTGTTAAACAATGGGAAAAACTGAAGGAATAGAGAGCAGGCGTGATTTCTTGGTTTTGTCTGTTCTTATTTATTTTATATCTGTTTCAGAACTACTGGGTCATTTTTGGTTACTTCTTATAAGTGGGATAATAGCCATTTATTTAATTGGATATGTTTGGAACCCATTTAATGAAGAAGAAAATACCCATGATTCTATTACTGGATTGATTTCATTGTTCTTATTAATGGCTTCTGCTATTCAGGGCAAATCGTTCTTATTTGTTGCAAGTCTGATCATAACAGTTTTTTTAATTAATTTTGTGTGGAACATATTAAGAAAAGAAAATAAATCTTATAAAATATCATTGAACGGATTGTTAGCGATCCTTTTTATAACTGTTGTTGCAACTATATACAGAGCTTTGGTTTAATAATGAAGATGTTGAAAAGGACCATTGGAAGCAGTTCAGCTTTGGGTTACACTATCATGGTTGATCGTTGTAAAAACTTCCCCTTCGTTTTATAATAGATTTAGAATAAAACGTCGAGGAGTGTCTGATTATGACTGATGAACAAATGAACACCATCATGCAAGCGTTTAAAGAGCTATCTGATGGCCAAAAGGAACTATCTAATAATCAAAATGAATTATTTAAGGGCCAAAAACAACTAATTGATAACCAAAGGGAAATCAATGATCGATTAACACGAATAGAAGAAAAAATGGAATTTATTCAGCACAAGTTAATTGAGCATGATGAACAAATTTATACGTTACGAAAAAAGCATATAACTTCTCAGTAATGAATCTATAAAATAATCCACCAATTATTCAGCATGTTTTATCCAAAGACGCTCGTTTAGTCAGACGGTAATATTTCGTTTACTAATACATGAAGTTGTTCCTCGCTAAGCTCTCCTAAATAGTGACTTTCCATTGAACCATCAGGATTTATAAAATAGGTAGTCGGTAAATTCATAACCATATAATCTTCCATGACTTGTCCATCATTTAATAAAATAGGAAAATCAATCTCAGGAAAACCCTCCAAAAAATCTGTGATTGTATCTTCTGATTCATCTACATTGATGGCGATAACTTCTAAACCATCTTCTTCATATCGTTCATATACTCTTTGAATCGCTGGCATCTCATTTCGGCATGGCTTGCACCAACTAGCCCAAAAGTTCACGATTACGCCTTTACCTTGCAGTTTGTTTAACTCTAGTGAACCATCATCAAGTTTATTTAGCTTAAAATTTGGAGCTGAATCTTCGTCGAATTCAGAGTTAGTGTGACCTTTTGTTATTTCTGCGGGTGATGTTGAATCAAATACTTCGAAATGGTCTATGATGACGATTGCCAAAGCAGAAATGAGTGCTATAGAAATTATAATTTGTAATACCCTCTTCATAATTTGTTCCCCTTATTTTTCAAAATAACAAAGGTAATCTACTATATAAGCATACTGTTTCCGCTCTCATTTGATGAATTTAAAATCAAGATTTCACTAAATCCTCTTGGTTCTCCCGTTGATTCTGTGTCTTTTTAATTTTGATAAAGATCATGATAATAATAATAATCATGATAAAATTGATAACTATGCTGATATTTTCAAATGAAAACAGTGGGTATGGGGTGTTGACTAATCTATAAATGTTGCTAATCAGACTAATAGGGGCCAAGATTAGCGCTATAATGATTGATTTTTCAGTGTAATCTAAAAAACTCATATAAATTCTCCTTTGTGTAGATAATGCATAATTGAAAAAGGCGTCTTAATCCTTAAGCGCAATATAACAGTTAATACTGTTCGTCATTCGATCTAGATACAAAATACAACAATGGTGCAACAAAGACTAATCCTGCAGTAGCTTTACTTAAAAAACTGCAGTGTACGAAAACAATTCAATTTCTCTGCCTAGAATATAGTCTGTTATGATTCGCAAGATAGTGATTATGGTCGGAAGTATAAGGGACGAAAAGAGAATGATTTTCAAACCTCTTGGCATATCATCACTTCCTAAAAAGGTATTTCTCTTGAGTATCGCAGGGACACTTGTTGTTCACCTGACTCGGTTTCTTGGATTCGCTTTTCTTTATAGGTAAATCCTCTTGCTTCATAAAATGGAATCCCTCTATGATTACCTTCTTGGACAGACACCCACTGTTCAGAAATACCTTCTTCGATTTGTTGTTGGGTTAATGTTTCAAGTAGTTTCTTTCCAATCCCGTGATATCTAATTTGATCATCGACATAAAGCATAAATATTTCGCCTGTATTTGTTCCTGTTTTGCCTCCACCAATCACGCCGACAACCTGTGAATCTAGTAATGCTATGTAAGAATAAGATCCTGCTTCTATGTCGCTTTTAACACGTTCTTCATTGTACCAATAGGCCACATTCTTTAACTGATATCTATCACTTAATATGCCTTCAACTGTTTGTTTCCAGCCTATTGAACAAATAGTAGCAATAGCCCCTGTGTGTTTAGTTTCAGGTTTTTCTATGACTATATTCATTGGCTCCACTCCTTAGGTTTCAGTTTTCAATCTCACTGAACTCTGATAATAAAAAATGAACGTTAGAGCTATTGTTACTAATAGTGATCCACCAAAGATATAAACGCCACCCCAATATGGAGACGAGCCTGTTATGACCCAAATTCGATGAGGAATGTGAATGATCATAACGACGATAAGCGTTCCCCATAGCATGGATATGATGTTTTGTTTAGCTTCTTTTAGTACAGAAAATCCGTCAGTATATTTGATTTTAGAAAGTTGCCTCGTTGCGATTAATAATAAAGTGATTGCGGCGATAAGCAATATATAATCCATTTACTAGACTCCCTGTTAAATAGTCATTCATTGCTATATTTTTTGATTCTTAAAAGAGATATGGTTATGTATGTGCAGAAAAAACTTGCTTGACTCCAAATTAAATGTATTTAATTAACATTATAGCTAGCAATATACCCAAAACTGTTAGGCGAGTTATGATTATGAATTTTTTTGAAACATCGTCGTGTTTAGAATCGGCATGCTTAAAATAATGTGTAATAAATACTGTTCCAAACAAAATTAATACAAAAACATCGCTCCCTAATATTTGTTCATTTGTTATAATAGCTGACCCAAGTAACAATAATCCAAAATAACCCATTATTAGATCTAAGTGATTATCAGTCATAGAAACTCCCCCAGAAAAAGCGTTGTCTAACATGCTGCACAAAAGTGTTATACAAGTATGATTTATAGATGTTTTTATAATTCTCAGTTATAGAAACTCAATTAAATTATAGCTAGTGGATCGAAACATTAATATTTCTTCCATGTGTTGATATTATTGTTACCTATGAAAAACTCTGCCTCAATTGGGTATTTAAGAGCTTTTACAAAACCTATTGAACGTCGTCATTACGCTTTATTACGTTAGATCTATTACGTATTAAAAAAATAACCCATACCCTATAACTCCTATTATAAGTATTAAAAGAATAACCAGTGTCACTTTCCAGTTTAAACCACCGACCAAATCTACAAGACTTCCATATTTAGCCCTCTCAGATGAATCTTTCAAATTACCAAGAGGATCACCTTGTCGTTCCTCTTGTCTTACTCGTTCTCTTCTTTCTTCGGGTGTTTCTTTGTTTTCTTTCATTTCGCACACTCCATTCAATTGAGATATAAATTTATACATATGATTCTTCCAATTAATGATTGTTAGAAAAATACTTTCCAAACAGCAATAGATGTAAATATAACAGTGAAGCTATGACACCGAATACAAAAGTATTAATTGTTGTGCTTGAAATCCCTGTAGATGATAAACCAATAAATAGCATGACATTACAAACGATTCCGCCAAACAGATATAAGGTCACTGAGAAGATGTATTGATACGATTGAATACGTTCAATAAGATGGTCTGCAACAATCGAAAAGGGTATGCCGAATATGAGACAAATGGTGGCTGTCACTGAAAAATAGCCCCAAAAATATTCCCAAACATTTCCGAAAGCCGATAATGCGATAGAAAAAATAAAAGCTGTTACTAGACCAACAGAGACTCTTTCTGAGATTTTCACCATTAACACGCCTCTTCTAAAAGTTACCATGATTTTAACATAAAATAACAATTAATAAGTATCATTATTGAACTCTATGCGTTTAAAGATTGCAGAAGAAGCAGTTATGTTTACATACCTACAGGGGGTATGATACTCTTGGTTTAGATAAGGTGGTGACGATATGAGTCAAGCTGAAACATTGCAGTCAATAGAAGAGGTTAGAACGTTTGTCGCGGAAAACGACAATGCGTTGTTATTTATATCGAGCCAAGGGTGTAGCGTGTGTTCAGCGTTATGGCCACGCATACAAGACGAATTAGAGACGTATGACAATATAGCCCTCGGGTATGTCGACGTGGATGAGGTAAAAGAAGTATCAGGCGAATACCTCGTCTTTACGGCCCCGATTACGTTGGTGTTCCAAGATCAAAAAGAAGTGATGCGTGAAGATCGCTTTATGCGAATGGAAGCGTTTAGCGAAAAGATTGACTTGATGTTAACGTAAAAATTTTTAACCATATAAATACTGTACGGGGGTATAGTAAAAAGAAAGGATGTTGATCAAATGAGCGAATATTTACATGACGAACCTGTTGTACCGCGAACGGATGATGAAAAAGAAAAGCTTATGAACCGCCTAAAGCGAATCGAAGGGCAAGTGCGCGGTATTCAAAATATGGTCGAAGAAGATCGCTATTGTGTCGATATATTAGTTCAAATTAGCGCGATTCAATCAGCGCTTAAAAACGTCGGATTTTCTGTCACCGAACGTCATATTAACCATTGCGTGACTGATGCGATTCAAAAAGGGGAAGGTGACGAGACGATTCAAGAGTTAATGGACGTCTTAAAACAGTTTTCGAAGTAAGGAGGGACGAATATGAATGAGAAAGAACATGCAGATTTAACCGTGACAGGGATGACATGTGCGGCTTGTTCGACGCGTGTTGAAAAAGTCCTCAATAAAATGGACGGCGTCGATGCACAAGTAAACTTAACGACGGAAAAAGCAGCGGTCGATTATGACCCTGAACAAACGTCGATGGATGATATTACGAATAAAATCGAAAAAGTCGGCTATGGTGTGTTGAAAGAAGAAGCAGACCTCGATGTGTACGGCATGACGTGTGCGGCATGCTCGAGCCGCATTGAAAAGGTGTTAAATAAACAAAACGGCGTCGAGACCGCGAGTGTGAATTTAACGACAGAATCAGCGTCGATCCAATATAACCCTGGCATCATTGATCCAGATACGTTAATCGAAAAGATCCAAAAGCTCGGCTATGACGCTGCACCGAAAGCGGAAGCTGAGGAGAAAGAATCGTACAAAGAACAAGAACTCAACAAACAGAAGACGAAGTTAATCGTCTCAGCGGCGTTGTCAGCGCCATTACTTCTGACAATGTTTGTCCATTTATTTAACATGTCGATTCCAGCTATTTTCATGAATCCGTGGTTCCAGTTTGCTTTAGCAACACCCGTTCAATTTGTGATTGGCTGGCAGTTTTACGTCGGTGCGTATAAAAACTTACGTAACGGCGGGGCGAACATGGATGTGCTCGTTGCGTTAGGTACGAGTGCGGCTTACTTTTACAGTTTATCAGAAGGGATTCGCACGATCGGCAATCCTGGTTATGATCCGCATTTGTATTATGAAGCGAGCGCGGTCATTATTACACTCATTTTATTCGGTAAATATTTAGAAACGCGGGCGAAAACGCAAACGAAAAACGCATTGTCGTCGTTATTGAACTTGCAGGCGAAAGAAGCACGTGTTTTACGTAACGGCGAAGAAGTGATGACACCAGTAGAAGATGTCGTCGTCGGTGACCATCTGATTGTAAAACCAGGTGAGAAGATACCCGTAGACGGTACGGTCGTCAGCGGCTCGACGTCGATTGACGAGTCAATGATTACAGGTGAATCGATGCCTGTTGAAAAAGAAGCAGATTCGACTGTGATCGGTTCGACGATCAACCAAAACGGTGTGATTGAAATGGAAGCGACGAAGGTTGGTAAAGATACCGCACTTGCGTTGATTGTCAAAGTCGTTGAAGATGCACAAGGGTCAAAAGCGCCGATCCAACGTTTAGCTGACGTCATTTCCGGCTATTTCGTACCGATTGTCGTCGGGATTGCCGTGGTCACGTTTATTACGTGGATCACAGTTGTTCAACCTGGTCAGCTCGAGCCAGCACTCGTGGCGGCGATAGCGGTGTTAGTGATTGCGTGTCCATGTGCACTAGGCCTTGCGACACCGACATCAATTATGGTCGGCACTGGGAAAGCTGCTGAAAATGGTATCCTATTCAAAGGTGGCGAACATTTAGAACGCACACATGAACTAGACACAATCGTACTTGATAAAACAGGTACGATTACGAAAGGGAAGCCTGAAGTCACGACATTTATAGGTGACCGAGAGACGTTACAGTTACTCGCTAGTGCTGAGAAAGGCTCAGAACATCCACTCGCTCAAGCGATTGTGGCATATGCGACAGAAGAAGAGGTCACGTTAAGTGACACTGAACAATTTCAAGCTGTGCCTGGTCATGGGATTGAAGCAACAGTGTCAGACCAAACGATTCTCGTCGGTAATCGTAAACTGATGCAAGATCATGGCGTCGCAATTGGCGATGCAGAACAAACCTTAATCGAGATGGAAGAAGCGGGCGAGACCGCGATGTTGATTGCTGTAGATGGTGAATACCGTGGTATCGTCTCTGTGGCGGACACGATTAAAGAAACGGCACCTGATGCGATTAAAGCATTACAAGACCAAGGCTTAACCGTGATGATGCTGACAGGTGATAACGAGCGTACGGCTCGAGCGATTGCGAAACAAGTTGGCATCGACGACACGATTTCTGAAGTCTTGCCAGAAGATAAAGCAGAAAAAGTGAAAGAACTCCAACTTCAGGGTCACAAAGTTGCGATGGTCGGCGATGGCGTGAACGATGCGCCAGCCCTTGCGATTGCGGATATCGGCATTGCGATCGGTACTGGAACTGAAGTTGCGATTGAAGCGGCTGACATTACGATTTTAGGCGGCGAGTTGCAACTGATTCCGAAAGCGATCAAAGTCAGTCATGCAACGATTCGTAACATTCGGCAAAACCTATTCTGGGCATTTGGCTACAACACAGCAGGTATTCCTGTCGCAGCGATCGGTCTCCTTGCGCCATGGGTCGCAGGCGCTGCGATGGCATTAAGTTCAGTCAGTGTTGTAACGAACTCCCTACGACTTAAACGCGCTAAGATATAAAATGGCTCCCGTTCAGCTGAAGCTGAACGGGTTTCTTTTTGTGATTTGAATTTATGAGATAAATGGACGAATTTATTTCATAAGTTCATGGATTTATTTAATAAATAGCGGTACTAATTTAAAAAGTGAAAGCTGGGCATAGAATAAAAAAGGAATTGAATTTAACTGAAAAGTATGTCATTTTATAATAACAAAAGACACGCACAGGAGGGGATAAGGATGGACCATGCGAAAACAATTGCGTCCTATATCGATGCGAAACAAGACCAGTTCATTCAAATGAGCGATGATTTATGGGAATTTGCGGAAACGGCTTTTGAGGAAGTCGAGTCTGCCCATTATATTACAAGTAGCCTTGAACAAGAAGGATTCACTGTGACACGAGGGATTGCAGGCATGTCGACTGCATTTGTCGCAGAATACGGCTCAGGTGAACCTGTTGTCGCATTTCTAGGCGAATATGACGCGTTAGAAGGGTTAAGCCAAGAACGCGGGGCTACAGAACACCAGCCGATCGTCCAAGGTGGCAGTGGCCATGGCTGTGGTCATAATTTACTCGGAACTGGCTCTTATGCGGCGGCAATTGCGGTTAAAACGTATATGGAAGAACACGGTTTAGAAGGAACTGTCCGTTATTACGGTTGCCCTGCAGAAGAAAGCGGGGACGGAAAAGCATTTATGGTGAAAGCGGGCGTGTTTGATGATGTCGATTTTGCGCTCTGTTGGCATCCAGCACCAGTGAATTCAGTGTTACGCCTTAATGTGCTAGCCGTCCAACAAGTATTTTTCCGTTTTAAGGGTCAATCCGCGCACGCTGCGGCGAGTCCACACTTAGGACGGAGCGCGCTCGATGCCGTTGAACTCATGAACGTTGGCGTCAATTACTTACGCGAACATATCGTCCAGAACGCTCGCCTACATTACGCCGTGACGAATACAGGTGGCAATGCACCGAATGTGGTCCAGTCTGAAGCGGAAGTGCTTTATCTCGTGCGCGCCAGTAACGTCAAAGAAGCACACGAGATTTTCGAACGCGTGAAAAATGTCGCAGAAGGTGCCGCACAAATGACCGAAACCGAGGTTGAAGTCCATTTCGACAGCGGATCGAGTGATCTTGTTCGAAACGACACACTCGATGATGCGATTCAAGCAAGCTTAGACATGATCGAACCACCAACTTACTCAGAAGACGAACGCGCCTTTGCCGAAACGATTCGCAGCACCTTATCAGAAGCCGAACAAAACACATACTGGGCAAATGGCTTAGACGGTCATACCCTTACTGATTTCATTGTCGGTCGCGATCAAATCCATGAACAAACCGGATCAACCGATGTTGCAGATGTCAGCTGGGTTACCCCAACCACCCAATGTCTAACGACTTGCTTCGTCAATGGCACATCACTCCATTCCTGGCAAGCCGTTTCCCAAGGCGGCACATCCATCGGCCACAAAGGTATGCTGTATGCCGGCAAAGTCATGGCCGCAGCTGCGATTGATGTGATGCAAGATCAAGAGAAACTAGAGAAAGCGAAGGAAGAGCTACAACAAAGAACCGCAAAACAAGGCTACATTTCTCCGATTGGTGATGGCGCTAAACCTGGACCAGTAATCTAAAATGAACCGACCTAATGGGAGTTAGGTCGGTTTTGTTATTGTTAAGGTTAATATTAAAACTTATTAGTTTCATTAACTAGGTAATCAACGACACTTTAGGTGATTTTATCTATTAAAGACTTTAACTACTTAACTAGAAATTTTCATTAAATTATAGAAAATGAGCGTTATTGTTTAAACATTAACTAGCTTTACTGAATAAAAGGCTACAATTTAGGTCATTTTTGAACAAATTGCGATTTTACTTTTGAAAGTATTTTAACTAATATAAATATAAATTTATATTAGGGAGAGGTTCATGTGAGAATTGAAGAAGAAGCTCGAGTAAGCACTAAAACGATGGCGGTATTACCTTATGAATTTTCAGAAGGTATTTATGGTTCTTATGTTGTTGATCAAGATGATGAATTTTATAGTTATTCGACACCAAAGCAATTAATAAATGAAGCCTGTCATTACTATTTTTGTAGTTTGAAAGGCCGTCTTGAAGGGACAAGGAAAGTGTTCGGTATCAATAGAAAGCTTCCGATCGTCATTGAACCATCTTGTAATATGTACTTCATGCCGACAACGTCACCGCTTTCGCATGATTGTGCTTGGATTTCGCATGGTTATGTGGAAAGCTTGGAAAGACTATCGACTAAAGAAACGTGTATTAAGTTTAACGGAGGCAAAGCGTTAACCGTTCCATATTCTTATAATTCATTAAATAATCAACTGTTTAGAACTGCTCAGTATCGGCATATGATTACTGATCGTTTGTCAAAACCATCTCTATAAACAGTCAAAAAAGTAACAAAAACCGTGTGATAATCATATAACTGATCTATCACACGGTTTTATTATTTAATCGTAATTCCATCCAAATACCTTCTTACTTCCCCATCAACTTTATCTTCATCATACAGTTCATCATACATCACCGTCTCAAACACTAACCCATGGATAAAGATTGTTAATGTATTTGCGGCTTCATCGATTGATTCGTCCTTACTTAAGTACCCATTCTCACTCAGCATGGTCACAATCTCTTTCGCGAAGCTATAGTTGACTTCGCGGGATTTGTTTTTGGCTTCATGGTAGTCGGGGTTCATGGTGGCCATGATGGAGAATTTCATCCATATATCGTTTTCCATGCGTTCTTCTTCCGTGCTGGCTTGGACGATTTGTTTGATCATGCGGACGGCGTTGTCGAAGACGTTTTCGTCGTTATGGTGTTCGATTTCGTCCATGCGGGCTTTGAACCGACTGTAAATCTCCTCGATTGCATCAATATAAATATCGCCTTGTTTCGGAAAGAAGTGCTGGACAGATCCGAGTGATAGGTCAGCTTCTTTGGCGATTTCTCGTAGTGTTGCTTTCTCGAAGCCAGAGCGGTGTACGATGCGGAACATCGCCTCAATAATATGGTCTTTTCGTTCGGTGTGGTCGATTTTTTTCGGCATTGAAAAACGCTCCTTGCTTTTATAGGTCAGTTGTATTATAATGAATTTAGGTCAGTTGACTTAAATAAAAGGCGGTGATGGTATGGAAAATGTAATCCTTCAAGTGTTGTTTGTGTTCTTTGTTAGTATGGTGCCGTTTTTGGAAGTGGCTTTAACTGTCCCAATGGGGATTATCGTCTTTGATTTTTCGCCGCTCGTAACTCTTACAATCGCTGTACTCGGGAATGCGGTCAGTGTGCTTATCTTTATCTTTTTCGGATCGACCATTAAAGCTGGCTTCCATAAACTCAAACAAAAATGGCGGAAACGCGAAACGACTGCGGCTGCGGTCAATCCTAAAATAAAAGCGACCTTCGAACGTTACGGTGCACTTGGCGTTTGTTTCGTTTCATCACTCCTGTTTAGTAGCCAGGTCGGTGCGAGTACCGTTGCGACATTCGGCATATCGAAACGCAAAATATTCGTCTGGACGAATCTTGGTATGATGACCTTAGCTGTCACTATGGCAACTTTGTCCGTCTTTGCTGAAGAATTCGTCGTAACCATCGTCAACTTATCATAAATTATAGAAGAAAAGCGGATGGAAAACAATGTTCGCCGATGCCAAAACACTCAGAGCGAGTTAACGAGTTCCGTTTTCTTAGAGAAAATTGCAAAACACGTGAACAAACACTAACATCAGTGACCTGATAGGGGTTTTATAACTATCAGGTCTTTTTTGCATGTTTTTTGTTGGAATTTTTCATTTTTATTGCATTTTTTTAGCAGTCTTCATTACAATTATGATGATATAGGAATCTGGAATGGACGAATTAGAAATTAATGTTAAACAAAAGATTTTTAACAAGGGGGAATTGAAGATGATGGGATTAATGCAAATGGTCGCCATTTATTTGATGCCAATACTTTGTATCGCATTCGTTCTGAATACTGTGTTTTTAGCGGAAAAAATAAAAAACGGTGATGAAGATAAGGATAGAAATACCGTTTGGGTTGCCATTACATTTACGCTTATTGTGTATTCGTTTATGAGTGTAATGATACCGTAACTCATTAAGCTAACAGCAGGCATTAGTTGAGGAAGGAATGTCGTCATTAATATCATTCAAATCTTATTACAAACGAGATGCAAAAGCGCCCCAGTTGTAATATGGTCGTTGGTTTATTATATACAAAGATTCAACATGAAATAATCGCTGTGATTTAAACTTTTTCACAAAATAACGGAAACCCTTAAGAATGGAGTCTGAGCATTTTCATATTATAAAGTTTTTTCGTCAGGAAGCAAGACGACTTTGCCGAGTTTGTCTGATTCTTTAAAATAAACTTGAGCATCTTGCGTTTCTTCTAATGGAAATGTTCGATCGATAACAGGTTTGATTAGTCCATCTGAAATTGCTTTAAGCATCCGTGTAATATGTTTCAAATATAGCGTTCGAAAATCTATGTTCGTCGTTTGAACACCAGCAGATTCTGATATACAGAATTTGCCGCCTTTCTTGAGTGCCTCGAGCGATGGTGAGAATAATGGGTCCCCCATTACATCTAAAACCGAATCAATCGGTTCACCATTGCTGTATATAATGTTATCAACAAGGTGATCGGATTGATAAGAAAGAACATGAGTAGCGCCTAACGCCTTCAGGTCGCCAACCTGATGCTGAATCAGCCCCATAAACTCCTTCTCTCATCCAAATTTCCGTATTATTTATTGTTATATCAATTTTTTATTTGACTTATATGTACCATTCACTCAAAAACATTGACGTTCCCTGTGGACTAAACTAAATATTGAAGGACTGCAAATGACATGCAAAGATCAAAGTAATTTCAGATACAAACAAGAGCGTATTTCGTTCGAGAAACACGCTCTTGTTTTAAACTATTTGTCTTGATGCTTTTCTAACATTTCCTTTAGATATTCTTCAGATTTCCCTTTAGGAATGCTGAGGCTATTCCAATTAGTTCCCTTTAGTTGTTTACCAACATAAACAATTTGTCCAACATGATAGGCGTAGTGTGCCATTTGTCTTTCTATAGCCTCTATTACCAAATGCTTTTCACCACGAATGGATATATATTTTAATAAATCTGTCTCACTTAAATCTGTTAGTGTCTGAATTAGGACGTCCCAACCTTTTTCCCAAACCGTAATTAACTCGGCTTTCGTCGTTATATCATCTATGAATTCTTCGTCACGATTTCGGTATTCTTTTTCCCCATCTGAAGTTAAAAAGTCACTCCACCTTGATACCATATTTCCACTTAAATGCTTTACTATTATGGCTACGCTGTTGGACTCATCATTATAATTCCAATGTATTTGTTCATCTGATAATTGGTTTAAAGTCTTATCTCCAAGGTTTTTTACACTAATCAATCTTTCTATTACAACCCTCAAATATTCTTTTCCGATCTCCACTTGAGTAACCTCCTATAAACAAATAATTCTTAAATTATTGTATTTAAGTCCTGATAGATTCTTAGAGTATTCTGTACGGCAGTTGAACAACTCTCTTCCTCTTACTTTACCATAAAAATACTAATAAGTTTTAAATTTCTGTATTTAGCTGTGCAATTTTAATTATAGTTAAATCTACAAATTAGTTCATAATTTAATGTGAAAAAGTAGGTAAATTAAGAGTTCAAATTACAAATTTGTACTTCAAAGCTGTCCTGTTTAGTTAGATATGCATGCCTTTTTATTTTACTTATATATTTTTCTATCCAAAAATATGGTAAAATGTGATTAATTTACTGAATTTTTTAACATATATTGAGTTGCACAAGGAGCTTGAGTGATGTCGACTTTATCTAATCCGAATATCAAGTTAATCGATGGGTCACCTGAGTATGTCGTGGTGGAAGAGCTCGGTGATATTAAGACAGCCGACGCTTTCAAGCAATTGCTTAGGGACCTTGAGACATTCACTACATCTAAGCAAGTGCAGTCTGTATCTGTTGTGTTAAATGAACAAGAAGCTAACAAATCTAAGTTTCCACAAAAACTCAAGGGCTCAGGTTTTCAATTAGTCGACACGCAGTATTTTTACAGACGAGATCTGACTAATCTGCCTAGATATGATGACAACGTTCAGTTTGAATTGAAACCATTAAAACAAACATCACCAGACTTATTTAAACGTGTTTGGCAGGAAGCGAGTGCTGATTCTCTAAACGCTTCATTTGTGTCAGTCGATCGAGAATTTGAAGGGATGAAAAAGGAACTCGGACCTGGATACGTTAACAGTTGTCTCACTGTTTTCATGAATGACGACCCAGTTGGTGTAACCATGCCCCAAATTGAACCAGGCACGACAGACGAAGGAAGACTATTTTATTTTGGCATCATTCCGAAATATCGTGGCCAAAGATGGGGAAGAGCACTGCATCTTCAGTCACTCCACTATTTAAGTAACTTAGGAGCTTCCTATTATATTGGTGCGACTGGTGAATATAACACACCGATGCAACACATTTTCGAAGCGAATGGTTGTCATATGACGGAGAAAAAGTATACATACAAATTGAAGAAAGAAGGGGTTTAATGAGCAACAATAACCAAAGCCCAGAAGAACGTCGAGAACGCATGAGACAAGAAGAGTTAAAACACCCATCCAGCAGTGCGCATGGTAGTAACATGGCTGATTTAGTCGGCGGCATGAGTTGGAAGTTTACGGGTGTGCTGATTTTGATCCTAATCGTTGGATTGATTGTTTATAATGCTTTCTTGTGATGATTTGTCCTGAGGTTGACGGGAGAAGTGATTTAGTTAAAAGGACGGTGTGCCCTGTGAACAAAGAATACGTTAGCGATGTCTTTGAACTAGTTACAAATCTCCTCTACATCCTATATGGGCCATTACTGATGTTCCTAGGTTATTTATATATCGACGAACTTCAAGGAGGAGTTTACTGGTTTATTATTTGTATCTTAGTGGGTTCATTTATCTTTTACCTAGGTCTAAAAGGTACAGCGAGGAGCATTAAAAAATTTGATGAAAAAGAAAAAGGTAAGGTTGATTCCGATTAAGTAAAGGATGAAAAAGGATGTATCAATTAGAGATTATGACGCAGTCACAGGCTGAGGAAATTGCATTTAATTGGCACTATGATGGTGACTATTCATTTTATGATATGGAAGCGGACGAAGAGGACTTAGAAGAATTTATCGATCCAGCTAAGCGGGGGGATTCGAAGTATGCGGTGATGGATCGCGGTGAATTAATAGGTTTCTTCAGTGTGAATCCAGTCGATGATCAAACAGTAGATATAGCCTTAGGCATGCGACCTGATCTAACAGGACATGGTAAGGGATTAGCTTTTCTTGAAGCGGGGATTGAGTTTGTGCAGCGTGAATATGAACCCCAAAGCATTACCTTATCCGTTGAGACCTTTAACCAACGAGCGATCAACGTCTATAGGACATTTGGTTTTAGAGATGTTAAGACATTCATGCAGCATACCAATGGCAGTGTCTATGAATTTTTAAAGATGGAGTATGAGGTTATTCAATCAAACTAAGACAATTAAATCGGAGGACGTTATGACATTACAACAATCATCTATTTCATTAATACAGTACACAGAAGCATACAAGCCTTTTCTAGAGGACTATCATTTACCAGAAGAACAACTAATGTTTACGATGCTGCCGATAGAAAAGATTCATAATCCCAAGGTGACGAGTACTTCTAACCATGTCTTAATTTTAGATGGTGATCGACCAGTGGGTTATTTTGCTTTGGAAGACGGAGCGAAAGTTCAGAAGTATAGTGATAATCCTCGGGCTCGTGTTTTAACATCATTTTCAATTGATTCAACCTTTCAAGGCAAAGGATTAGCTAAAAAGGCCTTACAATTATTACCTTCTTTCGTTAATGAGGAACTCCCAGAGGTAAATGAAATCGTCCTTGGTGTTAATAAGAAGAATGTCGCAGCTCTGAACTTGTATATAAAGATGGGTTTTGTCGATGAAGGTGAAATTGTCGACGGCACTAAAGGACCACAGCATGTATTGCATTTATATTTATAATCTTGTAGAGCTTGCTTTGACTTAAAAGCATAGTTTTTATAAATCTATTGAGGTGTTAACGATGATGATTCGTGAAGCAGAATTTCAAGACGCATATTCGATAGGAATCGTACATGTTGAAAGTTGGAAGACGACTTACAAAAATATTATTCCAGATGACTTTTTAGATAACATGTCTTATGAGAGACGCAGCGATAAATGGAAGGATAATATTGCTCAAAACGATCAGTATGTGTTTGTGGCAGAAAATGATGACGGAGAAATTGTCGGTTTTGCTGATTGTGGGAAAAGAGATGAAAATACGACGGAAAACGCAGGCGATTTAACATCTATTTATCTTCTTGAGGCTTATCAGGGTAGAGGAATTGGCAAGGAATTGTTCAAACAGCTATTTTTTAAGTTTAATGAACTTGGCTACAATCGCGTGTTTGTAGAAGTATTAGAGGGTAATGATGCTTGCCGTTTCTATGAGCATTATGGAGCGAAGCAAATCAAGTCTGAACAGGTGAAGATTGGTGGAGCTGAACTTAATCTATTAACCTATGAGTGGGAAGATGTAGATGACGTGATATCAAAATTGACGTAATTGTTGTGCTTTTTAGTCATCACTTGAGTCAATCACTTATACGAGGAGGACAAAATGTCTATAAAAAATATTTCAAATGTTTATAACTTATTATTGTCGTTAGGAGCTTTTTATTTAGGTGTAACAATGCTTTCAGGAGAAGGAGTTTTTGAGACATTTCCACCAGAATGGGTTGGAAGAATGCCATTTAATAGTTGGGAAAGTTTAGCTATCATGGGCATGGTTATTTTTGGGGTTGGAAATGCCGTGATATCGTTATATGGCTTTATGAAGAAAGATCATAAACTATTCATATTAACATTCACTTGGGGACTATTACTTTTCTTATCTGCCATCATGCCCATTATGTTAATAGGAGAATGGTATTTACCAGCTCTACAAATATGGTTATTAAGTTTAATGCAACTCATCCTTGGTTTTATTGGCATAGTGTCTAAGAGATTTAATAAAAAGAAACAGTTGAAATTCTAGCCCATTAGAACAACACTTAATCGAATTAAAAGGGAGACCAGCCAATGAAACAGGGGATTATTTTTGATATGGACGGGACATTGTTTCAAACGGATCAGATTCTAGAAGGGGCGATTGAAGATACCTTTGACCACTTACGTTCACTGGGCAAATGGGAAGGCGTAACACCTCTTGAGGAATACCGAAAGATTATGGGCGTGCCTCTGCCAGTGGTATGGGAAACATTATTACCCAACCACTCAGAAGCCGACAGAGCACAAGTTGATACGTATTTTTTAGAAAGATTGATTGAGCAAATTAATCAAGGAAGGGGAGCTTTATATCCTCGCGTCGAAGCGACTTTTCAAGATTTGAAGGCCAAAGGTTACGACCTATTCATCGCGAGTAATGGTTTAGTTGATTATTTAAATGCGATTGTGCGTTATTATCAATTAAATCGATGGGTGACAGAAACCTTTAGTATTCAACAAATCGATTCGGACGATAAAGCGGATTTAGTTCGAACTATTTTAGATCAATACACTATCGCGGATGGTGCTGTTGTGGGCGATCGTTCATCGGACGTCCGCGCTGCAAAAGGCAATGGGCTAACTGCGATTGGCTGCCAGTTTGACTTTGCACGTGATGGTGAATTAGCACAGGCTGATCGAGTGGTTGATGATTTAGGAGTGTTGCAGAAGATCTTTACATAATTCGGATTGATGTAAGGATGATCAAACATTTTAAAAGTAATGGAGGCAAACGTTGTGTTAAGTAAAAATAGCTTTGATTTATGGGCAGATGATTATGACAAAACGGTCCAAGTAAGTGAAGAAAATAATCAGTACCCTTTTGCAGGATATAAACAAATATTAAATACCATCTTTAATAAAGTCATGAAAAAGCAAGAATCAAAAGTTTTGGATATTGGGTTTGGAACAGGGGTGTTGACTCACAAACTATATGAACATGGTCACCAAATAGATGGTTTGGATTTTTCAACGAAAATGCAGGAAATTGCGCAATCCAAGATGCCCACTGCTAATTTAATTGAGTGGGATATCACGAATGGTTTGCCTCCTGAGATCGTGGAGAAAACATATGACTTTATTGTTAGTACGTATACATTGCATCATTTAACGGATGAAGAGAAGATCCCGTTTATCGAGCAGCTCGTATCCCTTCTTGAAGAGGATGGTCAACTCCTTATAGGTGATATTGCTTTTGAAACACGAGAAGAACTGAATGCTTGTCGATTAGAAAACTTAGATGTTTGGGACGAGGATGAATTTTATCTGGTTTATGATGAAATTAAGTTATCATTATCCAACGCGCTTCAATGTGAATTCTACCCGATTTCACATTGTGGTGGTGTGATCGTTATTTCGAAGTAGCGTTTTAATAAAAAACGTAATAAGGTAACTGCATCCATAATCATGCAGTAATAAAAAGTATGATTATTGTTGTTAATTTATTGAATATCAAGTAAATGGAGGTTCTAATGAAACATAGATTTGCGAATAAGGAAGATGAAAAATTTGTAGATGAGCTTTGCCGTTTGAGTTATGAGAGTAAGGAACAGTGGATTGGTTATCCACGGGTGAACGATTTAAATGAGTTGATGGCTGAGATCAAGGAATATGAGAATACGTTTGAAGACTCGATTATAATGCTTGAGAAAGATTCGCGAATAATCGGATTTACAGGCTTCTTATATGAACCTGGAGATGATGAAGCATTCGTGATCGGTCCTGTATTTATCAAAGAAGAACATACTGTTGAAAATGTCACTCTCGCGCTTGCGACACTTACCAAATTATCAAAATTTGATGATTTAATAATAGGGGTTCCTGAAGAAAATCAAACGACTAATCTAGTACTTAAAGAAGAAGATTGGCATATTACAAACGAACAGTATGAAATGGTGTATGACTCAACAGCTCTAGATAACTTGAACGTTGAAAACTCAATTTATTCATTATCTAGTAGTGAGGATCCTGATTTTCACTCAGTAGCTAAACTGTTTGAAGATGCGTTTGATTGGCAAAACCCTGAGAGCAGGCTCGGCCATTATTTAGATGAATTCGGGATGGAAGCAGGATATATTCAAGAAGAACAAGATGTTTTAGGCGCTGTGCTTTGGGATGATGTTGAAGACACTGATTTCCTTAGATTAGAAGATGTTGCGGTTCATCCAGATGCTAGACGGAAAGGGATTGCTTCGGATTTGATTGCCCATGTACTAAACACCTTTGCTAAAACTGAGAAGAAGGAAATATTTCTAGCTGTTGATCAAGATAATTTAAATGCAAAACGATTATATGAGAAATTAGGCTTTAAACAAACGATGATGGTTCGTACTTTTAAGTATGACGGTTAAAGGTGTTAAAGAAGATTTTACTTAATTTGAAGTGGTGTCTAGTATCATCATCAGAATCAAGGAGGGTTTAAGTTTGAAGATAAGACTCGCAGAACCCATGGATATCAAACAACTAATTAAGATGCGCTGGGATTTTACGATAGAGGATGACGAAAGCAAAAGTAACGAATCATTCGACGAGTTCGCGATTGAATGTGAGTCATTTCTAGAGCAGGCGATGATTAGTGGCAGGTGGTTTATCTGGGTGGCTGAGGATCAAGGAAACATCGTGTCGCATTGTTACCTAGAGTTAGTTCATAAGGTGCCACGTCCTGGTAGAGTGACGAAGCCCTTTGCATTTATGACGAATGTCTATACGCGTCCAGACTATCGCAATCAAGGTGTTGGGAGTCAGTTACTCGAAACCATTAATCAGTGGGTTGAAGATAATCAATATGAGTTTGTCATTGTGTGGCCAAGTGATGAGTCGATTAATCATTACAAGAAGAACGGTTATGTTCATTGTACCGAGCCTATGGAGTATGTTTATAGGTAAAAAATGATCTAATAAGGTGGAAAACTAATGGGGAACTTTAAAATATCTTTAGAGCAATACCGCGGTGCTTCATATGATATTGGTTATGGTCAAGGCTTACAAATTGATCGATCGTTGTTGACAATGTTTTCAAATGTTGTGAGTGAAGAGGATATAGATCTCGATGAGTTAAAAAAAGTATATTCACTGCATGCTCCACATCTACTACATGAATTGGCAGGAATAGCTGACTCGATGAATATTTCGTTATGCCAGGCTGCGATTTTTAGTGGTTTTAGTGCGCCCGAAATTCAAGGTATGGGATATTCCTCTGTTGTTAACGCCAATATGCTGGTGAGAAATTATGATTTTTCACCAGAAATATATGATGGGCGATTGGTTTTGGTGCAACCTGACGAAGGATTTGCGAGCGTGGGGCATAGTTTACACGTCACGGGTCGAACAGAAGGTGTAAATGAGCATGGACTTGCGGTAGCTTTACATTTCGTTAACAGCGAGGATACCCAAACTGGGTTCACTGCAGCAAGTGTTATTAGAATAATCCTTGATACATGTAAAAATACCGAAGAAGCCGTTGATGTAATTAAACAACTTCCTCATTCCTGGAGTTACAATTATTCGATAGGTGATTCTGAAGGCAATGTCGTTGTGGTTGAAGAATCCCCTTTTGATATTAAAACTCGAAAAGATCAACATACGTTATGTTGTACAAATCATTTTCAAAGAGAAGATATGACTCAACTTAACAGAGATCATGTAGAAGATTCAGAGGAACGATTGGATTATTTACATCGGGATGATTTTAAAAGAATGGATGGTCTGGAGGTTTTTAATAAGTTCAGAAGTGAAGGGACGCATCTGTACAACGAAGACTACCTTGAATATTTTGGGACACTTCATACATTCGCTTATCTGTTTGACGAGAAAAAAGTGTATACAGCGATTCCTGGTGGAGAAGCGCTTGAAATAGATTTTAGTGAATGGGTAAAAGGTGAAGATTTGGAACAAACAGAATTGACTGGTCATCTGAATATCTAATAACAATTAGTTTTTGAATTAAATTGGAGGAATTAAAATGAAAGCACTATTAGTCATCGACGTACAAAATGGCATTGTTAACGCTGGAAATTTTGAAGAAGAATTATCGCTTATGGAAAAGGTGATTAAGGATTTTAAAGCGAAAGAATTACCGGTTATTTTCATGAAGCACTTCGATAAAGCTGAAGAAAAACCGTTACACAAAGATTCAGAAGGCTCTGACTTACATCCATCATTAAAGGATTATGCTGATGTTGTTATTGAAAAGAAAACGCCTAATTCTTTCTATGAAACGGACCTGCAAACTCAATTGGACAGTTTAGGTGTGGATCACCTGTTCATTACTGGTTTTAATACTGAGTTCTGTTGTATGTTCACAGCTATAACAGGATTTGATCGTGGCTATAAGGTGACGTTTATTGAAGACGCAACAGGAACTGTCAATACAGATGAAACTTATGAGATGCCAGAGTTAGATATACGAGATTTTGTCGGGACTGTTCTGCATTGGTCTAACGTCATTGAAGTAGTCGATGTTGATGAATATGGTGAGTACTACGATTCCGAAGTAAACGATTAATAGGTGGAATCTTATGTCACGTTCAAAACCGACTGTTGTTGTATTAGGTACAAACCATTTTAATAGTCCTGATAATGGTGATTTATTTCAACCTGAAACACAGGATATATTAACCCAGAATAAACAGCAAGAAATTGCCGAAGTGATTGAGTGTCTTGTGCACTATAATCCGACGAAAATTGTGCTAGAAGTTTTAAGCGATCAACAAGAGAAATTGGATGAAAGTTACCAAGCTTTTTTACAAGGAAAATATTCCTTGAAGGCAAATGAACGCCATCAGATCGGATTTAAGTTGGGACGTGCAATGAACCACGAAAAACTTTATGCCGTTGACTGGAATGATCAAGTCGACGGCATTCCTGATTTAGAAGAATGGGCAGATACACATGGTTCTCCAGTGTTTGAAGAAGTGAAGGAAAAAGGGGCATCCCTAACTAAAGAAATAGAAACATATTTTAATAATCATTCGGTGCGAGAATTCTTGCGTTGGTTAAATACCTCATCGAACTTGAATGCCAGCCATGAGATTCATATGTTATTAGCTTTAATTGGGGATCATGATCAACCAGTTGGAGCAATGTGGACGGCGCAATATTGGTATTATCGCAATCTGATTATTTATAAAAACATTGTTGACCTAGCAACAAGTAGCAATGATCGCCTTTTCGTTTTGTACGGTATGGGGCATGTTCATTTGCTTACTCAGTTTTTACAAGAGAGTGGACGGTTCAATGTTGAATTGGTGTCTGATTATCTTTAGTTGAGTGATCAATGATGGTGTGATTTTTAGAAAAGGAGTTTTAATGATGGATGAAGGACTTACTCGTAGCGAAAAAATCATTCGGGTGAGCTATGGGGTGACGGTCACAGTCATGATGTTATTGGCTGTGGGGTATTTGTTTGGTGATGACAGTCATGGATCTGATATTTATGGTATCTTTTGGATTACAGGTGCAGTATTGGTTATGAATGCTTATGATTTTTATAAAGATCTTAAAGCAGGTAAGAAAGGCTGGCTGGCAATTGACATATTAATTATGGTTTTAGCTATTGTTTTAATAGTAAGGATTATTAATTCGATGTAGTTTATAGCCTCGATCATTTAAAGGGTTAAGTTTCTGGTGGTAGGGGGAGAGGTCGTGAAAATAAGAGAAGCGGAGACTTTTGATGCCGATAAATTAGCAAATCTTATCCAGCGTGTTGATGAAAGTGCTCAGTATATGCTCTGGGAAGCTGGAGAGAGGGATATTCAACCGGAAAACCAAATGAGTATGATCGAAAGTTTTAAAAAGGCATCCAATTCAGCCATATTCGTAGCAGAGAGCGATTATGAGCTAGTCGGCTATTTGATAGCAATCGGCGGAAATGCAAAACGGAATCAACATTCTGCTTACCTTGTGATAGGAGTTTTAGAAGGTTTCAGGAGGATGGGGGTAGGAACAAAACTGTTCGAAAAGTTGGAAACATGGGCTGGGGTTAAAAACATCAGTAGGTTAGAGCTATCAGTCGTAACTAAGAATGAAAGTGCTTTGTCTCTGTACAAAAAAGCAGGGTTTGAAATTGAAGGGATAAAAAGAAATGCTTTGTTTATAAATAATGAAATGGTAGATGAATACTATATGGCGAAACTACTATAGTAATCCCGTTTTCCTAACGAACACGTTGTTTTTTATGGCAATAAATTAAGATGATGTCGTTTTACATAATAGATGAGCAAGGTTTGTGCAGACGGAGAAGGTGAGGAGCGGATTAAGTTTTGGATAATTGTGTATTTTGTTATCCATGGTTAGAACAAAAACAAAAAGTTATTTTAAGTAATGAGTACTGTATGTTTTTGCAGCTAGATGAAGCTCAATTAAAGGGTGCTCAACTTGAAGGTGCAGGGTTAATCGTACCACGAGAACATAGAGAAACCGTATTTGATTTAACAATAGAAGAGTGGAACGCAACTTATAGTCTCCTGCAAGAAACAAAAAGTTACATAGACGAAAAACATCAGCCAAATGGGTATAACATTGGTTGGAATTGCTACGAGTTAGGTGGGCAGCATATTTATCATTCTCATCTTCATGTTATACCAAGGTATTCAGATGAACCATTAGCTGGTAAGGGAATTCGATATTTATTTAAAAGCACCGAAAATAGAAGGTGAGGCATTAGTCGAGGAGCTTAATACCAATAATTTATAATGAATAAGCTACCTCAGGAGGGTTTACTATTTACAAGAAAGTTTTAAGTGTTTTTTCACTGATCTTAGGCATGATTATTCTACTATACTTGATGATTGACAATTACTATGACCTTGAAACCGCATTACAGAGGGCAACAGAAGACATAATCTTACTGAGTATTACTATGTCTTTATGGGCGTTCCTATTTGGCATATTGATGGAATGGAATGGTTTAAGAAGTCTATTCAAAGGAGAATTTAACGTCAATTGGCAGCTTCTTATACCAACTGTTGTCCTTACTATACTTGTCTTTATACCAAATGTGTATTGGTTAACGTGGTTCGGGCAAACGCAAGACTTCTTCCCAAATGTATTTTTTACTAGGGAATTGAATCTCGTTTTATCTGTTTTAGCTGGGACTATGTTAGTTCGTTCATTTGTGAAGAAATAAATGATAAGTGTTAATGAGCAAATAACACTTAACAAGAAATCTATTAATCTAGCATCATGCCGAGTGTTTTAGAAGGAGAGTGAACAATGGATGGAGAGCTGACACGCGGAGAGAAAGTCATACGGGTTAGCTATTATGTGATCATTACGATTATGACGTTATTAGCAGTAGGATATTTATTTGGTGATGACCGGCCTTTCACTGATACTTACGGTTTCTTATGGCTTACAGGGGCATTGTTGGTGAGAAGTGTTTACGATTTTTATCACCATGTTAAGAAAGGTCATAAGAATTGGGTCATATTTGATGTATCTTTCATGATTCTGATTGTTGCTGTGATGGTATGGACTGTATGGTAACGAAATTGGTTTAAAGGAGTGATTGACTTGGATCAAATTGAAACGGTTAATCTAGTCCCGAAGTTTCTAGAGTTTTATCAAAAGGCAGACCGTGAAGCGGTTGATGCTGAAGAACGTTGGGCGTTGTGGCAAGAATATTATGGCTTTGCAGCTGTACCACCTGGAGATGAAGGACAGCAAATGGCGAGACAATTGCTCGATGACAATTGGGAGCATTATCAAGAAAATATTGAGGCTATAAGAAATTGGACGCCTAACCATGAACAGATTGAACAACATCTTTCAGACATCAAACAGTTGTTAGGTTATGAACAACCCATTCATTTAGTTGTCATATATTTTGTCGGTGGCTTTGAGGGTAACCCATTTGTTGCGCCGTATGATGAGGAAAGACATGCACTATGTTTGCCGATTGAAACGGAATTATCCAGCATCACACTGTATCATGAGTTGACTCATATCGTTCATAGTAAGACAGCTAACTTTTCACTAACGTGGGAGCGTCCAATCGCTTCAACTATTATGCAGGAAGGTTTAGCAACACGTGTCAGTCAATACATGGTGCCAGGCCTGCTTGATGAAGATTATATTGAGATTGAAGATGGATGGCTCAAAACGTGTGAATCGAAGCGGGCGGACATTCTGGAAGGGATTTATCCGTATTTAGACGATGCGTCATCAGAGGTCTTAATGAAATTCTTATTTGGTAAAGGGACAACGAATACTGAGCGAGAAGCATATTATGCAGGTTGGGAAATTGTTAATACGCTATTAGCGCAAGGCAAGACGTTTAAAGATATTGCATCTGTTCAAGAGTCAGATTTATCACGATACATACGGGATGTTTATCCTGCGTTGAAACAGTGATTTTATAGGAGATTTAATATTAGGAGGATTTGATGAGTGGGATTGCTTTATATGAATACTTTTTGCAAGTGATCGTAATTACATTTGTAATTGGACTTGTTTTATTGATTGGGTTTAATGCACTCGTGAGTAAATGGTTCGGTGTGGAAAGAAAAAGTATATTTTCTATCAACTATGTGACTGATCAACATAAAAAGATCGATCGAGTGATCAGAGGGATTACTTTAATCAGTCTACTTGTTGGTTATACCATCAATGTTAATACAGGGACTTGGTATTGGTTTTTACAACCTTGGTTTATACTGTTGTTTTTAATTTTTCCTTCTTTTATCGTAACCATCGTTATGGAACGAAAATATGCGTCGAACCCAAATGCTTACAAAGTGACACTCAGTGAGATGGGATTTGTGATTGTCCTAATCCTGTCGTTATATCTGACTTATGTATGGGTAATAGGGTAGTTTTTTATTTAGATATTGAGGGAGAGAGATTAAATGATGAAATTTTTGTTGAAGATGTTCTTATTGATTGGTGTATTGTACCTTATTAGTTATGGTGTTGATACTTTATTAAACTTTGGTTTTGTGAATAGTGTCTTTGTTATTGGCTTTCTTGCTTGTTTCTTCACTTATGGTGGTAGAGCATCGTCACTAGGGGATGGTTATGCATCAGTTGGGAGCATGGGCCAACATGTTCCGAAGTCAAAAGTAAATCAATACGTTAGTTCGCTAAGCCCATTTTTTATCGGCTCTGTTTTAACGTTTTTGTCTGCGTTCGGGTTGTTATTTATATAAGCTGGTTTGATGGAAATGATCGTTTTAACTAATAAATAGCTAGGAAAACTGTTGAAACCCTGCTAACGCAAGAAGAAAAGAACTAAGCGTTACTATGTGATAAAACCTCATTTAGAGATGGTTCTTAGCTAGTTCATGGAAGGGGTGAAGTGATGAGCATAATTTCATTATTCATAGGTGTTGGTGTTGTTCTGTTTGTTGTTGTGTCGTTTGCGTTAATATCGTCCAAAAAGTGAAGGTTATTACTCGAGTGAGTGAAACAAGAGTTTATATTCAAACATGCCGTTAAGTAGTTGCTATAAAAATTATTGGAAAAGTAGCTTGATTGTTTTTAATGAAGAAGTCTTAAGCTAAATGATATTTGAGGTCATTCTATTAATAATTTAATTTATATGCGACAAAGAGTTTTGGCGAGGGTTTATGATTATTTGATTCTAAACTTAATCGTATTGATCTGTTTGTATCTATTTAATGTGAATAGCGATTTTCCACTTGAGAGAAATGGTTATTGGAGTGTGTATTACGTTTCTTATTATGTCTTGATTCCATTACTATGGAGTGGATACGTCATTGGGAAAAAGTTCTCGAATATTCGATTGACACACACAGGTGGAGAGGAACCCATGTTTAAGCATACATTTTTACGAGAATTTGTCGGCTTTTACTTGCTTGGTATTCTTACGCTAGGAGGATCACTTATAGCATCGATGATCATGATGGCTGTTAGAGAAGATGGGCGAGGGATTCATGATTTTATTGGAGGAACTCGAGTTGTTAATACGGAGGGTCATTAATCTGAAATACTTTGATGAACCTGAGGTTACATTAGAATTCAGAAAAACACTAAATTCGCAATTTAGAAATGTTCAAAGTAGTTTCGAGAGTAGCTTTATGGTTTTTAAAACATTTTATGAAAGATCTAAAGATAATTAGTGGTCAATGGAATAACCAGGTTGTTAGTTTCGAATGTAATAGTTTATGGAGAAAAAGTGGGTGCATAAGGTGAGATGGTCAATATATCAATTACTAACATTTTCGTTAATCGTCTTATTCATGTGGTTTTTAGAATACATCAATCAGAATGGAACTAATCCACATTCATCAGGGGAGTGGACAGCTGTAAATTCTACGTACATGACTTTTATCACTGTTTCCTTAGCCATTACGCTCTTTTATCTGATATTTTTATTTGAAGCTAAAAAGGACAACAGTTTATTGGATCGATCACTATGGAAAGTGATGCCGACAATTTGTATTGTCGCAGGTATCGTATCGGTTATCCTCTTTTTAATAGGCGGAATTTTTGGTCCGATTATGGAATGGGTCGAGCAGTGGCGTTCTCTTTTATATGTATTTATGATTTATTTCCTGTTTTTAATTTTCCTATTTATATTTTCAATCGAACATAAAAATAATAGATTCAAACAACGAAATGAAAAAACGGTCCATATTGCTTTTATCTGGACAATAGTATTGTTCATTGTGTTGTATTTCTTGTTTTAAAGACGGGCTTAATAATGATTGAAGATTCTATAATTGATCTGGTGATTTAATAAAATGGCAACCATCTAGAATTACATAATTTAATCGGTTACTATTCTACATTCGAACGTTAAGTTATAGAATTTTGTAGGAAAGAATTGTGAGGGATTTGAAATGGATGAGCAACAGAAAAAATACTTTCATTTATTCATTGGTTATTTTGGACTTTTACTTATAGGTTTAGCGATATTGAGACACTTAGCAATTTTACAGGATACAGTCGGATATGCTCTGACTATGTTTGGCTACATAAGTCTTTGTATCTACGTTCAATATGCGGATAATAAGATAGGCGCTTCTACTAAAGAAAAAATATTCTTTCGTGTAGGTTTTTTAGCTGTTCTGACGGTGGTTGCGATTGATTTATATGGGTTGGAGTGATCATACTGCTAAAAGAGAAACCTAAATAGTTATTGTTTTTTAGTGGTGCCATTAAAGGGGAGATAATTTTGTTTAATCAGCGAAACTCAATCATTATGAGTATCGTATTATTTATTGCTGGTATCCTACACTTTACACTGAGTCCTAATTTGATTGGCCCTGGTTTGCTTTGGTTGACGTTAACTGGAACACTAATGCTTTGTGCCATTTTGTTATTTTTGCGCTTTTTAAAGTTAAAATATGACTTTAGCACATTTGATTTAATATATTTTTCCTTCTTAATTGCAATTTCAATATTTTTATTATTAGCCCTCATTTTGTGGAGTTTAGTCATGATGAATTTGAATTAGGAAGATACATAGTTTTAAGTACATACAACGAATAGAATAGCTGAAAGTAGTTTAAGAAATGGTACGATAAATTCGAATTTGGCTACCCAACATCAAGGTTAAAATCACTAGATCATCTAGGAGCTGTAACTAATCCTGGTATAAAACCTGATGTCTATATTCCTTGGACACCAGATCATATCAATAAGGATGTTGATATGAAAGAAGCTATACGTATCTTAATACGTGATAAGTCATAAGGCAGAAATGTTAATAAAGAAGTTTTGTAATGGTTTCGTTTAAATTGAAGAGATAATTATCTTTTTAATAGATCAGGAATTAACACAGTCAACTACCATCATAAGAGAGAATGAATTGCGGTAAGTTTCGAGTAATTTTTTCATTCGAAAGGCGCTTGTTATGAACAAAGAAAACAATAAGAATGCAGATATTTTCGGCTGGGTTATAACAGTATTATTAGTTTTCGCGGTTTTTGTATTATTTATATCTGTCCCAATTGCATTAACTTTTGGGGTTATTTTTACCTTATCAATATTCCCAATCGTAGAGTTTAAATTCTTTTCTGACTTCTGGTCTAATTCTTGGTATTTCCTAGGGTTCACTACGTTAAATGTTGTGGTCCTAATAGTAAGCGAAGTATTAATGACTTTAGATAGAAAGAAGGGAGTCGATAAAAAATCAGAATTTGGACCTAAAACCATTATAGAGTGGGCTGTACATATTTTAATTTTCACTGTCTATATTAATGTTTTCGACATCTACTCCGAAAGATTAAACGCTAGCATTGTAGGGTCGATGGTCGTTTCTATTAGTATAATCTTGTTATTCAGTGTTATTGAATGGGTTTTAAGCAAATTCCAAAATTAATTAGAAACAGTTAAAGCTTTAGGTGTAATGAAGTAATAGACAAAATTTCTTTTATCCTATGTTACTAAAAAGGAAATACGAATGTTGATTGAATTGGTGGTTGGGTGATAATCCTATCTTCTATCTGAAAATTGATTAATAAGAGATAATTGCTTTTGAACAAAAGGAGGAGAGAGATTGTTTTATCGAAGAAAATCATACGTTGTTAAGAGTAGCTTTGTAGAAACATTTAACGATCATTTTAATCGAACCAACTTGCCCAACCAATTGAAACATGGTGCTCGGTTAGTGGGTCGCTGGATGAAAGCGAATGAAGATGACACGGTCGAGGTGTTTGCGATTTGGGAATATGATAGTTATGACGACTATTTGGCAATAGAAGATAAAGTGAGAAGTGACCGTGACCATGCTAAGCGTGTGAATGACTGGTATGAGCAACATGGTGGTAGAGAGTTTGTCCTTAGTGAGTATATTTTGGAAGCTAAAAATGAAGCGTTGGAGTCAACTGTGAATTGAATGATAGATTAAGTGGTTTACAAATTAAGCGTGAAGGCGTTTTATCAATTCATTAAGTAATAATTGATTTAAACAAACAATAATATCTATCAAACAAAGCGGAGGTCTACATATGATCAAAGGAATTTATGAAGCACATTTACCAGTAAGTGATATAGCTGAATCAATTAAGTTTTATCAAAGTTTAGGGCTGGAATTAGCTCATCAAGGAGAAGCGGTCACATTTTTTTGGATCGAAAAGGGTAAGAGCTGGCTTGGTTTATGGGAATCATCTCAAGTCGAAACGCCTTATCATCCATCGCTTAGACATATTGCTTTTCATGTAGAATTGGATGACCTGTTAAAGGCTAAAGACTGGTTGGAAGAACGTGGCGCTACGCTTCGCAAAGCTTTTGGTTTCGAGCCGGAGCAACAGCCTATTGTGCTACCAAATAACCCACAAACTCATGCCGCTCTGTACTTTAATGATCCCGATGGTAATTCATTAGAATTGATCACGCCACTGACTATTGATAAGGATATTGATTTTGACATGATGTCGTATGAGGATTGGATTAATGGAAAATAGGTTGGAGTATGATTTTTGCGTGAATGTTCAAAACGAAATAAACTATCAAGCTAACATCCAAACGGAGGGTTACATATGATCCAATATCCATTTTTAGAAAAAGGTATGACGATTGGCGTGACGGCACCATCATCAGGGGTGCCGAATGAATTGCACGGGTTGCTTCATTCAGCTTTTAAACGTATGGAAGAGAAGGGGTATAGCATTAAATCAGGTGACACGCCATGGACTCAAGATCAGGCAAAGTCTGCACCTGCTAAGAAACGGGCGGAAGAATTTAATGCGATGATGCTTGATAACGATGTCGATCTCATTATTCCGCCGTGGGGTGGAGAATTGCTTGCTGAGACGTTAGGGTATATCGATTTTAACCGTATCCAGAACAAATGGATCTTAGGCTATTCTGATATTAGTTTGTTATTGTTAGCTGTAACGCTAAACACAGGTATCGCAACGGCTCATGGAACAAATCTAGTTGATTTACGAGGGGATTGTTCTGACGAGACAACGGCTATGTGGGAATCTGTTTTGTCTACCGAAAAAGGAGAATCAGTTCTCCAGCATTCATCGGAAAAATATCAAAAAGAATGGGATTTTGAGAACCCGACACCACATATATTTAATTTGACAGAGGACACTTACTGGAAGTCTACGACTAAGGGAAGTGTTAAGATTCAAGGACGCCTACTAGGTGGGTGTGTTGATACGATCAGACATTTAATCGGGACGCCATATGGAGATGTGAAGCAGTTTAAGGAACAACATATTCCAGGAGAATCTGTTATTTGGTTCTTTGAAAACTGTGATTTGCCGACGACTGATTTACGTCGGACGCTGATACAGATGAAATTAGCTGGGTGGTTTGATGATTGTGAGTGTATTATGTTTGGCCGAAGTGCAGCGAATACACCTGTCACTAATTATACAGTTGAAGATATTTACCAAGAGCTTGCTGATGAACTGCGAATTCCGATTATTTACGATATTGATTGTGGCCATCTACCACCACAAATCACATTTGTTAATGGGGCATATGCTGAAATAGATGTTCGTGATGGGAAAGGGCAAGTGGTGCAGACGTTTAAATCTTGAAGGGTTGGGTTGTAATGGATGCTTTAATGTTAGAAGGATGGACACCCATATTGCTGGTCAGTGTTGTTGTGGCTATAATTATGAAGAGGACGCCTCAAAAGAGCTAACGAAATCACAGTCAAGACGAGTCGCTGAACAGATTTCACAAGAGATTCCTAAAAGGCCATCTAATCCTTACTGGAATTATTTTAAATATCGGGTGTCCAATAACTATACCCATCAGTTAGAACTATTTGATCAAGATGGGAAGCTATTATATCGTTACCAAATTAATTTAGAACAAAAAGCGCGGTTTGCTGTTTTGGAAGAAGGAAGTGTTAATTTTTGGGAAGAGAACCCTTTTCCGTTAACTGATTTTAGATTTAAAGAGATTTTAAACACAAACTAATCCTATAATGTGTTTCCTGCAAATGAATTGAACATGACTGTGCTGCGAGAGGGGAAAGAGTATTCCTATGAAGGGGAAAATGGCTTATCATATTTTCTATTGGCTGTTGTATATCGGCGGATTGGCTTCCTATTATTACGTTTTTATTGATTATGGATTTGGGGTTACTGTGATGGTAACGTTCGTTTGTGGTTTGAGCACTATTTTGATTGCCAATGCGCTTGAGAAGCGGTTGTTAATTGTGTTGGGTGTTTTGCTGTGTTTTAGTTCGCTTATTTTTATTGGAGTCAAGACTTTGATCGAAATAATTTAATAGCATTGATAGTATATTATCAAGAAAATGAGTATAAAGAATTTTCCAACAAGGGATGAGAGTAATGTTAATGTACATTATATTAATATTCGTAGTGTTTCCGACAATTTCATTATTAGCAGGGACCCTAGTCTATTTAAAAAGTAAGATATGGTGGTTAACTCCTATAATCACTATGCTCACTAGCTTCGTTTGCTATTTTATATACTATTGGTATGTATATGAAGGTATTAGTTTTTTTGATGCCGTAGAAGCAACGTTTGGTTTTGTTACTTTACCTTTTTGTCTGTTTTTAACTTTAACAGTGTTTGTTCATGCTAAATCGGACTTAGCTAATGAATGAATATCTGTTGTTAGGTGATTGAATGTACGATGTAAGCTTTTTAAAATAGATAGTGAAAGTAGAATGATATGATGCCCTATCTCATTTTAAATCCTTGCATTTTTACATTATATAAGTACAGTTGCAACTAGAAAAAACACAGCAATTCCAATCATGGAGTAGCCATAGAAGCGATGATTGTCTTTTATAAATTTGAATCCAAAACCGAAGACCATTACCCCTAATATAAAGTACATAAATTCCTCTGATAAATATTTAGAACTATTCCATGATATGAAGGCAAATATAACTATAAAGATGATTCCTGCTAACCCTTTCCAGATCATACTCATCTCCTTATTCTTCCAAATTCGTTAATAACCAATATAAAGCTAGAAAATGATGGTGTCAACCAAGTATAAGATTCATTATTGAACAGTGTCGGACAGTTGATTTTGAACCAAATGTATATGACATTGACGAAACTGTCTAACTAAGAGGAATAGGTTCAAAAGAATCAACCACTAGCTAAATAAAGGTTAACTTTGTTTTTCATTTCTTGCTAAAAAGACGTAGTAATAGCTAATCAAAAATATAACTTCTACTAATAATAAGGCAACCATAATAGTAGTTGAAAACATTGAACTGAAATTTAAGATAGCACTTATACAAGCTAAGATAAATAGAAACATCATAATACTTACTAAATTATATGAAAGCTTATTTTTACCAGTTAAACCGTCCATCAACTCGAAAATAATAATAAATATCATAAACATACCCGCAAAAATTAAAATAGCCCCACTCCAGGCTATAAAAGTCTCAAGGGGAGTTGACATTCCCATCGTTAATGGAGAATGACCAGTAATATTCAACAAGAAAAAGATAATACTATGAGCCATCATAACAATGACATAGGGTTTGAGCTTTAAAAGTCTTTGATTTGTTTTCTCCAATTCTTGTACTCCAACATATATCGATACATATCCAATTAAATTAGTTATGTAATAAGTCATTCCGACATCTAAAAAACTCAAATTTGTTTTGAAGAAGACGAAGATAAATCCTATGAAGATATTAATCATAAATAACACACCTCCATTGTAGGTAGACATGATTCGAATATAATTATTATACTCTTTAACTAGCAATGTTGATTCCTCCAACATTGCTAGATAAACCCGTAGATAATCTCTATCCTATACAATGGATATAATAATCGTTTTAAATTTTCAGGCTCTATAATAGGCACAAGATTTTATCCGCATTAAAGAGTTCTATTCCTAAATTCTTAGCCAAAGAATAAGGTCGGAAATCTTTGGTATAAACTTTGAAAAATATAGCAAGGCATTTTGAACTCTATCTATATGTTTATTCAAAAGTAACTGTAAAGCTAGTATAATAGGGATAGGCAACCGAAAACGGAGCAAGGTAGTGGGTTGAACCTCGATGCGCTTTTCTAAGGCGCAGGAAGGGGGGATACCTATGGGAGTTCATATGTCAGTGGGGTTAGTCTTTGTGCTAATCACCATAAACATTGATGCTCACATTACCATTATTCCTTTGATGATCATCAAAGGCGATGGTAAAGAAAAACTACCTTGCTCTGCCAAGCAAGGTAGTCAGAATAACAACACCATAGATAGATAACAACCTACACCTTGTGACGTTTCGGTTGCTCAGCAGGATGTTCGTAGCATCCTGCTTTTTTTAGTTTATGCGTGTCTAGAACGTTGTATACGTATTTTCTTATCTAATTAAAATATACTGTTTCTTTGTATAGTTGTCAATATATTATATATGGAAAGAACCCTTTGATAATGAGTCGAAGATAACTTCACGATGAAAATAATCAAAAATTGTTTAATTAGTTAACCGTTATTATTTCTCCATCGCTCATTTTTACCACTCTGTCTGTATACTCTAACATCTCTTCTTCATGTGTAACGATTAATGTCATCATCTCTAAAGAGTGTGTTAATTCTTGAATTAATTGCATGATATCGTTTGATTTTTTGGAATCTAGACTTGCAGTCGGTTCATCCGCAAAAAGTACTTTTGGTCTATGAATGATAGCACGAGCCACAGCTATTCGTTGTTTCTCACCACCTGATAGTGAAGCAGGGTAGGCGCTTTGACGATGAGTCATTTCAACTTTTTCTAATACATTTTTTATTTCAATTTGTTTATCGTATTTACTTCCTTTTACTTCGGCTATATCTAACATTAAAGAAAGTTGTTCTTCGACGGTTAAAAAAGGAACAAGATGAGATTGTTGAAAAACAAAACCGTATTGCTGAGCTCTAATTTTTCTTATTTGTTCAGGCTTTAATTCTACTAAGTTTTGATGGTCGAATATGATGCGTCCTTTTGATAAGGGTTGAAGGCTTGCTGCTATTGAAAGGATTGTACTTTTTCCTGAGCCAGAAGAACCTATCAGTGCCGTTACTTCTCCTTTGTTGAGTGTTAAGTTAACCCCTTTTAATACTTCTTCTTCTACTTCCCCGTTCATAAATGATTTTCTCACTTGTTCTAATTGTAATTGACTCATAGTTAAGCCTCCCCTTGTTGTATTGCTTGTAATGGATCAATTCTTTTAATTTGAATTCCTGATAGAGTAGCTCCCATAAATCCTACGACAATGAATAAGATTGATAGTTGTATAGTTGAAGTTAGTGGTAAACTATATGGCATAGAAGTAGGTGCTATGGATTGAAATACTTGGCTCAATAATGCAGAACTAATAAGTGCACTCACTGTAATTATCCCCATCTGAGTCCATATCATGGTATATAGAGTATTTGTGCGAATACCTAAGGCTTTAAGAATTCCATACATTCCCAATTTCTGGACATTCATCATATAAAAGAATATAGCAAATAACATGCCACTAATAATTATTAAAAACCATACAATCATATTAAGAGTCATTTGCTCTGCTTGGTAGCTCGGTATAGTGTTTAAAAATTCACTATTACTGTATGCATTTAAACCATCAATGTCTTTATTAAAGATAGGACTAAAGACGATCTGAAATGCTTGGGTTCTAAACAGGTTATTAAAATCGTTTTGGTTGATTAATACGACTGGCGAATGATTAAATCTCGCATCATCTACAAAACCGGCGACTTCAAAACTGTTTTCAGACTGTCGGAAGGATAACTGGTCTCCAGCCTTTATCCCTTCCTTTTTTAATGAGTGGTCGAGAACAATCTCTCCATTATCTATATTTTGATAATACTTGTTATCAGTATAAGTCATGAGTGAAACGTTTTTTTGTTTATTTGAATCAATCTTTAAATTTCCCATTTGAAGCGAAAATGCGAATGAGTATTCTCCATTTTCTAACAACTGCATCTGTTTCTTTTCATCTATACGCGATTGTGCGTAGGAATTATTAGAATCCTCGGCCATATAAAACGTTCCATCCGGGAAATTTTTTATCAAAGACATGTTATCCTGAGATAGCCCATTCGCTAAACCCGATATGATAAATGTCAATAAACTAATAAGTAATATAATAGACCCTACTATAGAAAACTTCGCTTTATTGTTCTTTATTTCTTTCCAAGCTAAAATCACTATGATCATCCCTCTCAAAAAAACCTTTTGTTTTACTTACTGATTATGATAAATCAGCTAAGTGAACAAAAGGTTAATAAAATATTACAATCGTGGAAAGATGATTTTAAATGTTGTGCCTTTCTCTAATTGACTATATACATAGATATTTCCTTCATGTAGTTCGATAACTTCTTTAACTATGGATAAACCTAATCCTGTACCTTGGTTTGTCCTAGTTCTGGCTGAGTCACCTCGGTAGAAACGGTCAAAGATTTGACTTTGCTCATTTGACTTAATCCCTACTCCTGAATCAGTAAATTCAATTGCTAACTGATTGTTTGTTTTTTCCGCCTTAATTTCAATAGATCCACCAGGTTCATTATATTTGATGGCATTAGTCAATAAGTTTTCCCAAACCGTATATAACAGATCAGGGTTTCCTTTTACTGTTATATCTTCAAGAGAGTAGGTCAAGGACAATTCATTCTCATTTATAAGCCAATAGTATTTATGAAGAAGACTTTGTATTTGTTCAGAAATATTAATCTCCTTTATAGAATACGTGTGACTGTTTGGTTCAAGTGAAGATAATGTCAATAACTGTTTAGATAATATGGACATTCTTTCTGTTTCCTCTTGAATCACTTCTAAATATGAGTTTTTCTCCTCATCAGACAATGTACTATTTTTCAAGAGACGACTGTATCCTTGAATGTTTAATAATGGGGTTTGAATATCATGTGAAACATTGGATACAAATGATTTTCTAACTTCATCTAAGTCTTCGAGTCTTGAAGTCATGTCCTTGAAGTTTTGTGCTAATTGGCCAATCTCATCACTTCTATGAATATCTAGGTTAACATTAAATCCATTTTCGCCTATTTCATTTGTTGCATGAGATAATTGACGCACAGGACGTATAAGAATGGCTGCCCAAATTAAAACAGCTAACAAGCTAAGTATGAATATAGCTAGAGCCATCCAACCTAACAAAATATGGAGTTCATTAAATAAAAGTTTAATGTTGGGTCTCAAGAAAAGTGCGTATTGTGTACCATTATGACGAAAAGGTACTCCTACAGAGTTTTGTAAATCGTTTGCGAAAAACCCTGTAACAAAAGTTCCTTTAGGAAAATCTCTCATTCCATGATAAGAATCACCATTGAGTACTTTTTCTATTGCTTTTGTTGGTAAATTCTTTTCATCAAATTGTCCGCCATAAAATTCTTTGTCCCCTTGTTGGTTCACGACTAGCAATTGATAACCAGTTGAAGCAGTGTGTGTAAAAAACTGGTTAAGATCATCTTGAGTCTCAGCGTAATTTGCTATACCAGTGACAATCTCCATGTTCTTTGAATCGTTCTCAGGCTTTAAGTTATTTTGGTAATAACTATTCGCAATGAAAAATCCTATAAGTGAACTAGCAATCATGATAAGCAGAGTGATAAATAAAAATTTAGTATATAAAGATTTCATCATGAAGCCACCTCTAATTTATAACCAACCCCACGAACTGTTATGATTTCTATGGTTGATGTAACCTTTTCTAATCTTTGTCTGATTCTTTTTATATGAACATTTACAGTTCTTTCGTCACCTTCAAACTCAAGCCCCCAAATATTTTCAATTAAGTAATCTCGATTAAATACTTGGTTAGGTCGTGAAGCTAATAATGCTAATAACTCAAATTCCTTTAAAGGCATGATCATACGTTGATTACCAATTTGTACTTCATAGTTTCTTTTATCAATTTTTACATCATTTATTTGGATCACATCATTACTAAGGTTATTGTATCTTCTTAGAACTGCTTGAACCCGAAATACGAGTTCTTTTGGTTCAAATGGTTTGACGACATAATCATCTGTACCAGAAATGTATCCTTTTTCCTTGTCGTGTAATTCTCCCTTTGCTGTGAGTAATATGATAGGAATATGATACATATTTTTGATTTTTTGAGTCAGTGTGAACCCATCCATTTTTGGCATCATCACATCTACTATCGCAAGGTCTATGGGAGTTTGTTCAAAAATATCTAATGCTTCAAAACCGTCTATTGCTTTGTAGGTAAAAAAACCAGAATCTTTTAAAGTCACCTCTACAAGGTTCAGTATATAAGGATCATCGTCAATAATTAAGATATTAGTCATCATAATCACCCTTTCTATTCCAAATTAAATATAGGTTCTATTAGACTATCTTACAACCTAAAAGTGAACAGAAGATTAATTAGAAAGTAAAAATTATCACAGTAAATGATTAAATCTTACCAAAAATATGGCTCTTCACTATTAATTGTAGTTTTTTCTCACTCTAACGACAAATTACTTTAAAACAACTGACATTGATGAACTTTTATCGACAAACAAACCTGCATAGAGAGAGTGATAGTATAACGGAATACTCATTTAATTGATATTTTTTGAACGGAGGTTTAATAAATTGATACATAAAATAGTGTGGGAGCATTTAGAAGACTTTGGTTGCGAGTTTTTAGGAATAGGGAATGAGAATAATGGAATAATTACGACAGGAATAATCATTACTTCAGAACAACATAAACCTTACAAAATCAATTATACAGTTCGGTTGGATCAATCTTGGAAAACTAAAAAATTAATTTTGAACGTTGACAACAAAGAGAATCTAGAAATCATCTCTGACGGTTTTGGGAATTGGTATACGGGTGACGGTAAGAAAATCAACGAGTTGAGTGGAGCTATTGATATCGACATATCTGCAACACCATTCTCTAATACGTTACCGATTAATAGGTTTGAATGGGAGACTAATCAGAAAAGAGACTTTGAAATGGTATATATATCTGTCTCGAGTTTAGAAACCTTTAAAGTAAAACAAAGTTATACTTATCTACAGCGTAATGGAAACATTAGAGAGTTCCTGTATCAAAGTTACGGCTTTGAATCAATTATTTACGTGGATGATAATGGATTTGTTACGTTTTATCCTGAATTATTTGAACGCAGATTTAATCTTGAAACGTAATTTTTCCATCTTATTTATCAGATCATGTTTTATATGAAAAATGACAAACAGGATTGTTTAAATTCAGTTGAAACTGTTTGTTTTTTCATTTATAATACATCGTAAATAACGATATAATCTTTATATACGATTGAAAGGGTTAGATTATGGAAAATGAAGTAAAAAAAATGAACCAACACTGGACGGATATTTATTACCACCTACATTATCCACATGATGAGAAGATAACGCACCAAGTGATTCGTATTCTTCAGCATGTGCAAAAACAGCCTAATGTAGGAGTTAATGACATAGCAGATTATATTAATGTGTCACAGAATACCGCCTCAGAACATGTTAAACGAATGATCGATAAAGCCCTTTTGAAGAAAAGCAGAAGTCAATCGGACGAACGAAAAGTGATTCTCTGTTTAACTGAGAAGGGAGAAGAAGTTTTGTTTAGAAATACGAGTTTAGACGAAGAGAAATTGAATCATATTTTTAAGTCATTAAACACTGAAGAGAAGGAATTGATTACAGAAGCATTTGAAATTTTAGGGGAGAGATCAAAGCAATGTTTGTCGCCATGAAGATATTAGTATCTGCTATAGCAATTGGAATTGTTTCAGAGATTGCAAGAAAGTTTCCTGTATATGGTGGCATTATTGCTGCTTTACCATTAGTCAGTTTGTTAAGTATTTTTTGGCTCTACTTACAAGGAGAAGGGAATACAACACTTGGTAAATTTGCCTTAGGTGTACTTTGGGGTTTTCCTGCAACCGCAGTTTTATTATTAATTCTCTATTTGTCTTTAAAGCAATCATTACCACTTGCTGTATCTTTTGGGCTAGGTGTAGCAGGGTGGGGAATCTTTTTACTTATTCAAGATGTTGTGATTAAAAATTGGAATGTGTTTTAAGTGAGAATATTAATAATCAATTCACTGGTAGTTAATGTTAATGTGTTCACCACAACTTGTAGCGATAAACCAATATATAAAGACACATTATCATCAATTTGATGGTATAATTTAGAAAAATTCAGATAGGGTCATGATAATGATAAAAAGGAAGTTCGGAAATCGTTCAGAGTGGAAAAGAATTATTAAAAGTAAATATTCACAGTCTTATCTTAATACTAAAGAATTCAAGGGTTACATAACTTTATTAAATACGATAAAAGTAACAGAGTCGTTATCGGTAAACAATGGAATAAAAAGGGTGAAAATAGTTGATGATGGCTATATGTGGCTTCAGCAATTCCCCTTAGAGAAACACCATGCTGTAACTACCATGTTTAATGCTAATGGAGAAATTGTTCAATGGTATATTGATATATGCCTAGGTAATGGCATAGAAAATGAAGTTCCATTTATGGATGATCTATTCTTAGATATTATTCTATTACCCTCTGGTGAGATTATTGATAAGGATGCTGATGAACTTGAGGATGCGTTATCAAAAGGTATTATTGATAAAAATCTTTATGATTTAGCTTGGAATGAAACGTGTGCCATTAAAAGTTTAATCAGAACAGGTGAATTTGACTTGATAAAATTGTCGAACAGTCACAAGGACTTCTTATTTAGTACTTTAAAATAGCTATTATTCGGTTTAAGAATAAACTAGTGAAGTAGAGGAGTTTTTCGGAGAACCTATTGGTGAGTATATTCGCAAATTTAATTATCTACTGATATAGATAGTGATTTATAAGGTTTAAAAGCTAATTTAGTAGTAGTATACAATAGAAATAATATGGATTTTAGGATGGAGTTGAAAAAATCTTATCGAAAATCAAACTATTTTGTGAAGTCATTAAGCCAACTTCCTCCTCAGAAAAATGAGTTTAATATTAAAAGAAAATTTAAGGTGATTGGTAATTGATGGTGTTGAAAAGTCGAAAATATTTTTTGTTAAGTGCGTTATTAGTAACCTTTTTACTTTCAAGCTGTAGTGGCAATGAGAAAACGGTTGATAATTATTATTTGTCATTATCCGGAGAAAGTGAAAACTGGAAAGTAGATGCTTATGAAATTATGAGTACATCAGAAGCGTTTAAAGTAGGTAATGGTAATTTAATTATGAAGAAAAATAATGAATATAGTAGCGATTTTTTTAGTGTTGAAGTTAATGCTGTTATAGAGGGTGAAGAAACAACTATTCAGAAGAGGTCCGTATCAGGAAGTGAAACAGATATAACACAGACATCCATCGGTACAGTAGAAGGAAGTGCTTTGCATGACGAGAATGGAGAAATTATTTCACCCGAAAATATTAGTGATATCTATATGATCATCAAATGGCGAGAAGATAGTGATACAAGGAAAGAAAGTATAGATTTATTAAATAAAGATGGATTTTTGGAGTAATGAATTGAATTAATGATGTGCTTTATTAAGAAAGAATGGCCTTTTGGGAAACGTAGTTCTGTGACGTATTAAATTGTTCGTAAGTTATTATATTGGGGAGGGCAAATTTTGGATTTATTTATTTGGTTGATTATAATTGTTGTCATAGTTAGCTTGGTCATGGGTGTTTATTCTACTAATAAACATTTTAAAATGAAGGAACAAGAAATCAAACTGGAACAAGAAAGAATAGAGTTGGAACGAAAAAGGTTAGAATTAGAGGAGAAAAAAGTTTAGAAAAATATTGTACTAAGACAAAGAGGTTAATATCGTCACTCTAAACAACACAGAAAATTTCAACAAAAGGGTTATATAGCCCACTTAATCTTTAGTAATTATTAACTAGCAATTTGTTCAACAAGAATTAATTAAATTACTTTATATTAAAAACATTGCTTCTGTAATGAATGGAGATTTGATTATGGAAATAAGAGAATTATATTCAAATGATCCTGAAGAGTACCTGTCTATAAGGCTCGAAGCATTAAAAAATAACCCGAGCGCTTTTGCATCAAGTTATGAAGAGGAAAAGAATGTTTCTGCTGAAAAGTACAAAAATAGTTTTAGTAACAAATCAAGCGCGATTACTTTTGGTGCTTATGAAGAATCACAACTTGTTGGTGTTGTGACATTAGTAAAGGAGCAACCATTGAAGTTGAGTCATAGAGCAAATTTAGTGGCGATATATATTAAACCAGAAAAACGAGGCTATGGAATTGGAAAAGCACTTGTTTTAAGTGTGATTGAACAAGCAAAAAACATAGGTGGTATTGAACAAATTTATCTAACAGTTGTAACAACGAATGTTCAAGCTGAAAAAATGTACACTTCTTGTGGATTCGAAGTGATTGGAAGAGATAAAAAAGCATTAAAGGTTGATCATACATATTATGATGAGGAACATATGGTATTGTATTTATAAAGATGTTATTCAACATTAAAACAGAGGGGATTTTAAAGTGAATAAGACAATCACAAAGTGGGGAAATAGTTTAGCGGTTCATATACCTCATGATATTGCAGACCAACATAGCTTAACAAACGGTTCAAATGTAACGATAAGCTCTACTGAAACGGGAATTCTCATAGAGCCTGTAGACAAAGACCTATCACTAGAAGATGTGTTAAGCCAAATTAATGAATCTAATCGTCACGATGAAATTGATTTTGGTAATCAAGGGAAGGAATTATTATAAACATAGAAGCTCCAAGAGAAGGTGATCTTATTTATATAAAATTTCAATCCACAATCTGGGACAAGACCAACCATTGTATAATCAGCAAGATCGTTCAGCAAAGAAACTGGTTTTGCCATTGTCTGTCCAATTACAAATCAACTTTACCTGGGTTGTCTTGAATTAAAAATGACTCATCTTGAATCTCTACAATTTCTCCAGTAACCCCTTCAAGGTACTTTGTTTCCTCATCAGATGAACAACCAATAACAATAAATAAAATCATAAAAGAAATTACACTTAGAAGTATTCTAGACTGCATAAAATTCTCCTTTGCTAATCTAGTAGAATGATTTTTTGAAAAAATAGTACATTACAAAAACCACCATTTGAGATGAAGGTGATAATTCTTCAATTTATTTGACACTCAATAGATCATATAATACTTTGCATAGACAAATGAAGATGTAATGACATTAAACAATAAGAAGGGATATGATGCAAAAATGAATACTTTTCAAGCATTAGTATTGGATAAAGTGAATGATCAAATGGAATTAGATATTAAACAATTAAGTATGGATGATTTACCAGAAGGAGAAGTAACCATCCGTGTAGCTTATTCTAGCGTAAATTTTAAGGATGGTATAGTAGCTTATCAAGGTCAGCTTGTAGAGTCCTATCCTTTAGTACCAGGGATCGATTTAGCTGGTACAGTCATTGATTCAACAGATAACCGATATGAAAAAGGTGATGAAGTCATCGTAACTAGCTATAAATTAGGAACAGGGCATTCTGGCGGATTTAGCGAGATAGCTCGTGTACCTGCAGATTGGGTTGTTCCTCTCCCGGAAGGTTTGACTTCAAGAGAAGCTATGATCCTTGGAACAGCTGGGTTTACCGCAGCTTTATCTGTTCAAAGTCTTGAAGACAATGGATTAGAACCTAGTCAGGGACCTGTTTTGGTGGCTGGTGCTACTGGTGGTGTTGGTAGTATTGCCGTCAATATGTTAGCTAACAAGAGCTATGATGTTGTAGCTAGTACAGGAAAGTCTAATGAAGAAGCATATTTAAAAAGATTAGGGGCTAAACAGATTATTGATCGTAATGAAATTGTAGATACTGAACAAAGCCCAATGCGTGAAGAAAAATGGGCTGGGGCTATTGATCCAGTAGGTGGAAAAACACTTCAGTATATACTAAGTACATTAAAATATGGAGGTTCTGTAGCTACAAGTGGTTTGACAGGTGGGGTAGAAGTTTCCACAGCTGTTATTCCTTTTATTTCAAGAGGGATCAATTGGCTTGGTATTGATTCTGTTGAATGTCCAATGAATAAGAGATTAGAAGTTTGGGATCGTCTGAGTGATGATTTAAAACCAACAAACTTGAATGAAGAAATGGTCAACGAAATATCATTACAAGAACTGCCAGAAGTATTAGGGGATATTTTAGAAGGAAAAGTACGTGGAAGAACGCTTGTGAAACTATAATGTGCGCACAATAAAGAGATACAAGGTTTTGATTTGATAAACATATATAAGCATTTGAAAGGACTACTCAAATTGAGTGGTCCTTTTTTATTAGCAAAGGTTTTGTATCTCGAAAAAAGATTAATACTTTTAACCTATTTTTACCATAGGTGTTTATTATTATGATATTATGAGCTTGAATGTATGAATATTTGTAAAAGACTGTTAATTTAGGTTGGTTATGAAAAGAAATAAAATATCCAAATTAGGGGTCAAAATGAACGATCAGTGGAGTGGTGAGAAGTTAAAGTAACTATGAGTGTATTATGGGCTTGCAGAAAGGTTTGTCTGAGGGCATTTTTACACAAGCTCATCTTGGCAATTAATATATAGAACCTGTCTAAATATAACTATTTTTATATTTTCTAAGATAATCTAAGAAAATAGGAGTATATATCACCTAATTTCTTTAAATGACGTTTCATTGGAAACACAAAAGGTTAAATGTCTATGGTACCGTGAATGCGTCATAGAATAATGTACACGTTTATTATTAGATGAATGGTTATTCAGTTATTTAATCACACTTATAGATAATTGTAATGTAGGAGGTCAATTGAATTTGCGATTGCGTATAAAGTTTCTGTTGATTGCTAGTATTATAAGTAGTTTGATGATCTTAATGCTTAAGTTTTTCCATTGGACACTGAATGAAATGTTGAGTTCATTTCAATTTTTCGTCTTCTCAACATTTGCTTATAGTGCATTTTTAATTGTGGCTGCAATAGCGTTAGTCGTTTTATTCGTTCATAAGGATTGGAAACACATGGTTATTCAAGGGGTTGCCGTGATGTTATTTTTTCTAATTCCCTTTGATCAGGTCGTGTTAGAGGCTGATTATCACTCCACTGAGGAACAACGTGCTGCCGTTGTTGATATGGTTTTAAGTGAGGAATTGGCGCCTACGAATTCTGGACATGTCGGATCTATTATTGAATTGCCAGATCAATATAAACATCTGTCGGTTGATGGAGAGGTTTATGTCGAGGCTGAAGAAGACCGAACTTCTTTATTATTTCTGTCTGATGGTGGATTTCTAGACTCGTTTGCGGGGATTGTTTATTCCTCAACGAATGAAGAACCTCAAACAGGTGATTTTAACGGCCATTATCGAGCGGTGAATAAGGTAGAGGATAATTGGTTTTCGGTGAGCGCAGGGTGATGGGATCAGTAGAAGGTTGATTTATGAGGTTAAATTTAGGGAAAACTTTAAGTGTTACAATTTATTTTAAATAAAGGAGTTTTAAAGATGACTCGTCGATTATTGATCATTATGTCCATTCTCGTTATATCTCTGATGGCAGGTTGCACAGGTGGAGCAGAAGCACCTGAACACTTTTTATCGGAAGAAGAAGGGAAGTATAGCATAGTGTCAGTTCAGGACTCTATTTCAACACCTGCTTTTAAAGAATCTTTCACGGATGACAACATATATTTATCCCAAACCTATTTCTCAGAATCTCACAGTGATTTGGATGATTTGGATGTTGGTGGTGAAGAACTGCCTGTATTCTTCGTTTTTGATCATGAGGAAATGGTATTGAAAACGAGTGATGAAGCGGAAGTAGTTGAGGTATTGAAGTCTTAGGGTAGGGGTGATGGTGTGAGAATTTTACTCAGCAATATAAATTTTCTCAATATGTGGCTTTCGAATTTTGTGACCATATTGAACGGTCGGTTTCGTGAGCTGATCATACCTCTTATTGTTTTAGGATTAACTAATTCTCCACTAATCAGAGGTCTTGTAGCATTATCCCAAAGATTAGGAACTGTTTTATTTGCTATACCGATAGGAACTTGGGTAGAAAACAAGGATAAAATAAAGTTAAGTGGGATATGTCATTTGTTATTTGCTTTAGGACTAGCCTTTTTGGCATTTTCTATATCCATTAATATCTTTAATGAATATATGATAGCTTTGATTTTATTTTTGCTAGGAATATTATCTATTATTTTAAGGACGTCATTTAATGTATTGATACCCAAAGTAAGTGGTAGAGACAAACTTTTAGAAGCGCATACAAGTGTTGAAGGTGCTGATGCGATATCAACTCTTATAGGCCCTGCATTAGCTGGGCTAGTGTTAGCTCAGTTTGGGGAGAGTATTACTCTTGGGATATGTGCTATTTTATCTGTCATTTCTATGATATTTGTCTTTAGAGTATATGTTGATCAACCAGAGAGTAATCATAATACTAGTGAAAAGCCTAATCAAAAATTAAGTGACTTCATGAAGCGATCTAAAGAAGGTGTGAAATATCTTATTTCAAATTCTTCACAAATTGTATGTGCTGTTGCTATTTGTTCGCTTGGCTTTTCGACAGTGTTTATTGTTTTATCCGTCATTATGCATGCCAAAATAACGTTAAACTTCTCTGAAACGTTGATAGGTGTATTATTATCTTTTGCTGGCTTAGGCAACATTATTGGTGTTTTGATTATGAACAAGTTCAAAAATGTAAATTGGTTATTCTTCCTTAGTATACTAATGATCATATCAGGTCTAGGTGTTTTGTTATTACTAACGAACCATCTTATCTTAATGTGCTTGGGAATGGTGTTATTTGATGGTGCACTTTCTATGGCTTTTGTTGTCCAAGGTGCAGTCCATCAAGGTGTTACACCTGATGCATTTTTAGCTCGAGTGAAGAGTGCTACATATGTTATAAGTGGTATTTTCACCATGATTGGAACGTTTCTTGCAGGTTTTATCCCGGAATTCTTTTCAACATCCCTGTCATTAATTATAGGAATAATAGTTCTAGTTCTGCCAGCCATTATATTAATTCAGTTTAAGTATATTGGTACTAATTTTAATGATATTAAACCTATTTATGTGGAATAAGTTAGCACTGACTACGGAAAATAAATTATTTGAATATGTATCAGAAACAAAAAGATTAGTGAAAAGACCACTAAAGAAACAGATGTGGTATTGGAGGTGTAATTAATGAATCAAAGATTGGATAAAGCTATTGATTTGCGTCAAAAGGGAAATCATAACGATTCAAACGAATTACTCGTTAGACTTATAGAGGATTTCCCTGAAAATGCTTCAATTAACTACCAATGTGCCTGGAGTTTTGACATCTTAGGAGAAGAGGCAAAAGCAGTGCCTTTTTATGAAAAAGCCATCAAACTAGGGCTGCCTGAAAAAGAATTGGAAGATGCATTACTAGGGTTAGGCAGTACATACAGAACATTGGGAGAATACGAAAAGTCAAATGGCACTTTTGAAAAAGGGATGGAGTTATTTCCTAATAACCGAGCAATGCAAACGTTTTATTCGATGACGCTATATAATTTGAATGAACATAGTAAAGCTATGGAGCTATTACTACAATGTTTAATAGAAACAACGAACGACCCTGAAATTTTGAGTTATAAAAAAGCGATTGAATTCTATTCCGATAAATTAGACGAAATTTGGAAGTAGTTTTTAAAAAGATGTACTTGTTAATTGGCTGAAATAAAATAGTTTGCTCCGAAATCGACACGTTAGAAATTCATGAAAGGTGTGATGCGATATGACATTTAAACGATCAGGTGATGTTTTTAATAGTCTATACAAAAGGGAATTCACATTTGAAAACGGAGAATGAATTATTTGAATATGGATCAGGAACAGAAAGATTAGTATTAAGACCACTTAAGAATGATGATTACAAGAATTGGTTAAATGAATTTAATAGACGTTATCCATCGCAGCATCGACATGATACGGGTCGAACAGATATGAGTGATTGTACAGAGGAATGGTTTAATAATCTTATAGATAAACATCAAAACTTAGCTTTAACGGACACTGCATACATTTTTGGTGTGTTTAGACAGGAAGATGGTACACATTTAGGAATGGTTGACTTATCAACTATAGAGAGAGGGGATTTCCAATGGGGACGAATAGGATATTCGTTCCATAATCAGTATTGGGGAAAAGGGTATGGCAGGGAAGCCGTAAACGAAGCCCTTCATATGGCTTTCAAGTATTTGAACTTTCATCGTATTGAAGCTCATATCAATATTGATAATCCCGCTTCAATCAAACTAGCAGAAAATGTTGGTATGGAATATGAATGTACAAGAAAAGGATTTATCTTCGAGTTTGGAGATTGGACAGATAATCTGATTTATTTTAAAAACTTGGTGGAATAAGTTTTTACGACATAAAGAACTGTTCTGAGGGACAGTTCTTTTTTACAAACTTCAATTGGGATTGTGATATTAGTCCTCATTAGACTGAAAAGTAATGTTACATAAAAGCGTTTGGGATATACGTAGGGTGCAGTGCAACTGGATCAGGCAAGGAGGGAGCTTAATGGGAGTTGGATTTATAGGATTTATATCTATTATAGTATTTATTTTGTGTTTTTCTTATACCCTTCATTTTATAGAGAGCTTGCAAAAGGGTGATGAACGTATTGCTAAACAATCCAAAAAAGTAGCGATAATATCTTTGAGTTTGGCGCTTGTGATCCCGTTTGTGTATAGTTTGATTGTGTTTTGATATAGGATCAGAGAAATTTTTTCGTTGTTATTTTTGAATGGCAAGCTAACAAAATATGAAGTTATTATTTAACTAGGTAATAAGTATTGAGGTGACTATATTGCAAAAATGTGAGAATTGTCATGCACAATTTAGTTGGAGTAAAATTTATAAATCGATCTTGGCTAATTATCGCCCTATTAAATGCAACGAATGCTGTACCAAGCATGAGATAACATTTCTTAGTAGAACCATTGTTGCTATTCTTACAATTCTTCCGCTGTTTACTCTCCTTATATTTCTGTCACCTACTAATGATGCTACTTTGATATTTGGAATAGCTACCGTGGGTATAATATTGGTTTCCTTAATTGTTCCGTTTTTAGTTTCTTATAAAAATTGTTTGTGAATTAAGGCGCACAAGAAGTTGATATTTTAAAAGGGATTTAAAAGCTTCATTACGCAGCGAAGGATCATTTCGTTGGTATTTTAATCAAAAAATATAAAATACCAACGAAAAGAATTTATAATAAAAAACCTTAAATTTAGGGAAATTAATTCCAAAAATTGAAACACATGATATACTTGTGTGAATAAAATTCTAAATTTTTAGATTTCGTTGATGATTTGGAGGAATAAGATGAGTAAAAATAAATTTTGCTATTTATGATTTTGGGGATACTCTCTGGTGTTTTCTTAACTGGGGTTTTAGAGTGGTTTAATTTAAATATATCCTTGGATAACATTTTTCAAGTTGTTCCCGGTGAACCTAATTCAATCTCAGTTATTATTGTATTAGTAATCACTTTACTGTTTTCGTATTTTGTAATAAGCAGTCTTTATAAAAAATTTGTAAAGTCATAAGTTGGGAGTGGTTTTTAAAAGCCTTTAGTGAAGAATCTAAAGCTGAAATCTATATCAAATTTTAGCTAAGTAGTATAAATGTGTCGATTCTGTTAGGACGTTTTCATTGGAGGTTGAGACATGCATATTGAGGTGAAGAAATATCAAGATGAAGACGAACCTCAGTTGATAAGGTTATTGAATTTGTGTTTTGAGGATGAAAATTTAATTAACATCGTGAAGTCAAATCAGTTGAATATTTTATACTCAGCTTATTTTGAAAATGATTTAGTTGGGATAATGTTTGTCTGGAAAAGTCGAATTCATCCGTAATGTCTTTATTTTCGTATCCTCATTAATCCTTTTTATCGAAACTTAGATATTGAAGAACGACTGCTTTTGAAGCTTGAAGATATCAAAGAAGAAGGGCTGCCTTTACAAACCTCAGCTTGGGAAACCTCGAATAAACAGATTAATTTGTATTTACATAATGGGGTTAAGGAAATAAGAAGAACATATATATCAACCTTAGCAGTATCTGATGTTATTAATGATAGATTTCTGAAAGGTAAAGGTTATCAAATTCAAACTTTAGAAGAAGTCTTAATGGATAAAGACTTAACAGAGGCACTCATTCATCAAGTGAAAGCGGTTTATGAAGAAACGCATGAGGTTAATCCAGTAGCATATTTAGAAGCAGAGCAGTGGTATGAGTTAATTGTTTCTGATGATGTACTACAAGATGGAAGTTATATTCACATTGATTCTAATGAGAAAAGCATCATTGCCTATTCCTTTCTTCATGAGTCTGATGAAATCAAAACTGTGGAATTAGGATGGTGTGGTGCTAATGTCATGGAACAAAAACAATTGATTCCTGAATTGGTTCATATGCAAGTGTGTTATGCATATCGGCACGGATTCGAATTTATAATCGGAGAATTTGATACAACTGACAGCTATGCTTTGGAGGTCTTGAACCGTTTTCCATTTGCTCCAAGTCCGACTTGGATTACATTTCAGAAAGAATGAAGGGTTTCGAAGTGTTTTATCTCAAGAAGTAATTCTTTTAAATGGGTCTGAGGAGAGGTGTTAGAGTCTATGAGACATTATCATAGAGCTTTTGGAGTATATGGAATATGTATTAGAGATGGAAAACTCTTAGTTATAAATAAAAACGGTGGTCCTTATATAAATAGATATGATCTCCCTGGAGGAAGCCTAGAAGAAGGGGAAGGTTTGTCCGAAGCAATGCGGAGAGAGTTCCTCGAGGAAACGGGTCAAGAAATAGAAATTGAAGAAAACATTGGTGTCATTGACTTTAAGCTTCCTTGGTCGTGGAAAGATTTTACGGATGTGCACCATATAGCAGTATATTATTCAGTTAATGTGATAGGCGGATCATTAAATATTCCAGAACAATTTGAGGGACAGGACTCACTAGGGGCATCTTGGGTATCGGAAAATGATGTTTCGTTGGACAATGCTTCGCCACTTGTTTTAAAAGCTTTTGATTGGTTAAATTCAAAGACTTTAGGGATTGATACAATAACTTATGAAGATTGGAAAGTCTTACAAAACTAGTTTGATGATTTCAACTTGCAGATGTTTAGTAGAATGATTTTTTTATAGGAAGCCGTCATTATGAGATAGAAATGAGTGATCCGAGTGGGGAAGAACAAAAATTTTCATTATCTATTAGTTGCCGTTTTATTTTCAACACTCGGTGATGGGATTACATTAATTGCAATCCCGTGGCTATCGACTAATTTGACCGAAAATGCTTTTATGATTTCTGTCGTTTCTGCATCACTGACTATTCCATGGCTACTATTCAGCTTACATACGGGTTTATTATTGGATAAAGTTGATCGAAAATTGATTATTTGGATCAGTATCTATTTGAGAATTACGACGTTAATTGTATTAACTGTCCTAATCATAACGAATACAATCACTATTCTATTATTAATAATTTGCGGCTTTTTAATCGGTTGTTCGAAGGTGTTGTTTGATAGTTCTGCACAAACCGTTACACCAGATATTGTGCCAAAAGAAAATTTGGAAAAAGCTAATGGCATGATTGTGACTGCAAGATTAACGATGAGTGATGTATTAGGTAGAGCTTGCGGCGGGTTGCTAATCGCAATAAGTATCTGGACGCCTTTTTTATTAGATACGATTTTGCTCTGTTTAGCAAGTCTATTCATTTTCAAGATGAAATTACCTGAGATAGGTAAGGAAGATTTTAAGAAAGTGAAGTTAAAGGAAGGATTCACTTTTATTTTCAAGGATCACTCTTTATTGATGTTAATGGTTGTTATAGGTGCTTTTGTGACTCTGTTGTTTTCTAGTACGCTTTCCACACAAGTGTTATTAGTGAGAGAAGTATTAGAATTAAGTTCATTTGAATTTGGTGTTCTAATTTCTTTCAGCACACTAGGCAGTTTATTAGCTAGTAACACGATTTCGTTATTTTCATCTAAATTCGCGTTAAAAACTCAATTAGTTGTTTCATTGTTTGTAATGGGATTATGCTTTGGAGCTGTTGGACTATTTTATAATAAGTTTATTGTGGCCGGATTATATTTTATAGGAAGCTATTTTATCATCATTTGGAATATTGCTAACTTATCCTACCGGCAGCGTATTACACCTAAACATTTATTAGGAAGAGTTGGCGGCGTTATTCGGTTCTTCTCCTTAGGTTTCACGCCTATAGGAATGATTTTAGGTGGTTCATTGGTTGTTTGGCTAGAACCGTTTATTTCTAGAGTGTGGGCGATAAGATTCCCAAATTTATTGTTGGGTGCCATATTTGTTGGATTGAGTTTAATGATGATTGTGTTATTTAGATTTTATAGCTTTAATGAATCAGGGTCGACTGAATACGTGAATGATGGAAACTAACTTAATAGAAAATGAGAAGTATGAGGAGGATTTATGACTTTTATCTATTTGTTACCCTTACTAGTACCTATGCCATTTTTGTTCCATTACTATGAAACCTCTCAGTATCCAAATGATGCGCCTTATTTATTTATAATGACATTGGTATTTGTGATTGTCACAGGTCTTTTGTCAAAAAAAGTTAAGATTCGCTATATGATTATAGCAAATATCTTCTCTGTGATTGTATCCATTCAATTGGGGGAGATGTACATTATTCCTCCGAATGATATATGGTTTAAGCCGTTTAGAATGAGTTTTGTCATAATGGTTACTGGTATTTTGATTTTCTTGGGGATGTTGATTGTTCGGTCTATTTTTAATAAAAGGATCTTTGAATTGAAGTGAACTAACTAGATAATTCTCAAAACGCATTAAATGATTGATGGTTGTTAAATGATGCTAATATACCTGAAGATACAGTATCTCTAAATAATTAAGCAATAGGTATGACCAATGTAAAATAGTCACTTATGTTGAAGTTTGCTGGTACTCCAAGATTAAATATGGTATAGATGTATCGATTTTTTAGATAAAAGCCATCTTAGTTATTTAGAAAATATTAAGATGATATCAATGGTAGGAATTCTATTATATTCGTATGAAGATTATTAATCTATTTAGGGATGTGATCATATCATTTTTGAGACATTAGCAGCAAAGCTTTCTATTGTCATCACACTTGCTTTTGGAACATTATTAATTGCGCTGTTTCCTATAATAAATAAGGAAAATAAATATTTTGCTTGGTTTAGTCTAGTGATGGGCATTATCGTTTTGGTGCTGTTATTATGGTTCACATTTGGTAATGAAACCATTAGACATCAGATATTAAATTATGGGCTGCAATAAGGGTTGCTAATAAGGTTCTAGCAAAAGCATCAAAACAATCCGTCGAAAGTCAACGTAAGTATTCAGAGCGAATTGATGAGATTATTGAGCAGGAGTTTTTTTAATTCCTCGATTGTAAAATTAAGCGAGACACTATAAAAGGACATGTCATGATATACTCAACCCATAACCTACCAAAGTTAAGGAGAGTGTATCTGACAT
>NZ_JAASRU010000009.1 GCF_011761495.1 Alkalibacillus almallahensis | reverse complement strand
TCTTATTGCATCATAAATATAAGGATATACAAGGCCAAATGGCATAAGTAAGGAGTGCTCTTAAGAGAGCACCCCAACATTTGACTTAGAACCTAAATTGAGAAAAGTCCTTGTAACTATCACACTAAAAAATACTACAATTAGGATCTAAAATAACTGTATAAGTAGCAACCAACAAATGCTAGAGCATTTTAATGCCCAAGCGTTTGCTTTTTTATGGCTTTGCTCAACTGAAGCCACTCAATAGCGAAAATGGAATTATGCTTTTCCTTCTTGTTAATTTCATACACTAATTTATCAAACTCATTCTCCTCGTCGCTGTCATTAGAAAAATTATCATTACGTTTCTTGAATAGCCGATCTGCTTTTTTTGTATGTCCATATACATAGTAAACCAATTACAATTGCCGAAAAAGGAATTATTATATACATTCCCTTTGCAATTAACGAAACTATCAAGCCAATAATTCCTACTATTAATATAAACCATCCTATAATTAAAATAAGACTTAAACTGAATTCAATTAAACTCTTCAAATAACCCCTCCAGAGAAAATTATATCTCTCTGTTATTCAATAATCCTGCGTCGTCAGCACGTTAAGTACGATTATTCACAAACTGTATATTTATATTAACATAAAATAACAATTATCTGCTTAGTTTATAAAAATCAACATCGCAAATAAGATACTGAATAACATAGCAATCCCCCCACTGACAATAGCTGTTGTCATGATACTAATTGATGTGCGATTTGGTATGCTATTTCAGATGAATATTTGAATTGAAGATTGATATAACAATAAAAAATAGAGTGCTAATATTATGAGGAGGCAAGGTCGCTGTTATATTCTATATGGCGCTGATATATTCTGGATAGCGCCGATATATTTGCTGAGGCGCTGTTATTTTTCATATGGCGCCGTTAAAATTTGTGAGGCGCTGATACCGTGATTATATCGGCGACCTCGTGTATCAACAATCAGGATATCGGCGACTTCGCGTGATATATCAGCGACCTTATGTATCAACTACCCAACTGAAACGACGACATTGTCTACATCAAGGACCTAGCGAACCACCGCCCTCCATTCAATCATAAACCTCCCTCTCAATTTCATCTAAACGCTGAACATGATACGATAAACAGAGTGAGACAAGGAGTGACTGAGATGACGATCGAATTACCGAATGAAATAGAAGCCAAGTTAAAAGCTAAGCAAGCGACTCCAAGTGAGTTTGATTACTTAAAAACAGAAGCGAGCTATCTCCCTTATGATCAAACGATTTTAACGGATGCACTTGTGGCGTTGATGCAGGGGAAAAATGTGCTATTAAAAGGGCCGACTGGTTCTGGTAAGACGAAGCTAGCTGAAACGTTAGCCAATTACCTGAAGCAGCCGATGTTTAGTGTGAATTGTTCTGTTGATTTGGATGCGGAGAGTTTTTTAGGGTTTAAGACGATTAATTATGATCAAGAAGGCAAACAACAAATCGACTTTGTCCCTGGCCCGCTTGTTCAAGCGATGGAAAATGGGCATCTGCTCTATATTGATGAGATTAATATGGCGAAGCCGGAAACATTACCGCTGATTAACGGGGCACTGGACTACCGCCGTACAGTAACGAACCCTTTAACCAATAATCGGATTCAAGCACAAGAAGGATTTAATGTGATTGCTGCGATTAACGAGGGGTATATTGGCACGACTCGATTAAACGAAGCGCTGAAAAACCGTTTTATCGTGTTTGATATTTCCTATATTGGTGGCGATCAATTAAAATCGTTGATTCAATCGGAAACGAACTTATCAGATCAAGACAAAATCAATGCGTTCGTCCAATTGTCGGCTGATTTAATTGAAGCGGCTGAGCAAGGTAAGATTGCTGAGGATGCTGCGAGTATTCGTGCGCTGATTGATGCGTGTGATTTAGCTCATATGATTCCAGCTAAACGTGCGATTCAACGGGCGATCGTGGATAAATTGGAAGATGACCGTGAGAAGGAAAATGTCCGTAATTTAGCGGATACGTTGTTTGAATGAGGTGGTTCGGTGAAATTTAATGATAAAGTGGTTGATACGCAACAATTGGCGACTTTGCGTGACTTTGTGAATGTTTTAGCGAAAGAAGCGGATTTAGAATTTGACTATCATTTTGGGGCGACAGTTCATATTGACGACCGGCAGATTACGGCGAGTCATTTTTGGGATCATCGATTTAACGTGCAACAGACAGGTTATAAAACGGATATCTTGTTACGCGTGTTAGGGACATTACACGAGACATCTGTATCTGAATTTTTGCGTCTGAAAAAGGAAACGAATCGCAGTCAGATGCCCTATTTTATCGAGCAACTATTTACGCTACTTGAAGATATTCGCTTAGAACGGTTAATTCGTCGACGTCGGCCTGGTACGAAATCATGGTTTGATATGAGGCGGAAGGCGTATCATCACTATTTTGAAACGCAACGACAGACGGCCATAACACGTAGTTATGTTACGGATGAGTTATTTTGTCTTATTTATCTGTCGTTAACATCAGAATCACCGTTTGAAGCTTTTAAATCAAGCAAGTCGACACAAAATCGGACATTACAGGGAATTAAACCGCTTCTTAACCGTGTCTATGAAGCAAAATCAACGCGTGATGTCGTGCGAATTGTCCTGGAAATCCAAAAGGCGCTTGAAGAAGACTATAGTGACATGATCAATCGTTATTTCGTTTACCCGATTCAACATCAATCCGAACTCCAAGAAGAACGTGTCATTGAGGAGTTGAAGCGTGTCGATCCACTGAATAATGAAGATGAGGATGATACGTCGAGTGATGATGTCATCAACGAACGATTTCAAACATGGCATCAAGAGAATGAAAATGATGATGAGAATCAAACGTTTATGCAGTTTGAATTGGATCAAGGAACGAAGACGACGATGATTGGTGATGGTGCTCGCCAAACTGAAGAAGGCGATCAGGCAATGGCGAGCGTTCAAGGGATGTCGGCTCAGACGGATCAGAGTGAGTATGAGCATCTTGAAGATTTAGACGAGAAGAAAAATGAGCGAGAAACGGGTGACGAGCAAAATTACGGGAAAGAAAATGCTAACGCCGTTGTCTATGATCGTTATCCTGAAAAACCGAGTGAAGCTGACATTGATGCCTATCGTGATTTATTGCGGACAATCGATCCACTTCGTCGCCAACTATCCCAAACGATCTTTAAAGCATTAGATCAAAAACAAAATGCGGAACGATCGCATTTATTAACGGGGCGTCTTGATAAAAAACAATTACTACCACTTGCAATCGAAAACGAATCGCGTGTCTTTTATAAAAATGATTTAGAAAGCGATGAAATTGATGCTGTATTTACATTGCTCATTGATTGCTCGGCCTCTATGTTTAATAAAATGGAAGAAACGAAGACGGCAGCGATTTTATTCCATGAAGTCTTAAAAGAATTGAAGATTCCTCACAATGTGATTGGATTTTGGGAAGATGGTTTTGCGACGAAGGAGAATGAACAACCGAACTATTTTCATCGTGTGATGACATTCGACAACGCGTTGCAGCCTAATGTTGGTCCAGAGCTATTGCAGCTTGATGCTGAAGAAGATAATCGTGACGGCTTCACGATACGTGTTGCGACAGAAGAGTTATTAGAACGCACGGAAAAAGACCAATTCTTGCTCGTGTTCTCAGATGGTGAGCCATCTGCGTTTAATTATAGTGAAAATGGGATTATCGATACGAATGAAGCGGTGATCGAGGCGCGGAAGAAAGGCATAGAAGTTGTTGGTGTCTTTCTAGGAGACGGTGAGATTGCCGAACATGAAGCAATGCTTATGCGGAACATTTACGGACGTGAACATATGCTTGTGCCTGATTTAAGTGAATTACCTGGTTCGTTTTCGGGCATATTGAAGCGGCTGTTATTAAAGTCGATCTAATATAAAAAGACCACAGCTTCCGCGCTGTGGTCTTTAGTTTATTCAGTTGATTCCATTAAGGATGCCAGTGTACTGAGAGCGGTTTCTTCATCGACGCCTTCAGCTTTTAAGGTCACTTCTTCGCCTGAACCAATCGCAAGACTCATGACCCCCATAATACTTTTGGCATTCACTTCTTTTTCCCCTTTTTCTAAAAAGACATCCGCGGAAAATCGATTCGCTTCTTGCACAAATTTAGCAGCTGGCCTTGCTTGTAATCCTGATTCTAATTGAACAACAACGTTCTGTTCAGCCAAAGCAATTCTCCTCTCTATAGCCCATTATTTCCTCATCGTTTTTTAAGATTATTACCCGATATTATACCACAACTACAAATTTTAGAATAGTCTGTTTATTTCTCGAGAAGGTCACCTTTACGCAGCTTTTCAGCGTAGTCATCAATTTTTTTGAAGCGATGATTAAGGCCTGATTTACTGATCGTACTGGATTCCGCTAAGTCGACCAATTCTTTTAGTGACACTTCCTGGTGCTGCATTCTAAGTTCAGCCGCTTCACGAAGTTTATCTGGCAGTGAATCAATGCCGACGACTTCATCGATATAACGGATGTTTTCAACTTGCCGGAAAGAAGCACCGATCGTTTTGTTTAAGTTTGCTGTTTCACAATTAACTAAGCGATTCACTGAGTTTCTCATATCCCGCATAATGCGAACATCTTCGAATTTCAGCAGAGCCTGGTGAGCACCGATTAGAATTAAAAATTCGGTGATTTTTTCAGCTTCTTTTAGATAATTAATATATCCTTTTTTACGTTCATGTGTTTTCGCATGTAAATCAAAATCATTCATCAATTCGACCAGTGCATCATTATGTTCTTGATACAATGTGAAAATTTCTAAATGATAAGATGATGTTTCAGGATTATTGACTGAGCCACCTGCTAAAAATGCACCACGTAGATAAGACTTTTTACAACATTCGCGCTGTAAATAATTATCTGGAATGTTGCGGTTGAACGAAAGTGGTCCATCCATAATACCTAAATCTTTCAACACGTGTTCAACACCCTCGACAAGTCGAACGATGTAAATATTATTTTTCTTCAAGCGCATCTTTTTACGGACTAAGAGCTCGACTGGATAATCATAAACATGCTTAATCAATGTATAAATGCGACGAGCAATAGCGGCATTTTCCGTTTGGACGTCTAATATATATTTTCGATTGGAAAAGGATAGTGATCCATTCATACGAACCAAGGCTGATAATTCCGACTGCTTACAACATTGGTCCGTCTCGATGCTTGTCAGTTCTTTTTTCGTTTCTGATGCAAATGACATAGCGATTCCCCTTCACTTCTTTAACTCTAGATTCCATTATAACAATTCATAGAGTAAATTTGCGATTTTATGCTCATGGTGTTTTAATGTCCCGTCACTATGTAAGTCAGCAATATCTCCTTGAATGACGCGAACGCCCATCCTCTCTAGTTCATCTCGGTCACAAATAACAGGTTCAGCATGTTCTTTTTCGTATTCGTACTTGATTGTCTGTTCGATCTGTTCACCGTGCATCACAATAGAATCGACAAACGGATTTTCGACATGTCGATGTAAGGCTTCAATATGATCAGACGCTGTATAGTCAGCTGTCTCACCTTCTTGTGTCATAACATTACAGACATATACGGTTTCTGCGTTCGTTTGACGTAATGCGTCTTTTATTTCCCAGGAAATGAGGTTAGGTACGATACTCGTATACAAACTTCCCGGCGCTATGACAATTAATTCTGCTTGTTTAATCGCCCTAACAGCTTCGGGTAATGGTTGTATGTGAGGTGGGTCAAAAAACACACGCTTTATTGGTTTATTAACTTCAGGGATTTTCGACTCGCCTCTAACCACTGTGCCATCCTCGAATTCAGCTTTTAAATACATATTTTCATTGGCAATCGGATAAATTCGACCTTTGACGTTAAAAACACGGGAAATTTCTTTGATTCCTTGATAGAAATCACCTGTAATTGATGTCATACCTGCCAATATTAAATTACCAAGTGCGTGACCCGATAGTCCATTTCCGTCTTCAAATCGATGTTGAAACAATTTAAGTAACGTCGGCTCAACATCTGACATAGAAGCAATGACTTTTCGAATATCGCCTGGTGCCGGCATGCTTAAATCTTCACGCAATCGTCCAGTACTACCACCATCATCTGATACTGTCACAATTGCTGATAAATTAACCGGGAATTTTCGTAAACCACGTAATAAGACAGGTAATCCTGTGCCACCACCGATCACGACTACTTTTGGTCCATTAACATCCGTCATGAGGTGACTTCATGTCCTTTCTTAATATCGCGGTGGTAGACATGGGCTTGATAATCTTTGCCGATCATATCAGCGACTTTTTCAGCGATTGCTACAGATCGATGTTGGCCTCCCGTACAGCCAATGCCAATGACCAGTTGGCTTTTTCCTTCACGTTCATAGTGTGGCATCATAAACGCTAATAAATCCTGTAATTTACGTAAAAACTTGCGTGTGTCCTTCCATTTTAAAACGTATGAGGATACTTCTTGATTTTGCCCGGTTAAGTCACGCATCGATTCGACATAATGGGGATTCGGCAAGAAACGAACATCAAACATGAGATCGGCATCGATTGGAACTCCGTGTTTGTATCCAAATGATACGAGTTGAACAGAAAAAACGTGCTGCTTCCGCTCTTTAAACTGACTAATAATTTGCTCGCGTAATTCACGTGCTGATAATTCAGATGTATTGATTATTGTTTGTGAGCGCCCTTTTAACTCATCTAAGATGGCGCGTTCTTGGTTAATGCCTTCTAATGGTAAGCCATCTGGGGCTAATGGATGCGAGCGTCTTGATTCTTTATAACGCTGAACTAATGTTTCCTTATCAGCATCTAAGAATACGATATGCTCAGAGATCGCCTCGTCACTAGTGAAATCGTTTAATGTGTCATATAAAGAATCGAAAAACTCGCGTCCACGTAAGTCCATCACAACGGCTAGACGTTTATTTTCTTTATTATCTTTCATGAGTTCAATGAATTTCGGTAATAAGGCAGGTGGTAAGTTGTCGACACAAAAATAACCTAAGTCTTCTAGGCTCTGAATGGCGACTGTCTTTCCTGCACCTGACATACCCGTAATGATAACTAATTCAACTTTTTGAGGTTTTGGTTCCAATGACGTCACCCCTCACTTATATATTTAATTTCAATTATACACGGTCGAAGCGTTCCTGACTATTCACTGCGAAATTTCTTATAAAATGCTTCTTCAAAAGTCCGTTGTTGATATTGTGATCCGCTTTCGGCTGACGCTTTAGTTTCGCCGTATGTTTGGGGGATTTCGCTGTATCATGAGATGACTTCGCTGTATAATTGGAAATTTCGCTGTATATTTGAGAACTTTCGCTGTATGAAGCAATGTTTTCGCTGTATAATTGGGAAATTTCGCTGTATCAATGTATCATTACAGTGGGTTTTCGAAGCACGTGCTGTTCCCGTGACGGCAATGTCGCCACCATCGCTCCTCACAATTTAACAACTAATCGCTATATACATGAAATTCAACACTAAACTTTTAAAAGTCTATAAAACAGAAAAAACACAGGTAGATGAAAGGCGAATCTACCTGTGCTAATAGAAGCTCTATAGAATAAAGGGGGTCAATTATTAATTTCATTATAACACCCCAATATTTCACCCGTGTTACAACGGCATTAAAAACCGATTACGATTAAGATTGAGTGGCTTGTAATTCTTCCATTAAGTCTTCGATATAGTGTTGTGCCGCTTGTGCAGCGATACTTCCATCACCTGTTGCTGTAACGATTTGACGTAAATGAGTATCACGAATATCGCCTGCTGCAAAGACCCCTGGAATCGACGTTTGCATTTTTTCATCAGTCTGCACCCAGCCTTCATCGTTCGTGATCCCTAATTCTGTGAAAGCATAGTTTAACGGTAACATGCCGATGTAAATGAACACGCCGTCAATGTCTTCTTCACGTTCTTCTCCTGTGACATTGTCGTAAAGCACAGCACTACCGACTTTTCCGTCCGCTTCTTTAATTTCTTTTAGTTCTGTATTCCAGTAGAAATTAATTTTTTCGTTATCAAAAGCACGGTCTTGTAGGATTTTCTGAGCACGTAGCTCATCACGACGGTGCACGATTGTTACTTTATCCGCAAAGCGTGTTAAATAAATGCCTTCTTCAACGGCTGAGTCGCCTCCACCAATGACGAATAGTTCTTTTTCTTTAAAGAATGCACCATCACATACAGCACAATATGAAACGCCACGGCCAGAATACTCCGCTTCACCTGGTACGTCAATCGTCTTATATTGCGCTCCAGTTGCTAAAATCACTGCGCGTGCTTTATATTCTTTTTTCCCAGCAATAACGGTTTTATATTCTTTACCATCAATAATTTGTTTAATATCACCGTATGCATATTCAGCGCCAAATTTCTTCGAGTGTTCGAACATTTTGGTCGACAAATCCGGACCTATAATGTGCTCAAATCCAGGGAAATTTTCCACATCCTCTGTATTAGCCATTTGACCGCCAGGCATACCGCGTTCTAACATCAATGTATCTAAATTCGCGCGTGATGTATACACAGCTGCTGTCATTCCAGCTGGCCCTGCACCAGCGATAATTACGTCATAAATTTTTTCTTCACTCATACTGTCAACTCCTTTGAACCCCTCTAACTTTTACTACTCTTATCATATTATACTCCCCCGACTAACGACAATAAATGTGCTCAGGGGGGTATTTTTAATCTCCGTTAACTATTCCCATCCATGTGCTTGTAATATACGTTCAATCGTTGGATGCTGTTCCTTTGCCTCTTGCCATATGGTCGAAGCCTTTTGATCACCGTAATAAGCCCGCAAACTATAACCGAACCATAAATAATAACTTAAATAATTCGACACCTGATCTGATTTAAGTTTGCGGAAACGATTAATTGCTTCGGCGTGATCATTGACTTGAGCCATTACGATCGCTAATTTCAATTGTTTTTCAAAGTAGGTCGGATACACTTTTTTAAGCTCATTTAAAAAGGCTTCACTAAGATCGGTTCGACCGATTTGATCATAAAAATACATCAGATTCATGCGACTGCTCAATGAATTAGGGTCTTGTTCTAACCACTTTTCTTCATATTGAATCGCCTCATCCGTTTGACCTTGCTGAAACAATGCGTAGGCATACTCATGTTTAGCCGGTAAATATTCTGGATAACGATCAGTTAATTCTTCTAGAATCGTTAATGCATCATCCCACTCTTCATGTTCAAGATGGTAAAATGCCGTTTCTTGATACAGCATAAATTCATCTTCTACGCCAAAATCAAGTTCTTCGTCTTCTGAGTAGTCTGCTAACACTCGGTCCAGATTACTGATCAATTCTTCAGTTTCAGCTTTAAAATCACCTTCTGGGTCTAGCTCGAGATATTGTTCAGCACTCTTTTTCGCTTCGTAAAATAGACCTAAGTGTGCATAGTTATTCGCCATCAAATAATAGCAGTCTACATATGGCTCACGATTGGAGTCGAGCACTTGTTGCAACATATCATTGGCTTTATGATATTGATGCAACTCTGTATATAAAACAGACATTTGAGACAAATACAATGCATTGGTTGGATCTGTTTCTAATGCCTTTTGAAACCATTTTTCCGCTTTCGTAAAATCTTTTCGTTTAAATGCTTTAACGCCATATGAAAAATAAAAATCGCCATCATGTCGAAACGTTGCGACCTTATTTGGTATATCCGTCTTCCGAAACATCGTTTGCATAAAGGCCTCCTAGTCTTGCTAATCCATATCAAAGTATAACATAACACCCTTCGACAAGCGATGACTTCTGGAAAATAAATAACAGCGCGCGCCGATATATATCAGCGAACGCCGTTATTTTCTGGATGGCGCCGTTATTTTCTGGATGGCGAAAAAGATCCTTGGCTTCGTCGCCAAGGATTTTTTCATCTCATCTATTGAGTTCTGCTTCAGCAATCATTTGATCAAGACTTTCAATATAAATCTGATATTCTTTTTCAGTCCAGTCTAATAGGTCATACATCTCATCAATAACCGCTTGTTTATAAACTTTCACTATCTCAATATTAAAAAATAAATCTCCTGTTCTCCGAATGAAGAAGTCTTCTGGTTTGTAGATAGCCTCTTTTTCGATCGTATAATGCAATTCAGCTAATAAGGCGCGAAGTAATTCATCATCTTCCTCTAATTCTAAATAATGATTTAGCACTTCCCCGGCATTAGCACCGTAGCGATTGAGCCAAGTGAGCATTGTCTTTTTGTCGATATTTTGTTGATCAGCTGTATGAATCATTTGCTGCGTCCATTCGGCGAACCCTTTTGAGCCGCCAATGTCTCCACCTGCAATCGGTTGGTGTTTAGTCTTGGATGTCACATATGGGCGCCCGTCGATTTTTTTCAATTTTGAGCTGACCCGATTAACAATTTCTTCGGCCATTTTACGGTAACCTGTTAATTTGCCGCCTGCGATGGATAGTAATCCAGAATCTGATTCGAGCACTTCATCTTTACGAGAAATTTCTGAAGGATCTTTCCCTTCTTCATGAATGAGTGGTCGAATACCAGCCCATGTGGACTCAATATCATTTTCAGTCAGATGAACATCAGGGAACATTTGGTGAATGGCATCCAGTATATAATTTTGATCTGATTCTGATACATCAGGGTGTGCTAAATCTGATTCATAATGAGTGTCGGTCGTGCCAACATACGTCTTGCCTTCGCGTGGTATCGCAAAAATCATTCGACCATCAGGCGCATCAAAATAGATCGCTTGTTGCAAAGGAAACTTTTCTTGATCAAAAACAAGATGGACACCTTTCGTATGATAAAGATGTTTTCCTTTATTGGATTGATCCATTTTGCGGATTTCATCAACCCATGGGCCCGTCGCATTAACAACATAATGACTATAAACGTCATGGACCGAATCATCCGTGCGGTCACGTACTTGAACGCCAATAACTTTCCCATCATTATATAAAAGTTGTTCGACTTGCATATAATTAAATGATTGCGCCCCAAACTCTACTGCTTTCTTCATGACTTCCATCGTTAGTCGTGCATCATCTGTTTTGTACTCCACATAATAACCACTACCTTTAAGACCATCATGTTTTAATAACGGTTCACGTTTTAAAGTTTCATCAACCGACAACATTTTTCGGCGCTCACTTCGCTTTACACCTGCTAGAAAGTCATAAACGCGGAGTCCTATATTGCTTGAAAACGGACCAAAATTACCGCCTTTATAAAACGGGAGCATCATCCATTCAGGTGTCGTAATATGTGGACCGTTTTCATAAACAATTTCACGTTCTTTACCAACTTCAGCGACGAGTTTAATTTCGAAGTTTTTTAAATAACGTAAGCCACCATGAACAAGCTTCGTCGAGCGACTCGATGTACCAGCGGCGAAATCCTGCATTTCTAAAACAGCGACATCCATTCCACGAGTAACAGCATCTAAAGCAATCCCTGCTCCAGTAATGCCACCTCCAATGACGATTAAATCGAATGAATGATTTAATGATTGTATGTTATATGATCGTTTTTGATTAGTAAATGTCGTCACTTCATCTCATCCTTTCTGACTGACTATTACGATGTAAAGACTTGAGTCGCTTTTACAGCACGTTTCCATCCGTCATATTTTGCTTCTCTGACATCGTCATCCATTTTCGGTTCAAAAATTTGATCAACGTTCCATTGTTGGGCAATTTCGTCTTGGCTCTCCCAAAAACCAACGGCTAATCCAGCTAGATACGCTGAACCTAATGCCGTCGTTTCGTTCACAACGGGACGCTCGACTTCGACGTTTAACATGTCACTTTGAAATTGCATGAGGAAATCATTTTTGACAGCACCGCCATCAACCCGCAATGATTTAAGCTGTAAAGATGCATCTTCAATCATCGCATTCACAACATCTTTCGTTTGATAAGCTAAGGATTCAAGTGTCGCTCGGACGACATGTTCTTTTTCAGAACCTCGTGTTAAGCCAAACATCGCACCGCGCGCTTTACTGTCCCAATATGGCGTTCCGAGTCCAACGAATGCTGGAACTACATAAACACCGTCCGTTGATTCTACACGCTGCGCATAATCTTCACTCTTTGGTGTTGAGTCAATTAAACGTAAGCCATCACGGAGCCATTGCAGTGCGGAACCTGCGACAAAGATGCTGCCTTCTAATGCATAATCGACTTGACCATCAATGCCCCAAGCTAGCGTCGTCAGCAACCCGTGATCAGAAGAGACAGCTTCCTGGCCTGTGTTCATCAGCATAAAGCAACCTGTGCCGTACGTATTTTTCGCCATGCCTTTGTCAAAACAAGCTTGCCCGAATAACGCCGCTTGTTGATCACCACACGCACCAGCAATCGGAACTGATTCACCTTGGAACTGATAACCAACAGTATGACCGTAAATTTCTGAGGAGTTCGTGACAGTTGGTAGCATGTTCTTCGGCACATCTAAGTGGTTTAGTAATTCCTCATCCCACTCAAGTTTATGAATATTAAACATCAATGTTCGTGAGGCATTGGAATAATCTGTGACATGGACCTCGCCACCAGTCAATTTATAAATTAACCATGTATCAATCGTTCCGAACATTAAATCACCTTGCTCAGCCCGTTCGCGAGCACCTTCAACACGATCTAAAATCCATTTCACTTTCGTCCCTGAAAAATACGGATCTAACAACAAGCCTGTTTTGGAGCGAAAAGTTTCTTCTAAACCTTGTTCTCGTAATTCAGTACATATATCTTCGGTCTGACGGGATTGCCAGACAATCGCTTTATGAATTGGCTTACCTGTATAACGATCCCAAACGACTGTCGTTTCACGTTGATTCGTGATCCCTATACTTACAATTTGTGAAGCATCGATATCTGCTTTCCGCAAAACTTCTGACATGCAGTGTTGTGTGGATGTCCATATTTCATTGGCATCGTGTTCAACCCAGCCTGGCTTCGGGAAATACTGTTCAAATTCCTGTTGAGCGACTTCGACGATTTGACCGTCATGATTAAATAAGATGGCTCTAGAACTGGTTGTTCCTTGGTCAATCGACATAACGTATTGATTCATATGTAATCCTCCTTCAAGGCAACTGTATCACTAGTCTATTCTACTTTATTCCTGTCTGGTAACATTTTCAAACATAAAAAACGCTACATGAATATGACGTGTTGGTCTCGTTCATGTAGCAGTAGGATTAACTTATTCTTGTTGTTTCGCTTCACGTTCTTCCTTGGTATAAATGATTTGCATCGGATTGCCTCCAACAAATGCACCAGCTGGGACATCTTCATGCACAAGTGTGGCAGCTGAAACGATCGCACCATCACCAATTGTCACACCTGGCAAAATCGTTGTGTTCGCTCCAATCATCACATCATCACCAATTTCAACGTCACCGAGACGATATTCATCAATGAGGTACTCATGCGCTAAAATCGTTGTGTTATAACCAATCACACAGTTTCGTCCAATTGAAATTTTCTCAGGAAACATGAGATCAGGCATAACCATTAAAGCCAGAGCTGATTCCTTTCCAATCGACATTCGTAAAAATGTACGGTAAAGCCAATTTTTCACACCTAACCATGGGGTGTAACGCCCCATTTGAATGGCGATGAAGTTTTTACACACTTTTAGAAATGAAACGGTTTTATACATCTGCCATAGTGAGTTTGCTTTCTTAACTGGATAGCGCGTTGTTTTGCGCATGGGCTTCACCCCTTTACGATATCGAGTAAATCGCTCATATCATCTAAAATATAATCAGGATTGAACGATTGAACATAATCGCGTCCTTTAGCAGCCCAGCCAACAGCAGCCGTCTTGACACCAGCATTTTGGCCCGCTTCAATATCATGTGAATTATCACCAATCATGATCGTCGATTCTACATCGCCATTTAACGCACGCATCCCTCGTAGGACGGGATCAGCTGACGGCTTTGCTTCTTCAACATTATCAAGACCTATAATCACATCGAAAAATTCATCCAACCCAGTCAGTTCAAGCCCTTTTTGAGCCGAACTTTGAATTTTTGTCGTGACAATCGCCATTGAATAGCCATCTTCATGTAATTCACGAATTGCCTCATAAACGCCATCATACATCTTAATATAAGCATCATGATTCGATAAATTATGTTCACGGTATGTCGCCATCAATTCATCGACCTGATTTGGATCAACCTTCTCCATCGTGTCACGTAAAGGTGGCCCAATAAACGGTAAGATTTCATCACGCGAATAATCGCGGTCTGTGTGTTTTTTTAACGTATAGCGAAACGATTCGACGATAAGATCATTTGAATCAATTAATGTGCCATCTAAATCAAATAATAAGGTTTTAATTGTCATGTTGGGACATCCTCTCTAACTGAATCGACTTGTTTATTTTTCTCAAGTCGGTTCCAAATATAAGCGACGAGCGCTGTTAAGACAATGGCTGATGTTAAACGAATGAGTAAGAGTGGCCAAACGGGTATACCGAGTGGAATAAACACAAGTGTATCCTCGACAACCGCGTGACATGTCACCAGAAAGATTAAGACGAGATACATATCTTTTTTCGAAACCCCATCTTCTTTAACAGCCTGAATCATCATGCCCGCACCATAAGCTAATCCAATCGTCAGTCCAGCGACCAGTGTCATCGACGCATTGCGTTGGACCCCGATTAAGCGAGTCGCTGGGCCAATTTTATTCGACATCCAATCAAGCCATTTACGATCACGTAACCACTGGATTCCGACCATGAGCGGAATGACAATGGCCGCCAACTGCACAATACTGAGTGCTGCGGTTTGAAAGGCGGTTAACGTAATATCGACCCATCCCGACGGTTCAGGTCCCTCATTCGATATAAGGCCGTATTGCGCTTGTTCACCGCCACCTTGCCAGAATAAGTTAATTAAAATAGCTGAAATGGTCGCTAAAAAGACGCGGACGCTCACGATAATCCAAAAATTAACCCCTACTTTGGATGCGACAGCTGATTCGATAATCAAGTTGTGGGAAAAGGATAGCATGACCGCCAAAATAAAGACTTCTTTTACCGAAAAATCAAAACTAACAATAGCTCCAATTCCGGCGTATAAGTTAAGCAAATTTCCTAACACAATAGGCACAGCCGCTTCACCTGGTAACCCTAAAAATTTCATAACAGGTTCCAGCCAACTCATGAATAGTGGAAAAAGCGGCGTGTAACGTAAAATCATAACGATGACTGTAATTGGGAAGATGATTTTACTTAAAGCCCACGTGACAGAAAAGCCACTTTTAAAGCCGTTTTTTAATGTTGCTCCCAATATGGAAAACTCCCTTTTTTATTTCTTCTTTTTCTTATTCGATTTCTTCTTCGATTGTTGTTTATTTTTTGGTTTTGGATTTCCGTGTTGATCCAATGGTGTACCATCGTATAAAACATTGTCATAGCCATGTTTCCGGCGGTGGTATAGAACATAAAGACTGCCAACGATTAATAAAATCGAAATTAATTGAGCGACACGTAAATCGCCAACTAAGTATAAACTATCTGTTCGCATACCTTCAATAAAGAAACGTCCAAATGAATACCACATGACATAGGTTAAGAAAATCACTGCACGACGCGGATTCACTTTATAGCGTAAGACAAGTAATAAGACGATGCCGAGTAAGCTCCACATCGATTCATATAAAAACGTCGGATGATGATAAAGCCCATCCACACACATATTATTCATGATCCAGTCCGGAATATATTGATGGAAGTTTTGATAAGCTGATTGAGAAATTGGACCACCATATGCTTCTTGGTTCATGAAATTACCCCAACGGCCAAGCATCTGTCCGAACAATATACTCGGAGCTGCAATATCCGTGACTTTCCAGAAAGACACATTTTTAATTTTCGTATAGAAATAAGCGACTAATACAGAAGCAATTAAAGCCCCGTGAATCGCCAATCCACCTTGACGAATATCAATGACTTCGATTAGCGAATTATAGCTATCAAATTCAAAAGCCACATAATATAATCGTGCACCAACAATGGCTGCTGGAATCGCATAAACTAACAAATCAACGAAGAAATCCTTATGTAGATTCAGTCGTTTACCTTCTCGTGTCGCCATGATTAAACCAATAAGCGCGCCTAACATGATTAAAACGCCATACCAATAAATTGGAAAAGGCCCTAGTTCAAGAAAGACACGATCATAGGGTTGTTGCGTACAAGCTTCGTACATAGATTAACGCTCCTTACTCTATTTCATTGTGATCCACATCAATAACGGAATTCAGGCGTTGCGAGAATTCTTCTGCTGTATTGACGCCCATGCGTTTAAGTCGGAAATTCATTGCTGCCACTTCAATAATAACGGATAAGTTACGACCTGGCCTTACTGGAATAACCGATTTTGGTAAATCAACATCCATAATCTTCATCGTGTCTTCATCTAGTCCAAGTCGGTCATATTGCTTCTCTTCATCCCATAATTCTAGATTAGCGACCAATGAAATTCGTTTAAAATTACGGACAGCTCCAGCACCGAAGAGCGTCATAACATTAATAATGCCTAGCCCGCGAATCTCAAGTAAATGCTCGATTAAATTCGGGGGATTCCCAATTAGTGTATCATAATCTTCTTGGCGAATCTCAACGTTGTCATCTGCCACAAGACGATGTCCTCGTTTGACCAACTCAAGTGCTGTTTCGCTTTTTCCTATTCCGCTATTACCTGTAATTAACACACCAACACCGTATATATCGACCAAAACGCCATGAACAGCTGTCGTCGGTGCAAACTTCGTCTCTAAATAATTGGTTAATCGACTTATGACCTGTGTTGTTTTATGCAACGAACGCATAACAGGTACACCTGCTGCATCAGCTGCCTCTATTAGGGTTGGAGGCACATCCATCGCACGGGTGATGACAATACCTGGTGTCACATCTGTGCACATTTTTTCCATACGATCTTGAACTTCTGGTTCGGTGAGATCATATAAAAATGACAATTCCGTGCGCCCCATTAATTGTAGGCGTTCTTTTGGATAATGGGTGAAATAACCCGCCATTTCCATACCTGGTCGTGATATATCACTTGTCACGATTTCGCGGTGAATCCCGTCCTTTCCAGCAACGAGCTCCAACTCAAACCGTTCAATTAAATCTTGTGTTCGGACCTTCACAAACGTCAATCCTCCTCAAAAAACACTCTTCTATACAGTTTACCATATCGCTCCTTTTGAGAAATCCATTTTTACTTGAAGATTTTATGATTGTTTACCGAGATTGTTAAACAATCTCGAACCATTGTCTAACAGTTCGGCATGATTATGAAACATTTCAAGTAGATTATCGAACAAAGACGCGCGATTGTTAAACAATCGCGCGTCTTTGTTCGATAAATCACTATATGAAAAAATCACGACCGGGGCCGTGATTTTACTTAAACATCTGCTTTAGTAGATTTTGAAGTAAGGCGTTTAGGATCGAAATAATAATTGCTGCTAGGATTGCCCAACCGAAGCCATCAATGACGAATCCATCACCAATTAACCATTGCGTGAGCATTAACGTCAGGGCGTTGATGACGAATAAAAACAATCCGAGTGTGACAAACGTAATCGGTAATGTGAAAAATACAAGGATTGGTCGGACGATCACATTTAAAATCGATAAGATTAGTCCCGCTAATAACGCCATTTCAAATCCATCAACTTGAAAAGCATCAATTAATTCAGATACGGCTAAAATTGCGACCGCATTGACGATAATTGCTATAAGCCAATTTTTTAACATCATGAAAACTCCCTTATGATTGCTTCACTTTAATTTGCCCCGTCTTCGTTGCCAATTGCACATCACAACGAGGCTCTTCGCTTTCTGAATGGAAAAACTGCGTTTGGCGTTTCGATTTTTGTTCACCAAGTTCTTGTATGGTCACATTATTTAAGCCAATATCAACACTATTCCAACTTGTATAAGCGCGACCATTCACACGTAAATCATCTGGGACATGTAATAAAATCGTACCTGTTGTCACGTTAAGATCAATACGCTTTGCATTTTCTTCATCAATTAACACTTTAGCAGTTCCTGTTACGACATCAACATCTAGTTCATCTGCTTTACCATCAAAGTGAACAGAGCCAACGACCGTTTCAAGTTTCGCTGTTTCACAAGAGACGTCGTCACATTTAACGGAACCGTGCCTTGTACCTAATTTCAGTTGATCTGCTTCATAACCTTGTAATTTAACGCTTCCATTCACGGTCTGCACATTGGCTTCTTGGCTCTTGAGATCAAACAATTTCACTGAGCCACTAACCGTTTCAATCGCCATTTGTTCATAAGTTGTCTCAGGTAAGTATACGGTCGCGTTCACATACATATCTTTACGACCTTGTTCAAGTGACAATTGATCGTCTTGTACCATGACATTGATCGCTTCATCAAAAACCTTCTGTGCTTCGTTCGCATCCGTCTGATTAAACACTTTACCTTCCAGTTTCACTTTAATCACATGATCTTCAGAAGGTTGGACATTAATCGCACCATTTTGCCAACCGACCGATACATTTCTCACAGCGTGATCATCAAAATGAAATAATCGGTTTACTTCTTTTGGATTTACCCGCTGAACAGCATCGCCAACAAATTGGCCTAAGCCCTCTGCTAATTGTTTCATATCACGTTTAAAACGTTTGCCGAAATTCGACGACTGCGATTGTGATTGATCTTCACTCGTTTGTTCATCAGCATTCTTCTGTTCACTATTTTCAAGCTCATTTAACATCTCATCGGCTTCTTCAGATGTTATATGACCTTCTTCTAATAGTTCTAATATTTTACGACGTGATGCACTCATCAGTTGAGCCTCCTTTAGATCGATCATTTATAATATGCTCGTTCCCAATGATGAGCGAGCTGAAACATGTTTATGAATCAACCTGATCGACATCGACCTTGTAAAATGTTTCATAACGCAAGCGTTGCAAGGCACTATCGTATTCACCAGTGAAATTCGAGCTCTCTTGCATTTTACGAAGCATACCTTCAGCTTGTGATTTATGCGACTTAATCGCCGCTAGCTTACGATCAAAAACAGATTCTGTGTCTAACACAATATCCGGCTCACCTAAGCTAGCTTCACGATCATTCGAGATCGCTGTCGCCCATACTTCTGGACGGTTATCTTCATCCATTTGGCGAACTGCTTCGAACGCGGCAGCACCCATGGCATCATGATCGGGATGGACCGCATAAGGAGGATAAAATGTAATAACTAGCGTTGCACCAGCAGCTTCAATTCGCTGTTTCAAATCATCAGCCATTTCGTATTTTGATTCAAATTCTAATGTTTTATCACGATAGCCAAGCATGACTAAATCCATATCTAGCACGTTACACGCATCAATTAATTCTTGTTTACGAATCTCTGGTAATGTTTCACGGTTGGCGAAAAATGGGGTCCCCATATTACGTCCCATTTCACCTAAAGTCCCGCATAAGTATTTAACAGGCACCCCTGCATCGCGGAAGTTTAATATCGTTCCTGAAGTACCAAATGATTCGTCATCAGGGTGTGGGTATATAACGACTACTTGTTCGTGTTTTGCAAAATCGACCATTGTTTCTCCCTCCTACATCTTAAATGGTGTTCGACTAATTTCTAATGCAACCATTAGACGGCCTTCACCATCATGACCAGCCATTAAAAGTTGATCGTTGTCGTTCATTTCATAATCTGTGATTCCTTCTGCGTAAATCCAGCCGTTTGTTTTTAAGCCGACACGGTAGGTGCCATCTGATTCTACGATGGTTCCGCGTTCGTATGTGATCTCGGCATTGCGAATATAAGCCCCAACATTGTGGGCATTCGAGTCGAAGTGTTTCGCATAAGCGCCGTTTGTTGTTTCTAAGTGAATATAAACGGGTTCATTCGCAAATTGATCGAGTAGTGTTTGGACGTGTTCCATATCAATGGCTTTCATAGTTAGCCTCCCTTATGTCGTTAACTGTTCTTTAGTTAATTCACGGTCGCGTTCTAGTACTGTTTTTAAATAGCGACCTGTGTGTGATGCCTCGATTTCAGCGACTTCTTCTGGAGTTCCAGTGGCAATAATCTCACCACCGCCATCGCCGCCTTCTGGGCCTAAGTCGATGATATGATCCGCTGTTTTAATTACGTTTAAATCATGTTCAATAATAATCACGCTATCACCATTTTCAACGAGGCGTTGTAAAACCATCAGTAATCGTCTAATATCATCGGTATGCAAACCAGTCGTTGGTTCATCTAAAATATAGAGCGACTTACCATTCGTTCGGCGGTGTAATTCGCTGGCTAGCTTCACACGTTGCGCCTCACCACCTGATAACGTCGTCGCTTGTTGACCAAGCTTCACATAACCAAGCCCCACATCATAAATCGTTTGTAATTTACGTTTGATTTTCGGGATATTTTCAAAGAATTCAAGTGCTTCTTCAACGCGCATTTCGAGTACGTCAGCAATATTTTTGCCTTTATATTTCACTTCTAGCGTCTCACGATTATAGCGTTTTCCATGACAAACTTCACAAGGCACATACACATCTGGTAAAAAGTGCATTTCGATCTTTATAATCCCGTCACCTTTACAAGCTTCACAACGGCCACCTTTGACGTTAAAACTGAAGCGACCTTTCTTGTAGCCACGCATTTTGGCTTCACTTGTTTGCGCGAACACGTCACGAATATCATCAAACACGCCAATATACGTCGCTGGGTTCGAACGTGGTGTCCGACCTATAGGCGACTGATCAATATCGATCACTTTCTCTAAATGATCCAGTCCATCGATCGCTTTATGAACGCCAGGTTTTGTTTTACCACGGTGGAGCGTTTTCGATAATGTTTTATATAAAATATCATTAATTAACGTACTCTTACCTGAACCTGAAACACCTGTTACCACGGTCATCAAACCAAGCGGAATCGACGCATCAATCGTTTTAAGATTATTTTCCGTTGCTTCACGAATCGTTAGCTGACGGTCTGAATCAATCGGTCGACGTTCACTAGGTAATGGAATGAACTCTTTCCCGCTTAAATACTGACCTGTAAGCGATTCAGGCTGATCCATCACTTCTTGAGGCGTGCCGCTCGCGACGATCTCGCCACCTTGCGCGCCCGCACCTGGTCCGACATCAATTAAATAATCGGCTGATAACATCGTATCTTCATCGTGTTCGACGACAATTAATGTATTATCAAGGTCGCGCATCTGTTTCAGCGTTTCGATCAAGCGATCATTATCACGTTGATGCAACCCAATCGATGGCTCATCTAGCACATAAAGGACGCCGTTTAAAGCCGATCCAATTTGTGTCGCCAACCGAATACGCTGAGCTTCACCACCTGATAATGTGCCAGCTGAACGGGAAAGATTTAAGTACTCTAAACCGACATTAATCAAGAACGACAAGCGATCTTGAATCTCACGCACGATCATGTCGGCAATTTTTCGGTCCTTTTCACTTAATGATAAATCTTTCACCCATGCTAAACTTTGCGTCACACTTAATTCCGTTACTTGACCGATGTGATTCTGAGAAAGCTTAACAGCAAGTGCTTCTTCGTTTAAACGATAACCATTACACGTCGGACACGGCGATTGTGCCATATATTTCTCCATTTGTTCACGAATAAAGCTCGAACTCGATTCTTTATAACGACGCGCAACATTATTTAAAACACCTTCAAAGAAAATCCAATTCTCCCGCACTTGTCCGCGCTCGTTTTCATATCGGAAATAAATCTTCTCATCGCCACTGCCGTTCAAAACTTTTTCCAGTTGCTCTTCTGGTAAGTCTTTAACCGGGGCATTCATATCGATGCCATAGTGCTCGCAAACAGATTGCAAGAGTTGCGGATAGTATTGCGTTGAAATCGGTTGCCACGGGGCAATCGCATGCTGACTAAGTGATAAATCCCAATCTGGAATGACTAGCTCTAAATCGACTTCGAGTTTTTGGCCGATGCCATCACAAGTTTTACAAGCGCCCAACGGATTATTAAATGAAAATAGGCGTGGCTCTAGTTCGGTAATCGTAAAACCACATTCTGGACAAGCATGATTTTCATTAAACAATAGATCTTCCCCATCGATTAAATCCATGATGACTTGTCCTTCACTGATCGACAGTGCTGTTTCAATCGAATCACTCAAACGACCTTCAATGCCTTCCTTTATGACAATCCGGTCGACAACGACTTCAATCGTATGTTTTTTATTCTTTTCAAGTTCTATTTCCTCGGAAATCTCGCGCATCTCACCGTCAACACGTAGGCGAACATAGCCTTCTTTTTTCAAGTTTTCCATCAAGCGCTTGTGTTCACCTTTTCGGTCTGAAACGACGGGTGCCAACACTTGCATTTTCGTGCGTTCTTCAAGTTGCATGACTTGATCGACCATCTGTTCAACCGTTTGCGCCGAAATCTCTATGCCGTGAATTGGACAGATCGGCTGCCCCACACGCGCGAACAATAAACGTAAGTAGTCATAAATCTCCGTAACCGTTCCGACGGTCGAACGCGGGTTATGACTTGTCGTTTTTTGATCGATCGAAATGGCTGGTGATAACCCTTCAATCGCATCGACATCTGGTTTATCCATTTGCCCTAAGAATTGTCGAGCATAGGCTGACAACGACTCCACATAACGTCGCTGCCCTTCCGCATAAATCGTATCAAACGCCAAAGATGACTTACCTGAACCAGACAAGCCAGTCATGACGATAAATTGATTTTTCGGAATGGTTACGTCAATGTCTTTTAAATTGTGTGCTCTAGCGCCTTTTACCGTAATAGATTTCATTTCGTTCACCCTTCCGCTTTTAACTCAAGCATGGCATCACGTAATTCCATCGCACGCTCGAAATCAAGATCTTTAGCTGCTTGCTTCATTTCCGTTTCAAGCTGATCGATCATTTCGGCTTTTTCGTCTTTCGATAAATTCTTATACTGTTCAGCAACGCTCGTGCTTTCACCTTCATCTTCACTATCATACGTCGCCTTAATCACATCACGGATTTCTTTCTTGATTGTCGTTGGTGTAATGTCGTGTTCCTCATTATAAGCGATCTGTTTTTCACGACGACGATACGTTTCATCGATCGCCACTTGCATGGAGTCCGTCCTTTTATCCGCATACATAATCACGCGACCTTCCGCATTACGCGCTGCGCGCCCCGTCGTCTGAATAAGCGACCGTTCGGAACGTAGGAAGCCTTCTTTATCCGCATCTAAAATCGCGACCAGTGACACTTCTGGTATATCGAGTCCTTCACGTAACAAGTTAATGCCGACTAAGACGTCATATTTCCCTAGCCTGAGATCACGAATAATCTCAATTCGCTCCAGCGTTTTAATCTCAGAATGTAAGTAAGCGACTTTTATCCCCATTTCCTGAAGATAGTTCGTTAAATCCTCAGACATTTTGATGGTTAGTGTCGTTACTAAGACACGCTCATCTCGCTCAGACCGTTTATTAATTTCTCCGATGAGGTCATCAATCTGCCCTTTAATCGGACGAACCTCAATTTCCGGATCAAGCAAGCCTGTCGGACGAATAATTTGTTCAACCATTTGTGGTGAATGTTCACGTTCATAAGGCCCAGGTGTCGCCGAAACATAAATGCCGTAATTAATATGCTTTTCAAACTCTTGAAACGTTAACGGACGGTTGTCCATCGCAGACGGCAAACGGAAGCCATGATCGACTAGCGTCTGCTTACGCGCTTGGTCACCATTAAACATCCCACGAACTTGCGGTAATGTAACATGAGACTCGTCCACCACGATCAGTGAATCATCTGGAAAATAATCGAGTAATGTATAAGGAGTCGAGCCAGGTTCACGGAACGATAAATGACGTGAATAGTTTTCAATCCCTGAGCAGAATCCCATTTCGCGCATCATTTCCAAGTCATAATTCGTGCGTTGCTCTAGACGCTGCGCTTCAAGTAATTGATCATTCGCTTTGAAATGCGCTAGCTGTTCTTGAAGTTCCTGTTCAATATTTTTAATTGCTTTTTTCATCTTTTCTTCACGTGTGACGAAGTGTGATGCTGGGAAGATTGCAACATGATCACGATCGCCGAGAATTTCACCTGTTAACGCATCCACTTCACGAATTCGATCAATTTCATCACCGAAAAATTCGATTCGGATACAATGCTCTTCCCTTGATGCTGGGATAATCTCGACTGAATCGCCTCTAACCCGAAATGTCCCACGCTGAAAGTCAATATCATTACGCGCATACTGGATATCAACCAATTCACGTAATACTTGATCACGCTCTTTTTCCATCCCTGTCCGTAAAGATAAGACAAGCTCGCGGTATTCCGTTGGCGAACCTAAACCATAGATACACGACACACTCGCCACGATCAAGACGTCATTCCGTTCAAATAAAGCTGATGTCGCCGAGTGTCTTAACTTATCAATTTCGTCATTAATGCTCGCATCCTTTTCAATATATGTATCGGAATGCGGCACATAAGCTTCAGGCTGATAGTAGTCATAATAACTGACAAAATACTCGACAGCATTATTAGGGAAAAACTCTTTAAATTCACTATATAATTGACCAGCAAGCGTCTTATTGTGCGCAATGACGATGGTTGGCCGATTGATTTCTGTAACCACATTGGATACAGTAAACGTTTTACCTGTCCCTGTAGCACCGAGTAATGTTTGGTGTTGCTTACCTTCACGCACACCATTCACAAGCTCCTTAATCGCTTGCGGCTGATCACCTTGAGGTTCAAATTGCGACTCTAATTGAAATGCTTCCGCCACATCATCAACTCCAGTTTAAGAAAAGTTTCTATTTACATATTGCATGATTATTTATTGTTGTTCCATTAGTTTTTGTGCACATTGCGTCAAAATCTTGATTGCTTGCGTCAAAGAGCATTGGTGTTGCATCAATTTTTAAATAGCTTGCTTCAGATTTTGATAGTCTTGATTCAAAATCATGTCTGCTTGCACCAAATTTCGTTATAGTTGCACCAAACACTCAATTTCTATAATCATTTCCAGTATAACATAGACGAACACCCGTTTGTATAGATGCCCGGAAAACACAGTCATATCATAAGCATATTTTGTCATTGGATTGATTGCAAAGAATATGATTGTACATGGGTTTTGTCCAATAATAAAAGAAAATCTCATTCTGCTTAAGCAAAATGAGATTCACCTAGCTATTCCATTGTTAATGTTTCTGTCGCTTGTAGTGTGAATCTTGGACGTTCTTTTACAAAGATAAAGCCAAGTTGATGGTCTTCACCTTCATGAATAGGGCGTTGGACGAATTTCGTTTCACCGTTAAGGTCTTGAACATTCAATTTGCAATAGGAACGATTTTCACTCATGACATCGTAAAATTCATGTTCATTCTGCACGGGCACATCATGTACGCGTTCGATTTTTTCACCAACGAACACATCTAATTCATCTGCTGGTGACCCTGGTATAATACCAGCAATCGTAATGCCATCTGGTTCAGGACGAAAGATTGGGCGACGTTCGCGGTCAAAGAAGCGAATCATTAGACTGATGAAAGCACGTGCCACAACAGCAAAGCCGACGACTGAAATCAGTACATACGGAACTGACATCAGTGGAACGAACACACCAGCTAATAGAATCGTTAATAATAACACACTCAAACCAATTCGCTTAGCACCCTGTTCACTGAACACACCGCGGAACATTTGAGAAAATCCAATGATATATGGAAACAGCACGAACTGGATATTGACTGAATCCATCGCAAACATCGGCCACCAGGCAAATGCGTCACTCAATACTAATGTCCCACCTGGTAGCGGAAATAGTAACGGAACTAGCATTAACCGACTCGCTCGATGGGCTATAACATTTTTTCCTCGGTCACCTGACTGTAATTGCGGAAAAGTTAACGCCCGTTTTGTCGTCATGACTAAAATCACTTCGGCCAATAATAATGCTAGTAAAACGTAAACCATTGCATCTAAGGGCACTTGATATAAGCCTTCGCTAATCGATTCGTTCCAGACGACCACATCAAATTGTTCTAACAACCATACCGTTACGATTGTTACACCGAGCGTATATGCAGGGGATAATAGAGCTAATTGTCCCGTTAACATCATCACAAGTGTGACAATCGTTAACAATAATAGCCACTCCCACGTCACAACAACGCCAATTAAAACGAGTCCAATTGACACCAACAAACCTATTCCAAGTCCGATCAACCACGTTCCACGCCATTCAGCATGCAGTGGAAAAATTCGATGTCCAAACTGCCGGCGATCACGTTTAATCCGTAAATTTCCTAATAAAAATGACAACACAATTGCGATATAAAGTAGTGGTTGTGCAAAAAACCAAGCTATGCCTAGTCCAATTTCAGTTAACCATGTTTGCCACATCTAAATCCCCCCTTATACGACATCTTAATCACGTTTATTTTTCGTTATCTTAATGAGAATTCCTGCTTGATCATCTTAAACAGCCTGATTGCCCTAACTCATCTAGGTAAAAAAGATGACCCACTCTGGAGTCATCTTTAACTTTTACTCATATAATGCTTCAATCGCACGTTGCAACTGAACATCATTTTCAGGATTTGAGACGGCATCTAAGATTTGTTCTTCGAGTATGCGCTCTGTTTCATCATTAAGAGCTCCCGTGACATCTAAACTGTTTTCCTCTTGGAAGTTCTCTACAGCTGATTCGGTACTACGGTCGAAATAACCATCTGTCCGAGAAACCTCATAACCTAAACCATCAAGCATCTGTTGAAGTTTCTCGACCCCATCACCAGTCATGTCATACTCAAGCGTATCGTCTGATTGAATTAAAGTAGAATAGAAATATTCTGGTTGACGTTGTTCAATCGTTGGGTCAACACCTTGATCTTGAATACGATTACCATCTGGTGTGATCCAATCATAAACCGTTAGCTTCAGCATACCATCACCTAACGGCATCGTTTGTTGGACTGTCCCTTTACCAAAGGTTGTTTCACCGATTAATTCGTAACCGTTCACTTCATTTAATGCTGCTGCTAGAATTTCAGAAGCACTCGCACTACCCCGATTAATCACAACTGAGATTGGATAATCTTTCTTCTCGCCACCGTCAACGTAATAAGGATCTCGTTCACTATCATGACGTTTTGTATAAACAAACGGATTCTCATCTGTCATGAAATGCGATAACATTTGTTGAACCGCATTAAATAAACCGCCTGGATTCCCTCTTACATCTAAGACTAATCCATCAATGTTCTCGTCTTCTTCTAAGTATGTTAATTCTTCTTCAAATTCTTTTGCTGTTCCTTCACCGAATGACGTGATTTCTAAAACGCCAACAGTATTGCCCTCATATTCTTGAACACTTGAGGTAACTGTTTCTAATGGAATTTCATCACGAGTGATTGTAACATCAAACGTCTCTTCTTCACCAGGACGCTGAATCGTTAATACAACATCGGTCCCTTTTTCGCCGCGAATAATTTGAACAGCTTCATTAACCGATTGATCTTCAACTGATTCACCATCTACAGCTAAAATCCGATCATTGGGTCTTAACCCAGCTTCTTCTGCAGGTGAGTCGGCGATTGGCGAAACAACTGTAATATAACCATCACGTTGAGTCACCTCTGCACCAATACCCTCAAATGAAGATTCGAGCGATTGATTAAACTGTTCCGTCATGTCTTCGTTCATATACTGACTAAACGGGTCATCTAAGGCGCTCACAACCCCTTGAAGCGCTCCCTCATACAGGGTTTCCTCATCAACATCTTTGAGGTAATATTCTTCGATTGATTGGACTAAATTATCAATTTGCGATAATTCTTGTGGCGTATCACCATTTTGCTCTGACTGGTTGTTATCCGATTCCGACGACTGTGCTTCATCGGATTCACCGTTAGATGATTGACCCTCTTCATTCGAAGCGCTTTTCTCTTCAGTTGATTCACCATCAGCTACAACCGAAACAACTGTTGCCGAAATAGCGCCCCCGACCAAAAAGGCTGCCAAGATTACTAGGATTAAAAACTTTCGACTTATGTTCAATTCTTTCACCACTTTTCGTTAAATCGATCACTAAAATCACGGCCATCGTCAGTATCGACGGACTATTATTTCATTATAACATAAAAGCATCACACATAAGGTGCGATGCTTTTAAAATTAAAAAGTGTCTTAATAGATATTGTGTGTATAGTCGCTATCTTTAAAAACCAAAGTATCGAAGCGGATCGATTGCATTCGTTTTCCCAGAATTCCAACTACCACGATGCAATTCAAAGTGTAAATGTGGTCCAGTTGAACGACCCGTCGAGCCCATATTTCCAATTTGTTGGCCACGCTCAACCGTTTGGCCCGTACTTACATGAACTCTAGACATATGAGCATAAACCGTATCATATGTGACACCGTCAATATTATGGGTAATAAATACGACGTTTCCGTAAGAGCTACTGCGATAAGATTTATACACGACGCCACTTGCTGCAGCGTAGATTGGAGTCGTCTTATTACTGCTACCAGCATCAATACCATTATGTGTGCCGCCACGAGTACCAAAGCTATCTGTTAAGTAACCGTTCAATGGGCGCATGAATTTACTGCCAGTATCTGCTGGTGGAGCTCCACCACCTGAATTACTTGAAGCACTTGAATTCCCTGAGTTTCCAGAATTCTGCTCAGCCTCACGTTGACGTTCACGTTCACGTTGTCTCTTTCGTTCTTTGGCTTCTTCTTTCGCTTGAGCCAATGCTGCTTCACGATTACTTAGTACTTCTTGCTCTTCAGCTAGTGACATTTTATGATTGTGCATTTTTTCCTGCTCTTCTTCCAAGTTAGCTAAAATGACTTCTTGTTCTTCTTTACGTTCATCCAAGTTCGCCACTAGTTGATCTAGATCGTCTTTTTGCTTAACAAGTGTTGCACGTTTTGATTCCATTTCTTGCTTATTTTGTTCAACAGTCTTTTTGTTTTCTTCGACCTGTGCTTTTGATTCTTCGACTTCTGTCATGGTTTCTTCTAGCTTCTTCTTATCAGCAAAATGCTCGTCCAAGATATTTTGGTCTTGATCCATCACCTTGCTAACAGCTGATGACCGACTAATTAAATCACCGAAATCACTAGCCCCCATAAGGACTTCTATGTATCGAACCGAGCCGCCATTTTTCTGCAATGTGCGGAGTCGATCCTTTAAGACAACCTCGCGTTCTTCAATCCGTTTCTTCGTTGCTTTAATCTCTTCTTCTAATTGTTTGATTTCAGCTTCTAATTCTTTAATTTCATTCTCAAGTTTCTTAATTTCAGTTTCTAACTGACGAATTTCAGTTTCTGTTTGCTCAATACTTAATTCTTTTTCACGAATTTCAAGTTCAGCTTTCTCGATTTCGTTATTGATTTGAGCTAACTCGTCCTCAGTTTCAGACTTCTCAGATTCTAATTCTTCTAACTGACTTTGTAGATTTTCTAGTTCACTATTAATCTCTTTCTTGTTTTCTTCAACTTCTTTTAAATCTTCTTCAATTTCCTCTACTGAATCATTTGCTTCAGCCGTAGTTGTTCCTGACCAAATCATCACGCCAGTAATTACGACTGTTAACGTTAAAAAAGCCAACCACTTTTTCGTCAACATTGTTTCTCCCCTTCTTTATTGTTTGGATTGATAGATTAATAAGTTATTAGATCCGTAAGAATTTACGAACACTCATGACACTTCCCCAAATGCCGATAAAAGCACCAATTCCAAGTAACATTAATGATAACTGCCATGCAAATGGATTCCATGGTAGCAATTCAATAAATTCAAAGTTTAAGCGGTCATTCAGATTGACATATAGGAAATGATAACCTACTAAAACAGCTGTAACTGGAATAATAGATCCGATCACACCCGTTAATAATCCTTCAACGAAGAACGGACCACGAATAAAACTATTTTTTGCGCCTACTAAACGCATAATACCAATCTCTTCACTACGTGCATTGATTGTCATCTTAATCGTATTCGAAATAAGGAATATCGCCGTTAATAATAAAGCAGCAATGAAGCCTATCCCTATATAACGAGCATATTGATTGAACTGTAGTAAACGATCAACCGTTGCACTACCATATTCAACACTTTCTACTTTATCAATTTGTCCGATTTGATCTGCGACTGGTGATAGATCTTCAGCATCTTCTGTTTGAATCACAAAAACGTGATTGAGTGGATTATCCTGTTCAAAGAGTTCCCAAGATTCACCCTCTTCGCCGAGATCATCAATTAAGTTTTCTAACTCTTCTTCTTTAGAAGAGAATTCATAACTTGTAACTTGAGAGATTCCTTCGATTTCATTACCAATTGATTCAACTTCTTCATCATTTGTATTCAACTCTAAAAACGCTCGAATTTCAGCGTCAGATTCAATGTTTTCAGCTACTTGGTTTAAGTTTAGAATTAAAATCAAAAAGGCTGCGACTAACACTAATGTCGTTGTTACGGCGCCAACAGCTGCAACCGTCATCCAACTATTTCGTATTAAATTCTTTGCTCCTTCTCTTACGTGTCTTCTCAATGTACTAATCTTCATAGCCGTATTCTCCTCGATGCTCATCTCTGACAACTTGTCCATTTTCCATCGCAATCACACGTTTACGGATTGTATTCACAATCTCACGGCTGTGCGTTGCCATAATGACCGTTGTACCTGTGTCGTTGACTTCTTCAAAAATACGCATAATCTCCCATGATGTATCTGGGTCTAAGTTACCAGTCGGCTCGTCCGCGATTACAACTTTAGGATTGTTTACAATGGCTCTCGCGATCGCGACACGCTGCTGTTCACCACCTGACAATTGCGCTGGAATAAATCGAGCTTTATGCTTTAACCCAACTTTATCTAAAACTTCCATCACGCGACGACGAATCTTACGTGGATTCTCTTCAATCACTTCAAGCGCGAAAGCAACATTTTCATAAGCTGTCATCTTGGGTAAAAGTTTAAAGTCTTGATAGATAACGCCAATACTTCGACGTAAATATGGAACCTGTCGCTTTTTGATGCTGCCTATATCGACATGATTTATTTGAACTTTTCCGTCCGATGGCACTTCTTCATGGTACATTAATTTAATAAATGACGACTTACCAGCACCACTTTGGCCAACAACGTAAACAAACTCACCGTCTTCAATCTTGGTCGTAACACCACTTAAAGCTGTTACGCCATTATCGTAAACTTTATGTACATTCTCCATTTCAATCATACTATTTCACCATGTTCCCCCCGTTGCCTTAATAAGCAACTCTAATAATTTTTCTATTGAATAAACGATTACCAAATGACTGAATCGATCAGTGTCTGATTGGTAAACCTATCTAATTTCACGATTTATAAAATATTATAACATGTTTAAGTCGAATTATCTGCGGATATAATATTACATTTTCTTTTCAATTGCGATATCTTTTGTAAAAATACTGGTTATCATTGGATGAAAAACGCCAATTTGCTCGAAAGGTGATTAGTTTTAATATCGGTTCATTCTAGTAATTTATGAAGTTATTTCTGAATCGTTATTTATGTTTTTCATAAATTTGGACATAAAAAATCCCTAACAACCACTGCTAGGGATTCAGTCTTTCAAAACTTTATTGGCTTAGGACATAGTCTGCAATTTGTGAAGCTTCATCTTCGCTTACATCTTGTGCAGGCATGCTTCCTTTACCTTCAGTGATGATCGTGACAATTTCGCTTTGATCATAACTGTCACTTGCATTCGTTAAATCTGGGCCTGTACCACCAGTTAAGTCACCACCGTGACAAGATGCACAGTTTTGTTGGAATAGTTCTTCACCTTGTGCTGTTTCATTTGCATTGCCTTCTTCACTTCCACCATCAGATCCACTGTTATCGCCACCGCCACAAGCGGCTAAGATCATCATGAAACTGATAAATCCAATTAACAACCATTTTTTCATGTTATGCCCTCCTTATGCTTTACTATATATGTTCCCAAAACGCTCAAAAATTAACCATCAATTTTCGAGCGTAAATAGGCATTAATAAATGGATCAAGATTTCCGTTCATCACAGCTTCAGTATTCCCGATTTCAACATTCGTGCGATGATCTTTGACCATATTATAAGGATGAAAAACATAAGATCGGATTTGACTTCCCCAACCAATTTCCTTCAATTCACCACGAATGTCATCTATTTCTTGCTGCTGACGTTCAATCTCTCGCTGATACAACTTCGATTTCAACATTTTCATCGCTTGTTCACGGTTCTTAATCTGTGACCGTTCAGCTTGCGATGTCACGATGATATTGGTTGGTAAGTGGGTAATGCGAACAGCTGAATCAGTTGTGTTGACGTGCTGACCACCTGCACCACTAGCTCGGTACGTATCAGTTTTTAAATCATCTTGATTGATTTCAATTTCAACTTCATCATTAAATTCCGGCATGACATCCAAGGACGCAAATGATGTATGACGACGGCCCGATGAATCAAACGGCGAAATACGAACGAGGCGATGCACGCCTTTTTCTGCTTTCAAATAACCGTAAGCATTATGCCCACTAATCTGCAATGTGACACTTTTCACACCTGCTTCATCACCAGGTAAATAATCGAGCGTGTCCACTTTAAAGCCTTTGCGTTCTGCATAACGAGTATACATGCGTAGTAACATTTCTGCCCAATCCTGTGATTCCGTGCCACCAGCGCCTGGGTGAATTTCAATGATCGCATTATTTTGATCATACTGTTCGCTTAATAAGATATTAAGTTCAAATTGATCAATTGCTTGACGCGTTTTTTGGACTTGCTCTTTCAAGTCCTCGAATAGTTCTTCGTCTTGCTCTTCTTTAACAAGTTCATAAGATACTTCTAGGTTCTCAACACTTTCAACTAAGTGATCATAACCTTGAACAAGTTCTTTTAACCCGTTCGTTTCACTAATCACCTTTTGCGCTGCACTCGGATCATCCCAAAAAGACGGATCCGTCATTTGGTTTTCTAATTCAGCAATTCGATCGCGATAACTCGTAAAGTCAAAGAGACCCCCTGAAATTGTCGAGTTGCTCTTCCATTTGGTTTAATTCATTGCGAATATCTGCTAAATCCATAACGTATTTTGTCACCTCTAATAATTAATGCTAACCATATTGTACCATTAAAAACGCGAAATAACAGCTCTTAGCTAGGTTCATAACCAAATTGTCATAATTTTTATAGAAGGAGTAGTGTGTTGTCGAATAAAGTCGAATTCGGAATACGGCAATTAACTAATGAATAGTATAACCAACTCCATACATTATGTTTGTGCGCTAAATAACAAACAAAACCCGTTCTGACTGATCAGAACGGGTTTTGCATCATTATGCACCGTGGCAATGCTTATATTTTTTACCGCTACCGCATGGGCAAGGTTCATTTCGGCCAACTTCTTTCTTCTTCACAATCGGTTGGCGTTTTTGTTCTTCTTGAGGACGGCCACCAGAGACAGCTTTTGCGTCTTTAGCTACCTCTTCACGTTGTAAGTTTTCTCGAATCTGAGCTTTCATTGCATAACGCGCAACTTCCTGCTCGATTGAAGCAATCATATCTTCAAACATCGAGAAGCCTTCCATTTGATATTCTTGCAGTGGATTGTTTTGACCATACGCACGCAAATGAATACCTTGGCGGAGCTGATCCATTTGATCGATATGGTCCATCCACTTCGAGTCAACTGTACGCAGTAAGATCACTTTTTCAAATTCGCGCATTTGTTCATCTGTTAATTCTTCTTCGCGCTCATCATATTTCTTCTTCACAACGTCCATGATGGTTTCAATAATCTCATCTGGCTCTTTGCCTTTTAGATCGTCTGCTGAAATTTCTTCAGGCTCTAAAATATTAGCCTCTAAGAATTGAACGAGACTTTCAAGGTCCCAGTTCTCTTCGTCTTCTTCTTGCGTATAAACCTCAACATTACGTTTCACGGTTGATTCAATCATGCCAATAATAATGTCACGCAAGTTGTCCGATTCGAGCACTTCATTACGTTGTTCGTAAATAATATCACGCTGCTCACGTAAGACATCGTCATAAGACAGGATTTGCTTACGCGCATCGAAGTTATTACCTTCAACCCGTTTTTGTGCAGATTCAACAGCACGGGATACCATTTTACTCTCGATTGGTTGGTCATCGTTTAAACCAAAACGATCCATCATCGCATGCATACGCTCTGAACCGAAACGACGCATGAGCTCATCTTCCATGGAAAGATAAAACTGTGATACACCTGGGTCACCTTGACGACCAGAACGACCACGTAACTGATTATCAATACGGCGTGATTCGTGACGTTCTGTACCAACAACTGCTAGGCCACCTAGCTCTACGACGCCATCACCCAGTTTGATATCTGTACCACGACCAGCCATGTTCGTCGCAATCGTTACAGCACCTTTATGACCTGCTTCTTGAATAATTTCCGCTTCTTTAAAGTGGTTCTTCGCGTTTAAGACATTGTGTTTAACGCCAGCTTTCTTCAGTTGCTGAGAAATCAATTCTGATGACTCCACAGAAACCGTACCGACTAAAATTGGCTGACCCATTTCGTGACGTTCTTTGATATCTTGAACCATCGCTTTATACTTGCCATCCATGGATTTATAAATTAAATCTGGACGGTCGTCACGAATGATTGGTTCGTTGGTCGGTATCGAAACAACATTCATATTATAAATATCACGGAATTCTTCTTCTTCCGTTTTCGCCGTACCCGTCATACCAGCTAACTTATTGTACATCCGGAAAAAGTTCTGGAATGTGATGGTCGCAAGGGTCATGCTTTCTTTTTGGATCTGTAAGTCTTCTTTCGCTTCGATCGCTTGGTGAAGGCCATCACTATAACGACGTCCCTTCATGAGACGTCCTGTAAATTGGTCGACAATGACCACTTGATCTTCTTCAACCACATAATCCGTATCACGCTGCATCACGACACGCGCTTTTAACGCTTGGTTAATATGATGCGTCAGTGACACGTTATTCAAATCATACAAGTTTTCAATATTAAAGTAATTTTCCGCTTTTGTAATACCAGACTCCGTTAACTGGACGTTACGTGATTTTTCATCAAATGTATAATCGTCTTCAGGGGTTAACGTTGAAACAAATCCGTCAGCTTGTACATAATTAGTCTGAGATTTCTTTTGTGAACCTGAAATAATTAACGGTGTACGCGCTTCGTCAACTAGAATCGAGTCCACCTCGTCCACAATCGCAAAGTTCAATTCACGCTGGACACGGCGCTCTTTGTAAAGCACCATATTATCACGTAAATAGTCGAAACCGAATTCATTATTCGTACCATACGTAATATCCGCGTCATAAGCTTCACGTTTCTCTTCTTTATCAAGCTCATTCGTATTTAAACCAACTGTTAGACCGAGCCAGTTGTATAATTCGCCCATATCTTCCGCGTCACGTGACGCCAAGTAATCGTTCACAGTGATAATATGAACGCCTTTGCCACTAATGGCATTTAAATAAGCAGGCATAGTTGACGCTAGTGTTTTACCTTCACCTGTTTTCATCTCAGCGATATCACCATGATGGATCGCAATCGCCCCAATTAATTGTACGTAGAACGGGCGCATGCCTAACACGCGATTAGCCGATTCACGCGCAACTGCATAAGCTTCAGGTAATAAAGCATCCAGCGATTCACCTGCTTCATAACGATTTTTAAATTCTGTTGTTTTTGCCTGTAATTCTGTATCTGACAATAATTTCGTATTCGATTCTAACGCTTCAATCTTATCTGCTGTTTTTCGGAGTTTTTTCAACTGTTTCTCATTCAAATCCCCAAACACCTTGGTTAGTAATTGCTTCATATCGTTGCACCTCGTATCCTTTTGTTTACAATACTCCATTATCAATCATAACACTACCTTTTTAATCATGACAACTAACGGAATAGAGGTGTTTTTGTCGATTTGACTCGCAATAAAAAGAAACCAGCTTGCGGGTGAGGTAAGCTGGTCAAAAGGACAAGACCATAAAGGTGACTATTTGACTTGGGATGAAGAATAATTGGGAAAGGAAACATTAACATCGGAATGGGAGGTTACACGTTCTTCTAGAGCAATCACACGCTCATTCGTGGTTGCGACAATGCGAACGAGTTGGGAAATCATTTCACTTTGACGATTTAGTTGATTTTGAAGCTTAGAACATTCGAGGCAGTTAAACTGATGAGTCATCTCGTATTCCCCCTTTATGATCTTGCTAACTTAGTTATACCACGGTTCTGGGAGGTTGGGTAGCCCCATAAAAATTAAGGAGAAATGCGTTAGGAGGAGGTTTTTCGTGAAATTTTGATTAACTTGGACAAATTTTTGAAGAAAATGTCGTGATTGATTGGAAAAACTTTTTTGTGAAAAGTTTTAACTGCGTTGGATTTCGGTGAGGAGAATGGTTGTTGCACCAATTCTCACCGTTGTTGAATCAATTTTCCCAGGTCTTGCGTCAACTTTTAAAACCCTTGCACCAACTTTTGCTTTCCTTGCTTCAAAATTTAAATCTCTTGCATCAAAATTAAATTTTCTTGCGCCAAACTCAATCCACCCTATAAATAATCAGAATCACTTCATCTTCAATCAAAAAAAGGCGCCCCATCAAGCGGAGCGCCTCTTCCTATAAATTATGCGTTCGGCTCAATCAAGCCGTATTTTCCATCTTTACGTTTGTAAACCACGTTTGTTTCGCCTGTTTCCGAGTTCTCGAAGACGTAAAACGCGTGGCCAAGCATATCCATTTGTAGGACTGCTTCTTCTTCGTCCATCGGTTTTAAATCAAATTGTTTCTTCTTCACAATATCGATTGAATCATCTTCAGCTTCTTCAATTTGTTCCGTGATTGCCTCCTTCTCTAATTCAGCAAACACGTGTTTAGGAGCACCTTCTTGGCGGAACTTGCGGTTAATTTTTGTTTTATATTTTCGAATTTGCCGTTCTAATTTATCCACGACCAAATCAACTGCTGCATACATATCCGTATGCCCTTCCTCTGCACGTAACAATAAGTTCGGCATCGGAATTGTCACCTCAATACGTTGTTCCGTATTGTAAACACTTAAGTTCACATGTACATCAGAAGATGGCGGCGTATCAAAATAACGCTCTAACTTCGAAATCTTCTTTTCCACATATTCGCGGATGGGATCTGTAACCTCGATGTTTTCGCCTCTTACGTTGTAAATCATATACAAGTCCTCCTTTCGTCTATGTAGGTTACATTCAACAATACCCCAAAGAACTCCTGCTTAAACCTCCGAAAAATTTAGAATATTTTGTCGACATTTCGACGAAAGGCTTCATGACAAGGCTTTAAGTATAAAAAAGATGAAAGGATTTCATTTATCCTTTCATCTATTAGTTCCGTGTATCAATAAACCCACCATCATTGCCGCGTAAATTTTGATACGGATTTATATATTTTTTGTTACCTGCTTGTTGTTTTTTAAATTTGCCTATATCCTGTTGAAATGAATTCATATATTGATCGGCCTTTTGACGCAAAGCCTCATCCAATGTCAACAATTCTTGTGCTAATTCACGCTCTTCATCCGAATATTCCCCATCAAGTTGATCGATGAGTTGACCACGTTTTTCAACAAACTGATTAAATTCATTAATCAACTCTTCACGGTCGATCTCATCAGCTTTCTCAAAACGGTCATTCATCTGTTTCGTCAAAGTGTACAATGCTTTAATAGTTGACATTAAGCTTGGGCTCCTGACGCATATTTATTCTGACGATCAATTTTGACTACTTCTTTCCAAGTGTCACGCAACTCGCGCACCATTTGATCTGCTTCATCCAACTGCGCCACATCATCATTAATATTCGCCTGACGCAATAAGTAATTAATGTAATCATACAGTGGCATGAGTTGTCCAGAAATCTCATACTCCGGATTTAACGTCAGCATAAATTCTGTAATAATGTTTTGCGCCTTTTGTAGGTTTTCATTTTTAGCCTTAATCTCTTTATTTTCCATTGCTTCGCGACCCAGTTTAATAAACTTCAAGCAACCATTATAAAGTTGCAACGTCAATTCCCCTGGTGAAGCGGTGGCGACTGAATTCTGTTGATACGCTTGAAATGCTTGATTATAAGACATGTAGCCTCACCCCTCTTATTACATCATTCCGCCTAACTGTTGTTGCAATTGAGACGATTGAGCGTTCGCTTGCTGAACAGCTTGTTCCATGCGAGTGAACTGGTCCCAATATCGCTGTTCAGCTTGTTGCATACGTCGCTCAAAGTCAGTCATTCGCTCAGACATATCCGCCATTTCTCGCCCTAGTGTATACTGCTGCAGCTGTTGAAACTCGTTTCCTGCTCGGTCAGTAATTTGATTCATCATTGAATCAAGAGAATCCTCTACGCGTTGTGTAATGCCACGTTCCTTACCTTCCGAACTGTTATGAAATAAGTTCATCACAGCTTCAGGGTCCTCTTGAAGCTTCTCTCTTAATTTAGCTTCATCCACTTCCAATTTACCATTATCGCGCCAATTGGAAGAAGTTGTAATACCAACATCTAAGACACTCTTAATGTCTTCATTCCCTGTGCCCTCAACGGATTCATACCATGACGAACGCATCGAGCTAACACCCATCTCAATCGTTGAATCGCTACGTAACATACCACTTTGCGATTTCTCTTGCCATAATTCTATTTCACGCTCAGTCATTTCTTCCGTTTGTCTTTCAGTTAACGGGGGATAGTCACGATTTTTTTCTTCATTCGTTTTCCCGTTCATGTAATCAATTGTTTCATTATACTTATCAATGAAACCCGTGATTTGTTCCATCGCAGCGTCGACATCGTTTCCAACTGTGACGTTGGTTGGTCCATCTGTTTTTGATTGAAATTCAAAGTTCACACCATTAAGTTCATAACTGTTATTATTGGACTGCATAGTAATTCCGTTATAGTTGAATTCAGCTTTGTCACCACGTGTTTCTTGGGCATTATCAATACCAAGCACATTACCGAAGAACCCTGCACTTAAATCCATTTCATTTCCACCGTCATTAAAATCCCCAGCTTCAGTTCGCTCCATAATGACACGGTTATCTCCAGAATCGTAAAATGCTCTCACATCACCGTTTGTTGCATCTGATATTTTTGAAAAAACATCACTGAGTGAATCACCTTCTTCTACATCGAATGAAGCAGGTTGCTCACCTTCAGCATTATGGTACGAGAAATCGACCGTTTGAGTCTCATAATTTTCACCGTTCAGATCGGTAAAATCAATTTGATCACTTAACGCTTCTAGTGGATCAAAATCATTAGTAAAAGTATCCTTCGCTCCTGAATTTACTGCCGCAGTTGCCAACTGATTTACTTCAATCGAATAATTTCCTGTACCTGCATCGTTCGAAGCCGTCGCTGTCACCGACCCTTCATCAGACGATGTTGTTGATTTCGATAAATACGTCGATGAGTGCTGCATATTCGAAATTTCACCGTCTAATTCAGATAGCTTCGTATTCGCTTCACGATATGCATCTCGCTGTAATTCAAGCCATTTCTGATCTTGTTCCATCCGTTTGAGTGGCTGTCTCTCAGCTTCCATCAACTGATTAACCATACTTTCGACATCCATCCCAGTCGCAAAACCAGTCATGCGCATCGAATTATCCATATTGTTTGATACCATCTTGACTCACCTACCTTAAATTCGTTCATCAACTATAAAACCCATAAATTCAGCCATCGCTGCATAAACATCTAGCATCTTTTCTGGCGGAATTTCTTTAACGACCTCATCTGTTTCCTTGTCCACAATTGAAATATAATTCCGATCTAACTTATCATGCATCTCGTAGCGAATCGACGTCTCAGCCGGTTCAAGAAATTCATTCATGCCCTCGACTAATTCCTCGGCGCGATCCCGCGTCATGTCCTCACCCGAACCATCACGCTTTAAACTCGCCTCATCATTCATCGCCTGCAATTTCGGTTTCGTTTTGTCTAATTGTGATAAAGCCTCCGATGTCCCCGACCGCTGCAGGAGTTGAGGGTTTGATAAAACTTGATCAACCTTCATCAAAAACAACTCCTTCCCTATGCTCTATTGGTTATATCGGCATATTGGTGGAGATGTTTAATTAATTATGTAAAAATAAAACCTCAACTTTGCAACACTAAAATTCAACAAAAATAACTTGATTCAAAATACTATTAACATCCAAAATTATTCATAACCTAAGGTTTTTAATAAATGTCCTGCCTGTTTATAAAATATTTCCTTTTCTTTTTCATCAAGTTTTTCCTGCCATTTCCCAATTGCTTTTGTATACCTTTTTTGTGACACTTGTGAAGTACTAGATTCAACAGGTTCACTATATAAATTTTGTGTTTCATGTTCCATAACGCGGTCATCCCACCGCTCACCTAAAAACTTTAGGATATCCTCCATTGTATTTTGAGGATTTAATATTAAATCTTCATATTTAATTAATTTAATTCTATCTTTTAGTATAGATGACTCTGCACTTTTTAACCCTTGTTCTACAACTTGAACCCAATACTTCGTAGCATTTTCAACATTTTTCACATACCAAATTGTTTCTCCACTACTATCTTTCCATTCCATATCAATCAAAGATGATACAACATCTCTTCCATCCCTAACTATATGAATAAATTTTGAATCAGGTAAGATATTAGCAAGTTCTTGCATAATTAAAACATTATGTGGTGTTTTTTCAACAACTCTCGATGCATTGTTCTGTTCAAGAAAATTTTCAAAGAAGGTATTAATCAAAGCTCTATAAGACTCATTTAATTTAGAATCATCTAAATAATATGACTTTCTAATATCTACCATTCGTCCTAATTGTTTGTATCCATTTATGAGATTAGGTAAGAGTTTAAATTCAGGGCCAGAACACATTTCTGGGTGTGCATTTAACATTACTCTTAAAAGTGTAGTGCCAGATCTTCCAGCCCCTCCAATAAAAACCATACCTTTTTCTTTATTCAACAATACATTCACCCTTTAGTATTATATAAATTATCTACAATCATTTCCATAACATTAATCAGACATTCAAATCAAAAATTTTTCTTTTAAGTTAAATTGAATTAAAAAACTCATTCCATTATCTAGGGAAGCTTATTCTACCTCTACTTGTTCAATTAACCTACTGATGAAACCCGAAAAGTATGGATGGTTTTCTCCGACATCTTGAAAATAAGATAAAGCCGATTTAATATTACCCATTTCTTTCTCACACTCAGCCAGATATAATTTAGCTAATAATTGTTGCTCGTTATCTGCGATTGACTGATAAACATAATCTAAGTTACTCACATTATAAATTGTCTTAATAAAATCATACCCTACACTTAAGTACCTTGATAAAATATCAAAGCCATTATCATTTTGTATTTCTGAAGATCTATTAATTAGAAAAGTAAATGCTACATCTTTGTATACACGGGATTGATGAAAGTCACCTTTTCGTACTTTAGAACTAATCAACCAATCCTCCACGACTTTATTGTTAATATTCTCATCATCCATTAATTTTTGAACAGCTTGCTTAATTTGGTAACTGCTAAACCTTTTCAGTTGGAAAAGTTTCATTTTCTTTCCGAAAAAAACAGATAGTACTTCATAGTATAAACTAATTTTATCTATTTCTATTTTGTTTATTATTTCTTTTGCTAAAGCTTCACTTTCATCGCTAAGTCTCATGAGATTATATTTACTATAAATCGAATCTTCTGAAGCAATAGTTTTTGTAAGTTCATAATTATCTTCGTATGATAAGTTATTTTTTTCTTTTTCGATTGCACGAATTGTTTTTTCTCGTTCAGTTTTCTCTTGAGAATCTAGAAATCTTTCTTTCAACTTATCATATTCTTGATTATATAATAATGATTTAAAAACAAATGTCTCTCTTGAACTTTCCGGTAAATTGTCTTCTAACTTTAATACTTCTTCATAATTTTCACTATTAAAATAATACAATGCAACTTCTTTTGTTAGGTTTTCAAGTGATTTTTCATTATTAGTAGAAAAGCCAACAGCTGAACTTATTTTATTTAACTGTATGTTTTCTTGATTTCTATATAAATGAACGTAATGATTATAGTATTGTTTCATTAGATCAACATTTTTAAATCTCAAATTAGCTAAAGTAAGATCATAGTACAAATCAATGTATTCGTTTGAAATACCAATTCCTTCTGTTGCTATTTCAATCATTTCGTCTAATAACCCTAGGTTTAAGGCAACTTTAGCATAATGGCCATATATATATATTCTTTCTCTCTTATCTTTATCGGAATTTAGAAGGTTATAAGCATTTCGTATTTCTCTTAGAGAATTAAATTTTTCTTTGATAGAAAAATATGATTTGGATAATTGAAATCGATAATAAATATCTTCAGGATTCTTGCTTAATTCCTTTTTTAGAATTGAAGCTGTGCGATCGAATTTCTTTTTCATTAATTCTTGATCATCATTTATGTATCCATAATGCAAAAAAGATATATCAGTTGTTAAAACAGGCGTTTTAAACCTCGGTTGGTTATGAACCGCACCTTCAAAACAGAAACCATCTCTGCGAAACATTCTTTCCGGATAGAATTCTTGTTGAGGCTCAGAGTTTTTCAGCAATACATTTCGACAAACAAAGCGTATGGTATTATATTTTTTTAGTAAGTTATTATCACTAATTAATTTCAGTAATTTCTCCTCATCTTCAAATACTTCATCAGCATCTAGGATTAATATCCACTCTCCTGTAGCATATGACAACGTGATGTTTCTCATTTCTGAAAAATGGTTATTCCAACCATGGAAATACACATTATTGGTATACTGTTTAGCAATATTTACAGTCTGATCCGTAGATCCTGTATCAACAATTATTAATTCTACGTCTGTTCTGCTAATAGTTTGGTTAATAGCAGTCAAACAATCACCCAAGTTATTTTCCTCATTTTTAACCATCATACAAACACTTAATTTCACTATTACATCTCCTCCTTCATTTCAATCAACAAAGGATTTATTTCAAAATACAATATATCACATACTGTACTAACATTTTCATTCTCTAATTCCGTTAGCATACTATTTAAGTAATAATTGAATTCTTCTAGATCAACATTAATTACTTCTTGATCAATTAGTCTTGAGACCCCATCAACTAATACCTGCATATCTTGTAGTAAATAATTAATTCTTTCAACCGATTCAGCAAGTTTAACCACTGAATAGTTATTATATATTTGCTCTATTCGAGTTGTAATATTTGTTCCTAAACTTTCAAGATCACTAATAAAACTTTTCAAATCAAAATTCATTTTCGTCCCACTTTCTATGTATTATTAAAAATGGTCCCGAGCAAGCCCGGAACCATTTCCAAAATATGAATTTTTATAGAACTTAACCTAATAGTTGAAGTACTGATTGTGGTTGCTGATTCGCTTGAGCTAACATTGATTGCGCAGCTTGTGATTTGACACTTGCTTGCGTCTGTTCCATCATTTGTGCTGCCATATCAGCGTCACGAATTCTAGATTCTGCAGCTGATAAGTTTTCAGAAGAGTTGTCTAGATTAGAGATTGTGTGATCTAAACGGTTTTGAATAGCACCTAGTTCGGAACGTTGTGAGGATACTGATTCAATTGCATCATCAATTGATGCGATAGCCCCATCAGCAGCTTCTTGTGTATTAATATCTATTCCAGACTCTGCAGTAGCTCCATTTGTTGCATCTGCATCAACTTCTACTGCCCCGTGGGTAATATTACTCGTTCCAAAATCAAGTGCATCTGCGCCTGAAACCATATCGCCAGTTGTAGATTCCAACTCACCCTCAGAATATCCAGAATTTAATGTTGAGAAAGTGGATCCATTTGAACTTACAGCAACAACATTCCCATCTGAATCTTCAAGGCCATAATTAGCTTGAACAGAATTTGTACTTCCTACACTAATTGTATCTTCAAATGATGTCACGTTATAACTTGCTCCTGTTGCCACAGCTCCTAAAGTTTCAGCAGATAAATCACCTGTTGTAGCAACCTTTCCTACGTCTAATTCTTCAGAACCCATATCGTCAATGCTTAATTCTAAATTTTGCCCTTCATTAGCACCGATTTGGAAAGTTTTACCTTCGAAATCACCATTCAATAAATTTTGCGTGTTAAACTCTGTATTATCAGCAATTCGATCTAATTCCTTTGATAATTGGTCGACTTCGTTTTGCAGCTCTTCACGATCCGCATCAACGTTTGTGTCGTTGGCAGATTGTACAGAAAGTTCACGCATACGCTGTAGGATACTATGTGATTCGTCAAGTGCACCTTCAGCTGTTTGGATCATTGAGATACCGTCTTGTGCGTTACGGCTTGCTTGGTCTAAACCGTTGATTTGACCGCGCATTTTCTCAGAGATCGCAAGACCTGCTGCGTCGTCTCCTGCTTTGTTAATGCGAAGACCTGACGATAGTTTCTCCATTGCTGATTGTTGTTGGTCTTGGTTGATTCCCATTTGACGGTGAGTATTCATCGCCGCCGTATTAGTGTTAATAATCATTTTAAAATTCCTCCCTGAATGTTTGTATGTGCCACGTCCTTGTGGCGATTTAAGTAAACAGTCTGTATGTCGGCCGACGTTTGACTGATGTCCTTATGTCTATAATATCGACAAGCTTAACGGGTTCTTTAGTCTTTTTGTTGATTTTTTATTAAATTTATCGAATCAGGTGTAAGTTCACTTGCAAGTTGGTTTTCTTGTAAGATTTGCTGGTAGATTTCTTGGCGATGGATGTCGACGTGTTTGGGAGCATCGATGCCGAGTTTGATTTGGTCGCCTTCTACGCTGACGACCTTAATCGAAATGTCGTCATTGATTTGAATCGCTTCGCCTTCTTTACGTGTTAGCACGAGCATGATGCTCTCCTCCTTTGATGGGATGTTTGGTGTGATAGTCAGTTCCAACGAGTGAAATTTGTTTGGCTTGTTTGTTGGCTTGATTGATGACGACTGGTGCTTTTAAATTCATGGTTGATTGATCGAATGGGTCTTTAACCGTGACAATACTCCAAACAACGACGTCTTCACCTTTTTCAATAGCTAATTGTTCAACCGTTGTGTCATCCAGTTTGAATTCGTAATTCGGATTGATTAAGAATGGATTCGTTAAAACAAAAGCCAACTCGGTCGTTTTCGTCGATTGCATAATTTTAAAAGCTGGATTGCCTTCTAAATCGAGTAAGGCAAACTCAGTTTCTGTTTGAAAGCCTGGTATGCCGTTTTCAAATGTGATCAATTGTTCATCTTTGACGTCTATTTCGCCAAAATAAACGGATTCAATGTTCATGCGTGATTCTCCTTTGGTTCTCTAGATTTTAAAATCGTATTGGTTCTGCCGCCAACTTTCCATGTCCACGTTAATGTCAAAGTGCGGTTCTTGAGCTAGACTTGTGTTTACGTCACCACGTTGATAATTAAATTGGGGCTTATTTGGTGTCGCGTTAATTACCGGTTCATTTGGTCTCGCTTCGATATTGACTTCAGCGGGTTGATAATTAATATCTACCACAAACTGCGATGACGGAATCCAACCGATATTAAAGTCTTGACGTGGATTCGGAATGTTTCGTTCAGCAATATTTTGGATCGCGTCCGTTCCATTTTCAATATTCATCATCTCGTCGCCTTCACGGGCACGGCGAGCAATCCCTTCTTGGGCTGTTCGCTGGCCTTCTTGAGCATTCTGGCGTACCGCTTCTCCAACACTAATAATGCCCATATCTCGCCATGCTTCCGTTTGATCGATTGTGAGTTTTGATGGCGTCGTTTCGATATTGAGATCTGCCTTAGGTTGTGAAATTTGGAGATCGGCATCTTGTTGTGTGATATCAAGTTGTGCATCTTGCGTGTCGATTCCGATTTGTCCGCGCTGAATGGTATAAGATATTGGAGGTAATTGCATCGTTAACACCTCGTTTCTATGTAGAAAAAGCTATCTGCCGGGAACAGATAGCTACTGTGATTATCGTAAAAAGTCCATTAACGTCGGTTGGATAATGCGTGAACCTGCGCTTAATGAAGCTCGATGCACATTTTCCTGCATGCGCAAGTTTGTAATAACTTCCGTTAAATCTGCGTCTTCATTTTGCGTCATTAAATCTGTTGTCGTCACCTCTTGCTGAGATAATCGTGTTTCGATTAATTCTGCTCGGTTCATACGAGCACCTAAGTCTGCCCGTTCGTTCACAAGATCTTGTGAGAACTGATCTAATGTTGATAAGTGTTCATCGAAGTCGTCACCATTTAGCGGTGGATCGTCTTGAGTTAATTTGTTAACGATATTATTTAACTCATCGAACATGTCGGCTGAAAACGCATTGGATGGATTCGTATTCGCTTTAAGATCAACGCCGTCTGATACTTCGATGTTCACAGCATTGTTATTAGGCGCAGGCATATTATTATTCATGTAATCTTCTGCCTCAGCGACCGTCGTGATATCAAGATTATCATGATTCATCATTTGATTGACACTGCGCTCTATATTAGGATCATCAATATTTAAATCGGCTAAATCGCCATTTTGACCATCGATCTCATTTAACACATCATCCGAGTTGTTAATCACAGGGACGAGTTCACCATTATCGTTGTGTGCCTCGACGAAACCATCTTCGTTAAAGCGTGCATTATCGGTATTCGTACCGTTAAAAATATATTTATTATTCACTTGAGTGTTCGCAATATCACGCAGGTGATTTTTAATCTCTTCAACTTCACTCGCCATATTACCGCGTTGGTTTTCTTCGTACGTATCGTTACTTGCCTGAATCACGAGTTCACGAACGCGGGTTAAAGCTTGTCCCGCTTCATTCATCGCTTCGTCCGAAGAATCCATCCACGTGTTTACTTCAGACATATTCCGTTCAAACTGTTCGACTTTCGACAACTCCGAACGATAATCAACGCCTTTCATCGCAACGACAGGGTCATCAGATGGGCGGTTAATCTTCTTGCCGGTCGACAGTTGTTCCATATACTTTTGCATTTCGGAGTTATTTTTCTGGATGTTATTCATCATATTTTGACTAAGCATACTTTGTGTCACGCGCATTACGATTCACCTACCTTCCGACGATTCCCATTTGGTTAATGATACGATCGAGCGTTTCGTCCACGACCGTCATACTTCGTGCTGCCGCGTTATAAGCGTGTTGGAATTGAATCATGTTCGACATTTCTTCATCCAATGAAACCCCGCTTACTGATTCACGATTTTGGTCTACTGACTCGCGTAAACTTCCAGTATTTTCAGCCATACGATTTGCTTCTTGTGCTTTAACACCTAAGTCACCAATTTGTGCTTCATAAAATGATTGGAGCGTTTGGTCATCACCAATTGCTTCATTACGAACATCGGATAAAGCCAGTGCATTATCGCCATTCCCAGCTTCATTTGGTGCACTAGAGGCTGCGATTAAGTCTTCATTGTTCTGAATCGCACCAGCTACGCCAATTTCCGCCGCTGCTCCTTCGACATCATCGAGTTCTGTGAAAAAGTTTTGACCATTATCGTTTTGATTAAGTCCATAACCTTCTCGGTGTTGTGCATTAAATTCATTAGTGAAAGAATAAGCTAGCTGATCCATGCTATCGATCATGTCGACATAATCACCTGAGTAAACGGGCTCACCATCATCTGTGTTACCTGTATAATAGCCGTTTGATTCCATTAGACCTTTTAATGAACCTGATGATTCGAAATTTTGTGATTCAATATCCGTATCACCTACAGATACTTGACTCACAATCGCATCATCAATCGCAACCGAGTTGTCATTCGGATCTGTTCCGCCAAACGTAAAACTTAATTCGTTAATCTCATTTTGTCCGTCTTCCCCGTTATGTTCTTGAGAAGTCAACAGTTCTACAGGATCACCATTACTATCTGTCACTTGATTACCGTCTGAATTAAGCAATGTAATGGAAGCCGTTCCTTGGGCATTTGCCTGTGAATTCCCACCTGTATCTTCATAGTTTACTTCAACGTTGACATATTCTGATAACTGATCAACGGCTAAGTCACGTTTGTCGTATAAATCATTAGGCAAATCACCGTTCGGTTCTACACGTTCGATTTGACTATTTAAGTCTTGGATTTGCGTTAATAGATTATTAACCTGATCAGCACTCGTGTTCATTTGGTTTTGTAATTCGCCTTGAACGTCTTTTAATTTGCCATCTATATATTGAAATGTTTCAGCCATCGCTTCACCACGTTGTACCATGACACGACGTGCACCACCGTCTTGTGGGTTTGTCGCTACGTCTTGAATTGATTCCCAGAATTGGTCCATTGTCTTGGCCAGACCTGAATCACTTGGCTCGTTCATGATTTCTTCCATTCGCCCTAGTGCATCAGCTTTAGCCTCGTATTGACCGGCTTGATTATTTTCAGCACGGTATTGGAAATCAAGAAATTGATCACGAATACGCTGGATTTGTCCCGGTTCAACACCTGTTCCGAGTTGACCCGCAATTTCCGGACGATTTCTTCCGGGTGCTGGAAATGCGCTAGATTGTTCAAAATTAACACGCTGGCGTGAATAACCTTCTGTATTGGCATTCGATATATTATGGCTAGTCGTATGTAACGCGGATTGCTGGGTAGCTAATGCGCGCTGGGCAACTTCAAGCCCATGAAATGTCGATGTTGCTCCCATCGTTTATGCTCCTCTCAAACTAAGCCTTCGAATCAAAAATCGAGTGGTCAGTGGACTGATTCGATTGCTGCTGTTTATGGTAGTTCAAGTCCTTTTGATGCTTGGGCTGTAACATGTCTAATGTTAATTCAACATACTGTAACGATTGCTCCGTTAAATCACGATTCAGCTGTTCTTGTTGCTTTAAATCAGCTAGTGTGTAGACGAGCTTTTCGTAAAGTGCTTCAAGATATGCCTTTTTCTCCGGATCGTCTACCGTTTGAATAAGGTTTGAAATCGTGCGTTCGTCGCTGATTCCTTTTTCTTGAAACCATGCTTCAGTTTCTTCCACTCGTTTCGTTTCAATCTGGTCGAGCGCTTGAGCATGCTTTCGTTCTTTGATTAACATTTGGTTAAACGTTTCGAGATTGTTCTGTTTTAACTGTTCTGTTTTATCTTTGGACAGCTGAAGTAAGCTTTCGTTAAGTTGTTGAATTTTTTCAAGCTTTTCGATTATCGCATCAATTGACATGTGTTGCCTCCTTTAAGGCCGGAAGAATGAGGCCAGTTTTTCAGCGGTCTTGTTTAAGTCGACGTCATAGTTTCCGTCTTGGACTTGTTGCTTCACGTTTTGAACATGTTCATCGCGTGCCTTTTGAATATGATTATCTTGCATTGCTTTAGCGCGATTGGAAATTTCCGCTTTATCTGACTGTGCGTTCGGCTGTTTCGCCGGCTGTTGTTGGATTTGTTTTTGATAGGGATTTAAATGCGTTTGATTCGTTGGATTGACTTTCATCCTTTTTCACCCTTTCTAAACGAAACTGGCTATGATTGCGTGCAGCTCAGTTTGTAGTTAAAAACGAACCTTCCGTCTAGTTATTATATCGGAAGGTTCACAGGGATGTTTAGTCTCGCCATTTATTTTCTTGTTGGACATTATAATAAACTTTCGCATCACGTTTCTCTTGTTCTTGTTCAGCGATTGTTTTCGCGCCCGCTTCTTCTTTAAGGTCATTCTGTAAATCGCCAGCACAGTCTAGGCATAAACGCCCTTCATAAATTTGCGTGCCACAACGCTCGCAATCATAAGTTAAGTTCGGAAATTCCCCTGGATGAATGCGGCGTTGGACTAGCCATTTTTGAATAAGGTGTTTATCAACCCCGGTTGCCTCTGCCACTTCATTCATCGTCGACATGCGATTCTTCTTTTTGCGCATAAATTCATAAACTTTTTGGAAATCCTCTTCTTCTTGTTTAAAACAATCTGCGCAAACATCCTGATTTTGTTTGACGAATAAATTTCCACAGCGTGGGCAATTGGCTAAATCTGCCATGATGTTTCTCCCCCTCGATTATGTATTATTTACTATTATAATGGTTTAGGTTTCGAAAACAAAGACTTAACTGCGAATTAATGTGAATGATTCGACAGATTTTGCGCCATAATTGGTGAGGAGATCGGCGGCTTGACGTAGGGTTGTGCCGGTTGTATAAATATCGTCGATCAGGAGGATTTTATCTGGTGGATTTTCAGTGATGGTAAACGGGTTAAGTGAAGTGATGCGCTCGTAGCGTGACTTTTTCGACTGTTTGGCGTTGTCTTGGCGAGCCAGAATATTCGTGTGATAAGGTTGATATAATTTTTGTACGATCGCTTCGGCTTGGTTGAAGAGGCGTTGTTGTTGGCGCGAGGGATGAAGAGGAATGGGGATGATGGTTTGATGGTCACTGAAATGGGTTTTGTAAGTGGATTGGATTGCGGATTCGAACGCATGAATGATTTCGTAATCGCCACGGTATTTAAAACGACTCATGATGCTTTTCATTTCTGGCGTATAACGATATAACGAGATGTTTCGTTTTAAGGGATCTTTTGTGAAATGCTCTGACCATTTGTGACAGTCAGGGCATTTTTTTGCGTCGTGGGTCGGTTTCATGCAAATGGGACAGGTCGGGCCTGATATAGTTGGAAGTAATTGCTCACAGTCATCGCAAATCAAGCGAGATTTTGTGACAAGGAAAGTTGCCCACGTTGTGTCGGGTTCGGTTGAGTTTTGGCAAATATAGCAGTTCATGACGATCGGCCTTTCGCTTCAAGATTTTTGCGGATCGCGTAAGTGGTTGCTCGATTTACCGCCTCGGTGGTTTGTTCATAGAAAAATGTCACGTCACCTGTCGGGTCTTGAGCGCTCCTGCCTGCACGGCCAGCAATTTGAATAAGCGCTGCTTCATCGAATACGTGATGGTCGGCTTGAATAACGGCCACATCAATCGAAGGAAATGTCACACCCCGTTCGAGAATGGTTGTGGTGATTAGGGCTGAAATCGATTGGGTGCGGAATTGTTGAATGAGATGATGACGTTCTGGGCTTTCAGCATGAACGTATGGGAGATCGAGTTTGGTTGCGAGCTGTTCGGCGAGGGTAATGGTTGGGACGAACAAGAGGAAACGGCGATTGGCTTGTTTTGTATCGATCCATTGGGTGATTTTTGCGGGAAGTTGTCCATCTTCGAGTTGTTTAGTGAGACGGAAAAGCATTTGTTTGGAGGGGATTGGTAAAGGGTGGCCGTGATAACGCGCTGGAATCGAGACGGTCGGCAGTTGATTCGTGTTGATCAACCATTTTTGTTTGAATCGTGGAGTGGCAGTGAGGTAAATCGTCGCGCTATCGGGCTTGGTCGCACGCCGGACGGCTTTCGGGAGCATTTTGTCATGATGGTACGGGAAAGCATCGACTTCATCAACGATCATGACATCGAAAGAACGCTCGTACCGTAATAATTGATGCGTGGTGGCGATCACGAGGTGGCTATTGATGTCCTGTTCTGGGCTACCACCATAAAGGGCAGCTAAGTGAATCGTTGGGAAGTCACGTCTTAGTCTTGGAGCCAGTTCTTTGACGACATCTGAACGCGGAGTGGCAAGACAGATTCTTTTGTTGTATTGAATAGCGTGTGTAATACCTTCATAAAGCATTTCTGTTTTACCGGCACCACAGACAGCGTCGATTAAAAGTCGGTCGTTTTGTTGGATTGTTTTGACGAGTTGGGTGGACGCTCGTTGTTGGAGATGGGTGAGATTGCCTCGCCATTTGAGCGGATTTTTCGGGTAGTGACGTGTCGGCTTCGGACCTGTCCATTGGTATAGAGGCTCGAGTGTACTTGTGCGCCCCATTTGAATACATTGTTTACAATAGATGATGGGTTTCGGATGATGCGGGATTTTACCGAAATAAGATGGTTTCATGTTAAAACACCTAAGGCATTTATGGAGAGTGAATTTTGTCTGAATCGATGGGATTTCGAGGATGTATCCATTTTTGATGAGGTAGTTCAGACGCTGTTCGGAGATGTTTAATTCAGATTTGAGAAGTAATTTTCCTGAAAACTTTCGTGCCATATCTTCGATTAACGGGGGTACATGCATGATAGAGTTGAAACCTCCTTTGGTTTGATTGTTAGATAATCTTAGGACTTTGTTAAACAATTAATGGAGAATGTTAAACATTCTATTCAGTTTGTAAAATAACTACCGGAGATTGTTAGACAATGTAATCACATTGTCTAACAATCATGAAATGCTGATCACACGAGTATATAAGAAGTCCCTCGTTTTTCGCCAATCTGTTTAGCTGTTCTTTTGAGTAATCTGCGAGCAGTATGTGGAGGTATAGCTAAAAACTTGGCGACTAATTGGCAAGTCACATTATCTCCAAAAATTAGTCGACACGCTCGTAAAGCAGGGATATGAGCTGATCGATCTTGGTGATGACAAGTTGGGCAAACCCAATTACTGTAGGTTCGTTCCATAAATACATCGCCACACCCTGTACATCGAACACCTGACTTAATATGCGCTAAAAGACCAGGATAATCGTTTAATAGTTGGGACTGCCTATTTTCATGATGACTGACGATAAATTGAGCTAGATTTTCGAGATAGTCCTCCTGGTTATATGTTTCAGCATGAGTCATTACAACTTCATCGATCCGTTGAAGCAATCTTTGGCTAATAATCATGTTGGGCTCATTTCCTTCAATGGTAGGGATGGCTTCATCATGGGTAAGGACAACTAGTGGTTGAATCGGAGGAAGAGGATAAGGACTACTCTTAATCAATGTGGTTAATTTATGACGTTGCATTTCAACTTGTGCTACAGGATCACGCCGTCGTACTGAGCGGTTACCAACTTTTTGTTCAAAAATGCCTGTCTGGGAATGGTAACGAAGCTCACCTTTATAGTGCTTTGTTTCTAAAATAAGGATACAATGCGGAAAGATTAAGAGATGGTCAATTTGACATTTTGACCGATGGGCTTGGAAATACAAACCATGCAAATGAAAGAAATCTGATTGAATTTGGTTAATATAATAATAGATGGATTGCTCCCCTTCATAACCCGCACTTTCAATCAGGTAACGTTCTTTTAATTCTTTAAAATAAGGACTAGAAGCATCAAGTCGTGGCATAATCTCCTCCAGCAATTCTAAATCTGGTGATTTCTCTCGCAAAATGGTCGTCATCAAATGCTCTCCTTTTTTACTATTATTATAGTGCGACCGCAAGAGGTTGCATAGCCTACGAAAAAACACTAAGTAACAAGAATAATAGGTTTTTCACATCCTAAATGACATATTTAAATAAATTAGAAACGTTATCGATTTTTTCTCTCAATAAATTATTTTTTACAAACTAGCCAGATTGTTAAACAATCTCGTGTGATTGTTTAACAATTGATCGAGATGATCTCACAATCTTAAATCAATTAAAAAACAGCTGAGCGCGCTCAGCTGTTTCCTGATCTTTCGAGTTAATTCATCCGGTACCATCCAAGTCCAATGCCGCCTTCACCTAAGTGCGTACCGATAACAGGGCCGAAGTAGCTTAAACTAAATTCAACATTCTGGAATTTCTCATCCAGTTCTTCCATCCAATTTTGCGCCAATTCTTCACGTTCGGCATGGATTACAACAGCGCGTATCTGATCAAATTGTTCAGCATCTTCAGCGAGTAAATTTTCCATCCGCTTATACGCCTTTTTGCTTGTCCGAATTTTTTCAAATGGGACGATTTTTGCCTCTTCAAAGTGCAGGAGCGGCTTCACTTGCAGCAAACTACCCACCATGGCCTGAGCACCCGTCAACCGTCCACCACGTGCAAGATGACTTAAATCGTCTACCATAAAATAAGCCCGCGTGCTGCCTTTCATCTCATATAATCGGTCCATAATCGCATCGACTGTCACGCCTTCATGCGCCATTTTTGCCGCTTCTAACGCGTAAAACCCTTGGACCATACAACTAATTTCTGAATCGAATGGATAAACTTCCAATCCATCGACCATATCACCAGCTGACATAGCCGCTTGATAAGTCCCGCTGATTCCACTTGATAAATGAACAGAAATCACTGCATCATAATCTTGAGCAATCTCCTCGAATATCGAAACAAAATCACCGACGGCAGGCTGACTCGTTTTCGGCAACTCTTTAGCTTCTATTACTTTGTTATAAAATTCGCTTGTTGTTATATCTATTAATTCGCGATAAGTTTCGTTTTCAAAAGTCACACTAAGCGGCACCATAAAAATATTCCATTTGTCACGTTCTTCTTGAGGTGTGTATGCCGTACTATCAGTTAAAACTGCAATCTTCATGCCAACTACCTCCCTCTACCATCCATTCTACAACACTATCTTTCCATTTGCACCGAAAATTTGAATCAACATTCATTTTGATTTTAGATTTTGGATCGGGATTGTTAAACAATGTCCTCACATTGTTTAACAATCCTCACCCTATATTTAACATTCTAGTCCTTTTGTTAGACAATATCGATTGATTATTTAACAATCGCACCACTTTATTAAACAATCCCCTCCAAATGTTTAACAATCTAAAAGTCGCATAACGCAAAAAACCCCTTACGCTTAGCAAGCGTAAGGGGTTACATGACATCACATTATCTAACTTGTACCCAGCCTTGTTTAATTGCAGTTACAACTGCTTGAGTACGGTCGTTGACGTTCATTTTTTGTAAAATGTTTGAGACGTGGTTTTTGACTGTTTTCTCACTAATATATAAGTCTTCTGAAATCCCGCGGTTACTACGGCCATCGGTCATCAGTTGTAAGACTTCACATTCACGGCGAGTAAGTAAATGAAGGGGTTTACGGTATTCGATATACTCGAATGCGACATCTGAATTATCAGTCGGTTCACCTGATAATCGACGGTATTCACGCAATAAATTATTTGTCACTTTCGGGTGAATGTAAGATCCGCCTTCGCTTACGATTTTAATCGCATTTACCAATTCTTCTGTATCCATTTCTTTTAACATATAACCTAATGCACCTGATTTAAGCGCATGCGTCACATACGACTCATCGTCATGAATCGACAAAATAATCACTTTCAAATCATTAAATTGATCGACTAATTGACGCGTCGCTTCGACACCATTTACTTCAGGCATATTAATATCCATTAACACAATATCTGGTTCGTTTTTTTTGATTGTATCAACGGCTTCTGATCCATCGCTAGCCTCTGCTACGACCTCGAAGCCTTCTTCAAATTCTAAGATTCGTTTAATTCCTTCACGGAAAAGTTTATGATCGTCAATTAAAACGATACGAGTTGACATGGTACTCCTCCTTCAACTGATACCTTTACTCAAGCCGTAAAATCTCCCTATAAATGTACAACCTATTATACTACAATTATCAGCTTATGGGTAATAATTCATACAAAAAAGTTAAAAATTTATTTAACATAATGAAATTTAGCTGATGATGGAAAGCCTATTCCATCATCTTACCCTTCGCCTTCACCTTGTACCGGTAATTGCATCAATACTTTTGTTCCTTGCCCGGATTGCGATTTCAATTCAATCGTACCACCAAGCATATCGACGCGTTCGCGCATACCTGTTAGACCAAATGATGATTCCTTTTCTGTTTCGATATCAAATCCTTTTCCATGATCAATCACTTGGACGTTGACTTGTTGAACAGTTTCTTCAAAAATGACTTCAATTAAGCTCGTATCAGCATGCTTGATGGCATTTTGTACGGATTCTTGAACTAATCGAAATACAGCTGCTTCAAATTTCTGATTATAACGTTTGTCACTTTCCTTCGCTTTAAATTCAACCTTAATTTCATGATAGTCCTCAACCGTCTTCAAATATTTTCGAAGCGTCGGCACTAAGCCAAGATCATCGAGTGCCATTGGACGAAGGTCATAAATAATTTTGCGCACTTCATATAAAGCGTTACGCACGAGCTCTTTCACTTCTTTAAGTTCCTTCGTCGCCTCATCAATGCCTCGTTCACGAAGCGTCTTCGTCACAATGTCTGAACGAATCATGACATTTGCTAGCATTTGGGCAGGTCCATCGTGTATATCTCTCGACAGTTTTCGACGCTCTTCTTCTTGGGCATCGATAATTTTAAGTCCAAAATTATACTTTTGATTAGCCTGAGTGAGCGCATCATTAACTTCCTGAAAGTCCTCGGTTAAATAATGCAACATGACGTTGATTTTACTCATCACATTTTCCGTGCGCGTAATATTCTCATCAAGTGCACGAATCCGATTCTCCAACTCATCACGTCGCTTAATCAACCCTTCTTCTTGTTGACGTTGAACGACAAGCTTCGTATGCAGCTCATAAGTCGTATTATACGTTTCCTGGACTTGCTCTTCACTATACTGCGAGAAGTTCTTGCTAACATCACTCAAACGCTGGCGCGATAACTTCAGCCTACGTTCAAGCTGGTCATTATCCATAATCATTTGATCGACTTGGTGACGAATGTCCTTCACTTCTTCTGCGAGCCTCTCTTGTTCTTGCCTAGAATGCTCACCTAAGTTAAAAATCTCTTCCTTACTATTCGAGACAACATTAACCATTTCATCGATGATTTTATTTAACATTTGATCTTGGTCTAAATTATTGGACATCGAAACTCCTCCATCATTCATACTATATCTTTCGGCTTGTTTTATAGATTCTTTGAGGGTCTTTATCAAATTTTTTATTCATTTTTTATAAAAATTCATGACAAAAGTCTTAAGTTCAAAAGGATTAATACATTTTTAAAAGTCATTCCCTCAATATTTGCCTGGTTAACCTTGTTTTTATATAATAGTTGGTTAGGAGGATGACTGACATGCTAGAAAATTATTTAACCGTTAAACAACAAGGTGAACACGAAATTATCATACAAAAGTCTCGTTTCATTGGTCATATTAAGGGTACTGAAACAGAAGATGAAGCACAAGCATTTATTAACCAAATAAAAAAAGAACATGCCAGTGCCACACATAACTGCTCAGCCTATATGATTGGTGAACAAAACTTAATCCAAAAAGCTCAAGATGACGGAGAACCAAGTGGTACAGCAGGAGTCCCCATGCTGGAAGTGTTAAAACAAATGGATATGAAAGATACGACCGTTGTGGTGACACGTTACTTTGGCGGGATTAAATTAGGTGCTGGAGGCCTTATCCGTGCTTATTCTAATGCGACAAGCGAAGCGATTCGAGCAGTCGGTGCTGTTAGACGTTCATTGATGCAAAATGTCATGATCCAAGCTGACTACGGCATGCTAGGCAAATTGGAGAACGAACTGCGCACACATGATTATTTAATCGACACGATCGATTACGCAGCAGCCGTCACTTTTCACGTCCTCGTCCCGATTTCCAATGCAGAAGACTTTAAAGGATGGATGATCAATTTAACCAGTGATCAAGTCACGATTAAAGACGGCGAAACCCAATATGTAGAACGAGATGTGGAAGTTTAACAATAACAGTTCGGCTCCACCCGTGTTTGAATTATGGTCCACCTATTGTTCGCCCCTTTTTGAGGGCAGTGTTTCATGTGTACATTTGATATGGTTGCGACAATAGCCATTCCTTTCTCACGTTTCAGTAACGTTAAAGCTTTTCAAGCCTGGCAACGCTTTGTTATGTTGTATATACACGGAACTCTTTTGTTTTGTTTTAGTAGTATAAAACAAACAAGGAGTTTGCGTACTTTTTTGTCTCATTAAACCGCTCAGTTGGTGTCAGGTGAGGAGCGTAGGTGGTGACGCCTGCGGGAACAGCACGTGTCTCGAGACCCCGCAGGCCATGCTTTTCGGCCGAGGAGGCTCGAGCCGTGCCCGCGGCAAGCATCCACCGAAAGCGGATCGCCTGACGCCAACGGCTGACATCAAACCCTCATGCTGAATTGTGTACCTACCCCAACAAATATATTAGATCCTAAAATATACTAGAGCCAACAAAAAACCACCAACATTGCTTACCGCAATTTGGTGGCTTTGTTTTGTTTACGTAATGATATTTGGTAATCTTTGAACACGTAATATTTAATCATGAAGAAGCTGGCGAGTGATGATGACGCCATGGCACTTCCTTTAGCGATATTATACGCCAACCATGCTGGAAACGCGAACAGGCCGAACAAGGCATTAATCGCAACGAAAATTAAGTTATTAACGCCCAGACTAATAATAGCCTGAATAATAAACCCTAAGCGTTGGCGTTTAGCGCCACTAGAAGTACGGTTAAACGTAATAGACGCATTCCATAAATAGCTATTTAACACAGATAACGAGTAAGCTGTTGTATTAAACAGAATCAACGTTAACGTGTCGGTAGTCGGAAAAAGAATCAAAAGTAGATTCAGTACGCCGATATCAATCGCGGCATTCGAACCACCAATAACGCTAAATTGGAAAAACTGCTTAATACCACTTTTTCGTTTCTTTTCTTCTGTCATGAGGATCCCTTCTTCTGTGCGACAACGCGGTGGTAGATATCAAGGGCTTGTTGTGATTGACGATCCCAACCCATTTGTTGGATATCCGCATAAGCTGTCTCACTTAAGCGTTGACGTAACGACTCATCTTCTAATTTTCTGACCGTTTTCACAAAGTCATTGTTACTTGATGGATCATACAACAAACCTTGTTTCTCATCAGTAATTTGTTCTTCAGTTGGGCCACTTTTGGCTGCGACTACAGGTAAACCTGCTGCCATTGCTTCGGAAAGCACTAAGCCTAACGTTTCTGTGGTCGATGGGAAGACGAATACATCAGCTGATGCATAGGCACTAGCTAGTTCTTCGCCATGCAAAAACCCAGTAAATACTGTATTTGTACCAGCAAAATATTTTTCTAATTCGCCACGATGCGGTCCATCACCAACGATTCCCAACACAAATTGATCAGAATAATCAAGTACATGACGAATTTTTTCAATTTCCTTCTCAGGCGCGAGCCGACCGACAAACAGTAATAAGGTTTTATCAGTTTGACCACCTGATAACCTGTCGCGCATGTCAAGGCTCTCGTAATCAGGATTGAAAAATTCCGTATCGACACCACGTTCCCACACTTCAACATTGTGGAAATCATGCTCATCAAGTTCCTGCTTCACGACATTCGATGTGCATAGATTAAGATCGGCTTTGTTATGCAACTTTCGAAAATACCACCATAAGAGTGGCTTAAATATCGAGACATTATAATAATCCGCATAACGTGGCACTTGTGTATGATATGACGCGACTAATGGATAATTCAACTTATTTGCATAGTGTACCCCAGAAGCGCCAACGAATGCAGGATTAACGACATGAACAATATCTGGGTCTTGCTCTTCAATAATCGTGCGCACATTTTTCGAAGGAAACGCAAATAATTTTGAACGGTAAAACAAGAATTTCCTTGCAGGTACACCTATAATCTGCGCTCCTTCAAATTCATTAACACCTAAATCTGGGGCTACTACCGTTACATCATGACCCTGTTTCATGAAATAACGTATACTATGCGTTAATCGGGTCACAACGCCATCTGTTGCTGGTAGAAATGTTTCTGTGATGATGAGTATATGCATAACAAGTCCGTCCTTTATCCTATGCGCCTATTATTTCCACGTTACAGTTGGCAAGATATTGTCTTTAATGACGCGATCTTTATGAGCAACAACTGCATGTAAGATTTCTCGAATAACATCTTCGTCTAATAAATATGGCTCTAATCCTAAGTCTTGTAATTTCGTGTTTACAGCGTGGTAGAAATGATCTTCTGCTTCAATACGAGGGTTATCTAAATGTGTGATATTCGTATCTAAGCCTTCTTCTTTCGCGACTTTTTGTACTTTTTCAGCTAATTCTTGCACTGAGAAGTATTCTGTGAATTGGTTAAAGACGCGGAATTCGCCACGATCAGCTGGATTCTCCGCTGCAATTTCGATACAACGTACGGTATCACGAATGTTCAAGAATGCACGTGTCTGACCACCTGAACCATAAACCGTGATATCTTCGCCGACAGTTGCTTGAATAATGAAACGGTTAAGGGCTGTACCATATACACCGTCATAGTCAAGGCGATTCGTTAAAACAGGATCCATTAATGTTTCATCTGTTTCTAAACCATACACAATGCCTTGGTTAAGGTCTGTCGCGCGAATGCCCCAAATTTTACAAGCAAACGTAATGTTATGGCTATCATGTACTTTTGATAAGTGGTAGAAAGAACCTGGTTGCTTCGGATACGGCAGTGTATCTTTGCGACCTTTGTGTTCAACTTCAATATACCCTTCTTCGATCGGAATATTCGGTGTACCATATTCACCCATCGTACCTAATTTGATCAGGTGACAATCCGGAACAATTTCACGAATACCGTAAAGCACATTCAACGTACCTGTCACGTTGTTTTCTTGCGTATACACAGCGTGTTCACGATCAATCATCGAATATGGAGCTGAGCGCTGTTCAGCAAAATGAGCAAACGCATCTGGCTTTTCAGTCTTAAGCACTTGTTTTAGAAAATCATAATGCGTCAGATCGCCTTCGTACACGCGGATCTCCTTACCTGTTAGCTCTTTCCACTTCGCCACACGCTCGTCCAACGATGTAATCGGTGTTAACGAATTCGAATGAAGTTCTTGGTCAATATCTCGTCTTACATAGTTGTCGATAATTGATACATCATGGCCTTGCTTAGATAAATATAACGCGGTTGGCCACCCACAAAAACCATCTGCACCAGCAACAATGATATTCATAATTCTTTCCGCCTTTCTTATTTAAATCACTTTTTAATTAGATAAAACATATTTCACAATCATTATCATAACATTCATAAGCAAGATTTCAATTAGTATCTAGTAATAAAGAAGGAATGATATAAATTTGTCAAATATTTTGGAAAAAACAAGGGTATTAAAGTAATCAAACCCCTTCATTCTATCAACTAAAATCTGCTTTGAACATCCAAAATTCGTGACCATTTTGTCTTATTATAACTGATTAATTATAATTTGGACTAATTTAACCAAAAACTTTAAAAAATCTTTACTTTATTATAAAACCCATAAATAATTCAACACTTTATTAGTCTAAAGATGAAAATACACTTTTTAATCGAATTTAGATTGATCTAACTATTTAATAATGAAAATTTATAAATGACAAAGGCCCGCATCTATAAAAAGGATCATTTCGCACAAAAAAACCGCCCATCCCTATGAGATGAGCGGCATCAAAAAGATAGCGTCTTAATAACCTTATGATCGAGGTTAACTTCATTTTATTATAGACCTATAATATTTACAATGTCACATTCATTGAAAAATAAATCAAAAATCCCATGTTTAGTGACCTAAAAATTGTCGACATTGTTCAACTTTTTATAACTATTCTAATCTAGAATTCTTCATCATCTTCTTTTTTCAACTTATATTGGTCTTCTCCTAAGATTAAATAAGCCAATTCATCTCGTGTATATTTAGATAACTCGCGACGGCGTCCAATGTAGAAAATCGCACCTAGTACAACCCAGACGATTAACGCAATAAAGGACTCTTGTCCAAGCGCAGCTGGTGAAGCTGGGTATAGCAATAATATTAAGAATGCAATACTTGATACCATACCAATAATTGTCACAACTTTTCGCCACGGTGAAATAATATGCAACTCTGGATTATAATCATGTGCTTGATCATTCCATCTTAATAACTTATAAGCTGTGTAAGTGGTATAGAAATAAGCAATGGATACACCAACCGAAGACATATTCACGATCCAGCCAAGTACATCGCGACCAAACCACGGCGCAATAATCGAAATGAGGGCCGCAAATAAAATCGCATAAAACGGTGTGTTATGCTGCTTGTGTAAACGCGCGAACATATCTGGAAGGACTTTACCACGCGCCATAGCAAATAAAACTCGGCTTGCTGAAATTAAAAAGCCATTTAAACCAGTGAAAATACCCATTGATAAGGCTGTTGCTAAAACAATTAAACCAGCTGTTCCCATCACTTCTTCGACCACAACACCTGTGCCCCATGAATGGTTCGCACCTGAAAGCTCTTGCCATGGCATAGCGACACCTGTAGCCACAATCATCATTGAATAAATCGCTGCTGCAAATAAAATCGCTAGCACGATTAATGATAAAGCTTTTTTCGATGAGAACTTAAATTCTTCTGCTGCTTGTGGAACGTTATCGAAACCGACATAAGCAAATGGCGCAATAGCTACCATGGTCAGAATCGCCGATAACGCTGTCATATCTGGCTTAAAGACAGGTGTTAAATTACTGAATGATGTGTCTCCGCTTGAAGTCATACCAATTGTAATCGTTAGTACACCTAATATTAAAACAGCTACAAAAATAAACTGCATACGACCCGAAATCGTCGAGCCACGAATATTTAAAAATGCAAAAATACCAATTAATAATGTCGTAATTATAATTTCTGTTAAATAAACTTCCCAGCCTGCTATTTCATATAGCTTTGCCTGTTCGATGAAATCCGGGAAGATGAATTTCAACATTAATGAAAAGGCTGTCGCATTTAACGCTACGATACATATGTAACCAAGCGTTAAAAACCAACCACTAATATACGCATGCGTCCGGTTCAATCCTAAGAAGGCGTAGGCAAATTCCCCACCTGATACAGGATATCCTCGAATAAGCACACCATAGCTAATCGCAATGACGATCATAAGTAGCGCTCCGATTGTTAGGCCTAAAATAACGCCTAACGGACCAGCATCGCCCATCCAGTTTGCTGGCATAACAAATGATGCCCAACCAATAGATGACCCGAGCGCAATGGCCCAAACCCAATGAGGTTTTAATGTTCTGTCTAATTTCTGACGTGTTAGTGATTTGTCTGACCTTCCACTCACGACTAAAAACTCCTTTTCGTATTAGAATGTTAAAGTATTACGCAAGTCATTGTCGCACACTAAATGAATAATAGGAAATCTCTGATAACCTTGTCTGTGCTAGTACGAGCAAGTATGAATGACTTGTGTGCATTATTTTTTGAAAATGTCGCAAAATATCAAAAAATGCACGCAAAATACCACAAGTATAAAATGATTGACCAAAGGTAAGGATGGAAGTAAAAAAGTTAGGTGACTCATGATGCGCTGGATTGGCTTACTCTTGTTTTCAATCATTATCTTCCCTTTTTATCTTCTTACTACACATGTTTTTGATAACTTTTCATTAAATAACTCAGAACAAATTGAAGAACCGGAACCTCAATCAATCACTACAACGACAGAACGTACTCTAAATGCTTCGGAACACAAGCCTGTCACAACTGTTAGCTCTTCTGACAAAATCAAAACAGAATACATAAACAAACTCAATCAACTAGAAGAATCTGTTTGGGAAGAAATCAACCAATTAGAGCAGCAAGCGGAATCTGATCTTACAAGTACAAGTAACGCAATCAAAAGAGGAGCAGTTCTTTTAAAATATGAACGAAAAGCACGGGAAATTGAAGAAGAAACTGACGAACAATTCACTGAACTTATGCAAGAATTAAAGCATAATGTCCAATCAGATCAAACGGGTCAGCACCTGTCACAAGAATTAAAATCGGAATACGAAGACCGTAAATCAAAACTAAAGTCATCCATATACAAGGAAGTGAATGCGTTTCTTAGTGAATCGTGATGAAGGTACGCAGATTACTGCGAACCCTAAGAAAACATGTTGAAACTTTTGGATGGATTGGGGGTAGCCAGTCTAAATATCAGAGGGTAAACTATACTTAATAAATCAAGAACGTGCTAAAGGCAAACCTTCTGAAAAGTTGGGACGCAAAGCTTTTGGTCTACGGGGAAACCTAGGATTGCAAGGCTGCCACCATGTGAATGGGGGAACGAAAATGAGGCAAGCAGCACCAACTTCGTTACGTTATCTTGATCAAGAATGGATTGAGCTGATCAAAATGGCTAAAGCACACGGCATTGAAAAAGAAGACATTCAGCAATTTTTAAAACATAAACCAAAATAATGGGATGGCGACCTCGCCATCCCTTTTCGTTACTTATAATACTTTATTAATGCGTTAAACATCTCTTCGTCTCGATTTTCTAAGGCTTGATCAATTAATCGCATGTAATTTTCATGCTCTAGTGTTGTAATTACAGCCAATAACTCTTCTTCCGATACTTCGCAAGCAGCTGAATTTAATCGTTTGATGAGCTCGTTCACATATGTTTCAAACTGTTCAAATGCCATTAATTGATATAGTGGTAACGTCATGTATTCCTTACCATGTTGAAACACAAATTGATCATCTGTATTGACAATCTGTTCGCTACGTCGATCGATAATAATTTCACGTGCTTCTAAGGGAATAAAATGATAAGTCTTGCCATGATGTTCAATCGAAAAATACTGAAACGCTAAAATAATCCTTAAATAAGTCTCATCTCGTTTGACATAATAAGGCTTTAACATTTTTACCGATTGCACCGCCACCACCCCCACTCAGAATAATTTTTGAAAATTCTGTGTATTATAATTATGCACTATTTTTCAGAAAAATTAAAGCGATTTGACAAAATTTTTATATAAAAATCTTATAAACTGTTTTAAACTACGATATAATGGGAAATAATTGCTATGTTAATAGTATGAATTAGTGATAAAGAAGGTGACATGATTATGCCAAACGGGAAATGGTTTCGTATCGGATACGGACTGATTATAATCTTACTCATTGTCTTCCTATCAACAAAAGTAAGATTCATTTTCGAACCGATTTTTGTTTTATTTCAAACATTATTTATTCCTATTATTATTGCGGGTATTCTCTATTATTTAATTCGGCCACTCGTCGATTTCGCATCGAAATACATACCGCGGCCATTGTCTGTATTAATCGTTTTTTTAACCGGTATTGGAATTGTGACAGGGCTGATTATGCTGATCGCTCCAGAATTAGAACGACAATTTAACAACTTAGCCAACTCGCTTCCTGATTTAATTGATGATGCCAACCAAATGTTACTCAATATACAAGCAAGCGATTGGTTCTCACGCATTTCACCTGAAGAAGATGCGATCACGAATTTCTTTAACAATTTAGAAAGTAACTTAGATCAAATTCTTTCGCAGATCGCTTCACAAATCACAGAGTATCTTGGTCTCATTGCGAACGTTTTAATTACAATCATTGTGGTACCGTTCATTTTATTTTACTTACTAAAAGATGGTGAACTCCTACCACGTCGAATCATTGGTTTCTTACCTAAGCGTTATAAAGATGAAGCAGTGGAAATTTTAGATGACATGGATTCAGCCCTTAGTTCTTATATTCAAGGGCAAATTATCGTTAGTTGCTTTGTCGGTGTGCTCGTTTATATCGGTTACACGATTATCGACTTACGATTCTCGCTAATTTTAGCCGTTGTAGCGCTTTTAACGAACTTCATTCCATTTATCGGCCCATGGATTGGGACGCTTCCAGGTGTGGTTGTTGGTTTACTCGAATCGCCGTTTCAGGCACTACTTGTCATCATCATAGTAGTCGTCATTCAACAGATTGAAAGTAATCTTATTTCACCCCAAGTTATGGGTAAAAAATTACAAGTCCATCCGATTACGATTATATTCCTGTTGCTGTTTGCCGGTAGATTTGGTGGTATCTTAGCGATGATCATCGCCGTACCAACTTACGCGGTTATTAAAGTAATCGTCAGTCACATCTACCGGATTATCAAACTAAGGAATAAAGATTCATTTGAATGAATAAGACCCTCTAGCTCAGGCTAGAGGGTCTTGTTTATGTTTAAGCTCTATTAAGCAATCGTTTCGTGATTTTCCATGAAAAGAATAGGAAAATCGCAGCACCAATCCAATATAAGATTAGAGCAATCGTCATCCCTGAATTATAAGGTGCAATAGATGAAACAAGCATGCCACCTAACAACACACTACAAAGCGGAATGCCGACTAAGAAAATCGGATGCAACGAACGATACGTAATAAAATCACCTGTATATTCTGATGGCGCTTTAATAAACAATAGCAAACCAGCTACCGATGCGATAATTAAAGCTACAATCGGTGTCCAGACTGACAATTGATCATACATATACGGGGATAAATACATAAACCAAAATATGTCCGTCACCACTGGTTCAAAATTACCTGAATTTAATTGACCCCCATGAATATAAACGAGTTGACTAATTAACATAAATAAGCCTTGCGGTAAGAACAAGAAAATAAATGTTAAGGCAATTTGCGATTTGATTTCACCTGTGATCGATCCAATCATCATTGAAAAGGCAAAAATAAACGCGTATGCCGCTAAAGGCATGATAAAGACTTCCCATAAATCAACATTCGATAATAAGGAACTAAACTCTGATTGTGAGATGACCAATACCGCTAGCAAAAATGATATGGTAAAACTTAATACAATGGATAACATCCCGAATACGTACTTCGTTGCAAACATTTGCTGACGCGAAAAAGGCAATGCCATCGAAAAATCATGACGTTTCGTACTTTTTTCCAAGCCGATTAAGAAGCCAGCAAGCAAGATCACAAGACCAATAGCTATCACACCGAATACATCTGGTGAAAATAAACCATTTATTTCATTAACCTTATTTTGCTCCCAAAAAGTCGGATTTTCTTCAGCCATTGTGCGCCATGTGTCCAAACTCATCACGGCATTCAAAAAATAACTTAATAAAAATACGATGAGTACACTTACACTAATTAACACATTATGCTTCCACTCTTTCATCCATAGTGCTTTAGGAAACATATAAGTCACCTCCTAATTTCGCCACGAACACGTCTTCAAGCGTCAGTGGTAGCTCTTCAAATAAAATCGGATTATACTGTCGTAATACCGCTTCATTTTCCTCATCATTTTCTTTAATCAACACAACGCCAACACGCCCTGATTGACTCAACACATCCATATGTTCTTGAATATCACTTGGAAATGCATCATGATAGGCTACTTGTACTTTCTTATATTGTTGCTTTAACTCTTCCATCTCCACTTCTGATTCAACCGTTCCATCTTTAAGAACGACGATATGATCAGCCATTTTCTCAAGTTCATCTAGACGGTGAGATGAAATAATGACTGAGACATCTTGCTTGGATACTTCTTCAGCAATAAATTGAAGAATGTCCTTCTTAATAATGACATCTAAGCCATCTGTCGGTTCGTCTAGCAGTATGTACTGCGCATTAGTCGCAAACGCTAGAATTAGAGAAAATAACGCTTTTTGCCCTTTCGACATTTGTTTAATTTTACCTGTCTTCTTGAAATTGAATTTATCGAGCAATTGGTAATAATAGTCTTCATCAAATGATGGATAAACCGTTTTGTAAAACTTCACAATTTCTTTGACAGAATAAGCTTTCAAGGCATCTGTCGAATCAGGAACAAATACAATGTTTTGCTTAATATCTGGTTCACGATAAACACTTTTACCATCTACTGAAATTGAACCTTTATCAGCATGGATAATTCCTGATATCATTCGGAGTAATGTCGTTTTCCCAGCTCCATTACGACCAACAATGCCTGTGATTGTCCCTGGTTGGACTTGGAAATTAACTTGATCTAATATACGCGTTCGATCAAGCGATTTGGTCACATTATTAACTTTAATCATCAGACTCTCTCCCTTCTTCTTTAAAAAACTCTTCGATCCACTGCTTTAGCTCCTCTTTAGTCATACCAGCTTGCACGGCTTTTACGAACAAAGCCTCTGCTTGTTCTTTCAAATGTCCCACTTCCTTTTCTTTCACAAGTTCTAATACATCTTCCGCAATAAACGTTCCTTTACCTCGATAAGTCACAAAAATTCCCTCACGCTCTAATTCTTTATACGCTTTACTCACTGTATTGGGATTGACCGTTAATTGCGATGACATTTCTCGAACGGAAGGTACTTGATCACCTGCAACCACAACTCCCTGTAACACTCGGCGTTTTACTTCATATATGATTTGTTCATAGATCGGCTGATTACTAGTTGGGTTTAAAATAATATGCACATCATCACCTCATTTCTCTGTGTATTAAGTGTACTACATTGAATAGTACAGTTGCAACAGTTAATTAAAACAAGTTTATTTATACAAAATTGATACAAAATCTACAGAAACAAAGAGATGAAAGATTGATATAAACACTCAATTATTAAAAAAATTATGATTTTTTCAACATTCGAGTTTCGAAAAATATAATCGGGGTATTGTCTAATTAAGTTACACAAATACTATACACTGAGGAGTGGATGAATTTGAAAAAAGTTTTTATTTTATTGGTAACTGCTGTGATGTTGTCGTCGGTCTTTGCGATAGGAGCTCTAGCCGACAATCATGATTCAAGCGACGCAATGGTTCGCATCGTACACGCTTCACCAGATGCACCAGCTGTTAATGTTTATGTAAATGGAGAAGCAACAGTAGAAGGTGCAGCTTTTAAAGACGCTACTGATTATATGAACTTACCAGCTGGAGAACATGATGTTGCGATTTACCCAGCTGAAGCAAACGGCGAAGGTGACCCGGTTATTTCTCAAACCTTAACGATTGAAGCTGGCGAAGCTTACACAGTCGCTGCTGTCGGTATGTTAGATAACTTGAGCTTAAAGGTAGCAAGTGATTCAATGAGCGTGTCAGAAGGGATGAGTAAAGTGCGCGTAGGCCACTTATCACCAGATGCACCAATGGTTGATGTGGGTGTAATAGACGGTGATGCGTTATTCAGTGGCGCTTCTTTCCCTGCAATTACCGATTACCAAGAGCTTGAAGCTGGCACTTATGACCTTGAAGTTCGTACAGAAGATGGAACACAGGTACTTGACCTGTCTGGTACAACACTAGAAGAAAACACTGTTTATAGTGTCTTCGCAGTGAATACAGCAGACAGTTTAGAAGCGTGGGTCTTAACGGACTACACGATGATGCCAAGTGAAATGCCACAAACTGGTATGGGTGGCGCTCAATCTGACATGAATAACATGTTCATGATCGGCCTAGGTACTGTTCTAGCAGGGATTGTTGTAGCAGGCATCGCGATCAATCGTAAGAATTCTTACCAGGCGTAAACGATGAAAACGAACAGAATCTTATTTATCTTAGCGATCCTCCTGATTTCAGGGGGATCCACTTTCATCTTTGCTTCTATGGATGAAAGCGCCACTAATTCAACACCTTATGTGAAACCTGCTGACGATCTCACGTTCCATAAACAGCTCACATCGTTCGATCAAACCGAAGCTATTAACGAAGAAAACAAGCAAGTTTATCCCGAACCGATTACGCCTACACACATCGAAATTCCTGCAATCGGCGTCGATGCTTCTATTAACGCAACAGGGCTTGATGACAATAATGAAATGATTGTCCCTGACAATGGCGAAGATGTCGCTTGGTTTGAACCAGGAAGCCAACCAGGATCAACAGGGAACGCTGTGTTAGCTGGCCACGTTGATGACTACACAGGTCCTGCCGTATTTTTCGACTTGGAAGACCTGAATCCTGGCGATGAGATTATCATTACGGATAAAAAAGGTGAATCATTGACCTTTGTCGTCGATCAACTAAAATCTTACCCGAAAGATAAGGCGCCACTAAGACAAGTCTTCGGACCAACTAATGAAAGAAGTCTCAATCTCGTCACTTGTACAGGTTTATACAATCAATCGATCGAAGAACATGAAGAACGCTTAGTCGTCTATACAACCCTCAAATAATTCAAAAGCCGACATATAGTTGTCGGCTTTTTTGCGTAAAAAAAAGCCTGCCACTCGGGCAAGCCTTATTTCCCTGAACATTTATCCATCGCTTGTATAATTGCAGCTCGAAAGCCATTTTGTTCGAGAGCGTCTACAGCTTTAATCGTTGTTCCACCTGGTGTACAGACTTGATCCTTTAATTCACCAGGATGTTTATCTGTATCAAGCACCATCTTAGCGGCCCCTAACAAGGCTTGTGCCGCATATTGATAAGCTTCCTCACGCGGAATGCCCTGTTTGACCGCGCCGTCAGCTAATGCTTCGATAAACATATAACCATAAGCTGGCGAAGAACCGCTAATCGCCGGAATGGCATCCATCATCTTTTCCTCTACTTGATCTGAGCGACCGTATAGTGAAAATAAATCATGAATCAACTGAATTTCATCATCTAGCACATGCTCATTTGCACAAAACACAGTCATGCCTTCACCAACGAGGGATGGCGTATTTGGCATCGAACGTATAATTTTCGTTTCCTTCCCAAAAGCCAGTTCAATATCTTTCATCCGCACACCAACCGCAATCGTTACAATAATGGTATTCCGATTAATATCTTTACGAATTTCTTCAATAACATGTGGATATACATGTGGCTTCACTGCTAAGAATAAAATATCGCTCTCACTCGCCACACGGCGGTTATCATTACTAATGTCAACTTGGTACTTTTCCTTCACATGATCGATTGTTTCTTCTGTGACTGCAGACGCATGTATTTGCTCGGGCGCGATTCCACCATACTGAATCATGCCGTTCATAATCGATTGCGCCATCTTGCCACTTCCAATAAAGCCAATCTGCTGGTCTATCATGCTTTCCACCTCCGTTTATTACTATCCTTCTATGTTCATCATTATAATACCCTTGTCAAATTGAGTTTAGCACAAATACCGAACAAGTCGTACCATTTAGGTCAGGTGTTGAATGATTAACACTCCCTCTGCTCAATCACATTGAGATATCATCTATAATGTAACTTATAAAAAAAGCTGACAACCTAAATTAGGTTATCAGCTCGTCATTTGTTCACTTTCCACTGTTAAATAGTCACCCACTTGCTCGGCAACTTCTCGACCTTCTCGAATAGCCCAAACCACTAAGCTTTGGCCACGTCTCGCATCACCTGCCGCAAAGACATGTTCGTCACTTGTGCGGTAATCATTAGTGCCATCGACAGTCCAAATACGACCGCGCTCATCTAGTTCTAAACCGAAATGATCAAGCACTTCACGTTCTGGTCCTGTAAATCCAATTGCCACAAAGACTAAATCGGCTTCCCACACTTCTTCTGTTCCTGGAAGTTCTTTCGTGACTAATCGACCATTTTCTTCGACCTTTTCCACACGAACCGTTCGTAACGATTTAACATTTCCCGCTTCATCCATATCAAACGCTTTCGTTAAAATTTCATACTGACGTGGGTCTTCATCATAAGCCTCGACTGATTCCTCGTAACCATAATTTAACTTAAATGTCATTGGGAATAAAGGCCATGGATTATCGTCTTCACGCTCATCAGGGTTTGCAGGGTGCTTACCAAACTGGACAACACGGTTACATTCTTGTCGTAAAGCTGTTGCCACACAGTCCGCCCCTGTGTCACCTCCGCCAATAACGATGACATTCTTACCACGAGCATGAATCGACGCTTGATCTGGATCTGTTTCTAATGCTTTTGTTGAGTCTTTTAAATAGTCCATCGCGAAATGAATGCCTTGGCTGTCACGATTGTCAGCTGGAACGTCACGGTGTTGCTGCGAACCAGTGCATAGAATAACCGCGTCGTAATCCGCTTTTAATTGCTCGCGTGTGATATCTTCACCGACTGCTGTGTTACAAACAAATGTAACGCCTTCAGCTTCAAGTAATTCTACACGACGCTCTACTGTTTCTTTATCCAATTTCATATTCGGGATGCCGTACATCAACAAGCCACCTGCACGGTCATCTCGTTCATAAACGGTAACCGTATGCCCTTGTTGATTCAATTGATCAGCCGCTGCTAAACCTGCAGGACCTGAACCGACAATCGCAACATGTTTGCCAGTACGTACTTCAGGCAGGTTCGCTTGTTCCCAACCATTTTCGAAACCACGTTCTATGATTTCATTCTCGATTGTTTTAATTGCGACTGGATCATCATTAATCGCTAATGTACATGATCCTTCACAAGGAGCTGGGCAGACACGACCTGTAAATTCAGGAAAGTTATTTGTTTCTTTTAAACGTTCAAATGCATGCTGCCAGTCACCTTCACTGACTAACTCATTCCATTCTGGGATGAAGTTATTAACCGGGCAACCAATATCCGATTGATTAAAACTAACACCTGTATGGCAGAATGGCGTTCCACAATCCATACAACGCGCGCCTTGTTTTTGCAATTCATCTTCGTCTAATCGGATGGTATATTCTTCCCAATCTTTAATTCGCTCAATTGGGTCACGGGTTGCTTGATCTTGTCTTGAAAACTCCATAAATCCTCGTAAATAACTCATCAAAACACCTCCTCACACTCGTTATTGCACGACTGTATCGGTTTCTTCTTCACGTTCTTGACGTAATTTTTCTTTATATTCTTCTGGAATGACTTTAACAAATTGTTGAACGACTTCATCCCAGTGATTTAGTAAATACTTCGCTCGCTTACTTCCAGTCATTGCGAGATGATTTTCAAGCATGACTTTCAATTCGTCTTGTTCTTCCGCTTCAGCTACTGTTTCAAATAAGACCATCTCATGATTGGACTTCGCTTTAATCTCTTCCATATCTGAATTCCAAATATAAGCGATTCCACCAGACATACCTGCCGCAAAGTTCTTACCAATCTCACCTAAAATCGCGACACGGCCACCTGTCATATACTCACAACCATTATCGCCAACACCTTCGACAACAGCGTGAACGCCACTGTTTCTGACAGCAAAACGCTCACCTGCTGCCCCGTTAACATAGGCTTCGCCACCTGTTGCACCAAAGAATGTCACGTTACCAATAATAGTCTCGGCCATGCGATGAACAGAAGGTGGGTTATGAGGCGTAATGGCAATCTTACCGCCTGACAATCCTTTACCAACATAATCATTCGCGTCACCAGTCACGCTCATCGTAATACCTTTCGGTAAAAAGGCTCCGAAACTTTGACCGGCTGAACCTGTGAAATTGAGATTGATCGTATGATCTGGTAAGCCCGCTTCACCATAGCGTTTTGTTACCTCGTGACCTAATTCTGTTCCTACTGTTCGGTCCGTATTGGAGATTGGTAAATCAAGAGTCGTTTGTTCTTGATGATCAAGACTTGCTCGAACGTTCGGGATAATTTCAGTTTGATCAATATGCACTTCATCATACTGGCTAATCGTAGGGCGTTCCCGTTTAAGCCAAGCATCATCTGAATGTTGCAATAATGGATCTAAATCTAGCTGTTTCGCTTTATGATGCGACGCTTTACGCGGATGAACTTTCAATAAGTCAGTACGACCAATCATTTCATCTAGTGAATGAATACCCAGTTGCGCCATGATTTCGCGCATTTCCTCAGCGATAAAGGTCATATAATTAACGACATGATCTGCTTGCCCGTTAAATTTCTTGCGCAAATCTGGATCTTGTGTCGCAATTCCAACAGGACAAGTATCTAAATGACAAGCTCGCATTAAAATACAGCCGAGTACAACCATAGGTGCTGTTGAAAAACCATATTCTTCTGCACCTAATAGTGCAGCTTTCACGACATCTTTCCCTGTCATTAATTTACCGTCCGTTTCTAAACGAACTTTTTCACGTAAATTGTTTAATACTAGAGTTTGATGCGCTTCCGCTAAACCGAGCTCCCACGGCAAACCAGCATGACGGATACTTGTTTTCGGTGAAGCCCCTGTACCGCCTTCATAACCACTAATTAAGATGACGTCAGCTTTACCTTTGGCGACACCTGCTGCAATCGTTCCAACACCTGTTTTCGAAACGAGCTTCACGTTAACTCGCGCATTCGTATTTGATTTCTTCAGGTCGTAAATCAATTGCGCTAAGTCTTCAATGGAATAAATATCATGGTGTGGCGGTGGTGAAATTAAACCGACACCTGGTGTGGATTTACGGACATTTGCAATCCAAGGGTGCACTTTCTTACCTGGCAAATGGCCCCCTTCACCTGGCTTCGCGCCTTGTGCCATCTTAATCTGCAGCTCATCCGCATTACTTAAATAATAACTCGTCACGCCAAAACGACCTGAAGCAATCTGTTTAATCGCACTACGTCTTAAATCACCATTCTCATCAGGTGTAAAACGATCCGGGTCTTCGCCACCTTCACCACTATTACTTCGACCACCAATTCGGTTCATCGCAATCGCTAAAATCTCATGAGCTTCTTGACTTAAAGCGCCGTAAGACATAGCACCAGTTTTAAACCGTTTAAAAATCTGTTCGACTGGTTCCACTTCTTCTAGCGGAATTGCGTCACGATCGTCATCATTAATTTCAATCAAGTCACGTAAAAACGTTACTTTTTCTTCCTCTATTAATTCAGTAAACTGTTGATAGCTTTTCGCGTCATTCATCCGAGCCGCGTGTTGTAAAGTATGAATCGTTTTCGGGTTGAACGCATGATGTTCACCATCACTACGCCACTGCATAGCACCACCCGAAGGCAGTGTTTTCCGTGTTAATGGATACGCCATGCGATGACGCGTCAAGCTTTCTTCGGCGATTGTCTCTAAATCGATGCCACCTAGCTTCGACGCTGACCCACGGAAATACTTCTCCATCACGTCTTCGCTTAAACCAATCGCTTCAAAAATTTGCGCACCACGATAACTTTGAATGGTCGCGATACCCATTTTCGACATCACTTTCACAATACCTGATGTCGCTGCATCACGGTAACGGTCAAAGGCTTCATGGACCGACAAATCATCGATATACTGATCGTCAATTAGCTTTTCGATCGAACGATACGCTAAATACGGATAAATCATATCAGCACCAAATCCGATTAACGTCGAAAACTGGTGGACGTCTCTAGCTTCAGCTGTTTCAACGATTAAACTTGCTTTCGTCCGTAATCCTTTTTCAACAAGATAATGATGCAAACCACTGACTGCTAATAGTGACGGGATTGCGATTTGCTCAGCTGATTGACCACGATCGGACAGCGTAATCATGGAAACACCTTGATTAATCGCCCGTTCGACACGTTTAAATAATTGATCCAATGCAGGCTCTAATCCTTTAGCTCCTTTTTCAACTGGATAACAAATCGATACTTTTTCAAATCGAAAGTCACTGCGGGAGTTATGAATAACCGCATCGAATTCAGCCTTCTTTAAAATCGGCGTATACAAGCGAATTCGCTTGCAATGCTCAGGACCATCATCAAGCACATTGTGTTTAGGCCCTAAATAAGATGTAGTCGACGTAACTAGTTTCTCACGAATCGCATCGATCGGTGGGTTTGTGACTTGGGCAAATAATTGTTTGAAATAATTAAATAATAGTTGCGGTTGTTCGGATAAGACAGCAAGCGGCGTGTCATTCCCCATCGAACCAATCGGATCACGTTTTTCGGTGACCATAGGCATTAAGTTTTTCATCATTTCTTCTTTCGTATAACCATTAGCCAACTGGAAATGAAGCAATTCTGTTTCATCGACCTCTTCATCTTGGCGCCCCATCGGCAAACCACTCAATTGAACTAATGAGTCATTAAGCCACTGGCGATAAGGACGTTTCTCCGCTAATTCACGCTTCACTTCATCACTATAACTCACTGTATGATTCTCTAAATCTATTAAAATCATTTGACCTGGACCGAGCTTACCTTTTTCGACAATGCGGTCAGGCTCAATATCTAGTACGCCAACTTCAGAAGAATAGACGATTCGATTATCATCCGTAATATAATAACGCGCAGGACGCAATCCATTACGGTCAATCGACGCCCCAATTTGACGACCGTCTGTATAAGCAATTGCAGTCGGACCATCCCAAGGTTCCATCAGACAGCTTAAATACTCATAGCATGCACGTTCAGGGTCACTCATATCATCGTTTAAGTCCCATGCTTCTGGCACCATCATCATCGCTGTTTCAGGAAGTGACCGGCCGTTCATAACGAAATATTCAAACGCTTGATCGAGCATCCCACTATCACTCGATGATTCATCAATGACAGGTAGCAAATCTTTATGACGTTGGCGGTAAACATGCGATGTTGCTGCCGTTTCGCGCGCTTTCATCCAATTCACATTACCTGTAATCGTATTAATTTCACCGTTATGCATCAACATACGGTTCGGATGCGCTCGCTCCCACGACGGGAAAGTATTGGTACTATAACGCGAGTGCACGAGACCGAACGATGTCTTGGCACGATCATCTGACAAATCTAAATAAAACGTCTCAAGTTGCTCTGGCGCAAGCATCCCTTTATACACAATCGTCCGCGGGGATAAACTCGCAATATAAAAGGGGCCGTCTTGTACCGTTTCATCTGCTTCAATTTGCTTTTCAATAATCCGACGAATCAAATACAAGTCGCGCTCAAAGTAAATTTCACGTCCCGTTTCGTCAGACTTTCTAATAAAAATTTGTTCTATATAAGGTTGATTATGACTTGCACTTTCCGAAATAACACTCGAATCGACCGGAACATCACGCCAAGCGATCACATGATGACCTTCATTTTCTACGACATTATTGAACATCGTTTTAATCGCTTCACGTTTCGTATCATCCTGCGGTAAGAAAACCATCCCAACCGCATAATTACCTTTCTCAGGTAACATTTCATTCCATTGTTGACGATATAATTCATCAGGAATTTCAAGCATTAAGCCGGCGCCGTCACCTGTATGACCATCAGCACCACGGCCACCTCTATGATCTAACCGTTTTAAAATCGTAATTGAATCGTTTATCATCTGATGAGTCGAAACACCGTCTATTTGTGCCACAAAGCCAATACCACACGCATCATGTTCCTCGCGCGGATTATAAAGATCTTGTTTAGCTGGATAACCTGTTTGAATCATCGTGTCACCTCATCTTTCGGTCGTAAAAATTTTCAGAAGAATGTTATTTCTATCATAGTCCTTTTCTGTTATGCTTTCAATATATATATTCGATCAAAACGATCGCAAATTGAGATGAAGCGCTTACAAAGGTTGATAGATATGGAGTTAAGACAACTAAAATATTTTATAAAAGTGGCCGAATTAGAACATGTTAGTGAAGCTGCAGCGGAATTACATGTCGCTCAATCAGCAGTGAGTCGACAAGTGGCGAACTTAGAAGAAGAGCTTGGCGTAGATCTATTTATTCGTGGTGGGCGGAAAATTCGATTAACCCCTGTCGGTGAGGTTTTTCTTGAACGAATTAAGTCAGCGATGACGGAAATTGAAAATGCAGAACGTGACGTGCGCGAGTTTTTAAACCCTGAATCAGGTACGATTCGTCTCGGCTTTCCGACCAGTCTAGCGGCAAAGACCTTGCCAAAAGTGATTGCAGCTTTTCGAAAAGAGCATCCACAAATCGGCTTCCAACTTCAACAAGGGACAGTTCATGAGTTAATCGAAGCCGTAAAAGTTGGGCAAATTGATTTAGCGTTCACATCTCCTGTGCCGCTCAACCATGCTGAAGTAAAAGGGGATATCTTTTTCACGGAAAATATTCAAGCGGTTTTACCAAAGACACACCCTTTCGCAAATTATGAGCATTTGCGATTAGATCAGTTACGACACGAACCATTTGTGTTGTTTCGCCAAGGTTATATCATGAGGGATTTAGTGGTAAATGCATGTCGGCAAGTTGGCTTTGAACCTCGAGCTGCTTTTGAAGGTGAGGATATCGACACGATTAAAGGCCTAGTGTCTGCCGGATTAGGAGTTAGTTTGCTTCCTGAAATTTCACTACAAGAACGCCGCAACCAAGACACGGTAATCTTAAATATAGTTGAACCCAATATGACCCGTACCATTGGCATGGTGCGACCTAAACACCGTGAAGTCGCACCATCTGAGCAAGTTTTCTATGATTTTCTCATTAACTATTATCAAAAACTCAACCAATTCGGCTGGTAGTTACTCAATGGAATTGACGAGTTGACCAATTTGTTCGATCTCAATTCTTACTGAATCACCTGGATTTAAAAACTTCGGGGGATCAAACCCTTTCCCCACACCACTCGGCGTCCCTGTGGCAATCACATCACCTGGTTCTAGCGTCATCCCATCTGATAAGGTTGCGATCAAGTGACGTACATCGAAGATCATTTGTGATGTATGCCCGTCTTGGCGCAATTCATCGTTAACATAGGTTTGCAATGCGAGGTTATGAACATCATCTATTTCATCAGGCGTTACAATCGATGGACCAAAAGGCGCAAACGTATCGAGTGATTTACCACGGAAAAATTGTTGATGCTTCTTTTGCAAATCACGAGCGGTAATATCATTTAACAACGTATAACCAAACACATAATCTAACGCGTCAGCTTCTGTAATATTCTTACCTTGCTTTCCAATAACCACGGCTAATTCGCCTTCATAATCTAATTGCGACGTTGTTTGCTGATGTGCATCGACAGGTGTGTTCGGCCCTATAACCGCACTTGGTGATTTGGTGAAAATGACGGGGTGATCAGGAATTTGCGAAACATCCTGATTAGTCATTTCTAATGCATGCTCACGATAGTTTTTGCCAATACACATAATGTTTTTCTTCGGACGAAACGGTGCAAGCAAAGTCACATCATGACGAGAGATATGTTGATTAATTTCTTCATTAATATTCAGCTCATCATAATTTTCGATCACGGCATCTAATGTCGGAAAAATGCTTAACAACTTCTCAGAATAATAGATCCCATCATCCGCTTCAATTCCCCATAAATATTGTTGATTGTATTCAAAACTCACAAAACGCATCACATTTCCTCCAAACGTCAAGTATCTTAGTCATAGTTTAGCATGATTAGCTGTCGATCTGTTAATCATAACGTCTTTTTTATACGAATCATTACTTGGTTTGTCGATATTCTTCAAAATCTGATTTTATGTTTGGGAAATCGACTTATTTCCCGGGCAATAATTTTGTAAAGTTGATGGTATTTTGCAAAACTCGATGGAAAATGTCATAAAGTCGATGGTATTGCGCCAGAACTCGATGGAAAATGACACTTTCTCGATGGTAACCCACCACATACGGTGGTAAGACCGACCCCATTAGTCGATGAAAAATGTCCATACAAAAACCTGCACACCTAATATTGAGGCGTGCAGGTTTATATATTACTTCTCTAACATTAAATACTGGTACAACTTATAATCAATTTTACCTTCAGGTTGTTCACGTTCTTCAAAGTTTTCATTATGAATGTAACCTGCAAGGGCATCATAAAAAGTTCGGTACGTAACATCCGTTGCGTCGTGTAAATAATTTAATTGCGTTAGACGACGAACGATTTGTTCTCGTAAATCATCATCAATGTCGACAATATCTTCTTCCTTGGTACGTGTGAAATACAATTGGTGTAAACGGAAGATCCGTTCCAATTCTTTAATCGGTGTGACATGGTCATCAACACGCACATCGACCATACGATCATTATAACCGCCATAGCCACCTTTTTCTTTCACGACAAACAGTGCTGCTGATTGTTTACCACGACTGTCACCGCCAGCATTTTGACCTTCTTTCAATGCATGTAATAAGCGTTCAGCTAATGGTTCGCCAGTCTTTTCTTCAAAGCCACGTCCCATAGCAGTAACAGTTTCTTCACTCACTAAAATATTGCCTTGAGCGCTATAATTGTCGCCGGTTTTGCCACCAGCCCAATCGTAACAGCCGTCACCCGTAAACGTTGCGACGCCACCATTTGCATCAATGATGGCAGCTTGGCGCATCGCTTGATCAGGGTCTTTAGATGTTAATTCATCGAGTGCTTCCTGCGCTGACTTCCCTTCTTTTAACAAAGCCAATCCTTCTGGACCGTATGCAGTATTAGCCATCGATTGCGTAGCGATAGCACCTACTCCCGCTTCAGCCCACGGGACAACCGCACCGACACCTAAAAATTTTGACTGAACGGCGATGCCGAGCTCCCCTGTTTCAGGGTCGCGACCGACGATTGAAAATGTTGCAACGAGATCATTTGGAATCTTTGTCATGATAATGCCTCCTCAAAATAATACGGTTTTTGCTTGAACAATAAACTAACACCTACAAAAGCTATACAAGATAACACGACAGGTATGGTTACCGTGTGAACGCCTAATAAGTCACCATACGCTTGGTTATACTGATAAATCGCAATGTATGAAATAATACCAACTAACATAGAAGCAATCGCACCATGTTTATTCGCATATTTCCAATACAGTCCGAAAATAATCGGCCAAATAAACGCTGCTTCCAAGCCACCAAATGCAAATAAGTTTAAATAGATCAGTAGGTCAGGTGGATTAATCGATAATAAGAAAACGATAATGCCTAAGAAAGCCGTAAATCCGATACTGACCTTTTTTACATGACTCCTCGACGCCTGTGGTCGGAAGTAATTAATGTAGACATCTTTTACAACCGATGAACTCACGAGCAATAATAACGAATCGACTGTCGACATCATTGCAGCTAGTGGTGCAGCCAACACGATTCCTGCTACCCAAGGCGGAAGTGTTTCGAGTGCAATCATGGGAATCACTTGGTCAGCGACTTCAATGCCCGGTAAAACTGGACGCGCGAAGACACCGATTAAGTGCATATTAAGCATAATCACGCCGACAACGACTGTCCCGATCATCAATGCACGGTGCATCGACCGAGCATCACGATACGACATCGCACGAACGGCTACTTGCGGAAGCCCAACGACACCAACACCAACTAAAATCCAAAACGACGTTACATAGGCGGCGTTTAACTGCCCATCATGACCAAATGGCGTGACTAAATTGGGGTTAATCGTCGTCAGATCATTCATGATACTCGGAATACCGCCACCTGCAATGACAACAGCAATCAATAAAATAAATGTACCGACGAACATAATAATCCCTTGTGTGGCATCTGTTACAGCAACCGCTCGGAATCCACCAATAATGACGTATACGAGAACGGCTACTGCGAATAAAAATAGCGCGCCTAAATACGGTAAGCCTGTAATCGACTGAATCAAATGCGCGCCGCCGATCCACTGAGCAGCCATCGCCGAAAATAAAAAGATTACAATACTAAGAGCTGAAATAATGACAACAGTTGAGCTCTGATAACGCGTTTTTAAGAAATCAATCAGCGTAACCGATTGAAAACGTCGAGTGACAATGGCGAATTTTTTGCCCAAAACAAGCAAAATAAAGTACCCAGTTGCCACTTGGGTCATCGCAAGAAGCACCCAACCTAAACCAATCGTATAGGCAGCACCTGGCCCACCAAGAAAACTGGAAGCACTGCCATACGTCGCTGCCATCGTCATCGCGAGTACTAAACCGCCGAGTTCGCGACTTCCAAGGAAATAATCACTGATAAAAGACGATGATTGATTAAGTTTTCGATTCGACCAAATGCCAATCATAAAAATGACGGCTAGTAATAATAAGAGCGGAATCAGGACTTGCCAGTTCATAAATCATCCCGCCTTTCCTCATCAAACGGCATATCTTTTAGCACAAATTTAACGACGAGATAAACAAGACTAATCATGACGACTAGCCCAGCGATACAACTCCAAAAAAACCATGCCGGAAATCCTAGTATGTATGTGTACTCTTCAGGTGGCTTTGAACCAAGTGTATAAGCAAAGCCGTACCACCAGATGATATTAAAGGCCGCTAACGCCACACCAATGAGTGCTTCACGGTGTGCTATGCGAAAACGCCAATCCCCCTTTGGCACACAACCATCCCCCTTCTATTTCGTTACGCTAATCATATTGTATAACAAACTAAATTATAAGAAAATTCTTTCGGTTGATTTTTTGCATGTTTCAGCTGTTTATTAAATAATCTCCTCTATTTATTGCCTCTGTTAAAGTCCGTTGTTGATATTGTGATCCGCTTTCGGCGGACGCTTTCCGTGGGCACGGCTCGAGCCAGGCTGCATCATCGAATATGCTACATTGCAACTTGCACCGAGAAATCCTACTTCGAAGCGTTACGAAAAGACGCAGGTGCATCCCTCGGCCTAAAAGCATGGCCTGCGGGGTCTCGAGGCACGCGCTGTTCCCACTGGAGTCGCCGCCTTTGCTCCTCACAAATCAACAACTCAGTGATACACCTTTTGCAAATCAACACTGAATTTTAACAGAGCCTGTTCATTAATACGACCAATTATCTCAAAAATTAAAAGCAGAAAGGAAAACGAGCCGATTAAAACGGCTCGTTCGATCGACTAGCTATAGGATTTTAGCGCATCTTCTAGTAAGTTCCAGAAACGATCTTGATCTAAGCCTTGCGCAAATTTCACATTCGGCTTTTCACCTGTTACACCTAACAGATCGACGCATGTCATGCCATACGCAAATTCACCCTTAGTTTCGATATCAACTCGGACGTCGACGGTATCGAAAATCGACGGATCAATTAAGTAAGCAACTGTACACGCATCATGGATCGGCGCGCCATCGAAGCCAAATACATCTTTATAAGTTTGCTTGAAGAAACGTAATAGCTCAACCACAAATTCCGAAACGTCATTGCCGACTTTGGAAAAGCGATCAATCGTTTCATCTGTTGCTTGTGCTTGGTGTGTCACATCGAGCCCAAACATCGCAATCGGAACGCCACTTTCATAGACCACTTTTGCCGCTTCAGCATCAACCCAGATATTAAATTCGGCTGCTGGTGTCCAATTACCGAACGTGCCGCCACCCATTAAGACAATCTCTTGAATCTTTGGAACGATCTTCGGCTCTTTGACCATCGCCATCGCAATATTCGTAAGTGGTCCTGTCGGTACAAGTGTGATATCACCATTTGATTCAAGTACTTTTTCAATAATCAAATCCACCGCATGCTGATCATGCACTGGTGTTTTTGGAATATCAGGTAAATTTGGACCATCTAAGCCTGAATCACCATGAATCGATTCCGCTATTTGCGTTTCACGAACCATCGGGCGATTAGAACCTTCTGCAACCGCCACATCTAAACCAATAATATCGCAGACACGACGTGCGTTTAACGCTGTTTTATCCACTTCAACGTTACCTGCTACTGCTGTTACGGCTTCAATTTCAATATTCTCGTTCGCATTGGCCAAAATCATCGAAATTGCATCATCATGGCCCGGATCACAGTCTAAAATTACTTTTCGTTTTGTCATGGTTGTCTCCTCCTAAATCCATTACCTTTTCCTTTATCTAGTTTACTAGTAAACGGTTTCAAAAGATAGAATATTGCTTTAAAATAAAATTATCATAAGTAAGGAGTGGTGAAAATGGAAAATGGTTGCCTTAAGTGCGGAAGCAGAGATGCAGACAGTAAAACAGTTTCAATGACAGGAGGCGCCCTTTCAAAAGTTTTTGATGTACAAAGTAATAAGTTTGAAGTGGTTTTCTGTAAGAATTGTGGCTACTCCGAGTTTTATAATAAGAATGCATCTACTGCTGGTAATGTCTTTGACTTCTTTTTCGGCGGCTAAATCACTCGTCAGCGTTCATAGCGCTGACTTTTTTTATGTCGAATGGATGCGAATCTCACCTACTTCAGCTACAATAGTCAGTAGTCAGCACTTAAAGTTTTTAAATAATTGCTCGATTTTATTAAATAAATTGAGCGACTTATGAAATAAACCTATAAAATAATTAAATAAAATAAGGAATTTATTAGATAACCTCAAAAGCTTTCAGAAAGGAGCAGCATGATGAATCGAACCATAATCCGACCACTCTCAACCTTATTAATGGGGTCTACCTATTTATTATCCGAATTTGTCCAAGCTGATTGGGTTAGTATTCTCGTCAGCTTATTTGCACTAACGACCATCATTACATACATGCCCTATTTAAAACGTATTCCTTTCATCTTAATAAGCGCATTACTAGGTTCAGCCTTTCTGATCTTTATATTTGGCGACGGTTTATGGGACATGTTTCTCGGCTTAAATACTAACGTCTCTGTTTTAGCGATTTTCATTTTTGTCCCATTATTGTCTATCCCTATCAAACGGGGACGTTACTTAGAATATCTAGAAACCGTATTCAATCACTACATTAAAACCACTGGCCAGCTGTATTCCTTTGTCAAAATAGCACTCATGGGCGTTGGCTCAGTCATAAATTTAGGAACGGTTCCGATTATGTATCAGTTGACTGACACGGCGTCTTATCAACCTTATCGCATGCTCAGAGCCCGCGCACTTGGACGCGGTTTCGCGATGGCTTTCATGTGGTCACCGTACTTCATTTCTGTTGCTTTAATTTTATCTTATTTTGACGTTAGCTGGATTCAAATTTTCCCAATTGGATTATCCATGGCTATTATAGGTATTTTCCTCGGCATTTTGTTTGAACGGAAACATTCCACGCCAATCGAAATGAATCAATCGACCACAGACGAAACGATTTCAGTCAAAGAAGCCAAAAGAAAATTAATGGAGCTGCTCGTCATCATCCTTTGTTTGACGGCATTAATTATGACGATTGAATATATAGTTGATCTATCCGTTTTAACCATTATTCCGCTCATTGCGATCGTCATGTCAGCCGGTTGGGGCCTCGTCTATGAAAGCCCGCGCGACTTAATCAAAAGTTACGGTCAATTCACCCAAGAACGCCTACCAGCAATGGGGAATGAGCTATCATTATTTATTGCAGCAGGTGCATTCGGTGCTGCTATTTTAAGCGCGGGAGCTAGTGAATGGATTATTGACTTTATCAATTTCTTCGGTATTTCGCATATCTTAGTGCTGATTCCTGTTCTGCTGATCATTGTTAATGTTTTATCATTTATTGGCGTGCATCCGATCATCACCATGACAGCACTAGCTATTACGTTAAGTGCCTCACCGATTTTTGCTGATGATCATTTGCTTTTAAGCTTTGGATTACTAGCCAACTGGATGGTATCTGTCATTGGCTCACCATTCTCTGGGCTCAACTTGCTTTTATCCGGCTTAGCTAACAGTAATCCTGTCGCAGTCGGACCGCGCAGCAATCTCCTGTTTGCTTTAACATTGTGGTTCATCTGCTACTTAACCATTTGTTTATTATATTTTGTTTTATAAAATAATTAAGCATCACCACTTGCATCTTTTCGTTATGTTGTGTAAAAATATACATTATTCTGAATAATATTAAAACGATGACCTTTCTTGATAAAGGCATCGTTTATTTTTACACAAAAAAGGAGGGGAACGATTATGCAACATGCAGAAGTTCGGAATATCTGGAAAGATTGGCGATTACATGTCACCGTCTTATTAATCGTCTTAGGAGCTGAACTTGTTGGTTCACATGAATTCGCCGTAGGACCTGGTGTCGTCATCTTATTACCCATGCTTTACGCTATTATTATTGGCATTATGTTATATTTCACGCCTGTCATATCAGAAAAGCAATCCGAAAAATCCGAACCCTTAATTGTACTTGGGGTTGCATTATTACTCGCCAAAATTGGCGTCATCATTGGGCCAGACCTGCCTGAGATCATTGCCGCTGGACCCGCTTTATTATTACAGGAGTTAGGTAATGTTGGAACTGTGTTAATTGCATTACCTGTCGCCATGCTTCTCGGTTTGCGCCGTGAAACAGTGGGAATGACCCACTCTGTCGCACGCGAACCTAACGTTGGCCTAATCATGGATAAATTCGGTTTCAATTCACCTGAAGGTCGCGGTGTCATGGCGATGTATATTTTCGGAACAGTCTTCGGTGCAATTTTCATGGGATTATTAGCAGGCCTGCTCGCAACGGTCACACCGATCCATCCGTTATCGTTTGCGATGGCATCTGGAATCGGTAGCGCAAGCATGATGGCCGCAGCGAGTGGATCACTGATCAGTTTATTTCCGGAAATGGAAGGTCAGATTGCGGCTTATGCGGGCGCGAGTAACCTATTATCCTTATCAACAGGTCTATATGTGAGTATATTTATCGCATTACCATTAACAGAGAAGCTTTACAAATGGTTTTCTAAAAAGAAACATAAAGATGAGGTGACTTAATATGCTTAAAAACATTCAAGAATGGACGTTATTACTCACAGTTTTCGGCGTTGTCACCTTAATCGGGAATTGGATTGGTTATGACATTTTCTCAATTGAAGCGATTTTAGGCATGATCGTGTTAATTATCGTGTCGCTACTTGGTTTTATCACGCAAAAAATAGTGCCCTTAAATATTCCAAGCGTTGCTTATATTGCGATATATGGTGTGTTAATCTCCATGCCATGGACACCCGGAAGTGAGATTATTGTAGCTTGGACCTCTGAAATTCAATTACTAGCACTTACGACACCTATTCTTGCGTATGCCGGCATTGCGATCGGCCGCTCATGGACTGACTTCATGAAACTTGGCTGGCGCACGATTGTTGTTGCTTCATTTGTATTGTTTGGTACCGTACTAGGATCAGCTTTAATCGCCGAAGTCGTCTTAAGAATGCAAGGGATTATCTAAATAAACCCCGTCTCCTCAAGCTATGTTGAGGTGACGGGGCTTTTTTGTCCGCAAACAGAATTTTATCGATACGGCGCTTTTGGATAATGATACGGCTAAACAGTGCTAAGATACAGCGAAAGCTTGCCTCGATACGGCGAACTCGCCTTCGATACGGCGCTATTTAGTTTTGATACAGCGAAAACGTAGTATTATACGGCGATATTCTCACCTAAACCTAAGATCAACTTCCTTAACTTTTAACCCTTGATCGCACCTTCTGTCATACCTTTTGTAATTCGACGTTGGAAAATCGAATATAAAATGATGACTGGAAGAATCGCAAAGACGAGACTGGCAAATAGCACGCCCCATGCGTTCGTATACTGTGCTTCATTACTGATGAAGTCAATTGCCAAGGCAAGTGTATACTTCTCGCTTGATTGCAGGAATATTAAGGCCATGAAGTATTCGTTCCAAAACTGAATCGCGTTCATAATCGTGACCGTAATGATCCCTGACATCGTTAATGGCGTCACGATCTTCCACAAGATTCCGTACGGGGACATGCCATCGATCGAAGCTGATTCTTCGAGAGATTTCGGGATCGTGCCCATAAAACTTGTTAAAACGAAGATCGTAAACGGTAGCTGTGACATTGCGTAAACGACTGACAATCCTATAATACTATCAAGCATGTTAAACTGTGCTAATAGGAAGAATAATGGAATCCAACCTAATACCATTGGAATCATCATCGCTGAAATATACAATGTAAAAAGCATCTGGCTGCCTTTAAAGCGAATTCTTTCTAATGCATAAGCTGTCGGGACAGCTAAGACGAGACATAACGCGGCCCCAAGTGCTGTAACAAGGAAACTGTTGAATATACTCGTATCAATATTATACTCTGTCCAAGCTGTGACGAAATTACTGAAACTAAACTCCTCAGGAAAGCCCCAGGGATTCGCATAGATCTCTGCGTTACTCTTAAACGCCCCTAAGAACATCCAAAATATCGGATATAAGACGGCCAATGACCATAAGATCAAGGGCAAACGGATTCCACTTCGTACTAGTTTTTCACCAACGGTACGTTTCACGATTGTCTCCCCCCTAGTACTCTACTCTTTCTTTTCTTAATAGCAACTGTAATAGAACAACGGTAATCAGTGATAGAACGAGAATCATAACACCAATGGTTGCCCCGTAACCGAAGTTATACTGTGTGAAGGCTTGTTGGTATAAATATGAACCCATCACGTGTGTGGAGTTGTTTGGTCCACCGCCAGTCATAACCTGCACTATGATAAATGAACCGTTTAATGTGGTGATCACAATATATAAGATTGATATTTTTATTTGTGGCCAAATCAGTGGTAAAGTTACTTTCCAAAATTGCTGCCATTCATTAGCCCCATCAATCTTGGCCGCTTCATAATAGCTCTTCGATATGTTAGAAATACCGCCCATAAGCAGGAGCATAAACAAGCCAATTCCTGCCCAAATCGAAGGAAGTACTAAACTCGGCAACGCCCATGTTTCACTACCGAGCCAAGGACGGGTCCATTCTTCTAAACCAATCACCTCTAAACCAGAGTTCACTAACCCTAAACTCGGGTTATAAATGAACATCCATAGAATACCGATTACTACGACTGACATGATATTCGGGAAGAAGAAGACAATGCGATAAAACGGCGCTTCTTTAATCTTCAATTGGGTTAAAGCAACGGCAATAAACAATGCCATAATCATAATCCCAATGACTTTGGTTGCGACTAGAAAATAGTCATGCCAAATCGTTGCAGGAATGACCTCATCATTAAATAATTCAACGTAGTTATCAAAACCTACGAATTCACGAGTATTTGATGCTCCTGACCATTCAAAGAAAGAATAATATAATCCACTAAATAACGGATATAATGTAAAAATGCTAAACATAATAAAGGTCGGAACTAGACAAAACGCTAGAAATAAGTATTTTTGTTTTTTCGTTTGAACCATGCTTATCACTCTTTTCTTCAGTTTATGTTGTTATGTTTAAAGAAGATTGACGACGTCACCATCGCCAGGTTGAAAAGAGCCTGATCTTCGTTATGTAGAAATTGTATGGAATGTAGCCTCGCTACATTCCATACAATTTGTTATTCCTGTCCTTCTCGGTAATCAGCCGCTGCTTCTTCAGCTTCTTGAATAAATTCTTCTGCTGTTATGTTACCGAGTAATAATGATACGAGCGAGTCACTGATCGGCGTTTCAAGGTCAGCACTCATTGGATGCGGTTTATAGAAGATCTCAACTTGCTCTGGATCGTTAATCATTTCGTTCGCTTGAATTAAATATTCAGGAACATTTTCATTATTCGCTAAGTCTACACCTTCTAAGTTCATAATCGCACCTGTATGCTCAGAGAATAACTGCGCATATTCGCGTGTAAAGACAAACTCAACAAATGCTTTAGCTGCTTCTGGATTATCAGCTTCCTCAGCAATTGCAAGTGGTCTTAAGTCTGGAACAATAGCCATTGGTTCATCTTCTGGGTTCATTGGAGATGGTATAAAACCATACTCTAGATCTTCTGGTTTGTCACCTTCCATCTCATTCGGTAACCAGAAACCAACTGGAATAAAGGCATTGTCACCAAGTAAGAAGTTCATTTGAGACTGCGTATGGTTAAGTGCACCTAAACCAGAGTCAACATAACCTGCATCAACCATTTCTTGAACATTACTCATGACTTCTTTAGCTGCATCTGTTTCCCAAGCACCTTCTTTACCTTGGACGATATCAGCTAAAAGCTCATTACCACCATGTGCTGCAAAGGCAGGGTACAACATACCACGTGAGAAGTAATATGGGTGTTGACCTGTCGTAACAAACGGTTCAATGTCTTCGTTTTCCTGAATCTCACCCATTGTGCTCATGAAGCTTTCGAAACCTTTAGGTACTTCATAACCGTTCTCTTCAAAACGGTTCATATCATACCAAGTTCCCCATGCGTCGAAAACTAATGGTAAGCTGTAAAGTTCACCGTCATATTTCGACGGTTCAGCTATAAAACTATCAACTAATGAAGAACCATCTTCAAGCTCAATGCCTTCAGCCCATTCAGTTAAGTTCATGAGCTGATCGTCCTCAACCATTTGAGTTTCACTAGATCCTGCACCATCAATATATACGACATCAGGTGGATCGCCAGAAACCCAACGTGAACGCATTTCTTCGTTAATATTCGGGCCAGCGTGTTGTGTGACGCTAACATCTGGATATTCCTCTTCGAAGTCAGAAATTACTTCTTTCCACCAAGAATCACCATAACCACCAACGAAATATTGGATTTCTAATTCACCACTAATTTCGCCGTCAGATGACCCTTCGCTGCCACTGTCTTCGCTACTGCTTTCATCACCCGAAGACTCCTCTTCATCTGAGGAACCATCATCTCCTACTGGTGCTTCATCTGGCGCACATGCGTACATGAGCATCGCTAGAAGCATCAGCATTAACACAAGTCCAAATTGCTTTTTCAACAATCCATTCACTTGGTTCTCCCCCTTGTGATTAAAATTATTATTTGAAACGCATCTGAAATATTTATTTAAGATGCGACTTCATCCACTAATCATTGCTTCGCTAATTCAATAGCCTCTCGCACATAGCCATCACTTTCATCTAGTGCGCGATTAGCCGTCTCATAATCAACATCAGCTTTCAACATGACAATGGCTGGCTTGACATGATTGTTTGTTTTGGCCAATGTTTCCTCTGCTACTTCATAGGTGACTTCAGCAATATCCATAATGATCCGTTTCGCCCGGTCGCGTAATTTCACGTTATTCGCTTGCACATCGACCATTAAATTTTCATAAACTTTACCTAACTTAACCATTGTTGTTGTACTAATCATGTTAAGAATCATTTTATGAGCTGTCGCCGCTTTCATTCTTGTTGAACCGGTTAACACTTCAGGTCCGACGACCACATCAATAGCTTGATCTGTAATCTGGCCAATTTCTGAACCTTCATTACATGTGAGTGCTACTGTAAAAGCACCTTGTTCTTTTGCATGTTTGACAGCACCAATCGGATAAGGCGTCCTTCCACTCGCTGTAATGCCTATGACGACATCTGAAGGGCCAAGATCTTTAACAGCTATGTCTTCTTTACCCTGACTCTCTTGATCCTCAGAGCCTTCTGATGCTTGGAAAAAAGCATCGACGCCTCCAGCCATAATCGTTTGCACCATTTCAGGCGGTGTCATAAACGTCGGCTGGCATTCTGATGAGTCCAAGTATCCTAGACGACCACTCGTTCCAGCTCCTACATATATCAATCGACCTCCTCGCAACAATCGTTGGTAAACGGCTTCCACGACTTGATCGATGATTGGTAATAAGTCTTCGATTGCTTGATGAATTTTAGCATCCTCTTGATGAATCGTTTTCAAAATGTCATATGTATTTTGCTGGTCAAGATTCATGCTATTAGGGTTTCGCTGTTCAGTTGTTAATGACGACAATTCCATGTAACCCATTCCCTTACCATTGATTTAATAAAGCGCTTTCAAAGTTGTGACAATTGACTGAAAATTTATAATTATTATAACCTCATTAATTCCTTGTGTCAATAAAGTCTTTTATTTTTGAAATAATATTTCACATATACGAAAATAAAAGTTGTTGAATATTGACCTCATTGATTCAACAACACGCTGTCACATGAATTTAAAATGCATGCTATAATAGATACACTAACGATTTGGAGTGAGGTTTTGTGCTAGAACGACTTAAGGTTATTTATCCTAATTTAACGAGTTTACAAGAAACAGATTCAGATTATGTAACTTTTTATATAAACGGTATCTTATACGGCATCCCTAGCGATGATATTAGCGATGAAGCCTATCATCTGATCAAAGCGTTAGCCGAAGAAGAGCCTTATGATCATCACCTTTGGCAACAATATTTCGAAAACGCGAGACCTGATTATCCATCATCTATCAATCATTTTCGGTTCATTGCTTTTAAACAAACGACTGATGCCTTGCCAGCTATTGAGGATGTTTTAAACAAATCTTTAATTATCCTATCCAACCAACAAGGAATCACCATTGCGCTAGAGTTATTGGACAATGGCGAAGAACCTTTAGATTTCCATGACGTCATTGATGTCTTATCGAATGACTTGGACTTTAAAATGATGATCTTTCAATCTGATGTGCACGACAACCTTCAAGAAGGACCGAATATCTATCAGTGGTTAAAACGCATAGTCCCTACCTTATTCCATGACAACAAACAAGTCGTATTGAAACAGAATGATGCCTTATTACCTTTTCTAACTTATTCATTAGATCGAACAGACCAGCATTTTTTCAAACAAAGTATTTTACGCGCTGCTATTGATGACGAGCCTCTTCTTGAAACGATTGAAGCGGTTATTGAGCATCAGCTTAATGTATCATCAGTTGCTAAAACGCATTACATGCATCGAAACACCGTACAAAAACGCATCGATAAATTTAATGACTTAACTCATTTAGACATTAGACATTTTGATGATGCATTAAAAGCTTATATCGCCATCAAATATTTATAAGTCCCTTTTAATATAAGAAATGGCTTCACGCGTTTCGTCGATGTATTGCACAGACTGCTCGTATTGTTGCGCGGCTAAGCTCATAAATAACATATCAATGACATGTAGTTGCGCCATACGAGACGAGGTTGCCCCACTACGAAACGTCGCTTCGCGTGCGGCTGAAGTGTGCAGGTTAATATCCGCTTGATCAGCCACTTTTGACTTTCCATATTTCGTGACACTTATCGTCTGAATCCCTTTCTGACTAGCTAACCCAAGGACTTTGGCTACCTCTGCCGTCTCACCTGAGAACGATAAACCAACCACGACGTCGTGCTTGTCTTTGTTCGCGACCGTCGTTGCAGCCATATGTAAATCGGAAAATGAATGCACATGCTTATTAATCCTTACAAATTTCTGCGCGGCATCACTTGCGGCAATATATGACGCCCCAAAGCCTACAAATGTAATCGAATCCGCATTGATAATCGCTTGTACTGCACGCTCCAATTCTTGTTTGTCTAAAACATCAACGGACTCCTTAATCGTTTGAATCGTATTAGCGGTTACGGTATCAATAACGCTCGCAGTATCTTCATTCGGCTTAATGTCACGGTAATCCGTTGAGCCATTACCTTGCTGAAGATCACCTGCAACGCGTAATTTTAATTCTTGAAAACTTTTAAAGCCAATTGATTTGCACATACGGATCACGGCAGCACTACTTGTTTGACTCGCCTTGCCTAATGATGCTGCGGTCATCTGAATCGCTTCTTCAGGATGCTGAATCATATAATCGGCAATTTTGCGTTCTGAATTAGGCAAAAAACCGACCATTTCTTTTAAAATCACTAGACCACCTTTTAATTCCGACACGCGCCTCCATCCTTTCTTTTAACGAATTTAACACTGGTCTATTCCGTTGTTGATATTGTGATCCGCTTTCGGTGAATGGTTTAGTTTCGCTGTAAGTGTAGAGATTTTCGCTGTATCAAGCGATGTTTTCGCTGTATCATGCGTAATTTTCGCTGTATTGAGCACCATTTTCGCTGTATAATGAGGAATTTTCGCTGTATCACAGCGGTTCACGAGACACGCGCTTTTCTCATAACAGTCCAGACGGCCTAATGTCGACGCCTACCACATAAACTAAATTCCTAAGCTTCTTCGACTATTCTGCGCCGAGTACTCGCAAGCGCATGATTTACTTCGACATGATCTCGTGACTTCCACTTGCAAACAGGGCGTTTGTGTTCTTAGTGGAAGCACCATACATCGGCCAGGAGTCGCCACCAACACGACTCACAATTCAACAACTATTTAAATATTACAATATAAAACTCGATTCGATTTTTAATTAAATAACCATTATTCAACTTCACTCACATACACGGTTACATCGGGATGATGATGTAAGACACTCGCGGGAAATTGTTCGTCTATCTCACCTTCCATTAATCGATTAAACGCATGTTCTTTCCCGTGTCCACTTACCATTAAAATAATTTTCTTAGCTTCCATAATCGTCTGAATGCCCATCGTGATCGCTTGAATCGGTACATCATCAATCGATCCAAAAAATCGAGCATTCGCTTGACGGGTTGTTTCAGCCAAGTCAACGATATGTGTCCGCGACTGAAATGATGTTCCAGGCTCGTTAAAACCAATATGGCCATTATGACCTAATCCAAGAATTTGTAAATCAATCGGACCTTGTTCAGCAATTTTTTGTTCATAGCGATCACATTCAGCAGTTAAATCCTGCGCCTGACCATCAGGGATATGACTGGCATTGACTGGTATTTCGGAAAACAAATGGCGCTCCATAAACGTCCGATAACTTTCGGGATGATTCGGCGAAATCCCAACATATTCGTCTAAATTAAACGTCGTCACATGAGACCAATCAGGCTGTGCTTGGCGTATAGATTCATAAAAACCAACTGGCGTACTTCCGGTTGCTAACCCTAATACGGGATGCTCATGCTTTTTAACAAATTCCTGCACATCATCAGCAACAGATTGACTCATCGTTTCATATTGTTCAGTTCGAATCACGTTCATAGGCTTTCACACCTTTACAATAAGTTGCATAAACCGTTAATTCATCGTCGACTAAGACGAAATCAGCATCTTTACCAACCGCAATACTTCCCTTCTCATTCCAAACACCATACTGCTTAGCTGGATTGACTGAGGCCATTCGAATGACATCATGAATAGAAGCGCCACCAACGTCCATCATGCGTTTGCCCGCTTCGTTCATCATTAAAACACTACCAGCAAGCGTGCCATCACTTAACGTCGCTTGGCCATTCGTCACAGTCACCTCTTGACCACCTAATGTATAGGTTCCAGGTTCTAACCCTTTAGCTCGAATACTATCTGTGATTAGCGTGATCTTTTCAGGGCCCAGCATGTCATAAATTAACTTCAACATAGGATCAACGACATGTATGCCGTCTGCGATGAGTTCACTTTGTAAATCATCGAGTAATCCCGCTGCGCCGACTGCTCCCACTTCGCGGTGGTGAATGCCGTTCATGGCATTGCATAAATGGGTTAATTGAGTTAAACCATGCGTTCTCGCTAAACGAATCGATTGATAATCCGCATCTGTGTGTCCAGCTGAGACAACAACGGCATGATCATTTAACAATCGCATCACATCATTGGCGCCGTCTAATTCAGGTGCTAACGTCATAGCCTTTACTACACCAGTCTCAAGCCATTCTTGGGTTAGCGATCGATCTGGCAAACGAATATGTTCTGCGGGTTGAGCACCTTTTTTCTTTTCGTTGATAAACGGCCCTTCAACGTGAGCCCCAAGAACTTCAGCTTCACCTTTTTGTTGCTCATAATTAGCAATCGTCTTTAATGCTTGTTCGATTTGCGATGGTTCGCTTGTTAGCGTTGTCGGTAAAAATGACGTGGTTCCTTCTTGTGGTAACGTTTGAGCCATCGTTGTGAGCGCTTCACTCGTCCCATCCATGACATCAACACCATTGGCTCCATGAATATGGGTATCGATGAAACCTGGAATCATGTTGAATCCACTTCCATCAATCGCTCCTTGATCTTGGATTGGTTCCTCATGAATACCGACAATTTGACCGTCTTGAAACTCAAGCGAGCCATTTTCAATTGTTTGCTTTTCAAGAAAAATTCGCACATGATTGATGATCATAAACAGACCACTACTTTCTGTTACAATTTAAATATATATTTTAAAATTTTGATTTTTTAATGTAATTTTATTTTAACACATCGCTTTTCATATTATAATAAATTTAAGAACTTTTCAAAAAAATATCCAGAGAGGTTACGATGACTATGACATGGATTCAAGAAATTCGACACATTGTCGGCGATGAGCATGTACAAACGAAGCAGTCCTCTTTATTATCGTACGCTTACGATGCGACGCCGAATTTTAATACAAAACCTGAGGCTGTGGTGGCTCCAGCAAGTGAGCAAGAAATTAAAGAAATCGTTACGGTTTGTGCTAATCATCAAATACCTATTGTGCCACGAGGATCTGGTACAAATCTAGCGGCAGGCACGACACCGACTCAGGGCGGGGTTGTTTTGCTGTTCCATCGAATGTATCGTATTCTCGAACTCGATGAAGACAATTTGACGATTACCGTACAACCAGGTGTGATAACAGGTGATATTTGCGAAGCTGTAGAAGCTAAAGGGTTATTTTACCCACCTGATCCTAGTTCGATGAAGATCTCAACAATTGGTGGTAATATAAATGAAAACTCTGGTGGTTTGCGTGGCTTAAAATATGGTGTGACGAAGGATTATGTACTAGGCGTCAACGCGGTAATCGCAAATGGAGATGTGATCCGAGCAGGCGGGAAAAACGTTAAAGATGTCGCGGGATATGACTTGACCAGTTTATTCGTTGGATCTGAAGGAACATTAGGAATCATCACTAAAGCAACACTCAAACTCGTTCCGTTGCCTGAGTCAAAACAAACCTTATTAGCCTCTTTTGATTCGATCGAACGCGCTGCGGAAACGGTTTCTCAAGTGATTGCCAATAAATTAACGCCTGCCACATTAGAATTCATTGACCGAGCGACAATTCAAGCTGTTGAAGATTACACGCACGTCGGGTTGCCGACAGATGCTGAAGCGGTGTTACTGATCGAACAAGACGGGCCGCCGTCTATTTGCGAACATGATATTCAACTCATTCAAGGGATCGCGATTGAACACGGGGCCATCACGACTCAAATCGCTGAAACGGAAGAACGAGCGGCCGAGTTACGAGAAGCGAGGCGCAGTGCCTTGTCAGCCTTAGCAAAACGTAGCCCAACGACTATTTTAGAAGATGCAACGGTCCCAAGATCTGAAATCGCGACGATGGTCAAAGCAATTGAGGCAATTGCCTTAGAGCATGACGTCAATATTGCGACATTCGGCCACGCGGGTGATGGCAATTTGCACCCCACTTGCATGACCGACTTGCGTGACAAAGACGAATGGGAACGCGTAGAGGCCGCATTCGCCGCCATTTTCCGAAAAGCAATCGACTTAGGTGGCACGATCACTGGTGAACACGGCGTTGGCGAAATGAAATCACCCTACTTAGCTTGGAAAGTCGGTGATGAAGGGATCCAACTAATGAACCAAATTAAGCTAGCCTTTGATCCCGAGCACATTATGAATCCAGGCAAAATATTTCACCGTTCAGGAGGTGAGGTCGATGAGTGAAGCGATCACTCAAGCCTTTCAGGAACGAATCAGTGAAGATGATTTACTCAATTGTATGAAGTGCGGTTTTTGTTTACCGGCATGTCCAACTTATGTCGAGACCCAAGATGAGGTCCACTCGCCTCGCGGTCGGATCTCACTTATGATGGCTGTTCGAGACGGAGAGATTGATGATGTTCATGAAGTCGAAGAATCGCTGAATGTTTGTCTAGGATGCCGAGCTTGTGAACCAGCATGTCCTGCAGGTGTCAATTACGGGGAAATGTTAGAAGAAGCGCGCGCGATCTTTTACGAACATAAAGATGTCCCGCTTCAAGAAAAAGCTCTACGCAAAACGACGCTGAATATGCTTTTTACCGACCAAGAGAAGATGGGTAAAGCCACGAGTTTATTACGGTTTTACCAACGTTCTGGCTTGCAAAAAACAGCTCGGAAATTAAAAGTGATGAACTTTTTCCCTGACCATATGCAACAAATGGAACGCGTCTTACCCGACGTACCGAAACGTGCGAAACAACATCGTGAAGTCACGTTTCCAAGTGAAACCGATCAAACAAAAGCAACTGCTGCTATGTTCAAAGGGTGCCTCATGGATACACTGTTTCACGAGACGAACCAGTCTACGATCACATTGTTAAATCGAGCAGGTTGTGATGTCGTCGTGCCTGATACACAAGGTTGCTGTGGAGCACTCCACGGTCATAGCGGGAAAAAAGCGGGAGCTAAAGAATTGGCGAAGCAAAATATTCAAGCATTCGAACAAGCAGACGTCGATTATATCATCACGAACGCTGGCGGTTGCGGCGCGTTTTTACACGATTATGATCATCTATTAGAGAACGATGCAGAATGGGCTGAACGAGCAAAAGCATTTACGGATAAAATTGTTGATTTTTCAACCGTATTAATGGACCTTGATTTTCCTAATGAAGCGGCTTTAAACATCGATCAACAAATCATCACCTATCAAGATTCATGTCATTTGCGGAATGTGTTAGGGGTGGCCGATGCACCGCGACAACTCATTCAAGCGATCGAAGGGGCTCACTATATCGAAATGCCACACGCTGACCAATGTTGTGGATCAGCAGGGATTTATAATTTGACACAACCTGAGATGTCGATGCAAATTTTAGATCACAAAATGGAAAACGTCGACACAACGCGGGCAACCACAATCGTGACGACGAATCCAGGCTGTTTATTACAGATGAAACTTGGCATCGAACGAACCGAACAAACAGACACGATGCGCGCTGTTCATTTAGCCGATTTATTATTAGAAGCTTTGTCGACAGAGGATTTGAACTCAGATTGAACCAATACACCCGCATCTTGTAAGGCCGCAACGACAGCGCCGACAACAGGTTCGCGTTCAAGCATTATAACAAGGGCGGACAACTGATGATTGAGGATCGTTGGCAAAACATCACGACGTTTAAACACACCACCAGCTAAGACGACTTCTTGATTATGTTTGAAATGACGGTTTAACATCGTCTGCACCGAAAACGTAAGATCATCGGCAGCTTGTTGAATCAGACGAATCGCTAAATCATCGCCTTCATCGTAAGCCTGAAACACGGGGCGCGTTAATTTAGCGATTGATTCACGGGGACTTGGTGATTCATAAATATACGGGATCAAATCTGGCACGTCTTGAATTTGGGCGTAAGCTAAAATATGTCGTGTGATCACATCTGCTTCCATTTTGCCGTCATAAGCTTGGAAAATAGCTTCTAAAGCAGATTGACCGATCGCATAACCGCTTCCTTCATCACCAAATAAATAGCCCCAGCCACCGATCCGAGCGGTTTCGCCCATTTCATTTAGACCAAACGTGATCGAACCTGTCCCAGCAATTTGAACAATGCCAGGTTCGCCTAAGGTTTCAGCGTATAAAGCATTGATCGCATCATTATCCACTCGAATCGGGAAATCTGGTGCAGCCTCAGCTAAGACCGTCTCAACAAGATGACTTTTCTCAGAATCGCCAGAACCAGACATGCCAGCAAAACCACGAGCAATCTTGTTAAAAGCTGTCGGATCGTCATAATGTAATTCAGTCATTAAGGTGGTGATTGTTTCCTTTAATTGTGAGCGACTCACGGCATTCGGGTTCGTGGGTCCAACAGTTGCCGAAGCATATACATGTCCTGTTTCATCCGCAACCAACGCCTGTGTTCCTGTGCCGCCTCCATCAATACCTAATACGATCGTCATCTTGTGAACCTCCCTGCTTTAAATAGCAATGTGCACATAAATCATGCCACAATGTTGTGCACCTTGTCTATTCTTTATGAAAGCGTTTTAATTTACAATAGTCTTATAGAAAGGATGAGTCAAATGGCAGATTTAAAGTTACATAACATTAATAAGTATTATGACAAAAATGTACACGCCGTGAAAGATATCAACCTAGACATTGACGACAAAGAGTTTGTTGTACTCGTAGGCCCTTCTGGTTGCGGGAAATCTACAACATTACGAATGATTGCCGGCCTCGAAGAAATTACAGAAGGCGACTTGATGATTGATGGTGAGCAGAAAAACAACGTGCCACCGAAAAACCGCGATATCGCGATGGTCTTCCAAAACTATGCGCTTTACCCGCATATGAGCGTTTATGACAACATCGCATTCGGGTTAAAATTACGTAAGTTTAAAAAGGATGAAATCAAACAGAAAGTGCATGATGCTGCGAAAATTCTTGGATTGGAAGACTTTCTTGACCGTAAACCGAAAGCATTATCAGGTGGTCAGCGTCAGCGTGTCGCACTGGGTCGTGCAATCGTGCGTGATGCTAAAGTCTTCTTAATGGACGAACCTTTATCCAACTTAGATGCGAAATTACGTGTTCAAATGCGTACTGAAATCCAGAAGCTTCACCAGCGCTTACAGACAACGACGATTTACGTCACTCACGACCAAACGGAAGCGATGACGATGGCAACTCGCCTCGTCGTCATGAAAGATGGCATCGTCCAGCAAGTTGGAACACCGAAAGACGTATTCGACTTCCCTGATAACGTCTTCGTCGGAGGATTTATTGGATCACCAGCGATGAACTTCTTCTCAGGTCACATTGAAGACGGCTCATTCAAAATTGGCGATTCGGTTTCACTAGAAATTCCAGAAGGTCGCATGAAAATCTTACGCGAAAAAGATTATGTCGGTAAAGACGCTATCCTAGGTATTCGCCCTGAAGACATGTATGACGAACCTGTCTTCATCGAGCATTCCCCTGGTTCCACCTTCACGACAAACGTTGAAGTCGCCGAACTCATGGGCTCAGAATCCTATCTATACTCCAAACTCGACGAGCAAGATTTCATTGCACGTGTCGACGCCCGCTCTGAAGTAAATGCCGGCGACGATATTAAACTAGCAATTGATATGAATAAAGTCCACTTTTTTGATAACGAAACGGAAGAAAGGATTAAGTAAACTTGAGCCTCTGCGTTGATAAGGCGCGGGGGCTTTTCATATTTGAGAAATACGCGCAGTCGCTGATATATATCAGCGGACGATGATAAATGAATGCAACTCGATGATAAATAAAAAATGGCGATGGTATTTCACCCTCACTCGATGGTAAACCTCTATAACTCGATGATATTTATTAAATCGCGATGATAAGTTGCCCCAACTCGATGATAAACATGATTTATCGGTGATCAATCTAGTTCTTCGATAGTAAATTGATGACCCATTCAAAAACTCACACTCATCTCCACCCTTTTTGAAATTAAACTATGATCAAATTCAATAGTTCCCTCTGATCCCTACCAATAGCGCACTTAAAACCAATTCGTAAATCTCATCAACCAAAAACATGACATTCTATCTATTTTTCGATGTTTCTAAAGACAAAATTTCACTTCCCTCTCTATTTTCCATTCATTTTGTCCTAATTTTCCACATAAAACGTTCAACTCACTGTAACTTTATACTCAAAAACACTAATTCACCGCCATTCCACCTCCGTTTGACACTAAATTGTCACAATGTTAATCTTATTCTGAATTTTAAATTCATCATTATAGAAAGGAGGTGAAACAAAATTTTATCACAATTTTGAAAGCGCTTTCTATCTCTCACCTAGATCTACTCTGTTTATCCTCACAGAAAAACACATAAGCTACTCGTACAACAAAAACATAATTTGAGGTGGTGCTAACGTGAACCATGCACGGAAATGGTTAATTGTAACTGTTATCGTTATGTTTGTTTTATCGAATGTTGGATTAAGTATCCAAAGCCAATCAGCCCAAGCACAAGAACAACCTACTCCTCAAGATCTCATCCTCTTAGAAAATGTTCCTGAAGCGAATGCCACAATCGATTCTGACCAATTTCAATTATCAGCCTTAAATGTCTATGATGATGGCCATTTCAAGCAAGTATCAGAAGGCATAGAATGGTCGTCCACAAATAAAAATGTCGCCACTGTTAACGACAATGGCGAAGTCACCCTTACCGGACAAAATGGCAGAACGTTTATTAAAGTAACCAATGGTGATTATGAAGATCGAATTGCTGTCGATTATAAAGTTAAGTCTGGTAAAAAAGGGCCTGGCAAACCTGAATCGGAGCCTTCTTTAGTGAAAGAACAAGGCGAACGTTATGACATGATTCAGCACGCTTTAGACGAGCTATCGATCGAAGAAAAGTTAGGACAAATGTTAATGCCTGACTTTCGGAACTATGACGGTGAAGCCGTAACGGAAATGCTTCCGGAAATCGAACAGCTTGTAAAAGAGTACCATTTAGGTGGTGTGATTTTATTTGCTGAAAACGTACAAGGAACAGAACAAACGGCGCGGTTGGTCCATGATTATCAACAAGCCTCCGAAAAATTCGGTTTAATGATGACGATTGACCAAGAAGGCGGCATTGTCACACGTCTACAGTCAGGTACTGATTATCCTGGCAATATGGCACTCGGTGCAACGCGTTCTGAAAATATGGCCTATGATGTCGGTCAAGCCATCGGGCGTGAAATCGGGTCATTAGGTATTAATACAAATTTCGCACCTGTTATGGATGTGAATAATAACCCAGATAACCCCGTTATTGGTGTGCGTTCATTCGGTGGAGATCCTGATTTAGTTGCTGATTTAGGCATCGCTTATACAGAAGGTCTGCAATCAACTGGTGTCGCAGCGACAGCTAAACACTTCCCTGGTCATGGTGATACGGATGTCGATTCACATTTAGGCTTACCAGAAGTCCCACATGACCGCGAACGATTAGAGCAAGTGGAACTAGCACCTTTCCAACAAGCTATGGAAGCTGGCGTGGACATGATCATGACAGCACACGTGACGTTCCCGCAAATCGACGACACGAAAGTAACGTCTCAGAAAACGGGTGAAAAAGTCACATTACCAGCAACCCTTTCGCACAAAGTTTTAACAGAATTAATGCGCGAGGATATGGGTTATGACGGTATTATTACGACAGATGCGATGAACATGAACGCCATTACGGACCACTTCGGCACAGTAGATGCAGCCATTCGAGCTGTGAAAGCTGGAAGTGATATCGTCTTAATGCCAGTCGGCTTAGAGGAAGTCGCGGATGGTTTATTAACAGCAATCGATGAAGGTGAAATTTCCGAAGAACGAATCGAAGCATCAGTTGAACGTATTTTAAGCTTGAAAATCGAACGCGGTATTATAAAACAGGAAAACCCGACACCGATTGAGGATAAAATTGCAAAAGCAACGGAAATCGTAGGTGCAGATGAGCATCAACAACTTGAACAAGACGTTGCTAATCAATCCATTACGATGGTTAAGAACGAAAACGAAGCACTTCCACTTAACCAGGATAATCAAGGCGAAATCGTGGTCGTCGGTGATACGTTTGTGAACGATTTAGGCAATGCAGTCGCTAATTATCATGACCAAACGACTGTGATTGAGTCATCAGGCAATTTATCCGAAAGCGACCAAGAAACAATAGCCAATGCAGACGCAGTCATTGCTGGTTCTTACACGTATAATGTCAATGGCAGATCACCAGATAATCCTGTTATGTCCATGATTAATTCACTAGATAGTATGACCGATGCCCCTGTTATTTCAGTCGGTATTCGGAACCCATACGACATTATGGCTTATCCTAATGTCGATGGTTATTTAGCACAGTACGGCTTTAACGAAGCAAGTTTTGATGCAACAGCTGCGACCATCTTCGGTGAAAACGAACCAACAGGACAATTACCAGTGACGATTCCGACACTTGATGATGGTGTCTTATACGAATTCGGACACGGATTGAATTACTAATTTATTTCATTTTAAAAAAGGTTTGAGGAGGAATTTTTCATGAGAAAGTGGATCATCGGGTTAATGGCTTTTGCGTTAACATTCGCAACCGTTACCGTTATAACGGCTGACCCAGGCAATGGTAATGGACAAGCTAAAGGCCACGCCAAACAATTCGAACTAGGTGTTGAACAATTATTAGATGAGGAAAAAGATTTAATCGAAGGAGAAAATGTTGGTTTAATCACCAATCCAACAGGTGTTGATTCTGAGCTTAACAGTATTGTCGATACACTACACAATGATCCTGATGTAAACTTAACAGCCCTATACGGACCAGAGCACGGTGTTCGTGGTAGTGCCCAAGCAGGCGAATATGTTGAATATTACATTGATGAGAAAACAGGTCTTCCTGTTTACAGTCTTTACGGTGAGACGAGAAAACCAACGCCTGAAATGTTAGAAGACGTTGATACGTTACTATTTGATATTCAAGACGTTGGAACACGCTTCTACACTTATATTTACACGATGGCTAACGCGATGGAAGCTGCGGCAGAAAATGATATTGAATTCGTCGTTTTAGACCGTCCTAACCCAATTAATGGACAAGATGTCGCAGGCCCAGTCTTGGATGAAGAATTTTCTTCATTCGTTGGCGAATATGAAATTCCATTACGCCACGGCATGACAGTTGGTGAACTAGCGAAACTATTTAATAACGAATTTGATATTAATGCTGACTTAGAAGTCGTAGAAATGGATAGTTGGAAACGTTATATGTATTACGATGATACGAACCTAGACTTTGTCGCACCATCACCAAACATGCCAACTACTGATACAACAGTCGTTTATCCAGGTGCCGCATTAATCGAAGGGACAAACGTATCTGAAGGCCGCGGCACAACTAAACCGTTTGAGTTAATTGGCGCTCCATTTATTGATTCAAGTGAATTAGCCGCACACTTAAACGAACAAGATTTACCTGGAGTAACATTTAGAGCAGCATCCTTTACGCCAATGTTCTCAAAACATGCGGGTGACTTATCACACGGCATTGAAATTCATGTAACAGATCAAACTGAGTATAAATCAATTAAAACAGGTTTGCATATTGTAAAAGCGATTCATGATTTATACCCAGAAGGCTTCTCATTCCGTTCTGATGGATTCTTTGATAACTTGATCGGTAACGGTTGGGTACAAGAGTCTATTGAAAACGGTGAATCAGTCGATGCGATTATCGATCAATGGCAAGATGATCTAGATGATTTTAAAGAAGTTCGTGAACAATATTTAATCTATTAAGTAAACCTATTTATATGCTGAACAACCCCCTTTAGTTCAACAATATAAAGTTTCTATTGAGAAAACGATCTCGAGGTGACTCGAGGTCGTTTTTTCTTTAGTTATGATCACTTTGACAAAGCCCGTTGTTGATATTGTGATCCGCTTTCGGTGGACGCTTTCCGCGGGCACGGCTCGAGCCTCCTCGGAAGAAAAGCACTTCCTGCGGGGTCTCGAGACTCGTGCTGTTCCCGCAGGAGTCGCCACCTTCGCTCCTCACAAATCAACAACTCAGTGCTTATTCAATAGAAAATCAAAATTAAACTATAGAAGAGTAATTACTAAAACCCCGCTCAAATTTATCAAACTTTTCTGAATAAATACTATCTCAAAACATATTATTTCGTTATAATAGAATTAATTCAAATTGAAGATTTTTAGGGAGTGTTCTTATGGCAGAATTAACTGGTGGCGAAGTTGTCGCTAAAATGCTCAGTCAGGAAAATGTTGAAACCGTTTTCGGAATTATTGACGGGACCTATTTCGGATTTTATTCAAATTTAGAACCGAATGGCATTCAATTGATCACCCCTCGTCATGAGACGAGCGCTGCCCATATGGCGGGCGCTTATGCACGTTCTTCTGGAAAGCTTGGCGTCTGTATGGCAAGTAACGGCCCAGGCGTTGCCAATATTTTGCCGGGACTAGTCGTTGAGCAAGGCGAAGGCAATCGTGTCCTTGTCATCACCAGTGCAAGACGGACAGGCATTATGTATCCTGATCGTGGCGGGACGTATCAATGTTTCGATCAAACTGGAACCATTAAACAAATCGCAAAATGGAGTGAAGCTGTGCCATCGTTCGATCGGATTCCAGAGCTTATGCGAACAGCTTTACGCGAGTGTTACAACGGGCGCCCAGGTGTCGTTCATTTAGATATTCCTGAAAATATCTTGAACTCATCCTTTAAATCAACCCTTAATCTACAAGAACCACATCAATATCGACTCACCGAGAATCCTTCACCTTCAGATAACCAAATTAAGCAAGCAGCCAACTTATTAACCGAAGCGAAATTTCCAATTATTCATGCAGGAAGTGGCGTCATACACGCTCAAGCCTATGACGCTTTAGAAACTGTCGCGAAACAACTACAAGCCATGGTAACAACAAGCTGGGCTGGTCGCGGGGCTGTGCGTGAAAGTAGTCCACTGACGATGCCGATGACCCATATCGAAACGAACAACCAAATTCGCAATGAAGCGGATCTCGTTTTAGTATTAGGATCTCGTGTTGGTGAAACGGATTGGTGGGGTAAAGCGCCTTATTGGAACCCTGATCAGACCGTGATTCAAGTCGACCTTGCCCCTTCTACTATTGGTCGAAATAAACCAGTTGATCTCGGCATTCAAGCAGACATTAATATTTTTCTAGAAAAGCTATCAGATACTTTACAAGATTATATTCCAAAAGCGACACTCAAACGACGTCAGTCAACGATTAAGAAATATGTCCAAGCACGTAAGAAATATCGCAAAAAATTAAACGAAAAACTAGAAGAACTTGATGCACCCATGAATCCAGCTCATGTATCGGCAATGGCTCAAGATGTCTTCTCTAGACAAGTACCTGTCGTGGCAGACGGTGGTAATACGACAATTTGGGCGAATTTCTTCACATCCATTGAAAAACCAGGCGGCATCTTCTCAACTTTTAAATTCGGCATGCTCGGAGCTGGTGTCGCTCAGGCCTTAGGTGTTGCTGCGGCCAAACCGGACGAGCCGGTTTTATGTGTGATTGGTGACGGCGCGATGGGCTTTCATCCACAAGAAATCGAGACAGCGGTTCGTAACAATTTAAATGTGATTTACTTAGTCGTCTGTGATAAACAGTGGGGGATGGTGAAAATCAATCAAAATATTGCCCTCAGACCGGTTAAAACACTGGTCAAAAAATCGCTCGATGACCATGAAAATATTAATTCTGATTTAGGTGAAATCGCGTTTGATCAAATGGCCCAAAGCATGGGTGCACATGGCGAACGAGTGTCAGATCCTCGGTCGTTGCGCGAAGCTCTTAAACGAGCCAAACAACTGAATCAATGTACCGTGATTCACTGTGATGTCGACCCTGTTAAACATATGTGGGCACCTGGATTGAAGTATTTTAAAGATATGCATGACGAGCCAAAGGGGAAATAAAACATGGGCATAGATGAGATCCAACTGAATTTCAATGAATCAACGTTATTCTTAATGAATGTTTTAATTGGATTCATCATGTTCGGCGTGGCACTCGATTTAACGGTTCACGATTTTAAACGGACATTAAAATCACCAAAACCTTTTATTATCGGATTAACGGCACAATTTATTCTATTGCCAGCATTTACCTTTCTACTTGTCTTATTATTACAACCGAGGCCAAGTATTGCGCTGGGCATGTTCTTAGTGGCTGCCTGTCCAGGAGGGAATCTATCAAATTTCCTCGCCCACCTCAGTAAAGGGCGAACGACATTATCAATTAGTATGTCCGCGGTCTCTACGCTTTTCGCGATCATTATGACCCCACTTAATACGTTAATGTGGGGATCATTTTACGGGCCGACCAATGATTTACTGAGGTCATTCATGATTAGCCCGACCGACTTAATCACCACAATTGTGATCTTACTTGGAATCCCGCTAACACTAGGGATGCTCGTGAATAAACGATTTCCTGATTGGTCCAAGAAAGCGAGTAAATGGATGAAGCGCTTCTCGATCGGCTTTTTCATATTATTCGTGATTGGCGCCTTAGCCAATAATTTCGAATACTTTATCGATTATGTCGGTATGGTCGTGTTTGCGGTGTTCTTACACAACTTACTTGCGATTATCATCGGTTACAGTTCTGCGCGGTCATTTGGTTTACCTGAACGAGACCGACGTGCGATTGCGATTGAAATCGGCATCCAAAACTCTGGGCTCGGGTTAATTTTAGTCTTTAACTTTTTCGGAGGACTTGGTGGTATGGCGATCGTCGCCGCTTGGTGGTCAATCTGGCACATTATCGCAGGGTTAACGATTGCGAGTTTCTGGTCACGAAGGCCGCCTGTAGCAGAAAGTGAGGGTCACGCCGCATGAACATTTTGATTACTGGAGCAATGGGCTATTTAGGTAGTCAAATCGTGACACGTTTAATGACAGAGCGTGATGACTGCCATGTGATTGCGACAGATATTAAGTTAGAGCCTGATTTTGAGTTGAATGATTCGGTCACTTACGAACAAGTCGACGTTCGCTCTTCAGAAATGCAACAGTTATTCGATCGTTATCACGTCGATACGGTGATCCATTTAGCGACGATCGTCACACCAGGCAAAAAAAGTGACCGCTCATTCGAATATTCCGTAGACGTCGAAGGCACACGGAATGTCATCGAAGCTTGTGTCGAAACAAATGTACGGCGACTGATTGTATCATCAAGTGGGGCTGCGTATGGCTATCATGCGGACAATGCGAATTGGATCACTGAAGATGAACCGATTCGAGGAAACAAGGCCTTCGCTTACGCCTATCACAAACGACTCGTCGAAGACATGCTCGCCGACTACCGTGAATCGAATCCAGAGTTAGAACAAATCATTTTTCGGATTGGGACCATCCTTGGCGAGAACGTCGATAATCAGATTACCGACCTTTTCAAAAAACCTTACGTACTAGGCGTGAAAGGTTCAAAAAGTCCATTTGTATTTATTTGGGATCAAGATGTCGTATCCTGCTTTATTCGAGCTATTGATTCGGATCAAATCGGGATTTATAATATTGCCGGTGATGGTGCATTGACCATTGACGAAATCGCAGATCAATTAGGAAAAAACGTCATCCGCCTCCCCGCTTCACTCTTAAAATTTGGATTAACTGGACTCAAAAAATTACGCCTAACACAATACGGCCCAGAACAACTCGACTTCTTGCGCTACCGCCCTGTGTTAGATAATACGAAACTAAAACAGGATTTTGGATTCGTGCCTAGTTATACATCGGCGCAGGTTTTTCAAGAGTTTGTGGTACATCGAAATCAAAAATGACCACGTGCAATTTGTCTGCACGTGGTCATTTTTAAGCTATATTTTCAATTATTAAATCATTGAATTGATCATAATCGTGATTATTTAGATGGATTGTCGCTTTAAATGTGACCTGGATCCACCATTGTGAAGCATAATTAGGACGAGTATTCTTTACTATTATTGAAATATTTTCATTGTTCTTAATTAAAGCATATATTGCCTGTGCATATATTCCCGGAACATAACCTAAGAAGATACCTGTTTCATGATAAATACCAACAGCAAAACGGTCATATTCATTATCTTCCTCTAATTTCGCTGTTAAAGAATCACCAATGTGAATATGTTCCGGCCAATTTTCAGGTAAAGCAGAATTGTGTCGCATACCGTTTATATAAAAGTTTGATGTTAACGTATTTTCATTCAGTCGTAAAGGCTCTTCGAATGAATAAGGATCGCCTGATAAAACACCTCTAGTTGCCTGCAATAAATCCATACGGTCAGCATTCGAATTCAAAGACAATTCTTCTAAGATATTCACATACCCTATCCGATTTTCATCTGGAATACGTCGGTTGAATGTTGAAAAGAGTGATGTTGACTGATAAGTTTTTGTTAATTCTGGAAAAGCTGGATGAAGACGATATCCTTGTTCAAGTGCTGCATACACATTTCTCGGTGATTCACTCTTAAAACTGTACTCAAAAACATACCGATTGCCATCATAATTAAGTGTTCCTACATGATAATAAAGATTTGTCTTAAAATCCTTCCAAATAACTAATAGCGATTTAACCTTATTCATTGTAAGCCTCCTCTCTAAAAATACTTTTCATTTTATCTAATCGAAATTGAATTAGCTTAGTAATAAATTCTTTTCTATCCTTTGATAACAATGGAAAATCATTTATAAACTTTTCAAATTTAGCAACATCTAAAGTGTCAGTCTTATAAAAAAATTTTTCACATTCCTCAGGAAAATTTCTAGCAAAAAACTTTAAAGCTTTTTTAGCTTGAATTCTAGGAGTTTCTCGATTGTCCAATCCAATTTTAACTTTAGATTTATTAAAAAATTGATTCATTTTAGTGTGATCATTAACCATATTAATAATTGCAGATTCTGTTAATTGCCACCCTAAAGAAGCACCATTATCATATAAAGGTCCAAAACAAGGTTCTCCTTCTATATATAGAATTTGCCAATTATGACCGTGACGATCTTGATTAGCTATTAATATATCAAATAAGTTCATAAAGATATAACTTTCTAAGGTTTGATGATATAGTTTAAAGTCTTCAAACAACAAGAATAATTCTCTAATTAATTCGTCATTTTTTAAGTCACTGGACTTGAGATTATCGTAGACTTCACCAAATTGAGCACTTAATAAAGAAGCGGCTGTCTCTCCGTGTTCAGCACCCCATTCTACCCTGAAGTGTTTCATAAGACATGCTCTTCTTCCATTAAAATAAACAATCTCAGCGTCAACTGTTGGAAGTCCAATTAATTTGGCCAGTTCTGCGGCAATCACTTCATTTACATCTTCCCAATTAGTCCGATTCCCATCAAAGTTTCTAGGAAACTTAATGACGAACTGTTTATCATCTGGAGATAGCAACTCGTATTTTTCCAAGGTACTATTCTCACCAAAATTAGTAACGGACCAATTAGAAATATCTCTCATAAATAAATACCTCATTATAAAGTCATACATGTCATTACACTAAGTATAAACTCATTAACTAATTTTGTCATGGTAAAACCTCTTCATAAAACATAAATAAAACTCATGAAGCATTTTAACTCCATAAGTTCTATTGAAAATTAACCTCTTAAATACTCAAAAAACAACTCCACAAATCGTTCGCGTTCAACATCATATAACACGTGAACATTCGGCTCATGATCGGTATTCCGTAAGTGGTCTACTACCGTTGCACCAGCCGTTTCATTTCCGCAAGTCTCGACCGTTACGTAATAGTCATCACCTTCAAATAACGTTGGATCAATCACATAGGCCATCGCACATAAGTCATGTAAGCGCAACACATCACCATGGTAACTTTCTAGGAATGGTGAATCCCCTTGGGCATCCATATAATGTGCAAGCATACCGTGTAATTTATCGGTTAAAGGCGTGCCAATCTCTTTCATGGCAGCGACTTCTGACTGGGTTAAGTAGGCTTTATGCGTAACATCCAAACCACTCATAATAATCGGAAGGCCACTTTGCATGACCACTTCAGCCGCTTCAGGATCGACATATATATTAAATTCTGCTTGTGGTGTCACATTACCACCTAAAACAGCGCCACCCATAATCGAGATCTGCTTAATTTTATGTTTTAATTCAGGATGAGCGAGTAACAGTGCCCCAACATTTGTCATCGGACCTGTCGCAACAATCGTCACAGGTTCATCCGCTTCACGTAAGACATTGACCATCGCTTGAATGGCTGGCTGTTCACTTTCTTTTAACGTTGACTCAGGAAAAGTCACACCTCCAAGGCCAGATTCACCATGGATGTCGCCTGCGATCATTAAATCACGGATAAAAGGCTTTTCGGAACCGCGCGTGATTTCGATATTATGGTCTAAATAGCTCACGAACCTCAGCGCATTGGTGACCACTTTTTCTTGTGTCTGGTTACCTGCACTTGTCGTAATTAATTTCACATCAATATCTTCGTGACGTAAACCTAATAACAACATCATCACGTCATCGATACCTGGATCACAATCAATAATAACTGGTTTTTTTGCCATGAAATCACCTCATTAAGTTTGTCTAAGTGGATCTAAATGATCAATCGTTTGATCTATTTTGGTTCCTGTTGCTAATTGAGCTGCTAACTTCCCAATATACGGGCCAATCGTTAAGCCTGAAGGGCCAAGTCCTGTTGCGACCGTTAAATTTGAAAAAGCATTAACCCTGCCTAATAACGGCTTCCCATCAGGCCCCATCGGACGAAAACCAATCCGCACGTCTTCTAAAGTTGCTTCGACTAAGTCAGGTGCGACAGCCAATCCTTCATGTAACACATCATGCACGCCGCCAGCTGTTAATCGATAGTCAAAACCACTATCCGCTTCACGCGTAGCGCCCATGACGACACGACCGGCTTCAAATGCCAGCATATAATGACTAGATTGTGGTAACACAACAGGCCAATCAGCCGTTTCTTCAATTAACGTTAAATGCGCGATTTGCCCGCGCTGTGGTTCGAGTAGCAACTCAAGCCCGAGTGGTTTTAGCAAGTCATTCGTCCAAGCACCTGTCGCGACGATGATTTCATCCGCTTCAATACGCTCTTCATTTATGTAAGCAACCACGTGATCCCCACTCACCTCTAATGATACGCTACCTTCCAAATATTGACCACCACAATTTTGAAATGCTTGCAATAATGCCCGGTTCAATTTTGCACCATCAACACGGGCACCACCTGACACATAAACCGCTTTCACATCATCTGCTAAAGGAGGAAACATCGCCTGCGCTTCCTGATTCGATAACGTTTTTACATCACCAACAAACGATGTCTCTTCTCGTTTCGTCACCGCTTCTTGATAAAGTTCCTGCAACGTGGCTTCATCTTCAGCTAGCGCCAAAGCTCCGCACAATCGATAGCCCGTGTCATCAGCTCCGTCATTTCTTAACGACTCAACTAACTCAGGATAACGAATCGCACTCGCTCGTGCTAACGCATATAAATCAGGATCTTTACGCGCACTAACCCAAGGGCAGACAATCCCTGCTCCAGCATAGGTTGCCTGCCCTTCCATTTGGGAGTCAACTAACGTAACATCTTGACCTTGTTTCATTAGTTCATAAGCTGCTGAAGCACCAAGAATCCCGCCACCAACTACTAGATAAGACATTAACGTATCACCTCAATCTCATTAAACGACTTTACCTCGCCGTCTTTTCAGTAAATATTCTAATGCCCCCGTACCAAAGAAAATACCTATTAAAATCAGAACAAATCCAACCACATGCTCTACCATAATGACATCACCTAAAAAGAACGCCGAACCAATCATAGCAAATAGCACATTCAAGTTCGTGAAAATAGCCGATTCAGCAGGCCCCACCTTTTTAATCGCTAAATTGTAGGTCATATGACCAAATGCTGTCGCACAAATGGCACTAAATAAGAAAACACCGCCAATATGCCAATCAAATACGCTCGTTATTTCACTAACATTAGCACCCAATAACTGACTTAATCCAAATATAAAAAACGATCCAAATACCATCATATAACCCGTAATTAAGCGAGGATCGAATTCAGCTTTTAGCTTACTAATCAATACAAAACTAAAACCTTGCACGACAACGCCAAGAAAGACTAGCACATCACCATATGATATCGAACCAAGTCCACCATCACCCGTTAGCGTTGTGAGCGCAACCCCTGAAAATCCGAGCAAGAAACCAGTCATGCGTAATTTATTAACCTTTTGTTTAAGAAAAATGACAGACATCAAGACCGTCACAAGCGGAACCAATCCTAAGATGAGCGACGCATTCACACCTGAGGTTCCTTCCAAACCAGTCGCGATAAACGCATGGTGCAAAACAACGTTAAAAGCACCGATGTAAGCCATCACGGCCCATTCTGATTTTCTTGGAAAACGAAAAATCCCAAGCACCATACAAATAATTAACACCGCAACACCTGCAGTGAACACACGGAAACTATTTAATAAAAGTGGGTCAACCGCATCGACCAATACTTTCAATGCAGATACGTTCATCCCCCACATCAACATGACTAAAAATAATAAACTATAAATTTTCCACATAAGCCGTCACCTTTTAATTATGATTCTACCACTTTACAAAAATTCGTGACTAGAATCAATAGAAGAAGCTTGGAAATTTTGTTTTCGCTGTATGTTGCCACGTTTTCGCTGTATCAAGTTGCTTTTTCGCTGTATAAACGATAAAAACCGCTGTATAATAGCCGAATTTCGACGTATCAAGCTCAATTTTCGCTGTATGTCACATTGTTTAATGTTCTTATTCGAATTTCAACTCCATGTTCTATCCCAATCAGTTATAATACAAATAGTCATATATTACTATAGGGTGATCGTAGAAACTTTGTATAAAATCTAACAAACATTCAACCTCATATCTTTACTCGGCTTAGCTCATCTAAAAATGCTGGTCGGCGATAATATTCACGCTCTAACTTCTCTATAATAGGTAAAGTTTCGTTTTAACCACAAATCTTTTGCATATGGTTAATCGTCTCACAGACACGCTGGTATGCTTTACGATCAGATGCCATATCCGCTTCTTGATTAATTAATGTTTCAAAGAGTGTGCGAACTTCTTCAGGGTAGACATCCTTTAAATATGATGCATAATTTCTAATACTATTAGGATAATCCTGACAATAAGCCAATAAATAATCATATCGTTGCTCTTTTAATAAAAATTGCGCGTAATTCTCACCTCGAAAACGATGCGCTTCATAGTCTATTAATGAATTTACGACAAGTGTCCACTCATCATCCGGGTACAGCTTGCGCAAGTAATCATAGTAAGTCATTCCGAACTCACACAACAAATTCTTTGCTAATTGACGTTGTTGCTCTGTAAAGCCAAGCACCTCATAATGACGATATAAAATGTCATACCAGTCGTCTTTTACCACTTGGGCTGTTTCGATTAAATCAATCACCCAATCACTGTCTCCCTCACTTTCTGCTTTTGAAATCGCTCGTTCACGTATATCAGGAATATCTAAATAGTGGTTTAAAAATGAATTTAAATCAGTATCTCCAAGTTCCCACTTCATATCGTATTCAAAGACAATCACGTGACGATTAAGACCTTCTCTAGATGAGGCAATATGTTGTAATGCTGCTTCAATCTTCTCACGCACTTCACTCATAACACCGTAAATCATCACACCACGTAGCATTTCAACCGGCCACTTCGGCCATTCTCTAAATCTTTCATGCTGAGTAGCTTCTATGACTTGATCAACGATGACAAGATAATCTTCTCTATCTAAGTAAATAATTGCTTGACGCATCGCTTTATTTAACATTCTAATAGCTTGATCAATTTCAGAGCCAAACAGTCCGCTTGAATCATCTGTTTCATCTATATAATCAACTAACTCTTCAATGACAACAAATGTTAAATCAACTGTTTTAATTATATCCTTATCTCGCCAGGCTTCTTCAGCTTGTTCTAACACGTAACTAGCTCCTAACGTCGCGTCAAATGTTTTATGCCATGGAATAAAACCACCATAATCCGCATCTTCAAGTGCTTCTGAAACTAAGCGTCTCGCCCAAATCATATGATCCTCGCTACTGTCTGAAAGGAAAAATCGAATATGGGATTCTAAATTTTCATGTGATGACGTAAGTGATCCTAACAAATCCACTAATTGTTCCTTTGATGCACTTTTTAACAACTCGGTGATCGACTTTTCTTTGTCTCTATCAAGTAACTGAAACATAACTGCGACCTGGTGTCTGCACCAATCATCTTGATCTAATGGGCATGTGCACACGGCATTTGTTATAAACCCATTCTCATTCTTTAAGTTAACTTGATAACAAGCCGACTCCTCCACTGACGCGCAAACATTTTGACCTTGGAGTTCTAACGACGTCACAGCACCATTCTGGAATAAATCAAATCCACGATTAACTAGCTTTCGTTCAATATGTTTCTCGAAATCCTTTAGATGGATCATCATTCTTCCTCCATTCAAGCGAAGATCAATCACTATAATCAACAAGGCGAAACCTGTCCAAAATCAGATTCCGCCTTATTTATTAAATTAATGTTTCCGTAATTATCCCAATAAAATCTTCCCATAAATAACCGGATTCTCCAAAGTATCTTTCAATTTCATCATAGGCAGGGTCTAGCATATCATCAGAATACAATTGATCTTCATCGACAAAATAATCGAGTAATTTCGGGTTGTATTGATACGCCTTAAGAATCGATTGTTCCACTTCACTCACGGGAATACCATCATTCACAAAAATATAGTAAATTGCCCAATTAAGTGACCAAGACATCGAGGGCTCATCATATTCTGTTAACAATTTCTTTGCATCACTTAAACGGTTTAACGCAAGATAACATATAATCAATCGGTAACGTATCCCTTGATTGTCGTTCGGGTTTAAATCGAATAATAGCCATTCGTATAATTCAACTGCTTCGTCTAAGTCTTCCATATAATTATGAAAGTCACCTAGCGCCTCAATTGCTCGGAACCAAGGACGATTTTCGATAACAGCCCAAGGCATTTCATCATCATAAATCGCCTGCAAATCAATCTGTTCACGACCTAATGAAATTGCTTTTTCCATTAGATGATAAGTTTCTGAGACAAACTCACTCAGTTGAGCCTTCATGACAAGAGCATCAATATTGTTCGGGTCAAGTTGTAACGCATCATCAACAAGTTTTTCTTGTTCGTCTAAATCAAACGTGTCAAATGCATCATACATCTTAATCTGCGCCTTTTGCTGATCCGTTTTAGGCGTAAATGAATCATTAATATGATTATGAAGGTATTCATTTGCGTCATCCAAGCTATCAAACGGTTCATCTGCCATATTCTGATGCAATTCATAAAGCGCACGTTCAGCACCTGTACTTGGTTGCCCTTGTACCACTTGAGGCTGTTGGCTTGTCTCTTCTTCAACTACTTGATCCATGATAAAACTTTCTAACTGTTCCACCCTATTACTAACGGCTGATGCTGATACACCATATTCTTCGGCGATCTCTTTAAATGTAATTTGATTAATCCCAGTTGATTTGAACATCGGGTGATTTAAATAAATATAATCTAGGGCCGCCGCCATAACTTCGGTTTTCTTAAATGAAGGACGTTCGCGCTCGTAATAAAGCAACCATAAACTAACCAGCAACTCTTGTTCTTCATCATTTATTTTTTGAGACATAAATAGATGATCAAACGCCAGTTCTAACACCTTTATTGCGCGCGGGTCTTCGTTTAGCTCATTTATTGAACTTGGTTTTGAACCCATATTCCACCAATTTTGGAGGAAATCTAAATAACGCTCTTCAAATTGTTGCTTATTATTAGCTTCAGCCGAAAACTGATTATAAGCAAATTCAGAAAGTGGCAGGGCTACAGGCATTATTTGGTGATATACACCCCAGCGCATGAGAACCCCCATTAAAAATGGAGCACTTTGATCTTCATCAGTAATTATAGTATTACTACTGACCCAATATGTTTGACCTGTATACATATCACTTATTTCCAGCCGTTCTTCTGATGGTTGACTCTCTACCTGAAAAATACTCACATGGCCTTCCTTCCAACTTAAAACTGTTTCACGTGTTATCTCTCGACTAATCGAAGGTGCTAATCGATCAACAAATTGATTCATAACGTCCGAATCATAAATTGACCAATATAAAAATTTCATCATATGATCCATCGATTCCATATCCGATTTCGGTTCAGATGTATAAATTGCAAAGTGATCAACCATCTCAGTTACGAGTGATTGAAAGTATTGTTCTATTTCCTGAACAACCACTTGATTAGAAAATTCAACTAAATTAGTCTTTCAACAACATTTCTTATACTTTTTCCCACTTCCACAAGGACAAGGGTCATTTCGTCCAACTTTATCCGACATGATCATCACCTCTTTCTCCATTTTAGCAAAAGAATTGTTTATGAATAGTGATTTTAAAATTATTCGGGCAATTATTTTAAATAACACCTCGATTGTAAAATTAAGCGAGACACTATAAAAGGACATGTCATGATATACTCAACCCATAACCTACCAAAGTTAAGGAGAGTGTATCTGACA
>NZ_JAASRU010000008.1 GCF_011761495.1 Alkalibacillus almallahensis | reverse complement strand
ATGTCAGATACACTCTCCTTAACTTTGGTAGGTTATGGGTTGAGTATATCATGACATGTCCTTTTATAGTGTCTCGCTTAATTTTACAATCGAGGTCATTTAAAGGCAAGGTAGATAATCGTAAATAAAATGCGTTTTGGTCTTGATGAAAGGAGAGAGTGCCATCTTGTGGTAGCCTTTTTTCTGCAATATCCATTCCAGATGAAAATTTGTAGTAGCTAATTAAAGTTTGGTATTCTTGAATGGTAATGCGCTGATAAAACCAGCGATAGCCATTAATACGAAAATAAATAGGAACCTCGATTCCCTCTGGGGAAAAGTGAATATCAGTTGCATCATGTTTAACAGCATGGTGCAAAATTTCACGAGATAATTGTTCTGGAGATTTCATTGGGGCCTCCTTGTGTTTAGGTGGTAGAGACATGACGTCAATAGCTTTAATCGGGTTTATGGGATCAGGAAAATCTACAATTGGCTACCAATTAGCTAGTCAAAATCATAGAAAGTTTATTGATCTTGATGATGAAATCACTAAATTTGAAGGGCGAGAGATCGCTACAATTTTTGCTCAAGATGGTGAAGAATACTTTCGTCACGTGGAAGAGAAAATATTAAATCAATTTAGTGAGGCCAACGTTATTGTGGCAACGGGTGGTGGCATTGTCATGAATCAGAACAGTCGAGAAATTTTAAAGAATTGTTTTCACACAATATGGTTAGAAGTTAGTTACAATGTAGTGGAAAATAGGTTGCGTCTTGATGACACCCGACCATTATGGAAACAGTCTAAAGAACAACGTCAAGCCTTGTTTGAAAGAAGACAGGGTTTATATGAGGAATGTGCGGATATGCGTGTTTCTGTAAATGAACGAAGTCCAAATCAAATTGCAACTGAAATCGAAGGTTCTATATCTTTTATATAATAAGTCATATGAATAGTCAATTTAATGAAAGAACATGATTTGAAGCGAAGATAATAAAAACACGTAATTAAATGTTGAACTAAACAATTAATCACGTGTTTTTTATTTTAAGTTATAAAAATACTATTTTTTGAAATGATTGAGCATGTCTTATCATGCATCGATTAAACGTTGAGTGGTCTGCCTATTGGTATAAAATAATCCAGCGTTAATTAAATTGATATCGATCCGAGGGTATAGGCGATTATAGATTTGATCATGAGAATGATTATAAAATTGTTTAGATTCTTCATCTTGTTCATGGGATAGTGTGTTTAATAAACTCAGTTCTTGTTCGTATAACGATAATGATTCTTTAACAAATTCTCTAGATTGCTTCTCAATACGTGATTGTAATTCGTTAATAATTTTTTCTAAACCATGTTCAAGTGAAATGATGATAGGTAACTTAAACTGATAAGTAGGAATGACAGGGTTGAACGGAATATCCATAACAGCATCCATCCAAGAAAATCGCATTGTACCATTCGTTAATAGTATACCGATGCTAACACTTTCCTCTTCAAGCCATGCCCCTTGGTATTGAATATAACCATTAAACACAAACCACGGATCAAGCCTGTTGTCAGTGGACTCTGTTTGCTCAAATAGGGTGGCAAAAACGCCTTCATTTTTCACGATTTGAAATATTTGATGAAGACGAGGAGAGCCGAGATGAATACGTTCAGTATGCAAATCGTATTGATCGGAGAAAGCAAATGAAACGGTCATGGGATCCCCTTCGAAACCCATGGTATTAACATACTGCCAATAAAAAGGACGATTCATTAATTGTTGATCTAGAGCTTTCGTTAATTGAATAGTTAGAAGATCTTCACGTTCATCTTTAATTTGAGCATGATGTTTTGTGAAAAATTGTTTAACAAAAGGTTTGAGGTCAGTTTGTTTCATCCTTTGTTTCCTCCTCAAGATGTTCATATTCAATCACAGACATTAAATTATTTATTTTAATATCCGCTTCAGCTTTTGAACGTGATTCTTCATAAATTGCCGTAATTTCATCTTCAAAGTTGGATAAGCCATAAGAACTTAAGATATGATCGATTTCACCAATCAATCCTTCAAATGCAGATAGCTTTTCATATAGTACTTCCCAAATATGTTCTTCAATCGTATTAGATAAAATTAAATAATAAATATTAATGTCCTGAGTTTGGCCATAACGGTGAATACGACCAATTCTTTGTTCTAAACGCATTGGATTCCAAGGTAAATCGTAGTGAATCATATGGTGACAATATTGTAGGTTCAAACCTTCAGTTCCAGCATCAGTTGTGATTAGTACGTCTCCGTGTTGTTGAAATAGTTGAAGCATCCATTGTTTTTTACTCTTTTTAAAATCGCCATTGTAAGGAATCGCACGAATATTATTTTGTTGACACAACCACTGTAAATAGACTTGACTTGATTTATATTCGGTAAAAATAATCACTGGTTCATCAAGTGATTGAATTAATTCGATTGCCTTTAAGGCTTTTGCGTGATGAGGAAGTTGACCAATTTCTTCTAGCATGGGATGCTGTTCATCTTGTTTTTGCAAAGAAACGTATAATGCTTCTCGACTTGAACAAAGCTCACGCTCGTATGTTAAAGCCGTTAATTGGTGATTAGTTTCTGAAGATGTTAATTTTTCATAGAATGCTTGTTCATCTGAAGAAAAATCAACGTACATAGTGTCTATATATCGTTCACCCCACTGAGTTTCGATATCGCGTTTTCGAGTACGAACCATAGACTGTCGTATAAGTGATTGGATTGCTTCATCATGACGGTGGTTAACTCGTTTATGAAACAATCGTCTATCACCTAATAATCCTGGTCTGACAATTTTCATGAGATAATAGACATCGTCAATTGAATTTTGAATCGGTGTGGCTGTTAATAACAAACAATAAGTCGATTGTAGTTGTTGAACGAATTTAAAGTTTTTCGTTTTAGGATTTTTAAGTCTATGAGCTTCGTCTACAATCACACAATCAAATGATTGTTCTTGTAATGATGAGGCATGTGGTTCTTTTTTGGCGAGATCGATTGATGAAATAACAATTTCATACGATTCCCACGGATAAGAACGGTGTTTGGCTCGAGCTGGAATATAAAACGTTTGATTTAATTCGCTTTCCCATTGTGATAAGAGGGAAGGAGGTACTAAGATAAGGGCTCGGCGTACAAGTCCTTTGATCATCAATTCTTTAAGAATCACACCAGCTTCGATTGTTTTTCCTAAGCCTACTTCATCAGCTAAAATGGCGCGTCCATGCATATTGTGCAATACTTTTTTGACAGCTTCTTCTTGATGATCTAATAGTGTTAGATTGGGTAGGTATTGCAATGCTTTTAATTCATTTTGTTGTGATAAAGGAAGTTGGCTTAATTGATAAGCTTGTTTAAATGTTTCCCAATCACTATGGTTCCCTTCTATGGCTTGCTCAAAAGAGTTCCATAGATGTTCCGTTTTAATTGTTGGTTTCATTTTAATCACCTAAAGTTTAAGATAACGCTTACACGTGTGAGAGGATTGTGATATAATACATATAAGTTTTATTCATACTTTTTGCACGATTACCATGGCTACATATATATTGATAGTGTGCACAAATAATTGAATAATATAAGCGAATGATTACAAGAGGAGAGCTCGCGCTATGTCGTGACGCCGACGGAGCAAGTACTTTTAGGGGTATGAATCTCTCAGGCACCATGACTCTTGTAGGACGCACCTCTGGAGAGTGTTGATGTAAACGCATCAACCACCAACGATGTAAGCATGTTTCTCATGCGAAACTTTCAGGTGAAAGGACAGAGAGAATACCAAGCTTTCTTTGGTATTCTCTTTTTTTAATGTGAAAATCTTCTACAAGGGGGAATGAACGTGACTGAATTAAAAAGGACACCGATTTATCCAGAATATGAGAAGTGGGGCGGTAAAACAGTTGACTTCGGCGGCTGGGATCTACCTGTCCAATTCTCGGGAATTAAGGAAGAACATCATGCTACTCGTGAGAAAGCGGGGCTTTTTGACGTTTCTCATATGGGTGAGATCGTGGTGAAAGGGCCAGATAGCGAATCGTTCTTACAAAAAATGATTACCAATAACGTAACAAAGTTGAATATTAATCAGGCTCAATACACTGCGATGTGTTATCCCGACGGTGGTACAGTTGATGACTTTCTAGTTTACAAACGTGCTGATCATGATTATTTATTGGTTGTTAATGCAGCTAATACAGAGAAAGATTATGAATGGTTACTAGAACATCAATCTGGTGATATTACCATTACGAACGAATCAGATCAGTTTGCTCAATTAGCACTTCAGGGACCTCAAGCTCAATCAATCTTACAAACCATTACTGATGATGATTTGAGTGAAATTAAATTCTTTCGGTTTAAATATGATGTTAAGATTCAAGGTGTTGAGCATGGGGCATTAGTTTCACGTACGGGTTATACAGGTGAGGATGGTTTTGAGATTTATATTAACGCAGCTTCTGGACGTGATTTGTGGCAGGCGATTATGCAAGCAGGAGAATCTGAAGGCTTGCAACCGATTGGTTTAGGTGCCCGTGATACACTTCGGTTTGAAGCGAATCTAGCTTTATATGGTCAAGAATTATCAAAAGATATTACACCTATAGAAGCGGGTATTGGTTTTGCTGTGAAGACAAAAATAGATGATGACTTTATCGGAAAAGAAGTTTTGAAACAACAGAAAGAAGAAGGAACAAGTCGAAAACTAGTTGGCATTGAAATGCTTGATAAAGGCATTCCGCGACATGGTTATGATGTCTTGAAAGAGGACCAGGTGATTGGGTTTGTCACATCTGGCACACAGTCGCCGACATTAGGAAAAAATGTAGGGTTAGCTTTAATTGATGTCAATTATGCAAATGAAGAAGAACTATTAAGTGTGCAAGTTCGAAAGCGTCAATTATCAGCTAAAGTGGTGCCCACACCATTTTATAGAAGAGGATAAGAGGTGAGTTAATCATGCAACATCGATACATTCCAATGACAGATGAAGACCGTCAGGCAATGCTTAAGACCATTGGCGTCTCATCATCTGATGAATTATTTGCAGATATACCAGAACCTGTTCGTTTCACTGGTGAATTAAATATTAAACCGGCAAAATCGGAATTTGAACTTAAGAAAGAAATGGCTGGTTTAGCTGAACAGAATAGCCATACACAATCTCATACGTCATTTTTAGGGGCAGGTGTTTATGAACATTACATCCCTTCAATAGTAGATCATGTGATTTCACGATCTGAGTTTTACACCGCCTATACACCATACCAACCTGAGATCTCACAAGGTGAATTACAAGCGATTTTCGAATTTCAAACGATGATCTGTGAGATGACTGGGATGGAGGTTGCTAACTCGTCTATGTACGATGGAGGTACAGCTTTAGCTGAAGCGGTGAACTTAAGTGCCGGTCAGACTAAAAAGAAAAAAGTGATTGTATCGAAGGCCATTCATCCAGAATCATTAGATGTGATTTATACTTATGCAAAAGGATTTAACTTAGACATAGTTGAAATTGATCATCAAAATGGTTTAACGGATCTTGATCAATTAAAAGCAGAATTAGATGATGATACAGCAAGTGTCGTCATGCAGTATCCTAATTTCTTTGGTCAAGTTGAGCCACTTGAAGATGTTCAATCACTCGTCAGTGAACAACAGAAAACGATGATGATTGTCTCTAGTAATCCACTTGCATTAGGCTATTTAACGCCACCAGGGGAGTTTGGTGCAGATATCGTTGTCGGTGACGCTCAAGTCTTCGGTATTCCTACACAGTTTGGCGGTCCACATTGTGGTTACTTTGCGACAACCAAGAAGTTGATGAGAAAAGTACCTGGGCGATTAGTGGGGCAGACCTCAGATGATGAAGGTCGTCGTGGTTTTGTCTTAACATTACAAGCTCGCGAGCAACATATTCGTCGTGATAAAGCCACTTCAAATATTTGTTCAAACCAGGCTCTAAATGCATTAGCTTCATCAGTAGCCATGAGTGCTCTTGGAAAACAAGGTGTTCGTGAAATGGCTGAATTAAATATGAAAAAAGCACGCTATGCGAAAAAAGCATTTGAAAATGCTGGATTTGATACATTATATGACGGTCCGTTTTTCAATGAGTTTATTGTGAAATTAAACAAACCTGTTCATGAATTAAATGAGGCATTATTAGAAGAAGGCTTTATTGGTGGTTATGATTTAGGTCGTGATGATCAGCAGTATGACCACCATATGTTAGTTGCTGTAACAGAAGTGCGTTCTAAAGAAGAGATCGATCAGTTTGTTTCGAAAGTAGGTGAGCTGAATGGCTAATGAACAAGATTTTCCGGTTATTTTTGAGTTAAGTAAGGAAGGACGAAAAGGTTATCATTTGCCAGGACTAGATGTTGATGATGTTAACTTAGATGAAGAATTTCAAAAGCAGTATATTCGCCAAGAGGACCCAGATTTACCAGAGGTCAGCGAATTACAAATCATGCGTCATTATACAGCATTATCAAAGCGTAACCACGGTGTTGACTCAGGATTTTATCCACTAGGGTCTTGTACAATGAAGTATAATCCTAAAATGAATGAAGATGTAGCGCGCCTACCAGGCCTTAGTTCGATTCATCCTTATCAACCTGAATCTTCAGTTCAAGGTGCTATGGCTTTGATGTATGATTTACAAACATCCTTAAGTCATATCACAGGTATGGATTACGTCACCTTACAATCAGCAGCAGGTGCTCAAGGAGAATGGACGGGACTCATGATGATCCGTGCTTTTCATGAAGCAAATGGGGATTATCAGCGGACGAAAGTCATTGTCCCGGATTCTGCACATGGTACGAACCCAGCATCTGCAACGGTAGCAGGTTTTGAGGCAGTCACAGTTAAATCAAATGATCAGGGATTAGTTGATTTAGATGATTTAAAACGTGTTGTCGACGAACATACAGCAGCTTTAATGTTAACGAATCCTAATACATTGGGCTTATTCGAAAAAGATATTATCGAAATGGCTGAAATCGTTCATGGTGCTGGTGGTCGACTATATTATGATGGTGCGAATTTAAACGCTATTATGGGTTATACACGTCCAGTTGACATGGGCTTTGACGTGGTTCACTTAAATCTGCATAAAACGTTCACCGGACCGCATGGTGGCGGGGGACCAGGATCAGGTCCTGTTGGTGTAACGAATGAATTAGCACCATTCTTGCCAAAACCATTAATTGCTAAAGCTGATAATGATCAGTATTTCTTTGACTATGATCGTCCACATTCAATCGGTCGAATCAAGCCTTATTATGGAAACTTTGGAATTAACGTTCGAGCATACACTTATATTCGCTCAATGGGGCCAGATGGCTTGAAACAAGTGAGTGAAAGTGCTGTTCTGAACGCAAACTATATGATGCGTCGTTTAAGTGAAGAATTCGAGTTGCCATATGATCAACATTGTAAACATGAATTTGTTTTATCAGGGAAAAATCAGAAGAAGATGGGTGTCCGTACTTTAGATATGGCTAAACGTCTGCTTGATTTCGGTTATCATCCACCAACTATTTATTTCCCATTAAATGTTGAAGAGGCGTTAATGGTTGAACCGACAGAAACAGAAGCGAAGGAAACATTAGATGAGTTCGTTGATGCTATGAATCAGATTTCAAAAGAAGCACATGAAGATCCAGAAACAGTGCAAGAAGCTCCACATACAACGGTAGTCGATCGTATGGATGAAACGACTGCAGCTAGAAAACCAATACTTCGATATTATCGCGATTAAACAAAAATCCGTTGAGCTAACGTTAGCTCAACGGTTTTTTATTTAATAACCTTTTTTCTTTTGTTTGATTTTGCCTGTCCACTTACTGAAGCCACCCTTTAATTGATGCAAGCTAGAATATCCTTTTTTACGGAGAATATTAGCAGCTCGCGTTGAACGTGAACCTCTTTGACAATATAGATAGATAGGTTGATCTTTTCGAACCTCACCTATGCGTTGTTTTAATTGTGATAATGGAATATTTCGTGCTCCTAAGATGTGACCGCGTTCATATTCATTTGGTTCTCGAACATCGATTAATTGGGCTTTTCGGTAATTCTCTTTAAATTGTTCTTCAGTTAAGGTTGTAACATGTTTTTGTTTTTGAACATTTCGTAAAACGAAAAATACAATTAATACAGCTACAACAATCAGGATGGTAAATAAAAGATCCATTCTAATGTTCCCCTCTTTCTCTATTTTCAGTCCACTATACATTATATAAGGCTTCTGCTTCTGATTCAAAGGATTTCTATCTCAATTAGCTATCAGACAATTGACCTAATACTAATCAATTATTCTCATTATTTATAATAAACTAACTTGACTTTTATAGTTTTATGTGCACTTAACACTATATATAGAATAATTCGTCAAAAAACAACACTATATATTGATTATTTGGTTTAGTTTTGATAAGCTATGATTAGAAACGTTACTAAAAATACGTAACGATTTGATTTTACGTGAAGGAGGTCATGAAATGCAAGGTGTAAAAACAAAAGGGTTGCATATTAATGTCGATCAATTAAATGAAGACATTAAGCAATTTCCTAATGTACATCCGGTCACGTCGGATATGTCAACGACTCATAAAGGCGTATCACGACTTGTTATGTTAGACCGATATGCATTCAAGGACACGGAGAAGAGGACGATTCAAGAAGGTGACTTTGTCGTCTTAACAGTGAAAGACGATCCGAAGTTCCCTGCGCGTGGTACAGGATTTATTTATGAATTAAAAGGTGACCGTGCCACTGTTCGAGTAGATGATGATTATTTACATGTACTAGATAACGAAGAAGCACAAGAAACGGGCTTGATTGAGAAGTCATTAAGCGCCATTGATAAACCGTTAGAAGTCTATTATGAACAAATTGCTTTACGTAATGCGACTGGTTTAGCAGAAGTAGAAACATCTGAGGAAAAACGTCAAGAATGGTTTAATAAATTTTATCAAGAATTATCTGAGTTAAATTTCATACCTGCTGGACGAGTTCTATATGGAGCTGGGTCAAATACGGATGTCACGTACTTTAATTGTTATGTGATGCCATTTGTTCAAGATTCAAGAGAAGGAATAAGTGATCACCGTAAACAAGTGATGGAAATTATGTCGCGTGGCGGCGGTGTTGGTACGAACGGTTCGACACTACGCCCTCGTAATGCATTAGCCCGTGGAGTGAACGGCAAATCATCCGGATCAGTCTCCTGGCTTGATGATATTGCTAAGCTGACGCACCTTGTTGAGCAGGGTGGTTCGAGACGTGGTAAATTGTTGTGCCTCGTCTAAAAATAAATCTCGTGAATTGCTGGAAACCCCTAAAGCCTATTACACGACAACGTAGCTGGTGACGGCAAGCGTGATCGTTTAAAAAGTATTAGGATGCAACAATGGGCAATCAGCAGCGAAGCATCTTCGGAAATGAAGATGAACGTTCAACGACTATTGAAACTTCCTAAAGCACAAAAATATAAGTATAATAAAAGTAATCACGTTAAAGAAGGTGATCTGATGTGTGCTAAGGAAGAAGTAAACCATAATGTACGGAGACGTCCTTATGGGGCGCGAGACAAGGAAGAGATCATAAAAAAAGTAATACAGATGCATGATAAAGGAGTAAGTCAAGTAGAGATTTCCAAGAAGTTAGGTGTTAGTAGAGGTACTATTTCACGGTGGAATAAAGAAAAGGCTTTTATCAATACAAGGCCCCCAGGTTTGGCTGGTAAGTTAGCCTCAAAAAAGTATGATTACAATGAAAACTTTTTTGAAAATATTGACCACCCTAATAAAGCTTATTTACTGGGATTTATATTAGGTGACGGGACTATTGTCATAAATAGATCATCAAAAAAAGTAGTTCTAACACTTGCCGAACAAGATAAAAGCCTGTTATATGAAATAGCAACTTGCTTAAATCTTAATAAGAATGTGAAATTTAGAAATAAAAGGAATGACCGTGAACAAAATAAATATAGCTTAACGATATTTTCTACTAAAATGGCCAATGATTTAATAAACTTAGGAGTCACACCAAATAAAACAGGAAAGGAACAATGGATTGATTTAAATAATCCTGAATTGCAATGGCATTTTTTAAGAGGTCTGTTTGATGCTGATGGGCATATACGAGTTTATGAGAGGGTCTATATTAGAAAGAACGGTCCGAAAAAATATACTAAAGCAAGGTTTGGTATCACGAGTAATAAGCCATTGTTAATGGATGTTCTAAAGTTTTTAAAAAGCTATGGAATAGGACAACATGTTAACGGTCTTTACAAAAGCAAGGGTGCTATGACTTGCATTTATCTAGCCGAACTGACTTATTGAAAATCTATAACTACTTGTATCATGAAAGTCAACTGAAATTACAAAGAAAGTATGAAAAATTCTCTTCCTTGAAGATATAGTCTGATCTTACATGAAAGTGTAAGAGGTGGGCAGAAATGACCTACCCCGCTAAATAATAGCGAGTAACAAATATTGGCACAGATGATCATGCTAAATGATTGGCATCCTGATGTAATCGAATTTATTATATCGAAAATGCAGAACCCACGTATTTTAAGATATTTAATCGAGAACATAGAGGATGAAACAATCCAAGAAGAAGCAAAAGATAAATTAAGTTTCACCCCTTTAACAAATGATGAAATGCAACTATATCAAGGGATTGTGAACTATAAGCATATCGAAGGACACGGTGGCTTCACTGAGAACAATATTCGTGATGCTGAGCAGAAAATTCGTGACGGCGGTACTTACAGCGTAAATAGTCCAGAATTTTTATCAGGTGCAAACATTTCTGTTTGTATTACGGATGAATTCATGAATGCTGTTGAGAACGATGCCGTTTATGAATTACGTTTTCCAGATGTTGCGAATTATACCGAAGAAGAGATGGCCTACTATAATGAAAATTGGAACGACATTGGTGATGTTCGTGAATGGGAACGTTTAGGCTTTGGAACCAGAGTATATAAACAGATACGCGCGAAAGAATTATGGAATTTAATTAATATTTGTGCGACTTATTCAGCAGAGCCAGGCATTTTCTTCATTGATAATGCGAATAAAGAGACAAATGCTAGTGCTTATGGTCAAAAAGTTGTTGCGACAAATCCTTGTGGTGAACAACCATTAGCTCCTTACAGTGTTTGTAATTTAGCGGCGGTTAATCTAGCAGCAATTGCGGATCGAGAATTAAAACAACCTGATTTCGCGAAGTTAAAACAAACGGTTGAGACAGGTGTGCGTATGCAAGATAACGTCATCGATTCAACACCGTATTTCTTAGATAAAAACCGTGAACAAGCACTTGGTGAGCGGCGCGTCGGCTTGGGCGTCATGGGCTTACATGACTTACTCATTTACTGTGAGACAGCTTATGGTTCACAAGAAGGTAACGAACTTGTCGATCAAATTTTTGAAACGATTGCGACAACGGCATATCGTACATCTATTGAATTAGCAAAAGAAAAAGGTAGTTTCCCATTCTTAATTGGTGAAACAAAAGAAGAAACACAAGCACTCCGTGAGCGTTTTATTAATACTGGCTACATGCAAAAGATGCCTAATGACATTAAACAAGGTGTTCTGGATCATGGCATTCGCAATAGTCACTTATTAACAGTTGCGCCGACTGGTTCTACAGGTACAATGGTTGGTGTTTCAACAGGATTAGAACCTTATTTCTCCTTCACGTATTATCGTAGTGGACGTTTAGGCAAGTTTATCGAAGTGAAAGCTGATATTGCGCAAGACTATTTCAAAGAGAATCCGGAAGCTAATCAAGATGAACTACCAGACTGGTTTGTGACAGCAATGGATTTATCTCCTGAAGCCCACGCTGACACGCAATGTGTCATTCAGCGTTGGGTCGATAGTTCGATTTCGAAAACGGTCAATGCACCGAAAGGTTATCGTGTTGATCAAGTCGAACAAGTTTATCAACGTTTATATCGTGGCGGTGCCAAAGGTGGTACAGTGTATGTAGATGGAAGCCGCGATTCACAAGTCTTAACGTTAAAAGCTGAAGAAAATGAGCCTTCAGAGCAAACAGAATTATTCGAAGATGATCAACAAAAAGTTGTTTTAATGGATACAGTCCATGAGCTTGAAACAACGAATGTAACAGTTGGATCTGAAGTAGGAGATACTTGTCCGGTTTGTCGCCAAGGTCATATTCAAGATGTTGGTGGTTGTAATACTTGTACAAATTGTGGTGCTCAATTAAAATGTGGTATATAAAAATAGCGTTAGACGGTATAACCGTCTAACGCTATTTTTTGTGTCCTTTAATAACTTTAAGATGTGTTTGGTTACGTTGTTTTTTTATTGGAGAGGGTTTTTCCACGTGTTGGTTGTATCTCATTTTTTGATCTACTTTACCGTATTTCTTTTTCGATTGTTTAACAGCTTTTTGATAGCCAGAGGAGCGCGCACTACCCTGTCTCACTCGTTTTAAAATGAAATATAAAACTAAACCGATAACAGCTGCTAGGCCGATTGTTGTAAGCATACTCTCGATAAAGCTAAGCGGGTTCACTATTAACTGACCGATTAGACCAATGGCTGCTAAACTAACGACTATATACAAAATGATTTTACTTCTTTTTTGTGTCATGGTAATCCCTCTCTTCGTATTCAGCTAGTAACTTGTAAATCTATTATAACACGCCAAGATATTCATTATACATAATAGCTGATTGTCATGCATGAATTAATCCTCTATAGGTTAAAATAACGCGAGAGGAGGTTCATGAAAATGCGAGAAAAATCAGTTATTATGGAAAGTATTTATACAGGATTATTTGGTGGAGTTATATTCGGATTACTCAACTCGTTTACTTATGCTTTAAAATTCAATGAGGTGTCACATGCATCGTTTATCTTTCGGTCTTTTTTTGAAGGTAATTGGACATCAACATGGTGGATTGAATTGATAAGCGCTATAATTCTGGGTGTTTTAGCTATATTACCAGCAGTCATCTATTATGCACTATTAAGAAGATTTAGAGGAATTTCACCTGGTTTATTATATGGCATCTTACTATGGGGAGTTATTTTTTGGTTAGCTAATGGACTATTTGATTATGTTCCAACAATTGAAAATTTAACAAAAGAAACGATTGCGACAACTTTATGTCAATTTGCGCTATACGGTGTGTTTGTCGGTTATACCATATCTTATAACCAACACGGAGAGCGGGTTGCGAGAAAAGTGTGACAAAAATAGGGCAATTTATGATAAACTTAGGATGGACACATCAATCAAAGGAGCTCTGGTGTCATGAAATCCTGGTTATTAATTAACGGTCCGAATCTTAATATGTTAGGTCAACGAGACCAATCCCACTATGGGAGTGAGACCTTAGCTGATATTGAAGACATGGTGCGTGAAATCGCGAGTGCTCATGATGTTTATTTAGATGTTGGACAATCAAATCATGAAGGTGAAATTATTGACTGGTTACAAAATGCCATGGCTTATGATGGCATTATATTTAATCCAGGCGGTTATGCTCATACCAGTGTAGCTATTCGAGATGCTGTAGAAATGATTAGCATTCCTGTTATTGAAGTGCATTTATCGAACATACATAATCGGGAAACATTCCGTCATCATTCCTACTTATCAGCAGTTACTTCTGGTCAAATCGTCGGGTTCGGAGCATTGGGGTACAAGCTAGCAGCATATGCTTTAATCGATCAGTTGAATGAAAGGGAGAGATAATGTGGAAAAACTAACTCGTTTACGAGAGAAGATGCAACAGAATGATGTAGATGGTCTTCTTATAACTAATGACCAAAACCGTCGTTACATGACAGGTTTTACGGGAACGGCAGGGGTTGTTTTAGTTTCATTAGATCAAGCCGTGTTTATTACAGATTTTCGTTATACTGTACAAGCTAATGAAGAAGTGACAGGCTATGAACTTGTAGAACATAAAGGACCGATTCATCAAGAAGTAGCTAATCAAGTGGAACAGCTTGGAATCAAACGTTTAGGTTTTGAAAAAAACCATATGACGTATTCGATCTTTGAAGTGTTCCAGCAAGCCTTATCAAGTGATTTTATCCCTATAGATGGTTTAGTCGAACAATTACGACTGTATAAAACTGAATCGGAAATTGCTATATTAAAAGATGCAGCACAGATTGCAGACGATGCTTTCGATTATATACAAACTATTATTAAACCAGGCGTAAAGGAAATTGATGTATCAAATGAATTAGAATTTTTTATGCGTAAACAGGGAGCAGTGTCCTCATCTTTTGATATAATTGTAGCATCTGGTTATCGAGCAGCACTTCCACATGGAGTAGCTTCAGATAAAGAAATTCAGTCAGGTGAACTTGTGACTTTAGATTTCGGAGCACTTTATAAAGGGTATTGCTCTGATATGACAAGAACTCTTGCTGTCGGACCAATTAGTGAAGAGTTGAATACGATTTATCACACGGTTTTAGAAGCACAAAAACGTGGTATGGATGGATTGAAAGCAGGGATTACTGGAAAAGAAGCAGATGCATTAACACGTGATTATATTAAAGAACAAGGTTATGGTGAGTATTTCGGTCACTCGACTGGCCATGGCTTAGGCATGGATGTACACGAGGCACCGTCTTTATCATTCCGAAATGAAAGTCCATTAGAGCCAGGTATGGTTGTTACAGTTGAACCTGGGATTTATGTACCTAATGTAGGCGGTTGTCGTATTGAAGATGATGCTATTATCACTGATAATGGAAATGAAAGATTAACATTCTCAACTAAAGAATTAATCACGTTGTAATTGATAGAAGGAGGTTATTAACATGATTTCAGTAAACGATTTTAAAACAGGGTTAACAATAGAAGTAGAGGGTAAAATTTGGCAAGTCATTGAATTTCAACATGTTAAACCAGGAAAAGGATCAGCTTTTGTTCGCTCAAAGCTACGCAATTTAGAAAATGGTAATATCCAAGATAAGACGTTCCGAGCAGGTGAAAAAGTCAATAAAGCTCATTTAGAACGTCGACCTATGCAATACCTATATGAAACTGGGGAAAGTCATACATTCATGGATACTGAAACGTTTGATCAAATTGAAATCCCAGGCGATAAAATCAAAATGGAATTAAACTTCTTAACTGAAGGTACTCAAGCCCATGTCTTAATCTATGAAGGTGATACGTTAGGAATTGAATTACCGAATAACGTTAAACTTGAAGTAGCTGAAACAGAACCTGGAGTTAAAGGTGATACCGCGTCTGGTGGAACAAAGCCAGCAACACTTGAGACAGGTTATACCGTTCAGGTTCCTTTCTTCATTGACAAAGGTGAGAAATTAGTCATTAATACAACTGAAGGTAAGTATGTATCTCGTGCTTAAAGTTCATACCTCTTAACCCGACACTTTTATCAGTGTCGGGTTTTTTGTGAGAAAATAACTCTCTCTTTTTTATACTTTGAATATCATATCTCTTCTTCTCATACATATAGTAGTGTTAAGCGGAAGGAGGGATTGGTTGGACAAGTTTATTGCCTCTTATTTACCTACAACCATCACAAGCTTAATCAAAGCTAATATTTCTCAACAAGCATTAAATCAACTAGAAGAGATTCGATTACGTGTGGGGCATCAAGTACAATTAATCTTCTCAGATCATAGTCAGTTTTTAGAGGGATTTGTTTTTTACGAAAATGATGCGAACGCGTTGTTGGCACGTATAAGTGATTTTTCAGTCTATCGTTTAGAAGAAGAATTAAGAAACGGATTTATTACAATCCGTGGTGGTCATCGAATTGGAATAAGTGGACAAGTGGCAGTAGAAAATGGATCGGTCCAGGCCATTACGAATGTAACGTCATTTAATATTCGTATCGCTTCAGAACGTTATGGAGCAGCTAAACACATCCTGCCTCATTTATTTGAGGAAGATATCCAAAACACTTTATTGATCGGACCTCCTAAAAGTGGTAAGACAACGATTTTAAGAGATTTGATTCGTCTGATAAGTACTGGCACTGAGCAACTTACGGGACGACGTGTTTCGTTAGTTGATGAACGTTCTGAAATCGCAGCAGCATTTCAAGGAGTCCCCCAGCATGATGTCGGTCCTTTAACAGATGTTATGAGTGATTGTCCTAAGGCAGAAGGTATGATGATGATGGTTCGGTCGATGTCACCTGAAATTTTAGCCGTTGATGAAATTGGAAGAAAAGAAGATGTCGATAGCCTGATGGAGGCCGTATATACGGGAGTTGGTTTAATTTGTAGTGTGCATGGTCACACATTATCAGACATTGAACGACGCCCACAGTTACAACCACTGTTGAAACAAGGTGTTTTCCAACGATTCATCTTGTTAAATTCTTTACCACAACCCGGAACTGTACATGCTATTTATGATGACCATCGTGAAATTATAACGACAAAAGTTAGGAGTCATAGTCATGAAGTGGGTCGGCGCGATCCTAATTCTATTAACGTGTACATGGGTCGGAATTGATTTCGCCAATCAATATAAAAAAAGGCCACAACAAATCAGGGACCTACTACAAGCTTTGCAAATTATGGAAGCTGAAATTGTATATGCTCAAAAGCCAATTGAAACGATCTGTCGTTACATTTCCAAACAGTTATCATTTCCTATTGGATCATTATTTCAGCGTTTAGTTAATGAATTAAATGAAACTGAAATTTCTTTAGATGATTGTTGGGAAAATGTGATCGAGGAAGAATGGCACTTTACAGCTTTAAAATCGAAAGAAAAACAAATCATGTTGCAATTTGGACAATCATTAGGACGACATAACATTGAACAACAAAGAAAACAAATTCAACTGGCGCGAGTTCATCTACAATATGAACTTGATGAGGCATTAGAAGAAGAAAAACGCTTTTCAAGTATGTATCGGGTGTTAGGGGTATTGTCAGGGCTATTATTTGTTTTAATTTTAATTTGAAGGAGCTTACTTCATGTCTGATGTATTTCTATTATTTCAAGTTGCAGGGATTGGAATCATCGTCGCTATGCTAAGTGCCCTACTTAAACAAATGGGGAAGGACGACTTAGCTCAGTGGGTGACCTTAATAGGATTTATTATTGTTCTCGTTATTGTCATTGATTATTTAGGTCAGCTCTTTCAACAAATTCGTTCTGTGTTTTTATTTCAAATGATGTTATAGAGTAGAGGTTTATTATGCCGTTTTTACAAATAATGGTCATCATAATTGTTGCTGCGATTTTAATCGTTGTTGTGAGAGAGCATCATCAGTCGATTAGCTTTTTATTAATCATATTAACTGGCATATTAATCTTTTTATATGTTCTATTGCAAATGAATGAAGTGATCAGTGCTTTTCAAGAGATCACTTCTCATATAGATGTATCATTGCTGCATTTGGATACTATTTTTAAGGTGATAGCTGTTGCTTACATGACTGAATTTGCTGCCCATGTTTTGAAAGACGCTCAACTTAATTCGATCGCTGTCAAAGTAGAGATTATTGGTAAGTTATTTATATTATTAATGGCTATTCCTATCTTTATAGCTGTTATCGAAACCTTACTAGGATTTGTGCCGTAATCCAAAGGAGATCGCTTATGAAAAAGACAGTTATCTCCCTGCTTATTGTCGCCATCATGATTTCACTAACGGATATACAAAGTATTGCTGAAGACGAAGGTGAGGAGCTAGATCAAAATGAAGTAGAAGAAGATCTTGAAGGTTTCTTTGAAAGTCCAACGATTGAGAACCAATGGCAGGATTTACTCAATGAATATCGAGATTATATGCCATTAGATTCAGGGAATCAATGGAGAGATATTACTGACGAAGAATCGATATTTTCTTGGCGTGCTTGGGTAGACGGAATTGTATCATTTTTAATCGATGAATTATTGGCAAACGGTCAAACACTAAGTTTGTTAATTTTTATTACGTTATTAAGTGCTGTATTAAATGTGCTGGCTCAGTCATTTGAGACACAAACTGTTACTAAAGTGAGCCAATTTGTCATTTTTGGTGTGCTCATGACAATTGCCATGACAGGGTTCCATACGGCAGCTAATTTTACGACTGATACGATCGAAACCATGCGTCACTTTATGGTATCACTTCTTCCATTATTTCTGAGTATGATGGCGGCATTTGGTCATGTAGCAACGGTCGCTTTCTTTAACCCTTTTATATTGTTTTTGACACAAGCAAGTGGTTTGTTTGTCGCAAAAATTATTATACCACTATTATTTTTGTCAGCTATTTTACACATAGCTAGTCACGTTAATGAAACGTACAACTTATCTCGATTAGCACACTTGTTTAAACAAGGCGCGCTACTACTCATGGGAGCTTTTTTATCCGTTTTCTTAACGATTATGTCTGTACAAGGTATCACAACTGCTGCATCAGATGGTGTTGCTGTGAGAGCAGCAAAGTTTGTGACAAGCAACTTTATACCTGTTATTGGACGAATGTTTACGGATGCAACTGATACAGTTTTATCCGCTTCAATATTGGTAAAAAACACAATTGGTGTTGCTGGATTAGTTGTACTATTTGTCATGATATTATTTCCTATCTTAAAGGTGCTTGTTCTTGGTTTGGTTTTTCGTTTGGCCGCAGCGATCTTACAACCGGTTGCTGACGGTCCGGTTGTTCATATGGTAGATGATATGGGCAAACATATTCTATATTTACTGTTGGCTTTATTAATGGTTTCGATTATGTTTTTCTTTTCAATTGTAATGCTAATTGTAATTAGTAATACATCATTAATGGTTCGTTAGTGGAGGAGCAAATGGAATTTATTACGGATTGGATTACTCAGCTTGTTGTCTTTGTATTTATAGCAACGATTATTACATTGCTCATTCCCAAAACATCTCATGAACAAGTTATTCGTGTTGTATTCGGTATGATCATTTTACTACTTTTTTTACATCCTTTAACGACTTTATTTCAAGTAAATCCAGAGGAAATCGTTGATAACTTTGAGTTTTCATCTGATTTAATCAATGAGGATACATTTGAAGAGAAAATAGAATCACAAAAAAAAGAAATACAAGCCTCTTCAGATGCATATATATTAGAACAACTGACCCAAGAGCTACAAAATTCTGTAGAAGAGGAGTTGATGGATGAATATGATTTAGCCATACAAGATGTCTTTATGGAATGGAAAGAAGATCGTGAAACTGAAGAAATCAGTGACATGATTGATCACGTCACGTTTGTAGTGACAGAGGAACAAACTGGTGTTGAACAGGTTGAAGAAGTACAGATTCCTGCAGACCAGGATAAGGAGACAATGGATGATGACATGATTAAACAAACAATCGCCTCATATTTAAATCTACCTTTATCTAAAATATCTATTGAATGGGAAGGGGGGCATTAATAATGCAATTTAAAGAATGGTTCAAGTTAAAAAGTGATACGGACAGGCCGACGAAGCGATCATATATGATTTTAATCGGGCTGATAGGGCTACTGTTTTTAATTCTATCTAATGTGTTTTCAGGATCATCTGATGATACACAAGCACCTATTGAAGAAAGTCAATGGGAAGATGAAAAGAAAGAAAAACAGTCTGGAAATACGACAAATTCTAATTATGAGCACATCCAGAACCAAATGAGGCAAGAACTTGAACAAGCCTTGGAGAGTATATCTGATGTTCATGATGTTGAAGTAAGCTTACAACTAGATTCATCAGCTATAAAAGTCTTTGAAAAAAACACGACAACAACAAATCAATATACAGATGAAAATGATCAAAATGGCGGAACTAGAAGTGTTGAAGATGAGTCCGTAGAAGAGCAAACTGTCCTATTACGTCAAAACAACCGTGAAGAACCATTGCTTATTCAAACACAAACCCCCGCGATTCGAGGCGTATTAATTGTAGCCAAAGGAGTTGATCAAATTCACGTTAAAGAAAGAATCATTGATTCAGTTTCTAGATTGTTAGATGTATCAACCCATCGTATAGCAGTAATGCCAAAGGGTGAGGAGGAATGATGATGGTGTTAAGAAAACAAACAGTTTGGTTAATTACAATGTTGAGTTTATTAATTGTGTTGAGTGTTTATTATTTGATGTCTCCTGGAAGTGGAGAGGTGGCTTTAATTCCGGACGAAGATGAGGAACGGCAAGAACAAATAGAAGGTGATGAAAATCAGGAGGAAAGTGAAGGCGATGGTACAAACGATCCGCAAACAGAGACAAGTTCTGAAGGTGATCTAGATGTGGATGTGAGTACAGATGAATTATCACCTCACGAATTGTTTACGACGATTCGATTAGAAAAAGAAGATGCTCGCAGTGAAATGAAAGAGCAATTATCATCCATTGTGGCTTCAAGCTCTGCAACAACTGAAGAGAAAAATGAAGCAATGGAAGAAATGTACGCATTGCAAACAGCTGCTCAGAAAGAAACGATTCTAGAGGAAATGATTAAACAAGAAAAAGGTTTTCAAGATGTGCTAGTTCGAACAGATGAAGAGGTTGTGCAGATTAGAGTGATTGCAGAAGAATTATCTAAAACAGATGCCAATCATATCATGCAGTTAGCACGAGATGAATTCAGTGAATTAGAACCGCGCGTTCGCTTACAAGAAGATGCGTAAAATAAGACCTCCATATCCAATCAGGGTATGGAGGTTTTAGATTGTTAGCCTATGATATCAATTAAACGGGAACGTATTATTAAATTCGCTCTGTCAAAGTCCGTTGTTGATATTGTGATCCGCTAACGGTGGACGCTTTCCGCAGGCACGGCTCGAGCCTCCTCGGAAGAAAAGCACTTCCTGCGGGGTCTCGAGACTCGTGCTGTTCCTGCTGGAGTCGCCACCTTCGCTCCTCACAATTCAACAACTCAGTACTAAATTATTCAGCAAACATTTAACTTTACTAGAGCTTTTAAATAAATTATGAAAATATATTTAATATTAAGTTGAAGGTTGCTTTCACTTTATCGTACAATGTTGTTAGGAATTATTAGTACCTGTTATTAAATTTAAAGGAGTGCTACTTGTCATGCTAAAAGTTCAAGAGATAAGAGAATTGATTAAATTATTAGATGAATCATCTATTTCTGATTTCACGTATGAAACAGATGATGGCAAAATTTCGATGAGTAAACAAAATGGGGAAGTTGTTCAAGTTGCAACTCCACAACCTGTATCAACTGAAAAACCAGCGGAGCCAAAAGTAGAAAATCAACCTGCTGAACCGAAAGCAGAAGCAGAACCTGCTCCAGCACCAAAAGAAGAAACAGCTTCAAATAATGAGGTTGATTATGACACAGAGATTGTATCACCAATGGTTGGGACATTCTATGAAGCACCATCACCTGATGATGATGTTTATGTTCAAGTTGGCGATCAAGTTGAAGAAAATTCAGTTGTATGCATTGTTGAAGCGATGAAACTCTTTAACGAAATTGAAGCTGAAACGAAGGGTGAAATTGTAGAAATATTAGTAGACGATGGCGAACTTGTTGAGTATGGACAACCACTATTCAGAGTGAAACAGAAATAAAGGAGGGGTTGTCTGTGATTAACAAAGTATTAATTGCAAATCGTGGTGAAATTGCCGTAAGAATTATTCGTGCCTGTAAAGAACTTAACATCGAAACGGTTGCTATTTTCTCAGAAGCTGATCGTGAATCATTACATGTACAAATAGCAGATGAAGCTTATTGTGTAGGTCCTACATTAAGTAAGGATTCTTATTTAAATAAAACCAATATTATGAGCGTGGCTAAATTAACGGACTGTGATGCCATTCATCCTGGTTATGGTTTCTTATCTGAAAACGCTGATTTTGCTGAGTTATGTGAAGAATGTAATGTGACATTTATTGGACCTAGTGCGGACTCGATTTCACGTATGGGAACCAAAGATGTTGCACGTGAGACAATGCGAGAAGCTGGCGTTCCAATTGTCCCTGGATCTGATGGAATTATTGCCAATGAAGAAGAAGGTAAACGAGTGGCAAATGAAATCGGGTATCCCGTTATTATTAAAGCTACTGCTGGTGGCGGTGGTAAAGGAATTCGCGTTGCTCGAAATGAAGAAGATCTTGTACAAGGCATTCGTGTAACGCAGAATGAGGCTGAAACAGCATTTGGTAATCCAGGTGTTTATCTAGAGAAATTTATTGAAGATTTTCGCCATGTAGAAATTCAAGTATTAGCTGACAAACACGGTAATACTGTTCATTTAGGTGAACGTGATTGTACCGTTCAGCGACGCTTGCAGAAATTAATTGAAGAAACACCTTCTCCAGCAATTGATGAAACCATTCGTGCAAAAATGGGTGATTCTGCTGTTAAAGCAGCGCAAGCGGTCGATTATGTAGGTGCTGGTACAATTGAATTCATCTTTGACCAAAAAGACTCAAGTTTCTACTTTATGGAAATGAATACACGTATTCAAGTTGAACATCCGGTAACTGAAATGGTTACAGGTATTGATTTAATCAAACAGCAAATTAGAGTAGCTAATGGTGAACCCATATCATTTAATCAAGAGGATATTCAATTTGATGGTTGGTCAATTGAGTGTCGTGTGAATGCTGAAAATCCAGCTAAAGATTTCATGCCTTCCGCTGGCAAAGTGGCTATGTATTTACCGCCCGGAGGATTTGGAGTAAGAGTGGATTCTGCAGCCTATACAGGATGGAATATTCCGCCTTATTATGACTCAATGATTGCTAAGCTAATCGTTCATGGCGCTACACGAGAAGAAGCTATGGATAAGATGAATCGCGCATTAGATGAATTTGTTATTGAAGGAATTCATTCGACTATTCCGTTCCATAAACGAATGATGAATCATCCCGTCTTTAGAGATGGTGAGTTTAATACGAAATTCCTTGAAACATATCAAGTCATGGAAGACTAAAATTTGAGGTGACATAAATGGAAGAGAATCATTTATTAAATGTCAGTGATGATCAATCATTAGGTCGTGTTGAGATTGCACCAGAGGTCATTGAAGTTATTGCAGGTATTGCGGCTAATGAAATCAGTGGTGTAGCTAATATGCGTGGAAATATAGCGTCAAATGTATCCGAACGTCTGGGTAAAAAGAAACAACATGGTAAAGGTGTTAAGGTTGAATTAACTGAAGAAGGAATTGAAATTGATGTATTTACGGTATTAGATTATGGCGTTTCAATTCCCAAAGTAACTGAAAAAATACAGGAAAATATACGCACCACACTGAAAAATATGACAGCGTTAGAAATCTTAGAAATTAATGTTCATGTAGTCGGTATTCAAATTGAAGAAAAAACAGATGAATCTAAACAAGATTCAAAATAAATGTTATTAAACCCCCAGTAAAATGGTTGATTATTTTGCTGGGGGTTGGTTATGTCATATGCGTTATTTAAATCAATCTAGAATGAAGGTTTATTTTTTATTTCTTGTGAATTTCGTGGTAAACTGACATATGTATAAATATTGATCAAAACCGAATTGATGAAGGAGTTAACTATAGAATGAGTCGAAAGCATAGTCGAGAAAAAGCTTTTCAAGTTTTATTTCAAATCGACATTAACGAAGAAGTGAAAGAAGAAAATCTCATGAAAGTCATGGATGAAGATGTGAGCCCCTTTGCTTCGCAGATCATAAAAGGTGTGATCGATCATAAAGATGAGATCGATACAATTATTGATGGTTATTTGGAGAATTGGAGCTTCTCAAGAATCGGTGCAGTTGAAAAAGCCTTATTAAGAATAGCTATATACGAAATGAAATATGTTGAAGAAACCCCATATAAAGTAGCTGTCAATGAAGCTGTCGAACTAGCTAAGCGATTCCATGATGACCAATCAGGTAAATTTGTGAATGGTGTTTTATCGAAACTTGCAGACCAATAGAAGGTGATTGTAATGGAAACAACTGTTATGTATGGAAAGCCAGCCGCTGATCAAATTCGATTAGCATTACAAGAAGAAGTCACAAGCTTAAGTGAACAACAAGTTATTCCTAAAATAACTGTAATTATCATTGGCGAACATAAAGCTTCACAAACCTATGTCCGAATTAAGAAAAAAGCAGCTGAGAAAATTGGAATTAAGGCTGAAATAATCGAAAAAGATGAAACGATCACTGAACGTGAATTACTTGAGTTAATCCAGTCTTTGAATAATGATCATGACACGCATGGCATTTTGGTTCAACTACCTCTACCAGATCATATCCGTGATCATGCTGTTTTAGAAACAATCTCTCCAGAGAAAGATGTAGACGGGTTTCATCCGATTAATATTGGTCGATTAGCTGTGGAAGAGGATGCTTTTTATCCCTGTACCCCATTAGGTATCATGAAGTTATTGGATTATTATAATATAGACATTGCTCAAAAGCATGTCGTGGTAGTAGGAAGAAGCCATATTGTCGGCAAACCAATTGGACAGATGATGTTAAATCGTGATGCGACTGTTACATATTGTCATTCAAAAACGCCAAATTTGTCTCAATATACAACACAAGGCGATATTTTAATTGTTGCAGCGGGTCGTGCCCACCTGATTCAAAAAGAAGACGTGAAGCCTGGATCTGTGGTCGTTGATGTTGGTAATTCCTTTCAATCAACAGGAGAAGTATTAGGTGACGTTGATTTTGATGATGTTCAAGAACATGTGAGCTATATAACACCAGTTCCTAAGGGTGTTGGTCCTATGACGATCACTATGTTATTAAATAATACTGTTGAAGCAGCCAAGCGTCTTTCTTTTAAAGGGGATTGAATGAAATGGAAGAACCAAAATATTTAACGGTGACCGCTTTAACTAAGTATATTAAAAAGAAATTTGATATTGATCGTCACCTCAAACAAGTTTTATTACAAGGCGAAATATCAAATTTCAAACATCATTCACGCGGTCATATGTATTTCACAATCAAAGATCAACAAACAAGAATTTCGGCTGTCATGTTTGCCTCGCACAATCAAACATTAGCATTCAAACCAGAAGATGGTATGAAGGTACTTATACAGGGCGATGTTACGGTTTATGAACGAACAGGTCAGTATCAAGTATATGTACAAAGAATGGAACCCGATGGATTAGGTGCCTTATACCAAGCGTATGAACAATTAAAGAAAAAATTAGATCAAGAAGGGTTGTTTGAGGAAAAGATTAAACAATCTATTCCTCAGTTTCCTGAAAAACTAGGTGTGATCACCTCACCAACAGGTGCAGCGGTTCGAGATATTATGACAACAATCAATCGTCGTTTTCCACAAGCTAGACGTGTTGTTATACCTGCGTCTGTACAAGGTGAACAGGCAGGTCAATCTGTAGCGAATGCGATTAATTACGCAAATGAAGTAGGCGATTTTGATACATTGATTGTTGGACGTGGTGGTGGATCGATTGAAGAGTTGTGGGCCTTTAATGAAGAAGTCGTTGCGAGATCTATTTTCCATTCTGACATTCCAATTATTTCAGCTGTAGGCCATGAAACGGACTACACAATTGCTGACTTTGTTGCTGATTTACGTGCACCTACGCCAACTGCTGCAGCAGAACTAGCTGTTCCATCTCAAGATGAACTCTCTCAGCAACTTCATGTCATTCAACAGCGAATTCAACAGCAAATGGGACAAAGAATAAGAAGTGAAACTGATCGCTTGCAACGATTAAAACAAGCTTATGCTTTTAAATACCCAGTCCAGTTAACTCAACAAAAAGAGCAGGATTTGGACCGAGCTCTGAATCATTTAAATCGTAATATGAAACAACAGATTTATGATCATAAGCAATTATTAAATAGAAAAAAGGAAAGACTGTTAGCTAATTCCCCTCAACAGCTTGTTAATGAACGTTATCAATCATTAATAACACTCAAAACACAACTTATTCACACCATGAACACTCATTATCGAAATAATGTTCACCAACTTGACCGCATGGTTGATAAGTTGGAGTTACTCAATCCAATGACAACGATGAAAAGAGGTTATTCCATAACTTACAATGAAAGTGGAAATATTGTTAAGTCGATTGAGAAGGTATCTTTAGGAGAGCAAATTGATATTAATTTAAGTGATGGTTCATTATATTGTGAAGTGCAAAAAAAGGCAGAAAGGACTGAGGATTGATGGAGGAGAAAACGGAACTTAATTTTGAACAAGCGATGGAACGTTTAGAGAAAATCGTAAACCAACTTGAACAAGGCGATGTTCCACTAGAACAAGCGATTCAGTATTACAAGGATGGTATGGAGTTATCGAAAGTATGCCATGATAAATTAAAGAATGTTGAAAATGAGATGGCAGAAATCATGAAAGAAAATGGTGAAACAGAACCATTTACGGTGGAGGACGATTCAGAGTGACTATGCAATTAGAAAGTTATAAAAATGATGTTGATCAGTTACTTATAAATCACCTTGGTCAATTAGATTTGCCTCAAGAATTTCAACAAGCCGTCCAATATGCAATTAGCGCAGGGGGTAAACGGCTTCGTCCTATATTAATGCAAGAAACCTTCCGTGTTTTTTCGGAACACACTCAAAAAATGAGCGATGTCATGCTTGCGCTTGAGCTTGTTCATACATACTCATTAATTCACGATGACCTACCTGCTATGGATGATGACGATTTACGACGTGGTCAACCGACAATCCACAAGCAATTTGATGAAGCGACAGCGATTCTTGTAGGCGATGGATTCTTAACTTATGCTTTTCAATTGATCGCAAACAGTTCTTATTTGGATGCTGAAGAAAAAGTATACGTGACACAACAATTAAGTCAGGCGAGTGGCTTTGAAGGAATGATCCAAGGTCAATTTCTTGATTTACAATCAGAAGGTAAGTCAATCACAATTGATCAATTGGAGTTAGTACATCGGTACAAAACAGGGGCACTAATCCGCGCAGCTGTTAAAATAGGTGCTTATTTGGGTGGTGCTATACCTCCGCAAATTGAATCACTTGATCGATATGCATTCTACTTAGGAATGATTTTTCAAATACAGGATGATATTTTGGATGTGACAGGAAGTGAAGATGAGCTAGGGAAACCAATAGGAAGTGATGTCTCCTTACATAAAAATACGTTCCCGAGCTTACTTGGTTTAGAACAGGCAATAGAATGGCGAGAAGATTGTATGACTAAAGCAGTGAATGCATTAAATGAGGCTAATGTTAATGATGAAAATCTAATAGCATTTATTAATCTATTTGGTCGCAGAAATAACTGAGTGCACATAATTGTGAGTATAATCGTAATATGGTAAAATAGGAATTACACAAGGGGTGGTGCAGTATTCTAGTCGGTCCTCCGCTTCTGAAGGCGGGCCTAAAAATCCGCCAAAGGGCACATCGATGAAGTTCCTGGTGTTGGCTTGAGGCGCCCAGCCTTGGGTCGATGCTGGGAGTTAAGGTCGTAGGGCGATCCACAATGGCATGTGGGCGTTGACCCTGCTTCCGTGGAGGCCCATATTTGTGCCTTATAACACATGATTATAAGGTATGAAATGGGGTATGAACCTGTATGATAGCGAGGAATTCGTTATCTGCAGCGTAGCCTGCCTTGAGTGGTGTGTAGGGGATTACAACCATATAGTGTTCAGTCGTGTGGCCAGCGAATGAAACACTCGCAACGTTGTATGAAATAGACACTGCAAAAGAGGCTAGGAAGTGGTCAAAGGCTGCCGAGGAAAACTCCTAGACTGTTCCACAAGACATTTAAAAGGGATTATAGTGCGGGCTAAGTGGTAATCCAGTTTAGCATCCGGAAACGGAGCTGGGGTCGTTTTAAAGGGGAACCTCCGTAGTGGCAACACACGGTAACGACCTGGGAAAACCTGCTGGACCTAAGCCGCAATTTTTACCTTTTAAATGACCATCCCTTTCGTTACATAATAGGGTTGGAATGTATAAAAATACGAGGTCAACAAATGCTCAAGATTATAAAAGAATCCATAAGGTTTAGTATAAGTATTGCCGTTATCACTTTTGTGTTAGCGGCCATTTTTTCAATCGTTTCACAAGGTGTTTTAGGTGGCGTAAATTGGTTTATAGGTATTATCATTGTCTTAACGATCGTATTGATTGGTGTACTATCAGATATGTTAGGAATAGCAGCGACTGCAGCAAGTGAAAAACCTTTCCATTCCATGGCCTCAGAAAAAGTTTATGGCGCTAAAAATGCTATTCGAATTGTTCGAAATGCTGATAAGTTTGCTACCTTTTGTAATGATGTTATTGGAGATATTGCTGGTGTCATAAGTGGTACCGCTTCAACACTTGTTGTGATTCAGTTAGCAACAGTTATTACAGATGGGGATATAAGTACATATCAATTTGTGATTGGTATTATTTTTACAAGTTTAGTCGCAGCTCTAACTGTAGGTGGTAAGGCGTTAGGGAAGTCATTAGCTGTAAGATTATCAACAGATTTAGTTTTATTTGCAGGTAAAGTTACAGCTATAATTGAAGACACACTAAGAATACGTTTGTTACCATCAAATAAAAAACGATAAATAATTTATAGTGATAGAAAATTTATTTCAACATAAAGGTGTGTGATCCAAAATGGATCTTCAAAGCATTGAACATCCTTCTCAAATTAAACATTTGTCTAGAGATGAATTGATTAAGCTTAGCGGAGATATTCGATCATTTTTAATTAATAATTTATCTGAAACAGGTGGTCATCTTGGCCCTAATTTAGGTGTTGTGGAGTTAACGTTAGCATTGCACCAAGAATTTGACAGCCCTAATGATAAATTTCTATGGGACGTAGGCCATCAAGCTTATGTTCATAAAATGTTAACCGGTAGAACTGATCAATTTTCAACCTTAAGACAATACCAAGGGCTATGTGGTTTTCCAAAACGTAATGAAAGTGAACATGACATTTGGGAAACAGGTCATAGTTCCACTTCCTTATCGGCAGCTATGGGTATGGCTATTGCTCGTGATATTAAACAAGAAGACCATCACGTTGTACCTATTATTGGGGATGGTGCCTTAACTGGTGGTATGGCTTTAGAGGCACTTAATCACATCGGCCACGAAAAGAAAAATATGATTGTCATTTTAAATGATAATGAAATGTCAATTGCACCTAATGTGGGTGCGATGCATAATATGTTAGCACGTTTAAGAAGTGGACAACGGTATAATTGGGTGAAGGATGAACTTGAATTTCTTCTTAAAAAGATCCCTACAGTAGGTGGAAGAATAGCTAATACTGCTGAGCGAATTAAAGATAGTATGAAATATTTAGTTGTACCGGGTATGTTTTTTGAAGAGTTAGGTTTTACTTATTACGGTCCAGTAGATGGGCATAGTTATGATGATTTATTTAAGTCGATTGATTATGCTAAAAAAACCGAAGGCCCAATTATTATTCATGTTCTAACAACAAAAGGTAAAGGGTATCATCCTGCAGAAAATGACACGGTTGGAACTTGGCATGGTGTTGGACCTTATAAGATTGAATCAGGAGAATCCGTGAAAAAAGGTTCATCAGGTAAGGCCTGGAGTAAAGTGATTAGTGACAGCTTAATAGATCTTGCTAAGACAGATGAGCGAATCGTAGCCATTACACCAGCTATGACGGTGGGATCTAAATTAGAAGACTTCCGTAAGGCTTTTCCGGATCGATTATTCGATGTAGGTATCGCTGAACAACATGCGACAACAGTATCTGCTGGATTAGCGACCCAAGGAATGAAACCAGTACTATCCATTTACTCGACGTTCTTACAACGTGGGTATGACCAAGTCATTCATGATGTTTGCCGTCAAAATTTAAATGTAATATTTGGTATTGACCGCGCTGGTTTAGTTGGAGCTGATGGAGAGACGCATCAAGGTGTTTTTGACATTTCGTTTTTACGAGATCTCCCAAATATGAAAATCATGATGCCAAAGGATGCAAAAGAAGGTCAGAACATGGTTCATACCGCTGTTCAAAATGATGATGGTCCAATGGCGTTACGTTATCCGCGTGGAAATGCAAGTGATGAACCGGAATTAGGCGACTACGAAAGTATACCTATAGGCTCATGGGAAGTGCTTAAAGATGGCGAAGATTTAGTGATTTTAACATTTGGTACCATGATACCTCGAGCGCTTGATGCAGCTCATTCATTAGAAAAAGAAGGTATATCCGTTCGTGTAGTTAATGCTCGATTTATTAAGCCATTAGATCATAACCTCATGCATCAATTAGCACAAGAAAAATTACCAATTTTAACTGTTGAAGAACATGCACTTCAAGGCGGCTTCGGTAGTGCCGTATTAGAGTTTTTTGAAGTAGAAAAATTACCATTTCCATATATCTCTAGAATGGGAATTCCTGATCGATTCATTGAACATGGAAGTGTTGATGATTTATTAGAAGAAGTTGGTCTAACAGTTGAAAAAATTGAACAAGAAGTAAAAGAAATTGTGCCGACCCAGAGGAAAAGAGCTTAAGCATGATGAAAAAGGTAAGATTGGATACATTTTTAGTTGAACAAGGCTTCTTCGATTCTAGAGAAAAAGCAAAGCGTTCGATTATGGCTGGATTGGTTTATACTGATCATGAGCTATTAGACAAGCCTGGTGTTAAGATTGACCCGACTATTAATATTTATGTCAAAGGTAAAGCTGTCCCGTATGTTAGTCGGGGCGGCTTAAAGCTTGAGAAAGCAATTAAACAGTTTGACTTAAATTTTAATAATCAACGCATTGTCGATATTGGTTCTTCTACTGGAGGATTTACAGACTGTGCCCTTCAACATGGAGCTAGATTAAGCTATGCGGTTGATGTTGGTTATAATCAATTAGCGTGGTCATTACGACAAGATGACCGAGTAGTTGTGATGGAGCGTATTAATTTTCGTTATGTCACAAAGGATGACTTTGAATTTGGTTTACCTACACTGGCTGTGACTGATGTTTCGTTTATTTCATTAAAATTAATATTCCCTGTTATTAAATCGATTGTAAAATCTCAGTCAGAGATTGTCGCTTTAATTAAGCCTCAATTTGAAGCAGGTCGTGATGCTGTCGGAAAAAAAGGGATTATACGAGATCCAGAAACACATCATGCAGTTCTAGAAGATGTGTTACAATTTATATATGATGAAGGCTTCTCCTTAGTCAATTTAGATTACTCCCCAATCACTGGAGGGGACGGAAATATTGAATTTTTATTGCATGCAAGATGGGATGAGAATAGCCAAACGTCTAATGTTCCAGATACTCAAATAAATACAGTGATTGAAGCAGCGCACCATGATTTCAACAATCGATCATAAGAAAAAAGTTGGTGACAAAGTCATTGAAGAAAACGCAACGTTTATTAAAAATCCGTGATTTAATTTACAAACAGGATATAGAGACACAAGATGAATTAGTTCAGACATTTCATGATTTAGGGTATGATGTTACACAAGCAACGATTTCCCGAGATATTAAAGAGCTTCAATTAGTTAAAGTTCCAACACAATCAGGCGGGTATAAGTATAGTTTACCTGGTGATACAAAAGTTAACCCTACTGAGAAGTTGCAACGTACTTTAATTGAAAGCTTTGTTTCGATTGACCGTGCTGATCACTTTATTATTTTAAAGACAGTTCCTGGTAATGCCCAAGCTGTAGGTGTTTTAATTGACCAGTTAGATTGGGAAGATATTATGGGAAGTATTTGCGGGGATGACACTTGTTTAATTATTTGTAGAACGCCTGAACAAAGTCAAGCTGTATATGATGCGTTTATGACAATGCTCTAGAATAAGAGGTGGCTTTTGTGTTAGCACAAATTACGATAAAAGATTTTGCCATTATAGATGAAGTTTCTTTAACTTTTGATGATGGTTTGACGGTTTTAACAGGTGAAACAGGAGCAGGTAAATCAATTATTATTGATGCCATTCAATTATTAGCTGGGGCACGTGCTTCAGTTGAATACGTGCGTCATCAAGCTGAACAAGCACTAATCGAGGGGCTGTTCTTTATTGATAGTCGTTCATACGGTGTTCAGAACTTACTGGAACAGTTTGATGTACCTGTCGATTATGATGAAGGCAGTGTTGTTGTTGAACGTCGCATAACAGCAAAAGGGAAAAGTATATGTAAAGTTAACGGAAAACTAATTACACTTGCTGTCTTGAAGGAAATCGGACGTCAACTCATTGACATTCATAGTCAACATGAAACGCAATCCCTTATGAATCCTGACAGTCATATTAATTTGCTTGACCATTTCGCTCCAGAACGGTTACAACAGACAAAAGAGCATTATAAAGAGCTGTATGATGAATTACAATCATTAAGACGTAAATACGATGAATTATCTCATAATGAACAAGAAGTGGTTCAACGCATTGATTTACTGACGTTTCAGTGGCAAGAGTTAAATGAAGCCAATCTGGAACCGAAAGAGGACGAGCAACTCGAAGAAGAACGACGTCAGTTAATGAATTATGAACGAATTTATGATGGATTAAACACCTCTTATGAGTCGATAGCTGCTGAAAGTCATGCCTTAGATTATTTAGGTCATGCCATGACAGCTTTAGAGTCATTAGAAGATGTTAATGACGAGTTTAAGGAGTTATCACAACAACTCAAAACGAGTTATTATTCATTAGAAGAATTGTCACATGACTTGCGTAATCGTGTTGATGATCTCGAATTTCAACCAGGTCGACTAGATGAAATTGAAACACGGCTTTTTGAACTTAATCGGTTAAAACGTAAATATGGCCTTGAGCTTAATGAGCTCATGACTCGTATGGCTGAAATGGAAGAAGAATTGGAACAATTACAAAATAAGGACACCCATTTACAATCTTTAGAAAAAGAAATACAAGAAGTTCAAAAAGATGCTCTTACAGAAGCTGAGCATTTACATAAATTACGTCAAGAGATAGCGAATGACTTATCAGAGGCGATTCAATATGAGTTAAAAGATCTTTATCTAGAGAAGGCCCAGTTTGATGTTTCATTTTCGACTCAATCAGGACCAGTAGCGTGGCGTGATCAAAACATTAAATTAATGAAACAAGGTCTTGATCTTGTCCAATTTTTAATCACCACTAATCCTGGAGAACCTTTAAAACCCTTGCATAAGGTTGCTTCAGGTGGGGAAATTTCCCGTATTATGTTAGCGATTAAAAGTATCCTTTCTCAACATCAAGGAATCACAAGTGTTATTTTTGATGAAGTTGATACAGGCGTTAGTGGTCGAGTTGCACAGGCTATTGCTCAGAAAATACACGGCGTATCGAGTCAATCACAAGTGCTTTGTATCACCCATCTGCCGCAAGTAGCTGCTATGGCTGATCATCACTATCTTATTGAAAAAGATGTTACGGAAAAAGGTTTTACAAATACTTCTGTACAAAAACTGGATCAACAAGAAACAATTGATGAAGTTGGTCGAATGATTTCTGGTGGTGAATTAACGGAAACAACGACTCAACATGCTGAAGAATTAATTAAACAAGCCGCTTCTTTAAAAAGCTAGACACCCTTTGTCTAGCTTTTATTCGTTTATAATCCAGTTTTGTTTAGGAAAAGTTAAACTATATTGACTTTACTTTTCCCGTTTAAAAAGTATTTAATCGGCTCAAATTAACATTAAAGCTTCAATTAAATTGAAATGAGGAGTGAGGAATCATTGAGCCGTTCACAAATTAAAATAAACCTAATCCTCCTTATTTCATTTGTTCTTCCGCTCACAGTCATCCAGCCAGCATTTGCTCAATCATTACAGCCAGTAGAAGAAGTTGTACCTGGTGGACAATCATTAGGTATTAAATTGCATACATCTGGTGTCGTAGTTGTAGGTTTTAACGAAATAAACACAAATGATTCGAAGGAATCCCCAGCCGAAGAATCTGGTGTGGAAATAGGAGACATCATTCTACAATTAAACGGTCACAAAATCGATGATATGCAAACGTTTAAAACGTTTATGACAAAGTACCAAAATTCTGATTCTCCAATTGAATTAAGAATTAAACGCAAAGAGCATATTTTCCCAGTTGAAATTAAACCTAAAAAGGAGCAGGATAATTACAAATTAGGCTTGTATATTCGCGATGCGACAGCTGGCATCGGCACATTAACGTTTTATGATCCATTAACCATGCGGTATGGAGCTTTAGGACACGTTATCGCAGACCAGCAAACGAAGAAGCCTTTAGATATTTTTGATGGTCAGATTGTCCTTTCTGATGTTACATCCATCAATAAAGGTGAAAGTGGCTCTCCTGGTGAAAAGAGAGCGAAATTTTCTAAAACAGATGAGCCAATTGGGTCAATTCAGAAAAACTCTGATTATGGTGTTTATGGTAAACTGACTCAGAATGACTTTAAGGATCAACAGGATATTGAGCCAATACCAGTTGCTCCAGCTAATGAAGTTAAAGAAGGTAAAGCGAAAATTAGAACAGTTGTTAAAGGAAAAAAAGTTGAAGAGTTTGACGTCGAAATTGTCAGTAGTGTTCCTTCAAAAAATCCAGAAACAAAAGGTATGATTGTACAAGTTACAGATGAAGAGTTGCTTGAAGAAACAGGAGGAATTGTTCAAGGAATGAGTGGTAGTCCAATTATTCAAAATGGAAAAATTGTTGGTGCCGTCACACATGTCTTCTTAAACGATCCTACGAGTGGTTATGGTGTACATCTTGAATGGATGTTAGAAGAAGCAGGACTAAAAGTTAAACAATCGAGTGAAGAAAATAAAGCCAGTTAAGATTAAGCTCAATACGATTACTCGTATTGAGCTTAATGTATATTAGTCTGATTTCTGTGTCGAATCAATTAATTAATTGTCGATTTTTGGATATAAAGTTATTAAATATGAAAAAATATAAAAAATTTTACCTTTTAAAAAGGAAAATACGTCTAACTGTCGAAAGTCTTATATGAGAGCGATACGGATAATTTTTAGGAGGGAATACGATGGAGACAATTAAAGTTGCAATCGCGGATGACAATCGCGAACTCGTACACATGCTTGAGGAGCATTTTAGAGAGGAAGCAGAAACACAAGTCGTTGGAACCGCTTTTAATGGTAATGAGTGTCTCGATGTCATTAAGGAACAAGAACCTGATGTACTTATTTTAGACATCATTATGCCGCACATGGATGGATTGGCAGTTATGGAGCAATTACGATCTTTATCACTTAATAAACCACCCAAGGTTATTATGTTAACAGCATTTGGTCATGAGTCCGTTACTAAGAAAGCTGTGGAGTTAGGGGCTACATACTATATGCTGAAGCCATTTGACTTAGATATGTTAAAAGATCAAGTTGTTAATGTAGCTGGCTCAAAACCTTACTCGCCTTTAAAACATGTGACAAGTGAGCCTAAGGCAAAACCAATCGATTTAGAATCTAATATTACATCAATTATTCATGAAGTTGGTGTTCCAGCACATATTAAAGGTTACCTATACCTACGAGAAGCTATTGGTATGGTTTATCATGATATTGAATTACTTGGATCCATCACGAAAGTACTTTATCCAGATATTGCAAAGAAATATAATACGACAGCATCTCGTGTAGAAAGAGCGATTCGTCATGCTATTGAGGTCGCTTGGAATCGAGGCAATATTGATTCGCTTTCCGCTATTTTTGGCTACACGGTAAGCATGTCTAAAGCAAAACCGACTAATAGTGAGTTTATCGCAATGATTGCTGATAAATTACGATTAGAGCATAAAGTGGGTTAAAGGGGTTTATATACAAGGGTGTTAGCGATTGATTGGCTAACACCCTTTTCTTTTGTGACGGATATGTTAAAATAAGCACTGTTCGTTATAAAACAATTCAAAATAGTGGTGATAATAGTGAAAGTAGCAAAGTTTGGTGGAAGTTCAGTAGCAGATCATGCAATGCTTGAACAAGTCGCTTCAATTATTGAATCAGATCCCGATAGAAAATTTATTGTCGTTTCTGCTCCTGGAAAACGTTATGACGAAGATGAAAAAGTAACAGATATGTTTATCCAATTGGGTGAACAATTTAACAGCGGACAAGATTACGAAGTAACATTATTCAAAATCTCTCAACGCTTTCAGGCCATTACAGATCAGCTAGGGTTATCAGATGATATCGTAGCGCGTATTGAAAATGAATCGCGTCGTTTGTTACGTGAAACGACGAATACGACACATTTAACAGATGGATTAAAAGCAATGGGAGAGGATTCCTTAGCTCGGATTTTGAGTGCATATCTCAATAAACGTGGCACACAGGCAACTTATGTCAACCCGAAAGATGCAGGGATTATCGTTAATTCTGAACCAGGTGGCGCTCAAATCTTAGAAAAAAGTTATGAGGAAATCCATAAATTAACCGAAAAAAGTGGGGTTGTTGTCATCCCTGGTTTCTTCGGATATACCGAAACGGGTGTTTTAACCACATTTCCACGTGGTGGATCTGATATTACGGGTTCAATCGTTGCTGCAGGTGTACAAGCAGATTTATACGAGAACTTTACTGATGTTAGTTCTGTCTATTGCGTCAACCCGAAAATCGTTGATCAACCACACGAGATCCATACTCTAACTTATAAAGAGATGCGTGAATTATCTTACGCAGGTTTTACGGTTTTTCATGATGAAGCTTTAATACCAGCTTTCCAAAAAAATATCCCGGTATGTATCAAAAGTACGCATGACCCCGACGCAGAAGGTACAATGATTGTATCCAACAAAGATGATCTTAGTCAGCAAGTTGTTGGTATTGCTAGTGATGAAGGATTTTCATCTATATATGTACGGAAATACTTAATGAACCGTGAAATCGGCTTTGGTCAGCGTTTATTAGGGATTCTGGCAGATATGGACATTTCTTTCGAGCATGCACCTTCTGGGATTGACGATATGTCGGTCATTATAAGACGAGATCATATTAAAGGCGACAAGGAAGAACGACTGAAAAACAGAATAAAAAATGAACTCAACGCTGATACAGTTGATGTCATCCATGGTTTAGCTATGGTCATGTTAGTCGGCGAAGGAATGAGTGAACGACTGCATGTGGCATCGAAAGCAACCAAAGCGTTTGCTGATGCAGATGTGAGAATTAATATGATTAACCAAGGATCTTCAGAAGTCTCGATGATGTTCGGTATTGATGAAAACAAAGTGGATCAAGCTGTTCGATCACTATATCGTGAATTTTTCTTAGAAGCTTAGGTCAAATAAAAAAGAAGCTCGAATTTTCTAACGGGTTCCGTTACCTATCGCAAACATTAAAAATGTAATCTAAAATGACCAACAATTTGTATGCTAATTTGTTGGTCGTTTTTTATTGATGTAACAGTTTTTTCTTTATAATATACGGTAAAATTGTAGTGTAATTTGCACCCCTATTTGGTAGGTGACGATATCCAGTGTATGTCTACGTTTTTAACCACAAATTCGTATGCAAATTAGCATATAAAATTTACCATCAAAAAGGATGTTATTTTAATTTCGCTCTATTTTACAAGGTATTATGAATAATTTTATTAAATCGTGTAGAAATATACTTAAATGCTAACTTGAGCAGATTGTTTCATAATTAAATAAAGGTTAGATCCTAATTTTAGGATCTAACCTAATTTTTTCTTTATTTTGTATAAGTTTTCTTTACTTTTATAAAAGAATGGTTTAATATATATTGTAGTTAAAAGGAAGGTGTTAATCTTGGAAAAAGAAGTTGAGGATTACATTGAAAACAAAGTGTATGAGCACAGGGTTTTAAGAAGAATGACGCAAAAAGATTTAGCTGACGCTGTCGGTGTGTCTAAGCAAACTATATTTGTTATGGAGAAAAATAATTACTCTCCTTCTCTTGTTTTGGCTTTTCGAATAGCTGATTTCTTTAACGTAGATGTTAACGATATTTTTACTTATGTGAAAGGGAGTGATTGAGATGTGGAAGTCTCCAACAGAAATATCAAATTCAATCTTTTATCCTTTAAAGACTTGGGTGGAAGAATCATCTGGTAATTGGAATATGCTTCTTGGAAGTGGTTTTGTATTGCTTTTAATTGGATTGGTTCTGTTATATGTGTATCGAAAGAGAATTGGCAAACCTGATGAAAGAACAAATCAAATATATTTGAAAAGTGCTTACATTATGTTATGTGGGGTAGTTTTGTTCGACATAATTTTCCCGCAAGAATATATGTGGCAAATTTTCTTCTTGTTTAAATATGCTTTTGTATTCATCGCTTCAGGAATATACCTAGCTGTTCGATATAAAAAGGAATTTTCTTAACTAAGGAAATAAACAGGAGGATTTAATAGTTCTACAATTGAGTATGATATTTCAAGAAGCAATTGAAGATAGAAAAAAATCTCAGTTCACAGAACTGAGATTTTTTTAGTTACAAATATAACTACAGAACACGGTACATTTTATAATGTAATTTCGAGTTTTGAGATAGGGAACGGAACCAGTTACGGAATTTTCGAGCTCCTTTTTTATGATCGTTTACCTCGTTTTTTATCTCTGTATACAATAAAACCACCGATAAAGCCGAGTCCTCCAACAAACAATATCAAACCGCCGATAAATTGTAGAAAAACATTATTGAAAAATATTGCAGCAACTTGCCCGAAAAAAGCATCGCGCATTAAAATTATACCATAAGCTGCAATAACTCCAGGAATAATCATTATAAATAAAGCAATTGAACGCATTGTAGTCTCCCCTTTAATCACTTCTAGTAGTATATCAAAATTTATCCATAAAAAAAATGAAAAATACTTGCATAATTAAAGCGCTTTCAATATGATAGAAGTGTGCAAAAAATTGCAAATGTAGGTGTCGTAGAATGCAAAAAGTGTTAATAGTCGGTGCTGGTCAAGGCGGAACGGCACTTATTCGTTTATTTGAACAAATAGATATGATCAACGTGCAAGCAGTTGCAGACATTGATGAAAAGGCTTCTGGGATATTATTAGCAGAACAAAAGAATATCAAAACTTTTCATTCTTATTGGGATGCATTATCCGAGCCGATTGATATCATTGTGGAAACAACGGGAATAGAGGATGTATTTGATGATCTCAAACAACATAAACCGAAACAATCAGTGCTTATTCCAGGAACGGTTGCCCATATTATTTATAATTTATTAAATGAACGCGAGGATTTATTTAATGAATTAAAGAATGAAACAGACTCCCGCAACTTGTTACTTGATTCAATTCATGATGGAATGATTGTGATTGGGTTGGATCAAACCGTAACTTTTGTAAATGAAGCGGCTGAGAATGTTTTGAATTTAAATAAAGATGATATGCTGGAACAACCGATTCAATCCATTATTCCGGATTCTCATTTACCGAAAGTGATGAAAACGAAACAAAAAGAATTAAATCAATCTCTTCGCTTACATAATGGTAAACAAATTATTACCACGCGAATTCCATTAATTACGAATAGTGGCGAACTTCTCGGTGCTTTTGCCGTATTTAAGGATATTACTGAAGTCGTCGAATTAGCTGAAGAAATAACAGATCTCAAAAACATTCAAAACATGTTAGAAGCGATTATTCAATCCAGTGAAGAAGCGATCTCTGTAGTGGATGAAAATGGTGTTGGTATACTGATTAATCCTGCTTATACTAACATAACAGGGTTAAAAGAAAATGAGGTAATTGGTAAACCTGCGACAACGGATATCTCAGAAGGCGAAAGTATGCATATGCAAGTTCTTAGAACACGTCGACCTGTTCGTGGAGCGAGAATGAAAGTGGGCCCATCTAAACGAGATGTTTTGGTTAATGCTGCGCCGATTTTAGTGGATGGTGTTTTGAAAGGCAGTGTGGCGATCATCCATGATTTATCTGAGATTGAGTCGCTTACTTCAGAATTGAAAAAAGCAAGACAAATTATTCGTAATCTAGAGGCAAAATATACTTTTGATGATATAATAGCTCACTCATCTGAGATGACATTGACCTTGGAACAAGCAAAAGTAGGTGCTAAAAACCCAGTAACGATTTTGTTACGTGGTGAGTCTGGTACAGGCAAGGAATTAATGGCGCATGCGATTCATAATGAAAGTAATCGCAAACATTATAAATTTATCCGGGTCAATTGTGCAGCCATGGATGAGGACTCGCTTGAAAAATCCTTGTTCGGTAATGCTTATGGCCCTCCTGAACAGCAAAGAGGACTAGTCGAAGAGGCGCATAATGGCTCGTTGTTCTTAGATGAAATAGGGGATTTGTCGCTTCATTTACAGGCACGCATTTTATATGTTTTAGAAAATCAACAGGTAATTCGAGTTGGCAGTCAAGATCCATTACCTGTCAATGTTCGAATGATTGCAGCGACAAATGTCAATTTGGAACGGGCGATGATGGAAAAAGAGTTCCGAGAAGATTTATTTTATCGTTTGAGTCGATTACCAATTATGATTGCCCCACTAAGGGAAAGGAAAGAGGATCTAAAACCTCTTATTGATCATTTTATAATAAAACTGAATGCAGAATATGGTCGTTATGTTCATTCGATTGAACCTGAAGCATTGGATAAATTGAGTTCGTATGATTTCCCTGGTAATGTGCGTGAGTTAGAAAACATTATTGGTAGAGCGATTATTAGTATGGGCCAAAATGAGGCAAATATTGCTGAGCGCCATTTACCGCAGTTGCGAAAACAGACTTATCATGAATTAGATTTATTTCAGGAACCTGATCATCAGGAAAGCATTCCTTTACAAGATGCATTAGATGAATTTGAAAAACAACTAATTTTAGAAACATTAGAAAGAAATAATTATATTAAATCGAAAACAGCCAAACAATTAAATATTTCGATTCGTAACCTTTATTACAAGATGGAAAAACATAATTTAGGCAAACATGTTCAAGGCTGATAAACGAAATAGGACAACATGAAGGTGATTAAAATATGAACTTAGATCAACTTGTTGATGACTTATGTCAAATGCAAGAAAAGAAAACAGTCGCTGTTGCTGAGGCAACTAATATCGAAACACTAAAAGCCATTAAGGAAGGTGTTGAACAAGATTTAGCAAGGTTTAAATTATTTGGTGATATGGGAAAAATCCAAGAAGCTGCAGAAATGATTGATTTAAATCTCCAACAGGAAAGAATCACCTTACACCACGCAACTTCTGTTGAAAATGCAGTTGAAAAAGCAGTGATGTCAGTCTCTGAGGAACGTTCAGATGTGCTGATGAAAGGGGATGTTGCAACTAAAATAGTACTAAAAGCAGTGTTAAATAAAAACTCAGGCTTACGTAATGGGCGGGTCCTTTCTCATGTTGCGTTATTTGAGATGCCTGAACGCCAACGAATGTTATTTTTAACAGATGCAGGTATGAATATTGCACCTGATTTAGAAGAAAAAGCGCAAATTATACAAAATGCTGCTGATGTAGCGAATCGAATTGGATTTACTAATCCCAAAGTGGCACCAATTGCAGCTGTAGAAATTATTAATCCACAAATGCAAGCTTCAGTAGATGCAGCTGTCTTATCTCAAATGCAAAAACGAGGCCAGATTACAGGTTGTACAGTTGATGGCCCATTAGGTTTTGATAATGCGATCTCCCCAGAAGCTAAAAAAGAGAAGCGAATCGAGTCAGAGGTCGCTGGTCAAGCAGATATTCTCGTATGTCCATATATTGAAGTGGGCAATACGTTATATAAATCATTTACTTATTTTGCAAATGCTAAGGTTGCAGGTATTATAAGTGGCGCTAAAGCACCCATTGTTTTGACGTCACGCGCAGATACAGCAGATAGTAAAATTTACTCGTTAGCCTTTGCGTTAACTTCATCTTAATTTTTAGGAGGTTTTATCATGGAATTATTTACTTACATGGAAGAATACGATTATGAACAGGTGATTTTTTGCCAAGATAAAAATTCAGGACTTAAAGCAATTATTGCCTTACATGACACAACATTAGGACCTGCGTTAGGTGGAACAAGAATGTGGACTTATGATTCAGAAGAAGAAGCATTAGTAGACGCACTTCGTTTAGCTAAAGGTATGACTTATAAAAATGCTGCGGCTGGTCTTAACCTTGGCGGTGGTAAAACTGTTATTATTGGTGATCCAAAAGTAGACAAAAATTCTGAGATGTTCCGTGCATTTGGACGTTATATCCAAGGATTAAACGGTCGTTATATTACTGCAGAAGATGTAGGGACAACAGAACATGATATGGATCATATTTACATGGAAACCGATTATGTAACAGGCATTTCCCCTGAGTTCGGTTCTTCAGGTAATCCATCACCAGCAACAGCGTACGGTATGTATCGTGGTATGAAAGCAGCAGCGAATGAAGCATTTGGAACAGATTCATTAGAAGGTAAGACAATAGCTGTTCAAGGTGTTGGAAATGTTGCTTATCATATGTGCAAGCATTTGCATGAAGAAGGCGCAAAATTAATTGTCACGGATATTAACCAAGAATCTATTGATCGTGCCGTAAATGATTTTGGTGCTCAAGCAGTCGCTCCAGATGATATTTACTCAGTTGACTGTGATATTTATGCGCCGTGTGCTTTAGGTGCAACCATTAATGATGATACAATTCCTCAATTGAAGGCGAAAGCCATTGCTGGTTCAGCTAATAACCAATTAGCAGAAGAGCGCCATGGTGAAAAGCTTCACGAATTAGGCATTGTTTATGCGCCAGACTATGTGATTAACTCTGGTGGTGTTATTAATGTAGCAGATGAGTTAAACGGGTATAATCAGGAACGTGCTTATAAGCAAATTGACACCATTTATGATAGTTTGACGAAAATTTTCGAGATTTCAAAACGCGATAACATTTCAACGCATGCAGCGGCAGACCGTATGGCAGAGGAACGTATTGAAAGTGTTAGAAAATCTCGTAGTACATTCCTGCAAAATGAACATAGCGTCTTATCACGTCGTAAATAAATTAGGAGGAAGTTGAACGATGCATAATAGAATTTTAGTCATTAATCCAGGTTCGACTTCAACTAAAATTGCAGTTTTCGAACAAGGCTATCAATTATTTGAAAAATCGATTCGGCATCAAACCGATGAACTTAATGCATTCGATTCAGTATCAGATCAATACTTATTTCGAAAAAACGTGATATTGAATGTATTAGATTATGAAGGATTTAATATCTCCAAATTAGATGCTGTATGTGGTCGTGGCGGTTTATTAAAGCCAATTGAAGGCGGGACGTATTTGGTAGACCAGAACATGATCGATGACTTAAAAAAGGCTGAAAATGGTGAGCATGCGTCTAACTTAGGAGCTATGCTAGCATTTGAGATTGCTAATAATGTTAATGTACCGGCCTATATTGTTGATCCTGTTGTAGTGGATGAATTATCTGATATTGCTAGATATTCTGGTGTGCCCGATATTCCTCGTAAAAGTATTTTTCATGCTCTTAACCAAAAAGCTGTCGCACGAAAAGCGGCCCAGGAAATAAACCAATCCTATCATGACGTTAACCTGATCGTATGTCATATGGGCGGAGGAATTACAGTAGGTGCTCATCAAAAAGGAAAAGTCGTAGATGTTAATAACGGTTTGAATGGAGAAGGTCCTTTCTCACCAGAACGTGCCGGGACTTTACCAGCAGGTCAGCTTGTTGATTTGTGCTTTTCTGAAGACTATACGCAGCAATCTTTGCATAAATTGCTGGTAGGTCATGGAGGTTTAGTTGCTCATTTAGGAACGAATGATGCAAGACAAGTAGAAGAATTAATAGACAATGGTGATGAGAAGGCTAAGCAAGTATATAAAGCTATGGCCTATCAAATCGCTAAGGAAATAGGTCGGGTTAGTCCTGTTCTTAAAGGTGATATAAACGCTATTGTCCTAACAGGCGGGCTAGCTTATAGCGACCTGCTCGTAAAGTGGATCACAGACCAAATTAGTTGGATTGCAGATGTTCGAGTGCACCCAGGTGAGAATGAACTTATAGCTCTTGCTGAAGGGGCACAACGCGTTTTAGATGGCGATGAAGAAGCCAAAATTTATTAAGTAGTAAACTTTCTTTGAAGGGAGAGGTAAGGCTATGGCTAAAGAATATGATCTCGCCATTTTAGGTGGCGGGACAGGCGGTTATGTTGCAGCAATTCGGGCAAGTCAGCTCGGTTTAAGTGTTGCAATGGTTGAAAAAGGCGAATTAGGCGGAACCTGTTTACATAGAGGCTGTATTCCGTCTAAAGCATTGCTCAGAAGTGCAGAAGTCTATCAACAAACGAAACAGGCTGATACTTTCGGTGTAGAAACTGAAAATACATCTTTGAATTTCATTAAAGTTCAAGAGCGTAAACAACAAATTGTTGATCAATTACATCAAGGTGTCCAAGGTCTAATGAAAAAAGGAAAAATTGATGTGATTGAAGGTCACGGGCGTATTTTAGGCCCAAGTATTTTTTCACCAACAGCTGGTACAATCTCGGTTGAAATGAATAATGGGGAAGAGAATGACATGATCATTCCGAAAAATGTGATTGTGGCAACAGGCTCCAAACCTAAAACATTACCGGGATTAGAAGTTGACGGTGAATTGATTATGACATCTGATGAAGCCTTACAAATGGAATCATTGCCGGAGTCTATTATGATTGTCGGTGGTGGCGTAATTGGTATCGAATGGGCTTCGATGTTGGCAGATTTCGGAGTGAATGTGAAAGTCATTGAATATCTGGATCAGATTTTACCAACTGAAGATCAAGATGTCGTTAAAGAAGCAGAAAAAGCGTTGAAACAAAAGGGTATTGAAATCATTACTGGGGCTAAAGTGAAGCCAGAAACGTTAGAAAAACAAGATGGTGTTTCTATACAAGCTGATATTAATGGAGAAGAGCAAACTTTTGAGGCAGATCGCTTGCTTGTATCAGTTGGACGTTCACCTATTGTCGATAATATCGGATTAGAAAATACGGATATTCAGGTTGATAGTGGCGCGATCAAAGTTAATAAATTTGGACAAACGAAAGAATCCCATATCTATGCGATCGGCGATGTTATTGGCGGTATGCAATTAGCACATGTGGCCTCACATGAAGGCATTCTGGCCGTTGAACATATGGCCAATGAAAATCCAGAACCAATCAATTATAATCATGTAGCTTCTTGTATTTATTCGCATCCCGAAATGGCTAGTGTTGGATTAACAGAACAAGCTGCGAAAGATCAAGGTTATGAGATTAAAGTAGGTAAATTTCCATTTCAAGCTGTTGGTAAATCATTAGTTCACGGTGAAAAAGAAGGATTTACGAAGATTATCACGAATGCAGAAAATAATGATCTCCTCGGTGTGCATATGATTGGTCCACACGTAACAGATATGATTTCGGAAGCTGGCCTTGCAATGGTGTTAGATGCGACAGCTTGGGAGATCGGCGAAACGATTCATCCGCATCCTACTTTATCTGAAGTAATAGGTGAAGCGGCTTTAGCTGTTGATGGGAAACAAATTCATGGTTAAGAATAAGGAGGTTATTCTATGAGTCAAGTTGATAATCGCCACCAAAATTTAGGCTTATCAGATGAGCAAGTGCTCGATATGTATCGCACAATGTTGTTAGCGCGTAAAATTGATGAACGCATGTGGCTATTGAACCGAGCAGGTAAAATTCCATTTGTCATTTCGTGTCAAGGACAAGAAGCCGCACAAATTGGTGCAAGCTATGCACTTAATTTGGATAAGGATTATGTAGCTCCTTACTATCGAGATTTAGGAGTTGTTTTAGCATTTGGGATGACAACACACGAGCTATTTTTAGCAGCCTTTGCTAAAGCAGAAGATCCTAACTCAGGTGGTCGGCAGATGCCTGGTCACTTCGGCCAAAAGAAAAATCGCATCTTAACAGGTTCTTCACCTGTTACAACACAATTGCCTCATGCAGTAGGTATAGCTTTAGCAGCCAAAATGGATGGCGAAAATATTGCTTCACTCGTTACGTTAGGTGAAGGCTCTTCCAATCAAGGCGATTTCCATGAAGGTTTAAACTTTGCTGGTGTTCATAAACTGCCGGTTATTACGATGGTTGAGAATAATAAATATGCCATTTCGGTTCCGCTCGAACGTCAGATTTCAAGCGAATCAGTAGCTGACCGCGGCGTTGCTTACGGTATGCCAGGTTATCAAGTTGATGGAAATGACCCATTAGAAGTTTATCGCGTTGTAAAAGATGCTCATGATCGTGCTATGAATGGAGAAGGACCAACGTTAATCGAAGCAATGACTGAACGCTTAACAGCCCATTCAAGTGATGATAATGATAAAGCGTATCGTACTGAAGAAGAAATAGAAGAAATGAAACAAAAGGATAGCTTGATTTCGTTTGCTCAATATTTACGTGACGTTGGCGTATTAACGGAAGAGAAGGAACAAGCTTTAAATAAAGAAATTGATGATGAAATTAATGAAGCAACAGAAGCAGCTGAGAATGCTCCTTATGCTGAACCTGAAGATGCATTGAAGTATGTTTATGCAGAAAAAGGAGGGGAATAATCATGGCAGTTATGTCTTATATTCAAGCCGTTACGAGTGCTTTAAAAGATGAAATGGAACGTGATGACTCCGTATTTGTACTTGGTGAAGACGTCGGTAAAAAAGGTGGCGTTTTCAAAGCAACTGAAGGATTATATGATCAATTTGGTGAATCACGTGTCATGGACACACCTTTAACGGAATCTGCTATTGCTGGTGTAGGCATTGGTGCAGCAATGTATGGTAAACGACCTGTTGCAGAAATGCAATTCGCCGATTTCATTATGCCAGCCGTTAACCAAATCATTTCAGAAGCATCACGTATTCGCTATCGTTCAAATAATGATTGGAGTTGTCCAATGGTGATTCGCGCTCCGTATGGTGGGGGTGTACATGGTGCGTTGTACCACTCACAATCCGTAGAAGCCGTCTTTGCTAATCAGCCAGGCCTTAAGATCGTCATGCCTTCCACACCACATGATGTCAAAGGGTTACTTAAAGCAGCTATTCGAGATGATGATCCTGTTTTATTCTTTGAACATAAACGCGCTTATCGTTTGATTAAAGGAGAAGTACCTGAAGAAGATTATGAATTACCAATCGGTAAAGCTGACGTTAAAAAACAAGGTGATGATATTACGGTCATCACATATGGATTAGGCGTTCATTTCGCATTAGAAGCAGCTGAAAAATTAGAAGAAGAAGGGATTTCTTCTCACATTTTAGACTTACGTACCGTTTATCCAATAGACCAAGAAGCAGTCATTGAAGCAGCGAAAAAGACAGGTAAAGTCTTACTTGTGACAGAAGACAACAAAGAAGGCAGTATCATGAGTGAGGTCTCAGCTATTATCTCTGAAAACTGTCTATTTGATCTGGATTCGCCTGTTCAACGGTTAGCAGGACCAGACGTTCCATCAATGCCTTATGCTCCTACAATGGAGAAGTATTTTATGATTAATCCAGATAAATTGGAAAATGCAATGCGTGAACTAGCGGAATTTTAAGCGGTTTAGGCAAAACAAAGGAGGTAGTCATTCATGTCGGTCGAAAAGGTAGAGATGCCTCAGTTAGGTGAGAGTGTAACAGAAGGTACGATTAGCTCGTGGCTAGTCAGTGCTGGCGATCAAGTAAACAAGTATGATCCCATCGCTGAAGTCATGACCGATAAAGTAAACGCTGAAGTGCCATCATCTTTTTCAGGTAAAATTACCGAACTCGTAGCAAGTGAAGGCGATACAATTGAAGTTGGTGGCCTTATAGCTTATATAGAAGTAGAAGGTGGGGCATCTGAGGCTTCATCAGGTTCAGGTGACGAAACAAGTTCTGAACAAGGTGAACAGCCAGCAGAAACGTCACAAACAGACCAATCGATGAAAAAGCGTTATTCACCAGCAGTCCTTAAGATGGCTCAGGAACATGATATTGATTTAAATCAAGTGACTGGTTCAGGCAAAGGGGGACGTATTACACGTAAAGATATCGAAGCGATCGTCGAATCTGGTGAAGTTCCTCAGGCTTCACAAGAACCAGCACAAACAACAAGCACAACAGAAAAATCAACGTCTCAAGCTACTAAGCCTAGTCAAGCACCTGCACCAAGTGCTCAAACTGGTGATGTTGAAGTTCCTGTCTCTGGTGTTCGTAAAGCGATCGCGCAAAACATGGTTAAATCAACAACTGAGATTCCACATGCTTGGATGATGGTTGAAGTTGACGTGACCAATCTAGTTCAATTACGTGAGCAGAAGAAAACAGAGTTTAAACAAAAAGAAGGTTATTCACTAACGTATTTCGCTTTCTTTGTTAAAGCTGTTGCTCAAGCATTAAAAGAATTCCCTGAGCTTAACAGTATGTGGGCAGACGATAAAATCATTCAGAAGAAAGATATTAACTTATCGATTGCAGTAGCTAGTGATAATCAATTATTCGTCCCTGTTATTAAGAATGCTGATGATAAAAGTGTTAAAGGCATAGCCAAAGATATTGTAGAATTGGCTGCGAAAGCACGTGACGGTAAACTGACGAATGAAGATATGTCAGGTGGTACATTTACAGTCAATAATACAGGCTCATTTGGTTCAGTCCAGTCCATGGGTGTCATTAATCACCCACAAGCAGCTATTTTACAAGTCGAATCAATTGTGAAGCGACCTGTTTATATGGACGGCATGTTCGGTGCCCGTGACATGGTTAACTTATGTTTATCACTTGATCACCGAGTATTGGACGGTCTAATCTGTGGCCAGTTCTTACAACGTGTGAAAGAGATTCTTGAAAATATGACAGAGGATAATACTTCTATTTATTAATTATTACTAAAGAAACACATCTCAACTGAAGATGTGTTTCTTTTTTGTAGATTAAAAATTTTGAAGTTAAACAATTTGAAACGACTTCCATTTGTTGATAGTATATAGGTAGAGTTTTAAAGATAGGGGAGGCGTATAATATGGATTTTAATTTATATATGCAGGATTTCGTCGAACAAGCACGTTCAGAAATTGCTGATGCAGGCTATGAAGAATTGAAAACACCCGAGGACGTTGATCAGGCATTATCACGTGAAGGAACAACATTAGTTGCAGTTAACTCAATTTGTGGTTGTGCTGGTGGCGTTGCTCGTCCAGCTGCATCAAGTGCTATTCATTATGATTATAGACCAGATCATCTTGTAACAGTTTTTGCTGGACAAGATCGTGATGCAACAGAGAAGGCAAGAGGTTACTTTGAAGGGTATCCACCATCTTCACCATCATTTGCATTAATGAAAGATGGTCAACTTGTAACAATGGTTGAACGTCATGAAATTGAAAGCTCAACACCAATGGAAGTTGTTCAACAGTTACAAACAATCTTTGATCAACATTGTGAAGAATACTAATAACAATAAAAAGGTGGTTAATAGCCACCTTTTTATTTTTGCTTTATAATCTTGAATAAGACATATATGATAGAAGAAGAAATTCACTTTAGAAAGAGGCATGAGAATGTTTAAAATCGGGTCTAGAACAATCAAAACAGCGATTGGTGCACCGATTTCAATCGTGCTAGCAAATGCTCTACAGTTGGAAAATGCTATTAGTGCAGCGATTTTAACGATTCTATGTATCCAAGTCACACGTCAACGATCGATACAAAGTGCTTGGTACCGTTTCTATGCCTGTGTTATAGCAATTTTAGTATCAGGATTGTTATTTGAATTAATTGGTTATAATCCAGTTGTATTTGGTTTAGTCTTAATCATATTTATTCCAATCACAGTTCGATTGCAAATCACAGAAGGGGTTGTGACTAGTTCGGTTATTATGTTGCATATTTATGGGGCTGGGCAACTGACTTTTTCTCTAGTCGCTAATGAGATTATTTTGATTTCAATTGGTTTGGGTGTAGCTCTATTATTAAATATGTATATGCCAAGTCTTGATTCTGAGTTGGTGAAAATTCGCAATCAGTTAGAGGATAATTTTGCGATTATCCTACAAGAAATTGCTAATTATTTAAAGACAGGCGATTATCATTGGTCAGGCCAAGAAATTACTGAAACAGCTCAGTTGTTAGAAAAGGCTAACCAATTAGCTTCGAGAGATGTTGAGAACCATTTGTTACGGAGGCACCACCCGTTTTATCATTATTTTCATATGCGAGAAAAACAGTTTGATATTTTAGAGCGTATGTTACCGTTAATTAGTCGGATTGACGCGTCACAAGATGAATATCATTATATTGGTCAATTATTTGAGGATCTTGCAACTCATGTTCATCCAGGGAATACAGCGGTTAAGTATTTAGATTCATTAAAAGAGATCCGACAGCAGTTTAATGAAGAACCTTTGCCACATGACAGGCAAACATTTGAAGACCGTGCTAACTTATATTTATTACTTAATGAGATTGAGCAATATCTCATTTTAAAACGATCATTTAAAAAGAGTGATATATAACAAGAAAGACTTCAAATATATAGTTAAGCTAATAAAATTAAGCTGAGACAAAAGTTAATAATGCATTGTAGAAACCCGAAAGATTTAATTAAAAAATAAATCTTTCGGGTTTTCTGTTTGAATGACGCTCCATCAAAACGCTTCGCTTTCCGCGGGCACGGCTCAAGCCTCCTCAGCCCCAAAAACGGGGCTTGCGGGGTCTTGAGACTCGTGCTGTTCCCGCAGGAGTCTACGCGTTTTGATTCCGCTTAATTACTGCTTACCCATAATTATTTTAAACACTCGTCTTTTGTGGTGCTGAATATCTTTTTGTACCATCCTCATTTCTTTTAGTGAATCAATTAATAAGAATTCATGGTCTTTATTCAATCAAGCTTTCTAGAAGAGTGTTTCCGAAATAACTCCACGTAATTAGAAGGAGTAACTCAACAATAATGATGACTAGAAGTGATTTGAGAGAGGTTTGCTTTAGTTGTAGATAGTAAAATAGCGCTAAGATGAAATAAAAACTCGCTAAAAAAGTATATTCCGCTATGTAAGGTTCATTTTGTGGAGTGAAGTTCATACCCAAATAAGCGAACAAGTTAAAGACAATTAGTGCTATAAAGGCCAAGATATTTAGAATATGAATGTAAATGGTTTTCAATTGAAATCAACCTCCTTATGATAATCATATTAATAAAAAATATGGCTAGAAATAAGATGAGTGAAGTTTATCATGAATTCCACTTTTTGTATATTTACTTCAATAAGGTTAACCAAACTATATGACATATAAAAAGGGTTGCTGGAAACTCCAGCAACCCTTCTTTAATTATGACGTCTTGTAGCGTCTTTTATTAAAGATGATATATAACACAGGGACTAAGATTAAGGTTAATACAGTTGAGAACATAATCCCAGCTATAATGGTTATGGCAAGTGGTTTAAATAATGCATCCCCACCTAATGCGACTGGTGTTAAGGCTACAATGGAGGTGATCGTTGTTAGAATAATTGGTTTAAATCTTGCTTCTGCAGCATTAATCACTGCTTCACTCATTGTTTCATTGGAAGCGATGGATTGTTCAATGAAATCAACAAGAACTAATGAATTTCTGACAACAATACCAGTTAACGAAACCATACCCGTTACTGCTAAGAAGCTGATCGGAGTTTGTGTAACGAATAATCCTAAAATTGCCCCAGCTATAGCTAGATATACCGAAATCAAAATTAAAAACGGCATAGATAATGAGTTGAATTGGAAGGCAATCAGTAAATAGACTAATAAAATTACAATCGAGAAGATAACGATAATTTCTGTGAAGAAGCTGTCCTGACTATCTGTTTCAGCTCCAGTTGATAACGAAAGCTCTTCATGTGATTGATTGAATTCATCTATATCTGGTTGGATCGCTTCTTTAATAGGAGCTGTGTCATCTGCATAAGCTCTAATTGTTATCGTACGATCACCATCTTCGTGATAGATGGTTGGAATGACTTCTTCTGACTCTGCTTCGATCAGTTCTGAAGCAGGTACAACAGGTGGGCCATCATTCGAATTAACTGGAATAACAATTTCATCTAAGTCAAGCGTTTCATCGTCTTGTAAACGATTAAGGTAAAGTTGAACATCATACTGTTCTAGACCATCATTAATAGTCATAAAAGGGGTGCCTGTTGTTCTTAATGCTAACTGTTGATTGATACTTTCAATTGAAATTTGATAGTCATTCAATAATTCGCGGTTCGGTTGATAAACCGTTTGATCTGTTAAGTTTCCAACATTATCAACGACAAGATTAGCACCTTCTTCTCTTAATCGCTCGTTATACTGATCTCTTAGGTTAATCATTTCTTCTAGATTATTTCCTTCAATCGTAACGGTTAAAGGTGCACCTGAAGGCGGTCCTTGTTCAATTGTCTCTATAAAGATCGTGGCATCCTCATAGTTACTGCGTAACGCAGGTTCCCATTTTTCTTTAAAAGCTTCAGCATTCGTTTCTGAAGTGTCGATTCGGACATATAATCGGCCAGTTTCTTCACCTGTATTTCCTTGTCCTTGCGTGAATAGTTGTGGGGCACTACCACTTGTGAACAGGCTAATATCTTTAATGGGTTCATTACTTTGAGTTAAGTCTGATTCAATTTGTTGCAAGGTCTCATATGTGTCTTCTTTCGTTAGACCATTGTTTAATGATACGTCAATTGTCACTTCCTCACGATCTGCGGCAGGAAAGAATTCAAAAGGTGTCCATACCACTAAAGCAAATAGACCAGTTGTGAGGACTAGCCCTAATGCAACTGTCCGTTTAGGTATGCGAATTAATTTTTTAACTAAGTTATGAGCATACCATCTTGCGCCATGATTTAACCAAGTGCCGAGTAAACCTGGGTTAGCTTTGATTGTTTTACGTTTGTGTTTATATTGTACGTAGCGAATCGCTGGCACTAATGTTAACGCAACGATCGTTGAGGCAATTATGGTCGCGATTAATACACTAGGTAATGCCCGGATAAAAGCGCCATTTGCACCTGACAAGAAGATTAATGGTGAAAAGGTAAACACAATGGCTAATGTTGACGTTAAGATTGAATTGCGAACTTCTTTAATCCCCGTTAAAGTTCCTTTTAATGGATCATCTCCAAGTCGAAAACGTCTCTCGATATTATCGTTCAGTACAATGGAGTCATCGACTAAAATCCCGAGTGCAATGATCGCTCCGATGACGGAGATTTGATTTAACGTTACATCCAAGAACGGAAGCGGAATCAGTGCTAGTATTAGTGAGCTTGGAATAGCTATTGCAACAACTAACGAACCAATCCAGGTTAAGCCTAATGTCGTTGTTAAAATGACGGCAATCACAGCAATTGCTAATGATAAAAATAAATCATCAAAAATATTAGAAATAAATGAAGATTGATCGAAATAATGATGAAAGCTAATATTTTCAGGTAAGTCAGAAGCAAGTTTTTGAACTTCATCATCGACTTGCTTGCTAACTGATGGTATATCTTCACCACTTTCTAAATAAACGGTCAAATTGATTGCTGTTTCTCCTTGATAACTGACAAAGTCTGGTTGTTCAACAGGTTCTTGATCAATGGTAGCTAATTCACTGAGTGGAACTGACCCGTTTTGCGAAGGAATAGTCGTATTATTAATTTCACTGATTGATTCATAGTGATCAATCGTCAAAGTTTCATATCCATCTTCCGTTTGAATTTGGCCCATTGGTGTTGGTCGCCATTCTTCTTCTAGTGCAGTTAAGACATTTTGGAATTGAATTTGATTCTCTTGCAAGGCTTCAGGCTCTAAATTTATAACCACTTGTTCTTCTTCTAAGCCATTAAACTCAACAGAAGCCACACCAGAAATGGATTTTAAACGATCTTGCCATTCTTGCTGTGTATCTTGTAAATTATATAACTGATCGCGTTCAGAAGCTGTGAAATAATAAGATTGACTTGGTGTTTCTAAATTAACAGCTTCAACATTTGTCTCTAATGCATAATCAGGTAGGTCTAGAGAGCTAATCTGTTGATTCAGGTCAGCGACGAGCTCAGCTTCATTCGTGCTATCCTCTAACGACAGTATTATATTTGAAAATCCACGAGTAGATGTCGATTGATAAGAATCAACCCCATCCAATTGACTGACTTCACTCTCGATCAAGGTTGTTATATTTTGTTCAACTTCTACTGGAGATGCTCCAGGAGAGGGGGTTGAAATTGTTACTTGATTGACAGGTGTTTCTGGAAAATCACGCTGAGGTAAATTAAAGAATGTATAAATACCAACAATTAATAATAGGACGAAAAATAAGAAAATCATTTTATACCGTTTTAGCCAAAATGCCATGTTTCCAACTCCTTGATGTGAAAATATTTTAATATAATATCGTCATTCCCGAATCTAAGACAAAATAACCACTTCATTAAAAAATATGTGTCCAATTTGTGATGATGATCTCAAAAAGCTCGTATTTATTTTCTATTAGCTAATAAAAAAGCCATAGCAATAGCTATGACTTGAGAATTTGATTTATACGAACATGCTGACGCCCATCATAAGAGAGCTAAGAAGCATGGCGATAATCATAAGATAGATTACAATTGTTGTCCATGTGTTTTTCTTGCGTCGATTCGATGCATAAGGAGCGCGAGGTTGATTTTGCTTTTTAGACACACTTATACCTCCTTTAAAATCTCTAATAAACATATTGTAAAAGAAAAAAGAAGATTGGACAAGCCTAAACTTTCCTTTACAATAAGGTTAGATGACGAATTTTTCTCAAAATTATAAAGTAGATCATTAAAGGGGTTGGGAGAATGGATGAAAAGTTTCGAAAACAGTATGAGCGCTGGCAAGATGCAGCGGATCAAACGAATGAACGATTTCCAGAGCGGAAAGAACAGTTTACGAATCATTCTGGAATAGAAATTGACCGTCTGTATTTGCCAGATGAACAAGGGCAAACAAATGATTATACTGAAAATATTGGTTTTCCAGGGCAGTTTCCATTCACACGTGGAATTCAGCCTTCCATGTATCGTAACCGTTTTTGGACAATGCGACAATACGCAGGTTTCGGTTCAGCAGAAGAAACGAATGAACGCTTTCGTTATTTACTTGATCAAGGCCAAACAGGTTTATCCGTTGCTTTTGATTTACCGACTCAAATTGGCTATGATTCAGACGATTTTATGTCAGAAGGAGAAGTGGGTAAAGTAGGCGTCGCCATCGATTCGTTAAAGGATATGGAAATACTGCTAGATAGTATTCCATTAGATCGTGTAAGTACCTCAATGACGATCAATGCGCCCGCTTCAGTTTTATTATGTATGTATATCGCCGTTGCAGAGAAACAAGGCGTCCCGAAAGAAAAGATTACGGGAACCATTCAAAATGATATATTAAAAGAATACATTGCGCGCGGCACTTATATTTATCCGCCGAAACCGTCAATGCGACTAATTACGAATATTTTTGAATACTGTGCTCAAGAGATCCCGAAATTCAATACGATTAGTATCTCAGGATATCATATTCGTGAAGCGGGATCGACAGCCGTACAAGAAGTTGCGTTTACATTAGCGAATGGTAAGGCTTATGTTGACGCGGCACTTGAAAGCGGTTTAGAAATCGATCAATTTGCTCCAAGATTAGCCTTTTTCTTCAATGCACATAATAATTTCTTTGAAGAAACTGCTAAATTCCGGGCAGCAAGACGTATTTGGGCAAGATTAATGAAAGATAAATACCAAGCACAAAATGAGAAGAGTTTAAGATTGCGTTTCCATACACAAACGGGTGGTTCAACACTAACGGCTCAACAACCTGATAATAATGTGGTACGGGTGGCACTACAAGCACTATCAGCTGTGCTTGGTGGAACCCAAAGCTTACACACGAATTCAAGAGATGAAGCGTTAGCTTTGCCAACAGAGGAATCAGCACGTATTGCCCTTCGAACACAACAAATTATCGCTCATGAAAGTGGTGTTGCTGATACAGTCGACCCGCTTGCAGGCTCCTATTATGTTGAAGAGATGACAGACCAAATCGAAAAAGAAGTTATGGATTATATAGACCGAATTGAAGAGATGGGTGGCGCAGTTCAAGCGGTCGAAGAGGGGTACATGCAACGTGAAATCCATCAAACAGCCTATGAAACACAGAAGAAAATTGAATCAAAAGAGGATATTATTGTAGGCCTTAATGAATTCCAATTAGAAGAAGAAGTGCACGAAGATTTGTTACGTGTTGATGATGCTTTAGAAAAACAACAAGTTGAAAAAACGCAACAGGTTCGAAAAGAACGAGATCAATCGACTGTTGATTCTAAATTGAATAACTTAAAACAAGCCGCTCAAGATGAAACGATTAATGTCATGCCTTATATCTTAGAATGTGTTCAATCATATGCAACAGTCGGAGAAATCTGCCATACATTACGAGATGAATTCGGTGAATATACAGGTGTATAATAGGGGGAGAGGTTGAAATGGATCGAAAAATCAGAGTGCTCATTGCAAAACCAGGACTAGACGGTCATGATCGTGGGGCGCTTGTCATCGCACAAGCACTACGCGATCATGGTATCGAAGTCATTTATACAGGGTTAAGACAATCACCTGCACAAATTGCACAAGCAGCTATACAAGAAGATGTTGATGTTGTTGGATTGTCATCATTATCAGGTGGTCATAAAACATTGTTTCCAAGGGTTGTTGAAGCTTTAAAGGAAAGAAACGCTGAGGATATTCCAGTTATTGGAGGAGGCGTTATTCCAGATGAGGATATTGCTTATCTAGAAGAACAAGGCGTTCAAAAAGTATTTACACCAGGAACACCTACGACAGAAACAGTCGATTTCATTAAATCAACTGTAAGAGGTGAAGATGATGAATAAAATAGCACATATTGGCATTGCTGTTAAGTCACTTGATGAGATGATTCCGTTTTATCGTGATCAATTAGGTTTGACATTTGAAGGAAAAGAACAAGTGAACAGTGAACAAGTACATGTTGCTTTCTTTAAAATAGGCGAAAGCGCGATTGAATTACTGGAGCCGCTTAGTGACGAGTCACCCATTGCGAAATATATTGAGAAGAAAGGTGAAGGTATTCATCACATAGCATTTGATGTTGATGATGTTCAAGAACGCTTAAATCATTTAAAATCAGAAGGGGTACCCCTTATTCATGAAGAGCCGAAAACAGGTGCTCACGATAGTCAAGTTGCTTTTCTTCATCCAAAAGCAGCGAATGGTGTCTTATTTGAATTATGTCAGCAAAAATAGGAGGGTCGCATATGGATATGTTTGATAAAATCAATGAACTGTATGATAAACGTCGCAAAGTTGAACTTGGTGGCGGCGATGAAAAAATTCAGAAACAGCGTGATAAAGGTAAAATGACAGCGCGTGAACGGATTGAATATCTAGTGGATGAAGGGTCATTTGTTGAGCTTAATCCATTCATGGAACATCGTGTCACAGACTTTGGGATGGACGGAAAAGAAGTCCCAGGTGAGGGAGTTGTGACAGGTTTTGCAACTGTAAATGATCGTCCCATTTATTTATTTGCGCAGGATTTTACGGTTTATGGTGGTGCTTTGGGTGAAATGCACGGTAAGAAAATTGCAGCTGTTATGGATTTAGCCGCTAAAAATGGCACACCATTTATCGGTTTGAATGACTCAGGTGGGGCGAGAATTCAAGAAGGTGTCGCATCGCTCGATGGCTATGGTCATGTCTTTTATCGTAACTCCATTTATTCTGGTGTAATCCCACAAATTTCTGTCATTATGGGACCTTCAGCAGGAGGAGCTGTTTATTCACCAGCGATCACCGATTTTGTCATCATGGTTGAAAAAACGTCACAAATGTTTATCACGGGACCAAAAGTAATCGAAACAGTCACAGGTGAACAGATTACATCAGAGGAACTAGGTGGAGCTGATGTACATAACCGTCAAAGCGGCAATGCCCACTTAAAAGCTGAGAGTGAAGAAGAAGCACTGGATCAAGTCAAGCAATTGATTCATTATTTACCTCAAAATAGCCAAGAAAAAACACCATTACAACCCTATGACGAAAAAGAGGATTTAAGGCCAGAATTAGCTGACTTAGTCCCTTTTGATGCGATTAGACCGTATGATGTCCGTTCTGTCATAGAAGAAGTGGTCGACCACGAATCATTCTTTGAGATTCATCCTAATTTTGCTAAAAATATCGTCGTCGGTTTTGCGACCATCAATGGTGAATCAATCGGTTTAGTCTGTAATCAACCGAAGTTTTTAGCTGGTGGCCTGGACATTGATTCAAGTGATAAGGCATCAAGATTTATTAGAACATGCGATGCTTATAATATTCCGATTATAACCTTTGAAGATGTGACCGGATTTTTCCCTGGTGTTAAACAAGAGCATGGTGGGATTATTCGTCATGGTGCGAAGATCTTATATGCTTATTCTGAAGCAACAGTTCCTAAGATGACGGTTATTACACGAAAAGCGTATGGTGGCGCTTATGTTGCCTTGAATAGTAAATCAATAGGAGCTGACCTTGTTTTTGCTTGGCCAAATGCTGAGATTGCGGTCATGGGTCCTGAAGGCGCAGCCAATATTATTTTTGCAAAAGACATTCAAGAAGCGGGTGATCCTGAAGCAGTCAGACAAGAGAAAATCGATGAATATCGTGAGAAATTTGCCAATCCATATGTAGCAGCAGGCTTGGGTATGGTTGATGACGTGATTGACCCTAGAGAAACACGAATTAAATTAAAACAAGGTCTTAAAATGCTACAGCATAAAAAAGAAGAAAGACCAGAGAAAAAACACGGAAATATTCCATTATAGATGTCGGAGGTAAACGAACATGCAGATCAATGAACAACGATTAATTGATGAGTTTATAGAACTCGTTCAAATTGATTCAGAAACACAACATGAAGCGAAAATTGCATCAGCCCTAAAAACCAAGTTCTCTAATCTTGGTTTAATAGTTGAAGAAGATCAGGCTAAGGAACAGACAGGTCATGAGGCTAATAATTTAGTTTGTACATTAAAGGGACAAAAAGCAGGTGTAGAACCCATATATTTCACATCACATATGGACACAGTAGCACCAGGCGTTGGGATTACTCCATCGATTGAAGAAGATTATATCGTTTCGGATGGGACGACAGTGTTGGGTGCAGATGATAAGGCTGGTTTAGCCGCTATTATTGAAATGATTCGTACTTTACAAGAACAAGAAATAGAACATGGGGACATTCAACTGGTGATTACGGTCGGAGAGGAATCAGGTTTAGTTGGGGCACGTGCTCTTGATTCATCACTATTAACAGCTAAGTATGGTTATGCTGTTGATTCCAACGGGAAAGTCGGAAACATGATTGTCGCAGCACCATCACAAGCTAAGTTAGAAATAACATCACAAGGCAAAAAGGCACACGCTGGTGTTGCTCCAGAAGAAGGTGTTTCAGCGATTACATTAGCTGCAAAAGCTATTTCAAAAATGCCTTTAGGTCGAATTGATGACGAAACAACGGCTAATATTGGTCGATTTGAAGGTGGTCAAGCGACTAATGTTGTCTGTGACGAAGCCTATATTTTAGCTGAAGCGAGGTCACTAGAGGCGAGCAAACTTGACCAACAGATTCAGCAAATGCAAGAAGCTTGTCGTCAAGCGGAAGATGAAGTTGGTGGCTCTATAAAAGTTGAAGTTCGTCATATGTACCCTGGTTATAAACATGAAGATGGCGAACGTGTTGTGGAAGTTGTTAAGCAAGCAGCGCAACAAATTGGACGTAATAGCGTACTTTTATCAAGTGGTGGTGGAAGTGATGCTAATATAATCGCAGGTTATGGCATTCCAACGGTCAATCTATGTGTCGGATACGAAAATATCCATACAACCGAAGAACGAATACCTGTACAGGAATTAGTGAAAATTGCTGAATTGCTTACGGCAATTTCAGTAGAGGCAGCTAAATAAAAACGTGTTATAATCGAGTGTAGGATTTAATCTTGCGCTCGATTATTTTGTTTTAAAGAAGGTGTTGGTTGTGGGGAAGGGATGCGTTAACTTCCACGTGATTATGAAGGGGACTTTGAGTTATTCGTTGTCATGATGTAAATTGTGATGGTTAGAACTCAAGTTAGTATTAATAGTGGATACACTTGGAGATGAAACGACTACAAATAATAACCGTTAATAAAAGTGACAATATGAATATTATGAATAAATATCAAACGACATTCCGACAACTAAAAACCATATAATACCTACAATAGTGGAGAAAAAGGTGAAAAAGAATATATTTTTTTTAGATGGATTGATAATTAAACTTATTATGCTAGTGATCACTAGCGGTACAGCACCGAAGTAAAACAATGCATTTGATTCAACAAGATTTGAAATTAGCAAAAGTATAATACTTATGTTTTCTATAATATTATCAATTGTTTCGTAACTAATATTTCACACCTCAAATCTAATCACCCTTTAAACCTAATACTAATATAACAAAAATTAATCATAATGTTACAATATAGACTTCAAATTTAAGGAAATCCAATGACCAAAATAGTGACCAATAAATGATGTTTTAGTCACTTTAATAAGTTTAAAGATTGCTCATAACAGATCTGCCCTTTATCATTACTTTAATATAAGGATTTATAATGTTGGTGAATAATCATGAAAAGACGAATAATATTTCACGTTGATATGAACAGTTTTTACGCTTCTGTTGAAATGGCTTATCAACCCGATCTCAAAGGTAAACCTGTGGCAATTGCGGGTGATCCAGAAAAACGTAAAGGAATCGTTGTAACGAGTAATTACGAGGCAAGGGCATATGGTGTTAAAACGACGATGCCTTTATGGCAAGCTTATGACAAATGCCCTCAGCTTATTGCCTTAAAACCGAATTTTCCAAGATATCGTGAAGCATCGAAACAGATTTTTTCTGTCTTAGAATCGGTTACACCTTATGTTCAACCGATTTCTATTGATGAAGGGTATATGGATGTGTCGGATTATGATGGTGAATTAACGGCACCTCAGTTAGCAGAATGGATTCAAGAGAAATTAACGTCAGAATTGGATTTACCCTGTTCTATTGGGATTGGACCGAATAAATTTCTAGCTAAGATGGCTTCAGATATGAAGAAACCACTGGGCATCACGGTTTTACGAAAACGAGAAATACAAGATAAGCTTTGGCCCATGCCAATTGAAGAAATGTATGGTGTAGGTAATAAAACAGCTGAGAAGCTAAAACAACTGGATATTGCAACGATTGGAGATTTAGCCCATAAGAATGTTTTAACGATTAAGAACTTATTGGGTATGAATGGTGAAAGATTGCATATGAGGGCTAATGGGATTGATGAGCGAGAAGTAGATCCAGAAGCTGTCCATGATTTTAAAAGTATCGGTAATTCTCAAACCTTGCCATATGATACAACGGAATTAACAGATATTCATCCCTTGATCAAACAGTTAAGCAGTCGAGTGGCTGAACGAATGAAAGTTAAACAAGTTGTAGCTGAAAATATTCAAATTATGATTCGCTATCATGATCATAAAACGATTACACGTAGTCGTGCTTTAAGAGACTATGTTGAATCTGAAGCAGATATTGAGCGACTTGCTTTAGACTTATTTCATGCACACTGGACAGAAGAACCATTACGATTATTAGGGGTAACCGTGCAACACTTAACGCATAAAGAGGAAATAGGCAAACAACTTGATCTATTCACCTATGAACAAGAAGCTGAGAAAGAGCCCTTGTATAAAGCGATTGAACAAATAGAAGATAAATACGGGAAGGAAACTTTCGTTAAATTAAATCACCAAGAAGAAACACCGATTTCTACCAGTTTTCAAAAGGATTTTTTAAGTGAAAGAAAGAAAAAATAACCACCTCATTCATCAGCAGATTGTGATGAGCGAGGTGGTTATTTTTCTTATGGTTTGTTAAAGTTTAGTATTGTATTAGGTTGATTTAGTACTGAGTTGTTGAATTGTGAGGAGCGAAGGTGGCGACTCCAGTGGGAACAGCACGAGTCTCGAGACCCCGAAGGAAGCGCTTTTTTTCCGAGGAGGCTCGAGCCGTGCCCACGGAAAGCGTCCACCGATAGCGGATCACAATATCAACAACGGACTTCAACGAGTTATTTATTAAACAATTTATTAAACACTTTTTCGGCAATTTTTGAATGAGGGTACCGGAATGATAGGTCAAATTTAGTTGTTTGTTTTACAACACTTTTGCGGTGTGTGAATGTTTCAAAACTATGAACACCATGGTAGCTTCCAATTCCACTAGTCCCAAGGCCACCAAATGGCAAATGCGGATTAGCTAAGTGCATAATCGTGTCATTAATACATCCGCCACCAAATGACAAGTTCTTGATCACCCAATCCTGCTTTTTACTATTCTCAGAGAAATAATAGAGCGCTAGAGGATTACGTGCCTGTTCTACATGATCAACAACCTCTTCTAGATAATCAAATGAAAGAACAGGTAGGATAGGACCGAATATTTCGTCTTGCATAACCTTTGACTGCCAATCAATATCGTCGACAATGGTTGGGTTAAACTTGTGACTAGCTTGCTCCTTCTGACCGCCATACAAAATACGACCTTCTTTTAAATAGTCTGAGAGTCGTTCAAAATGACTTTCATTTACAATTTTAGTGTAGTCCTCGTTTTGAATCGGATTTTCTGAGTACATCGTTTCGATTTCTGTTTTAAGTGCTTCGATTAGTTGGTCTTTCACATTACGGTGGACGAGTGCATAATCTGGAGCCACGCAAGTTTGACCAGCGTTCATGAATTTACCCCAAGCAATTCTGCGAGCTGCCAGTTGAATCTTCGCATCCTCATCAACGATAACAGGACTTTTCCCGCCTAACTCTAGAGTTACTGGAATGAGTTGTTTACTCGCTTTTTCCATAACGATTTTTCCGACTTGTGTACTTCCAGTGAAGAAAATGTAATCAAACGGTTGATCAAGTAGTGCTTCACTTACATCTTTTTCACCTTGAATAACCGTAATGTATTGGTCTTCAAATGTTTCTTCAATCATTGTTTCTAATAATTGACTAGTATGACTTGTGAATTCTGATGGCTTGATCACGGCCGTGTTTCCACCAGCAATTGCTCCAATTAGAGGAGCTAAGGCTAATTGAAGGGGGTAATTCCATGGGCTGATGATTAGACTGACGCCATAAGGTTGTTTGTAGACCATACTTTTGGCCCCTTTATGAGACGTAGGGGATTTAACCTTTTCGGGTGCCATCCAGCTCTGTAAATGTTGTAGCGTTTCATCAATTTCATTGTATAAATAACCGAGTTCAGTTAATAAGACCTCATAGCTTGATTTATTTAAATCTTGTTTAAGGGCTTCGTATATATCTGATTCATGGCGTTTTAACATTTGCTTCAATCGCTGCAATTGATGGGCACGAAAAGTATGAGTCATCGTCTTGCCGGCTTTAAATAAGGTTTTTTGTTTTTGTATGGTAGATTCGATTGAATTCACGTTTTATCCCTCCTTTTGGATTTGAAAAGAGTCGAAGTCATAGACGTAATTGACTGAAGGGTGTATTTGTTTAAGTGTATTTAGCTCATTTTCTAAATCATGTCGTAAATAACGGCTAGAAATATGATTTAACATGACATGTTTGACTTGCGCTTCATCTGCAATTTTAACAGCTTGTGTGCTAGTAGAATGGTTATAGTCGCTCGCTAAATGTGCGTCCTCGTTGATAAATGTTGCCTCATGGACTAACACATTAGAATCTCGGATGAAATCAACAATCCGATCATATGGCAATGTATCACCTAAAATAGCTATTTTTCTGCCTGGAATCATTGGCCCCGTCACATCATCGCGATTAATCGTCGTTCCATCATTTAAAGTCACAAACTCATTCGCTTTAATTTGTTCGTAAATAGGACCAGGTTTGATACCAAAGCTTTTCAAACGGTCTGGTAGAAGGGGACCAATTTGGTCGGATTCCTCAATGACGAAACCATATGATGGAACCCCATGTACAAGTTGCATCGATTTAACACGAATTTGTTCATCTTCAAAAATTATTCCTTCATGAAGTTCTTGATAATGAATGGGATACTTTAAATGGGTTTCAGAAAGAGTTAAAGCAGATTCAACGAATTCCTGAACACCCTTAGGGCCATAGATCTCTAAAGCAGAATTGCCATCTTGAAATGAACGACTGCTTAGTAATCCTGGTAAGCCAAAAATATGATCACCGTGAATATGAGTGATAAAAATCTTTGTTATTTTACGCGGTTTAATAGTCGTCTGTAAAATCTGGTGTTGAGTAGCTTCACCGCAATCAAAAAGCCAAATTTCATCACGTTCTTGATGCATTTGTAATGCCAATGAAGATACATTCCGTTGTTTAGAAGGAACACCTGAACCAGTTCCTAAAAAAGTTAATTCCACGATGAATGCCTCCTATTAATGCTTTTATCGCCAACCACGTTCATATTGTTTTGGACTATCTATTGATTCATTTAATTCAAGAGCAGCTTGTTTAGCCCAATATGGATTAAGTAACATTTGTCTGCCGATGAAGATTAAATCAGCTCGGTTATTTTGCAGGATTTCTTCAGATTGAATGCCTGTTGTAATAAGACCTACGGCACCAGTTGATATTTTAGCTTGGTTTCGAATTTGATCCGTCATAGGAATTTGATAGCCTGGATAAGGTTTAATTCGAGCTGGTACAACGCCCCCTGAACTGCAGTCGATTAGAGAAATACCTTTTTGTTTGAGTACTTCGGATATATCAATAATATCAGATAATTGATTGCCTTCTTCATGATATTCAGCTGTTGAAAGGCGAACAAAAATAGGTCCATTCCAAGTTTGCTGGACTGCTTCAATAATCTCTAGTAAGAAGCGCATTCGATTATGTAAATCACCACCATACTGATCATCACGTGTATTCGTTAAAGGTGATAGAAACTGGTTGATTAAATAGCCATGTGCAGCGTGAATTTCGATAATATCAAAGTTTGCTTTATTTGCACGTCTAGCAGCATCACGAAAGGCGTTAATTGTATTCTGTATGTCGTCCTGTGTCATCTCTTCAGGCTCAGGTAATTGTTCATTAAATGGTAATGGAGATGGCGCATGAATCGTCTCGTTTAAATTAGCTTTACGACCTGCGTGAGCAAGTTGAATGGCTGCTTTAGCCCCGTGAGCATGTATTCTTGAAGTCACTTGTTGTAGGCCTTCAATCTGATCATCAGACCAAATCCCAAGGTCTTCATAAGAAATTCTACCATTAGGTTGGACAGCTGATGCTTCAAGCATAACAAGACCAGCTTGACCTACCGCTCGACTTTCGTAATGCGTCATATGAAATGGTGTCACACGACCATCTTGATTATGGCATGAGTACATGCACATAGGCGACATCACAATACGATTTTTAAGTTCAATATTATCAAATGTAATAGGTGAAAAAAGTTTAGTATCCAACGTTTGTCACTCCTTCATTAAATCTGGGATATCTGTTATTAAACCGTTAGCATTTAGATTCAAGCATTGTTGCCATTGCTTGGCTTTATTAACAGTGAAAACTCGAAAAGGAATCTGTTTCGTCTGAATTTCTTGAGTCATAGGTCCACCTAATAGACGCTGATGGATATGGATACTATCTGCTCCAATAGCACCTAACTGATAAGCTAAGTTTTTGGTTCGCTTTTGTCTTAACCAAGCCAGCTCTATCTGATTTTGAATTGAATGCAAATGATGGATAGTTGATGGATTAAAACAGGATAAGATTGTTCTATCTTCTAATTTAAAATGTTGTATGAGCTCAACTACTTGATCTTCAATCTGATGATATGGAATGGTATCTGTTTTTAATTCAATATTAAGGTGCAAATCCGTTGTTTTAATCCATTTTAACACTTGTTCAAGACTCGGTATGACGGCTTGGCTAAAATCGTGATGGAACCAGCTGCCTGCATCAAGGGCTTGGAGTTCTTGAAGGGTGAAATGATTGACTAATCCAGAATGGTTTGTCGTTCGTTTTAGCGTTTCGTCATGAATAACGACGATCTCATTATCACGTGATAAGTGTATATCAAGTTCAATTCCATCTGCTCCTTGTTTATGAGCTAACTGAAAAGCAGACATCGTATTTTCTGGTGCATATCGGCTTGCGCCTCGGTGAGCAAAAATTTTCGTATGAATTGCCAACACCTCTTTCAATTCTCTGTTATGATTGTGGTGTATGATGTCAGAAAAGTCAATATAAAGGGTGACGATTATGAAATGGCAGTCAAAAGAAGAATTAAAACAGTTATTAATAGAGCTTGTTGAATATCCAAGTGTAACATATTCTAAGTCTGAAAAAGATATCGTGACTAGAATTTATGATTGGCTTCATGAAGCTTCATATTTTCAAGAACACCCTGATGATCTTAACAAAATTCCGCTAAGTGATGGACGTGAAGCTCTGATGGGCTTAGTTAAAGCAGAGCCAGAAACTGAAGATACGGTGATTTTACTTAGCCATATAGATGTAGTTGATACTGAAGGATTTGGCATGTTTCAGAATTTAGCCTTTTCGCCCAATCAATTAACCGCTTCACTTAAACAAAATCAAGATGTATTACCGCAAGAAGCTAGGGAAGATTTACGGAATGGTGACTGGCTATTCGGTCGAGGGACTATGGATATGAAAGCTGGGACGGTTTTGCATCTATCCATGATCGAACGAGCCTTAAATGGAACATATTCTGGTAATGTCTTAATATTAGTCGTACCAGATGAAGAAGTGAATTCACAAGGCATGATCGAATCAGTTAAGTTTTTAGATGATTTTCAAAAACGACATAATTTAACGTTTCAACTATGCATCAATAGTGAATCGACTTTCCGGCAGCATCGAGAAGATGAGCAAAACTATGTTTACACGGGTTCTTTAGGTAAAGCATTACCGGGTTTCTTGTGTTTTGGAAAAGAAACGCATGTTGGCGAACCATTTCAAGGAGTAAATGCGAATTTCATGCTCAGTGCTCTCAATCATAAGCTTGAATTAAATACAGACTTTATTGAAAAAGTAGGGGAGGAAGTGACACCACCACCTGTCAGCTTAATGATGCGAGATTTAAAAGAAGATTATTCGGTTAAAACGACGGTGAGTGCTGTAGCCATGTATAATATATTATTTATGAAACAAACCGTTTCTAATATAAATGCTAAGTTATTTTCGATAATGGAAGAAGCCAAAGAAGACATCGAAAATCATATACTAAAACAATATAACCAATACCAAAAAGTCGCCAATTTAGAAGGCTCTTCTTATCATGTTTCAGTTAATGCATTCACATTTTCTCAATTGTATGATGAAGCTATAAAACGTCATGGAAAACAAATTGTTGATCATAAATTAGAACAACTTAAAAAGGATTCTCAGTTAACCGAACGTGAATTAACGATCCAATTTGTACAAGAACTTGCAAAGTTTTGCCAACACTTGGCACCAATGATGGTGCTGTTTTATAGTCCACCGTTTTATCCTGCTGTTACTAGTAATAGTCAAAAAGTAACGAACATTGTAGATGAGGTTCAATCCGCTATTTCAGCAGAAGGTTATGATAGTAAGCGAAAATTTTATTTTAACGGTATATCTGATTTGAGTTTTATAGGAGAACAATTGAACGAGGAATATGATATCAGTTTATTAGCTCAAAACATGCCCTTGCAGCGTGTTCACGGACATTATATTACAAAATCAAATATCGCTATTCCAACCGTTAATATTGGTCCGTACGGAAAAGATCCTCATCAGTGGACAGAGCGATTAGAATTAGGATATTCATTCAACGTATTACCTGATATTTTGTCCAGTGCTATCGAAAAGGTTTTTCATGAATCGAAATCGAATTAGATTTTATTAGTAATATTGTAGTATAATAATAAGAAACGTTGTGAAGGTGGCTTATTTTATGGATAATACGATATATCAAATAACTTTACCTACACCTTATGCAGTAGGGGACGTGCATTGCTATGTATTAAAGGACGATCCAATCACGATGTTCGATGCGGGTGTTGATACAGACGAATCTTGGGACGCTATGGTGCACCAATTAGATGAAATTGGATTGAAACCGAATGACATTCAACAAATTGTTCTGACTCATCACCATCCTGATCATACAGGACTTATTCATAGATTTGAAAATGTGAATGCGGTGTATGGGCATCGTATGACAGATTTGTGGTTAAAACAAGATGAATCCTATTTTGCTCACTATGAATCCTATTTTTCAACATTATATGACCAGTTCGCAGTTCCCGAACAATACCGTAATGTTCCAAAAACGATTCAAAATGCCTTTCGTTTCCAAGGAAAGCGTCAATTAACGAACATTATTGATGAAGGTCAAGAGATACCTGGTCTTAAGAACTGGCATATTATAGAAACGAAAGGTCATGCACAAAGTCATTTGTCCTTTCTAAATGAAAAAGACCACACAATGGTGGCTGGCGACCATTTATTAAAACACATTTCATCAAATCCGATTTTAGAAGCACCACTTCCAGGAAATGAACGACCGAAACCGTTGTTACATTATCGAAGAACCTTAAAGAAGTTACAGTCATTCAGTATTGAAACAGTATTGCCTGGTCATGGTGATATATTTAATTTTCAATCTAAATTAATTGATCATCGATTGCAGAGGCAGGAAGAACGTGCTCAAAAAGTTTTGAATTATGTTCGAGAACATGAGGTAACGCCCTTTGAAGTTTGTCAGTTTTTATTCCCGAAACATTACAATAAACAATTTGGGTTAACAATGTCTGAAACGATTGGGCAACTCGATTATTTGGAAGAAGCGGGATATGTGGGCTCAATCACAAGAAATGGTGTGTTAATGTATAAAGCCACGCCGTTATATTCGTAAGTGAGGTACTTATATCAATTATAATAGCTGAGCATAATCTGGATGATTTGCTCAGCTATTAATGTTTTTAAGCACGGTGCTGCTCATATATTTGTGTTTTTAATGAAGGCAGTAGATTGTTGAAAATGTATGATTCTGTCGGACGGTTATGATAAGCTTCAAGATTCTTTCTGACTTGTTCTGGACGACTTGCTCCTAAAATCAAACTTGAAACAGCAGGATGTTCTAATGCATAACTCATAGCTAGAGCTTGAGGAGAAACCTCGTGTTTATTTGCGGTGAGTTGTACCTGTTCAATCAAATGTTTCAGTTCTTCCTCACTGTAATCCAGAAAACCATTCTGACCCTTTGCTTCCCATTGTTTTAGCCCTTGGTCCGTTAGCATTCCTTTGCCTAATGCACCGCGAACCACCACACTAACTTGATGATCATTTAAATAGTCGAGCATAGTCTCTTCAGGTCGTCTATCGATCATACTATATTGCATCATCACACTAGTTATATTCGTACGATTAACGAATGCTTTAATCACATTAGGGCGAATTGAAGATAATCCGATATGACGAATTAACCCTTCTTGTTGTAACTCCTCAAATGCTTCAACGACTTCATCTATTGGATCTTCGATTGTTCCGCCATGAAGTTGGTATAGATCGACATCATTTAAGCCTAAACGAAGTAGACTATTTTTAACTGCTTCTTTTAGATAAGCTTTAGAAGGGTCCCAATACCAATTGTCTTGACCAGGTTCAAAATGATTACCACCTTTGGTCGCAATTATGAGGTTGTCACGATTTCCTTTTATAGCTTTACCGACTAATTTTTCATTTTCTCCAAAACCATATAGATCAGCTGTATCTAAGTAATTGATTCCATTTTGAGTAGCTTCCTTAATAATAGCTTGAGCATTTTGTTCATCTGTCCCTAAATTCATACATCCTAAGCCAATTTCGGAAACATGTAAGTCTGTTTGTCCTAATCTATTTGTTTGCATCGTTTGATCCCTCCTTAAATCATATTTTACTGCTCATTAAAGTTAAAAACAAACGTCACTATGTTCTGAACCGTTAATAAATTCGATAGAAAAAACGTTATTTACAATATAGTCTTTGTTAATGTTCATCTCTATTAACATACTCACCGTAATCGGGCACAGCAATACGATCAAAGTCGTGGACTAATTTCTCTAAACTCTCCGCTAATAAATCACCAGACATTGGGTATCCGTGTCCTGTAATGGCAACAGACGGGTTCAAACGTTGTAATTTTATCACGGATTCCTTTGCAGCTTTCCAATCAGGTGTGAGGTATCTTGGAGGTCCGCTTATTTCCTGTTGCTGTTTTAACACTTTCAAAAGAGATTCTTGTTTAACTGTAATAAATGTGTCTCCTACAATCAGCGTTCTGTCATCTTCTCTGTATAACGAAATATGTCCTGGTGTGTGCCCAGGTGTATGAACCCAATTGAAGCCAGGCATATAAGGAACACTTCCGTCAGGAGGGAGTTTTTCTACGTGATTTCCTAAGTTGACAGGCTCATTAGGGAACATTGATGATAGTTTTGCCACCATACCACCTTCAACAGAAGGGTCTGGTTCTGGATAGCTCTTTTCTCCTGTTAAAAAAGGTAACTCTAATTCATGAGCATAAACAGAAACATCCCAATATTCCACCAGTTCAATTAGCGCACCAACATGATCGAAATGACCATGTGTTAAAATAATTGCCTTAGGGCGACTGTTTGAACCAAAACGTTCTTCTACAACAGAAATGATCTCATCTGCTGATTCAGGCATTCCTGCATCGACTAATACAAAGTCATCCTTATTATTGCCAACTAAAATTATATTAACGATCTGGACAGTATGGCTGTACAAATCTGGCAAAACATTAATTCCGACACCGCTTCCTATAGAAGTTGCCGGGATATATTTATAATCATCACCATAATTCATATCATTATCCATTTAAAAGCCTCCTCAAAATGATCTAGATACTACTTTATTCTCTCTAATATTAAAGTAATTATCATAACGTTTAATTTCTTTTAAAAAGGCTCTGTTAAAGTTCAATGTTGATATTTATAGAAAAAACGGAACTCCCATAAAACTGGAAGTTCCGTTTAATTTTATTGTCTTCTACAACTAACGTTCCCGTTGAATAAAATTTATTTAGCCTATGTTTTCAGTCGTTATAGAGATAAAAGCGATATACCCTAACACTACGAACAATTGTATGACAATTCCAACTGAGCTACAAATTAAACCCGAATTTGCTAGACCTCTACCATCTTCTCTGTTTTTTTCTATTTCTTTTATAGCTTTTCTTGACGTAACAACTCCGAAAACACCAAGAAACAAACCGATAAATGGTATAAGTATTGATAAAATACCTATAGTCAAAGAAATTACAGAATTACTATTTGTTTTAGTTTTCTCAATCATTAAAAATCCCCCGTATAATTAATAATAAAGACCACATCACTTCTTGAACTTTTCTCTCTGTTAGTTGAATAAAGAAACAGCCTTTATACAGTAAAGTTAGATAATCTAATTGTATCATAGGTTTCTAAATTTGGTATTAAATTCCCAGAAATAATAAAGTCATTAATTGTAACTTCATTTCGTAGGTGCTTAAGCCTTCTAAGGTTTGGAACTACGTTAAGTAATTGTCCAAATGCTTCGTTGCTACGCCATTAAAACGTTGTATCAAACCTTTAAGGCGTCGGTGGTAGTTATTAACGTTTTGAATGTAGTACTACCCTTTCGTTCTGACTTTTTATCTGAATGGCGAGTGCGGTATAGAGTGGTGTTTGTAAGGTCGGTAAACGTCTTTCGACAAGCTTTACAACTATAACGCTGCTTTGTTACTTCACTGCTATCACCTCAATTTATTTGACCTTATTACAGAATGTCTGTACTAAGAAATCAAATTTCAACAACAAGCTTTAACAGAGCCTTTAAAAAAGAGCATGAACAAAAATGGAAAAATCATTTTGAGATCGTTACATATTAAAACGCATCGTATTATATTTGATATGATCTTCTCTCATCTGACTAGTAAAGTGTGTTCGATACACCATATAATCTGACTTAATTATGATAAAATAAATACGAGGTGAACTAACTTGAGTAAATTTTTAGAGAAAACAATCCATACAGAATCTATTTATAAAGGAAAAGTTATTAATGTTGATGTAGAAGATGTTGAACTTCCTGATGGTCAGGTATCAAAGCGTGAATTAGTGAGGCATCCTGGAGCTGTTGGTATTTTGGCCCTTACAGATGAAAGTCGGATCGTGATGGTCGAACAATACCGTAAAGCATTAGGGAAAAGTATTATTGAGATTCCAGCCGGAAAATTGGAAGAAGGAGAAAAGCCTGAAATAACAGCAAGCCGAGAATTAGAAGAGGAAACAGGTTATCGAGCTAACCAATTAAACTATTTAGTTTCTTATTACACTTCGCCAGGTTTTGCGGATGAAATTATTTACTTATATCAAGCCACAGGGCTACAACCTTTGGAGGAACGCCCTGATATGGACGAAGATGAATTTGTTGACCTAATTGAGGTAACAGTAGAAGAAGCATTAGATTTAATAAAACAAGAACGTATTCATGATGCGAAAACGATTCAAGCGATTTACCACGTCATGGTTGAACGTATAAAGGGTGAATAGTTACATGCAGACCTATTATTTTGATGGTCATATTCATATCGGCCGTACGAAAGAAAATCAGGCTGTGAAAATTACAGCATCAGACCAGTTAACCCTTCATGAAATTATCTCATTCGTGAAAGAAGCAAAAGGGCTTGATATGATTGGCATAATCGATGCGCATTCTCCTCATGTTTTAGAAGAGTGCTTTGAGCTAGTACAGGATCATGGGTTCCGTGAATTAGAAGGCGGAGGTTTATCAGATGGAGAGTTAACGATTTTACTTGGTAGCGAAATTGAACTCTATGATTACAATTGCTCTGGACCTATTCATGTTTTGTGTTATTTTCCAACATTAAAACAAATGAAATCGTTCTCGAATTGGTATCAGTCTTATGTAAGTAATCCTCACTTAAGTTCACAACGAATCTATTGTGATGCTCAAACGTTACAGCATGAAGTAAAAGCGCGTAATGGGTTATTCATACCAGCGCATATTTTCACACCGTTTAAAAGCTTATATGGAAAAGGCGTTAAAACGCACTTATCTGAAGTTTTTGATTCCAATTATATTGATGCAGTTGAACTTGGTTTAAGTTGTGATTCATCAATGGCTAACACAATTAGCGAATTAAGAGATTATACTTTCCTTACGAATTCAGATGCACACTCCTTAGAGATGATAGGTCGTGAGTATCAAGCGTTATTATTGGAACAGCCAAGTTTTGATTCGCTTAGACAGGCTTTATCAGAGAATGGTGAGTCGAAAGTAAGCTATAACTATGGTTTGAATCCCAAATTAGGCAAGTATTACTCTTCAGTATGTCAATCTTGTCATCAACAAATTCATAATCCATTACAATGTGAATATTGCCATTCAACCAAAGTATTAAAGGGTGTACCCAATCGTATAAATGAAATAGCTACGAGCCAAGGCAATATCGTCAAACCCAAGAGACCTCCTTACGTCTCACAAGTCCCTTTAAAATATATTCCCGGACTGGGACCTAAATCATTATCAAAATTAAGAAGACAACTACATCATGATATGTATGTGATTCATGATGCAAGCTTTGAAGAGATCCAAACTGTAACAAATGAGCAAGTTGCTTCTAGAATCATGGCACTAAGGGAAGGTAGTTTAGTTATTACGCCTGGCGGTGGTGGCCAATATGGTAAAATGAATTAATTTAAAGTTAGATGTTCTACATTTATTTCTATTAACATAGGGTTTTAATAGAGTTGAAATGAATGGAGGATATCGCATGAAGTATTGGCCTAATGCACTAACAATACCTGTCCAACCTTATTTGAGTCTTTATGTTTTTCTATTTATTTTGTGGTCAATCGGGGTTGTGTTTGGTTCAATGATGGTGAGTAGTCTTGATTTTTTACAACAACAAGATTTATTTTTCTTTGTTGAACAATATTTTCAATCCGTTCAAAACGAATCAAGAGTATGGCTGTCTGATCTAACAGACTCACTATGGACACATGGTAAATTTCTAACATTTATATTTCTATTTGGTTTGTCGTTTGTGGGATTACCAGTTGCTTGGTTTTTATTATTTTTTAAAGGCGTTGTCGTTGGGTTTACCGTAGGGTTTTTAGTCCATCAATTATCATGGCAGGGATTTTTCTTATCATTACTAGCTATTGCACCACAGAACGTTTTGATCGTTGCAGCTTATCTCATTATGACAACAAGTAGTATCGTATTTACGTTACACGTCTTGAGAATTCTATTTATTAAGCATCAAAGTTCACGCACTATAGGTGAGGCAACCCGACATTATTTAAAATCCTATGTGATTGGGATTGTGCTAGTTTGTTTCGGTTCGTTGGTGGAAGTTTCGGTTTCCTTTCATGCCTTAAGTTGGATGGCTGATAAATTATAATTATTATAAAAAAAAAATGATTTTTATGACCAATTTAAAATTATTATAATTTGACACTCTATCTCCCGTTTTTTATAATATGAGTGTATGACATGAGGGGAGAGATACGAGTGGAAGACCGTATTGAAAACATAAAAAAGCAATTGCACTCACAAAGTTATAAATTAACACCACAACGCGAAGTGACTGTCCGTGTGTTGCTAGAGCGTGAACAAGATCATTTAAGTGCAGAAGATGTCTATCTCCTCGTGAAAGATAAAGCGCCAGAAATTGGTTTGGCGACTGTTTATCGGACACTAGAATTATTAACCGAACTTAAAGTTGTTGATAAAATCAATTTCGGTGACGGGGTTTCACGTTATGATTTAAGAAAAGAAGGAGCTGAACATTTTCATCACCACTTAGTCTGTGTTGAATGCGGTTCAGTTACTGAAATTGAAGAAGATTTGCTCGGTGATGTAGAAGACATTGTCGAATCAAAATTTGAGTTTGATGTTCGTGACCATCGTTTAACCTTTCATGGGGTATGCAAGAATTGTCATAATTAAATTAATATGTGAGGAGGCCTTTTTCAAAGTTGAAAAAGGCCTTTTATGATTAGTCAGGAATAAGCGAATTGGCGTACATTTAAAGTAAGCCATGTTATACTGAATTTGATGTACGTTAGCTTGATCTAAAAGGGGTTTAAATTTATGATAAATGATGCCACTCAGGATTTTTTACATTTTTTAAAAATAGAAAAAGGGTTGGCAGATAATTCGATTCAGTCGTATCGCCGTGACTTAAAACAATACATATCCTATATAACCGAAACTGAAGGTATATCGTCGCTTGAGGCAATAGAACGACACCATATTAGAGGCTTACTAAATGAAATGAAAGTAAATGGTAAATCATCAGCTAGTATCACTAGAATGATTTCAACCTTAAGATCATTTCATCAGTTTATTGTGCGTGAATATCAAATTTCACATGATCCCACTTTACATATTGAACGACCAAAACCAGAACGCCAACTTCCAAAAGTTTTAACCAATAATGAGGTCGAACGATTATTGAGTGTTTCAGGTGATAAACCGATAGATTTACGTAATCACGCCATGTTTGAGACCCTTTATGCGACAGGGTTACGTATTTCTGAATTGCTGTCGTTAACAATTGATGATCTTCATCTTTTGATGGGATTCGTTCGAATTGTTGGTAAAGGTGGGAAAGAGCGGATTGTTCCACTTGGTAAGCATGCACAAGAAGCGATTCAAAATTATGTGGATCATGGACGTCACAAGTTGTTAAAAAATCAAACAAATCAAGCGTTATTCTTAAACCATCGAGGGAATACCATGACTAGGCAAGGTTTTTGGAAAGTACTAAAAAAACACGCACGTGATCAACATATTTTTAAAGAGATCACGCCTCATATGCTGCGGCATTCATTTGCGACGCATTTATTAGAGAATGGGGCTGATTTACGAGCAGTACAAGAGATGTTAGGTCATGCTGATATATCGACAACTCAAATTTACACGCACGTATCAAAAGCAAGATTGACAGAAATTTATAAAGATTTTCATCCACGTGCATAATGGAATAAGATTATGATATAGTGATAATCGTTTCCTTAGATTAATTCGCTTTCATAATTGAAGCGGTTACAGAAAGATCAAGATAAAGGATAGAAAGTGGAGGTTTATAACATGTCATTTAACCGAGTATTTTTAATTGTTATGGATTCTGTAGGAATTGGAGAAGCACCAGATGCTAAACATTTTAATGATGTAGGTGCAGACACTCTTGGTCATACAGCACAACATATGGGTGGCTTGGACATGCCTAATATGGAACGTTTAGGATTAGGTAATATTCGCGAAGTAGAAGGTGTTCAAGCGGCTGATCAACCAGCAGCTCATCATACTCGTATGGTAGAAGCATCAGCTGGAAAAGATACAATGACAGGTCATTGGGAAATCATGGGGCTACGTATTGATCAACCTTTCCGTGTATTTCCAGACGGATTCCCAGACGAGCTAGTTAAGCGTTTAGAAGAAAAGACAGGTCGAAAAGTAATCGGTAATAAACCTGCTTCGGGTACTGAAATTATTAAAGAATTAGGCCCTGAACACGTTGAAACAGGAGCTTTAATTGTTTATACATCAGCTGACTCTGTATTACAAATTGCGGCACATGAAGAAGTGATTCCTGTCGAAGAGCTACATGAAATTTGTGAATTTGCACGTGAAATTACGAAAGACGAACCATATATGATCGGTCGTATCATTGCACGTCCGTTTGTAGGTGAGCCTGGATCATTTGAACGTACATCCAATCGTCATGATTATGCACTTAAACCGTTTGGTCGTACTGTGATGAACTTCTTAGAAGATGATGGCTATGATGTCGTTGCTTTAGGTAAGATTTCAGACATCTACGATGAAGAAGGTGTGACTGAAGCCATTCGTACAGATGATAATTCTGACGGTATGGATAAACTAGTTGCTTCAATGGATAAAGATTTTAATGGTTTAAATTTCTTAAACTTAGTTGATTTCGATGCTAAATACGGCCACCGTCGTGATCCACAAGGTTATGGTGAAGCTTTAGAAGAATTCGATCGTCGTTTACCTGAAGTCTTGGATAAATTAAAGGAAGACGACTTATTACTCATTACAGCTGACCATGGTAATGATCCGATTCATCACGGAACAGATCACACTCGTGAATATGTACCGTTAGTCGCTTATCATAAAGGCATTTCTGCTGGACAAGCATTATCAGAACGTCAAACATTTGCTGATATTGGTGCAACAGTTGCTGAAAACTTTAAGACTAAGCAGCCGGAACATGGACAAAGTTTTTTAAACGATTTAACTAAATAATTTAATAGTTTGGGAAACAGTTAGCAGAAACTGTTTCCCTGCATTTTGATTAGATAACGAAAAGGAGTTGGAGTCATGTCAGTCTTAGAACAAATCCAAGAATCTGAGCAGTATATTTCTCAACAATTAAACGCGTCTAAACCAACAATCGGTCTAATCCTAGGTTCTGGGTTAGGCATATTAGCTGAAGAGATTGAAAACCCAGTTACAATCCCATATTCTGAAATTCCGCATTTTCCTCAATCGACCGTTTCTGGTCATAAGGGGCAATTAGTAATTGGTGAACTACAAGGAAAACAAGTTGTTGCTATGCAAGGGCGTTTTCACTACTATGAAGGCTATGATATGCAACATGTGACATTCCCAGTACGTGTCATGAAGCAATTAGGTGTAGAAAAGCTATTAGTAACAAATGCTGCAGGTGGCATTAATGAATCCTTTGATCCTGGTGATTTAATGATTATTCAAGATCATATTAACAACATGGGGGACAACCCTCTAATCGGAAAAAATATTGATGAACTTGGACCGCGTTTCCCTGATATGTCTGAAGCGTATGACCGTGATTTGCGTAAATTAGCGGAAGCTGCAGCTGCAGATTTGAACTTATCTGTTCGTAAAGGGGTTTATGTAGGGAATACTGGACCAACATATGAAACAGCAAGTGAAGTTAAAATGTTAAGAACTTTAGGTGGCGATGCTGTAGGTATGTCTACAGTACCAGAAGTTATTGTAGCTAACCATGCTGGAATCGATGTGTTGGGTATTTCATGCATTTCTAACATGGCAGCTGGTATTTTAGATCAACCGTTGTCTCATGATGAAGTCATTGAAACAACTGAAAAAGTAAGACAACAATTCATTCAACTCGTTAAACAAATCTTACAAACGATGTAAAGGAGGCGCTTCTAATGCGCATGAACGATATTATTGAAAAGAAACGTGACGGTATAGCTTTATCAGACGAAGAGATTAACTTCTTTATTGATGGTTATACTGACGGTACCATTCCTGATTATCAAGCAAGTGCCTTATCTATGGCAATCTACTTTAACGGAATGACTGAACAAGAACGTGCAACTCTTACTATGCGTATGGTTGAATCAGGCGATACCATTGATTTATCACCAATTGAAGGAATCAAGGTTGATAAGCACTCTACTGGTGGTGTAGGTGATACGACTACTTTAGTATTAGCGCCTTTAGTGGCAGCAGTTGGTGTTCCAGTTGCTAAAATGAGTGGTCGTGGACTAGGTCATACAGGAGGCACAATCGATAAGCTTGAAGCGGTTCCTGGTTTTCACGTTGAAATTGAAAATGATGAGTTTATCCGTCTAGTCAATGAAAACAAGATTTCGGTAATTGGCCAATCGGGTAACTTAACACCTGCTGATAAAAAACTATATGGTCTACGTGATGTAACAGCAACCGTTAATTCGATTCCACTCATTGCAAGCTCAATTATGAGTAAGAAGATTGCTGCAGGTGCTGATGCGATTGTTTTAGACGTTAAAACAGGTGCAGGCGCCTTCATGAAGAGCGAAGAGGAATCAATTGAACTCGCTAAAGCAATGGTGTCGATTGGTAATAATGTAGGTCGACAAACGATGGCAGTCATTAGTGATATGGGTCAACCACTAGGTCGAGCAATTGGTAATGCTTTAGAAGTAGAAGAAGCCATTAAGACATTACGCGGTGAAGGACCAGAAGATTTGACTGAATTATCATTAACTATTGGTAGTCAGATGGTAGTAGTAGGTGGACAAGCCGAAACATTAGCTGAAGCTCGTGAAAAATTAGAAGCCGTGATCGAGAATGGTCAAGCACTCGAGACCTTTAAGACTTTCCTTTCATCTCAGGGTGGCGATGCTTCCGTCGTGGATAATGTTGATGGTTTACCACATGCTAAATATCAAATTGAACTACCAGCTAAGACATCTGGTTACGTAAGTGAAATTATTGCAGACGAAATCGGTCAGGCAGCTAGCCTATTAGGCGCAGGTCGTCAAACGAAAGATTCGGAAATTGATTTAGCTGTAGGATTAGTTCTTAACAAGAAAGTCGGCGATTACGTAGAAGAAGGCGAATCCCTTGTTACGATTCATAGTAATCAAGAGGATGTTGATTCGATTAAAGAAAAACTTTACTACAATATGACCATTACGAATGAACAAATTGAAGCACCATCGTTAATTAAAACGATTGTTTCTGAATAATGATTAGAAAGTTAAACCCAAGATGTTTTGAGACATCTTGGGTTTTTTTAATGTTTCATTCTGTTATAGTTATGTGTTGATATAAAGAATGTTTATTAGCTCATAGTTGTTGAATTGTGAGAAGCGAAGGTGGCGACTCCTGGTCGACTAAATGCGGTCACGTCCTGTGACCAACGTCGACATTAGACCATCCAGGTCGTCACAGGAATAGCACGCGTCTCGAGACCCCGCAGGCCACGCTTTTCGGCCGAGGGATGCACCTGCGTCTACTAGTAAAGCTTCGAAGTAGGCTTCCTCGGTGCAAGTTCCAAAGAAGCTTATTCGATGTAGTTGCCTGGCTTGAGCCGTGCCTGCGGAAAGCGTCCACCGAAAGCGTATCACAATATCAACAACGATTTTTAGCAAAGTTGTTTCGTTCAATTCCTCTTTTCTTTAATTATGATTTATTTGTCATAATTTCTGTTTCTTTGGAAAAAATATCTATCAGAAATGGAGGGATTGAATAATGCGTCAACTATGTATCATAACATTATTATTCAGTGTACTATGGCCAACGACTATATTTGCTAATGAGAAGGAATCATTAGTTAAATCGGCAAAATCTGCTGTTTTACTGGAGGCAGATACAGGTGAAGTTTTATTTAATGAAGAAGGTGATAAACGGTTGCCTCCCGCAAGTATGACTAAACTTATGTCGATGTTACTAATTGTAGAAGCAATCGATGAAGGAGAATTAGAATTAAATGATACCATTCAGATTAGTGAGAATGCCGAATCAATGGGTGGATCGCAAATTTATTTAGAAGCTTTTGAAGAAATGAAAGTAGAAGAATTGTTAAAAGCAGTTGCTGTGGCTTCGGCAAATGATGCTACAGTCGCTTTAGCTGAAGCCGTGGCTGTTACAGAACAAGCTTTTATTGATCAAATGAATCAAAAAGCAAATGACTTAGGTTTAGAAAATACACAATTTCAAAATACGACAGGTTTACCAGATGAAGATCATTATAGTTCCGCTAATGATATGGCTGTAATAGCAAGAGCACTATTAGAATACGACATGATTACGGAATATACCAAGATATATGAAGATTATTTACGTGAAGGAACAGAGGACGAATTTTGGTTAGTTAATACGAATCGCCTTGTTAAATTTTATCAAGGGTTAGATGGTCTGAAAACGGGATACACAGATGAAGCGGAGTATTGCTTGACGGCGACAGCCAAACGTGGAAATATGCGATTGATATCAGTCGTTATGGGGGCAGAAACCCCACAGAAACGTAATGCTGATACAACGGCATTATTGGATTATGCATTTAGCCAGTACCATGTTGACCCACTTTATTCTAGCGAAGAATCAGTTTATGAATATGATCATGTGAAATCAAGTCAAAACCCAATCCACCTCACACCTAAGCGTGATGTCACTTTATTACTAAAAAAAGGTGAAACATCTGATGATATAGAAACAGATATCGCACTTAGAAAATCTAGGTGGCCAGTGTCTAAAGGGGATGAGTTAGGGCAGATAACAGTGAAGAGAGACGGTGAAGTCATTAATGAAACACCACTTATTGTAAGAGATGAGATTCATCCTTCTTCCGCATGGACTTTATGGGGTCGTATGTTGAAACAATTAAATAATTAGCTTATTGCGTCGAATTGACACTAGTTTTGTTTTTTAGAAGGAATAAGAATGATCAAAGAAGAACAAGGTTCAATAGCATGTTGAAAAAGGAGGAAAAGCTATTGGGTCTTGTTTCTTATTTTGAACAAAAAGAAAATGTTTTGTTAATTCGTTTAGTTGGAGAGCTCGATCACCATGAAGCTGAAACGTTGAAAACGGACTGGGAAAGTTATCTTAGTACTGGAGACATAAAGCATGTCATTGTGAATATGGAACAGTTAAGCTTTATGGATTCTTCAGGATTAGGTGTGTTTTTAGGTCGATATAAACAAGTGAAAGCTTTAGAGGGTGAAATGGTGGTGTGTTCAATTAATCGTTCTGTTAAACGATTGTTTGAACTCTCTGGTCTTTTTAAGGTTGTGCAAACCGAAGCTAATGAAGCTGATGCCTTATCTCGATTGGGGGTGGCATCATGACTAATCATATGAAAGTCGAAATGGCAGCCAAAAGTGAAAACGAATCATTTGCCCGTGTTGTTATTGCTTCTTTTATTTCACAACTTGATCCGACTTTAGATGAATTAACGGAAGTTAAAACAGTTATATCTGAAGCTGTAACGAACGCTATAATCCATGGCTATGAAGCAAATGAAGAGGGAGTCGTTATTTTAGCGTGTTCAATTGAAGATGATGAAGTGACTATTTGGGTTCAAGATTTCGGTCGTGGTATTGACGATGTTCACGAAGCGATGGAACCCATGTATACATCAAAACCAGAATTAGAACGGTCGGGTATGGGCTTTACTATAATGGAGAATTTTATGGATCAACTTGATGTCCATTCTTCTGAAACAGGGACAACAGTTACATTGGTTAAACGGTTTAATCATGATCATCGGCCAATTGCGAAGTGATGCGTATGAGAGAAAATACTCAAGTACAAGCATCACAAGCACTGTCTCATGAAGAACTGATATCGTTAATCCAAAAAAGTCAGCAAGGAGATACTGAAGCTCGTGATAAGATTATTGAACGCAATACTCGACTGGTTTGGTCCGTTGTTCAACGCTTTATTAACAGGGGTTATGAAACAGATGATTTATTTCAAATAGGGTGTGTCGGTTTAATTAAATCGATAGATAAATTTGATATAAGTTATGAAGTTCGTTTTTCCACGTATGCCGTTCCGATGATTATCGGTGAAATTCAAAGGTTTATTCGAGATGATGGTACTATAAAAGTCAGTCGATCATTAAAAGAATTAAACCATAAAATTCGAGCCAAAACCGAGGAATTAACAAAGCAACTTAATCGTTCTCCTTCCATGAAGGAATTAAGTGAGGCTTTAGAGATTCCCGAAGAAGATCTTGTTTTGGCGATTGAAGCTAATCAAGGGACTCATTCGATTCATGAAACCGTTTATGAGAATGAGGGGGATCCGATAACTTTAATGGATCAAATTGCCGATCAGGATTCTAATTGGTTTGATCACATTGCACTCAGAGAAGCAATTGAACAACTCGATCGGCGAGAGCAATTAATTATTTACATGCGTTATTATAAAGATCAAACACAAGCAGATGTTGCCCAAAGGCTGCAGATATCACAAGTACAAGTTTCAAGGTTAGAAAAAAGTATTTTAGCCAAACTCGAAGATTGGCTAAATTCATAGGGATGACAAAAGCGATTTCGTATAATGCGAAATCGCTTTTTGTTATTTATAAGGATTGTTAATACATGCTTTAAATGGAATCGGACATAATATAACTGAAAATCAATTAAGGAAGGATTTAATATGTCAGATGTGGTGTATGTACGTCTAAAACAAAAAATTTCCGTTCAAAAAGATCACCACATTCGTTTGGGCGATCTTGCGTGGGTATGTTGTAAAGAAGAATTACGTGAAAAAGTTCTAACCCTATTTATATACGAAGTTAAAGCATCTGATTTAACGTATAAAGTCATTGATGTATACCATGTCATCCAAAAACTAAAACAGCTTTATCCAGAGGTGGATATTGAAACAGTTGGTCCTTCACAAACCATTTTGGCTATAGAAAAACCTCAGCCTAAACTTTATCCGTTATATGTCTTTTTTGTATGGACGTTATTGTTTATTGGTGCTGCTATGGCTGTAATGAACTTTCACTTTGATGTAAGCATGCCGGATGTTCAGGATCAATTACATGAGATGATTGCTTACAATCTTGATCGTAGTGTTTTATGGTTGCAAGTCCCTTACTCTTTCGGATTAGGAATAGGAATGATTCTTTTCTTTAATCATTTTCTTAAAAAGAAATTTAATGAAGAGCCAAGCCCGCTTGAAGTTGAAATGTTTAATTACGATCAGAATTTATATGAATATGTCACCTTCAATGAAAATGAGCTGGATCATGATGATCATTAGTTATCTCGTTGAAATTATTGTTGGCTTATCAGCTGGATTAGCGGTTGGCTCAGGGTTTGTAGCATTCTTAACAGTCTTAGGAGTTATTCCAAGGCTCGTTCAGTTATCAAAAGCGCGTGAGTTCATAAGGCATTTTGAATGGGCGGTTGTTTTAGGTGCAATGGTAGGGATCTATTTGTCATTTGGAGAGTTGAAGTTTGTGACGCACCCGATATTTGAAGCTTATTGGGGACTGTTACATGGCATATTTATTGGAATGTTAGCGGCAGGGCTGACAGAAGTATTAAATGTATTTCCTATCTTGGCAAGAAGGATGCATGTTCATGATTATATTCCATATTTATTAATGGCATTAGTGCTTGGAAAAATTATAGGATCATTGTTTCAATGGATTATTTTTACGCGGTAGGAGGTCAACTTACTGATGATTACAAAGGATAACTACCAACAATCAATTAAACCGTATCAACCCAAACCAAAATTAGTTCAAAATTGTATCAAAGCATTTGTCGTTGGTGGTCTTATTTGTGTGGTTGGTCAAGGGTTAACGATATTGTACATGGAATTGTTTGGGTTCACTGCTAAAGAAGCTGGGAATCCAACCATTACTACTTTAATACTGATCGCAGCGATTCTAACAGGCTTTGGTGTATATGACAAATTGGGTCAATTTGCAGGTGCTGGTTCAGCTGTCCCTGTGACCGGTTTTGCGAACTCAATAGCCAGTGCAGCACTGGAACACAAAAGTGAAGGCTTAGTCTTAGGCGTAGCTACAAATATGTTTAAGTTAGCTGGTTCTGTGATTGTATTTGGTACTGTAGCAGCCTATATAGTCGGCTTGATTCGGTTTACTGCTCAAACATTACTAGGAAGTTAAGGTGAGTAATATGAAACAAGGGAAGCAATCGTGGTTGTTTCAAAATGGCGTTTATATAAATGACACAGCAACTGTTTCAGGGCCTAAAGAAAAGCAAGGCCCATTAGGATCAACATTTGATTATTCCTATGAAAAGCTTCATTGTGATGGGAAAACATGGGAGCAAGCTGAACAGAATTTATTAAGCAAAGCAACGAATTTATGTATGGAAAAGTCAGGAGTTCGCGAAGATGCGTTAGATTTAATTGTGAGTGGTGATTTGCTTAATCAAAATGTTACGAGTAATTATGTTGCCAGAAACTATTCCAGTTCAATGCTTTGTGTCTTTGGGGCTTGCTCAACTTCGATGGAAAGCCTTGCAATTGCTAGTTCACTGATTAATAGTCAAGATAATCAATTTGCATTAGCAGCGACATCCAGTCATTATGCCACTGCTGAAAGACAATTTCGATATCCAACTGAATATGGTGGTCAAAAGCCGGGAACAACAACTTCTACAGTAACTGGGGCAGGCGCTGCATTAGTGTCATCACAAACGAGCCACATTCAAGTAGAGGGGGCAACAATTGGTCAAGTGATTGATTATGGAGCAAATGATCCGCTTGATATGGGGTCTGCTATGGCACCTGCTGCGACCAATACCATTATACAACATTTAACGGACTTTAACCGTCAAGTACATGATTATGACTTAATCTTAACAGGTGATTTATCGAGTGTGGGGACCCCCATTTTAAAAAAGATTTTGTATCAGTCGGGTGTTGATATAGAAACGGTTCATGATGATTGCGGGTTAATGATCTATCATCAAGATCAAAAAATTTTCGCCGGTGGGAGTGGTTGTGCCTCATCAGCACTTGTAACATATGGCCATGTTATTCAACAATTGCGCAGTGGAAATCTGAATCGAGTTTTGGTTGTCGCAACTGGAGCACTTCTCAATCCTACTATGATACAACAGAAAGAATCAATTCCTTGTATTGCGCATGGTGTTGTATTAAAACGGAGTGATGCGATATGATCATGGATTTTGTTTGGGCGTTTATTGTTGGGGGTTCCATATGTGTTATTGGTCAATTACTATTAGATATTTTTAAATTAACGCCAGCTCATGTGATGTCGTTATTTGTCGTTTCGGGAGCTGTGTTAGACGGTTTTTCATTATATGATCGATTAATTGAGTTTGCTGGTGCAGGCGCAACAGTACCAATCACGAGTTTTGGCCACTCTTTACTGCACGGTGCAATGGCACAAGCAGAAGAACATGGCTTTTTAGGGATTGCGATTGGTATATTTCAATTAACGTCTGCAGGTATTGCATCTGCTATTTTATTCGGTTTTATAGTAGCCGTCATTTTCAAACCAAAAGGATAAAGGTGTGAGTAACCGTGTCGAAAGAGGATCAGATAAAGCGATCGATTAAAAAAAATCGTCGAGTCATGGAAGATAGATTAGGGATTGGCGTTTCCTTTGATATAGGTTACAGGACAATTAATGTTTTAGGCCGAGATGTAGATTTTTACTATGTTAACGGGTTAGTGGATACGCGATTCGTGATGAGAATTTTGGAAAACATTGTTGAGATAAATGATGTTGAATCTGAACGTGATAAAGTTGAAGATATTGTTAAGAACCGTCTCGTCAATCATCAATTTGAGTCATTGGATTCATATGAAAACGCAATGACTGAAGTTATGTCTGGTTTACTCGTGGTATTTGTTGATGGATTTGATCAAGCATTTGTAGTCGATGTCCGTAACTATCCAGGAAGGTCCCCTGATGAACCAGACACAGAAAGAGTGGTAAGAGGATCACGAGATGGTTATACAGAGAACATCATTCAAAATGCTGGTTTAACACGCCGTCGTGTTAGGGATGAACATTTTAGATTAGAAATTCAACAAGTCGGTAAACGTTCTCAAATGGACGTAGCTCTTATGTATATTGATGATATCGCTGATCCGAACTTAATTGAAACCGTTAGAAGTGAAATTGATAAAATTGACGTTGATGGTTTGTCAATGTCTGATAAAACTCTTGAAGAATATATATTAAAACAAGGAAGAACACCATTTCCACTGGTACGTTACACTGAAAGACCAGATGTCGCTTCAGCACATTTATTTGAAGGACATGTACTAATTTTGGTAGATACAACACCGACTGTTATGATTACACCTACGACGTTTTTCCACCATGTACAACACGCTGAAGAATATCGTCAAGTACCTTTGGTGGGAACCTTTGTACGGTGGATAAGGTTTTTAGGGATTTTTGCTTCATTGTTTTTATTACCTCTTTGGTTATTATTCGTTATGGAACCTGAACGTTTACCTGAAAATCTTGGTTATATCGGACCATCAGAAGAAGGAAATGTTCCCATTGTTGTCCAAGCATTGATGGCTGATTTAGGGTTAGAATTTTTGAGGATAGCCGCCATTCATACACCGACAGCTGTCTCAACTGCATTAGGTTTGATTGCAGCTGTATTAATTGGTGAAATTGCAATAGATGTAGGACTATTTACACCTGAAATTATTTTGTATGTAGCCATTGCAGCGGTAGGGAGTTATGCGACACCAAGTTATGAATTGTCAGTCGCTAATAAAATAGCTAGGATTGCTTTGGTAATCTTAACTGCGTCAATGGGTGTCATAGGCTTTGTTCTAGGATCAACACTATATGTCTTACTATTAGCTCGGACTTATTCGTTGAATACACCTTATTTATGGCCGCTTATTCCATTTAACCCAAGTGCCATGTATCATATACTATTTCGAGTGTCTGTACCGTTTGCAGAACAACGGCCAAGTATCGTTCATCCACAAAATCAAAAAAGAACTAAACCGAACTAAGCTTGAACCTATGATTGACTTTTCATAGGTTCAAGTTTTATATTTTTTAGAGGTAAAAAAATTGCTTGCACATTTCCTATATGATAAGTTAACTGTATTGCAATCAGAAACGGACAGGTGAAATTATGAGTCAATCAACGTTTAATATTACAGATCAAAAACTGACTGAACTTGCAGAAAAACACGGGACACCATTGTTTGTCTACGATGTGGAACACATAAGACGTAATGCTCGTGCATTTGTTGATACATTCAAACAATATGATATAAATTATCAAGTTGCTTATGCGAGTAAAGCTTTCTCTTCCATTGCGATGCTTCAAGTTGCTAAACAAGAACAAATGAGTTTAGACGTCGTTTCTGAAGGAGAGCTCCATACAGCTATTCAAGCAAACTATCCAATGCAAAAGGTGCATGTCCACGGTAATAACAAAAGTCGCACGGTTTTAGAAATGGCTGTTGATTACCAAGTTGGATGTATTGTGATTGATAATTTTTATGAAATTGCTTTACTTGAGGAAATATTAGAAGAAAAACAACAAACCATTAATGCGCTTATTCGAATAACGCCTGGTATCGAGGCTCATACTCATGAATATATACTAACAGGACAAGAGGACTCCAAGTTTGGGTTTGATCTAATTAGTGGACAAGCAGAACAAGCTTTAACTCATCTAATGGACCATCACTCCATTCATTTACAAGGTGTCCACAGTCATATTGGTTCTCAGATATTTGAAACAACAGGTTTCGAAATGACGACAGAGAAAGTGTTTCACGCACTCAATGATTGGTATGAACGTTATCAATTTGAAGCAGAAGTTGTTAATCTAGGAGGAGGTTTCGGCATCCAATATACAAAAGATGACGAGCCGTTACCTCTTTCAGAATATGTGCACACCTTAGTAAAATCTGTTAAAAAGGCAGCTGAAGAGTACCAATTAGCTGTTCCAGAAATTTGGATTGAACCTGGCCGATCAATTGTGGGTGAAGCGGCCGTGACAATTTATGAAATTGGAGCTATTAAAGATATACCGAATGTAAGAAAGTATGTTTCGGTTAACGGTGGTATGACGGACAATATACGACCAGCGTTATATGGGGCTGAATATGAGGCTACGATTTTAAATAAACGTGACCAAGCCTTGGAAGAAACTGTGGCTATTGCTGGACAAAGTTGTGAAACTGGCGATATGCTTATTTGGGATTTAACGTTGCCTAAAGTGGAAAGTGGTGATTTATTAGCTGTCTATTCTACTGGAGCATATGGTTATGCCATGGCTAGCCATTATAACCGCTTTCCTAAGGCCGCTGTAGTGTTTGAGGAAAATGGAAAGGATCAATTAGTGATTCAAAGAGAAAGTGTGCAAGATTTGACACGTTTCGACTTAAGTTATGAATAAAATAGAAGGTAGGAATTAACATGAGACAAGGTAAAATCCAGTTCGAAAATGGTGAACAAATTCAATTTGAATTATATCCGGATGGTGCACCCAATACAGTCGATAATTTTGTGAAATTGGCAAATGACGGTTTTTATGATGGGTTAAGCTTTCACCGTGTCATCCCAGGCTTTGTGATCCAGGGAGGATGCCCAAATGGGACAGGCACAGGTGGTCCTGGTTACACAATTAAATGTGAAACAGAAGGAAACCCTTATCAACATGAACATGGAAGTTTATCTATGGCACATGCTGGAAAAGATACAGGTGGGAGTCAATTTTTTATTTGTCTTGACCAACAGCCACACCTTGACGGACGCCATACTGTATTTGGTAAAGTAACAGATGGTTTGGATGTTGTAGACCGTGTACGTCCTGGTGACGTTATGCAATCCGTGACAATTGAATCCTAACTTATATCACGTTAGACTATATCACGGTATGAATTGACAAAAGCTAAAAAAGGCGTATTCTATTATAGTGAGCTTACATGTTATGCCAAATTATTGTTTATGATATGTTAAGTGAGACGCACATGTTAAATGCAAAATCATACCATTATAACGTGATGTTCTTAGTTAAAGAGGGGTTTTTATGTTAATTAAATATAAAAAAAGCTTCGAGAAGATTGCGATGGGCTTATTGTCTTTTATGCCAGACGAAAAAGAAGTAAAAAAACTTCAAACAACCATCAAAGAATATGAATCCAATGATGATTGGCAGTTATTTCTTTGGAAAGAAGAAGATATCTTAGGTGCTCTTGGTGTGCGGTTTGATGATGAAACCATTGTTATTCAACACATCAGTGTGACCCCTTCACATCGTAATCAAGGAATCGGAAAGCAAATGATTCAAGCATTAGAAGAGCAATATGGCGAGAAATACAATATTTGTGGAAACGAACAGACTAAAGAATTTTATGAACAATGCCACGCTTGAATAAACTAAAAAAGTTTCAACTTAATGTTCATTAAGTTGAAACTTTTTTTATTATTTAGCTCTGTCAAAAGTATAGTGTTGATTTTCAAATGATGTAGCACTGAGTTGTTGAATTGTGAGGAGCGAAGGTGGCGACTCCTGGTCGACTAAGTTCGGTCACGTCCTGTGACCAACGTCGACATTAGGCCGTCCAGGCCGTCACGGGAACAGCACGTGTCTTGAGACCCCGCAGGCCACGCCTTTCGGCCGAGGGATGCACCTGCGTCTTCTAGTAAGGCTTCGAAGTAGGCTTCCTCGGTGCAAGTTTCAAGGAAGCGTATTCGATGAAGTTGCCTGGCCCGAGCCGTGCCCCTGCATAGAAAACACTGTGAAAAACGAACGTAGTGAGATTGAACAGATGTTGCACTTGTGCCCTATGGGTAAAAGCGTCCACCGAAAGCGGATCACAATATCAACAACGGACTTTAATAAAGCTTATTATTTAAATAATGACAGAAGTCTGTTCCTTTTAGACATCAGTTTTGATACGATGATAAGTAAGAGGAAAGCGTAGTGAAGAGAGTGAGTAGATGTCAGAATCAGTATATAAAGTTAAGATTGATTCATTCGAAGGTCCATTAGACTTATTATTACACTTAATAAATCAGTATGAAATTGATATTTACGATGTCCCTTTAAAAGAGATAGCAGATCAATATTTAAATTATATCCATACTATGCAGGATTTACATCTCGACATTGCTAGCGAATATCTTGTTATGGCAGCAACTTTACTTGAAATCAAAAGTCAAATGTTACTCCCTAAACAAGAAATTGATGTTGAAGATGAGTATGAAGAAGACCCTCAAGAAGAATTAATCCAACGATTAGTGGAGTATAAGAAATATAAAGAAGCCGCTAATATCTTACAAGAGAAAGAACAAGAGTCAAACCAAATATTCACTCGTCCACCGATGGATATGACACCTTATCAGTCGGAATATGTTGTTAAACGGAGTGATGTATTATCAGTTACTGATTTAACTGAAGCATTCCAAAAAGTGTTACGACGTAAGAAACTATTAGCACCTATGGAAACAACTATTCAAAGACAGGAAGTATCAATCGAAGATCGTATGGAAGATGTCATACATACGCTTCAACGATTAAAAGGGCGATCATCTTTTTATGATTTGTTTTCCTATCAAGAAAAATTTGAAGTCGTCACCACATTTTTAGCATTATTAGAGCTCATGAAAACGTATACGATTATGTGTTATCAATCGGATAACTTTTCAGACATCACAGTTGCACTAATGGAGGAAGAACATGGAATTGACTGAATTTAAAGGCGTTTTGGAAGGCTTGTTATTTGCTTCAGGTGATGAGGGACTCGAGATGAATCAAATCAAACAAGTCCTTTCAGTAAATGATGAAACAGCGCAACTTTTATTAGAAGAATTGAAATACGACTATGAACATAGTCAAAGGGGATTGTCGCTTTTAGAGAGAAAAGGTGTTTATTATTTAACAACTAAGTCAGAGCATGCGTTATATTTTGAGAAGATGCAAGAGTCGACTTCTCAATCAAAATTATCACAAGCGGCATTAGAAACACTTTCTATTATCGCTTATCAACAACCAATAACCAGGGTAGAAATAGAAGATATTCGCGGTGTTAAAAGTGATGGTCCCATCCAAACGCTCGTATCTCGATTTTTAATTGAAGAATGTGGTCGTAAAGATACAAGTGGGCGTCCAATTTTGTTTCAGACCACTAAAGAATTTCTTACATTCTTTGGTTTGACTTCACTGGAAGAATTACCACCATTACCTAATGAAGATGTGGATCACGCTTTAGAAGAAGCTGATTTATTCTTTACTGAAATTGAGAACCATTAATTTAAAACTTGGTCAATTAGGGAGGTCAACCAGTGCCAATGAGCACACAATTATTCTCACAGGCTGAGCAAATTTATAAACAATTACAAGAGATTGAACAGAAATTAACTTGCTTTTTAAATGAGAAGAGTGTTACTTCAATCGTTGAACAAGATAAATCATTGAATGACGAATATATTGGAGCAGTGATTAAACAGTTTCGTTTCTTAGAAGTTTATTGCATGGAGGGAAAAAACGCTTTAAAACGTTTGATCCGCTCCGAACCCTTAGATACTAATATGCTTGAAAAGATCCTTAAAGGTATTTATCACAAGTGTGTTAATCAGTTTTTCTCACCAAAAGATGATTTATGGTATGAAGACAGTCGAGCTTCTTATTGTGACAAACGATCAATAGAATTTCAAGCTGACCCAGGTGATGATTTGCTTGATTTGACGCAACAAATTGAACCTACTTTTCAAGATTTACGGGAACAATTAGATTACTTAGAAGCTGTTTAACGATTCGATTTCCTTCTGCCAATCCATCAAAGGATTGGCAGAAGGTTTTTTTATATATTGGCTCTGTTAAAGTCCGTTGTTGATATTGTGATCCGCTTTCGGCGGACGCTTTTACCCATAGGGCACAAGTGCAACATCTGTTCAATCTCACTACGTTCGATTTTCACAGTGTTTTCTATGCAGGGGCACGGCTCGAGCCAGGCAACTTCATCGAATAAGCTGCTTTGTTACTTGCACCGAGGAAGCCTACTTCGAAGCTTTGCTAGAAGACGCAGGTGCATCCCTCGGCCTAAAAGCATGGACTGCGGGGGTCTCGAGGCACGCGCTGTTCCCACTGGAGTCGCCGCCTTCGCTCCTCACAATTCAACAACTCAGTGGTACACCAGTTGAAAATCAACACTAAATTTTAACAGAGCATATATATTTAACATTATTTCTCTCATGATTTTCATATCTCAAATGACCCAAACATAGAATGCTTTAGGAAAGGACAAGGTTTAGGGATAGGGGATGAATGATGAAACTGATACGTATATTCATAGTGATGATGATCTTATTTTATGTTTCACCACATTCTGTACAAGCAGAACCCAGTTTATCGGCTCATCATGCAGTCGTTATTGATATGGAAACAGGAGAAGTTTTGTTTAATAAAGATGCCAACTCTGAAGAATCCATAGCGAGTATTACCAAAATCATGACGGCTATTGTAGCTATTGAGCATGGAGATCTAAATCAGTCTGTTGAAATATCACAACAAGCGGCAAATACAGTTGGTTCTTCGATTTATACAAAACCAGGAGATCACTATCCATTACGAGATTTAATTTATGGATTAATGCTTCGTTCAGGAAATGATGCTGCAGTAGCGATTGCAGAACATATTGCTGGTAGTGAGGGTGGATTTGCCTACTTAATGAATGAAAAAGCTGATTGGCTAGGTATGACGCAAAGTCAATTTCAAAACCCGCATGGCTTAGATGAAGAAGGACATTATTCAAGCGCTTTAGACATGGCTAAGTTAACACGGTACGCTATGAATTCAGAGCCAGTATTTAGAGAGATCTTCGGTTCTAAAACATATCAATCTGAAGAAGAAGATTATCCTTGGCATAATAAAAATAAATTATTGATGACGTATGATGATGTTTGTACGGGGGGTAAAACAGGCTATACAAGCACAGCTGGACGGACGTTGGTAACAACTGCTAAACAAGATCATCACGAACTTGTTGTTGTAACGATTGATGCTAAGCGTGACTGGCAAGACCATAAAGAACTTTATGAATATGGGTTTGAACAATTAGAAGATCAACCAGAAATACCGATTACCTTTACTGAGCAAGAACAAAAACCATTATCATCATTTCGTACAATGATTTCGGATGCTTTTCAACATTTACAAGGTGGGCCAACATGGTAAATATTATCTGGGTTGGTTTAGCTGTAATCGGTATTATCTATGCTTTTTTTAATGGGACCATTGAAGAAGTCAATGAAGTTATTTTCAAAAGTGCAGAAGAGGCAGTAGCGTTAACTATTAGCTTAATCAGTGTCTTAGTGTTTTGGTTGGGGATTATGAGAATTGCTGAAAATTCGGGACTATTAAATTCATTAGCCCAGTTATTCAAACCGTTATTCACACGATTGTTTCCTGACATCCCTGCTGATCATCCAGCAATGGGTTATATATTATCTAATGTATCTGCAAACCTTTTTGGTTTAGGTAATGCAGCGACGCCACTTGGGATTAAAGCGATGCACGAAATGAAAGGATTAAATGGTGATAGTGAAGTAGCTTCAAGGTCTATGATAACTTTTCTCGCCATAAACACCTCGAGTGTAACACTAGTCCCAACTACAATGATTGCTATTCGAATGCGATATGATTCAATTAGTCCGACTGATATTGTGATTTCTACGATATTAGCGACACTCGTTTCTTCTATTGGTGCTATTTTGATAGATCGCTTTTTTTACTATCGAAGAAAGAGGAGACAAGCTGTATGATTGTACAGATAAGTAACTGGATTATTCCGCTTCTTTTACTTACGGTATTTCTTCATGGAACTTATAAACGGGTGCCAACTTATGAAACGTTTGTTGAAGGAGGCAAGGAGGGTGTAAAGATGGCGATCTCTTTGCTTCCTTTTTTATTAGGGATGATCGTTTCTATAAGTATATTCCGGGCCTCAGGTGCATTAGATGCATTTGTCAATGTTATAGAACCGTTATTAGCTATATTCAATGTACCACCTGAAATCGTTCCGCAAGCACTAACAAGACCGATTTCTGGCACAGCTTCATTAAGTATTGCGACAGATTTAATTCGTTCAGAAGGGCCAGATTCATTTATAGGCAGGCTAGCTTCAACCATGCAAGGGAGTACTGATACAACGCTTTATGTGTTAACAGTCTATTTTGGTGCCATAGGTATTAAGAAAATGGGTGATGCACTTAAAGTTGGACTGTTAGCGGATTTAATTGGTATAATAGCATCGTTAATCGTATGTTATCTATTGTTTGGATCATAATGAGAGTAGCTAAGCGTTAACCGTAGTGTTAGCGCTTTTCTTATGCCATAATATAATTAATGAAGAAATAAAGAGGTGTCAATATGAGTGAAAATAAAGAACGATTGCAAAAAGTTATTGCCAATAGTGGTGTCACATCTAGAAGAAAAGCAGAGGACATGATTGTGTCTGGACGAGTCAAAGTAAATAATAAAGTAGTGACAGAACTAGGTACAAAAGTCGCCAAGCAAGATAGTGTAGCAGTCGATGAGATCGTAATTGAGAAAGAACAACCAGTATATTATATAATCAATAAACCACGTCAAACATTGTCTTCTGTTCAAGACGATAAAGGTCGCCAAGTTGTTACTGATCTTCTTTCACCGTACATTGAACAAAGAGTTTATCCCGTTGGACGTTTAGATTACGATACGACAGGTGTGTTACTGCTTACTAATGATGGTGATTTGACGAATAAGTTAATTCACCCTAAGTATGAAGTCGACAAAGTTTACGTTACTAAAGTAAAAGGAATTTTTGATAAAAAAGATTTAACACAGCTAAAAAAGGGAGTAGAACATGAAGGTGAACGATTAAAAGCTGTGAAAGCACGAATTATCGAAATTGATAAACGTAAAAACATTTCAAAAGTTGAACTTGTTCTTCACCAAGGCAAGAACCGTCAAGTGAAACGAATGTTTGAAAGCTTAGGTTATTCAGTTGAGAAATTAAGACGCGAACAATTTGGAACATTAACATTAGGTAATTTGCAACCTGGTGATTATCGAGAGTTAACACCACATGAAGTCAAACAATTGGCAGATTTGACGAAGCAAAATGTTAAATAATGTTCAAACATCACAAAATGCTGATAAAATCACTCGTGATACAATGTTAATGTGGGAGGGTTATCGGTGAATAAGAAGAAAAAACGTCTAATATTTAGAAGTGTTGTCTTAACACTTTTGGTTGGAACATTAGTCTTCGTTTTAATCGTTAATGCGAATTCTGAAAGACCTGATTTAGAAGAAGGGGTGGAAGCTCCCAATTTTAAATTAGATCGCTTAGATAAATCTGGAGAAACAATCGAACTTAAAGAGTTACGTGGACAAGGTGTTATGGTAAACTTTTGGGCGACTTATTGCGAACCATGCAAGAAAGAAATGCCTTATATGGACCAACTCTATCAAGATTATAAAGATCAAGGAATTGAAATTGTCGCTGTCAGTGTAGACCGAAATGAATCAGTCATTAATAACTTTTATAATAGCCTAGATTTATCCTTTCCAAGTACAATTGACCGACAAGAAACTGTGATGGATGTTTACGAGGTGACGAATTTGCCCGCTTCTTTCTTTATTAATCCAGATGGAACCATCGAACGCATTGTCCGTGGTCCTGTGACATTAGAAAGTTTAGAAGGTTATTTTCAAGAAATATTACCCGAGAAGTCGTAAAGTGTGAGGGATCGTAATGGCTAACGAAACAATACGATGTGAATGTGGACATGAAAATAAAGAAGGAACTGTGCTGTGTGAAGCGTGTGGTAAACCCATTTCAGAAAATCAGCATATCGACGGTAATGATCAACAAAATGTTCTAGAAATGCGTTACGAAGGCGGTGCTCGCCGTTCTCAAACCTATAAAAGAACCGTTGTCGATAAGGTGTGGGGCTTCTTCTCTTCAGTTAAAGTTGGTGTATGGTTAATCGTCATTACACTTGTTTTTTCTGCACTGGGTACCATATACCCACAAGAGCAGTTTAAGAATTCACCTTTACCATCGTCTGCTTTCTATGAAGAAGAATACGGTTTGACTGGTAAAATATTTTATCAACTTGGTTTTCATAATATGTATGATTCTTGGTGGTACATAACTTTAGTTGCGCTAATTGGCGTTTCAATTATTATTTCAAGTATTGACCGTTATGTTCCTTTACGTAGAGCTTTAAAGAATCAAAAGACTAAGAAGAATGAAATATTTGTTAAACGTCAACGAGTCGTCAGTTTTGATAATGAACTTTCTGAAAACGATTTGAACACGGTAAAAACTAACCTAAAGAAACAACGGTATAAAGTACATGAAGAAGATGGTCATATATTCGCTGAAAAAAATCGCTTTTCCAGATGGGGCCCATACGTTAATCACATTGGTTTGATTATTATTTTAATAGCTTCGATTTTTAGAATGTTTGAAGTCATGCACATTGATGATTACGTATGGGTGCGTGAAGGTGAGGTTCAAGCAATTCCAGGAACGGGTCAAGAATATTATGTCGAGAACAATAAATTTATTTATGAAGTTTATGATGCGGATACTGAAGAACGATTTACGAGGGCACTAGAAGATGTAGAGAATCCAGTGCCGAAGAACTTCCAAACGAATGCCACGATTTATCGGGCAACCAATGACCCAATATTAGGGGAAAAACCAGAATTAGAAAAGGTAACCGAAGGAGAAATTAGGTTAAATCAACCTGTTATTTTTGATGGCTATTCTCTTTATCAATCAGGTACACAAGTAGAGTCAGAGTATAATTCTATTTCTATGGAGTTACAGCTGAATAATCAATCACTGGGAGCCTTCACATTTGATACCGATGAAGCACCATCTGAATTTAAGTTAGAGGAAAGCGATACAACGATTACAATTGACAATTGGTATCCTGAATTAGAGTTTACAGATGAAGGACCATCGTCATTTTCGAAGTACCCACGTAATCCAGGGATTATATTCACAGTCAGTAGTCCTGAGCTAGAAGAAGACGAGCGTTTCTTTTATTTACAAGAAAAAGTGATACCTTTAGCAGATAATAACCAAGCAAATGTTAATGTCTCAGAGGTTGATCGTCGTTCAGCTTCTGGTTTAACGGTGAAAAAAGATAATACATTACCTCTCTTTGGACTAGGGGCAGGTATTTTCATGATTGGTGTATCTCAAGGTTTATATTGGTATCATAGACGTATATGGATACATCCAAAAGATGGGGTTTATCATATTGGTGTTCATACGAATAAAAACTGGTATGGTATGAACCAAGAACTTGATAAAATCACAAAAGGAACGAATGTCAATTCATTTGTTGATCAACAAGAAATGAAGTGATGACATTGTTTGCTTAGGAGGCATTTCATGGATTTATATGAATTAAGTAGTTTGTTCTTGAATATTACATTCTTCTTATATTTAATTGCGACAGCATTTTTTGGATTAACTTTAGGGAAAAATCGTGAATCCAATAAAAAATCAAAAGCTACAAGAATTGCTATGACGTTTACGATTATTGGCTTTGCATCCCAAATGACATCGTACATTTTCCGTTGGCTTCAAGCAGGTCATATTCCAGTCAGTAATATATTTGAGTATATTTACTTCTTTAGTATGATGCTTATCTTAGCCTTTGTGGTGATCTATTTCATCTATGGCATTCCTGCATTGGGCTTAATCGCATTACCAATAGCTATAGTAATTATTGGTTACGGAAGTATGTTTCCACAGGAAATATCGCCATTAGTGCCGTCACTACAATCAAATTGGCTTTATGTTCACGTGACGACGGTTGCCTTAGCTCAAGCAATATTGTCTATAAGCTTCATAGCTGGCTTGTTATTCTTAATCAAACGAGTCGATCAATCTCAATCTAGTAAAGAAACGACATTCTTAGAACTGATTTTATTTGGTGTTGTTTCTACAATTGCATATATTGTTTTATCTAGTAGTTTCGGTGCTATGGATTATGAAGCAACATTTACTAAAGAATTAGAAGAGCAAACGGTTGATGTGACTTATTCCATGCCAGCTTTGTTCCAGCCTCATGATTCAGAGTTAGTTACAGAAGGTGTTTTTAACTCTGGTATCGAAACACCTGGTTGGATGCAAGGTGCAGACGCTGGTTTGAAATTAAATACGTTATTTTTATCATTAGCTTTTGGCGGTGTACTGTATGGATTATTACGGTTAATCTTAAAGGGACGTCGAATTTCTGCTTTATTAAATGAAAAATTCGATAAAATTAACCCAGATGTTGTTGATGATATCATGTACCGAGCGATTGCTATTGGTTTCCCATTATTTACACTTGGTGGATTAATCTTTGCTTCTATATGGGCACAACAAGCTTGGGGCCGCTTCTGGGGTTGGGACCCGAAAGAAGTATGGGCTCTCGTGACTTGGTTATTCTACGCTGTATTTTTACATTTGCGTTTAACACGTGGTTGGCATGGAAAGAAATCCGCATGGCTTGCAGTCGTTGGATTTGCAATTATTATGTTTAATTTAATTGTGATCAACTTAGTCATTGCTGGATTACACTCTTATGCTTAATCGTCCAATAAAAGGAGATGTTGTATATGTCAGAAGAAGCAAATATTTTAGTGGTCGATGATGAAGAGCGGATTCGACGCTTATTAAAATTATATCTAGATCGGGAAGGTTATCAGATCGATGAAGCTGCGAATGGTGATGAGGCACTAGATAAAGCGTTAGCTGCCGATTATGATTTAATTCTTCTTGATTTGATGTTGCCTGGAAAAGACGGGGTGGATGTTTGTGCTCAATTGCGAGAACAAAAAGCTACACCTGTCATTATGTTAACAGCAAAAGGTGAAGAATCTAACCGAGTCCAAGGGTTTGAAGTGGGTGCAGATGATTATATTGTTAAACCATTCAGTCCGCGTGAAGTCGTTTTACGGGTCAAAGCTCTATTACGACGTGCTTCTGCGACAAAGTATTTAGAAACAAAACCCGATACGCAGAATGTTTTAGTATTCCCACACTTAACGATCGATAAAGACGCTCATCGTGTGCTCGCAGATGATATTGAAGTCAGTTTAACACCGAAAGAATATGAACTATTATATTATTTAGCAAAAGCACCAGATAAAGTATTCGACCGTGAAGAATTGTTGAAAGAAGTTTGGGAGTATGAATTCTTTGGTGATTTAAGAACTGTGGATACTCACGTTAAACGATTGCGCGAGAAATTAAACAAAGTCTCTGAGGCTGCAGGTAGTATGATTGTGACTGTTTGGGGTGTCGGTTATAAGTTTGAGGTAACAGACGCATAATGTTTTGGAAAAGTGTTGTTTTCAAATTATGGTCTACCATTATTCTTCTTGTTGCATTCGTTTTAATGATTTTGACTGTATTATTGCTTGAGTTTTTCGAGAACTTTTATATCGACGATGCTGAACAAAATTTAGTTAATCAAGCTGAAAGTGTTCAATCATTGGTGGAGAGTCATCAACAAGAAGATGTTAGTATAGAAACGGTTAACCAATTAATGGACCCTTCAACACGTGCTACTATTTTCTTTGATGAGCATGATTATTGGCAAAATGAACCTACACAGGGCCAAAACTTTGAACTCGAGCCAAGTTGGTTTATCGCTAACTCTGATATTAACCCATCATTATCAGAAGATGAACAGATTAGAGAGATTACAACATTACCCAATTCTGATGAAGAAATCATGGTTGTTGGCATCCCAACAGAGGATGAACAGGGTGCAATATATGTTTATCAATCTTTAAATGTAGTTGAAGAAACAACAGATCAAACGACAGATATTATTTTGTTAGCAGCAACAATTGCAATCGTATTAACAACGATTTTTGCTTTCTTCTTATCAACACGGATTACAGCACCTTTGATTCGTATGCGTAAAGCGGCATCGGAATTAGCCAAAGGAGAGTTTCATACCAAGGTTCCCGTGCTAACCTATGATGAAATCGGTGAATTAGCTAATTCATTTAACTTAATGCGTAGACAATTAAATTATCATATCAATGCTCTTAATCAAGAAAAATCTCAGTTATCAAGTATTTTGAAATCGATGGCTGATGGTGTGATTACAGTTAATAAACAATTTGATGTCTTAATTATTAACCCACCAGCAGAACAATTTCTTGAACAACTTAAATACGAACATGATTTAGCAGAAGAACCATTACCAGAAATGTTAACCACATATTTTAATGATGTCTTAGTGCATGAACAAGAGCAATCTGTCGAACTAACTGTACAAGGGCGGTCGTATGTATTAGTCATGACGCCGCTTTATGATAATGCTGTAATCGTCGGAATTGTTGCGATCATTCGTGATATGACAGATGAGCGGCAATTAGATAAGTTACGTAAAGACTTCTTAGCCAATGTCTCTCATGAACTACGTACACCAATTTCGATGATGCAAGGTTACTCAGAAGCAATTGTTGATGATGTAGCCGAATCGAAAGAGGAAAAACAAGAGTTAGCTCAGATTATTTATGATGAATCATTGCGGATGAATCGCTTAGTTAATGAATTGCTTGATCTTGCACGAATGGAAGCAGGTCATATCCAATTGAATCCTGAAGAAGTAGATGTGGCAACTTTTGTTCAGCGTGTTATGAACAAATTTACGACGTTAGCTCAAAATCAAAAAATCGACTTCAATTCTCATTTTGATTTAGATCAAACAACTGTCATGCTCGATCCAGACAGAATTGAACAAGTCTTAACAAATTTAATTGATAATGCATTTAGACATACAGAAGAGCAAGGAATGATTCATGTTTCTGTTTGGAAAAGTGACAATGAGTTATATTTTGAAGTTGCAGATAATGGAAAAGGAATTGCTGAGGAAGATTTACCGTTTGTCTTTGAACGTTTTTATAAAAGTGACAAAGCAAGAACTCGTCATCAATCGAAAAAAGGAACAGGTCTTGGGTTATCCATTGCCAAGCACATTGTAGAAACACATGGTGGAACGATTGTTGCACGAAGTAAATATGAAGAAGGCACGGCATTTACATTTACTTTACCTTTAACATTGGATGAATAAAGATTAAAAATGAACCGCCAAATTATTGGCGGTTCATTTTTAATGATTTAATTATTTTGATAGCGCTCTAGGCACTCATCAATTAATTTACTTGCTGCATCAGCATCTTCATATTCCCCGATTTGTGTTTCTTTACCTTGAAGGTCTTTATAAGTATCAAAGAAATGCTTGATTTCTTCAAGTTTGTGCTGAGGTAAGTCGTCTAATGTCTCTACATTTTCGAAACGAGGATCTTCTACTGGAACAGCAATAAGTTTCTGATCTTCTTCACCGTCGTCAACCATGTTTAAGAAACCAAGAACTTTAGATTCGATGACGCAACCTGGGAATGTTGGGTTAGTTACAATCACTAGAGCATCTAATGGGTCGTCGTCTAAGGCTAATGTTTCATCAATGTAACCATATTCCGCTGGATAGAACTGTGATGAAAATAACACACGATCTAATTTGAAAACACCTTTGTCTTTATCATACTCGTACTTGTTTTGACTACCTGTCGGGATTTCGACAAATACATCAATAATTTTGTTGTTTGCCACAATACTTCCTCCTTGATTTCAAATTCACTGATTATTATACCAATGTTTCACTAGTAAGAAAAGAAACTTGGAAAATAGTTTTAGTCATTCGACAAATAGTTTAAAATGGTTCATTAGATTGTTTAATTGATTCAGTTGGACATCCTTCTATAGCATCTTCAAAATCATCTACTAAATTTTCGGGTATTGGTGTCTTTCCTTTGTTTTCATCCAATTTTGAGAAGGCTATCCCTTCAAGATCATAATCAAATATGTCAGGCGCACTTGTACCACATGCACCGCAAGCTATACAGGTATCAGGATCAACTTTTGTGAATTTAGGCATATTGTTCGTTCCTCCAGCATTATGACATGCTATAATAAAAGTATCTTATTATATTCTATCTACTATATTTATCTGTTGCAAAAATTATAGTTTCCTGACTAAAAGGAGTCATCCATATGTCATTTTCAAGGTGGTTATTACCCCGTTTAAAACAAATCGAAGGTGAACGTACCCCGCGTTCTGTTCTTCATATTTTAAGAGGAAAAAAATCCGCTCAAACCTTTCAAGATAGTCGGTTGTTTCGTTTAACAGCTTTTTATCACGTACTGCCCAAATTATCTGTTGAGACATTTGATCAAGCGATTAATCAACTAAAAAAGGATGGCTTAATAGAAGAGCAAGACTCACTCGTCGTAATAACAGAAATGGGTGAACAATTTTGTCAGGATGATTGGCGATTTGAGCTGAACGGTATGGACTATGGAGCTATTACTAGACCTTTTTATATACGATTACAATTACTCATTCAATCCGTATCAAATTTAATACATAAACAAACACAATTCTTTCCGATTACAGACAATGAATCGGTGCAAGCAAGTATTAAGAAACTATTTAATGACTATGATCCATTAGCTCAAAATGGTGACGTGCTATATGACGAACTTAATCGATTGTTTCGATTATTGAATGAAAATGAAGCAAACTTAATGATGCTAACTATCTCAGGGTCTGATCAAATTGGTTTAAGTTATCAGCAATTAGCTGAAAAATGGCAAACGAATCCGATTATGATTGAATTATCCGTTCAATCAGCCTTACATCAGTGGTTAAGGTATATTAGTTCTAACCCTGACTCATTTAATCTCATTAAACAGTTAATACCAAAGCAAGAGGAAAATCGACTAACAGAATCAGCTTTAGTGACAAAACATATGTATAACAGAGGAATGTCGATTGACCAAATCGTTGAAAAGAGAGGCCTAAAACCAAGTACGATAGAAGATCATATTGTAGAGCTTGCGATGAAAGAATATCTATTTTCAATTCGTGAATTTATTTCTTTAGAAGATGAAAAGAGAATTCGTCATGTCTTGGAAGAAGACACAACAAAGCGATTAAGAAAGATTAAAGAACAGTTGGATGATCAATTGTCTTATTTTCAAATTCGTTTGGTGATAGCACGTTTAGGACAAGAAAAAGAGGCGATTTCGAATGGTTGAGCATCAATTAGAACATTATCTTAAAACGTATTTTGGTTTTGACACTTTTAAAGCAGGTCAGCAATCAATTATTGAATCGGTGTTAGCAGGCCATAACACGTTAGCTACTTTACCTACAGGTAGTGGTAAATCGATTACGTATCAACTGCCTGCTTTACTAACGACTGGAATAACGATTGTTGTCTCACCTTTATTATCATTAATGATTGACCAAGTTAAAGTACTGAAAGCAAAAGGAATCAAACGGGTGGCTACATTGACTAGTTTGCATAATAGTCATCAAAAACAAAGAATATTAAATCAATTATCAAATGTTCAATTGCTCTATTGCTCGCCTGAAATGTTGCAACAAAGTCAAGTGATCGATTATTTAAAACAACAACATGTTAATTATTTTGTCATCGATGAAGCGCATTGTTTATCGCAATGGGGGCATGAGTTTAGAACAGATTATTTAAAATTAAATGCTGTACATAATGAATTGGGCCAACCGACATTATTAGCTCTCAGTGCAACGGCAACAGATGACGTACAGCAGGATATCGTTAATCATTTTAATCTTCCTTTTGAGAAAATAATCTATCCAATTGATCGACCTAATATTACACTGTCTGTAAGTCATGTTGAAACCGTTGAGGAAAAACATCGGCAATTAACGAAACTCTTAGAAAAGAAGCGAATGCCTACTATGATTTACTTTTCCAGTCGCATGAAAAGTGAGTCTGTTTGCCATATGCTACAACAACAATTCCCTGACCGAGCAATCGCATTTTATCACGGTGGCATGGAATCAGAAGACCGATTATTAATACAACAACAGTTCATGTATGATCAATTGGATGTTATTTGTTGCACCAGTGCATTCGGGATGGGCGTTGATAAAGCAAATATAAGACTGGTTATTCATTATCACATGCCATCTGATTTAGAATCTTATATTCAGGAAATAGGGAGAGCAGGACGAGACGGTCAACCTAGTTTAGCTTTTTTATTATATCAACGTGGTGACGAAACCCTACCATTTCATTTAATTGGTCAAGAATTACCAGATGATGAAATGATCAGTGCTTTTTTACAGTCTGTGGATTTGAGTGACAAGTTGACAGAAACACAAGAGCGATTTTTAGTATTTCAAACGGAAAAGAATAGATATTTATCTAACGATTTATTTCTTACCATTAGGCAAGTGCGTGATCAAAGGTTAGCTGTAAAAAAAGACAGTATTATGGGGTTGTTGAAATGGATTCATACGGATCAATGTAGGCGTCAAGAGCTTTATAAAAAATTTCAGGAAGAGGTTAAAAACGCTGAATTTGATTGTTGTGATCAATGTGGATTTAACATTGAGAACTGGGAATTACCCGATGATGGTTCATTTTATATAGAAGTTAATTGGGAAAAACGTTTAAAGGAATTGTTTAATAAAAGGTGATGGAAATTATATGTCTAGAAGACCAACACAAGCTGATCTAGTCAAACAACTATCTGATAAGGAATTGTTGTGGAACGTTTATTTATCACAAGGTTTATTCCTTGTCATTGCTTATATTGTCGGCCTTTTTCTATTTAATCAATGGGGCGATTTTTGGACGTTATTTCATTTTAATGCTCATGAAATTTTTTGGTTTGGTCTGGTACCAGGAGTCATAATCGTCCTTGTTGACATTATCATGATTCAATTTTTACCGGGTCGATTATATGATGATGGCGGGATCAATCGTCGCTTATTCACATCGATTTCGCTTCCACATACTGCTTTACTGACACTAGTAGTAGCTCTATCTGAAGAGGTGTTATTTCGTGGCGTGATCCAAACACACTTTGGTTTTTGGGTTGCAAGTCTATTATTTGCGTTAGTTCATGTTCGATATTTGCGTAAATGGGTATTGTTATTGTCTGTTATGTTATTATCATTTGGAATTGGGTATATGTATCATATAACTAACAACTTAATGGTTACCATTACTGCGCATTACACGATTGATTTATTGTTAGGTGTTTATTATTGGAAAAAAATGAGGTGATTTTAGTGTCAGCGTCAAATCAACAAGAATTGCAATCGTCAGACTCTGCTGATGTCATGTCATTGCCACCACGCCGCGAAGTACATCGAACAAAGCGAAAAAAGTTTAAACATACCCATAACTCAGACTCAGAAGATGATCAACATGAAGAAACAAATGAAAAAGAAGAAATCGAACAGGAACCGTCACTCTTTTATCATCGATTAACTCTTCATATCGTTCTAATCTTATTTCTTTTATTAAGTATGACTATTCCAATTTATTATTATTTTATGTTAGCTAATAATTAAGTTTTTCGATGATTTCACGATAAACCGTTTTTAAATATGCATTTATCCTTTAGAATATTAGTATGTATTAAATTATACATACTTAAACAGGCAATTTTCGCTGTATCCATCACATATAATAGCAGTAATAATCTTGGAGGTGGTGACATGAGATTAGAACGTATTAGCATAAATCAGTTTAAAATCTTTTTAACATACGATGATCTTTATGATCGAGGCTATTCGAAAGACGACTTATGGAATAATCTTCCTCAAGCAAACCGTCTTTTTCAAGATATGTTGCATGAAGCGTCAGAGGAATTACAAATGGAATTGGATGGACGATTAATCGTTCGTGTTCATATGTTGCAAGCTCAAGGTATGATCATTGTTGTGACACAAAATGAAAGTGAAATCGAAGATGGAGACGACTATATTGAGTTAAAAGTAACAATGGATGAAAGTCAAGAACTCATCTTTTCCTTCGATACATTCGAATCTGTTATTCAAGTTGCCAAAACTCTAAAGTCAATGAATGAAATGTCTTCATCAATTTACCATTTTGAACAGTTGTATTATATGAAAATCGATGATCACGATCTAGCGAGTAGTCAACGAGAAGATCTAATTTCTATTTTGTCTGAATTTGGTTCGCCTAGTACAATGACATCGCATGTTTTAATCGAATATGGAAACCATGTTGTATTGGAAAATGCAATCAAGACCATTAATCAACATTTTAATTAAATTTGAGGTGAACAAATGAAAGTCGCAGTGTTATACGGTGGAACATCAAAAGAAAGAGAAGTGTCTCTATCAACAGGAAAAGGGATGATTCAAGCATTAGATCAGTTGGATCATGATGTTGTGGCTATTGACTTTGACCCGAATCAAATGGAACAGTTATGGAAACAATTACAGGAAGTAGATCTTGTTTTAATTGGTTTACATGGTAAACAAGGTGAAGACGGGACAGTTCAGGGGATGCTTGAATTGATGGGAGTTCCTTATGTTGGTTCAGGCGTTTTAGCTTCATCACTGGCTATGGATAAATCAAAAGCTAAACAAGTATTTGCTATGCACGACATCCCTGTTGCGAGAAGTCAATCTTTCCATTATAAAGAAGCTAGAGAAAATATGGTTGATACCATAAAAACAACTTTCACAAAACCTTTTGTGATAAAACCTAATCAAGAAGGTTCAACTTTAGGGTTAACCATTGTAGAATCGGATGAACAAATTGCTGACGCTGTTCAAATGGCATTCACACATGATTCGGACATTATTGTAGAAGACTATGTTAGTGGAAGAGAATTAACTGTTTCAGTTTTAGGTAATAAAGGTGATGAACAAGCACTGCCTATAATAGAAATCGTACCTAAAAGTAAATATTATGATTATGAATCCAAATATGCTGAAGGTGGAAGCGAACATATAGTTCCAGCTGAGATCAGTGAAAAGTTAACCGAAACGATTCAAAACTACGCAAACCAAGCGCACCGAGCACTGGGGTGTGAAACTTATTCTCGTGTAGACTTCATTTTAAGTGAGGTGCATGGTCCTGTTATATTAGAAGTGAACACTTTGCCTGGTATGACACCGACGAGTTTATACCCAGATGCTGCTGGGGCAGTAGGGATCAGTTATACGGAAATGGTCCAACTATTTATTGATTTGAGCTTGGAGAAATATAGCTAAATTTCATATAAGATTGGATAATTTGTCCTGTTATGTTGTTGCATATTCTTATTTAAGATGTATACTAAACATTGAAAGCTTTTAACTCAACATTGTTTGCATAAATATAGGAGGTAAACAAATGGTGGCCCAGAACTCAGAAGATTCTAAAAAAGAAAAAGACAATGATATTCTAAAATCGACACAAGAAGTCGTTCAAGACGCATTGGGACGATTAGGTTATCCTGATGAAGCTTATGAATTAATGAAAGAGCCTGTACGTATGATTACGGTGAGAATACCAGTACGTATGGATGATGGAAAAGTTAAAGTTTTTACTGGTTACCGAGCTCAACACAGTGATGCAGTTGGTCCAACAAAAGGTGGGGTCCGCTTTCATCCTAATGTTACAGAAACAGAGGTTAGAGCTTTATCTATATGGATGACGTTGAAATCAGGTATTGTAGATTTACCATATGGTGGTGGTAAAGGTGGCATTATCTGTGATCCTCGTGAGATGTCATTCCGAGAATTAGAAGCCTTAAGTCGTGGTTATGTTCGGGCTTTATCACAAGTTGTTGGCCCAACGAAAGATATTCCAGCGCCAGACGTCTTTACCAATTCACAAATTATGGCATGGATGATGGATGAATATAGTCGTATTGACGAATTTAATAATCCTGGTTTTATTACAGGTAAACCAATTGTTTTAGGTGGTTCGCACGGTCGTGAAACAGCAACAGCTAAAGGGGTTACCATCTGTATTGAAGAAGCTTGTAAAAAACAAGGTATTGAACTTCAAGGAGCACGTGTGATTGTGCAAGGCTTTGGTAATGCCGGAAGTTTCTTAGCTAAATTCATGCATGAAATGGGTGCTAAGGTTATTGCAATCTCAGATGCAGAAGGCGCGCTACATGATCCAGATGGGTTAGATATTGAATACTTATTAGATCGTCGCGATAGTTTTGGTACAGTCACTAACTTATTTGAAGATACCATTACAAATGACGAGATGCTTGAACTAGAAACGGATATTTTAGTTCCTGCAGCGATCCAAAACCAGATTCGTGAAGATAATGCACATAATATTAATGCTAAAATTGTTGTTGAAGCAGCAAATGGGCCAACGACATTAGAAGCAACCCAAATCTTAACAGAGCGTGGAATTTTACTCGTTCCAGATGTGTTAGCTTCTTCTGGTGGTGTGACGGTTTCTTATTTTGAATGGGTCCAGAACAATCAAGGCTATTACTGGAAAGAGGAAGAAGTCCAAGAAAAATTAAGAGAAGTACTCGTTAAAGCATTTAATAACGTTTATACAACGTCTCAAAACCGTAATATTGATATGCGTCTTGCGGCATATATGGTTGGAGTGCGTAAGATGACAGAAGCAGCTCGCTTTAGAGGTTGGATTTAATTAAAAACAGTTGAATCGCGAATTAAAATCTCCTATCATTAATTTGGTAGGAGTTTTTTATTGTCATGAACCAACATGATGAAGCCAATACATAGAGGTGTTTATAAATGATAGAAGAAAAGATCATCATTATAGGTGGTGGCCCGTGTGGTCTTTCAACAGCCATTGAACTTAAACGTCAAGGTTTTGATCCACTTATAATTGAAAAGAAGAATGTGGCTAATTCAATTTATCATTATCCCACTCATCAAACCTTTTTTAGTTCAAGCGAAAAGCTAGAAATCGGACAAATTCCATTTATTTCTGAAAGACAAAAACCAGTGCGTAACGAAGCATTAACTTATTACAGAACGGTGGCGGATCGAACTGAGTTACGAATCAACACTTATGAAAAAGTTTTAAATATGCAATCAAATCCTGACGGTTATCATATAAGCACGGTGGACCAAAATGATGTAACGCATTATTATTTCACAACATACTTAGTAATCGCTACAGGATATTATGACCATCCTAACCGTTTAAGTGTTCCAGGTGAATCATTACCGCATGTTTCCCATTATTTTAAAGAAGCACATCCGTTTTATAACCAGAACGTCGTGGTTATCGGTGGCAAAAACTCAGCGGTTGATGCCACTTTAGAACTGGAAAAGGCAGGAGCTCATGTGACCGTTTTATATCGTGGAGCTGATTATTCTTCAAGTGTCAAACCGTGGATATTGCCAAATTTTGAAGCATTAGTTCGACATAATAAAATTCAAATGGTTTTTAATGCTGAAGTACAGGAAATCACCGAAGAAAAAGTACATTACAAAATAGGTGAAGCTAACTATTCAACTGAGGCAGACTTTGTATTTGCCATGGTCGGTTATCATCCGGATCATGAATTCTTAAAGTCGATTGGAATTAATATTGAATCTGAAACAGGAAGACCTGAATTTAATGATGCAACAATGGAAACGAATATAAGTAATATTTATGTTTCAGGTGTTATTGCGGCAGGTTATAATAATAATGAAATATTTATTGAAAATGGTCGTCATCACGGCGAACAAATCGCACAACATATTGTTGAGAAGGAACAGGTGAGTCGATGAATAAAGTTGTATTAATCACGACAGGCGGAACCATTGCGAGTAAACCTAAGCAACCGAGTGGTAAGCTGTCGTCGGGGGAAATGACTGGTGAAGAATTAGCATCATTATGTGAATTACCAAAAGAAATTGAACTTGTTATTGATTCAGCCTTTCAAAAACCTAGTATACATCTTGATTCAAACGATTGGCTTTTATTAAAACAAACAATTGATCGTTATTTTGAAGATCCTGATGTATCAGGCGTCGTAGTGACTCATGGCACTGATACGATAGAAGAAACGGCTTATTTTCTTGATTTAACAATTAACGACGAGCGCCCTGTAGTTGTAACAGGATCTCAACGTTCAATTTCTGATTTAGGCAGCGATGTTTATATTAATTTGCGACATGCAATTTATGCAGCTTGTAGTCCTGATCTACACCATGCAGGAACTGTTGTTGTGTTCAATGAACGAATTTTTGCTGCCAAGCATGTTAAAAAGGAACACGCTAGTAATATACAAGGATTCAATTCATTTGGATTTGGTTATTTAGGCATTATTGATAATGATCTAGTTAAGGTATTCCAACGTCCAATCCAACGTGATATTCATCAAGTATCTCACCCTTTACCACGTGTGGATATTGTAAAATGTTATACCGATTCAGATGGTGTTATGATCGATGCATTGGTTGCAGCAGGTACTCAAGGTATCATACTAGAAGGTGTAGGCCGTGGGCAGGTCCCCCCTAAAATGATGCCTGCGATTAAGCGTAGTTTAGATAAGAGAATCAAAGTTGTCATTACCACAGCCTCAGAAGAAGGAGCTGTTTATCCAACTTACGATTATGAAGGCAGTGCTTATGATTTATTTAATTATGGGGTCATTCTAGGAAGTGACTATGATAGTAAAAAAGCTCGTGTAAGGTTAGCTGTACAATTAGCAGATGACAATGCCTCACTAACATTCTCATAACGATTATTAGACCCTCGACACTAGTTGTCGGGGGTTTTCTTTTGACCAGAGTTCCTTTGTATAATCTGTTACAAAAAGTAGAAACTAAGCCTTAACGTGAGCTAAGGAACAGGAGGATCATGAGATGATGAAACAATTATTAGGGATCATCATTATTTGTTTAGTAATACTAGGAACAAACATGACGGTTAGTGGCTTTTCCGACCAAGTGATTCAAAAAGGTGCTACAGGTGATGACGTCATTGAATTGCAGGCGCGTCTACAATATAACGGTTACTATGAAGGACAAATTGATGGCGTATTTGGTTGGGGAACTTATTGGTCTGTGCGTAATTTTCAAGAAGCTTTTGGTTTAGAGAGTGTAGATGGCTTAGTAGGCGATAAAACTAAACAAAAGCTAGTGAATGCGACAGAATATGATGAGCGTTATATTAAACAACAAATCAATAATAATCGTGATGTTAACTATGAAGGTGGTAAACAACCTGATCAACAAACCAATGAACCAACACAAGAATCACAAGAATCGCAAAACAATCAAGACGCAGCTACCAATGAACCACAAGCAGTTAATGTACCTAGTGGTTTCTCTCAGAATGATATTAATTTAATGGCTAGAGCTGTCTATGCAGAAGGACGAGGAGAACCATATAATGGTCAAGTTGCGATTGCGGCTGTCATAATTAATCGACTAGATCACCCCGATTTTCCAGATTCAATTTCAGGAATCATTTATGAACCTCTTGCGTTTGAAGCAGTTGCAGATGGTCAGATTAATATGCAGCCGAATGCAGAAGCGCGTGAAGCAGTAATGGATGCTACAAACGGCTGGGATCCTTCAGGTGGTGCTATCTATTATTTCAACCCTGAAACGGCAACATCAGATTGGATTTGGTCAAGACCTCAAATCAAACGAATTGGTAAGCATATCTTTATGAAGTAGGAAGGTGAATTTAATGCCAGGATGGATACGTTGGATTATATATATTGTACTGCTTATAGGATTAGTTGGAGCAATTATTTGGGGTTACCAAGAACAACAGGAGAAAAATGCGATATTAATTAAAGCGGAGAATAATTATCAACGAGCATTTCATGATTTAACATACCGTATGGATGAATTAGATGAGAAAATCTCAACTGTACTAGCAATGAATGCTCCAAGTAATATTTCGCCTCAGATGGCTAATATTTGGAAGATCACTTCTGAAGCGAAAGCAGATGTTTCACAGCTTCCGTTGTCATTATTACCCTTTAATCAAACAAAACAACTGTTAAATCAAATTGGTGATTTCGCTTACGATGTATCGATTAGAGATTTAAATGATCAGCCATTAAATGATCAAGAATTACAAGCGTTGAGAGAGCTTAAAGATCAATCAAACCAAATGAAAAGTGACTTAAGACAGGTGCAAAATCAAGTTTTAACAGATGGTGTTAGGTGGATGGATATTGAAGTCAGTGTTGCAACAAATGATCAACGTGACGATGAAGTATTAAAAGGTCTACAGGTAGTAGAAGAAGATGCTGGTCAGTTTGATGGATTAAGTCAGTTGAATGATAGTGAAAATGATAAAAAACAAGTTGAACTTGATGGTGAAACCTATAATCAAGATGATATTGAACAAGTTGTTACGGATTATTTTGAACTAAATGAACAAACAGAATTAACAGTTACAGAAACTGGTAAAGGTTCTGAAGTACCTATTTATAATGTTTCATTTGATACTGATTCGTTTCATGGCTACGCGGAAGTTACGGAGCAAGGTGGAAATGTCTTATCATACTTGTTAAATCGAGATATTGGTGAATCAACAAAAAGCTTACATGATGGACGTTTAGTTGCTGAAACATTATTAAAAGACCTAGATTATGAACAAGTTGAAATGGTTGAAAGTAAGCAATATGAAAAAGTAGGCGTTTATAAGTTTGTTCATGTTCATGATGACATTTATTATTATCCTGATGAAATTCAAGTAAAAGTCGCTTTAGATGATGGTCAAGTAACAGGAGTGACAGCAAGGGATTTTATATTAAATGAAAATAAACGAGAAAAACGTGAATTTGAACCAACTCTGACTGAGGAAGAGGCAATCGATTATATACATGATCAAATAGATGTACAAACAACTCGGTTAGCAGTGATCGAAACGGAAGAGAGCGGAGAAGTCTTAGCATATGAAGTGTTAGGGACAATTGATGGTACAACTTATCGTGTTTATATTAATGCTAATGACGGGTTTGAAGAACGGGTTGAGCGTTTAACCCAAAGTGAAGAAGTTTATTAATAAAATTTTGTTAAAGTCCGTTGTTGATATTGTGATCCGCTTTCGGTGGACGCTTTCCGCGGGCACGGCTCGAGCCTCCTCGGCCAAAAAACGCGGCCTGCGGGGTCTCGAGACACGTACTATTCCCGTGACGACCCGGACGGTCTAATGTCGACGTTGGTCACAGGACGTGACCGCTTTTAGTCGACCAGGAGTCGCCACCTTCGCTTCTCTCAATTCAACAACTCCGTGCTACATCATTTGAAAATAAACATTAAAGTTTAACAGAGCAATTAATAAATAATTAGAGGAAAAGGTAACTTTACCTTTTCCTTTTTAGTTTTTTTTGTCATAATTATAATAGCTGGGGAAAAAGGAGATACGTTCTATGCTGTCAGTAGGTAAAAAACTTTCCATTGAGACAGTCAAAGGGGAACAAATAGAAGAAAAATTACACTCTAAAGTATTTGACCTGACGAATGATCACGTTTTTATTGATTATCCTGTGAATCAACAAACAGGTAGAACTCATTATTTTATTGAGAATACAAAAGTTAGGGTATCATTCGTATCCGATCATGAAGTCGTTTTTCAATTTTATTCGGAAGTCAAGCGTCGTAAATGGCAAGGAATGGCTGTACTCGAATTAGATTATCCTCAAAAAGATGAATTAATGAAGATACAGCGTCGTGAATATGTCCGTGTCAACACGAATTTAGATATTGCTTTATATCCATTAGATGAAGAACGTGAGCCTTTAATATCTTACACACTAGATATAAGTGGTGGGGGCATCGCTGTTAAAGCTCATGAAATCAAGTTTAATGAAGGTGAAGAACTTGACTTGATGATCGTGTTACCGCTTGAAGCTAATCAATATATTTATTTAAATGCTATAGGTGAAGTCATTCGCTATAGTCAGATGGATGGTTCTAGTTGGAAATTATCGATCAAATTTAATTCCATTGATGATGAGAAACGGGAAGCCATTATTAAGTTTTGTTTTGATCAACAATTACAACGCCGTCGAAAACTAAAATCATAATATGTGACAACTTAAAAATACTAGGAGGAACAATCATGAAAGTAGCAATTGACGGACCAGCGGCAGCGGGTAAAAGTACTGTTGCCAAAAAGGTAGCAAATCAACTTAGTTACGTATACATTGATACTGGTGCAATGTACCGAGCCTTAACATTACAAGCTCTTAGAGAAGGGATTGACCCTAATGATGAACAAGAGTTATCACATTTAGCTAATCGTGTAACCATTTCATTCAAGTATCAAGAACATGGTCAAGACGTATATTTAAATAGTGAAAATGTCTCGCAGGAGGTTAGACAAACAGATGTGACAAATCATGTTTCAGATGTGGCTAAACATAAATCCGTTCGTGATCATATGGTGGCCATGCAACGTGAATTAGCAGAAGTTGCTAATGTTGTCATGGACGGACGTGATATCGGAACATATGTCTTACCTCAAGCAGATGTAAAAGTATTCTTAATTGCTTCTGTGGAAGAGCGGGCTGAAAGACGACACACAGAAAACTTACAAAAAGGAATTGAGTCGGATTTAGAAGAATTAAAGCGTGATATTGAACGTCGTGACCAAATTGATTCAGAGCGTGAAATGGCACCGCTTGTTCAGGCTGAAGACGCAATCGAGATTGACACCACGTCATTATCAATTGATGATGTAACTAATCAAATTCTTTCATTGATTGAACAAGCTCAGTAAGAAATAAAGGGGTTTATGAGATGATTTATAAGTTCGCTAAATTTGTGGTTTGGGTAATATTTAAATTTTTATATCGAATCAAGATTCATGGCCAGGAAAATATACCTGATCAAGGTCCTGTTATTATCTGTTCAAATCATATCTCTAATTTTGACCCTCCAGTAGTCGGTATTACATCACCGAGGGACATACACTTCATGGCAAAAGAAGAGTTGTTTGAGAAGAAAGGGTTAGGCTCTCTATTACCTCACTTAAATGCTTTCCCAGTTAAACGGGGAATGCGTGATCGTAATGCTCTTCGTAAAGGGTTAGAATTATTAGAACAAGGTGGAATATTAGGATTGTTTCCTGAGGGAACTCGCAGTAAGGATGGACAATTACAAAAAGGACTTGCAGGTGCAGGTTTTTTTGCGATGCGTTCTAACGCGACGGTGATACCATGCGCTATTATCGGAAGTTATGACCGATCTGAACCGTTACACGTCGTATATGGCCAAGCGATTGAATTTGAAACATTAAAAGATGAAAACCCTAGAGCTCAAGATGTGACAGATGAAATTATGGCGAATATCCAATCATTATTAGAAGAAAATACAAAATAATGTTATAATAAAGGTGTTATTATTACATAATGTATTTTGTTTTGTTTGAGGAAGAAGGAGGAATCATAATGACTGAAAATCAAGAAAATGTATCAGAACAAACGCTCCAAGTTGGAGATGAAGTGAAAGCGACAGTTGTTAAACTAGAAGAAAAACAAGTGGTTGTTAATATAGGTGCAAAATTTGATGGTGTTGTACCAATTTCAGAACTGTCACATTTACATGTTGATCATACAAATGAAGTGTTATCAGAAGGCGATACCTTTGAAGGTGTTGTTACAAAAGTAGAAGATGAAGTCATCGTTGTTTCAAAGAAGGAGAAAGATCAACAAATGGCTTGGGATCAACTAATGCAACAGCATGAACAAGATGTTGTTATTCAAGCAGTTGTTTCAGATGTTGTCGATGCTGGTCTAATAGTTGACGTTGGCGTACGTGGCTTTATACCTGCTTCACATGTTGAAACTTTTTATGTTGATGATTTATCTGTTTATCAAGGTAAGACACTAGAAGTTAAAATTATAGAAGTAAATGAAGAACGAAATCGCATTATACTATCTCATAAAGCTGTTGAAGAATCAGAAAAACAGTTAAAGAAAAAACAACTATTACAAAGTATCGAAGTAGGAGACGTTCTTGAAGGTGTCGTTCAACGTGTAGCATCGTTTGGCGCATTTGTTGATCTAGGTGGAATAGATGGTCTTATTCATATTTCACAATTATCACATGATCACGTTAACCAAGTTGAAGATGCTGTAGAAGTTGGTCAAAAAGTGACAGTTAAAGTTCTAACAGTTGATCGTGATACTGAGAGAATTGGTTTATCTATAAAAGAGTTACAACCAGGTCCTTGGGAAGGTATTGAACTGAAGTTAAAACCTGGACAAATTGTTGAAGGAACAGTTAAACGACTAGTTAATTTTGGCGCGTTTATCGAAGTACTTCCACAAGTAGAGGGTCTTGTTCATATTTCGGAAATTTCTAAAGAGCATATTGGTTCACCTCAAGAAGCACTTGAAATTGATCAGAAGGTCAACGTTAAAGTTCTTGATGTTAACGAAACCAATCAACGTGTTTCGCTAAGCATTAAAGAAGCTCAAGAAATTGAAGAAAATGCTGATGTCGCGAAATACCAAAAAGAAGAAGATGAAGGTTTCCAATTAGGCGATCTTATTGGTGATAAACTAAAAGACTTTAATAAGGAATAAGAAGGGGTGGCTTATTGCCACTCTTTTTCTTCTAGGCTCTTAATAGTTTAGTGTTGATATTCAAAAATGGTGTAGCACTTAGTTGTTGAATTGTGAGTAGCGAAGGTGGCGACTCCTGCGGGAATAGCACGAGTCTCGAGACCCCGCAGGCCATGCCTTTGGGCCGAGGAGACTCGAGCCGTGCCCGCGGAAAGCGTCCACCGAAAGCGGAACACAATATCAACAACGGACTTTATCAGAGCTTTCTTCTAAAATAAAATGTTGAACAAGTGTTAGTTATGCGAAAAGGATGAGTTATCATGAGAAAATCGGTTGTGGCAATCGTAGGAAGACCCAACGTAGGAAAATCAACAATTTTTAATCGTCTTGTAGGCGAGAGAATATCCATAGTAGAAGATGTGCCTGGCGTAACAAGAGATCGTATCTATGCTGAATCTGAATGGCTAAACCATCAATTTAATGTTATTGATACTGGCGGAATTGATTTAAGTAATGAACCGTTAATTGTTCAGATTAGAGAGCAAGCACAAGTAGCCATTGATGAGGCAGATGTGATCATCTTTTTAGTAAATGGCCGAGACGGGATCACTGCAGCTGATGAGGAAGTGGCCCAAATCCTGTATAAATCAAATAAACCAATTGTTCTCGCAGTGAATAAAATTGATAATTATGAGATGCAAGACCTTTTATATGAATACTATGCGTTAGGCTTAGGACAACCATTTCCGATTTCAGGTACTCACGGACGTGGAATAGGTGATGTATTAGATGAAACGGTGAAACATTTTCCGACTGATTTAGGTTCAGAGGAAGATGATGACCGTATTCATTTTTCGCTTATTGGTCGACCGAATGTAGGTAAATCTTCACTCGTTAATGCCATGCTGGGAGAAGAACGCGTTATCGTCAGTGACACAGCAGGCACAACTAAGGATGCGATCGACACAGAATTTAAACGTGATAACCGAGAATTTAAAATTATTGATACAGCTGGTATGCGAAAGCGTGGTAAAGTATACGAAAACACGGAAAAGTATAGTGTTTTACGGGCATTAAAAGCCATTGAACGATCGGATGTTGTCTTAGTTGTATTAGATGCAGAAACCGGTATAATTGAACAAGATAAAAAAATTGCTGGTTACGCTCATGAAGCAGGTAAAGCGATTGTTATTGTCGTCAATAAATGGGACACAGTCGATTCGGACCAAGATCGTATGAAGAAATTTGAAGATGATATCAGACAACAATTTCAATTTCTTTCTTATGCACCCGTTGTGTTCTTATCAGCATCAACGAAGAAGCGTATTCATACCTTAATGCCTAAAGTCATCGAAGCTAGTGAAAACCATGCTAAACGCGTGAAAACGAACTTGCTTAATGAAGTGGTGGAAGATGCATTAGCCATAAATCCTACTCCATCGATTAAGGGTCAAAAAATGAAAATTTTATACACAACACAAGTAGCGACTAAACCACCTACTTTTGTTGTTTTCGTGAATGATCCAAGTTTAATGCATTTTACTTATGAACGGTTCTTAGAAAATAGAATTCGTGAAGCTTTCGGTTTTGAGGGATCGCCAATTAAAATCTACGCAAGAAAAAGATCATAAGAATGAGGTGTCAATATGAGTAAGAAAGTGACAGTATTAGGTTCTGGAAGCTGGGGAACTGCTTTATCCTTAGTACTAGCAGATAATGGACACCACGTGTCTTTATGGTCACACCGTGAAGCCTTATCTGAACAAATTAACAACAATCGTGAGAATACGCAGTATTTACCAGATGTTAAATTACCTGACAATATAGCTCCCACATCAGATTTAGCTAAGGCAGTTAATCAAACGGAAATGATATTATTTGTTGTGCCAACGAAAGCAATCCGTGATGTATGTCAACAAGTTAAACCTTATATCCATGAAGATCAATTAATCATCCACGCTTCGAAAGGAATCGAACCAGGCTCTAATAAACGAATTTCTGAAATGATGAGTGAAGAATTAGGTGACTCTATAGGTCAAAATATTGCCGTTTTATCAGGCCCAAGTCACGCTGAAGAGGTAGGGAAACGTTTACCTACGACTGTGACGGTATCTTCTTTAAATCAAACTCAATCTGTTACGGCTCAAGATTTATTCATGAATGATCGATTCCGTGTTTATACGAATGAAGACTTGGTTGGAGTTGAAATTGGTGGAGCGTTAAAAAATATTATTGCATTAGGTGCTGGTATTTCTGATGGATTAGGCTATGGTGATAATGCAAAAGCAGCATTGATCACTAGAGGTCTAGCTGAAATGGCAAGACTTGGTAAACGATTGAATGCAAATCCACTTACATTTGCTGGTTTAACTGGCGTAGGTGATTTGATTGTGACATGTACAAGTCAACACAGTCGTAATTACCGTGCTGGTAACATGTTAGGTCAAGGTTATGTGCTTGATGATGTATTAGAGCAGATGGGAATGGTTGTCGAAGGTGTTCGCACAACCGAAGCGGTATATCAAATGGCCAAAAACTATCAAGTTGATATGCCAATCACATCTGGATTATACGACTTAATCGTTAACGAAAAACCACCTAAAGATGTTGTCGATGAATTAATGAACCGTGGAAAAACCGATGAATTAGAACATTTAACTTAGGCATTTGATTGAACACCTTCTTTAGTCATGCATATATTATGATGAACGGTACTAAAGGAGGTTAATAATGAATCGTGAATTCCAGCAGTCGATATTTGATCATTTAAAAGAATCAGCCAATATTTCTTCTGATGATATTATGCAAGTTGCACAATCTGTTCAAAATGCTGATTTTTCAGATGAGCGCACCGTACGACAACTTGTGCGTCATTTGGCAAGAATGGCTCGTAAACCATTAAGTCAAGAACGTGAAGACAAAATTGTAAAGACCATCGTTCATCAAAACGGATCGCTTGATGCATCAACATTACAACAAATTTTCAAAAAATAGTTGAATATTAGGCAATCAAACGTTGAAACACTATGATAAAATTCATATTATGAAATGTATTCGATTAAGTGAGCTACGTTTGAGGAGTTAGTCATAAAAAGAGGTGTCTGCCCCAACACCTCTTTTAACTGTGTTTGGACAAGTTGTTGGAGTTTACATCGCGAAGGGAGATGCACTATGTCAGAACCATTGTTAAGGATGTACATATCTTTCTTAGGTATGATTTTATTATTTGTTGCTACTGGCTTAATTTTATTAGCTCGTCATAAATTAAAAGGCGTTATAAGTGGTGTTGTTGCCGTTATAGCTTATCTTTGTATGGTAGTGGGCGGTTTTATTATCTTCTATATTGTTTTTAGTGGGCCAACACCAGAATAAAAGGAGCGCTTGAAAGATGTTACGTAAACTATTAGTTATAATAATCGGTTTATCCATGCTATCAGCTTGTTTATATCCAAATGAGCAGCGTTCGGAAAACCAAATATCTAATGAACAGCAATTGTCACGTGTTCAACAAGCCGTTGATCAATTTCGTGAGCAAGAAAATGGAATATTACCAATAGAAACACGTGATCAGAACACACCATTATTTATAAAATATCCAGTGAATTTCACACCATTAATTGACCAAAATTACTTAGGTGAAATTCCTGCTAATTCATTTGAAGAAGGTGGCTATTACTCATATGTTATTCTGGATCCAGAAGACACAGCAGAGGTCAAAGTGTCTGATGTACGAGTTACGCAATCACTTCGTTCAGTGAATTACGATATTAACTTATATCAAAATGAAAATGGGCATCCTCCTTATGGAGAGTCAATTGGAGATGGTGTCTTTACCATTAATGAAGAGCATATAGATCTTCAAGATAGTTTAAGTGTATCAAGTCCTTATTCAAGTCAATCCCTTGATATCATTATGACATCTCAGGCAGAAGCTGCGATCGATTATCGGCCAGATGTTTATCGTCTATTAGAAGAAGAGGGGATTGAAACTTATGAAGGCGATTTACGCTATTTGTTATTAGACCATTATCCTATTGTGCCTGCGTATTCTCCTGAAATGTATCTTGAAGATGGAGAAATTATTTTAGAAAGTCCAGATAATCAAAATACAAATAACCAGGCTAATAATTAAGATTCTATTCATCGTGATAGAATCTTTTTTTATTTTTTATCATAATTCTGTCCCACCCCGACATAATCTAGTAGTGGCTTATAAAATATTGGTCGATCAATTGATGAAGTCGGAGGGATCAAAATGGATAATTTCAACGTGTTACATGACATATCAAAACGGACAAACGGTGACATCTATTTGGGAGTGGTAGGGGCTGTAAGGACAGGTAAGTCAACTTTTATCAAACATTTTATGGATTCGATTGTCTTACCTAATATTAACGATGAACAAGATCGTGCAAGAGCACAAGACGAATTGCCCCAAAGTGCTGCAGGACGAACAATCATGACAACTGAACCTAAGTTCATACCCAATAATGCAGTCTCCATTAAAGTAGATGAAGGCTTAGAGGCAAATGTAAGGTTAGTTGATTGTGTTGGTTACACAATACCAAGTGCTCAAGGGTTTGAGGATGAAAATGGACCAAGAATGATTCAAACGCCATGGTATGAAGAAGCAATACCATTCCATGATGCTGCTGAAATAGGGACAAGAAAAGTCATACAGGATCATTCGACCATCGGCGTTGTTGTGACAACAGACGGTTCATTCAGTGACATTCCTCGAGAAGATTATCGTGAAGCAGAGCAGCAAGTTGTTCAAGAATTACGAGAAGTAGGCAAACCATTTATTATGATATTAAATTCAAATCAACCTCATGCTTATGAAACAAGCCTACTAAGAGAATCGTTGGCAGACGAATATGACATCCCAGTGTTGCCAGTATCTGTGGAAGAATTAAGTGAAGATGACGTTCAAAATATCATGCGTGAAGCTCTATATGAATTCCCAGTACTAGAGGTAAATGTTAATTTACCGAGTTGGGTGATGTCATTAAAACAAGATCACTGGTTGCGTGCTGAATTCCAAGAGGCTATTCAAGGTACTGTCCAAAATATTAAGCGTGTGCGCGATGTTGACCGCGTAGTAGATGACTTTCATTCCTATGAATTTATTGCAGATGCTAAAATGGGCGGTATTGAAATGGGAGAAGGTATTGCTGAAATCGATTTGTTTGCTTCAGATGAATTGTATGATCAAGTTTTAAATGAAATTGTTGGAGTAGAAATACGTGGTAAGGATCATTTACTAGAACTACTCCAAGATTATTCAGAAGCAAAACGCGAATATGATCAAGTTTCAGAAGCTTTAAATATGGTCAAACAAACGGGGTATGGCATTGCTAACCCGACATTAGAAGATATGCGTTTGGAAGAACCGGAGATTATTAAACAAGGTTCACGTTTTGGTGTTCGTCTTAAAGCAGTAGCTCCATCCATTCATATGGTGAAGGTAGATGTAGAATCAGAGTTCGCACCTATTATTGGTACTGAGAAGCAAAGTGAAGAATTAGTGCGCTATCTGATGCAAGATTTTGAAGAAGATCCGTTATCAATTTGGAAATCCGATATTTTCGGAAGATCACTTAGCTCAATTGTAAGAGAAGGCATTCATGCCAAATTAACACTGATGCCAGAAAATGCGAGATATAAACTTAAGGATACGTTAGAACGTATTATTAACGAAGGCAACGGTGGACTGATTGCAATCATCTTATAAAGCATAGTTTAAAAGCCGTGACTGAAGGCAAACAGTCACGGCTTTTTTTGTGCTTGAAGAGCGATATAAATACAAAAATAACAGAAGATTTTTGTAATAATAACCTCATTTTGTAGGCTGAATTACCCAAAAACACGACAAAATCCCTGATTTGATGCAAATTCGTGTTGAAAGAGCTTACAGCATGTGATAATATGCAGTTACATCAGTTAGAAAAATATGCTACATACAGTCATATCAGTGGTTGTGAAATATTTAAGTGTATATTTCGTCTAACTTTGGATACAATCGTAATAATTCGATTCGGATTAATTGAGATTGTATAAGTAGCAATATGACAAAATTAAGTACCATTTTGAAATCATGTTTAACTTGTATTTGATTTTGAAATGAAATACAAGTTAAGGTTATAAGTCAAAACACTTCTGAGAGGAGGTGAGACGGATGAACAAAACAGACTTAGTAAATGCAGTTGCTGATCAAGCTGATCTTTCAAAGAAAGATGCATCAAAAGCTGTAGACTCAGTATTTGAAGCTATTACTGCTTCTCTTAAAAAATCTGAAAAAGTACAATTAATTGGGTTTGGTAACTTTGAAGTACGTGAGCGTTCTGCACGTAAAGGACGTAATCCACAAACTGGAAAAGAAATCGATATTCCAGCAAGCAAAGTGCCAGCATTCAAACCTGGTAAAGCCCTTAAGGATGCTGTTAAATAATAGTGTACATAGGGCGAAAGAGGGGTGTTTTTTCACCTCTCTTTTTTTCTTGTTGGTGAACTTTTATTAAATTCAAAGCCAATGATGATGGTCGTGTGTTTAAAGATAGCGAAAACATGCGATAAATGCTAAAATAAACGTGATCATATTTTTGAAAAGTAACTATTTGATTTGATACGGGTGATAAATTATGACTGATTATAACAATCAAGCTTTGATATCTTTTCAACACTCATTTTTGGAGAGGTATAAGCATGATTACATTGAATCAACCATGTATGATTCATTTTTTGCAACACCGTTATTACTATTTCTTTATGATGTAACGACTCGCCGTCATAATGTCTTGGCTGATGCTCTAGTAAACATGCAATTATCGCTAAATATTCATGATCAACTAGATCATCATTTTGATGAGGATATTGAAGTAGAACAATTAAAATCGAATCAACTACATGTTTTGATGGGCGATTATCATAGTGCCTTTTTTTATAAATTACTCTCCACCCATCATGAAACAAATATGTTACATTTTTTCTTACCCTACATAAAAGAGATTAATGAGTATAAGATTGAATTACTTCATCACAACCATTCAATAGAACAACGCTTAAATAAGGTGAGTAATGTTTATTCTTGCTTGTTACATGGTGTTATACAATATTTTCACTTAGAAAATGAGTATAGCAATATATTTATAGAACAATTTGTTTTACAACATGCTGAGGCATTACCGCTATATTGGATGAAATCATCATCCGAAGATATGAGAAATGCTATTCAGAGTCGTTTGAATGCTATTGACAGCGAGAACAATACTTATATATAGGAGTCTACATAATGGATCCAAAATCAAAATCTGAAAAAGTACATCATGTTTTTGAATCAATTTCAACCAAATACGATAAAATGAATGCCATTATATCTTTCAAACGTCATAAAGCATGGCGTAAGAATGTCATGAAACTAATGAATGTCCAGCAAGGGGCTGATTGTTTGGATGTTTGTTGTGGCACAGGAGATTGGACATTAGCTTTAAGCGAGGCTGTTGGAACAAATGGATCTGTCATCGGGCTTGATTTTAGTCAGAATATGTTAGCTGTAGGTGAATCAAAGAGAGAAGAACAAGAGGTACAAAATGTTACGTTTGTTCATGGAAATGCGATGGAATTACCATACGATGACCACCAATTTGATTATGTCACGATTGGCTTTGGGTTGCGCAACGTTCCAGATTATATGCAAGTTCTTAAAGAAATGCACCGTGTTGTTAAACCTGGAGGACAAGTCGTATGTTTAGAAACTTCACAACCTACATTGCCTGTATTTAAACAAATATATTTTGTCTATTTTAAACATATCATGCCACTACTTGGTAAAATGTTTGCCAAGAGTTACGATGAATATGCTTGGTTAAATGAATCAACACAACATTTTCCTGGAAAAAAAGAGCTGAAAAACATGTTCTTAGAAGCCGGATTTTCAAATGTGAAAGTAAAAAGTTACGCCTTAGGTGTTGCGGCTATGCACTTGGGACGTAAGTAAAGATATAAAAAGGTGAATTGAGATGAAATTGGCAACGGCAATTAATTATATGAATGATGATATTACTGAAATAGAAAACAGAATGAAACAAATCACGGGTGAAGAGCATTCTCTAATTTCGACTGCTTCTAGTCATTTGCTTCAAGCTGGTGGCAAACGAATTAGACCTATTTTCGTTTTATTATCTTCACAGTTCGGTGAGGCGGATCATGATCAAGTAAGAAATGTCTCGGTTGCCTTAGAACTGATTCATATGGCTTCTTTAGTCCATGATGATGTTATTGATGTTGCAAGCACAAGGCGCGGGCATGAAACCATTAATGCTAAATGGGACAATTTAACCGCAATGTACACAGGTGATTTCTTATTTGCACGAACCCTCGAATTAGTTCGAGGGAGAAATGAAATAGCAATCCATCAAGTACTAGCTGATACGATTTATCAAGTTTGTGTTGGCGAAATTGAACAGATTCGTGACAAATATACATATGACCAAAGTCTATTTAATTATTTTCGTAGAATTAAACGTAAAACCGCTTTGTTGATCGCAACAAGTACTAAATTAGGAGCAATCGCAGCCAATTGTAGTGAAGAGACAATCGAACGATTAACGCTTTACGGCTATTATATAGGCATGTCATATCAAATTATTGATGATATTCTTGATTTTACATCCACTGAAAAAGAATTAGGCAAACCAGTTGGAAGTGATTTGTTATCAGGTAATCTGACATTGCCTACTATTTTGGCTTGTCAAAATGAAGTTATCGCTGAGCAAGTCCAACAATTCTTTAAACACCCGAATACTCCAGAATATGCAGAACAAGCTATTGAAGCTATCAAGAAATCGGATGCGATCGAAGACGCTTTCCAATATAGTCAAGCTTATTTGCGTAAAGCATTACATCAATTAGACGCTTTACCGGATATAAAGGCAAAAAGAACCTTACAAAAAGTTGCAGGTTATTTAGGCAAACGTAAATTTTGAATTGTAATTTGTCATAAATTTTGTTAAACTTTTTAACGGTTTGAATGATAATTTGACGAAGAGGTGACGTAACATGGAACAAACTTTTATTATGGTTAAACCAGACGGCGTACAACGCAATTTAGTTGGAGAGATTGTGTCTCGTTTTGAGAACAAAGGTTATAAATTAGTTTCAGCTAAATTAATGCAAGTACCTACAGAGCTAGCTGAGGAGCATTATGGTGAGCATAAAGACAAGCCATTCTTTGGTGAGCTTGTTAACTTCATTACATCTGGCCCTGTATTTGCGATGGTTTGGGAAGGCGAGAATGTGATCGCTACAGCACGTAAAATGATGGGTGCGACTAATCCTGCAGAATCTGACATTGGAACAATCCGTGGTGATTACGGAGTTACAGTAGGTAAAAACGTGATTCATGGTTCTGACTCTCCAGAATCTGCTGAACGTGAAATTGGCCTATTCTTCCCTGAAGGCGGCCTAATTAACTACACTAAAGACATGGACCAGTGGGTTTACTAATTGTAGTGTTGAATGAACCTTGTGCACATTAGCACAAGGTTTTTTAGTTTGATAAATTATTTACTACGTCATGCTTTTCAACGATTTAAACAATAGCATTTCGATCGTCACCTATTATATAATAGGGTTTAATGAGACATAATTGAGGAGAGAGAAACGTGCGCGACGATTACATAGACTTTATAGAACGAATTAAAAAACGGACAGGTATTGACTTGTCTTTGTACAAAGAAAAACAAATGAAAAGACGTCTCACAACATTACGAGATAAACGCGGTTTCAAAACTTTCGTTGAATATTTTGAGGCGATGATGAGAGACGAGCAATTATATTATGAATTTCTTGATCGAATGACCATAAACGTTTCTGAATTTTATCGAAACTTTAATCGTTGGGAAACATTAAGAACTCAAATCTTACCTTCTATTAAAGAAGGTAAAGACAAATTAAAAGTTTGGAGTGCAGCTTGTTCTACAGGCGAAGAACCTTATACGATCGCAATGATTTTAAGTGACTACTTCCCGCTTAAAGACATAACCGTGCATGCTACAGATATTGATGATCAAGCATTAAATCGTGCTCAGGAAGCCGTTTATCCAGAACGATCACTTAAAGAAGTGCCCAAAGATAAAAAAGATAAATTCTTCACTAAAAGAGGAGATCACTATGTATTATCAGATGATGTGAAAAGATGTGTTAAATTCAGTAAACATAATCTTTTAGCTGATCAGTATAAATCGACTTACGATTTGATTGTATGTCGAAATGTCCTTATTTATTTTACTGAAGAAGCTAAGCGCCAAGTCTATCAATTATTCTCTCAATCTCTTGTTCCTGGTGGTGTATTATTTGTGGGTAGTACGGAACAAATATTTGATCCCCAACAATTCAATTTAAGTGTTGCTCGAACATTCTTTTACGAAAAACAAGCATAAAGAGGTGTTATCCTTTGCGATATTTAACAGCTGGCGAGTCACATGGTAAACAACTAACAACGATTATTGAAGGTTTACCTGCGCAATTACCTATCACTGCTGACGAACTAAATGACTCCTTAATTAGAAGACAAGGAGGTTATGGTCGTGGCAGACGTATGAAAATTGAGAAAGACTTAGTTTCCATCATGAGTGGTGTTAGACATGGTTACACAATAGGCTCGCCCGTAACATTAGCTTTAACTAATGATGACTTTAAAAATTGGCAGGATATTATGGGAGAAGATCCAGTTGACCCTAATATCCATATTAGACGTCAAGTTACTAAGCCGCGTCCAGGTCACGCCGATTTAAATGGGGGAATGAAGTATAATCATGATGATCTACGTAATGTGTTAGAACGTTCATCGGCAAGAGAAACTGCTGCACGTGTGGCGGCAGGTTCAATGGCCAAGAAATTACTATCAGAGCTAGGCATTACTGTAGCAGGTTATGTAAGACAAATTTATGACGTTCAGGCTGCTGACTTAGATTTAACCATTGAAGAAAAAATTGAGCGAGTTCGTCAGTCTGAAGTTAATACAATTGATCTCAACCAAGAAGAAGCAATGAAACGTGTGATTGATCAAGCAAAACAAGATGGAGACTCTATTGGTGGTGTTGTTGAGGTAACTGTAGATGGCTTACCACCAGGTTTAGGTTCCTATGTTCAATATGACCGAAAACTAGATGGTAAAATTGCAGCTGCCGTGATGAGTATTAATGCATTTAAAGGTGTGGAGTTCGGCATCGGTTTTTCAGCAGCTCATACACGCGGAAGTGAAACGCACGATGAAATAGCTTATGATGAGGATCAAGGCTATCATCGAAAAACGAATCGCTTAGGTGGTTTTGAAGGAGGCATGACAACAGGAATGCCGATCGTTGTAAAAGGGGTTATGAAGCCGATTCCTACCTTGTATAAACCACTTGAAAGTGTTGATATTCATTCTAAAGAACCGTTTAAAGCAAGTATTGAGCGCTCTGATAGCTGTGCGGTTCCAGCAGCTTCAGTTGTGATGGAACATGTCGTGGCATGGGAAGTTGCAGCAGCTATTGTAGAGCAATTCCCTTCTGATTATATGGAACAATTGAAAGCAGCTCTAACAGATTACCGTGAAAGGGTGCGAACGTTTGGATGAATAAATTAACGGTTCATGGAACCCGACCTTATCAAATAATCATCGATAAAGGTTTACGTCATTCGATTGAAGAATGGCTTAAGCCTTTTCAATTTAATCAAATAGCTATTGTGACAGATGAACAAGTGGCCCCATTGTATTTATTAGATCTTAAATCACAGTTGAGTCAATCTTATGATGTCTTCACCTATTTAATTCCTGAAGGTGAACAGTCCAAGAATATTAATCAATTCGAATCTATGATAACTTTTTTAAGTGAAAATTATTTTGATCGTCATTCAGCTATTATTGCTTTAGGTGGTGGCGTTACAGGTGATTTAGCAGGATTTGTTGCATCTTCGTATATGCGAGGTATTGGCTTTGTTCAAATGCCTACGACATTACTTGCGCATGATAGTAGTGTCGGCGGGAAGGTCGCTATTAATCATCATCATATAAAGAATATTATTGGTCATTTTTATTCACCAGACCTCGTGTTATATGATTATGAAATGTTAGATACGTTGAGTTCGCTTCAATTTCGCTCAGGATTTGCAGAAGTTGTGAAACATAGTTATCTAAAGCCTGACCCTTTATACAAGATGATCGCCGAAGTAGATGATTTTACGCAATTGACTAGTCATGAAGTTGAAAATATATTAACTCAGTCTATTCTTGTGAAAAAACAGATCATTGAACAAGATGAATATGAACAGGATATGAGGCAAGTTCTGAATCTTGGCCATACATTAGGTCACGCCATAGAATCGGTATATAGTGAATATAAAGTGACTCATGGTGAGGCTGTCATGATTGGGATATTATTCGACTTATATTTATCTGACCACGTGCATAAACGTAGTGATTTCTTCTTTCATGAAGAGCTTTTGCATTGGTTAACAACTCTAGGTTATTCATTAACTTTAACTGAATGGAAATATGATTCTTTGATTCAAGCTATGAAGCACGATAAAAAGAATCAAACGGGGAATATAACATGTATTTTATTAGAAAACATAGGTAAACCTTATGCTAAGACTTTCTCGATCAGTGAACTAAATAAATTATTAATAAATTTTGTCGAACAGCTTAATCAAAACAAACATGTAAAAATTCTGACATAAAGGGGGAAGCAGTATGAATAACGCTTATCATTTCCCTAACAGTGTTATTAATGGTCAACTTAAAGTGCCAGGTGACAAATCTATGAGTCATCGAGGGGTATTGTTAGCTGCAATGGCAAAAGGACAGAGTGTCATTAATGGGTTGTTAGATTCTGAGGATTGCAAAAGGACGATTGAAGCATGCCAAGCTTTGGGTGTAGATATACAAACAGTGGGTGAACAAACATTTATTGAGAGTTCTGGTATTAGCTCGTGGCATCCTCCCAAGCAACCTATTAATTTAGGAAACTCTGGAACAACGGCAAGATTGTTATCGGGGGTTTTAGCAGCCTTTCAACATCCAGTTAAACTGACGGGTGATGAATCACTAAAACAGCGGCCGATGAAACGCGTTATTGACCCTTTATCCACTATGGGTGCCCGATTTACATTTGATGGGGAACCTGATCGTTTGCCATTTATTATACAAGGATCAGCATTAAATTCGATATCTTATGAGCTACCAATCCCTAGTGCACAAGTAAAATCGGCTATTCTTTTAGCAGGGATGTCCACAAATGGAAAAACAATGGTTACAGAGCCGATTAAAACGCGTGATCATACGGAAAAGATGGTAAAAGCTTTTGGTGGAACCATTGATGAAGACCATACGATTCGTTCTGTAGAAGGTAAGCAGTTTCTTAAAGGGGCTCACCTTACCATTCCTGGTGACCCTTCATCTGCAGCTTTTTGGATAGCAGCAACAGTTATAACACCAAATAGTGAATTGAAACTTGAAGCTTTAAGCTTGAATGAAACACGGATTGGATTTATTCGTGTCTTGCAGCGAATGGGTGCATCTATTGATGTGACTGTTAAAGACTACGTGGGATTAGAACCTGTTGGAGATGTTTATGTTCAGTCATCGACATTAACCCCTACTTCATTGTCGCAAGATGAAATTCCTTCCCTTATTGATGAAGTACCCTTATTAGCACTTGTTGCAACACAGACAGAAGGAACCATGACTTTAGAACATATAGATGAATTAAGATACAAAGAGACAGATCGAATTCACGCAACTGTTGAAATGCTAAATTCTCTTGGTGCTAACTTAAAGGCGGAAGAAGAATCAATAAAAATTGAAGGAAAAAGTAACCTCATTGGAGGCCATGTTACTTCTTACAATGATCATCGAATGGCAATGTTAGCAGTCATAGCGTCTTTTATTAGCAACAACCCAGTTATTATTGATAATATTGATTGTATCAACATATCTTATCCAACTTTTTTCCAAAATTTGAATGATATTTTGCAGGATTATGTACGAGATGAATAGAAAGGTGTATATATTATGGAAACAATTAGTGAAGCTCTAGAATTAAAAAATGAAGGTAAAATTAGCGAAGCTGTTCAATTATTAAAAAATTATATCGCTGAAGCGGATGATGCTGAACGACTTGATATTGCCCAGTTATTACAGGAATGGGGATTATTGAACGATGCTAAAGAAGTATATGAAGATATGCTTGTTCTATATCCAGACGATCATTATGTAAAATTACTATTAGCCGAAATCTATACAGACTTAGGGGAAGATGATCGAGTCATTGACTTATTAGAGGATATCGATGAAGAAGCAGAAGCGTATATTCCTGCATTAGTACAATTAGCGGATTTATATCAATCACAAGGTTTATACGAAGTTGCTGAAAAGAAGCTGAATGAAGCTAAGGCTGTTGATCCAGAGGAACCAATTATTGATTTAGCATTAGGTGAACTAGCCTTTTCTAATGGTGAATACCAGAAATCAATTCCATATTATGAAAAGGTCGAAAAATATGATGGAGAAATTAGCGTTGTTAATATTAAAGAACGATTAGCTGAATCATTATCGTCAGTAGGTAATTGGGAACAAGCTCTTCACTATTATGAACAAATTGAACTTGAAACACCAGACCAGTTATTCAAGTATGGTTATACAGCGTATCAATTGGATCGCTATGATATTTGCACAAGAGTTTGGAATCAGTTGATTGATTTAGATCCAGAATATACAAGTGTATATCCTATGTTAGCTCAAGCTTTATATGAAGAAGGAGCAGTACAAGAGGCATTTGATACAACTGTTCAAGGTATTCAAAAAGATGAACATAATAATGAGTTATATTTATTAGCAGCACAGTTTGCCCTGAAGTTACAAAAGACCGATGATGCTGTCCAATATCTTCAGGAGTCATTAGCCATTGATCCAGCTTATGAAGATGGAGCAGAGATGTTACTTCATATTTACTTCGAAAATGATGAGTATATGAAGGCTAAAGAATTAGTGGACGAGCTAATGAGCTACGAAGGTTACCCAGTTGTATTAAATTGGCGCTCAGCACAAATTTATAATGAACTAGAGGAATTTGATCAAGCGAAAAATATGTACAAGCAGGCGGCAATATCATATGCGGATGATCCTGATTTCCTTAAAGAATATGGTCTATTCTTAATGGAAGAAGGCGAAACTGAACTTGCATTAAAACAACTGACGAAATATTTAACAATTATACCTGATGACGAAGAAATTAGAGAGTTTGTGGAACGAATCCAAGATGAATGAGGTGTTTGAATGCATGTCTCACCAATTCAAAAAAAAGTTTTTCTAAATTGGTTTCTAAATCAGTATGAGTTACCTAAACGTGAAATCGTTTGGTTGTTTGATTATATTTTAAAACGTGATGAATTATTAAATCATATTCATTTTGTCTATGAGGCACATCTATGTCCTAGGGGCATGGTTGTATCAGTTGAATCACAAGACAAGAGGCCTTTTCGGTATTATAAAGAGCATGTGGTTACATCTGAAGTGGAAAAAGCGTTTCATGATATTCGGATGAATCATCAAGAAGATCTCTATATCGAGTTGAATTTCCCAGATGTTAGACAGTCAACAGCTTATAGTGATGTCTTATCAAATAATCCATATCTTCCAGATGATTATTATTTAGAAGAAAGTGATTATCAAATGGTTGATTCACTTCTACAATTTGTTACTGATGAACACTATATGACACAATTGAAATTGAAAATAGATGAGTCATTAGACAACGGTGATGATGAGGCATTTTATTTTTACAGTTGGTTATTAAACCAGCGTAACCAAATGAGTGAATAGGGGATGACAATTTTGAAATGGACATATAATGATATCCAACAATTTATCCAGGCAAAAGATTATATTGATACGGCTATAATACCGCTTGTACCTTTTTCATATGAAACCGATGAAGAATTGAAGAAGTATACATTCCAATCTGAGGCTATGTATATTCTAATGTCTCAGATTGAAAAACATTTTAAAGGACGAGTGTTATTATTACCTGTATATCATTACATGAAACAAAACACACTAGAATTAGAAGTTGAGCGATTAAAAGCCAATGTTGGTGAATTAACCCAACAACAACCATTCAAACACGTCATGCTATTCACCTTTGATAATAAATGGAGAAAGCACTATAGTGAATTGAATGGTGAACTCATTTGGTTACCAGCACCAACAGAAAATGACTTGAACCAAATAGAAACACAACAAATGATTCAATCACATGCAAATGAATTGAAAACGTTGATCAAAGATCAATGGTAATAGAAATCTTTATGACAATATTGTAAAGAAATTGTGACATTTTTCGATTCTTGAACGAGTTTTTATTGACCGAAATGGTGGGATACGCTATTATGATATTGTCCTAATAAATATGTAAAATACCCTGAACGTTGAATAGATTGGATAGGGGGGAAAGACATGAGCGAAAAGAAAAATAACCAAGTTTCCAGAAGACAGTTCTTAAACTACACGCTAACTGGTGTTGGTGGTTTTATGGGAGCTGCAATGGTTTCACCAATGGTTGGTATGGCTGTAGACCCACTTTTGCAAGCAGAAGGTTCAAGTGACTTTCAGTATGTTATGGATGTTAGTGAAATAACACAACAACCACAACGTAAATCTTTTACAGTACCACAAGAAGATGGTTGGTATGAATCTGAGAGTGAGCAAACTGCATGGGTTTATCGCACTGAAAACGATGAGATATTAGCGTTATCACCTGTTTGTACACACTTGGGTTGTACAGTTGATTGGGAAGGCGGAGATTATGATAATGAATTCTTCTGTCCTTGTCACAATGGTCGTTATGATCGAATGGGTGTTAATATTGCGGATACTCCGCCGACTGCACCACTACCAGCTTATGAATATCGCGTAGAAGAAGGTAAGCTTTACTTAGGTAAGGCTTAACCGAGAGGAGGGGCGTAATAGATGCTTCAAAAATTATATGATTGGGTTGACGAACGACTCGATATTACGCCGATTTGGCGCGATATCGCAGACCATGAAGTTCCTGAGCATGTTAACCCGGCTCACCACTTTTCAGCATTCGTATATTGTTTTGGTGGACTAACCTTTTTCGTTACGGTTATCCAGGTGCTGTCAGGAATGTTCTTAACGATGTATTATGTGCCAGATATTGAAAATGCTTTCGCTTCGGTTGAGTATCTTCAATCACAAGTTGCACATGGACAAATTGTTAGAGGTATGCACCACTGGGGCGCGAGTGTAGTAATCGTCATGATTTTCTTACATACCTTGCGTGTTTTCTTCCAAGGTGCTTATAAAAAGCCACGTGAATTGAATTGGGTTGTAGGTGTTCTATTATTCTTTGTTATGTTTGGGCTAGGTTTTACTGGTTACTTATTACCATGGGATAATAAAGCATTCTTCGCAACGCAAGTTGGTCTTGAAATTGCTGAAAGTGTACCAGTAATTGGTACAGATATTAAAACGCTTTTAGCTGGTGATCCAGAAATTGTTGGGGCTCAAACCTTAACAAGATTCTTTGCGATTCACGTATTCTTTTTACCAGCAGCATTATTTGGCTTGATGGCAGCTCACTTCATTATGATCCGTCGTCAAGGTATTTCAGGTCCATTATAAGCTAAAACGTCTGAAAAGGAGGGAAAACTGTGCATAAAGGTAAAGGAATGAAGTTTGTCGGGGACTCACGTGTCCAAGACAAAAGTCAACGTAATACGATCCCTAAAGATTATTCTGAATATCCTGGTCGTACGGAAGCGTTCTGGCCGAACTTCTTGTTAAAAGAATGGCTTGTTGGTGCGGTTTTCTTAATCGGCTTTCTATGTCTAGTGGCTGTTGCACCATCACCTTTGGAACAACAAGCTGACCCAAACAATTCAGCTTATATTCCACTTCCTGACTGGTATTTCTTATTCTTATATGAATTATTAAAGTTTGAATTTGCATCAGCTAATTATGTTGTAATTGGTACAGTTGGTATTCCAGGCCTAGCATTTGGTGCCCTATTATTAGCGCCATTTTTAGACCGTGGTCCTGGCCGACGCCCGTCTCAGCGACCAATCGCTAATGGCATGATGTTAATGGGTGTTATTGCAACTGTTTGGCTCACATACGTATCAGTAACAGCTGTTGACTGGGAGCAGCGTGAGCAATATTCAATTGCCAATGCTACTGAGCATGAAGTCGATACAGAACATCCTGGTTATGAAGCATACTCTAATAATTGTATGAGTTGTCACGGTGAAAATATGGGTGGTAATGCAGGAATGGGACCATCCTTACTAGAATCACAAATGAACGTCGATGCTGTTAAAGATATAGCCCGTAATGGTATAGGAGATATGCCGGCTAATCAATTTGAAGGTTCTGATGAAGAACTTGAAAAGCTTGCGAATTTCATTGTTGATAACCGACCATCATCAGGTGGAGAAGGTGAAGGCAATGGAGAAGGTAGCGGCGAAGGAAGTAGTGAAGGCGAAAATAGTGATTCAGAATCGTAATGTTACAAGAGCTGACTTAACATAAAGTCAGCTCTTTATTTTTCATAGTTTACTTAGATAGGAGTCACTTTATGAAATATTTGCTCTTAGACCGAAGATTGCTATTATTTTTATTGATCGTTAACTTTTTCGGAACAATTTATGGTTATATTTGGTATGAACCACAATTAGAGATTACATCAACGGTCTTTATCCCTTTTGTTCCTGATAGTCCGACAGCTTCATTATTTTTCGTTATTGTTTTAGCTGGATTTTTAATTGGTCGTCACTTTAGCTATATAGAAGCTTTAGCGATGGTCACGTTATTTAAGTATGGTGTATGGGCCGTGATCATGAATATTCTAACCTATTTTAATGGTCAAGAAGTTGGGATCATGTCTCTGATGCTCATCGTTTCACACGGCGCTATGGCTATTCAAGCGCTATTATTTGCACCTTTTTACAAGATAGAGTGGCGTCACTTAATGGTTGCTGCTATATGGACGTTACATAATGACATCATTGATTATGTTTATGGTCAAATGCCGATGTATTCTACACTGACTGAATATGAGCAACATATTGGATACTTCACCTTTTGGTTAAGTATATTATCGATTACACTTGTATATTTACTTTGTATCAAACGAACACAGACCCCTAATCTGACATAAATATAAATTAACTGATTAAAAGGGGAACGTCAGATTATGGTCATTTATGAATGGATGATGTATAACTGGTATTCTACATTTAGCTCATTGATGGTATCGACGCAAGAATTAATTCAGATGATTGTGGTTATTACATGCATTGTATTATTGACTTTATTATATGTTGGTGCAAGGTTATACCAGTCAAATCAAAATAAAAATCAACTCAATCTATATGGAACTACCAACACGCAAAAGACAGAATATAAAAATCCTCCGAACGATTAATGGTTTTAAACGTTCGGAGGATTTTTTTAATCAATTGGTTTTTTATTTTCATCTAATGTAAACCCTTCGCCATGCACATCATGAACTGAGGAAATGGAAACAAAGGCGTGAGGGTCAACTTCTTGGGCAATGGATTTTAATTTAACGATTTCATTTCTTCCTACAACACAATACAATACGAGCCTCTGCTCATTAGAATAGTAACCTGTTGCATGTAGTAAGGTGACACCGCGGTCCATTTTAGTTGTGATTTCTTGTGCAAGTTGGTCACTGTGATTAGTAATAATAGTAGCACCTCGTGCAGCATAGGCTCCTTCTTGAATAAAGTCGATAATTCTAGCTCCTACAAATACTGCTACTAATGTGTACATACCCTCAACTTCATCTAAATAAAAAATAACAGAAGAGATAATAACAATTGCATCAAATAAAAACATCGTTCGTCCCATACTCCAACCTATGTATCGATTAACCAATCGAGCAATAATATCGACTCCACCAGTAGTTCCACCGAAACGAAAGATGATGCCTAAACCGACTCCGATAAAGGTACCCGCAAATAACGCAGCCAAAGTCATATCTTCTTGTAATGCAAATGCAGGATAAGCTTGAAAGATCCATAAATATATAGACACAGCGAAAGTTCCAATCACTGTATAAATAAAGGTTTGACGTCCTAACAATCTTAAACCGATTAGAAATACGGGGATATTTAATACAATATTCATGACTCCTGGGTCCCATGAGAATAGAAAATATAATAATAATGTGATCCCAGTGAATCCACCCTCAGTTAAATTGTTCTGCATATTAAAATTAACGATCCCAAAGGAGAATATCGCCGAACCAACTAAGATAAACAGTATATTTTTCAATTTAACTCCTTGCACAATTATAACCCCCTCTATGCCTTTAAAATTTGACACGCATTCATTATAGTTAATTTTCTACAAATAAACAATTCTATAAACGGTACTCAGTCTGAAAATTGGTATAAATCATTTGTCAAAACATGAATTGTTAGCTAACATTATGTTAGATTATAAAGAAGGTGTGTGCTAAAAATGAGTCATTCAAATACAACACAAGAGATGCAAGCTAGAGTACATAAGTTTATTAGCCAATTTGAAGAAGGGTATTTTTCGCCACTTACCATGATGGCAAGACTGACAGAGGAACTCGGTGAATTATCACGAGAAGTCAATCATGTTTATGGAGAAAAACCAAAAAAATCTTCTGAGGCTGAAAAAGCATTAGAGGAAGAGTTGGGAGACCTTCTATTTGTCATCATGACGTTTGCTAATTCGCTAGACATTGATATAAATGACGCATTTGAACAAAGTATGTCAAAAATCGAAACACGTGACCAAAATCGTTGGACAAAAAAAGGAGAATAAATCATGACTAATACAATCAATCTTATGTTAGCTGGACCACGCGGAAAAATGGGAAGTGAAGCATTGAAATTAGTAGAAAGAACAGATCATTTTCAATTAGTTGCCTGTCTTGACCGAAAACATGACGGCATGAATATTAACGATATTGACGGACTGCCTAATTTAGATGCTCCGATTTATACAGATGCTAATCAAGCGTTTGATGAGGTGAATGCTGATGTATTAATTGACTTAACCAATCCAGAAGTAGGATATGAACATACACGGTTAGCTTTATTACATCGTGTGCGTCCTGTGGTAGGTACATCAGGTTTTACAACCGAACAATTAAATGAAATTAAACAGTTAAGCCAAGATTACCAAACAGGTGTTGTGATTGCACCTAATTTCGCAATGGGCGCTGTATTAATGATGCGATTTTCACAAATGGCTGCAAAATATTTTCCTAATGTTGAAATCATTGAAAAACACCATGATCAAAAATTAGACGCCCCATCTGGTACAGCCGTTAAAACGGCTCAAATGATTGAAGAAGCACGAGAATCACAAACACAAGGTCACCCAGACGAAAAAGAAACGATGTCAGGTGCACGTGGTGCTGATTATGATGGATTTAAGATTCACAGTGTTCGCTTACCAGGATATGTGGCTGAACAAGAAGTTACATTTGGTCAAGCTGGACAGACTCTTAAAGTCACACACTCTTCTACTGACCGTTATTCATTTATGAGTGGCGTCCATTTTGCAGTTGAACAAGTCATTGAGCAAGATGAGTATGTTTATGGTTTAGAAAATTTAATGGAATAGAGGGTGAGGAAGATTGAATATCGCTCTAATAGCGCATGATAAGAAAAAACAAAACTTATTAAACTTTGTTACGGCATATGAACCTATTTTTAAAGAGCATTCTTTGTTTGCTACAGGAACAACAGGGCAACGAATCATTGATGAAGTGGGTCTAGATGTTTATCGTTTGCAATCAGGTCCATTAGGTGGCGATCAGCAAATTGGGGCAAAGATTGCAACCAACGATTTAGATTTAATTATCTTCTTCCGCGATCCTTTAACAGCTCAACCACATGAACCCGATGTAACAGCTTTATTACGTTTGTGCGATGTGTATCAAATCCCAGTTGCAACAAACGCAGCAACAGCAGAAATTATTGTTAGAGGCTTATCAAATGGATGGTTAGACTGGCGTACGCTTCAAGATTCGGTAGGGGAATACCATGACTAGGCGTATCGGTATTGTCTGTTACCCAACGATTGGTGGTTCTGGTGTTGTCGCTACAGAATTGGGAATTTATTTGGCTGAACAAGGTTATGAAGTTCATTTTATATCGACGACGATGCCATTTCGCTTGAAACGGTTATATCCAAATATCTATTTTCATGAAGTAGAAGTAGCTAATTATCCAGTGTTTAAGCATCCACCTTATGATCTATCATTAGCCAACAAAATAGCTGAAGTAGCTGATCGTGAAGAATTAGATATCATTCATGCTCATTATGCTGTACCTCATGCGATCTGTGCACTATTTGCTAAACAGATGATGACGCGTGACGTGAAGATTGTGACCACATTACATGGAACAGATATTACGGTATTAGGAATTGATGATAGCTTGCAGAATATGATTCGTTTTGCAATTGAACAGTCTGATGCAGTAACAGCTGTTTCTAATAGTTTGAAGCAACAGACAGAAGAAGCTTTTCAAACGAAAGCCAATATACAAGTTATTCATAATTTTATAGACCTAGGAGATCGCTTGTCTCAAACAAATGACAATCTTAAAGAAGAATTAAATATTCCAGAACATGAAAAAGTCATCATTCATATTTCTAACTTTCGAAAAGTCAAGCGAGTAGAACAAGTCATTGAAGCCTATTATCATATAAGAGAACAAGTGCCATCTAAGCTATTATTAGTTGGTGATGGTCCTGAATATAGTCGAGTTCGTCAAAAGGTCGTTGATTATAACTTAGATCAAGATGTTATTTTTCTCGGTCGACAAGATAATATCCAAGATTTAATTAAAGTTAGTGATTTGAAAATACTGTTATCCGAAAAAGAAAGTTTTGGTTTAGTGCTGCTTGAAGCTATGAGTCAAGGTGTTCCTTGTATTGGAACGGATATTGGTGGTATTCCTGAAGTCATAGAAGACGGCAAGAATGGCTATCTCTGTCAATTAGGTGACCTAGAATGCGTGGCGACCAATGCCATAGCACTACTACAAAATGACGCTTTATGGGAAGCGCAATCTATACATGCCCAACAAACAGTAGAAAACCATTTTCAAACAAAACATATCGTTAAACAGTATGAAGAACTTTATGATCACGTTTTAAATAAGGAATGACATGATATGATTACTCAAGCGTTTATTAATGCCAAGCCCATTATTGATACATTTGAAAAGCACGGTTATGAGGCTTATTTTGTCGGTGGAGCTGTACGCGACTATTTATTAGGTGAACCGATTGGTGATATTGATATTGCCACGAATGCGACACCAACTGAAACCATGTCCTTATTCGAAAAAACGGTGCCTGTAGGGGTTGAACATGGAACAGTTTTAGTATTGCATGGAAATGATGGATATGAAGTGACAACTTATCGAGTTGAAAGTGACTACTCGGATTTTCGTAGACCTGAAGCCGTGACATTTGTTCGGAGTTTAGTTGAAGATTTAGCACGTCGAGATTTTACAATTAATGCGATCGCTATGCATCCATCAGAACAACTCATTGATCCTTACCATGGACAAGTTGACTTACATAATCAATTGATCAACACAGTGGGTCATGCAGAGGAGCGTTTTAGTGAAGATGCACTTCGGATGATGCGGGCGGTTCGATTTTGTAGTCAATTAAATTTTACGGTGACTGAAGCAGTCAAACAAGCTATTAAATCGCAGCACCATTTACTTCAAAATATTGCAGCTGAACGCATTCAAGTAGAATGGTTTAAATTATTTGCTGGCAAAAATGTAAAACAAGGTTTAGAGATTTTGCTCGAGACGAATATGGTTGAATCGTTACCATTATTAAAAGAAGATCATAACGTTATTCAGCGTTTAAGTGATCATGTCGAATCTTCAATTGAACATCATGAAGTTGTATTAGCTTTGTCATCTTTACTATCAGATTCTTGGACGTTATCAGATTGGGTGAAAGCTTACCGTTGTTCCAATCAGCAGAAGCGCGAAGCAAATGAGCTTATTGAAGCCTTTAAGAGCTACCAAACAAACGGCCTGACGAATCAGTTATTATATCAATTAGGACGGAGTCGATTTCCGCAATTCATACAGTTACTTCAACAATTCGACTTTTATGAAGGGGCATTAGAGGATTTTGAATCTATGTACAGTCAATTGCCCATTCATTCAAGAAAAGATATAGCTATAGAGGGCAATCAATTATTGAATTTACGACCAGATAAACGAAAGGGTCCGTGGATTGGTGATTATTTACAATTAATTGAAGGAATGATTTTGAGTGGAGAACTATCAAATCAATACGAGGCAATTGAGAGACAGGTGAAACAATGGAAGGAACAAGAAAAAGACTAATTGAACTACTTTATAATCAAACAGGTGATTATATATCAGGTCAAGAGCTGTCTAGACAGCTTGATATATCACGCTCAGCTATTTGGAAGCATATGAACGAGCTGAAGAAAGCTGGCTATCAAATTGAAGCTGTTACCAATCGAGGGTACAGAATTGTCAGTGTTCCCAATGAAATGTCTGAAGCATCGTTAAGATGGGGCCTAGATACGACTTGGTATGGCAATGAGATTAATTACTTACCATCCGTAACATCAACACAATATCATGCTCATGATCTTGCTCGAGAAGGATGTGAGCATGGGACAGTAGTGATTGCTGGTGAACAAACAGCTGGTAAAGGTCGCTTGAAACGATATTGGGATTCACCTGCTGGTCTAGGTTTATGGTTTAGTGTTGTCTTGCGCCCTACGGAATTGACACCTAAAGCCGCGACTCAATTAACATTAGTTGCAGCTGTAGCTTATGCTAAAGCGCTCAAGAAATGGTCCATACCTGTTGAGATTAAATGGCCGAATGATTTATATATTGGTAACCAAAAGTTAGCCGGAATCTTAACAGAAATGCAAGCCGAACAAGATGAAATTGATTATATTATCTTAGGAACAGGGATTAATGTTAATCATACAAGCGAAGACTTTCATCCATCAGTTCAACCTACAGCGACTTCACTTAAGCAATTTTTAAATGAAACTGTTGATTTAAATACTCTCTTCAGAGAACTGGCCTCAAGTTTTGAAAGAGAATATGATCACTTCCTAGCTCATGGTTTTCAATCGATTAAGGAAGACTGGGAACAACTAGGGTATAGAATTGGTGAATGGTTAATCATTCGAACGAATACTGAATGGTCTGGGAAGCTAATTAGCTTGAATGATGATGGAGCTTTAATTGTTGAAGACGTATTAGGTGAACATCATATATTGTATTCAGCAGAAATTCTGTGGCGCTCATAAACCTTATTAGGAGGCGATTTGATGACGATCAAACGCATGTTAGTAGATAAAGTCGATAACCAGGAACCAATTGCAATGGTAACAGCATATGATTACCCTTCAGCTCAAATGTGTGAATCAGCTCATTCAGATATTATTTTAGTCGGCGATTCCTTAGGTATGGTTGTATTAGGTTATTCTTCTACAATTAAAGTGACCATTGAGGATATGATTCATCATGGGAAAGCTGTAAAAAGAGGAGCTCCTGATACCTATACAGTGGTCGACATGCCTTTTATGTCGTTTAATGTGTCAGAACGGGATGCAATCATGAACGCTAAAGAATTATTTCAATCAATTGAGCCTGATGCGTTAAAAATTGAAGGTGGAGCGGATGTGGCACCAACAGTTGAACGAATCACGAAGGCTGGAATTCCTATTGTTGGCCATGTTGGTTTAACACCCCAAAATGTCAACGTCTTGGGTGGTTACCGAGTGCAAGGACGTACTGAGGCGGAAGCCAAACAACTTGTTGAAGATGCTAAAGCATTAGAAGAAGCAGGGGCTATTGCTGTAGTCTTAGAATGTGTACCCGCTAGACTGGCTGCAAAACTAACAGAAGAATTGTCTATACCAACAATAGGAATAGGTGCAGGCGTTGAGTGTGACGGGCAAGTGCTTGTTTATCATGACTTACTAGAATACGGTGTATCACGATTACCCAAATTCGTTCAAAGCTACGCTAATTTTAATAAAGATGGAACGACTGCTATTAGTCATTATGTTGAAGATGTTAAAAATAAGTTCTTTCCAACTGAACAACACACCTTCCAAATAAAAGATGAGGTATTAAAAGGGGTGTATGGGGGCAAATGAAAACAATCAAGACGATCCAAGCTATGCGAGACGTAGCAACTGATTGTTATGATCACGGTCAGACGATTGGTTTTGTACCAACTATGGGATATTTACACGATGGCCATTTAGCATTGGTTCAAGAAGCTAGAGAACAAAATGATATTGTTGTCGTTAGTGTCTTTGTGAATCCATTACAGTTCAACCAATCTGCGGATTTAAATCATTATCCTAGAGATTTTGAACGTGATGAAAGTTTACTAAAAGCTGAAGCAGTTGATTATATATTTTATCCGAATGTTGAGGAAATGTATCCTAAAGAGTTATCCACTCAACTCACTTTAGCGAAACGTGGCGATGTACTCTGCGGTGCGACAAGACCTGGTCATTTTGAGGGGGTATTGGTCGTCCTAACGAAATTATTTAATATCATTTCACCTCATCGTGTTTATTTTGGACTAAAGGATGCTCAGCAAGTTGCTGTGGTTGATGGACTGATCGAAGATTTTAACTTCTCTACAGAACTAGTTCCAGTTCCAACGACAAGAGAATCTGATGGACTAGCTTTAAGTAGTCGAAATGTTCGATTAACTGAGAATGAACGGTTAGAGGCGCCAATTATTTATCAAGCATTACAAGCTGGACAATCTTTAATCAAGAATAATCAAGATTGGAAGCGAGACGATGTTCTGCGTTTGGTAAATGATGATCTTCAAGCGATTCAAGGTACAATTGATTACATTGACTGTTTGACTTATCCTGGATTATCAAGTGACATTCAAGCAGAACATGATATAATTATAGCGGTTGCGGTTCAGTATCAAAATGCAAGATTGATCGATAATGTTATCTTGAAGCCTAATGGAAAGTTTAAATATGGAGGCGAAATGAATGCAACGGAGAATGCTAAATAGTAAGATTCATTGTGCAACAGTTACAGAGGCAAATTTAAATTATGTGGGAAGTATTACAATTGATAAGAAAATTTTAGAAGAAGTCAATATTCTACCACACGAACAAGTACATATCGTTAACAATAATAATGGTGAACGTTTTGAAACATATGTAATTGCAGGAGAAGCTAATAGTGGTGTCATTTGTTTAAATGGGGCGGCGGCTAGACGCGTTCAACAAGGTGATATCGTGATTATTATGTCTTATGTGACCCTATCAGAAAATGAATTATCCCATCATCATCCTAAAATAGCATTTATGGATGAAAATAACGCCGTTCAGGAAACTGTAACGAAAGAATCGCCAATGACACTATTGTAACTCCCTTATTGAACAAAAGGGGGGTTCTTTTTGGTCTTGAACGATCTGAAGCGGCAAAGAAAGGTGAGCGAATGTGGTAGAACGTTATATCATTGTTGATTTAGAAACAACAGGCCATGCTGTAAGTAAAGGCGCAGAGATTATCGAAATTGGAATTGTTATTTTTGAAGGAAAAGAGATTGTTGATGAATTTAAGTCTAAAGTAAAACCCAAAGACAATGTACCATCCTTCATTTCACATCTAACTGGTATTACTAATGAGGATCTAGTTGATGCACCAACTTTTGAAAATCTAGCTCCAAAACTGCATAAAATGTTACAAAATGGCTATTTTGTTGCGCACCATGTTCCTTTCGATTTCGCCTTTCTTAATGAATCATTTGAACAAGTTGGGATGGAGCCATTAACTTGCCATACTATTGATACGGTTGAATTGGCAAGGTTATGTTTTCCGAAAGCTCCAAGTTACAAATTATCGGAAATAGTTGATTATTTAGGGATTGAACATTATTCGCCTCACCGAGCGTTATCAGATGCTTATGTGACTGGACAATTATGGTTAAATATACGAGAAAAATTAGAAACATTACCTTATCAAACTTTACAGCAACTAAAGCCTTTTATTCCATCATTGCATAGTCAGATAGAATCTTGGTTTGATAACTTATTGGAAGAACGACGCTACAATTACAAATCCAAATCTTTTAATGACTATTCAATTTATAATCAAGAACAGGAAAAAAAGATAATAAACTCGAATTTTAATGACTGGTTAGAGGCTAAAGAAAGAACCTTATCCTATGAGTTAAGAGACCAACAGAGAGAGATGGCTAAGACCATCTATTCACATGTTCATGAAGCGTCTCATTTGGTTGCTGAAGCGGGTTCAGGATTAGGAAAAACGCGTTCCTATTTACTACCAAGTATTTATAATGGTCTAAGTGGATACAAAACCTTGATTTCAACAAGCACGATCCAATTACAACAACAAATTGTCCATGAAGCCAATTTAATGAATCAACAACTCGGATCACCATTAAAAACGGTTTTGTTAAAAAGCCCGAGACATTATATTCATATTAAACGTTTTCAAACCTATCTAGATCATTTTGAAGATTACTCTAATTATGATGCGGTTTTAACTGCGTCGATGCTAATTGTATGGTTAACCGAAACTCAAACAGGCGATGTTGATGAATTAAATCTTCCAACTAACGGACAGCAAATATGGCATTATATTAATTGTGAAAACCCTCACACATCAAAAGAAGGTTCTTATTTCCATGATGCTTTGAGAAATTGTGAACAGGCTGAATTAATTATAGTTAACCATGCTTTTTTAATTCGTGATGCGATCCAAAATCAACAGATTCCTGAACATGATTCAATTATTATTGATGAAGCTCATCAATTAGAGAATACGACACGTCATCAATTAGCAAGACAATTAAATTACGTTCATATTGTTCATTTATTACAAGATTTACAACCAATCTTGCCTTTCGATCTAATCGAACAAGCTAGACAGAGTGCAGATACATTCTTTAGAGCAATCTATCTTGCTGTTGATTTCTTACATGAAGATGACATGTTGACGGATACTGGAAAAGCTCAGCTGATCTTAGATGAATCGAATGAGATGCTATTAACTGAAGGTGATATTAAAGAACAGTTTCATCATTTATCAGCCATTCTTGGCCAAATTATCGATTTTACAAATCAACATGCTCTTCAAAAGGATTGGTATCAACTGTTAATACATGAAGCAATTCAACAAATCACACGGTTTAAACAAACACTTAAACAATTTTTTGAAAGTGCTGAAAGTCATATAAAGTGGGTTGAAACCAATCAATATGGAGCTAAGAATGCTGCAACACTTCACATTGAACCCGTTTCAGTGAGTGAAACACTTCAATCGTTGTTGTTCAATAAACAGCCAGTTGTATTAACAAGTTCGACATTACAGATTAATCATGATTTTAAACCGTTTTTAGTACAAACTGGTTTATCTGAGCAAACAGCATGTGTTGAATTTAGTGCACCCTTTGACTATCAAGAACAAGTAAGAGTGCTAACTCCTAATCATTTACCAGATGTCACTAAAACAGATTTAACAACTTATACATCTGGCGTATCTGATTTTATCATTCAATACATGGATACTATTCAGCAAAAAATGCTGATTTTATTTACGTCATTTGATATGTTGCGATTAGTTTATAAGCAACTCAAACGATCTAAAACATTAGAGCATGTCACAGTAATTGGTCAAGGTGTTACCACTGGTAGTAGAGAAAAGCTAAAGAAAATGTTTGAAACAACAGATCATATCATATTACTTGGTACTCACTCGTTTTGGGAAGGCTTCGATGTTAATGATCAATCTTGTAAGACAGTTTGTATGGTTAGACTTCCGTTTGAGACACCGTCTAGTCCGATTATGCAAGCTAAACAAAAATCCCTTTCCGATCAAAATACAAACACGTTTTATCAACTAGCATTGCCTATTGCGGTACAACGTTTTCGTCAAGCTTTTGGACGTATGATTAGAAATGAACAAGATCGAGGAGTGTTTCTCGTGCTTGATCAACGAATTTATACAAAACGTTATGGTCAAACATTTTTAAATGGATTACCACATGTCGAATCGATTCATGCAACGCCTGAACAAGTGATTAATGATGCAAAAATATGGCTAACATAAACGCTAACACTTTGTAACAACCTAAGCGTTAGATTACATAACGGTTAGGTGTTGATCATTAATGAAAATGACTTCGATAATTATGGCTTTGTTGCTTATGCTACCAACGGGTGTGTCCGACAGTGAAAAAAGTGAGTGGGTGTTTACTTCAACTGGGGCTGGCGATACTGTGTTGTTACAAACAGAAGAAACATTGGCTTTAATTAATACAGGGGTTCCTCAAGAATTTGAAGAGTTAAATGAATCAATTGAGCTTACAAATCATGATACGATCAAGAGTATTGTGATGACCTCTGCAGAAGCAAACAGTTGTGATAATTTAACTCAGTTAATTAACAAATATGAAGTTCAATATGTATATATGGTTCCGACTTTTGATGATAATTGTTTAGATGAAACTGAAAATGTAGACGACATTACATTGCAACAAGAATCAACTTTCACTTTAAGTCGACGTTTATATATACAATATCGAACGTTGGAACATGATCAAGGAAATGTGTTTATTTCAAATGGTGCTACTTCTATGTATTGGTATGAGTCATCAGACGATTACGACATTACACATGCAGACGTGGCTTATTTCCCTTCATATTTGGAAAAAGAAGATGTTGATTTGAAGACGTTATATAAAATTGAACCTGAGGTTGCTATTATTAATGAAAACAATGATATTCAACCCAATTCATCTATTTATCAACATCTTCAAGAGCTTTGGGTTGATACGTATCTTTTATCAGATGAATTAGCAATCCATGTATTAAATGAAGATCGAGATTTTTCGGTGAAATTAGAAAAGTTACAACAAAAATGATATATAATTTTTTTGTATATGGTTCCCTCATGCAGGTGAAAACTTGTTATAATATAAAGCATGTATGGGATGAATTGTATGTAGGAGCTGAGAATGTGTCATTAAAAGAATGGTTCCAACAGAAATGGGTATTGCTCTCTTTATCCATCATAATGACTGTATTAATAGTGTTTATTGTCGTTTCATCTTTTTTATATTATGATATTCAAGGTGGGCAAGGAGAGCAACAACAAACTTATATAGACATCGCGTTAGAGACTGCCCCAATCGAGCAAGTAGAAACGGATTACGTTTATCGCGGAGATGAAACCTATACGGTAGTGTTAGGACAATCTGAAGAAGAATCTTTGTATGTTTTTGTACCACAAAGAGATTCACTTGACCCTGAAGATATTTCTTGGATTTCAGCTAATGATGTGATGGCAAAAGAAGAAATCCGCAATAAATGGCAACAATCTTGCTCTAATTGTGAATTGTTAAGTATCACGCCTGGCATGATGAACGGCCGTTATATTTGGGAATTTATTTATGAGGAAAATGACAGTATGGTCTTCAGAACTTATACGTTTGAAGAAGGAGACGTGTACGATTCAATATCTTTTAGTCAAAACTAAGATAGGAGCGATACATATGGAATTAGCCGATCGAGTTCAATCATTAACACCATCTAGTACTTTGGCCATTACATCCAAAGCTAAAGCACTAAAAGCAGAAGGTCATGATGTCGTAGGATTAGGAGCAGGTGAACCTGATTTTAATACACCATCATATATTTTAGATGCTGCTAAGCAAGCAATGGATGAGGGAAAAACGAATTATACACCAGCTGGTGGTTTACCAGAACTAAAACAGGCAATCAGTGATAAGTTCAAACGCGATCAAAACTTATCATATGACTTAGACCAAGTTATTGTTACTACTGGTGCTAAGCACGCTTTATATGCATTATTTCAAGTGTTATTGAATCGTGGTGACGAAGTGGTAGTACCAAGTCCTTATTGGGTGAGTTATCCAGAACAAATTAAGTTGGCGGAGGGTCAGCCTGTATTTGTAGCAACGAAGGAATCTAATCAATTTAAAATGACACCTGAACAATTAGAAGAGGCTGTCACAGAGTATACTAAAGCTGTGATTATTAACTCACCTAGTAATCCGACTGGTGTGCTTTATTCTGAAGATGAATTAAAAGCACTAGGTGAAGTTGCTTTAAAGCACAATCTTTTAATTGTATCTGATGAAATTTATGAAAAACTGATTTACGGTGGTAAAGAACATGTATCGATGGCTCAATTGTCAGATCAATTGAAAGATCAAACGGTTGTCATTAATGGAGTAAGTAAATCGCACGCAATGACTGGTTGGCGTATAGGCTATGCTGCTGGGAATAAACAAATTATTCAGGCAATGTCTAATTTAGCATCACATGCTACTTCGAACCCGACTTCAATTGCACAATATGCAGCGATAGCGGCTTATACACACCATGAAGAAGAGGTTAAGCAAATGAACCAAGCCTTTGAAGAACGGCTTGAGACATTGTATAATTGGTTATTGGACATCCCTAAGTTAACATGTGTTAAACCTGATGGAGCGTTCTATCTATTCCCTAATGTTCGACAAATCGTAGATGATTCACCTTTCGATTCTGTTGATGAATGGGTTAAACAATTACTTGAAGAAGAGAAACTGGCGATTGTTCCAGGGTCAGGTTTCGGGGCTGAAGATAATGTACGGTTATCATATGCAACATCTTTAGACGATTTAGAAGAAGCAACGAAACGATTAAAACGTTTTGTTGAGAAGTATAGTTAGGAGGCAACAAACGTGAAAACAACAATAGCAAATGTACACAAGCACTTAAATGAAACAGTCACAATTGGAGCGTGGCTACATAATAAACGTTCAAGTGGCAAGATCTCATTTTTACAACTACGTGATGGCTCAGGATTTATCCAGGGTGTTGTTGCAAAGGCAGCAGTATCTGAAGAAGAGTTTGAGCTTTCAAAAGAAATATCACAAGAATCATCTCTATATGTAACAGGTACAGTTGTAGAAGATAGTCGCAGTCCGCTTGGTTATGAATTACAGGTGACGGGTCTTGAACTTATTCAAGAAGCTGTTGATTACCCAATCACACCGAAAGAACATGGTACAGAATTCTTAATGGATCATCGTCATTTATGGTTACGTAGTAAGAAGCAACACGCAATCATGAAAGTCCGTAATGAAATCATTCGATCAACTTATGAATTCTTTAATAATGAAGGGTTTGTTAAAATTGATCCGCCAATTTTAACAGGGGCATCAGCTGAAGGAACGACTGAATTATTCCATACCAAATACTTTGATGAAGACGCTTATCTCTCACAAAGTGGTCAATTATATATGGAAGCAGCGGCTATGGCCTTAGGACGCGTCTTTTCATTTGGACCGACATTCCGAGCTGAAAAATCTAAAACACGTCGTCATCTAATTGAATTCTGGATGATTGAGCCGGAAATGGCATTTATGGACCACGAAGAAAGCTTACAGATGCAAGAAGAGTACGTCGCATTTGTCGTTCAATCCGTCTTAAAGAATTGCCAAGTTGAATTAGATACATTAGAACGTGACAAATCACAACTTGAAAAGATCACAGCGCCATTTCCACGCATCAAGTATGCAGATGCAATTCAACTATTAAAAGATCAAGGATTTGATGATATTGATGATGGGGATGATTTCGGTGCACCACATGAAACAGCTATTGCTGAATCATTTGATAAACCTGTCTTTATCACTCACTTTCCATTAGACATCAAAGCCTTTTATATGAAACCAGATCCTGAAGATCCTGATTATGCATTATGTGCTGATTTAATTGCACCAGAAGGATATGGTGAGATTATTGGTGGTTCTGAGCGTATTGATGACTATGAATTAATGGCTCAACGTTATAAAGAGCATGATTTAGAAGGACCAGCTTATCAGTGGTATTTACAATTACGTCAATATGGTTCTGTTCCACATTCCGGTTTCGGCTTAGGCTTAGAAAGAACGGTAGCTTGGATTACAGGTATAGAACATATTCGTGAAACAATACCATTTCCACGTTTATTAAATCGTTTATACCCATAGGAAATAGATGACTCATTCAGTGGGTCATCTTTTCTATTCTTATTATGGAGGGAGTGGATAAAATGGAAGTACCGTTTTCTTATCAGAAATTATTAGCTGATCAACTTAGCATTCCATCTCAGTTGCTAGTTGATTACAAATCATTATCATTAAACGAAACTGACGTGATTGTCATTATGCAAATCATTCATATTCAACAAACTGGTACGCTATTGCCTACATTTGATCAAATCGCCCAGCGTATGACGATTAATGCGAATGAAGTAGCTAATGTTCTAAAAAAACTACGCAATCAATCTCTTTTAAATATTGAACATGTTAAAGATGAAGACGGCCAAGAACAAGAATGGTATTCATTATCCCCCTTATTTTCCAACTTATATGAACAAGGAGAACCCTCATCGAGAGAGGAAGAGGGGAAACTATTTCAATTATTTGAACAAGAATTTTCCCGTACATTATCACCAATTGAAATCGATACGATAAGTCATTGGTTAGATGATGATCAGTTTAAACCCGCCTTGATTAAAGCCGCTTTGAGAGAAGCTGTTTTAATGGGGAAATTAAACTTTCGTTATATTGACCGTATTTTAAATGAATGGAAGAAAAAAGGGATTAAGTCAGCACAAGATGCTAAACAAGAATCACCGCAACAAAATCGTCAGGCACCGAAAGAAAAAAGAGATACTTCTGTTTACTATAATTGGTTAGAAGAGTAGGGGAGGAGAGAACTGGTGTTAACCAAAAAAGACATTCGATATGTATTAGATACATTGCAAGACATGTATCCAGATGCTGATTGTGAATTAGATCATGAGAATGAGTTAGAGTTGCTAATTGCTGTTGTCCTATCAGCTCAAGCTACTGATGCTTTAGTTAATAAAGTAACGCCCGGTTTATTCGCTAAGTATAAGACACCAGAAGACTATATTAATGTCTCACTTGAACAATTACAACATGATATTAAACGAATTGGCTTATATCGAAATAAAGCAAAAAATATCCGAAAACTATGTACTGATTTAATTGAAAAACATGATGGTGAAGTTCCAAATAGTTATGAAGCGCTTATTAACTTAGCAGGGGTAGGACGCAAAACAGCCAACGTTGTAATGTCTGTTGCATTTGGTATGCCAGCCATTGCTGTCGACACCCATGTTGAGCGCGTGTCTAAACGCTTAGGTCTATGCAGGTGGAAAGATTCTGTATTAGAAGTGGAGAAGACATTGATGCGAAAAATACCAGAAGAGGAATGGAGTGCGACCCATCATCGCATGATCTTTTTTGGGCGCTATCATTGCCAGGCTAAAACACCTCATTGTCCAGAGTGTCCGCTGTTATCCGTTTGTCGAGAAGGTCAAAAAAGAATGAAAAAACAGGATGTCTAAGTTTAGACATCCTCAGGCTGTCGAGAAAGTCTCGGCAGCCTGATTTTTTTGCATAAACTTTAACAATTCACCGCGTTAATTTGATATAATAGAAGTATAATAACAAA
>NZ_JAASRU010000007.1 GCF_011761495.1 Alkalibacillus almallahensis | reverse complement strand
TACCAAGGAAATCCTTGAATTATAGAACGCCTATTGAGTGTTTCATGGATCACGTCGATGACAGTATGTTGTCTCGCTTAATTTGACAAATGAATTTATCTAAGGGGAGGTGAAAGCGTACCTTTGAAGGAATCACCTCATCCTAACAAAGAAGTTCTAACCGAAATTCGCGATATTTTAAAAGAAGAGCAATCTGCCAAAGAAAAATCATCTGATAAAAAGGAAGAAATAAAGGTTCGTATAAAATAGGAAAAGTTTATGAATTCCTACTAATTTGCCTATAGATTATTTGTACTTTTATTGCATTATTTTTAGGTGATGATTAGTTTCGATTTAAGGTTGTTTTTAAATTAAATCCATAAGTATTTAAAAGTCGGAGGAGATTTAATATGCTTTATGATTTAAGAGGAGATGCCAATATGTCACCAACTGTGGGAATGTTATATTCCGCAGTGAAAGAAAATCACCAACGACTGCAACTTATTACTGATGGCATGTCGCAAGAGGAATTAGATTACAAGGGGCCTAATGGTAATTATAATAGTACAGCACAGTTAATAAATCATATTATGTATGTTGATCTTAACTGGATTTATAGAATTAAAGGACAGCCATTTCCCAATTCTTTAGAAAACCAATATGGTCCTGTGTTAGATGCCAATAACAGGATTCCAAAAGTGAAGAATATCTCTTTGGAATCACTTATCACGGAATACGAAAGTGTATTAACTAAGTTAAAAGATACATGTACACAGCTATCAGATGCAGATTTGGATAAAGTAGTCACTTTTGGTCTTAATGATGAAAAAGAAGCAACTATTCGTTGGGGTCTTTGGCATATTGCTGACCATAATCGTTATCATCAGGCTCATATTAATCAGCTTAGGAAATGGTATAGAGAAGTACTGCGTGAAAGTTGAGGGACGAATTCAATAATTATAATTTGTAAGATCTCCTCTTTAGGTTAAAAATTAAAATTTATACCTTAACTCTTTAAGTATAGTATCTACGATATCAAAAACGGTTAAAGACCCATCAATAACAAAATCAGCATTTGGTTTGATTGTATTTTCCATTTCTAAATAGGCAGTTCTTCCGTAGTTTAAATAAAAATTCAAGTCGTTTTGGATTTCACCTGAAGTGGCATTATGATAATCTCTTGCTAGTCGTCTTGCCATAGCAATGTCTAGCGGAGTGTCGATATAAATTGAAAAATTAATTAAGCTTTTCAGGTCATCATTTTTATATGAGAAGGGGTAATCCAATATGATGTATTCTGGTGGATTGTCACGTTCTAATAGTGATTCAAGGTCTGCAATGAGGGGAGATAAGTTCCACTGGTTGTAATCAGCTCCTTGTTCAACCCATTTGATTAAGTCATCTGGTGCCTCATTAAAATTATAGTTATCAAAATGCAGTGCCTCAGCATTTCCTAACTTTCCTCTTAATTCATTAGTGACTGTCGTTTTTCCCCCACCACAAACTGAAGACACTGCTATCACTCTAACATTACTCATTAATTTCTCACCAACCCTCTACCAATACTCACTACAGAAAAGTACAATATGGTTGAAGCTTATGAAATGAATTAGTTAAAACAGAATGCAAAAGCGTCACTATCATCCTGTAAATAATACCTCTTATCAGCCATAACATTATTATAATCAATTTCTAGAAAGTAAATGGCCTTGCTTATAGTGTTATAAAATAATTTGGGAGCAATCAAATCTTCAAAAAAATAAGCTTCTATGTCATGGTCATTCTTTAGAAAGGCTTCGTAAATTCGATGATTTCCATTGATGCAATAAGGTTTATTTTCAGTCAAAAAGTAACTTTGAAGTATCATTACGGGATTTTTATGATTTGGTTTGATTAGATCCGGATCTTGATTAATGTTACCTTGATCGACAGTGGAAATTATGTCACTAGGTGAGTATTTAACAGGCTTAATCCTATTTTCTTCTACAAAAGAAGTAGCACCATCAATAGTTAAAGCACATTCAAAAACTCCAGTATCAAACGTTGTATATAATGAAAATGTTTCTTGTCCCTTTGGATGAACTGCAGGGTATTGAGAATTCTTAGGGTATTGATTTAACAACTTCCGCCATTCAGTAGAAAGCCTAGCCCCATACTCTGATGTTTGTTCCATTTCATGAATGCGCGACATAATATGTTCAACTGGATTAAAATGTTGTGCTGCTTCTTCTTTTGGATTTGTAGGGTTAACCATAGTGTTCAACCTTTCCACTTCAATTTTGGGGTATAAAATATTGCTATTTTATTTTTCCTTCTATAGAAACCTATAAGGTTTATCCTAATAACTTTATTGTAATCGCAACAGTTCCCCATTCCTTTTCTTGTTCCGGCGTATAAATTTGGTAAGTTCGTTCCACCATTTCATCAATTGACCCACCGACAGCATCAAGATCACTTGCAGGAACGTTTCCGTACATTTCTTTAAATGTTGAAAAGTGCTTTAGTTCAAGAATCTCGACTGTTAAAGTTTCATTGCTATCTGGAACTTTTGAAAACTTGATCGTGTCTCCTGGATTAAGCTTTCTTCTTTTCTCATCATTTAATCTTACTTCCACTTTCTTTTTACCTGTCTTGATTGAATTAAAAGGCGATTCATAAAGGCCCATGTTGTGTTCCATGATCTCAACTCTCCCATCAATAGATTGCAAGTGTATTATTTCGTTCATTCTACCATAAAATGCCTCCCTTTTTATTAAACCTTATGAAATCCTCTGTTTCACGATAATTTTCATATATCCTATATTCAGTCCAACTTCAGACAAATGCAAAATGTTATAGTTAATAGAGTTCGAATTCAAAGAAAGGGTGAACGAAACACGATGACAGATCAACCATTTGAACAAATAGCTAAACGATATGATAACGACAAAATGCAAGCGCTAGCGCAAGTCATTATTGAACAAGTAAGGCCCGTATTACATCAACATACTTCCAGATCATTCTTGGATTATGGAGGTGGAACGGGGCTTGTCAGTCTTGAGTTAACGGATTTAGTTGAGTCAGTGTTACTAGTAGATGCATCATCACAAATGGTAGGCGTTGCGAAGGAAAAAGTTCACCAGCGAAACATTGAAAATGCTCGTGTGATTCAAGCTGATTTTATGCAGGAAAAGCCTTCAGAAAAAGTTGATACGATTTTCATGTCACTCGTTCTCATTCATATTCCTGAAACCAAAACGATTCTGCAGACTTTATACGATACTCTGAATGACGGAGGGGAATTGGTGATTGTTGATTTTGACAAAAACGAAAACATTGATCACCCTAAAGTGCATAATGGGTTTAAGCATAATGAATTGAAAGCGCTTTTAGCTGATGTCGGTTTTCAATCAATTGATATCCAAACGTTTCATCATGGCAAGAATCTCTTTATGAATCAAGATGCATCGTTGTTTATGGCAACTTGTCGAAAAAATAATCTTTATTGAATTTGGATGTTGATTTTCTACTGGATTACTCCGGAAATATATTTCTAGAATGATCATGTTTATTAATCTGTTCTTTCGTGTATACGTATAAAAGAGCAGTACACTTGATGCCATGTTTGATTAAACCGCAGCTCATGCTGAAGAAATTAATGAACATAGCACCAAAGTGTTTTGTGAAAGCGGTTAAAAAACGAACCCGATATGGAGGAATGTTTAGTGACGAAAAAAATTGGACTTGTAGGACTAGGAACGATGGGCTTTCCGATGGCGATTAATTTAAATAAGGCTGGCTTTGAAGTGGTTGGTTATGATGCTTTTAAAGGTGTCTATGAAAAAGCTGAAGCGGCTGGGATCACGATGGTCGAAACGTTGAAAGAAGTAGGCGAACAAGCTGATGAAGCAGTCATATCAATGGTTCGTGACTATGATCAGAATGTGGATGTTATTTTTGGCGAGAACGGCTTAATGGCATCTGATCCCCAAGATAAAGTCGTGATCTGCATGAGTACGCTCGATCCTGATACGATGAAACAATTAAATCAAAAAGTAGAAGAGGAAAGCAACTTAACGTTAATTGATGCAGGTGTCAGTGGAGGCGCTATTGGCGCAGAAGAGGGGACGTTATCAATTATGGTTTCGGGACCTGAAGATGCTGTCAAAACGGCAGATCCCTATTTCCAAGCCGTTGGTACGAATATATTTTACTACGGGTCTGAAACGGGTAATAGCCAAATCGCTAAATTAATTAACAATATGATTCTCGGTATCAATGTCAATGCTGTGGCAGAAGGGCTTAAATTAGCTGAACATTATAACTTACCTCAAGATGAGTTATTAAACTTATTGCACGTCAGCACTGGTGATAGTTGGGTAGCTAGACATTGGAGTGACGTTTCTGAATGGACACCAGAGACGGCTTTAAATATCTTGCTAAATGATTTAACCGCTGCTCATAAGGAAGGTATCAAACATAATGTTTCCTTACCATTTACGGCTTTATCGACCACACAGTTATTTGATGCTATGAATGTAGAGAAACGATAATCATAAATGCCCCCACTTAGTGGATATAGAATCCATTAAGTGGGGGTATTTATTAGGATTCAGCATTCGTCACTAAATCAAATAAATGATCGAATTGGTTTTGGTTGTGTTCGATTGATTTGTCGATTTCTTTTAGAAGTTTACTGGATGATTCACCTGGCATATTCAAATGGTTTCCTTCTGAACCGTTAATAGTCTGTGTTTTTAATTTAAGTAATAGAAGCAAGATGGAGTATTCGAGTTTCTCATCATTTGTTGCATGTTCATCGATTTGAGAGGCATAACCGTTCACCATCTTATAGGTGAGCGACCAAAATTGTTCATCAACCAATTAAAGCCCTCCTTTGTCTCTACATTCTAATATTAATCGTGTTAAGAGAAGTCATTCCGTCACTTTCTGATTCAGTGTATACAAAGCCAGTGATTGAACAAGAGAATGGTACATGATTTTCCCAAGTGATCTGGAAGTCAGACAGTGAGACATCATCAAAAGGTTTTAAATGATGACCTTGACCGAGTTTGAACCAATGTTCCTTGTCGTCGTCACTATGATTGAATCGTTCCCAAGTAGCTGGTATTGCTTGAGCATTTATAGAAGAGGGATCATTATTGAACTTTCCTGAAAAGTTAAACGGATCTGAAGTGTCTATGCGTAAACATATGTATAGATCTTCTATTGTGGCTGAACTTAGGTTTTTAATATGAAATCCGCCGAATAATAAGTTTTCATCCTGGAAGTCAGTTGCTGCATTAATTGAATGTGTGAAATAACTAATGAAGGGTGGATTTTGTTGGTCTGGCGTCTGATAAGCTTGCAAATACTCCCTAAATTCCTCAACAAAGCGATCTGTTTGATTGTTCAGTTCTCCTAGTCTTTTCTTCAATTCACTCATATTAGTCATGGTGTTCACTCCTGAAAAAAGGTCAGTATTTAACTTATGCTCATCTCTATGCTAAGAAGAACCATGATATTAACGACTCCTTGTACCTAAATTTCATTTGCATGTCTTATTAAGTTGTGAATATGATGTCACATTCCATATAACGATTATTTTCAACCGAATATAGCTTACACAGTGGCGTTTCCAACTTAAAGGAAATAATCATCATATAAACGAAAGGGTCTGGATGGTTCTTCAAGTCAAGATAAGAGGGAACAGGAGCTGTGACAGGGTGGGTATGGTAAATGGCTAGCACCTGTTCGCCAGTTTGCGTGATTTCATTCATCACGGCCTCTAATGACTGTTTACTAACAAAGTATCGCTTGCTTGATTTCAATTCATTTTCTAAAGGCCAAAATTTATTCACGCGGTGATTAAGTCCAGTGACTAGACCACAAGATTCATAAGGTAGATGGTTACTACAATCTTCCACGATTTGATTGTAGATTGTTAGGGGTAAGATAAGTTGTTTTGGCTTCATCTTATGATCACCTTAATTTTTCAACTATAAATGCCCAAAGTGAGCTGATGGTTCTTTTATTTTTCGGGCGATTAAGCCGTGATTTTGTTTCGTGTTCATTTTCAGTATGTGTGGAACTAATTGATTCGTCCTTTGTAGATTTTTGATCAATCTGCTGATTTGTTGAGTTCGTTTTTCCTGATGGATGGTCAGTCTTCTGACTTTGTTTTTGATCTTTGGCATCAGGCTGTTTTTGGTTTGTTGAAGGTTCTGAATGAATATTATTTTGAGGCTTTGTCACTTTGGTAATAACATTCTTGTTGAATTCGAGATGGTTGGTTTTAGAGGATTTTGCCTGATTAGTAGCGCTGGATGACCTTCTTTTATTATGAAATGAATTGTTTTGGCTGAAATTCTGGTTAGTGTAAGTTGAGGTATTTGCATTCTGTGGTGTCGATTGTTGAATAGTTTTTAACATATTTTGTAGTCTAGTGTATTCCGACATTTTAGGTTCAGCCTTAGTTGACTTTTGTTCTATTGAGTTTGCATTTTCCTTACTAGAGTTATGCCTAAGGTCTTTCAGTGTATGTCTATTTTTCTCTGTTCTGTTGATGGCCTTTTCCATTTTATCGAGCAGGTCAGTTACTTGTGTCTGATAGTCGTTTTGATTAATAGATGTTATATCATACTTTAACTGATTAAGGGAATTAGCTATAGATTGAATTTGTGTAGAATGATCTTCATTCTGTTCTTCATAGTCTTCAATCTTCTTTTGAAAATCTTCCTTCATGATGTTCACTTCTCCTTTTAACCTCGATAATTCTAGTTGCATGTCGTGTAATTCGCGTTTTAAATGAACAAAATAGTTTAATGACTCATGGGGCCCTGAGTATTCAAATGAATGTTTGTAGGTTTGGAGTTCCTGTTTTAATTGTTCAATTTCTGAAGCGTTATATAATTTGTTTTGCTCCACTAAGAGTCACCCTTTAATTACATATTAATATAGTATTAAATATGCGCTTATATGTGAAAAAGTCATGGTTACAAGGAGTGAATTGTTGGTGTATTTGCACTTTTATCATTCGAAACTAGATGAGTGATTAGCTTATTACTATTTGTGTATTATATTCAACCAACTTCTTAAATATCCTTGTAACTCCACTATTTCATTAACTCGCTTATCTCTATGGACATAGATTAGAAGTGAAATCAAATATTTTGGAGGTGTCAATAATATGCAAGCAGATAATCTAATTGGGGGACAGGAGCTTCTTTGTATTAATGCAGAGAAAGTATATGACTGGATTCTAAATGAGGCTAATTTTGACCTAAGTCTAAGCGATCTAGATTTACCATTAAATCCAATGACAGGTGAACAACTAGAATGTGATGATATTGATCTAGATTCCGTTTCATGTACAGTCGCACCTACTGAAGAAGATCCGATTGTCGTATTGGATAGAGTTGATCAAGACTTTGTAGTAGATGGAGCAGAGGTTACATTACAACTGGTGAATATCCGCAAAAATTTCGAAGTAACCATTTTCGTCGATTTAATTCCTGGTCTTGGAGGAGCAACAGTCGAAGTCGGTTCAGCAGAGTTTACGCGTTGTGAGCAAGTCATTCTTTGTGCACCGACTGGTACAGATGTAGATGTCACTTATACAGACTTAGATTGCTTCGTTTGTACAGCAACTTGTGATACTGGAACAACGACTGAAGTAGATGAACTAGACGTAACGGTTTCTGTCCGCTTATGCCAAAGTATCCAATCAACTTATGATGTCACGCTAGAAATCACAGCAGATTTCTGTCAGCCAAGAGATATCCTTCCGTTCCCACCATGCCCAGCACCAACAATCCCACCACAATGCCCTGTCGTGTTTCCTAATGCTAATGGAGACAATGGAGGCCAAGGGTAACATTTTAATCTAGGAATAAAGAGAGGACCTCACTCCTCTCTTTTATTTCTGTTAATTGTTTGACAGCTGTAGAAAAGAGGTTGTATAACTTTGGTTAAAATTAAAAATTGGTTATACTTACCGATTGAAATAAAAGTAAGAGAATCTGATGCCAAACTGTTGTTAGCTTATTATGCAGCTAAGAAAGGTTATGAAGTCGTGATTGGCGATCACTATATGGTACAAAAAGCATCCCATCAATTACCACAAGGCATTTTCTTCTCAAAAGGTTATTCTCGTGGTGTAAGAAAAAGGGTGATTACTGATGCTACGAGTCATGGTCATAAGGTTGTTGAATTAGATGAAGAAGGATTGATTTTTGACGATCATAAGTATTTGCAAGATCGCATGAAGAAAGAGATGCTGGCATTAGTCACGCAAGAATATTGTTGGGGACAATCCCAAATGGACGTCATGACAAGTGCATATCCTGATTTGAAGAATAGATGTCATGTGACGGGTAATCCAAGATTTGATTTATTAAAGCCTAAATTCAGTACCATTTATCAAGAAGAAGCTAAACAAATTAAAAGGCAGTTTGGTGAGTTTGTTTTAATCAATACACGATTCGCCCGTTATAATACGGCAAAGGGTAAAAAGGATGATCCGCATTTTAAAGATATTACACTATTATATTATCGCTTTATTGATTTAGTTAAACAATCTTGCGAACGATTTCCTGATATCAATTTTGTCATTCGGCCACATCCAGGTGAGAATGTCAGGTCATACTTGCAAGAGTTTTCAAGGTACCGCAATGTTCATGTGATTCATGAAGGTAATATTACTAAATGGTTATTGGCTGCTAAGGCGATTATACACAATGGATGTACATCAGGTCTGGAAGCCTATTTGCTTGGTAGACCAGTCATTTCATATGTTCCTCCAATTTCATCAAAGAAGGATCAAAGCTTACCTGATCAAGTAGGTATAAAAGCCTCTCAAGTAGATGAAGTACTAGAAATAATAAATAATGTGGTTAATTTAAATCACAAGAAGTATGTCCCATTTAAGAGCGAACTCAATTCAGATCTCATGCTATATCATTGTGAGTGGTCGAATAATCAGCACGCCTATGAATCTATCTTAAAATTAATGGATGCTTTCCCTGAGATTTACGCGAATCAAAGTCAACAGCAGCATTCGCTCGATCAACACCTACTCCTTAAAAAAAGTAAAAAAGAAAAAAAGCGACGTTTTTCATTAACTAAGTCAGAAATTAAAGCTTTTTTTAGTAAATTAGATAAGATCGAAGGAGACAGCAAGCCTGTAAACATCGTCCCAATAGCAAATAACTTATTCAGGCTTAACGGAACTGGTGTATAAAATGAGTTCTTCATTAGTTAAATGTCATAATGACTCGAAGTAACTGAGTCATTATGACATTTTTTAATAGGTCTTAACATGAACTAAAACATTATGCTAATAACAAATCTCTTAAATGGCATTAGCCTTTGTTTTTACCGCAACCACAACCTCCAAACGTAATACGATTCTGCTGACCAGGTGGCGTTTCGAGTGTTATAGGCTTCTTTTCATTTGAAGATGTTCCGTTATTTGAGTTCTTACTAAGGTCCCGCGCTTTCAAAACATCATCTCCTTTCTGAATACTATATTATAAGCTAAAGTATGAAAAACGTTTGGGCAACTAGAGTCAATCTATGAAAATAGGTGATTTTATAAGGGTTAATTTAGTTGATCTTCTTAACTGTTTATCTAGTAGGTATAGTGAACGAGGAGAATGGAAAAGCCTTTGGGACCATTTAGTAGTCTATATTGATAGGGTTTTATCTTGTAGATTTGCGAGTGATGATATTTTTATTAAGCATATTAGGAGCTGAGGGGGCCCCGTTATTTGCGCGATTTCTTGTTAAGTTGCTGTTTCTTTGATTGCTGGGTGTTCCTGTAGAACCAGAGGATTGCAACATGTTTTGTAACATTTTGTACTCAGACATTCGAGGTTTAGGTTGATTAGGCGTTGAATTCGCAGTTTCTTCTGTTTTTTGACGGTTTTCCTTCTGCAAATTGATTTCCTCTTCTAATTTCTTAAGTTGATCGTCAATTTGATCCATCATCTGGAACATCTTTGTGAGCAGTTTTTGAATTTGCATTTCCCCGACTTCTTCTTTAATTGAATCAACATCTTGCTTCAGATTATTGATGGATTCTGAAATGGATTCATCTTTTTGCTCTGTATGTGTATGTTCTTCTTCATAATTCTTTTCATCCATAGCTCAAGACTCCTTTACTTATTAATACGCACTTCTTACTAATATCTTATTGTTAAGCTAGGAATTCGTGACATGCGTGTGTTAATCAAGGCATATTCACCAATATTCCAATTGAAAATGAATATCCAATTAATTAATTCTGTATTTAGCCTATTAAAATGTTATGTCGTCTAAATAGATTCTGGGATTTTATGAGTCATGAATACAAGTATCAAAATGGGTTGCGAGAGTAGGCCTGCGACTTTAACCGGCATAACTATTTTTAATATATATAATTAGTGACACTATGAAAACTTATTAAGACCACTGGACTTGAATAAAGGAGGGGATGTCGTGTTTTTTGAGGGAAAAAAAGTTCTTATTACTGGTGGCACTGGAACGATCGGGAAGAGTATAGCTAGGCATTTAATTAAGGAATATCCAGATTCTATTTATATATTTAGTCGTGATGAGTTTAAGCAGCAACAATTACAAGAAGAGCTAGGCTTCAACGAAATGTTTCATTTCATTATTGGTGATGTTAGGGATTATGACAGTATTGCAACAGCTATGGAAGGTATTGATTATGTGTTTCATTTAGCAGCGATGAAGCGAGTAGATTCATGTGAACATAACCCTTATGAAGCGGTTAAAACTAATGTTCAGGGCACGAATAATGTCATTCGTGCAGCGCTTGAACACCAGGTGAAAAGAGTGATTTTTACAAGTTCAGATAAAGCGATCTCTCCTCCTAATACGTACGGTGCAACTAAGTTAATCGGTGAGAGAATGATTTCGGCTACAGAACTCAATCGAACTGACAATCAAACTATTTTTTCTAGTGTTCGATTTGGCAATGTGATGGGTTCAAGAGGTTCAGTGATTCCACTTTTTAAGGAACAAATACTAAAGGAAAAGAAAATCAAAGTTACTGATTTAGATATGACACGTTTCATGATGACGCCAGATCAGGCAACAGAATTAACGATTAAGGCATTACAAGAAGCAAAAGGTGGAGAAATTTTCGTCTTGAAAATGCCTGTGATTAAATTAGGGGACTTAGTCGATGTGTTAATAGACGAAATCGCTAGACAATATAACATCAACCAATCAGAAATAGATATTGAATCAATAGGGGTAAGACCAGGTGAAAAGATGTTTGAAGAGTTAATGTCCTATGAAGAATCCACTTACGCGAGAGAATTATCTGAGATGTATATTATACCTAGACGATCGAGTGACGTGACTTACCCTAATACGAAGGAAGTTTTAAATGGAACTTATACATCTGAACGTCAGCAACCCCTAAATCATGAAGAACTACGCTCATTGTTAAAAAAAGCGAAGTTTCTTTAAGGCTCTGTTAAAAATTAGTGTTGATTTTAAATGATATAGCACTTAGTTGTTGAATTGTGAGAAGCGAAGGTGGCGACTCCTGTGGGAATAGCACGTGTCTCGAGACCCCGCAGGAAGCGTTTTTCTTCCGAGGAGGCTCGAGCCGTGCCCCTGCATAGAAAACACTGTGAAAAACGAACGCAGTGAGATTGAACAGATGTTGTACTTGTGCCCTATGGGTAAAAGCGTCCACCGAGAGCGGATAACAATTCAACAACGGACTTTAACAAAGCTTTTTTTAAAATGTCTGATCATAGTGAGGAGGCTATCATGAATACTCTTACAAAAAATTATTGGTCTTTATATATGGATTTTCTGAACGATTTCGAAAATCTAAAATATGATGGGTATTCCATATCATACTTGTTTTGTAACTTCTATAGTCAAGTCAGCAAAAATCCGGCTCTATGGAGACAGTTATCGAGTAAAAAGTTCCATAAACATCTAAGAAGCCAAGTGAACGAACATAAAGAAATACAAGAAGTCTTTGACCAATTCATGGCCCAACACCAACGGAACTCACAAGTGAAAAAGGAAAATGGATTAGTCGTATTCCACAACGATAAATTATTACGAATCTCAAGACCTACCATTTCAAAGTATTTTCATCCATCCAGAATCCTTATGCTGCAAGCGAATATAAAAAGACCCCATCAAATCAAGAAGCGATCCAGTAAGAAAAAAAGGGGAGATAAAGCAAATGTCAACTCTGGTAACCATATTAAGAAGATAAAACCACCCAAACCAACCATACCAAGCACTCAATCCCATCAAAGCCTCAACACCGATTATTTAAGTGATTACTCCATTAATACTAAAAAAGCTGTCGTCCATTTACAAAATAGGGCTCGAGAAATTTTTGCAGCTCATAAAAACCATCCATTATACCAAAACAAGAGTTTTCAACGGTACTTTTTGAATATGATCTCTGCAATTGTTGAACGAATTGAGCAGGCTAAACATTTTCTGAGTGAGAGACCAATCTCCTGTGTCATTGTTTCAACGACACATTCTTATATTAATAGAATACTAGCTGTCGTCGCTGCCACTAAAGGCATTCCATCAATTTGTATGCAACATGGTATTATCGCCAGTGAATTTGGCTACATTCCTAAAATAGCGACAATAGATGCTGTTTACGGTAACTATGAAGTCAAGTGGTATAACCAGTTAGGCGTGCCACAATCCGCAATAGAGATCATTGGTCACCCTAGGTTTGATCAGGCATTTGAGAGACCAACAACTAAACGGTCACAATTTAATCGACGGTTAGGTTTAAATAATAACAAACGAACCTTATTGATTGTCATTAGAAATAATGAGGATATTAATCGATGGAGAAAGCTTATACAAACGATTAAAAAGCTTAATTTGAATATCATTATAAAAAACTATCCTAGTAAGAAGCCTCATCAGTTAACAAAAGAGTTTTCTTTCGTACAATCGACAGCCGATTATTCTATTTACGACATATTTCCTCACGTTGACGCAGTCATTTCCTACACGTCTACGGTTGCTTTGGAAGCGAGTATCGCAAACAAACCAGTGTTTATTCTTAATAGTAACTTTGATGGTTATTCTGGATACTTTCAAGCGCTAGGTCAGTTAGTCAAACGGGAGCCTAAACAATTAGGTGAAGTAATTATGAAGTATTTTACCGATTCAGAATTTAAAGTGTATGCTTCTAGGAAGAAGAAGAAATTCCTTCATGTCGCATACCCTGATATGAGCAACTCTGGTCAAAGGCTGAAGCGATCTGTTGCTAGGTTAACAAGAAAATAGTGAAAAGGTGGATACCATGAATACGTATGTCCAAAATTATTGGTCGTTATATCTTGAGTTTATACGTGATTTCGAAAGCATCACTTATAACGGCCTTTCCTTGTCTTATCTTGTTCATTTTCCAGCCTTAATTCGAAATAATCCAGAAGTGTGGAAACAATTAGATACGGATACCTTTGCAAAACAACTAACGAGAAGAATTGATAATCAGTCAAAAGTTCAACAGTTATTCGACCAATATATACAGTCACAACGCAAAGAAACCAGAAAGGCAAATAAATCAGATAGAGTACTCTTCATTAATGACCAGTTACTTCGCATTCCACCTGAGACATTGAACCATTACTTCAATCCTTCCAAAACAGTCGTCGTCAAAACGAATCAAAAAAAGTCGCCGCAAGATCCTTCACTTAATATGCCCGTTCATTATGTGAATGATTATTTGCCCAATGTGAATACGGCTACTACTCATATGAGACTTCAGGTGAAGAAGTTGCTGAAAAGCTATAAAGATCACCACTTATACCAAAAGCCTAAATTTCAAAAAATGCTTTTTAATAGAATGTCCACTGCCATTAATCAAATTGAAATTTGCAATAACATGCTAAAGGATATTCCTGCTTCTTGTATTGTGATTTCGAGCCCTAATCATTTCAGTCGTGTTGTGACGTTTGTAGCAGCCAAACGGGGGATTTCGACCATTTGTACGCAACACGGGATTATCGGTAATGAATTTGGCTATATTCCGAAAATCGCTAATATAGACGCTGTTTATGGTCAGTATGAAGTGGATTGGTATAAGGCTTTAGGGGTGAAAGAAGAAGCGCTAGAGATTACGGGGCATCCCAGATTTGATCAGGCATTTCAACCAAGTCCCATATCACGCGCTACTTTTGATAAAAGTCTAGGATTGAATCATAACAAGAAAACACTACTTGTTGTGGTTAGAGGTGAGCGCAATATTAGCAAATGGGAAACGCTACTAGAAAAGATTTCAGCTTCGAAGGAAATAAAGTTAAATATTTTATTAAAAGACTATCCAAATACGGAAACTCATGCGCTTGAAAGAAAATTCCCATTTATTAAATCGAGCGGGTCTTATGATTTATATGAAACACTTCCTCACGTGGATGGTGTTGTTTCATACCCATCTACAGTAGGGTTAGAGGCGATGTTAGTCGATAAACCTGTGTTCATTATACAAAATAGATTGCTCAGTTATACGGGTTACTTTGATGAATTAGGTGAGTTAGTCCAAAAAGATCCTGAAAAATTAGCAGATTTAATTATAAAATTTTTTTACGATCCTAAGTGGAATAAAGAAGTAAGTGAAATAAGGAAAAAGTTTATAGAATACGCCTATCCTGATTTAGGCTTATCAAGTGAGAGATTGCACAAGTTAATTAAAAAGTTCTCAACTTGATTTATAGTTTTTTAAGAAATGACTCAATCCAACTAAAAAAATATTAAACATATGACAGCGAGAAAGGAGGCGATTGTATTGAAAATTCTCGTAACAGGTGGAGCAGGCTTCATTGGGAGATGGGTTGTTGACCAGTTATTGAGGGATCACCACCAGGTGTGGGTGTTAGATGATCTATCAAATGGTAGACAAGAAAATTTGGAAGCTTTTTATCAAGATAAGAATTTTATGGACTTAATCGTCGGGGATATTAAAGATCAGCATATATTAAACCTATTGTTTAATCAAAAGTTTGATATTTGCTTTCATCTGGCGGCAAGTATCAATGTGCAGGATAGTATAGATGATTCTAAAACAACATTTGAAAATGATGTAATCGGATCCTTTAATGTGCTTGAGCGGTGCAGAATCCATAACGTTAAGATGGTATTCATGAGCACATGTATGGTTTATCAAAAGGCTTATGAATCAGAGGCGATCAATGAGAAAAATCCAGTAAAACCAGCTTCCCCTTATGCAGGTTCAAAACTAGCAGCGGAAAATATGTGTCTATCTTACTATCATAGCTACGGGTTGCCCATTACCGTAATACGACCATTTAATACCTATGGACCTTATCAGAAAACGGGAGGAGAAGGTGGCGTAGTCGCTATTTTTCTAAAAAATAAACTGGCGGGTCAGCCACTTGAGATCTATGGGGATGGGAAGCAAACGAGGGATTTACTCTATGTGGAGGATTGTGCACGGTTTATTTTAAAAGCGGGTTACTCAGATCAAGTGAACGGCGAAATTGTGAATGCAGGACTGGGTGAAGATATTAGCATTAACAAATTAGCTGAGTTAATCGTGGATGATCAAAGTCGTATTAAACATATTGAACATATTCACCCTCAAAGTGAGATTCCAAGGTTAGTGTGCGATTACCAAAAAGCCCAGAGATTGCTTGATTGGAAACCGTCACACAGCTTGAAAGCAGGCATTAAAAAGACAGAGAGTTGGATTCAATCGACTAATTTGATCTAAATATAGCAATCTCATTTATAAGTAAAATTTGATTGGAATCACCTATTTGAAGTTGTTCAACTTTTTAACAAAATAAGAAGGTGAAGAGGATGGTTCATGATCCAAAGAGAGATAGGTTGTTACCCTATGGCAAACAAAGTCTTAGTCTCAATGATATAGAGAAAGTCGTAGATGTTTTGAAAAGTGATTTCCTAACGACAGGACCTAAAGTAGATGAGTTTGAAGGAGCTGTTGCAAGTAAAGTAGGAGCAAAATATGCTGTTTCATTCTCGAGTGGGACAGCAGCACTACATGCGGCATGCTTTGTCGCTGGAATTGGTGAAGGCGATGAAGTAATTACGTCACCGATGACATTTATAGCTTCGGCAAATTGTGTTTTATACCAAAATGGAACACCTATTTTCGCAGATATTGATCCTGTCACGTATAATATTGATCCTAATGAAGTGGAAAAACGTATCACGAAAAACACAAAAGCCATAATCCCAGTCCATTTTACAGGTCAGCCTGCTAATCTTGATGCGATTCGTGCTATTGCAGATAAACATGAGCTGATCGTAATCGAAGATGCTGCTCACGCCATTGGTGCCACTTACAAAGGTGAGAAAATCGGTGGTTTATCTGATATGACGATGTTCAGCTTTCACCCTGTTAAACATATAACAACAGGTGAGGGCGGGATGATTACAACCGATGATGAAACGTATTATCAACAATTAAAACAGTTTCGATCTCATGGGGTGACACGTGACCAACATGAGATGAAAGAATATCACGGCCCTTGGTACTATGAGATGCAGTTTTTAGGTTATAACTATCGTATGACAGATATTCAAGCAGCCCTTGGATTGAGCCAGTTATCGAAGTTAGATGATTTTATCAAAAGACGTCGCGAAATTGTAGCCATATATAATGAAGCTTTTCAAGATATAGCAGAAATCGTAACACCTTTTGTGCATCATGATGTGTCATCGAGCTGGCATCTGTATGTCATTCAATTAAACTTAGCGAACTTAACAGGCACAAGAGAAGCTATTTTTAATGCATTAAGAACTCACAATTTGGGTGTAAACGTTCACTATATTCCTGTGCATATGCAACCATTTTATCAACAAATGGGCTACCGAAAAGGGGATTATCCTGTTGCTGAATCCTTATATGACGCCATAATCACATTACCGTTATTTCCTGCCATGACAGATGGTGATGCTCAAGATGTTATTGAAATTGTTAGGCACGTAGTTCAATCGTTTAGAAAGTAGGGGTAAGATGAAAGTTGGCGTTATCATTCAAGCTAGGATTGGGTCTACACGGTTGCCTGGCAAAGTATTAAAAAAACTTCAAGGGCAATCAGTATTAGCTCATGTGGTGGAGCGTGTTAATCAAGCGACACTCGTGGATGAGGTGATTGTCGCTACAACTGATTTAGTAGAAGATGATGCCATTATAAGTGAGGTTAAAAAGTTGAATGCTTCGGTTTTTCGAGGTTCAGAACAAAACGTGTTAAGTCGTTATGCTGAAGCGGCGCATACATTTCAATTAGACACGGTTGTCAGGATTACATCTGATTGTCCATTGATTGACCCCCATGTTTTGGATGATTTGATTGAGTATTATCAAAATCACTCTGTTTCGTTAGTCACCAATGCACCTCCCTATGAAGAGAGACGAACTTATCCCAGAGGGTTCGATATAGAAGTTTTCTCAAATGATGTATTGCAAGCAACTAATCGACTTAATCTTGAAACCTACCAAAAAGAACATGTTACCCCCTATATTTACGAAGAACGACATGATGTTGCTTTCTATCAGTTAGATGTTGATTTATCCCACTATCGCCTGACACTTGATACTCCAGAAGATTTTGAAGTTATTCAGTTAATTTATGGCCATTTATATCATGGCGAGCATGATTTTTATTTAGATGAAATTTTGATGTTATTACAACAACATCCTCATATTGCCAAGGTTAATAGTAACATTGACCAGAAAAATATAACGGATTAAGGCTGTGTTTAAATTGAAATCGATAATGATTTTAACAGAAGGTGGATCTAATATTGGGTTAGGTCATGTCGCACGATGTAAAGCGCTTTATGATGAAGCGGTCGCCCAAGGTTATGAGGTTGAGTTTATTGTGAATACCTCAGATGAAATCATTGAGCTGTTAGAGCAGATTGATGTCCAATATGTAGACTGGTGCAACTTTAGCTTTATTCAAAATAAGATCAAGAATTATCATAATCTGATCGTGGACTCTTATTTGGCCAGTAAAAAGGTTTATGAGCAATTAGTACAACAAGCGGGTCATTGTTTGATTTTAGATGATCTCAATCGAATCGATTATCCAGATGATGCGACAGTGGTGAATTTGTCACTAGAGGCATCAGAGTCTCGAGACCATTATTATAGTGGTAAAGACTATATCATTTTAAGAAAGCCATTTACCGAATCAAGGCACAAAACTATAAATAAAAATGTGGAGCGGGTTTTAATCACTCTAGGAAGTGCAGGAAATCAGTCTTCGCAAGTATTAATGGAAAGTTTGGCAGGTCATTATCCTCATATTCATTTCTATGTGTTATTAGCTAGTGATGAATCAGTTGAAAAACTCTACCAAGGTCATATCCATCGATTAGATCAACTCGGGTCTAAAGGCATGATGGAACAAATCATCCAAGCAGACCTAGTGATCACAGCAGCAGGTCAAACCTTATTAGAGATCATTCGTGCACAAACGCCATTCATTCCTATAGCAACCGCGGATAATCAACAAAATAATATTTCAGGTTTAATTAATGGTGGGTTAAGTGAGAAAGTCGTTCATATAAATTCACCGATGTTCGATCAAGAAGTGCTACAACAATTTGAAAGACTATTATCTTATCAAGAAAGACAGAAGTTATCAGATGATTTGAATGGTTTGATTGATGGCAACGGATCTAAACGAGTTATTCAATTACTAATAAACTGTGGTCAGGATTAATAAAATGGTTTTCACTTATAAGTGCTTAGTTGTTGGAGCTGTTAAAGTTTAGTCTTGATTTTAAGTGATGTAGCACTTAGTTGTTGAATTGTGAGGAGCGAAGGTGGCGACTCCTGCAGGAACAGCACGAGTCTCGAGACCCCACAGGCCACGCTTTTCGGCCGAGGAGGCTCGAGCCGTGCCTGCGGAAAGCGTCCACCGAAAGCGGAGCACAATATCAACAACGGACTTTAACAAAGCTTAAATGTTAATTGAATAGAGGTGTTTAGAGTGGAGGATTTTTATATTAGGGAAGCAAATGAGTCTGACTGTGATCAATTATATATTTGGGCTAATGAGGAAAGTGTGCGAGATAACGCGTTTGATTCTAATAAAATTATTTACAGTGACCATCAAGAATGGTTTAAGAATATACTGAAATCACCTCATCATAAAATATTTATGGTAAATCGATACGATCAGCCAATCGGTCAATTAAGATTAGACATAGAACAAGATGTTGGATTGATTGATTATAGTATAGACCATGCCTATCGTGGCCGTGGCTATGGTAGTGAATTAATCAAGTATTTATCAGGCATCGTTCATCAATACGATTTACCGATTAGTAAACTAATTGGGAAGGTTAAATATCAAAATAAAGCATCGATTAAGGCTTTTGAAAAAGCGAATTTTAAACCAAAAGAGTATGAGACGCATATAGAATTTTATAAAGAATTATTAGATGAATAGGTGGTGATCGAAGTTAAGAACGTTATTATTGCGAATCATGACTGGTATCATAAAGTTTACGAGAATTTAACCAATACTTTAGACCATCAATTTTATTATATATCTGATCGCAAATCGTTAACATACGACTATTTATCTACCATTAATCCTCGCTATATTTTTATCCCTCATTGGTCATTCATCATTCCTCAAGAAGTGTATGAGAACTTTGAATGTATTGTTTTTCATATGACTGATCTACCGTATGGAAGAGGTGGCACCCCGTTACAAAATTTAATCAGTCGAGGCATTTACGAAACAAAATTAACGGCTATACGTTGTGAAGCGGAGTTAGATGCTGGGCCGATTTATCTAAAAAAAGATTTAAATTTACATGGCTCAGCTGAAGAAATCTACATGAGAGCAGCCCAGAGGATCGAGCAAATGATTCAAGAAATAATCGAAACAGAACCGACCCCTTATGAACAAGTCGGGGAAGTGGTTTCTTTTTCAAGACGAAAAAGAACAGAAGGTGATCTGAAGGGAATCGACACATTAGAAAAAGCCTTTGATTATATCAGGATGTTAGATGCAACTTCTTATCCACGTGCCTATTTAGAAACAGCTGGTTTATTATTTGAATTTGAGCGGGCGAGCTTAAAAGAGGGATATATTCATGCTGATGTGAAAATAACGAGAAAGGAAGACAGCGATGCGTAATGTCTTAGTCATAGCCGCTCATCCTGATGATGAAATCCTCGGGTGTGGCGGGACGATTGTGAATCATATTAGGCAAGGTGACAAGGTCCATTCTGTAATATTAGCAGAAGGGATTACAAGTCGAGATCCTAAGCGTGACCGAGAAGAGCGATATGATCAATTATCACAATTGGCGAAAGATGCAGAACGAGCTAATCAAATCTTAGGTGTACATGAGTTAATTTTGGATCAGTTTCCAGATAATCGTATGGATCAACTGGACCGATTAGATATTATTAAAGTGATTGAACAAATAGTAGCCCAAGTTAAACCTGACATTGTTTATACGCATCATATTGGTGATGTTAATATTGACCACAGACGTATTCATGAAGCTGTCATCACAGCTTGTCGCCCGATTCCAGGCCAACATTTAGTTAAACAACTATTATTTTTCGAAACAGTTTCCAGTACTGAATGGATGCCACCTCAATCTGCCCCAAGCTTTAATCCGAACTGGTATGTCGATATTTCTCATTCCATCGAAACAAAATTAAAAGCGCTACAGTCTTATACGTCTGAAATGCGCGATTGGCCTCATCCAAGATCGATCGAAGGAGTGCGGGTGTTATCTGAATGGAGAGGGTCTAGTATAGGGATTCACCATGCTGAAGCCTTCATATTAGGGAGAAACATTTTAATCAATGAAAACGAGGAGAATCAGTAATGTGTAACCTGGACCATCGATTATTAAAAGATCGTGTGTTGGTCATTGCTGAGTTGTCCGCCAATCATGGTCGTGATATTAATATTGCCAAACAGACGATTAATGCAGCAGCTAAATCAGGAGCCGATGCGATCAAACTACAAACCTACACACCTGATACGATGACAATTCAATCAGAACAAGATTATTTTAAATTGAACCATGACACGATCTGGGATGGACGGACGCTGTATGATTTATATGAAGAAGCTTACACGCCTTGGGAATGGCATCAAGAATTGTTTGATTATGCTCATGAACAAGGCTTAATTTGTTTTTCCAGTCCGTTTGATCGAACAGCTGTTGATTTATTAGAGACGCTGAACACGCCAGCTTATAAGATTGCCTCCTTTGAAATAACCGACATACCGTTAATTAAATATGCCGCGTCGAAAAACAAACCGATGATCATATCGACAGGGATAGGGACGATTCAAGAAATCCATGAAGCGGTTGAAGCTTGTCTTCAAGTAGGCAATGATGATATTACCTTATTAAAATGTACATCAGCTTATCCGGCTAAGATTGAAGACACCAATCTGAACACTATGGTGAACTTTAAAAATACCTTTAACACAGAGATCGGCTTATCTGATCATACTGATGGAAGCATTGTTCCGATTACGGCTGTATCACTCGGGGCAAGGGTTATTGAAAAGCATTTTATTTTAGATAAAGCCCTTGGAGGCCCAGACGCGACTTTTTCCATGGAGCCATATGAATTTCAGGAAATGGTAAATGCCGTGCGCCAAGCAGAAAAAGCACTAGGTCAAGTCGATTATTTGATAACTGAACAAAAAGCTACATCACGAAAACTAGCACGGTCATTATTTGTGGTAGAAGATATTCAACCAGGTGAAATATTCACTGAGCATCATGTGCGGTCAATTCGGCCTGGGTATGGCTTAAGTCCGAAATATTTACCCGAAGTGTTAGGGAAAAAGGCTAACAAGGCAATTAGAAAAGGAACACCACTTCAATGGAATATGATGAGAGATTAACTTAACAACCTCAATTCTTTCTTGATTCAAAGAATTGAGGTTGTTTTGTATATTTAATATGCAGTAATAGGTTAACTAATTCCTAATCAGCTCGTGGTCAATATATGTTAAAGTATAGATATAAAGACGAAGGAGAAGGTCTATGGCTAAACATAAAATTTATACGATGAGCTTTGCAAGTGTCTATCCTCACTATATTAAAAAAGCTGAGAGAAAAGGGCGAACAAAATCTGAAGTTGATGAAATCATCCGTTGGTTAACAGGGTACACTCAAGAAGAAATTGACGCTCAACTGGAAAAAGAAACAGATTTTGAAACCTTTATTGCGGAGGCACCTGAAATGAACACCTCAAGACATTTGATAAAAGGTGTCATCTGTGGTGTGCGTGTAGAAGAAATTGAAGAGCCAACCATGCAAGAAATTCGTTATTTAGATAAGTTAATTGATGAATTAGCTAAAGGAAAAGCAATGGAGAAGGTCTTGAGACAAGTTTAACTTATTCTAAGAAGTCAAATTTATAAAAGAAAATACTGTAAAACAAATCTAAACCTACTTGATACCAAGTAGGTTTTTTGTTAATGAAGATTTTGTATGAGTGGTATTTATTAGGCTTTATTGAACAATGGCATTTCACGATGGATTTTTATTGGGTTTAAAGTATTGGTCTAATTTTTTTAGATTGTTGTTATCGAATGATATTGAAATTTGGATGCTCATAATTGGTAAATTAACTCACTATTCCTAATCAATCTAGTAAACACCCCCAAATATTAAGAAATCTCAGTTGTACAGATTTTGCATATGTGAAAATGCTACTCTCAAATATAGTAAAAAACTGTGATTAATTTGAGAATATTTTTAAGGGGGATTATACATAATGAAACAATTACTTAGTATAGTGATGATTGCTTTATTAGCAACACAGTCGATGTTGAGTCCGGCCTTAATGGCTGCAGAGAACAATGGTCAAGAGATAAGTGAAACAATTGTGACAGATGTCACACTCAATAAGCTTTCGTCGAATGGTGAATCTACTGAACTACCACCGGATGAATTAATTGAGGTGACAGACCCATATGACGAATTTAAAGTTAGTTTAGATTATCAATTTGAATTACCGAATGGTCATGAATATGGTGATGGTGACTACTATCATATTGAAGTTCCAGACATGTTCAATGTTCCGACTCTTCCAGAATCGGATGCACAACCGTTGGAACGAGCAGATGGGACTATTTTTGGAACTTATCATACAAATGATAATCAAGTCGTTATAAATTTTAATGAAAATATCGAAAAAAATAGTGATATTGTAGGTAACATTCAGCTTGAATCAAGCTTCGATGCTCACTATTCAGGGCCTGCAGAAGATGATGAAATAAATTTCCCGATTTCGGGAGGGAAAAGTATTGATTTCCCAATTAAATTCTTCCCGAATGCTTCTGGAATTGAAAAGCAAGCTAATCCAGATAAATCTTATAACACCGAAACGATTGAGTGGACGATTGATTTTAATAAAGGTTTAAATACGATTGAGAATGCAGAATTAACAGACACACCTACAGAGGGTGATCATTCTTTTGTAGATGGTTCATTGAAAGTATATGAATTAGACATGAATGCGAATGGGGATGTGGATGGGAAAACTGAAGTAACAGACCATAACTTTGGACAAGAATTCCCATTAAGCCTAGGAACTATTGATTCAGCTTATCGTGTCGTGTATGAAACGGAAGTTAATGATTCAACAGGTGAAACTTATAAGAACGAAGCCGTATTAACTGGTGACAACAAAGATGACTTGAAAGCAGATTCAACGGTATCGGTTGTTCGAGGTGAACCGCTTGAAAAAGAAGCGATTAATTATGATAACACCAGTCAAACAATTACTTGGGAAGTCAAATATAATTATGATGAAAAAAATGTAACTCAAGAAAACGCTAAATTGCATGATCAGTTTGGTGCGAATCAAGAATTAATAGAAGATAGTTTTGAAGTTCAGCAGATTGATATTAATCAAAATACTGGTGAAGAAAAGGCTGAAAATCAAGTCGACTCTTCTGAATATACAATAAACCCAAGTTCTGAAGGATTCGATTTTCAGTTTAATAATAGCATTAATCAAGCTTATAAGGTAACTTATCAAACAACAGCTTCTGAACGCGTATTTGACGATATGGATATCCAAAATACGATTAGTGATGAGTTTAACCATGAGGAAAATGGTAATCAATCGATCAATCAAGGCATTTTTATTAAATCTCATGAAGATGCAAACTATAATAGTAAAGAAACTGGTTGGTCTGTTTTAATTAATCGTGATAGTTATACAATGGGAGATGTAACGTTTACGGATACACTTCCACAAGGATTCACACCAAAGGATATCAACGTTACTCATGGTGGTGATGCATGGAGTGATGGTTCTGAGTATACGTATTCTTATGATGAATCAACTCGAGAAATTCAAATAGAATTTAATCAAGCAATTGATCAGCAAGTGACGATTGATTATACGACAGCAATTGATTTTGACGAAGTCACTCAAAGTCCATTTACTAATGATGCGCTATTAGAGTGGACAAGAAATGACGAATCTCACACGAAAGAAGGATCGGCAACTTTCGACCCTGACGAATATACGCAGAACAACGGGTTTAAACATGCTTCTTATAACATGGATACGAAAGAAATCACTTGGACAGTTGGTGTGAACTATAACTTAGAGACTTTAAACAATGTCGTCGTTAATGACTATATCTTAGGCGATCAGAATTTTAGTGTTGATAACGTCAACGTCTATGAAATGAATTTGACTGGCGGAGAGAATGGCTATCAACTTGGAGATCAAGTGACAGATGCAAGCGTATCTGATAGCACTAATAGTAATGGTGATTCAGGCTTTGAAGTATCTTTAGGAGATATTAATTCTGGTTATGTCATTCAATATACGACTGATCTAAACGATCAGCTCATTCAGAATGAGTATAATAACACCGCAACTGTAGAAAGTGATAATAATGAGCCGATCACTTTAGATTCATCTTTATCACCTGATTATGGTGGAGAATATTCGGATAAAGAGGCATCTCAAAGCTCTGAGAATCCGAGAGTTGTTAATTGGAATGTGGATATTAACTTTACACAGTCAACAGTATCCAATTTAACAGTAACTGATACACCAAGTATTAATCAGCAACTATTAAAAGATTCTATCAAAATCTATGAAACTAATGTGACAGAAACAGACATTCAAAAAACAGATAACACATTAAATCAAGGTGAAGACTATACTATCGATTTCACTGAAAATGATAATGGTCAAGAGACATTTACGATCGATTTTGAAAATGGAGAAATTGATCGACCTTATGTCTTAGAATATGATACTTATATTCTTTATGAAGGTGATGGAAATCTTGCTAATAACTTCACTTTTGATGCGAATGAAACGAGTGATATTGATACAGGTGATCAATACTCTCAAGCTATTGATTTATCAAGTATATCTGGATCAATAAGTGGTGAAGTAGGGTCGTTACTGGTAGAGAAAGTGGCTAATGATGATCCTGAAACCACATTAGCAGGGGCAGAATTTGAACTATACGATGAATCTGGTGATGTTCTATTACAAACGGGGACAACGAATGAGAACGGTATCGTGACATTTGATAACTTATTGTACGGTGATTATGTTCTAAAAGAAACTAAAGCACCTGAAGGATATGTCACTGGTATTGAAAGTGAAGAACAAGTAACAGTTGATGCTGAAACCACTCAACACCAAGTATCTAACAAAGAAATCAAGCGACATGTTGAATTGACAAAAGTAGACGGATTTAATGGTAATCCATTGTCAGGTGTTGAATTTGAATTAAGAGATGATAATAACAACGTTGAAGGCACTTATACGACAAATCAAGATGGCATGATTTCAATCCAAGATCTTGATCCTGGTAATTATCATTTTGTAGAAACTCAGCCAGCTCAGGATTATCAAGAAAATACCACAGAGTATGATTTTACAATCGAGGAAAAACAGACAGAAATTGATGAAATAACGGTAGAAAATGACTTGATTCCAGGAAGTGCAACGACAACAAAAGTTGATGCCGATAATTTGAGTGATGGCCTAGAAGGGGCAGAGTTTGAGGTTCAAACCCCAGATGGAGAAGTGGTTAAAACAATAACTTCTGATGCAGAAGGCGTTGTCGATACTGGAGACTTACGCCCTGGTGACTATCAACTTGTGGAGACGGCTGCACCTAAAGGGTTTAATCTTTCAGGGAATGATCCAATCGCGTTCACTATTGATCGTAGCCAAGATCAACCAGCGGATATCGGAACAGGTACCATTGAAAATGAAGTAAAAACAACTGCTATTGAATTGACCAAAACAGATTCGGTTAATGGTCAATCACTAGCGGGTGCAACCTTTGAATTAAACTATGGTAGCGGTAATTATTCTGCAGCTACACACACAGCTACAACTAATGAAAATGGCAAAGTCACTTTCAACAATTTAAAACCAGGGACATACCAGGTTACAGAAACTGCTTCCCCTGAGGGTTATATAGCCAATAGCGGACCAATTGAAATTGATGTAACCTTAGATGATGTGCATAACGGTACGACAGTGACACAAGAGGTACAAAATGATCCTTATACAGATGTTCAATTAACTAAGGTAGATGCTGAGACAGGTTATAAGTTATCAGGTGCTGAGTTCGATGTGATAAATGCAGAAAATGATAGTTCCGTAGAAGGTTTTACTGGTTTAACAACAGATGAGAATGGTGCATTAAGTATCACAGGCTTACCTACTGGTGATTATTATTTAAAAGAAGTACAAGCACCGAACGGTTATAAGATTTCAGGTGATGGCCAAACGGAAGTGTTTACCATTTCAGACAATTCTACTACGGAAACAATTGATCTTGGTGAAATTAATAACGAGATTATAAAAGGATCTGTTGAACTAACAAAAGTTGATGGTGATACTGATGAACTTTTAGAGGGTGTTGAATTCTCATTAAAAGCTACATCTTTAGATAATGATGGAACCTATACTGAAACAACACACACAACTAATGAGAATGGTGTTATCACAGTTCAAGACCTACGTCCTGGTACTTATGAGTTTACGGAAACTAGTCCACTAGACGGTTATCAACCTTATTGGGGAGATATTACGTTTGATATTGAACTTGGTTCTAATCAACAAGTTCAGCTAGACATTCAAAATTACCAGTTAGTCGATTTTGAGGCTAACAAGAACTGGAAAGATAATAATGATGAACAAAGTTTAAGACCTGATTCAATTATGGTTAATCTTATGCAAAATGGTGAAAAAGTTGATGAAGTAGAAATGACTTCTGCAGATGATTGGACTTATCAATTCACTGGATTGGATGCAGTTGATTCAAATGGTGATAAATATACTTATTCAGTCGAGGAGCAGAATGTTGAGGATTATCAACTTGCAAATGACATTGAAGGAAATGTAGAAGAAGGCTTTACAATCACCAATGAACTCAAACGATCAATTGATGTGACTAAGAGTTGGTTAGATGATGGTGACCGTCTAGGGAATCGCCCAGAATCTGTTACCATAAATCTATTACAAGATGGTGGCGAAAATCCTTATAAAACTGTTGATCTGTCATCTGAGTGGCAACATTCTTTTGATGGCTTGCCTGTTTATGATGAAGAAGGAAATAAACATGAATATACAATTGAAGAAGTAGACCCTGGAAATGACTATGTTTTAAATAATAGTGACGGAAATATGAATGATGGTTTTACAATCGAAAATCTTCTAACTAACACGAAAGATATTTCCGTAACCAAAGAATGGGTTGATCAAGAGGACACAGCGGACCGTCCAGATGAAATTACGCTTAATTTATATCAGAAGCTTCATAGTGATGAAGACTACCCAGAAGACGCTTATAAAACAGTTGATGTATCCCCGAATGCAAGTGGTGAATGGGTTCATCAATTTGAGGATTTACCTCAGTATAATGAAGAAGGTGTCGAATACAGTTATAAAGTAGAAGAAGCACCTGTTACAGGCTATGATTCAAATAGGGAACGTGATGGTGATACTGTCACAATCACGAACACTCGCGCTGATACCACAAGTGTCGAGGGAACAAAAACTTGGCAAGATGGCAATTCAGAAGAGCGTCCTGAATCTATTACAGTACAGTTGACACGAAAGAATGATTCTGATTTCTTAAAAGAAAAGACCGTCTCAGCGGGTGATAATTGGTATTATGAGTTTACAGACTTACCAGCTTATAATAACCAAGGAGAACGTTATCAATACCAAATTGATGAAGTTGATGTGGAAGGTTATGAAAAAGAGATTGATGGATACGATCTTATTAATACTCGAGAAGGTTCTTTAACGATTGAAGGAAGCAAAACATGGGTAGATACACCTGAAACAGCTGATCGACCTGAGGAAATTGAAGTTATTCTCAATCAAAATGGTGAAAAACTTGATCAACAAACAGTATCAGGTGATGATTGGTCCTATCAATTTGAAAACTTACCTAAGTTTGATGATCGTGGCGTAGCTTATGATTATACGATTTCTGAAGATACTGTAGATGGTTATGAAACAACTGTAGATGGCTATGACTTAACAAATACACGATCTGAACAGACATCAATTAACGTTGAGAAAGAGTGGAATGATCAACAAGATGTAACCAATGACCGTCCGGATGAAGTAACGGTTGAATTATATCGAAATGATGGAGATGAGCCATTTAAGACAGAAACGTTAACTTCGGAGGACGATTGGGAAACGACCTTCGATCAATTAGAAGTCTATGATGATGAGGGTGCCAAGTACACTTATGAAGTAGAAGAACAAGCTGTTGAAGGTTATCAATCAACTAAATCCGAAGATGGTGGTATAGTTACATTCACCAACACTCGAACAGGTACTACAGATATAAATGTTTCGAAGAAGTGGAATGATCAAGAATCTACTGATTCTCGTCCGAACGAAATTTCTGTTAGCTTGTTCCGTGAAGGTAAAGAAGAACCAATTGAAGAAGTAACAACGACTAAAAGTGATAATTGGGAATATACATTCAACGGTATAGAACGATTTAATGAACAAGGCAAAGAATATCAGTTTTATGTCGAAGAAGAAGCTGTCGATGGTTATAACCAGCAAAACATCACTGGAGATCATATAAATGGATTTACCATAACGAATGTGAGCGAAACATCCGTCACAGTTGATAAAGAATGGTTGGATGAAGAAGGATCTCAAAATCGACCAAATCAAATCAAAGTAGAACTTTATCAAAATGGTAATTCGATCGATGAGGCTCAACTGACCTCCGCAGATGACTGGAGTTATACGTTTGATGGCCTCGATGCTTATGATCTAAGTGGAAAGAAATATAACTATGAAATAAAAGAAGTTTCTACTAGTGAAGGCTATGAGTTAAAAGGTATTAATGAGGATGAAAATCAGCAGTTTACTGTTGAAAATGTACGAGTTGGTACAACTTCCGTTGAAGGTTCTAAGTCATGGAAGGATGATGACAAAGCAGACCGACCTGAGTCGATTTCGATTAATCTCTTACAAAATGGAACAGTTGAGGAAACGATAAAAGTCACTGCTGATAATAATTGGGAATATCAGTTTGAAAATCTAGATCGATTTGATGAAAATGGTAAACCTTATAATTATGAAGTAAGTGAGCAAGAAGTTTCAGGTTATCAATCAAAAGTTGAAGAAGGTACTTTCGATATTACAAATACGCGATCTGAACAAAGGTCAATTGTCATCAATAAAGGATGGAAAGATCCGAATTCAGAAGATCGTCCGTCTGCAATTCAGGTGGATTTATTGAAAAACGGCAATTCCTATAAAGAAATTGAGATAACTGCTGAGGACAATTGGACTAAAGAAGTTGCAGATTTACCAGCTTACGATTCAGAAGGACAAGCTATTGAATATTCAATAGAAGAACATGATGTTGAAGGATATGATTCTAATGTGAATGGTTTTGATATCACGAATACACGAACCGGAACAACATCTGTTGAAGGAACAAAAACATGGCTTGATGGTGATGCATCTAAGAGGCCAGAAACTATTACAGTTAATTTGCTACAAAATGGTGAGAAGATAAAAAGTAAACCTGTGACATCTGACATGGATTGGCAATATCAATTTAAAGGTTTAGATGCTTATGATTCAGATGGTCAACCTTATGAATACACTGTTGAAGAAGAAGCTGTAACTGGTTATGAACCAATTTATGATGAGGACAGTTATGACATCACAAATGTTCGTTCAGAAGATATTAATATAGATGTCACGAAGACATGGCTCGATCAGGACTCATCTAGTCGACCAGATTCTATCCAAGTTCAACTATTACAAAATGGTGAATCCTTTAGGGAAGGTACTGTTAAAGCATCAGATGACTGGGTTTATGAATTTACTGATGTGCCTCAATTTAATTCTGATGGTGAAGAGTACAAATACACAGTATCAGAAAGTGAAGTTGAAGGTTATCAATCATCTATTGATGGTTTTGATATTACAAATCTGAGAACTGGTACAACAGAGGTTTCTGGAACCAAGACTTGGAAAGATGACCAATCAGCTGAGCGCCCAGATAGTATTACCGTCAGTTTACTCAAAAATGGTGAACAAGTAGATCAACAAACTGTGACAAGTGAAAATGGGTGGACCTATCAATTTGATGAGATAGAGGCTTACAATGAAGATGGGATTCCTCACGATTATACGGTTGAAGAAGAACCGGTTGAAGGATATGAAACAAATATCGAAGGGTATGATATTACAAATACTCGTGTAGGGAAGACGTCAGTAGAAGGGCAGAAAACATGGTTAGATGGTAATGCTAACAATCGTCCTGATGCAATCAAAATTCATCTGTTACAAAATGGCGAACAGATTAAAACTCAAGAAGTGACTGCCGACTCTAATTGGCAATATTCCTTTGATGAATTAGAAAAATACAATGATGAAGGAAAACTATATGATTACTCTATTGAAGAAAAAGCAATAGAAGGTTATCATCCTATGTATGATCAGTTCGATATTACCAATCGACGTGTAGGTGTTACATCTATTGATGTTACTAAATCATGGGAGCAAGATGCAGAATCTGTCCGACCAAACTCCATTTTAGTTTCGCTTTATCAGAATGGGGAGCTATTTAGAGAAGCGACGTTAACTGCATCAGATGATTGGGAATATACTTTTAAAGATTTACCTGAATTTGACCAAGAAGGAAAACGCTTTGAATACACGGTAAAAGAAAAGTCAGTAGATGGCTATTCTACAGAAGTTGAAGAGTATCATATCATCAACACCTACGAAGAAAGCATACCTTCGTCTGGGGATCAAGAAGGCGACCAAGATCAAGGTTCTTCAAATGATGAAAGCTCAAATACTGAAGGAAGTAATAATCAAAACACGTCCAATGATAATGACGAAGCATTACCACAAACTGGTAGCGTATTTGATTGGAAGTTTGTTGTATTCGGTGGATTTTTATTAATTGGCGGTGTATGGTTATTACGCCGAAATAAGATGACAGAAGATAAGGGTTGATGTCGTTGAAGAAAACGATAGCTATTACGATGATCGTCTTAGGGATTGTATTGGTAAGTTATCAACCAATGCTAGATTATATAATCAAACCATATTTATTGGATAAAGAGTATGATGAAGCATTGAATGTATCGCATGAGACCATTACGGCTAACACGACAGTTAGCCGTGACCCTCAATTTGATTTTGATGCGATAGATTCGCTGGACTCATCTGAAATCAATGATATTGACATTAAAAAAGAGAATGTCTTGGGCTCTATTTCAGTTCCATCTGTTTCAATGGAGTTGCCGATTTTATACGGAACGACGAATAAGAGTTTAAACGTTGGAGCAGGGACTATGAAACCTGATCAACAAATGGGGAAAGGCAACTACGCTTTAGCCGGACACAATAATACAAACCGTTCGTTACTTTTTGCTCCAATTCGTGATATTGAAGAAGGAGATGCCATGATTCTTTCAGACGGGAAGCGGCAGTATGTCTATGAAATGGTTGACAGTGAAGTTGTTGAGCCCCATCGAACTGATGTCATTGATGATGTAGAAGGTGAGGAAAGATTGACACTTGTCAGCTGTTACAGTGACGATGGCTCAGATCGTATTATTGTTTATGGTGAATTCCAAAAGGTAGTTGAATGATTAAAAAATTTGAAAAGATTTAATTAACCGCCAGTAATGAATTGAGCCCTACTTTCATTACTGGCGGTATCTTTAGTGAATAAGGTTGAGATGTTATAAAAGACTTAGAAAACTGGATGTATACATGAATAAATATTAAGGATTTATTCAGAAATGATTTGTTATTAATGGTATAATTTTGTTAAATGATCTTCTAGGGGTTTCAGTAATATGGGCAAAGCTAATCAATTGAACCACAAAAAATTAATTTTATATATTGTCCTATTTGTATCAATTCTATCAGTGTGTCGTTTTGCTTGGGTAATGCTATTTGATCACAATATAGAGCGCCCGGAAATACAAAATGGTGTGATTGATTTAAGAGACTCCGACTCTATTTATGAAGGCACAATTGAACTAGGTGGTAAATGGTTGTTTTCACCTAATCAATTGTTCACAGTTGGCTCACAAGTAAGTGATGAAAGTCAATATACTACTGTGCCTCATGATTGGTCTGATGATACTTCTTCTTCCTATAATTATGGTACGTATCATTTAAAAGTTTTGGTAAACGAAAACTCGCAAGAAACTTATAGTATAAAAGTACCTAGTGCAAGAACCGCCTCAGAGTTATACGTAAACGGTGAACAGGTTGCTAAATCAGGGGATGTTTCATCTAATCAGAGTCAATTCACTGCTAAAAACTTACCTTACACTGTTTCTGTCGCCCCTAATGATGCAGGAGTAATAGATATTACATTACAAGTCGCAAATTTTGTAGAACAGAGTGAAGGTGGTTTAGCAAGGTCTGTTACTTTTGGAGAGTCTTCAATCATCAGAACGGACAATCTATTTAGTTATTCAATGCAAATAATTGTAATGGTTGCTTTTATAATACATGCTATCTATGCAATTGGGTTATTTATTATAAACGATCGTAATTGGAACTTTATCCATATCTCATTGTTATTATTAGGAGCTATTGTAACACATTCTTTAGGAAGTCATGAAAAATTATTAGCTTATTGGTTTCAGCTTGAATATGATTGGAATATTAAACTTGCTCATTTAGCAACATTAGTTATTTTATTTTCACTTTGGATGATCATTAAAAATGATACTGTTAAATTTAACTTTATTCCTCGATGGGTAATATGTTCAGTGTTTTCATCAGTGACTGTTGTATTGTTAGTAATATCAGTTGATCAGGCGATTTATTTGCAAGATGTCTTCTCATCTTTGCTTATATTTGGTCTTATTGGAGCAATTGCTATTATTTATAGACAAACTAATAACAAGAGTAGAGAATCATTATGGTTATTACTGGCATTATTATCGTTATTACATAGCTATATATGGTGGGGGATTTGGATTGAACAAGGGATTAATATTACCTATTATCCTATTGATTTAGTTGTAACGATTGGTTGTTTTTCAATCATGTGGTTAGGGAAGTACATGTCAATTTACCGACATTCTAAAGATCAGGCGGTCAAATTGACAAGAGTTGCTGAAGAGAAGGATGATTTCCTTGCTAAAACATCTCATGAATTACGAGACCCATTGCATAATATTATCAATTTAACTCAGACGACTTTGAAAAGAAATGAGCACATGTTGGATGAAAAGAGTACTAAGGAGTTAGAAACTGTTGTTTTATCAAGTAATAGGTTATCGTTATTGTTAGATGATTTATTTGAAATGGCAAATCTTAAGATTACAGAACCCAAAATCCAATTCGATTCCTTTTATTTGCAGTCTATTATTTCGGGAGTTCTAGATCTGTTTTATTTTAAGCTTGATGATCGTAAAGTTCGTTTAATAAATGATGTCTCGGATCAATTGCCACCGATTTATGCAGATGAAAAACGAGTGATTCAAATTTTGTACAATCTTATTCATAATGCTGTTAAATTTACATGTGAAGGTGACATTGTTGTAAGTGCGAAACGAACCCAAGATAAAATATCTGTAACAGTTGCCGATTCAGGTGACGGCATGGATAACGATACGTTAAACTACGTTTTTATTCCTTATGAACAAGGTGAGCAAAAAGCTGCTGAATCAGAAGGAATAGGACTAGGTTTAAGTATTAGTAAACAGTTAGTTGAGTTACATGGTGAACAAATTTTTGTAGAATCTGCACCTAGTAAAGGGACAGTTACAACGTTCACATTACAAGTAAGTGATAGCAACCCTGTACATGATTCTAATACATCATTAGTAACAAGCAATGTTAACAATAGATCCACATTTATCGGTGAAAGTAAGTTTGAAAATACTAGTGCGAACCATCCTAGGGTCTTAGTAGTTGATGATGATGTTACTAATTTAAATGTAATTGAATCGATTCTAGTAGATGAGAATTATGAGATTACGTCTACGACTGATGGTCTAGAATTATTAAGAAATTTAGATTTAAAACAATGGGATTTATTGATCATTGATATCATGATGCCAAGGGTTTCAGGATTTGATTTAACCGATAAGATTCGCAAACGATATAGTAGCTCAGAATTACCAATTCTATTATTAACTGCTAGACAAGATACAAGTGATATTGTTACTGGATTAAAGGTTGGTGCCAATGATTATATAACTAAGCCTGTCAATGCTAAAGAATTACAATTAAGAGTGCGTAATTTAATTAATATTAATCGATCTATCCAGAAACAATTAGAAACGGAATCTAAATGGTTACAAGCTCAAATTCAACCGCATTTTATCTTCAACACATTAAACACAATTAACGCGTTAAGTAATATTGATGTTAGAAAGATGAATCAACTGATTGAAGAGTTCAGTCATTTACTAAGAAATAAATTTAATTTTGACTCATTTGATCATTCGATTCCTGTTAGTGAGGAATTGTCCATAGTTAACTCTTTCTTATATATTGAACAACTTCGATTTGGGGATAAGCTGCAAGTTAGTTGGGATGTTGAGGATACTGAATCATTTTATATCCCGAGGCTAACAATCCAACCAATTGTGGAGAATGCTATTAAACACGGTATTTTAAAACAAGTAGAAGGTGGAAAAATTGAAATCAAAGCTTTTAGAAGAAAGGATTATTTGCGAATAATTATTAAAGATAATGGCGTTGGAATGGCTGATGAAACAGTCCAATCTATTAAGAGTATTGATCACCATTCAAGTCATGGAATAGGCGTGATTAATACAAATTGGAGACTGAAGAAACATTCCTCTTCTGGCTTAGTTATTAGAAGTCGAGTTGGGGTTGGGACAATCATTGCTTTTAATATTCCTAAGCATACAGACAATGTTCATGGAGGTGACTTATATGAGAACAGTTCTTATTGACGACGAACCTTTAGCATTGGATTATTTAAACAAACAGTTATCACGTCTTGAGGCTTATTGTGTTGTGAGTCAGTTTAAGAATCCTGACGAGGCAATTCAATGGGTAGAAACAAATCAAGTTGAAGTAGTGTTTTTAGACATAGAAATGCCTGGTTTCAATGGTATTGAGGTGGCAGAACAACTATTAGAGAAAGATTCTCGTTTAGAAATTGTTTTCGTAACAGCCTATGATCGTTATGCAATAAAAGCATTTGATTTAAATGCTTTAGATTATCTATTAAAACCTTTCACTTTGAGTCGACTGAAAGATACAACAGATCGGTTAATCAAGCATTTCCAATTAACTGATAATCAACATAAGGATCAAAAATCGCATCTGTTTATCCAGTTGTTTAAAGAACCAGCTATTTATGAAAATGATTTTTATGTTTCTATTAAGTGGAGAACATCTAAGGCGCAGCAATTGTTTTATTACTTAATCCATAACCGCCAAAGAACAGTCAGTAAAGATGAGTTAATTGAGCTTCTTTGGCCAGAATTCGAAATGGATAAAGCTTTAACACAACTATATGCGACAATTTATCAAGTTCGTAAGACTTTAAGACGATTTGCAGGAAACATTGAAGTTCAAAGTTTGGGGACTGGCTATAAGGTTATGCTTTATAATGTCAAAGTTGATGTGGATATATGTGAGGATTTCATGAATGAAGAACATCCGTTAACAGAACAAACGATAAATGATTATGAATTGATTATGAGTTATTTAAAAGGTGATTACTTTGAAGGCTATGATTATTTATGGACATATGATGAACAACTTAGATTTAAGTTTTTATGGATTATTAACAAAACCAAAATGATTGAATGGTATCGTGCTCAAAATTATATGGATAAAGCAGTAGAACATGCATTGGATATTCAACAAAGGTATCCTTTAGAAGAAGAAGGTTATTATGAATTGATGAGAACTTTTGCATTCACTGGAGATAGCCAACAAGTAGAAAATTATTATTGCAAACTTGTGACCATTTTGAAAGATGAGTTAGATATTGTACCAAGCGTGAAAATTACTAGTTGGTACAATAACTGGGTGAATCAACTAAGTGAAAAGAATTAAATTAGCAATAAAAAATCTTATAAAGTCTATTGGTAAGATAAACTGCCAATTTTAAATTCTTTATCATAACCACTAACTAAATTGAGTTGGTGGTATTTTTATTTGTTGGATGTTTGAGAATTCGCATTAAAGGTATATTACAACTAGAAGTTCAAGGAGGGTTTCGATGGAAGAGCGGATTGATTATATCGTCAACTGGATGCAAGATTATGTGGATGATGCCGGTGCTGATGGAGTTATTGTTGGTGTGAGTGGTGGCATTGATTCAGCTTTGGCTGCAGCATTGATGCAGCGTGGCTTTCCAGGACGCTCACTAGGCGTCATCATGCCAATTAATCAAACGGTTACTGATCAAACTGATGCACTGGCTTTAGTTCATACATTAGATATGCCGTATTATGGAATAGAATTAACCGAAACGTATCAAACACAAATTAAAACGATTCAAGCTCAATTACAAGAGCAGTGGAATTATGAACAGGAACAGTTGGTGAAAGCAAATTTACAGGCACGTATTCGTATGGGTACGCTATATGCTTTAGCTCAGAATTTTAAATATTTAGTGGTTGGTACAGGTAATATGGCCGAAACCTATACAGGCTACTTCACGAAATATGGTGACGGAGCAGCAGATATGGAGCCTCTTCGTAATTTAACGAAGAAAGAAGTTTATGAAATGTCCGAATATCTCGGTGTGTCCGATGCGATTCTAGATAAACAACCGAGTGCTGGTTTGTGGGAAGGCCAGACGGATGAGCAAGAAATGGGCGTATCTTATGACCACATCGATGCGTTTCTGCAAGGTGAAAAGATTCCGGAAAAATCAGCTGATATTATTGAATCCTTGCATAAACGTTCAGCTCATAAACGTGAAGTACCACCTGGCCCTAAGCCGTATCAAAAAGGTGATGTTTAATGGCCAATCAAGCGTTACTTATTATCGACATGATTAATCGAATGGATTTTGTCGGTGCGGAAAATTTATACGCTAATACGGTAGACATCGTTGAACCGATTGTTGAGTTAAAACAGTTAGCCAAACAAGAAGGGATACCCGTTATATATGTGAATGACAATTTTGGCATGTGGAAGAAATCCTATGACGAATTAGTCGACTATTGTTCAGATGGTATGGGAAAAGGCTGGATTGATCGATTAAGTCCAACTGAAGATGATTATTTCATTTATAAGCCCAAGCATTCTGGCTTTTACGGCACGCAATTAAATTTGATGTTGCAAGACTTAGGAATTGATCATCTCATTATGACAGGTATTGCGGGTGATATGTGCGTTTTATTTACCGCTAAAGATGCTTATATCGAAGGCTATTCGATGTGGGTACCTGAAAATGCGATTGCTTCAGAAGAACAAGTATACAATGAAGCAGCTCTGCATATTATTCACAGGCTCACATCATGTGACATCTCAAAATTTGATGGCAAAATTCACGAAGCATGATTAATAAAAGGTTCAAATACGGTGAACTCGTATTTGAACCTTTTTTAGTGTTATCGATTTAACATCCGCTCTAATGCAGCTGTTGCTTGATCGCTTGTCGCTTGATCAACTGTGATCTGATTCATAGGTTCGCCTTGTCTTAAGGAATCCAAACACCAAGCGAGATGAGGCAGGTCAATGCGATTCATCGTTAAACAAGGACACATGTGAGGATTCAACGATATGATGTGCTTATCAGGATTTTCTTTAATAAGTCGCTTCACGAGATTCATTTCGGTTCCGATTGCCCATTCACTTCCTGGTGGCGCTTCTTCAATTGTTTGGATAATATGCCGTGTCGAACCAGCATCATCTGAAAGTTCGACAACTTCCCGTTTACATTCAGGGTGGACAATGATGTTCATATTTGGATCCTGTTCACGGACTGCCTCGACATTATGAACGGTAAAGTTTTCGTGTACAGAACAATGTCCTTTCCACAAAATGACTTTAATATCCTCGAGATCCCCGTCATAGATTAACGTTTCCAAGATGGGATCCCATACGGCCATTTGTTCCAAAGGTATGCCAAGATCATAAGCTGTGTTCCGACCGAGATGTTGGTCGGGTAAAAATAAAATCCGTTCCTTTTGACTAAAGGCCCACGTCATCATCTGCTCGCAATTAGATGACGTTGTCGTTGCGCCACCATATTTACCGACAAAGGCTTTGATTGCAGCTGTAGAATTTACATAAGTCATCGGCAAAATTGTATCTCCAAGTTGATTAGTTAATTGTTCCCATGCTCGTTCTGTTTGGTTGATGTCAGCCATGTCGGCCATCGAACAACCTGCACGTAAGTCTGGTAAATAAACGTGCTGATCCTCATCTGATAAAATATCGGCCGTTTCTGCCATGAAATGGACCCCGCAAAAGACGATATGTTTTGCTGATGTATGAGCGGATTTCCGGGCTAATTCAAGTGAGTCACCACGAGCATCAGCAAAGGCAATCACTTCATCTTTCTGATAGTGGTGCCCAGGTATAAACAACTCGTCACCTAATTCATCCTTTGCTTGTTGAATAATCTGATTTAGACGGTCATGATCCAATTCTTTATAGTGTTCAGGAATTTGTGATACGGATTGTTCTATTTGTTGTAACAATGACATCGTTATACACGCTCCTTAATCGGCTGATGAGTAGCGCTTAGGTCTAGCGCTTGGATATGATGGGTTAAGTACCCCATTGAAATAATATCAATCGGTAATCCGCGGTATTGTGATAAATCTTCTGGTGTGATTCCACCAGATAATTCAATGGTTATGGAGTCAGGGATCAGTTTTACCCAGTCGGTTATAGTCGTTATGTCAGTATTATCTATCATAATCACGTCGACGTCTGCTTCAATGGCTTTTAGTAATTGCTCTTTGTCGTCGATTTCGACCTCGATTTTAATCATATGGCCGATTTGCCTTCGAATTTGATGAATCGCTTTTTGAATCGATCCGAAGAAGGCGATATGATTATCTTTAATTAAAACTGCGTCATCCAGGCGTAGCCTGTGATTGACTCCGCCTCCTACACGAACAGCATATTTTTCTAGCATTCTTAGTCCAGGTGTTGTTTTCCGCGTATCGGAAATACGAATATGGTGATCATTTAAATTTTCGACAGCCTGTGCCGTTGTAGTCGCAATACCTGATAAACGTTGAATCATGTTTAAAATAACCCGTTCACCTTTTAATAATGTGTTGATGGGTCCCGTTATGTAAGCAATGGCATCGCCTGGCGTAATATTTTCTCCGTCACGTACTAATAATTCAATATGCATGGTGTCATCTAGTAAAGTATAGCCCTCATAAATAATAGATTCACCGCAAAAAATACCTGATTCTTTCGCTGTGATCATAAGTTCGCTTCGGTCATGTTCATTAAATAAGTGATCAGTTGTCACGTCATAATCCCCGATGTCTTCATTAAAGAAATCAGTCAGCATTTGCTTTAACTTCAATTTGTTCAATATTCCCCAACCCCTTTATCACTTTGCGTTTACATGTGTCTTGACACCTATATTTACATATTATTAAATGAATAGCAAGGTGATGTTTTGAAAAAGGGGGATGTTGAGTGATTTATTTAGATTATGCTGCAACAACACCGATGAGCGATACGGCACTGAATGCTTATGTGAAATCAGCACGTCAATATTTTGGCAATGCGAATAGTATGCATGATTTGGGAAGTGAAGCTGAACAGGTTGTCCAAGTTTGCAAAAAGCAATTAGGTCAATTTGTTGGGGCTGAATCAGATCAAATTTATTTTACTAGTGGCGGTTCGATGGGAAATTGGTTAGCTTTAGAGCATTTGAAGCAGCAAGCAGTTGGAGATCATGTCATTTTATCAGCTGGTGAACATAATTCGCTTCGTCAAATGGAAGAGACGTTTAGACAAGAAGGGTATCAAGTGAGTGTGGTCCCATTTAATTCAAATGGTGTAATTGATTTAGACCATTTGAATGAGGTGTTAAGTGAAAAGACAGCGATTGTTTGTGTGCAACATAGTAATGGCGAAATAGGCACGCTTCAGCCTATTGAACAAATTAGTAAACTGTGTGCTGACTATCAGGCATTATTACATGTTGATGCTGTACAGAGTTTTGGAAAAGTAGACTTATCAAAGATCTCAGATTATGTTGATAGTTTGGCTGTTTCCAGTCATAAAATTTACGGCCCTAAAGGTGCAGGCTTTATTTATTTAAAAGAACATCCGAAATATGATCCGGCAAGCATGGCACAAAAATGGTTGAAAGGAAACACGGTAGATGTTCCAAGTGTGGTTGCCATGACATCTGCTTGTGAGGAAGCGGTTGAACGAATCGAAGAAGAACGCCACTATCAATCTCACTTAAGGACATTGTTCAAAGAATCGCTTATTGAACCAAGTGCGATAAAATTTTTCGAAGGAGAAAAATCGATTCAATTACCTTCGATCATCGGGATGGCGATCGAACGTATGGAAGGGCAGTATGTTATGTTAGAATGTAATCGACATAATATTGCGATCTCAACAGGTAGTGCGTGTGATGTGCGCTATCAACAATCAGCGAATGCAATGAACGCCTTGCAGATGGATGATGAAACAGCAAGGCAATTCTTCCGCATTTCATTTGGTCGTTATACAACTTATGATGAGGTAAAACAGCTAGCTGCATGCATAAATACATTAATCGAAACGAATGTTTTAATGAGGTGAATTCCGATGGCCAACCAACGATTGTCGAGCGATGAGCGAAGGCAACATATTTTAAATAAGTTAAAAGAAGAAAATGAACCGCAAACGGGTAAAGAGCTATCTGAAACGTATCAGGTTAGTCGGCAAGTAATTGTTGGCGATGTTGCGTTGTTAAAAGCGCAAAATGAGCCGATTATGTCCACGAGCCAAGGTTATGTTTACATGCGAGATCAAGCGGAAACTCATCGGTTTGAACGAACGATTGCGTGTCGTCACAATCGCGATCAAACCGAAGAAGAACTGACGATTTTAGTCGACCACGGAGTGTACGTGAAAGATGTCATTGTCGACCATCCAATTTACGGAGAATTTAAAGCAGTTTTACATATTTCCAATCGAGTCGATGTCAGGCGATTTATCGAACAAATTCAGTCATCAGAAGCGGCTTTATTGTCGGAATTAACAGGCGGAGTTCATCTGCATACAATCGCAGCAGACGATGAGACACTTCTCAATGAAGCAGAGCAAGCATTAAATGAGCGTGGTTTGTTAGTGAAAGACGTATGATTGATTCGAAACTCGGCAAAGGCCGAGTTTTTTTGCACGTTGACTAGTAAAAATTTTGAGATTCTATGCGTTAAAAACACAAAAAAACAATTCATTTGTCGCTAAAAAATTGATAAAATGATGACAACTATTTAGAAAGGAGAGGTGAAAATGGATTTTCTTAGTACATTAATTGGGATTGGTAACCAAATATTTTGGGATTATTTATTAGTTTATTTATTAATTTTTGCAGGACTATTCTTTACATTATACAGTCGCTTTGTTCAGTTCCGATTGTTTCCGGAAATGTTCAAGGTTATTCGCGAAGAAGCGGTTGAACAAAGTGGTAAGCGCGGAACAAATGCCTTTCAAGCGTTTAGTATTAGTATTGCATCACGTGTCGGGACAGGTAACTTAGCTGGTGTCGCTTTAGCCGTTGCGATAGGTGGTCCAGGTGCTGTCTTTTGGATGTGGATGATTGCGCTAATTGGCATGGCGACGGCGTTTATCGAAAGTACGCTTGCGCAAGTGTATAAAGTGCCCGATGAAAATGGGTTTCGCGGTGGTCCAGCCTATTATATTGAAAAAGCACTCGGCCAACGTTGGATGGCTGTATTATTCGCAGTATTAATTACAATTACATTCGGATTAGTATTTAATGCGGTACAAGCGAATACGATTTCAGGTGCTGTTGAGAAAGCATTTGATATTGATCCAATTGTGACGGGAATTGTACTCGTTGTTTTAGCCGGTATTATTATTTTCGGTGGTATTAAGCGAATTGCGGTTGTCTCAGGAACCATTGTGCCGATTATGGCGGTCATTTATGTCTTAGTCTCACTGGTCGTTGTGTTTATGAACTTGTCTGAAGTACCTCGTATTTTCATGATGATTGTGTCACATGCATTTGGCTTAGAACAGGCTGTTGGTGGCGGTGCTGGCGCTGCATTGATGCAAGGAATTAGACGTGGTTTATTCTCAAACGAAGCAGGTATGGGTAGTGCGCCAAACGCTGCTGCGACAGCAGGCGTTAGTCACCCAGCGAAGCAAGGTCTCGTGCAGTCATTAGCTGTCTTTTTTGATACAATTGTGGTTTGTTCACTGACGGCGTTTGTGATTTTGTTATACAGTGACTTTGCGAGTCATACAGAAGACGGCATTCAGTTAACCCAGACTGCTTTAAGTGCGCAAATTGGGGATTGGGCTGTTATTTTCTTAGCTGTGACGATCTTCTTATTCGCGTTCAGTTCATTAATTGGTAACTATTATTATGGTGAATCAAATATTGATTTCTTAAAACATAGTAAATTATGGCGTAACGTTTATCGCTTTGTCGTGCTATTTATGGTTATGTTCGGTTCGCTAGCTTCCATTGATATTGTTTGGAATATGGCTGACTTATTTATGGCGATGATGGCAACAGTCAACTTAATTGCTATACTATTACTCAGTCGCATTGCTTTCCGCGTTTTAGGTGATTATATCCAACAACGTAAAGATGGCTATGATCCAGAGTTTCAAGCTAGTAAGCATGGCCTGAAAAATGTTGAGTGGTGGGGCGAGCAAGATAAGCACCAGGATTCTTAAAATTGTTTAATCCGAAAGTATCCTTGAAACAGGATACTTTCGGATTTTTAATGTTTGAATTATTATAGGATATGGGAATGTTAGTGGTTAGGAGCTTTGATAGCGATTCGACTTTAATCAAGGATCGGAATGGACCCACTAATTTATAAAAGGTCGTTTATTTATGACCGTCATCTGAAACGGATAAGGAGTGTTCACCAAATGGCCCGTGACAGCGCAATAGTCTATTTTTATACGAAACAAAACTGTAAATTATGTGAAGACGTGAAACAATTGTTGCAAATTTTGCAGATGGATTATCATTTTTCAATTGTTGAGCAAAATATTTATCAAGATGAGCGATTACTTGAGGATTACTTTTTGTTGATTCCAGTTGTACGCATAGGATCACGCGAATTATCAGCCGATTCAATTTCATTCGCTACATTAGAACAATTTTTGCAAGAACACCTTACTTAATATTTGAAATCAGTAAGGGGTTCTGCTATTCTAATAGTAGATTATTTTTTTGCTGTAAGCGGGACATTTTTTGACTCACCAAAGGTCAATCGATGTCCACCACCATAACTGAGTAAGTAGAGTTATAAGACAAGGTGATAAGAAGGTGATGTCTTTTTGCACCGTATTTTTGATTTTCAAAAGAAGTTAGTACCTGATCTGTTAGAGAAGATGGATGCCAGGTATCATGTGTTAAAGATGATTGGCCAGACTGAACCGGTCGGTCGGCGTTCATTAGCTGAGCAATTAGGTAAAACAGAACGCCAAATGCGAAGTGAAACTGAGTTTTTAGATGAACAAGGCTTAATTTCAATTACTTCCAAAGGGATGTATGTTACCCAAGATGGTTCAGAGGTCATCCGCGCTTATCACCAAGTATTGAAAGAAGGTTCAGACCTTGATTTCATGGAGCAACAGCTCATGGAACGTCTGCCTGTAGAGCAAGTGAAAGTTGTTCCGGGTGATGAGGATACGTCACCACATGAAGTTAAATCATTATTAGGGAAAGAGGCGGCTAATTTATTGATTGCGTTTTATCATGGTGATTCAGTTGTGACAGTCACAGGTGGTTCGACGATGGCTGCGGTTGCCGATTACCTGCAACCAGTCGATGGCGTGAAACCACTATTTGTTCCTGCGCGTGGTGGTTTAGGTGACTTGCATGAATACCAGGCCAACTCGATTTGTGTCAAAATGGCGTCGCAGACAGATGGCGAATACCGATTGTTGTATGTCCCTGATTCAATTGGTGAAGAATTACATGCAAAAATGCAAGAAGAACCGACCATTGTTGAAGTATTACAGTTGATGAAGCAAGCCGATATCGTGATTCATGGAATCGGTGATGCTGAGACTATGGCGAAACGGCGTAAGACAGCAGCTGAAACATTAAATAAAATTAACGAACATCAAGCTGTTGGTGAATCTTTTGGTTATTACTTCGACAAAAACGGGAAAACTGTACACAGAGTCAATTCGATTGGTTTAGCCATGGATGATTTAAAAGAACGAAGTCGAATGATCACCGTTGCTGGCGGTCGTTCGAAATGTGAAGCCATTTCTGCTTATTTGAAATGGGGAGAAAGTGATGTCTTAGTAATTGATGAGGTTATTGCTCGTCATTTACTTGAAGAATATTAATTAAAAAATGGGAGGCATTTTTTATGGCAGTAAAAATAGGAATTAACGGATTTGGAAGAATTGGACGTCGCGTGTTTCGTGCAGCGTTAAACAATGATGATGTAGAAATTGTTGCAATCAATGATTTAACAGATGCTAATATGTTAGCGCACTTACTTAAATACGACACAGTTCACGGCACACTACCAGAAGATGTGGAAGCAAAAGGTGAAAACCTACTCGTAGATGGTAAAGAAATTAAAGTAATGTCAGAACGCGATCCAGCTAATTTAGGTTGGGGTGACTTAGGTGTTGAGGTTGTGATTGAATCAACAGGCCTATTCACGAAGCGTGAAGATTCTCAAAAACACATCGATGCTGGTGCGAAGAAAGTCATTATCTCTGCTCCAGGTAAGCAAGAAGATAAGACACTGTTAATGGGTGTTAACCAAAGCGATTATGACCCTAAAGCACACAATATCGTTTCTAACGCGTCATGTACGACAAACTGCTTAGCACCAGTTGCTAAAGTACTAAGTGATAAATTCGGATTAAATCGCGGTATTATGACAACCGTACACTCGTATACGAACGATCAACAAATTCTAGACTTACCACATAAAGATTATCGTCGTGCACGTGCGGCTGCGCAAAACATTATCCCAACAACAACAGGTGCAGCTGAGGTCGTTGGTAAAGTCCTACCAGAAGTTGATGGTAAATTAACAGGTATGGCAATGCGCGTCCCTTCACCAAACGTTTCACTCGTTGACTTAACAGCAGAGCTAGACAAAGATGTAACAGTTGAAGACGTTAATAATGCACTTAAAGAAGCAGCTGAAGGTGAACTAAAAGGCATTCTAGGCTACAGTGACTTACAGCTAGTATCATCTGATTACAATGGTGACCCACATTCTTCAATAGTTGATGGTGATTCAACATTAGTAATGGAAGATAATATGGTTAAAGTTGTTTCTTGGTATGACAACGAATCAGGCTATTCTAACCGTTGTGTAGATTTAGCTGTTTATATGGCAGAACAAGGCTTAGAGTAAATAACACAGCGAGTAAGTGTTTCTTTATCACAAGACTTGTTCTAAAATAGAAGGAGGGACTAGATATGTCCCTCCTTAAATTTAGCCTTGGAGGTATTCAAGTGAAACGAAAAATGAATTTACGTGATGTTGAATTACAAGGAAAAAGCGTCTTTTGTCGTGTCGATTTTAATGTTCCTATGTCAAAAGGTGAAATTTCCGATGATACCCGAATTCAAGCAGCTCTACCAACGATTATGTACTTAATACAAAACGGAGCGAAAGTCATTCTAGCAAGCCATTTAGGTCGTCCAGATGGTGAAGTGGTAGAAGAGCTTCGACTCGATCCTATTGCACAACATTTAAGTAATTATTTAGAACAACCTGTTTTTAAAACGGATGATGTCTATAGTGAAGATGTTTCTAAGGCAGTCGGTGAACTTGAAGAAGGTGACGTTATGCTTTTAGAGAATGTTCGTTTTGAAAAAGGTGAGAAGAAGAACGATGAAGCATTAGCGAAACAATTCGCGTCATTAGCAGATTTATATGTAAATGATGCATTTGGTGCAGCTCACCGTGCTCACGCTTCAACAGAAGGGATTGCTCACCATTTACCAGCTGTTTCAGGTTTCTTATTAGAAAAAGAAATCGAAGTACTAGGTAAAGCGTTAGACAACCCTGAACGTCCATTCACAGCAATCATCGGTGGTGCGAAAGTTAAAGATAAAATTGGTGTGATTGATCACTTAATCGATCGAGTGGATCACCTATTAATTGGTGGCGGCTTATCCTACACGTTTATTAAATCGCTAGGTCATGAGATTGGGCAATCATTATTAGATGAAGAAAATATTGATTTAGCGAAACAATTTATCCAAAAAGCGAAAGATAAAGGTGTATCTTTACATCTTCCAGTAGACGTCACAGTAGCAGATGATTTTTCTGAAGAAGCGAATACAAAAGTGGTACCAATTGATGAAATTCCTAGTGATTGGGAAGGCCTTGATATTGGTTCAGAAACAGTAGAGAACTTCTCACAAATCATCCGTGATTCTAAATTGGTCATTTGGAATGGTCCAATGGGTGTCTTTGAATATGAGGCATTTGCTAATGGTACGAAAAGTGTCGCTAAAGCTTTATCAGAAACTGAAGGCTATACCGTAATTGGTGGTGGCGATTCAGCCTCAGCTGTTGAGAAGTTTAATTATGCAGATCAAATGGATCACATTTCAACAGGTGGCGGTGCATCTCTTGAATTCATGGAAGGTAAGGTTCTTCCAGGTGTAGCTGCCCTTAACGAACTAGACGAAGAGGTGAAATAAATGCGTAAACCAATTATTGCAGGTAACTGGAAAATGAATAAATTAGCGGGTGATGGGGCTCGCTTTGTTTTAAACGTGCGTGAACAACTACCAGATGCTGAGCAGGTTGAAGCGGTTGTCTGCGCACCGTATATCCATCTGCCGTTATTAACGGAAGCAGCTCGTGAAACCTCTCTTGGAATCGCTGCACAAAACATGCATTTTGAAGATAGTGGCGCCTTTACAGGTGAAGTTAGTCCAGAAATGTTAAAAGACATTTTAGTCGATTATGTTGTCCTAGGACACTCTGAACGCCGTGAAATGTTTGGCGAGACAGACGAATCAGTTAACCAAAAGGTGAAAGCGTCATTCCAACATGACATGACACCGATTGTTTGTGTCGGTGAGTCTTTAGAACAACGCGAGAATAACGAGACGTTTACATTTGTCGAAAAGCAAGTGAAAGCTGGATTAGCAGATTTAACTGAAGAACAAGCCAAGCAAGTTGTGATCGCTTATGAACCGATCTGGGCGATTGGAACTGGAAAAACGGCAACAAGTGAAGAAGCGAATGATGTTTGTGCCCACATTCGCCAAGTGTTGAAGAATACTTTCTCAGAAGACGTCAGTGAAGCTGTCCGTATTCAGTATGGTGGTAGTGTAAAACCAGCTAATATTGATGAATTGCTAAGTCAATCGGATATTGATGGTGCATTAGTTGGTGGCGCTAGTTTAGAAGAAGATTCATTTGTGAAACTCGTGGAGGCTGGTGCTAATGCCTAAGCAACCATTAACCGCATTAATTATTCTAGATGGCTTTGCGATGCGTGATGAAGACTATGGTAATGCTGTTAGACAAGCTCATACACCAAATTTTGATCGTTATTGGAAGGAGTACCCTCATACAACGTTAACCGCATCAGGTGAAGCAGTAGGCCTTCCTGAAGGTCAAATGGGTAACTCTGAAGTAGGTCATTTAAATATAGGTGCTGGCCGCATTGTCTATCAAAACCTAACGCGTATTAACCTAGCGATTAAAGACGGTCATTTCCAAGGAAATGAAAGCTTCACGAATGCAGCGAATCACGTCAAAGAGCATGAAGGCGCATGGCATATATTCGGCTTGTTGTCAGATGGTGGCGTTCACAGCCATGAGAACCACATCCACGCGATGCTCGATGCGGCTAAATCACAAGGCATTAACGATGTCTATGTACATGCCTTCTTAGATGGTCGTGATGTTGGTCCGAAAACCGCTGTCACTTATTTAGAACGACTGCAAGCTAAGATGGATGATATCAATCTTGGCCAACTAGCCACTGTGTCTGGTCGCTATTATGCAATGGACCGTGATAAGCGCTGGGATCGTGTTGAAAAAGCGTTCCGTGCGATTCGTTTAGGCGAAGGTAAGCATGTTAAAGATGCTATTCAAGCCGTAGAAGCTTCTTATGAACAAGATGTCGTTGATGAATTTGTTGAACCATTTGTGTTAACGAATGAAAAAGATGAACCAATGGCAACAGTGAACAACGGCGATGCGATTTTATTTGCTAACTTCCGCCCAGACCGTGCGCAACAGCTGACAGATGTGTTTTCGAATAACCAGTTAGATCAATTCGAACAAGGTTACGACGATTTGAACGATTTATATATGGTGACGATGACACAATATAGTGATCAATTTGATGTGGATGTCGTTTATCCACCGAATTCACCGAAGAACACGATTGGTGAAGTCGTTTCTAATCAAGGCATGAGTCAACTGCGGATTGCTGAAACTGAGAAATATCCACATGTCACCTATTTCATGAACGGTGGAGCTGAGCAAACGTTTGAAGGTGAGAAACGCATTTTAATTGACTCGCCAAAAGTTGCGACGTATGATTTGAAGCCCGAGATGAGTGCTTATGAAGTAACAGACGCTTTATTAGAAGCTTATGATGAGGACGCCCCTAATTTAACGATTTTAAACTTTGCGAACCCAGATATGGTCGGTCATTCTGGTATGCTAGAGCCAACGATTCAGGCGGTTGAAGCTGTCGATGAATGTCTCGGAAAAGTTGTTGAGAAAATTCATTCCTTAGGTGGATCCGTAATCATTACTGCAGATCATGGCAACTCGGATATCGTTTTAAATGATGATGGTAGTCCGATGACAGCTCATACGACAAATCCTGTACCCGTAACCGTGACTAAGCCAGGTGTTGAATTACGCGAAGGCGGGGTATTAGGTGATTTATCACCAACGTTATTACAATTATTAAATGTCGAACAGCCTGAAGAGATGACAGGTCAATCATTAATTAAAAAATAGACTCTGTTAATGTTTAGTGTTGTTTTTCAAATGATGTAGCATTGAGTTGTTGAATTGTGAGAAGCGAAGGTGGCGACTCCAGTGGGAACAGCACGCGTCTCAAGACCCCGCAAGGCCACGCACTTGGGCCGAGGAGGCTTGAGCCGTGCCCCACGGAAAGCGTCCACCGAAAGCGGATCACAATTTCAACAACGGACTTTAACAAAGCTAAAAAATAAATCAAGGAGTGACAATCTATGCCTTATATTTTAGATGTCAATGCACGCGAAGTGTTAGATTCTCGAGGTAACCCAACAGTCGAAGTTGAAATCATGACAGACTCAGGTGCCTTTGGTAAAGCAATGGTGCCAAGTGGTGCTTCAACAGGTGAATACGAAGCAGTTGAACTACGTGACGGTGACAATGACCGTTACTTAGGTAAAGGCGTTGAAACAGCTGTCGAAAACGTTAATGAAATCATCGCACCAGAAATTGAAGGTTTCGACGTAACAGAACAACTTTTAATTGATCAAACTTTAATTGAACTAGACGGAACTGAAAACAAAGGACGCTTCGGAGCAAATGCCATTTTAGGCGTATCGATGGCAGCAGCTCATGCAGCATCCGATTTTGAAGGAAAACCTTTATATAAATATCTTGGCGGCTTCTCAGCAAGCACACTACCAACACCTATGATGAACATTTTAAACGGTGGTGAGCACGCGGATAATAACGTCGATATCCAAGAATTTATGATCATGCCAGTTGGTGCTCCTACGTTTAAAGAAGCCCTTCGCCAAGGTGCTGAAATTTTCCACGCGCTTAAGAAAGTACTTAAAGGAAAAGGTTATGCAACAGGCGTCGGTGACGAAGGCGGTTTCGCACCGAACTTGAAGTCTAACGAAGAAGCGCTTGAAACAATCGTTGAAGCGGTTGAAAAAGCAGGTTATACAATCGGATCGGACATTCAATTAGCAATGGACGTCGCGGCTTCTGAAATTTATCAAGACGGTAAATACAATCTTAAAGGTGAAGGCGTCACACGTACAGCTGAAGAAATGGTCGATTGGTACGAAGACTTAATTAACAAATTCCCAATTGTCAGTATTGAAGACGGCCTAGATGAAAATGATTGGGACGGTTTCAAAGTGTTGACAGAGCGTATCGGTGACCGTGTTCAACTTGTAGGCGATGACTTATTCGTAACAAACACGAAGAAACTAGAAGAAGGTATTGAAAAAGGAATCGGCAATTCTATCCTTGTTAAAGTGAATCAAATTGGTACACTGACTGAAACATTCGAAGCAATCGAAATGGCCAAACGCGCTGGCTATACAGCAGTTATTTCACACCGTTCAGGTGAAACTGAAGATGCAACCATCGCAGATATTGCTGTCGCAACAAATGCTGGTCAAATTAAGACAGGCGCACCATCTCGTACAGATCGTGTAGCTAAATATAATCAACTTCTACGTATCGAAGGCGATTTAATGTCTACAGCTTTTTACGCAGGCGAATCAGCTTTCTATAACCTAAAATAAGCGAGTAGGTTCACCCAAGGCGTGCTAACCGCCTTGGGTGTTTTTTATTTAGGAGAGGTAGCTTATATATATGTTGGAGTCGCTGATAAATTTGGTGAAGTCGCCGATATAATTGGAATCTCGCTGATATATGTTTTGAGGCGCCGATATATTCGGTAGGGCGCTGAAATAATCAGGATGCCGCTGATATATTTCATAAGTCGCTGATATGACAAAAATATCAGCGACCTACATGGAAAAAAGCTGCTCATCTCATGATCGCCGATCAATCTAGTAAAGTCGCTGATAAAATTGGTAAGTCGCCGATATTTTCAGAATGGCGCTGATAAAAATCGCGAGGCGCCGAAATAATCTAAAAGTCGCTGATATGCAAAATATATCGGCGCTCATAACCGCAATGGCGCTGATATATCAACTAAACCGCCGATAGATTGACATCAACTGTTCATCATTCGATTTCAGAGGTAGATTTAACAAAATTTGTATGACTCATTGCCCATATTAAATCTGACATAAAAAAACAATTGCAATTAACATTATTTTTACTATAATTTATAGCACGACTTAAAAATTATAATAGTTTTATATTTTTAGTAAGCGTTTGCATGAACATCTAAGAATATGAAGGAGGATTTACGTTGCAGAATTTAACGAAGCAAATCATCATTGCACTAATTCTAGGTATTGCTGTTGGTTTAGGTATGAACTTCTTTCTACCTGACTTATTTGGTCCAGTTGATCAATATGTTTTATCCCCAATTGGCGATATTTTCTTACGTTTGATTCAAATGATGGTTGTGCCTATTGTATTTGTTTCAATTGTACTTGGTACAGCAGGTCTAGGTGATCCGAAAAAGTTAGGGCGCATTGGTGGAAAAACGATCGGGTTTTTCCTTCTTTCAACAACTGTTGCATTAACCATTGCGATGTCGCTAGCATTGTTAGTTAAACCGGGAACACCAGGGTTACTTGATTCAGTTGAAATTGAAGAAGAATATCAAGCAGAGGAGACACCTTCTGTTGTCGAGACATTAGTCAATATTGTTCCGACGAATCCGATCGATGCCATGGCAAGTGGCGAAATGTTGCAAATAATCTTTTTCTCTATTTTTATCGGATTTGCTTTAGCTGTCTTAAGTAAGAAAACGGATAAGATCTATCATTTATTTGAACAAGCCTTTGATCTTGTGATGTATTTAATCAAAATCATTATGTATATGGCGCCATTGGGTGCGTTTGCTCTTATTGCTTCAGCTGTAGGTGGTGTTGGATTAGAAGCTATTCAATCAATGTTCGCTTACTTCTTAGTTGTCCTAGCTGCCTTACTGATTCATGCAGTCATCACGTACGGCTCTGTCATTAAATTTATGGCGAAGAAAAGTCCAGTTTGGTTCATAAAAAACTTTGCCCAAGCGATTAGTGTTGCGTTTGGTACAGCAAGTAGTAGTGCGACACTACCAGTATCCATGACAACCGCACAGAAGCGTTTAGGTGTGCGAGAATCGGTAAGTGGGTTTGTGCAACCAGTTGGTGCGACAATTAATATGGATGGTACAGCGATTATGCAAGGTGTCGCAACGGTCTTTATAGCTCAAGTTTATGCACAGAGCTTAAGCTTAACGGAAATGTTAACAGTTGTCTTGATCGCGGTCTTAGCATCGATTGGTACAGCGGGTGTTCCAGGTGTTGGTTTGATTATGCTCGCGATGGTATTAGACCAAGTTGGCTTGCCTGTTGAAGCGATTGGGCTCATTCTCGGTGTTGACCGTCTACTTGATATGGCACGTACGGCTGTTAATATTACGGGTGATGCAGCTTGTGCCTTGTACATTAATGAAACGGAACCCGATTTAGATGAAGAAGAAGATGACAAACCATCGCTTAATTCCAATGCCTAAAAACTATCTTGCATTGGTCGTCTTGTTTGTGCTAAAGTAAACTTATGGATTTGTGCGTAAGCATGAGGAGGTCAATGCAATGTATGGAGTTTTAGCGACATTATTATTTATTAATACGATTGCGTTAATTACCGTTGTTCTCTTACAACAAGGAAAAAGTGCTGGTTTATCTGGCGCGATTTCTGGTGGCGCTGAACAATTATTTGGTAAACAAAAAGCACGAGGTATGGAAGGGATTCTGCACCGTTTAACGGTCGTTTTAGGTGTGTCGTTTATGGTGGTTACATTCCTATTAGGTTATATCGTGCAATAAATAATACCGCTCATGGGAACAGCAAGTTATCAAACTTGCTGTTCTTTTTTAATCAAATAAGATGATTAAAAGTGGCATAATTAGGGAAATGTATCAATTAGTAGATTAGAAAGGGAGACCGACATGAAAATCAAAGAACCTAAACCATTTACATTCGAAGCAGGCCCACGCGCCGTTCTACTTCTACATGGATTTACAGGCCATTCGGCAGATGTCCGGATGTTAGGCCGTTATTTAGAAAAGCAAGGCTATACAACTCATGCACCCATTTACCGTGGTCATGGTAAGCCACCTGAAGAGCTAGCTAAAACAACAGCCGCAGACTGGTGGGAAGATGTAGAAGCAGCTTATGATCATTTGAAAGAATTAGGCTATGAAGAAATAGCTGTTGCTGGTTTATCACTAGGTGGAGTTCTATCACTCAAACTAGCAATGAATAAACCGATTAAAGGTGTTATTCCGATATGTACGCCGATATTTTTTGATAATAAGGACGAACTATCTGCTGGCTATCGATTCAAAGCCAAAGAATATAAACAGCTTGAACAGAAAGACAAAGAAACGATTGAACAAGAAGTAGACGAACTGATGGAACAGTCTACTGAAACGTTTGAAACATTAAGTCAATTAATAAATTCTGTTGAGCAAGACCTAGATACGATTTATACGCCTACGTTTGTATTACAAGCCGGTAGTGATGAAATGATTAACCAAGATAGTGCACAGCATATTTATGATAATGTTTCTTGCGATCAAAAAGATATTAAATGGTATGAAGGTGCACCACATGTTATTACTTTAAGTGATTATAAAGAACAAGTCCACGAAGATATTCACCATTACTTAGAGCAACTAGATTGGTCAAAATAAAAAATGAATGCAGAGGTGAACAATATGGAATTAGCAGAAATGAAACCAAGATTAAATACCTTTTTTCAAGAAGAGGCAACACGACCATTAAGTGTTGAAGAGGTACAAGACGAATTAGAATTAGAAGACAGCGAAGAATTGAAAACATTGGTGAAAGCATTAAATGAACTAGAAGAAGAAGGCATGTTAATTAGAAACCGTAAAGATCGTTATGGTTTACCTGAGAAAATGAATTTAATTCGTGGACGCATCCAAATGCACTCGAAAGGATTTGCCTTTCTAATCCCAGATCGTGAAGAACAGTCAGATGTTTATATTCATCAGTCTGATTTAAATTCGGCGATGAACGGTGACACGGTTCTAGTTAGAATCGAAAATGACTCCGCAAATGGTAACCGACCAGAAGGTACCGTGATTCGAATTGTTGAACGAAGCGACCAAAATATTGTCGGTACTTATCAAGATAACGGACGATTCGGCTTTGTGATTGCTGATGATAAACGAATTCCGGGTGATATTTTTATAAAGGAAGGCAATGAAAATGGCGCAGTTGATGGCCATAAAGTCATTGTAAAAATCAAAGAGTATCCTAAAGAGACTAAGAGTGCTGAAGGTGAAATTACACAAATTTTAGGTCATAAAAATGATCCTGGTATTGATATCCTAGCTATCATTCACAAGCATGGAATTAAAGCAGAATTTGATCAAGAAACACTTGATCAAGCGAATAATGTACCCGATACGATAGCAGATGATGATCTTAAGGGACGTCGTGACTTACGGGACAAGCAGATTGTGACGATTGATGGTGCCGATGCGAAGGATTTAGACGACGCTGTGCGGATTGAGCAATTAAATAATGGTAACTTTTTATTAGGTGTTTACATTGCTGATGTTACTCATTATGTGAAAGAAGGATCACCAATTGATAAAGAAGCATATGAACGCAGTACGAGTGCTTATTTAACAGACCGTGTGATTCCAATGATTCCGCATCGCTTATCAAATGGAATCTGTTCATTAAATCCTCAAGTTGATCGCTTAACATTAAGCTGCGAAATGGAAATTGATGATGCGGGCAAAGTCGTCCAACATGAGATTTTCCCTGCTGTGATTAAGACTGCAGCTCGTATGACTTATACAGATGTAAATGATATTTTAGCAGGTAATGAGGCTACGCGGAAAGAATACGAAACACTTGTGCCGATGTTCGAGACAATGGCATCTCTTGCGCAAACCTTAAGACATAAGCGTATGGACCGTGGCGCGATTGATTTTGATTTTAAAGAAGCGGAGATTGAAGTTGATGAAGAAGGCCATCCAACTGATGTTGTATTACGTGAACGTGGTGTAGCTGAACGCATGATTGAGGAATTCATGCTTGTGGCGAACGAAACGGTTGCGGAACATTTCCATTGGATGGACGTGCCATTTATCCACCGTATTCACGAAGATCCTGATTCAGAGAAACTACGCCATTTCTTTGAGTTTGTCACCAATTTAGGCTATCAAGTGAAAGGAACGGCTGATGATATTCATCCTAAAGCTTTACAACAAGTTATGGATCAAGTATCAGGTAGTAAAGAAGATCTCGTCGTTTCGAAATTAATGTTACGTTCGATGCAACAGGCGAAATATGCGGCTGAAAGTGTCGGTCACTTTGGACTGGCTACTTCTTATTATACGCACTTTACGTCGCCAATTCGACGTTATCCAGATTTAATCGTCCACCGTTTAATTCGCACTTATTTAATCCAAGATGACTTAAGTGCTGATACAACGGCTAAATGGAAGGAAGAACTTCCGGCTGTTGCGCGTCATACATCAGATATGGAGCGCCGTGCAGTTGATGCCGAACGTGAAGTAGATGATCTCAAGAAAGCTGAGTTCATGTCCGATAAAATCGGTGAAGAGTATGATGGTATCGTTAATTCAGTCACGAACTTTGGTTTATTCGTAGAACTTCCGAATACGATTGAAGGACTTGTCCATGTTAGTCACCTAACAGATGATTATTACAACTTCGACCAACAGCATCAAGTGATGATTGGTGAACGAACAGGTAATATATTCCGGATTGGTGATGAATTAAAAGTCCGAGTAATAGGTACAAATATCGAAGAACGTGTTGTCGATTTTGAAATCGTCGGAATGAAAAAACCGAAGAAAAAGAAAAAGGCATAAAATAAGAGGCTGCGAATCGCAGCCTCTTATTTTTTCCAATAACCGTGTAGAATCCAAGGATCTTGGAAAGTAAATGCTTCGTCATTTGGGATTAACTGTCGAGTTGATTCTGGAATATCAAAACGGAGGTTAAGATCATCTCCATATTGTTGCTTAAACTTACTTAACGTTTCATATAATGTTTTCATCAATCCAGGTTGTTCAAATAAGTCATCCCATAAATAGACGACATGTGCATATTGATTTTTCTTTTGATCATGTTTAACAATAATGAAACGATCTTGTGCATCATTTTCGAAAAACGTCCAACTTTCAAGTAAATCATCTGTTAATAAAGCTGGACTAGCTGGAAATGGATAATAAGATTCTAACGGAAAGATTACCGAGTCATCTTGTTTGATCGGATCAATCCAACGACGTTTTTCTTCTAGTGTCGTGAGTTCCTTCCAAGTATCGCCAGTAGCTTCCGGCATTTGTTCAGGTTGTGTCAAAACAGCAGGATATAACATCTCAAGTTGAGGTAATTTTAATTTCTCTAAGACACGTTTAGCAGCGAAATTATTTAATTGTGTGTTAGCCCCAATCCATTTGATAGGGTCTAATTGCTCTAACTCGTTAATTACATATTGAATAATGCTCGTTGCATGACCATTGCCTAAAAAGCGTTGATCACTTCTTAAACGCCCTAACATGCCATACTGACCTTGATAGACTGTGTAACCAGCGATCGAAGCGAGTTCTCCTTCAGAAAAAAGGCCATATAGTCGTTGGTTATCGTGAGTTACTAAACGCTCGAATACCCGAACCACATAGTCATCTTCAATACCTGTTTGCATGTTGGCAACAAGGGATTCATCATCTATAGTTAATTGTCGTATTTGCATTGTGTCGATCATAACAAAACCTCCATATCTTTCGTTTCCCTAATTAGTTAGAATGCCACAACATAAAAACAATTGTCTATTACAATGCATTAAAAATAACGAAAAAATTTTTGAATGATCATGACGAATTATAAGAAACCGTCAATCTAAGGAGAAGACAGTTTAAATGGACGCTTCTTTTTGGTAAAATAGCTTTTGCAGTGAGGAGGGTAAATATGCCGCAAAAAGATTCAAATGCCATTGCTACAAATCGTAAAGCAAGACATGATTTTCATATTGAAGAAACGTTTGAAGCAGGAATTGTGCTAAGAGGAACGGAAATTAAAGCGATTCGTGCGGGGAGAGTGAATTTAAAAGATTCATTTGCTCGAGTGTCGCGAGGTGAATTATACGTTCATAATTTGCATATATCGGAGTATGAACAGGGGAATCAATTTAATCATGAGCCAACACGTGCTCGTAAATTGTTATTGCACCGTAAAGAAATCAATAAATTGTCAGGCGAAACCCAACAAAAGGGTTATTCGATCGTGCCGCTGAAAATGTATATCAAAAATGGTGTCGCTAAATTATTGATTGGTGTCGGCCGTGGTAAGAAGAAATATGATAAACGTGAAGACTTGAAACAAAAGGATATGAAACGTGATGTCGAGCGTGCGTTGAAAGACTATTAGTGGAAAAGCTTACCGTTTTTCAAATGGCTACCCTCATGTTATAATAAGTTTGTAACGTTCGGTTAATAGCCAAACATCTTTAATCGGGGATGTTTTGGATTCGACAGGGATAGATCGAGCTCAGGTAGCGAGTCGAGGTGACGACTCGTTAAACGTCATTCAGTTAATAATAACTGGCAAACAAAACGATTTCGCTGTAGCTGCGTAAAGCAGGCTGCAGGATCCTTCCTGCCATCGCCCGTGTGGTAGATTGAAGGGTCTCAAAATGAAGCGGGCTACGCTAAAGGCCACCGTCTGAGGTCTTTAGAAGAGATTAATCAGACTAGCCATTCGGAAGCCTGTCGGTTGGCTGAAGAATCGGCGAATGACAATAAATCGAATACACTCGTAGAAGCCTGAGTGGCGATATCTCTGGACGCGGGTTCGAGTCCCGCCATCTCCATATGCATATGGTTAAGGATCGTTTGATGACTTTTCATCAAACGATTTTTTTATATTTTGCGGAGAAATGAAATAAGTCTTTAAACTTATTTCATTTCCCCGCTTATTTATTTGATTAGTTCACCGATTTATGAAATAACTTGAAATCACAAAATAAAACCAGGACTAGGTCTACCTAGTCCTGGTTATCATTTAACGTATTACTCTTTATTATTCATTTTCTCATCTAACTTCTCAAGTTGTTTCTTGGCAAAATCACGGCCGCCAATACCAAATGAAATGGCGAACGCAACAGCTAGTGAACCAAGAATAAGCATGAAGGCTAGGTTCACAATGCTAGGAGCAAATTGTAATTGATCCAGTGTCATGAAGACTGCAAACACAATCACCGTATATTTAACGAGTGTTGCAGATAGCTTGCTATTTGAATATTTCATCATAAGATTAGCTAGTAGGTTGGCTACGAATAAGCCTATTCCCAGAATAGCTAGAGCGCTAATTAGGAACGGTAGGTACGTAATGATCGCCGAACCAATTTTATTTAACACTTCTAATTGGAGGACATTAAACGCCTCGACTGTGAAGAATAGAATAATTAGTACTTTAACGGTCGTACCAATAATTTTAGCAAGATCTACATTAGGTTTATTAGCTTCATCAATGCCAAATGAACTGTAGATATTGTTAATCCCTGTACCATTTAACAGATTGGTTAGTAATGAACTAACGAGTGATGCAATGTAATAACCTGCAATCAATAAGATAATCGCAACTAAGATATTTGGTACTAATGCTAGTACTTGATCTAACACCATCACAATAGGGTCTGACACAGAAGAGATTTCTAGTGCTTCAAGTGCCACAGTAATAATAGGAATTAGAATAACGATGAATAAAATATTCGCTAAAACATTTGCTAAGCTGTCTTGATTTTCTTCTAAAGATTGGTCGTCTTTGTTCGGATTCACTTTGTTAAACCAATCATCAACTTTTAGACTTTGTAAAAACTTGAGAACGATCTCTTTAACTAATTTAGCGACAAAATAACCAACAATTAATATGATTCCTGCTGCTAATAAGTTCGGGATAAACCCAAGAATCTTGTCCATCATATTCGTGATTGGCTCTGATACACCATCCATATTTAAGGCATTAAGAATGGCTGGTATAAACAGAATGAATACTAAATAGTAAACAATCTTACCAACTGAACGTAAAGTGTGATCTGCTGATTCTTTGGATTCAGCGATTGGTGTTTTCTCTAATGCTGAACCAACTTTCGCTTTTACGAGTAATTTCTGAATAATAGCTTTGGAAATGCTAGCGACGATCCAAGCAAGAAGTAATAATAAAAGTGCTCCGATGACATTAGGTAAAGCTTGGATCAAGTCATTCATCATACTCTGCATAGATTGATTTAAGTCTGACATGTTCATTCTCCTCTCATAAATTTGTTAATGTGTTGCTTTGAGATCATCATTAATAAGTAAGAGACTTAATCCCTCCTTAAAAAAATTACGATTTTGTGACAAAATCCGATTCATTTCATCTCTACCCGTAAATACTACTTCATAATCATAAAAGGTGAATTTTTTCAAAAAATTAAAATAGATAACCGCTAAACTAGGAAAGATATAGAAGGTTGTCACATAATTGCCAATACGGCTTTGCATGACAGTTGAGTGAATATGTGATAAATTATAATAAGAATAATGTATGTTTAGGTTGTTGGGGAGGCACTTCATGTTATTAGATTATAAAATATATCAGCACGATTCGAGCCAGGAATGGGTTGTATTTTTACATGGTGTTGGTGGAAATCACACGATTTTTTATAAACAAGCTAAGCAATTTAAGAAAAACTTTAATTGTTTATTTATAAACTTTCCTGGACATGGAAAAAGCAAACCATTAGATGCCAAATATACGACACGCAATATAGCAGATAAAGTTTTAGAAGTATTAGATCATCTGAGTTTACGCAAAGCCCATTTCATCGGGATTTCATTAGGGTCGATGGTCATGACAGAAATTGGCCATAAAATGCCAGATCGTGTCGCATCGATGACGATGGGTGGCGCGGTTGTAAAATGGAAGTTTTGGACGGATATGCTATTCAAAATTGCATATAAAGTACGTTCATTTGTGCCTTATATGTTGTTATATAAGTTTTTTGCACGTATTTTAATGCCAAAAAAGAACCACAAAGATTCACGTACGACATTTGTGAATGAAGCCTCAAAACTGGGGCAACGGGAATTTGTTCGGTGGACAGAACTACTGACGGTTTCAAAAAGTTTATATAAGCGATTTTTATCCATGCCGAAACAGATACCTAAATTGTATTTGATGGGTGATGAAGATCATGTATTCTTGAAAGGAGCACAATTTGCTGCTGACCGTGATCCTAATGCGTCATTACAAATCATTGATGACTCCGGTCATGTTTGTAATATTGACCAAGCAAATCAATTCAATGATTATACAATTTCATTTATCGAAAAGCATACGGATGATGGAGCAAAGAATACAGATGAAAAATACAACGAAAATATAACGATTGCTTAACATCTACCCTTCAGTATAATTGCTGGAGGGTTTTATTTGTCTATATTAAAGAAATTATTCGGCAATGAATTTCATCCGTGTTATACTAAATGTGGTAAACTATGAAGTGGAGGAAAAGTCATGTTACAAGTTACAAATGTCGGGTTACGATTTTCTGATCGTAAACTGTTTGAAGATGTTTCTATAAAATTTACTAAAGGAAATTGTTACGGATTAATCGGTGCGAATGGCGCTGGTAAATCAACATTTCTTAAAATATTGTCCGGAGAAATTGAACAACAAGAAGGTCAAGTTTCGATTGGCAAAGATGAACGTATTGCCATGCTTAAACAGGATCACTTTGCTTACGAAGAAGAGAATGTATTACAAGTTGTCATGATGGGACATGAACAATTATATAATGTCATGCAAGAAAAAAACGCCATTTATGCAAAAGGTGAATTCACTGAAGAAGACGGTATGCGTGCAGCAGAACTTGAAGGTGAATTTGCAGAATTGAATGGTTGGGAAGCTGAAGGTGACGCCGCATCCTTATTATCTGGTTTAGGTGTTAAAGAAGAATATTACCATAAACAGATGAAAGACTTACCAGAAAGTGAAAAAGTAAAAGTCTTATTAGCGCAAGCATTATTCGGTAATCCAGATGTTCTTTTACTTGATGAGCCAACAAACGGACTTGATATTCAAGCGATTCGTTGGTTAGAAGAGTTTTTAATTAACTTTGAGAATACCGTTATTGTCGTTTCCCACGACCGTAACTTCTTAAATAATGTTTGTACGCATATTGCGGATTTAGATTTTGAGAAAATCACATTATACGTCGGTAACTATGATTTCTGGTATGAATCAAGCCAATTAGCACAAAAAATGGCGCAAGAAGAGAATAAGAAAAAAGAAGAAAAAGTTAAAGAGCTGAAAGAGTTTATTGCTCGATTTAGTGCCAACGCGTCTAAGTCACGTCAGGCAACATCTCGTAAGAAGTTGCTCGATCAAATCACGCTTGATGATATTAAACCATCATCCAGGCGCTACCCTTACATTGCGTTTAAACCAGATCGCGAAATTGGTAATGATCTTTTAGAAGTGAATAACTTGTCTAAAACGGTTAATGGTGAAAAGGTATTAAATAACGTTACATTCCGTATGAATAAAGATGACAAAGTTGTTTTACTCGGTGACGATTTAGCTAAAACAACATTAATTCAAATTTTAATGGGTGAATTAGAGCCAGATGAGGGTTCATTCAAGTGGGGTGTGACCACTTCTCAATCGTACTTCCCGAAAGACAATTCTGCGTTTTTCGAAGGGAATAATAAAACGTTAATCGAGTGGTTACGTGATTACTCACCTCAAGACGAAAGCGAAAAATTCTTACGTAGCTTCTTAGGTCGAATGTTATTCTCTGGTGATGAAGTATTTAAGAAAGCGAATGTGCTTTCGGGTGGTGAAAAAGTTCGTGCTATGCTTTCGCGGATGATGTTAAGTGAAGCGAACGTATTATTATTAGATAATCCGACGAACCACTTAGATTTAGAATCGATTCAATCATTAAACGAAGGCCTAATTAATTTTAAAGGCTCAATTATGTTCACATCACATGACCACCAGTTTATTCAAACAATCGCCAACCGCATTATTGAAATTACAGATGAAGGTGTCATTGACCGTGAAATGAGTTATGAAGAATATCTAGATGACGTGAAGAAAATCGAAACACCAACTTTATCTTAGACTTAGCCTTTGATGAAGTTCGTTGTTGATATTGTGATCCGCTATCGGTGGACGCTTTCCGCGGGCATGGCTCGAGCCTCCTCGGCAACTAAATGAACTTCGGCTAAGTACCGGACGTCCTGTCCGAACGCTGAAGTGACCCACATCCTGTGGCCCTCTGGGGGTCTCGAGACTCATGCTATTCCCGTGACGGCCTGGACGGCCTAATGTCGACGTTGGTCACAGGACGTGACCGCTTTTAGTCGACCAGGAGTCGCCACCATCGCTTCTCACAATTCAACAACTTTGTGTTAAATCATTTGAAACTCAATTCTAATCTTTAGTAGAACCCAGGTTATAAAACCCGCTGAAAATCAGCGGGTTTTAAATTTATCTCAAAATAGTCCTAAAATCTACTATCCATAGAAGTAAGTTATCCGTTATGATGGTAGATATAGGAGCGTGTTCGTATTGAAGCAGTTGAGACAACATTTAAAACATTTTGATTACCCGCTATTTGCGACTGTTATCAGCTTAGCTGTAATCGGAATTGTGATGGTCTATAGTGCTAGTTTTATTTATGCAGGGATGAATCCTGATATTAACGATTCATCACATTATTTTGATCGCCAATTAATGTGGTTGATCATCGGCATAGGTGTCTTTGTTATAGCTAGCTTATTTTCTTATCGCAATCTTGGTCGCTTAGTTAAACCAATGATCATCGTGACGCTCATATTATTGTTACTCGTATTAATTCCAGGAATAGGAGTTGAACGAAATTTTGCGACACGTTGGTTGAACTTTGGTCCGATTTTATTTCAACCATCGGAACTAGCAAAAGTAACGATGATCATTTACTTTGCCAAAGTTTATACCAATAAACAAAATAAACTTAATCACTTTGGACAAGGTGTTTTGCCACCCCTTATAGTGTTAGGTCTAGTGTTTGTATTTATCTTAATGCAACCTGACTTAGGTACAGCGGCATCGATTATAATGGCATGCGGAATGATATTATTATTTGCAGGGATACGACTTATTCATTTATTCGGTCTAGGAATTATTGCGCTTGGCAGTATGATTGGGTTGATTTTTTCATCTGAATATAGAACAGATCGATTTACGTCTTTCTTGGATCCATTTGCAGATCCGTCTGGTGAGGGTTATCAGTTAATTCATTCCTTAATTGCAATAGCGAACGGGGGACTGACAGGAGAAGGGCTTGCAAACAGTGTGCAAAAGGCTGGTTTCTTGCCAGAAGCTCATACAGACTTTATTATGTCTGTTATTGCTGAAGAATTAGGGATGGTCGGTGTGTTACTTGTCATTGGCTTGTACATATTCTTGATGTTCCGTGGTATATTGGTAGCTAAACGGGCTCCGGACCAATTTGGTAGGTTATTAGCGTTTGGTATTACATTCCAGATTATTACACAGGCGATGATTAATCTTGCAGCTGTATCTGGGTTGATGCCGATCACAGGTATTACATTGCCTCTTATAAGTTATGGCGGTTCGTCATTACTCATTACGTTTGGATTACTCGGTATTTTAATGAATATAGCGATTAAAGGCCATATTAATCGACGTGTAGAATAAAAATAAAAAGATCGAATTGAGGTTGTTAGACTCAATTCGATCTTTTTTATTGGCATGCTGGGCATTTTCCGTATATTTCGAACTTATGATTTTCGATCGTGTAACCCGGAAAATCTTGCTGAATATAATTCATCGGACAAGCTTTTATTGTTTTAGTTTTACCACATGAATGACAGATGAAATGATGGTGGTGCTCATCATGGCCGCATGATAAACGAAAATGTTTTTCTCCGTTTAAGTCTGTCGATTCTAGTATGTCTAAATCACGAAATAAGTGAAGGTTACGATAGACTGTATCATAGCTAAGACCATCGTATTTATCGGCCATATAATTTAATAGATCACTTGCGGTACGATAACCATCTTCTTCAGTGAAGAACGATAGAATATCTTCTCGTTTTTTCGTGTATTTATAACCTTCATTTTTTAATGTTTCTAACGCTTCATTTAGTCGCATGCCTCTCACCCTCTATAGATGTAAGCTAAATACCATTTTTTAATGAGTAATGTTAAGCCGAGTAGAATCGCTGCTGTGATCACGATCGTACCACCCGGAGGAATTTCAAAATAATAACCCGTAATTAATCCGATAATAACGGCAACTTCACCATAAATAATACTAAAAATAAGTGTTTGTTTAAAGCTTTTTGCTAGTCGCATAGCTGTTGCAACAGGTAGAGTCATAAGTGCTGAAACCAGTAATACACCAACGATTCGAATTGAAGCTGCAATCACGAGTGCGGTCATGATGATAAACAAGTAATGAATGATTTTGGCATGAATACCCGAAACAGTCGCGAATTCTTCGTCAAATGATAGAGCAAATAACTCTTTGTATAATAATGTAATGACAATCAAGACAAAAATTGCTGTAAATAAAACAACATACAAATCAGATTGACTGACAGCTGCCACTGAACCGAATAGATAAGCGTAAATATCGGTGTTAATTCCATCAGCCATAGCAATAAATACAACGCTCAGTCCAACCCCAACAGATAATGTGATGGGAATAGCAATCTCTTGAAAGGACTTATAAACATGACGAAGATTTTCAATCACGATTGCGCCAAGTACTGAAAAGAAGATCCCTGTATGGAATGGCGTAAACATGAGTAAGGTGTATTTCTTTTGCATCAGTAAACCAAATGAAATACCAGCAAGTGTAACGTGAGATAAACCGTCTGATATAAGTGATAATCGACGCACGACAATGAAAGTCCCTAATAAAGGGGCAAGTAGTCCCACGATTAAGCCTGTATAAAAGGTGTTGCGTAAAATTTCAAAGTTGAGTAAAGCGTCAAGCAAGAATGCCCCTCCTAACGTTAATGGTGATGTGTGATCGTGTTCATCGCATGGCCATAGATTTTCGAGCGTTGTTCATCAGACATACCTTCGAAATCATTTGGGTTACCATGATAATGAACAGATTTATTTAAACATAGTAAGTCATTGACATGAGTGGTGATTGTGCCAATATCGTGAGACACAAGGATTAATGTGATGCCTAGTTGCTCGTTTAATTGTGATAAGAGCTGATAAAATTGCTCAACATTTTCAGTGTCAACACCAACTGTCGGCTCGTCTAAGATTAATAGTTTTGGATTATTCACAATAGCTCTCGCGATAAAAATTCGTTGCTGTTGACCGCCTGATAAATCACCAATATTGTGATTAGCGTATTCCAACATATTGACACGGTCGAGTGCTTCGAAAATTAAATACTCATATTTCTTTGTTGTCGGTCGCCAAATACTAGCTTTAGTCGTTAACCCCATGCTCACAACTTCTTTTGCTGTAGCTGGAAAGTCACGACTGAATGAGTTTGCTTTCTGTGAGACGAAGCTAATATGACCTTTATTATGAAACTTTTCGATTGGTTTATCGAAAGCTGTAATCGACCCTTTTTGTACTTTTTCTAAGCCGAGCATCAATTTAATGATTGTCGTTTTACCTGAACCGTTAGGGCCTACTAACCCCACAAAGTCGCCTTCGGTAATCGTGAAACTAACATCATCCAACACTTTATGATGGTCATAGCGATGAGTGACGTTATTTACTTCAATTAAATGTGACATATTGAATCCTCCTCACGTGCTCAGTTAATCCTGATTAATCGTATCCTTTAAGACTTCTAAGTTGTTCTCCATAATATCGACGTAATCAGCGCCCTGTTCGATATTGTCTTCTGTAATTGTTTCTAGACTGTGTAATTCATAAACTGTTAAATCAAATTCATCAGCTATTGTTCGTGCTAAACTGTCATTACGATTTTTCTCTAAAATAACGTGGTTGAGATTGCGTTCTTCAAGTGTTCCAAAAAGCTCTTGTAATTCTTTTTGCGAAGGATCTTGAGATGATGAGAGTCCGCGAATGCCATGCTGTTCAATGCCATATTCTCGCTCCCAGTAACCAAAGGCTTCGTGAGCTACAAGAATATCGACAGATTGATTACTAAGAGTTGATTGAAACGATTGATCCAGTTCTTTCATTTTTTTTGAAAATGATTCAAAGTTCGTCTCAAATGTTTCAGCATGGTCTGGGTACATATCTTTAAGTTGTGCAAGAATTAGATCACCAGCTTGTGTCATTCGAGCTGGATCTAACCAAAAATGCAAATCAAGTTCACCGTTTTCATGATCGTGTCCATCTTCATGATGATGGTTGTCATCATCACCGTGGTTATCTTCATGGTTCTGTTCAGCCTGATCATCTGAAGCGTTATCGGCAAATAGATTATCAGCTTGATTGGCTAATGAGTAGGTTTCAACACCCTCGCCTTTAACGGTACTAGCTAGTGTATCCGCAAAAACTTCTAAGCCGTTCCCTACGTAGAAAAATGCATCGTGATTAGACATGTCAATCATGTCCTTGGTTGATGGTTCATACGTATGGGCATCAGCACCTGGTGGGATGACGGTTTCGACGGTAATCGTATCACCAGCAATTTCAGAGACTATATACTCTAACGGATAAATAGACGTGACGACGGTTCCAGTCATTTCTGAATCGTCAATATTGTTTTGGTTGGAGTTTTTTTCATTAGCTTGTTCCGTTTCTTCCCCACAAGCTACAAGCAAAATTGTTATAATTAAAATAAATGCAATTAATGAACGTCTCATTTGTTTTATCTCCTTCGTTTTAATAAGCCAAATAAGATTTTATCGTAATGATTACGATTTGTAAATAAGAATGATTACGATTTACTGTTGTGTTTGTTCATTATCATTTTTGGGTATGTTATGAATGGAATACTTATACATGGAGGGGTTTATGATGTTTGATTATACAGTGACGACAAATAAAACGATTGAACAAGCAATCGATGATCTTACAGCTTCGCTCAAAAATGTTCAATTTGGTGTGTTATGGGATTTTGATGTGAAGGAAACGTTGCATAATAAAGGGTTTGATGATTTTGATCAAACATTTAGAATTTTAGAAGTATGTAATCCTAAAGCCGCTAGAGATGTACTAAGTATGGAAGAAAAAGTTAGTTATTTCTTACCATGTAAGGTTGTTGTTTATGAAAGTCATAACGAGACCAGAATAGGTATGCCAAGACCAACGGCATTAATGAGTCACATTGATTCAAAAGATGTTCAGGATTTTGCATCTGACATCGAGGAAACGATGATTAAAGCTATTGATGAAGCCGTCTAAATTTTTAATATTTTTTATTTGAAAATTCTATACGTATGCGTAATAATAGGAGCAAAGCTATTAAGGAAGGAATGAATGAACGAATGGAAATGACATTGAAAGTCCAAGGCATGTCTTGTGGCCATTGTAAACAAGCTGTCCAAGGAGCATTGAAAGAGCTAGACGGAATTGTTTCTGTTGAGGTCAATTTAGATACTGGTAATGTTGATGTCACATACGATGAAGATACAGTAGGTAAAGAAGAAATGGAAGAAGCCATTGAAGAACAAGGTTATGATGTTCTTAACTAAATAAATTAACTAAAACCTCGGCGACTGCCGAGGTTTTTTCATGCCGTTAATAAATACCAATGACGGCTAAAAGGTTGGAAGCAACGTTTGAATAGCGTGGCGACGAAGTATTTGGATCATTATTTAGCGTGCACCCAAAACTTAGAAAACATTAAACATCTATGAAACGAATTTACAATGGACGACTTGATCAATTTAAGTAATTCAATTCCAAATAAAGGAACCTATGATACAATTAGTTTACCTGAATTTACTGCACTAAGTTATAACCTTATTTAACTATCTGGGCAGGATTATTGAAGAAGCCATGTATCACAAAGTTGGTACTTATACAGAATCAGGGGTGAACCAATGAACAAGTTAGTTAGCAGTATTATTTTGATAAGCTTAAGTTTTATAGTGGGATGTTCAGACTCAGCCACATATGACAATGACGAAGTAGCCGCTATTGTAAGGGGAGAAGAAATAACAGTTGGAGACATTCGCTTTTTCTTTGAGTTGGAAGATGAAGATTTACCTGAAGTTGTTGAATCAATGGTTAGGGAAACTGTTGTTATTCAAGAAGCTAAGGAAATGGGAATCGATGTATCAGATGAAGTCGAAGGCTCAATTGAATTCTTTGGTCAGTATCCTCCTGAAAATGTTGATACTGATGAAGCAAATGAGATTAGAGAATTTGCAAAGGCTCAGGCTGAGAGGTTTGATATGAAGCCAAAAGAGTATCATAAGGAATATATTGAGAGAAGTGCTAAAAGAAGTGCCTATCAAAATGAATTTTTTAAAGAACGTTTTGGTGAAAAGCAGCCTGAAACAGAAGAAGAAGCTGAAGAAATGAATCACGATATACAACAAACAATTGATGCGTTATTAAAAGAACACGAAGATGAAATTGAAATCCTAATTAAATAACTTGAAGAACTAATCTAATAAATAGAGGAAATTTTGAAATTTCAAAAGAAATAATTAAAATTTTGACTGAAAAATGATAAAATAGTAAACGGTTTCACAATCATGTTGGACACACTGGGGGAAAACGTCATGGAAAAAGTAATGCGTCAATTTTTCTTGTTTCTATCAAATAATCAACTATTAAAATCATTAGCTATGAAATACGGTTTTAAATTTGGTGCGAGTCGCTTCGTTGCTGGTCCAGATCTAGCTCATGCAGCTGAAAATATTCGTACCTTAAATAATAAAGGCATGGCTGTTACGCTTGATCACCTGGGTGAATATGTAACAGATGAAAGTGAAGCAGATGAACGTACTCGTGAAACGATTAAAACGATTAAAGTCATTGATAAATTGAATTTAGATTCACAAGTCTCAGTTAAAATGACGTCGATGGGACTTGATATTTCAGAAAAACTCGTCCTACATAATATGCGTCGCATTCTAGATGCTGGCGAGAAACATCAAGTACTCGTCACCATTGATATGGAAGATTATTCGCGTTGTGAGCAGACGTTAACGATTTTTGAAACACTTAAACGTGAATATGATTTAGTCGGAACAGTCTTACAGTCCTATTTATATCGTACGGTAAGTGACGTTGAGCGTTTAGATCCTTATAATCCGAACATCCGCTTTGTTAAAGGTGCTTATAAAGAATCTGAAGAAGTCGCTTATCCGAATAAAACGGATGTTGATGAAAACTTGAAGAAAGTAATCGCTATGCACTTGGATCATGGTCATTTCACAGCGATTGGCTCACATGATGATGCGATTATCGAGTTTACGAAACAGTATACGGATGAGCATAATATTCCACGTGATCAATTCGAATTTCAAATGTTATATGGCATGCGTGCAGAATTACGAGAGGAACTAGTTAAGGAAGGTTATAATGTTCGAGTCTATGTTCCGTATGGTCGTGATTGGTTCGGTTATAACATGCGTCGTTTAGCTGAAAGACCGGCGAATGTAGTGTTTGTTCTTAAAGGATTATTTAAAAAATAATCATCCTAAGCCCGGCATGTTCATCAACTTGAAATGCCGGGTTTACTTTGGTTATTTTTACAAAATAATGTTTGCGAAATGTCTGAAAATAATTTATAGTATAAATAGGTTAAATTTTGGATAGGCACTATCCAAAAAATTTTAGGTTAAAATGAATGAGTATTCATTCAAAAACATAAAACGGATAGGGGGAGCATTCATGAACGGAAGCATAAAACGTGCTGCAGTCTTAGGTTCAGGCGTTATGGGAGCTGGCATTGCGGCGCATTTAGCTAATTTAGGTATTCCGACGTTAATGCTAGATATCGTGCCAAACGATTTATCAGAAGAGGAAAAACAAAATCCGAAAGCACGCAATAAGATTGCTGCCGAAAACAAAAAGAAACTACGTAAGCAAAACCCATCACCTATTACTACGCAAAAAAGTCTTGATTTAATCTCAGTCGGTAACTTTGAGGATCATATGCAAGAGTTGAAAGACGTTGATTGGATCATTGAAGTTGTGGTTGAGAATTTAGAGGTTAAGCAAAAGGTCTATGCTCAAGTAGATGAACATCGCCGTGAAGGTTCGATTGTGAGTTCGAACACGTCAGGGATTTCGATTAATGCGATGGCTGAAGATCGTTCTGAAGACTTCAAAAAACACTTTTTAGGGACGCACTTCTTTAATCCACCGCGTTACTTAAAGTTACTTGAAGTGATTCCAAACAAAGAAACTGATCCAGACGTTCTCGCTTTCATGAAGCGCTTTGGTGAAGATGTTCTTGGAAAAGGTGTCGTTGAAGCGAAAGATACACCGAACTTTATTGCCAACCGCATTGGTACTTATGGTCTGCTTGTGACCGTACAAGAAATGCTTAGAGGTGGCTACAGTATCGGGGAAGTCGATTCAGTCACAGGTCCAATGATTGGCCGACCGAAAAGTGCAACATTTAGAACTTTAGATGTTGTTGGACTTGATACGTTCGTTCATGTTGCCAATAACGTGTACGATCAAGTAGAAGGTGACGAAAAGAAAGTCTTTGAAGTGCCAGAATTCATGAAACAAATGAATGAGAAGGGCATGCTTGGAGCGAAGACAGGTAAAGGCTTCTTCTATAAACATAAAGACAAAAATGGTAGTACGATTTATGAATTAAACCCTGAAACATTAGAGTATGAACAAGAGCAACAAAAACTGAAGACAGATGCATCCGGAGCAGCGAAACAAGAAAAAGGTCCAAAACGTAAGTTGAAAGCGCTTGTATCTGCCAAAGGTGACCGAGCTGGTGACCTCGTATGGAATATTACAAAGCCGACCTTAATCTATTCTGCTGAACTTCTAGGTGATATTGCTGACGATATTACACAGATCGATGATGCGATGAAGTGGGGCTTCGGTTGGGAAATCGGCCCGTTTGAAATGTGGGATGCGATTGGTGTTAAAAAAGCGACCGAACGCATGGAAGAAGAAGGATCTACAGTACCAGCTTGGGTTAAATCAATGCTCGACCAAGGTTTCGAGTCATTCTATAAAACAGAGAACGGAAAGCTATATTTCTATCATAATGGTGAATACGTCGAAAAAGCGGTTAACGAAAAAGAAATTGATTTGAAACTTCATAAACAAGCGAAAGGAGTCATTAAACAAAATAGTGGTGCTAGTTTAATTGATTTAGGTGATGATGTCGCTTTACTTGAATTCACATCACAGAATAACTCAATTGGCATGGACGTTATTCAAATGATTAATGACTCACTCGATGAAGTGAATAAGAATTACCGTGGACTCGTGATTGGTAACCAAGGTAAGAATTTCTGCGTCGGCGCAAACCTAGCCATGATCTTGATGGAAGCACAAGAGTTTAACTTCTTTGAAATCGAAATGGTGATCAAGCAATTCCAACAAGCGATGCAGCGTATTAAATACAATGAAAAACCTGTTGTTGTTGCGCCATTTGGTATGACATTAGGTGGAGGAACTGAACTCGTCCTTCCAGCAGCAGGTCAACAAGCATCACCAGAAACTTACATGGGCTTAGTTGAAGCTGGTGTTGGTTTAATTCCTGGTGGCGGTGGTAACAAAGAGTTCTATTTAAACCAGTTACGTGGCTTTCCGGAAGGTGTTGACTTAGATTTACAAAAAGTGGCGAACGATGTTTTTGTAAAAATTGCAACTGGTAAAACGTCAACATCAGCTGCTGAAGCAGTTGAATATGGCTTTTTAGATGATTTTGATTCAATTAGCTTTAATGGCGACCATCAAATCTATGATGCGAAGAATAAAGTACTAGCCCTTGATAAAGCTGGGTATCAACCGCCAAAAGAAGAGAAAATCCCAGTTGTGGGTGAGCCAGGCTATGCGACGATGATGCTTGGCGCCAAGCAATTACAGTTAAGTGGCTATGCATCAGATCACGATATTAAAATTGCTAGTCATCTAGCTCACGTTTTAGCAGGTGGCAAGATCAAATATGGAACGAAAGTAAGCGAGCAATATTTACTTGATTTAGAACGTGAAGCATTCTTGAGTTTAGTCAGTGAACAAAAGACACAAGAGCGTATGATGCATATGCTTCAAAATGGCAAACCATTACGTAACTAAGTGGGGAAATCCAACCGAAGAGGAGGTTCTATTGTGAGAGAAGCAGTTATTGTGTCAGGTGCAAGAACACCTGTCGGAAAAGCAAATAAAGGCTCATTTGCGCATACACGCCCAGATGATTTAGCCGCAACAACAGTTAAAGAAACTTTAAAACGAGCTAATAATTACGATGGAAAAATTGACGATGTCATTATCGGATGTGCCATGCCCGAAGCAGAACAAGGTATGAATATGGCAAGGCAAATTGCTGGATTAGCAGGTTTAGATCATGATGTTCCTGGTATTACGATTAATCGTTATTGTTCGTCAGGGCTACAAAGTATTGCATACGCAGCTGAACGCATTATGCTTGGCTATGCCGATACGATTGTTGCTGGTGGAGCTGAATCGATGTCGATGATCCCAATGGGTGGAAATGTTATTCGCCCGAACCCGACTTTAGTTGACGAAGCACCAGAATATTATATGAATATGGGGCATACAGCTGAAGAGGTGGCCAATCGTTATGGTGTTACAAGAGAAGATCAGGACGCTTTTGCTGCACGTAGTCATGAACGCGCTGCTCAAGCCCTTAAAGAAGGTAAGTTCGATGACGAAATAGTCCCTGTTGAAGTTGTGGATCGTTCAGTTGGAGAGGATAACACAGTCCAAGAACGTACTTTTACTGTTTCACAAGACGAAGGTGTCCGTCCAGACACGAGTGTCGAGAGTTTAGCTAATTTAAAACCAGCCTTTAATGTTAAAGGATCTGTGACTGCAGGTAACGCCTCACAAATGAGTGATGGTGCAGCTTCTGTGCTTGTCATGGACCGGGAAAAAGCTGAACAAGAAGGCTTAGAACCAATGGCGAAATTCCATTCGTTTACAGTCGAAGGTGTTGAACCAGAAGTCATGGGTGTCGGTCCTGTTAAGGCAATTCCTAAAGCGGTAGAACTAGCTGGTTTAACGATGGATGATATTGGCTTGTATGAATTAAACGAAGCTTTTGCGTCACAAGCACTTCAAGTCTGCCGTGAATTAGGTTTAGATGAAGACATCGTGAACGTGAATGGTGGGGCAATTGCGCTTGGACACCCACTTGGTTGCACGGGTACCAAACTAACCTTATCACTTATTCACGAAATGAAACGCCGTGACGTGAAATATGGCGTCTGTACCATGTGTATTGGTGGCGGCATGGGTGCTGCTGGTGTATTTGAATTACTATAATTCTAAAATCGGGGAGGATTTATTATGATAGAAGAAAAGGTATTTAAAGGTGGATCATTTTTAGTCGAAGATGTTGAGCCGAAAGACGTCTTAACACCAGAAGATTTCACTGATGAGCACAAAATGATTGCGAAGACGACAGAAGATTATATTAAAAATGATGTATGGCCAGTACTAGATGACTTAGAAAATCATGAATTTGATAAGTCTGTTAACCTACTTGAAAAAGCAGGGGAACTTGGTTTACTAGGCATTGATGTCCCAGAAGAATATGGCGGGTTAGAACTTGATAAAATCACGTCATCACTCGTGACAGAAAAAATGTCACTAGCTGGTGGTTTCTCCATTACTCATGGTGCCCACGTTGGAATTGGTTCACTGCCAATCGTTTTCTTCGGTAATCATGAGCAAAAGCAAAAGTATTTGCCATCATTAGCGACAGGTGAAAAAATTGCGGCTTATGCGTTAACTGAGCCTGGTTCTGGTTCTGATGCGTTAGGCGCGAAAACAACAGCTAAATTAAATGAAGCGGGTACACACTATGTATTGAATGGTGAAAAGCAGTGGATCACGAACTCAGCTTTTGCTGACGTTTTCGTTGTCTATGCAAAGATTGATGGTGAACACTTCACAGCCTTTATTATCGAACGTGACTTCCCAGGTGTTTCAACTGGCCCAGAAGAGAAGAAGATGGGGATCAAATCATCTTCAACTCGTACATTAGTATTAGAAGATGCTGAAGTACCAGTCGAAAATGTTCTAGGCGAAATTGGTCGCGGTCATGTGATTGCGTTCAATATTTTAAACGTTGGTCGTTATAAGCTAGCAATTGGTGGTGTTGGTAGTGCGAAACGTGCACTCGAACTAGCAGCAAGTTATGCGAACGAACGTAAACAATTCCAAACGCCAATTTCAAGCTTCCCACTAATTCAAGAAAAATTAGCGAGTGTCGCAACGAAAACTTATGCCAATGAAAGTGCGGTTTACCGTACAGTTGGTTTATTCGAATCTCGGCTCGGTCAGTTATCAAAAGAAGAGTTAAATGACGGGTCAGAAGTTGCCAAAGGGATTGCAGAATACGCGATCGAATGTTCTATGAATAAATATACGGCAACTGAACTACTTGATTTCGCAGCCGATGAAGCGGTACAGATTCACGGTGGTTACGGCTTCATGCAAGAATATGAAGTTGAACGCATTTATCGTGATTCACGTATCAATCGTATTTTCGAAGGTACAAATGAAATAAACCGCATGATCGTGCCAGGAACGTTCATGAAGAAAGCGATGAAAGGCGAACTTCCATTACTAGAAAAAGCAACGAATTTACAAAATGAATTAATGTCAATGATGCCTGAGACGCCAGGTGATGAAGCATTGGCTCAAGAGAAATATCTTGTCGGTAATGCGAAGAAGATTGGTTTATTAGCTGCTGGAATTGCAGCTCAGAAATATCAAGATAAACTAGAAAATGAGCAAGAGCTACTGTCTAATATTGCTGATATTGCAGCGGATATTTATAATATGGAGTCTGCTGTGCTACGTACTGAAAAAGCAATTGAAAAAGATGGTGAAGCCCAAGCTCGTCAAAAACTTCTATACACGCAAGTATTTGTCGAAGAAACATTAAATGACATTGAAGCACACGCAAAAGAAACATTAATTGCTGTAGAAGAAGGCGATAACCTCCGTATGATGCTGTCAGCGTTACGCAAATTAACGCGTCGTGAACACGTAAATGTGATTGCGAAGAAACGTGAAATTGCCTCACAATTAGTTGAAGAAGAGAAATACGTTGTATAATTAGTTTGTTCAAGTTGATCCGCATGGTGCTGACCATGCGGATTACTTATGCAAAATAATCAATTTTAATAACTGTTCATGTTAAAATGTATGAGAATGATAAAGGAGGGAAATCACATGAGTTTAACGGTCTATCAGTATCCCAAATGTGGGACATGCCGAAAAGCACTTAAATGGTTAGATGAACATAACCTGGAGTACGATTCAGTACATATTGTGGACAATCCACCAAATCAAACAGAATTAAAACAGGTTATTGAACGTAGTGACTTACCAACAAAGAAATTTTTCAACACGTCAGGTAAGAAATATCGTGAGCTCAATTTGAAAGAACGTTTACCATCCATGTCTGAAGACGAACAAATCGAGTTATTAGCGTCAGATGGCATGTTGATAAAACGACCAATTGTGACGGATGGTGAGCATGTAACTGTCGGATTTAATGAAGATACATTTGATGAAACGTGGAATTCATAACTTGTTAATGCATAATAGTTAACTTTATTGTATGATAAAATTATGATTTTGAAATTTTGGAGGGGATCGCATGAGTTTACCGAAAGAATATTTATATTCAGAAGAACACGAATGGGTGAAAGATGAAGGTGGCCGTGTACGCATTGGTATTACAGAATTCGCCCAAGATGAGCTTGGCGATATTGTGTTTGTTGAATTACCAGAAGAAGGCGATGAACTAACTTTAGATCAACCATTTGGTAGTGTTGAATCAGTTAAAACAGTTTCAGAATTATACGCACCTGTTTCTGGTAAAGTGGTTGAAGTAAACGAAGAGCTAGAAGATAGTCCAGAACTAGTCAACGAATCACCACATGACCAAGCTTGGATGGTTGTTGTTGAAGTATCAGATAAAACAGACTTGGACAAGCTAATGGATGCTGATGCTTATCAACAAATGGTAGATGATGAATAATTAAATAAATCATTTTAAAGACTGATCTTCATCACGAGATCAGTCTTTTCTAACTCAGATCAAATTTAGGTGAATAAGATGGAACCATTATCTCGTTTAATTATTGTAGAGGGTAAACAAGATCGTTATAAACTCAACCGTGTCTTAGAGCAAGAAGAAGATATTCTTTGTACGTTCGGTACGATTGGTGTCTATGCTTTAGATGAACTGATTGAAAACTATGATTTATTAGATCGAGAAGTTTATATTTTTACTGATGAAGATGAACCTGGCCGGAAATTGCGGAAGCAGTTGAATCAAGAGTTATCTCATGCAGAGAATTTATTTACTGAAACTCAATACCGCCAAGTTGAAGATACACCGGAACATGTGGTAGCCTCTATTTTACAAGCAGCTAATTTTAAAGTTAAGGTAAAATACTTAAAGGGGTCATAAATTATGCAAGAAGTAAATGGCAAACAGGCCCAGTTTATCGTTAATAAAAAGCAGTATCATTTGTTATTTGTGAATAGTCCATTTTGTGGCACGTGTAAAGTGGCTAAACGGATGTTGCATTATATTGAAGATACATTAGAAGATGAGAAGTTTTATGAATTAAATGCGACGCTTGCACCTGAATTTATGCAAGAGTTTAACATAACGAGTGTGCCTTGTTTGCTTGTGGTGAAACAAGGTCAAGCGGTTGAGCGACTTTATACGTTTAATTCTGTACCGTATTTATTGAAAGAGATGGGACCTTATTTAGTTAAAGAAGAGACGCAACAAACGTAAAACTGTGATTGTTATTCAATAAACTTTGATAAAGTCCGTTGTTGAAATTGTGATCCGCTATCAGTGTATAGTTTAGTTTCGCTGTATCAAGCGATGATTTCGCTGTATGTAAGCATGTTTTCGCTGTATAATGGAGAGATTTCGCTGTATAGAGCGCCAATTGCGCTGTATCATGCGCCTTTTTCGCTGTATCACTGTATCACAGCGGGATCTCGAGACACGCACTATAACATCGACGACCCAGAAGACTAATGTCGACACCAACGCTACTCACAATTCAACAACTAAGAGATTATAACTCAACATCAAATTAAGATAAAACTATAAAAGCTTAAACGTTAAAAGCCCCGAACTCACCTGATAAGTTCGGGGCTTTTAGTGATTTATTGAGCTGGGAAGTAATCGCCAATGATTTTAATGACTTCAACAAAGTCGTCTTTATCGCCGAAGTGACCGACAATATTTCCATCTAAATCAATTACAATGGTCGTCGGAACACCATCAGCTTGATATAGATCGTAAATTTCTCGACCACGATCCTGTAGGACTGGCTGAGTTAAAAATTGTTCTTGGAATTTATGCGCTTCAGACATATCGCGTTCGCGGCCAGATACATTGATCGTCATCATTTCAATATTATTATGCCGCATCGTCTTATAAAACTGTTCTTTTTTCGGCAAGTCACGTGCACAGTCTGGACACCATGATGCCCAAAAGGTCAAAACAATTACTTTTTCACCTAATAGATCACTAAGGTTAAACGTTTGATCAGGGTTATCTAAATAAGGCAATTCAAATGTTGGTGCTTTCATCTTTATCATCCTTTTATTGAAATTTTCTTTGAAGTTGTGTTTGACGATTATCTATTCCTATGCTAACATACAATTTATCGCAAGTTGAATAACAAACTTCTTATCCAGAGAGGCGGAGGGATAGGCCCTGTGAAGCCCGGCAACCGTCATGTAGCGTACATGATTGGTGCTAATTCCTGCAATGTGAAAGCATTGTAAGATAAGATTGAGTAATCCTCTTTCTTGTTCTTACAAGAAAGTTTTTTTGTGATTAACACATTAACAGATTAACGTATAAAAAGAATAATGCATTAAAATCTCTTATCAAGAGAGGTGGAGGGACAGGCCCTGCGAAACCCAGCAACCGTCATGCATGAGGCATGATAGGTGCTAATTCCTTCAAAGCTATATTTTGCTTTGAAAGATAAGAGAACAATTGGTTAATTCGTCAAACCTTTCTGTTCTCTTATTGGAGTAGAAAGGTTTTTTATTTTGACAGCAAGGAGGTCATAACTGTGATTAAGATCAATAATTTGTCTAAAACCTTTAAAACAAAAGATCAAACCGTACAAGCCGTTGATGATGTATCCATTGATATTGAAAAAGGTGATATCTACGGGGTGATTGGTTATAGCGGAGCAGGAAAAAGTACATTTGTGCGATTAATCAATCGCCTCGAAGATCCGACTGATGGTGAAATTATTTTAAATGGACAAGATATGACGGATCTCAGTAAGGCGCAATTACGTCTTGAACGACAGAAAATCGGAATGATTTTTCAACATTTCAACTTACTATGGTCACGAACAGTTTATGAGAATATTGCATTTCCATTAGAAATAGCAGGTGTTCCAAAGGCTGATCGTGAAGAAAAAGTGCTTGAACTCATCGAATTAGTGGGGCTTAAAGGACGTGAAAATTCTTATCCTTCTCAATTAAGTGGTGGTCAAAAACAACGTGTCGGGATTGCTAGGTCACTTGCGAACGACCCGAAAGTATTATTATGTGATGAAGCCACATCAGCACTCGATCCTGAGACAACGGATGACATTTTAGAATTACTCGTTTCGATTAATGAAAAGCTCGATTTAACAATTATTCTTATTACGCATGAAATGCATGTTATTCAAAAGATTTCTCATCGTGTAGCCGTGATGGAGCAAGGACATGTAGTTGAACAAGGTGATGTTTTAGATGTCTTTATGAACCCGCAATCGAAAACAACGAAGCGGTTTGTTCAACAATTAAATCCTCAAGAAGGATCAGTAGAAGAGTTAAAGGACTTTATTACATCAGATGATCGTTCCAAAGTAGTGAAGTTGCATTTTGTTGGGCATAATGCGAAACGGGCATTAATCAGCGATGTGTCGAAGCAATTTGATATTAACGTTAACATCTTACAAGGGTCGATCTCACCGACTCAAGAAGGTGCTTATGGCACGCTTTATGTTGAATTTCAAGGCGAGCCAGAAACGATTGAAGACGTGATGAATTACGTTGAGACAACTGGCGTGGGAGTTGAGGTGATCGATTATGTTGACTAATATATTTCCAAACGTCGAAATGGATAAGATGTGGGTTGCTACTTATGAGACCTTATATATGACATTTATTTCAGTATTAGGCACCTTTATTCTTGGAATCCTACTAGGGTTATTACTTTATTTAACGAATAAAGGGAATCTATGGGAAAACAAACCATTGAATTCAATTGTCGCAACCATCGTGAACGTATCCCGTGCAATTCCGTTTATCATTTTAATATTACTGTTATTTCCGTTTACCGACTTTTTAATTGGTACGATTCGTGGGCCGAATGCCGCATTACCAGCACTAATTGTTGGTTCAGCACCGTTCTATGCACGGCTTGTTGAGATTGGATTAAAAGAAGTTGATAAAGGTGTGATTGAAGCGGCCAAAGCAATGGGAGCTAAAACACGAACGATTATTTTCAAAGTGTTGCTTCCAGAATCTATGCCAGCGCTTATTTCTGGCATCACCGTTACAGCAATTGCGTTAATCAGTTATACTGCCATGGCTGGTGTGATTGGCGCTGGAGGCTTAGGGGATCTTGCTTACATGGAAGGATTCCAACGACGTAATACGGACGTCGTGCTAGCGTCTACTATCTTTATAGTTATCATTGTCTTCATTTTCCAATTTCTTGGTGATTGGATCTCGAAACGAATTGATCATCGTTAATTAATGAGTGTTCTACTCGTTAAGATATAAAATAAAAATTAAAGGGGAGTTTTATCATGAAAAAAGGTATTTTATTCGTAACGTCATTATTATTAGTCGCCGTTTTAGCAGCTTGTGGTACAGGTGAAGCTGAAGGTGGCGGAAGTGGTGACAGTGATGGACCAGTTGAATTAACAGTTGGTGCTACACCAGTGCCACACACAGAAGTGTTAGAAGAAGCAAAACCACTTCTTGAAGAAAAAGGCATTGAATTAACAATTGAAACGTTCCAAGATTATATATTGCCGAACGAAGCGTTAGCAGATGGCACGTTAGACGCGAACTACTTTCAGCACATTCCTTATTTAGAGGATCAAAAAGAACAAGCAGGTTATGATTTCGTAAATCTTGGCGGCATTCATATTGAGCCGATGGGAATTTATTCTAAAAATATTGATGATATTAGCAATGTAGAAGAAGGAACTGACGTCATCATGAGTCGTTCAGTTGCTGACCATGGACGAATTCTTTCATTATTACAAGAACATGACTTAATTAAAATTGATCCAGAAGTTGACCCTGATAAAGCAGAAATCGACGATGTCGTTGAAAATCCTAAGAATTTAAATTTTGATGCAAGCATTGAGGCAGGCTTCTTAGTTGAAAACTATAAGCGAGAAGAAGATGCTTTAGTAGCAATTAACACGAATTATGCTATTGAAGGTGGCCTGAATCCAACTGAAGATTCGTTAATCATTGAAGACTCAGACGCGCCGTATGTTAACGTCATTGCGGCCCGTTCTGAAGATAAAAATTCTGAAGCGTTACAGACACTTGTAGAAGTGCTACGTTCTGATGAAATTCAATCCTTTATGGAAGAAGAATACAATGGTGCGGTTGTACCTGTAAGTGAATAAAAAAGCAAATTTTGAGCATTTGGCTTTATTTATAAGCTATTAATACGATTTATTAAAAGATAAGAGTGTGAACATAACAGATATGTTCACACTCTTATTTACGTATTATATTGAGGATAAATGCTGTTTTTGCTTTCTAAGTGAGCGTGTTATGATTAATAACGTAAACAAATTGAAAGGATGATTTAGTCATTTTACAGAGTGATTTGAATTACACAAGTGATATGGAGAAAGCGATGCAACAGTCACACGGAATAGGTTATGAAGAGTACAGCCGTAAATTAGAAAACCAACTGGCTGTGGAACGTCGTCGCGAACAAGAATATCAACAATCACAGAAAATGATATCTGATGTGGATCGCATGATTCACCGCTAAAATATTAATTAAAGTAAGATTGAAATAACAAAATAACCCTTTAGTGCACCCCACCTTACATAAATTGAAGGTGGGGTTTTTTGTTTTTAGTTAAATATTAGCGCAAGTTTTAAGTTGATTAAGCAATTAGTTGTTGAATTGTGAGAAGCGAAGGTGGCGACTCCTGCGGGAATAGCACGAGCCTCGAGACCCCGCAGGCCACGCCTTTTGGCCGAGGAGGCTCGAGTCGTGCCCGCGGAAAGCGTCCACCGATAGCGGATCACAATATCAACAACGGAAATTGAGAAGATAATTATCACAATAGCTATACGTTTAAAAAGTATGTGTTTTTTATTATAATGATAGAGTGAGTGTTTATATGGTTATTCTATATCTGAGAGTTGATAATAATTTAGAAATGTTATAAACTAACAATGAGAATAAATTGAGAATGACCAGACTCGAAATAATGAACTGGAGGTATTCAAATGGCAGGATCAACTTTAGAAATCAAAGATCTTCACGTTGAAATTGAGGGTGAAGAAATTTTAAAAGGTGTAAACCTTACTATTAAAGGCGGCGAATTCCACGCGGTCATGGGACCAAACGGAACAGGTAAATCAACACTAGCAAGTGCAGTTATGGGACACCCTAAATACGAAATCACAAAAGGTGAAATTTATTTAGATGGTGAAGACGTACTAGAAATGGAAGTAGACGAACGTGCACAAGCTGGTCTATTCTTAGCAATGCAATACCCAAGTGAAATCAGTGGTGTCACAACATCTGACTTCTTGCGTTCTTCAATTAATTCTCAGCGCGAAGAAGGCGATGAAATTCCACTTATGCAGTTCATTAAAGAAATGGACAGTAAGTTAGATACATTAGAAATAGATAAAAACATGGCACAACGTTACCTTAACGAAGGCTTCTCAGGTGGTGAGAAGAAGCGTAACGAAATCTTACAATTAATGATGTTACAACCAGCGATTGCAATCTTAGATGAGATTGACTCAGGTCTAGACATCGACGCACTTAAAGTTGTTTCAAAAGGAATCAACGAAATGCGTAGCGAAAACTTTGGTTGCTTAATCATTACTCACTACCAGCGTCTACTTGATTACATTACGCCAGACCATGTACACGTTATGATGCAAGGTCGTATTGTAAAATCAGGTGGCCCAGAGCTAGCTCACCGTCTAGAATCTGAAGGTTACGACTGGATTAAAGAAGAACTAGGCATCGATGACGAAACAGTTGGCCAAGAAGCGTAATACGATAGGAGGGTAACGAATGGCAGTCGATACACAATTACCTTATGACAAGGAATATGTAGCTAATTATTCTGGTAAACGTAATGAACCAGACTGGTTTAAAGATATAAGACAAAAAGCAGTAGATTTGGCAGATGACTTACCAATGCCAAACCCTGAAAAAACACGTATTAAAAACTGGAATTTCACAGATTTTGAACATGATGTTTCAGGCGCTGATATTAAAAGTTTCGATGAACTTCCAGAAAAAATTCGTGTATTATTAGGTGATCATGTTGAAGAACGTAATCTGATTGTTGTTCGTAATAACAACATCGCTTATGCGAAATTATCAGATGAGTTAAAAGAAAAAGGCGTTATCTTCGAAGACATTTTCACAGCCATGCACGAACATGGTGATTTAGTACAGAAATACTTCATGCAAGATGGTGTTTCGGTTGATGAAAATAAATTAACAGCTCGCCATGCAGCACTCATGAACAGTGGTATCTTCTTATACGTACCAAAGAATGTTGAGATTGAAGAACCAATTCAAGTCATATTCTGGCAAGAAGATGATCACGCAGCTTTATTTAATCACGTATTACTTGTTGCTGATCAGCATAGCCAAGTGACATACGTTGAAAACTATGTGTCTAATAATGATGAAACAGAAACCGTTGCAAATATTGTAAGTGAAGTATTTGCATTAGACGGCGCTAAAGTTTCTTATGGCGCAGTTGATAACTTTGCTCAAGGAACCACATCATATGTTAACCGTCGCGGTCATGTTGAACGTGATGCAACATTAGAGTGGGCATTAGGCCAAATGAATGATGGTCACACACTATCAGAGAACGTGACTAACTTAGTCGGTGATAATTCATTATCACACGCTAAAGCGGTTAGTGTAGGACGTGGCAATCAAAAACAAGACTTCACAGCAAATATTCGCCACTGGGGCCAAGCTTCAGAAGGCTATATCTTACAACATGGTGTTATGAAAGATAACTCAGCATCAATCTTTAATGGTATTGGTAAAGTTGAAAATGGCGCGACGAAAGCAAACGCTGAACAAGAATCACGTGTACTCATGCTTTCAGAAGGCTCACGGGGTGATGCAAACCCAATTCTTTTAATCGATGAAGATGATGTAACAGCTGGTCACGCAGCGTCAGTAGGTCGTGTTGATCCAATTCAACTATTCTACTTGATGAGTCGTGGTATTAGTCAACAAGAAGCTGAACGTCTCGTCATTCATGGTTTCTTAGCACCTGTTGTGCGTGAGATTCCGATTGAAACCGTTCAATCACAATTGCGTGAAGTGATCGAAGGGAAAGTATACTAATGGCGATTTTAGATCATGTTCGTCGTGATTTTCCGATTCTAGATCAACACGTCAATGATCATCCACTCGTTTATTTAGACAGTGCTGCAACATCTCAAAAGCCGCAGCAAGTGATTGACGCAGTAGACAATTATTACAAACAATACAACTCAAACGTTCACCGTGGTGTGCATACGTTAGGTTCTTATGCAACTGATGGTTATGAAGGTGCACGTAAGAAAGTAAAAGACTTTATCAACGCACCTTCTACTAAAGAAGTCATATTCACTCGCGGAACGACAACAGCACTTAACACCGTGGCTTACAGCTATGCTCGTGCTAATTTATCAGAAGGTGATGAAATTCTGTTAACTAAAATGGAACATCACAGTAATTTGATCCCATGGCAACAAGCTGCTAAGGCAACAGGTGCAACATTAACTTATCTACCTTTACAAGAAGATGGAACCATCTTATTATCTGATGTTGAATCCATGATTTCGGATAAGACAAAAATTGTTGCGATGGCGCATGTATCAAACGTATTAGGGACAATCAACCCGATTAAAGAAGTGACAGAAATAGCTCACCGTTATGATGCAGTCACAGTTGTTGATGGTGCTCAAAGTGTTCCTCATATGCGAGTCGATGTGCAAGATTTAGATGTTGACTTCTACGCTTTCAGTGCTCATAAAATGGTCGGCCCAACAGGAGTTGGCGTATTGTATGGTAAGCAGTCCTTATTGAATGATATGGAACCAGTTGAATTTGGTGGAGAGATGATCGACTTTGTAAACTTATACGATTCAACTTGGAAAGAGTTGCCGTGGAAGTTTGAAGGAGGAACACCAATCATTGCTGGTGCGATTGGATTAGGGGCAGCAATTGATTACTTAGAATCAGTTGGAATGTCACAAATTGAAAAGCATGAGCATGAACTGGTACAATATGCATTAGAACAGATGAATACTATTGACGGAATCACGATTTATGGACCTCAGGAGCGTGCAGGACTTGTCACATTCAATTTAGACGATGTCCATCCGCATGACTTAGCTACAGCGCTGGATTCAATTGGTGTAGCTGTAAGAGCTGGTCACCATTGTGCACAGCCACTAATGAAAGAATTGAATGTTGTGGCTACAGCACGAGCAAGTTTCTATCTGTATAATACGAAGCAAGACGTCGATGTATTTGTCGAGGGACTGAAGAAAGCGAAGGAGTTTTTCGGAGATGTCTTTTAACAATCTCGATACACTATATAGACAAGTGATTATGGATCACTATAAAAATCCACGAAACAGAGGACAAATTGAAGGTGACCACTTATCTGTTGAATTAAATAACCCGACTTGTGGTGACCGAATTGATTTACAACTTAAGATCGAAGACGGTGTTGTTCAGGATGCGAAGTTCGAAGGAGAGGGTTGTTCAATCAGCCTTTCCTCTGCTTCGATGATGACACAAGTAATTGTCGGTCAAACAGTTGAAGACGCTTTGAAAATGTCGCAAATGTTTTCAGATATGATGCTAGGTGAAGAAATGGAAGGTTATGAATTTAACCTTGATGAACTTGGAGATATTCAAGCATTGCAAGGTGTTGCAAAGTTCCCGGCGCGCATTAAATGTGCGACGTTAGCTTGGAAAGCGATGGAGCAAGGCGTTGAAAAGGAAGAATCGTAAGGGCGATTTAAGTCTTTACAAAATCTTTAAAGGAGGGTGAAAGTATGGCTAAACAAGCACCTGAAATTGGTGATTATAAGTACGGATTTCACGATAAGGACGTTTCAATTTTCCGTACAGAACGTGGCCTTACAGAAAACGTTGTGCGTGAAATTTCACGCCAAAAGGAAGAGCCGGAATGGATGTTAGAGTATCGCTTAAAAGCTTACGAACAATTTCATAAAAAGCCTATGCCTCAATGGGGCGGCGACTTAAATGAATTAGACTTTGACGAAATCACGTATTACGTTAAACCATCTGATCAAACAGAGCGCTCATGGGATGAAGTACCAGAAGAGATTAAACAAACGTTTGATCGTCTTGGTATTCCTGAAGCAGAACAGCAGTATTTAGCTGGTGTATCCGCCCAGTATGAATCTGAAGTTGTTTATCACAATATGGAAAAAGAACTCGAAGATATGGGTGTTATTTTCAAAGATACGGATACAGCGCTTAAAGAAAATGAAGAGTTATTCCGTGAATACTTCGGTAAAGTGATTCCACCGTCTGATAACAAATTCGCAGCCCTTAACTCAGCTGTATGGTCTGGTGGCTCATTCATTTATGTACCGAAGAATACGAAAGTTGAAACGCCACTACAGGCGTACTTCCGTATTAACTCAGAGAATATGGGTCAGTTTGAGCGTACGTTAATCATCGTTGATGAAGGCGCATCAGTTCACTATGTAGAAGGTTGTACAGCTCCTGTTTATACAACGAATTCACTACACAGTGCGATTGTTGAAATCTTCGTTAAGAAAGATGCGTATTGCCGTTATACAACAATCCAAAACTGGGCGAACAACGTTTATAACTTAGTTACAAAACGTGCTTCTGCTGATGCGAACGCGACAATGGAATGGGTAGACGGTAACTTAGGTTCTAAGTTAACGATGAAATATCCTTCTGTCCTTCTAAAAGGTGAAGGCGCACGTGGTAACACATTATCAATCGCGCTTGCTGGTAAAGGACAGCACCAAGATGCGGGTGCGAAAATGCACCACTTAGCACCAAATACGTCATCGACGATCGTATCGAAGTCGATTTCAAAACAAGGTGGTAAAGTAACGTATCGCGGTATTGTTCACTTCGGTAAGAAAGCAGAAGGTGCACGTTCGAATATCGAATGTGACACGCTCATTATGGATAATGAATCAACATCAGATACGATCCCATACAACGAAGTGCTAAACGAGAACATTTCTCTTGAGCACGAAGCGAAAGTATCAAAAGTATCTGAAGAGCAGTTATTCTACTTGATGAGCCGCGGTATTTCTGAAGAAGAAGCAACAGAAATGATCGTCATGGGCTTCATCGAGCCATTCACGAAAGAACTACCAATGGAATATGCCGTTGAGATGAACCGTTTGATTAAATTCGAAATGGAAGGCTCAATCGGTTAAGGTTGATATGACAGTGTTTTCGGGGCATTGTTTTCATGTTTTGGGCTGTATGCCCCCAAGATGCCCCCAAAATCACTGATTAGGTAATTTGAGTATAAATCAAGAGCATCATCTTCAATTTTTTGAGTGATGTGTAGATACGTATCTGATGTGACTTTCACGGATTTGTGACCAAGTCTTTCGGATACGTATTTTTCTTTTTCATCAGCTTCTAATAAAGGCTCTAATATATTGGCTCTAATATATTTGTTGGGGTAGATACACAATTCAGCGTGAGGGTTTATTGTCGGCCGTTGGCGTCAGGCGATCCGCTTTCGGTGGATGCTTGCCGCGGGCACGGCTCGAGCCTCCTCGGCCGAAAAACATAGCCTGCGGGGTCTCGAGACGCGTGCTGTTCCCGCAGGCGTCACCACCTACGCTCCTCACCTGACACCAACTTAGCGGTTTGATGAGACAAAAAAGCACGCAAACTCCTTATTTGTTATCCTAGTTTTATAACACTTAAAGAAATACTAAGGAGCTGTTTGTATTTTCATCATAGCATGATCAAGCATAGAGTTTTGTAGTGAAATAATGCAATTTGTTCATAGGAGAGATGTGGAATGGATAACGAAATATATGAATTTGTAGATGATTCACAGTTAAAAAAGTATGCAGAACTTGGTGTTCGTGCTGGTGTTAATCTACAAGAAAATCAGTTATTGATTATACATAGTGATATTCAAAATGCTACGTTTGCACGCCTAATCCAAACGGTAGCTTATGAGGCAGAAGCTTCAAAGGTAATAATCGATTGGACAGACGAACAGTCGACCCAAGAATTCTATTTAAATGCAACAGATTCCGCCATCGATCAATTTCCTGATTGGCAGGCAACACGATATAAGGAATGGAACGATGCAGGCGCTGCATACATCCATATTATTTCTGAAAAGTTAGGTGCGTTTAAGGATGTTTCTCCAGAAAGGATAAGCCGTTTCCAAAAAGCATCTCGTACTAAATTGAGTCATCATTATGAGAAAATTAGAGCCCATGAGGTACGTTGGTGTCTTCTAGCTGTTCCGTCCATTGAATGGGCATGTAAAGTGTTTCCCAATCTAAGTGAAGAAGAAGCTGTCCGTTCGTTATGGAAGTTAATTTTAATAGGGTCTCGAGCAGATGGGGAAACTCCCATGGAAGATTGGATGAGTCACAATAGAGCCTTAGAGTCTCGGATAAAAAAACTAAACGAGAATCAATTTGAAGCGCTGCATTTTACCAATAGCCTTGGAACTGATTTATTAGTTGGTCTACCTGAAAATCATCTTTATATCGGAGGAAATGTCATGGATCAAAATGGAATACCTTTCTTTCCGAACATTCCTACAGAAGAAATATTTACTGCACCTCATAAAAATAAGGTGAATGGCAAATTAGTTGGTACTAAGCCCCTTATCTATGAGGGAAATGTTATAGATAACTTTTATTTAATTTTTAAAGATGGACGGATTACAGATTATTATGCCGAGAAGGGACATGAAGTGTTACAAACGATCATCGAAACAGATGAAGGTTCACATTATCTTGGTGAAATTGCCTTGGTTTCTAATCAATCTCCTTTGGCTCAAACAGATACTCTTTTTTACAATACCTTATTTGATGAAAATACGTCCTGTCATATTGGTATTGGGAATGCATCCCCATCTACTATTCAAAATGGTATGAATCAATCTGAGGAAGAGTTGAAAGCATCTGGACTAAACACGTCACTTTTGTTAGTGAATGTAACATTTGGTACAGAAGATATGAAGGTAGTGGGCACTAAAGAAGACGGATCTGAAGACTTGCTAATGAAGGATGGCGATTTTCGATTCTAAACAGAAAAGGTAATTTTCTGGAGGAGTTCGTTTGTCATCATGCTTCTTAGTAAATAGAGATTAATTAAGTTTAATTGGATAAATAATCATAAAACCTGTTTAAATGTCCAAACATAGGGTTATATACATGATAACTAGATCTGTAGGAGGTTTTATGATGAGTCATGAGAAGTATGCAAGTGTGATTGATGCTTTACATGAGTGTATGGAAGCGTGTAACCATTGTTTCACATCCTGTTTACAGGAAGATCATGTGCAAGATATGGCGAGATGTATTCGCTTAGACCGTGAATGTGCAGACATTTGTGCTTATTTTGAACAAGCATTGACACGCGATACACCATTTGTGAATGAGATTGCTCGACTATGTGCGAAGATTTGTCGTGAATGTGGTGATGAATGTGCTAAACATAAGCATGATCACTGCCAGAGATGTGCTGAAGCTTGCCATAAATGTGCAGATGAATGTGAGAAATTAGCTGCATAACCAGTTCATAGCACTTCGAATCATCCAATAATTTATGAAGAATAATATTCAAACAAACATTACCCCCTATATCATAAACTGACATAGGGGGTGACGTTTGTTCATAACAATTTCAATCAATTAGATAAAAGAGCTATTTCAATTTTGGTTTTTGACTATAATAATTTTCGACTAAATAAAAAATTGATACTAATTCATACAAGGCGATGATTTCAGCAGGGAAGGTTGTTGTATAATCTTCCTTATGCTCACTGAGCTCATCACTATCTTTCCAATATAAGGCCATCAATTGTTTCACTTTTTTCCGGTGAGTTTCTAAGTCAAAATACGTATTTTCTTTCATGGAATAAGCGAGTTCTTGAACCGATTCTAGGATCATATCACTTTCTTCTTCTGGTAAATCTAACTGGGTCAAGGGTGTATTCAATATATTATCCATGTGATAAATCATGAGCTTAATCCTAATCAGTTGTCGTTCTACCAGTTTTAATTCATCTCGTTCATCTGTTGTTAAGGGATGGTATTTCGCTTCATCCTTTTGATACTCAATTAATGACTCGATATTTTGTACTTCTTCTGTTAAACCATCCAATGTTAGCTGACAGTGATATTGATCAATATGATTGATTAAATAGCGATGAAAAATCTGTTCAACAGCACTTCCAGTTTGTTCAGCTACTTTATTTAGCCTTTGTTTAATATTACTGGAGTAGTCGGGTGGTAATATAAATAAGTTGATTAGTGTTGAAACAACCAACCCGATAGTGGTCGTCCCTAAACGGATAAAGAATGACATAATGACATTGGCGTGTATTACATCGATCATGGCAACAGATGTTAATGTCGCAACGAGTAATCCTGAATATAATTTTAAGCGATATGTTGTTACAATAGTAAAAACGGCAGCCAAAGCATATGTTAACGGTGAATGTCCGAATAAGGTGATAAATAACACCGCATAAAAAGAACCCACTGCAGATGCCGGAAAACGGACAAAACCTTTTTTAATTGATTGAGATACGGTTGGCTCGATGGTTACGATTGCCGTGATTACTGCAAAAACAGGGGGCCAGCCGAGATAATCACAAATTAACGCCGTTATAAATATAGCTAGTCCTGTTTTAATCACACGACTGCCAACGAATTTCTTCATAACGTCCACTCCTATATGTTGTCTATCACTATTCTTTCAATTCTTCTAGACATTTGCAAGGGGCTTTATAAGAAAGGAGCACAAATAAGGGTTTCACAACAATAGTACTCATCAATCCTTATAAAATTATGCTATGATAGAACCGTATGTGGAAATTTTAAGATGGGATGATGATAATGGTATTAACCATCATGTTTATCATTGGTTTGTTAAGTGCATTTGTAGGCAGTATCGCTGGTTTAGGCGGTGGTGTCATATTTGTGCCTGTATTATTATTTTTAGCTACCTTCTCTGATGCCTTTTCTTGGGTAACACCACAAAATGTTGTCGCGATGTCGTTAATTGTGATGATTTTTACGGGTCTTTCTTCAACATTAACTTTTTTAAAACGTCAACGTGTTGATGTGTTTAGTGGCTCGTTATTTTTAAGTGGCAGTATCCCGGGTGCTTTAACAGGCGTTTATGTGAATCAATTTGTAGCAGTCGATACATTTCAGTTATATTTTGGACTATTAATGCTTCTCGTAACAGCGATGTTTTTTGTAAAAAAGATGCTTATTAAGGAAAGTCATCCACCTAAAGTGAAAGATGGGCGACTTCGAGTGGTTCGTACATTTGAATTATCAGGTCACGCCACAACTTATTCTTATAATGCTGTTTTAGGTATTTTTATTGCCTTTTTTGTAGGGATGATGTCTGGTTTATTTGGCGTTGGTGGGGGTTCCTTAATGGTTCCGGCGATGATTTTATTATTTGGTTTTCCAGCTCATATTGCAGCGCCAACGTCTATGTTTATGATCTTTTTCTCAAGTTTCACATCTTCAGTTGCTCATATATCTGCAGGGCATGTCATGTGGCTATACACACTCATGAGTATACCAGGATCATGGTTAGGTGGTTATTTAGGAGCTGTTGTGAATCAACGATTGAACGGTCAAACAATTGAATGGATATTACGCATGATCATGATTATAATCGGCATAAGATTAATTATTCAATCTATATAAGAAAAGCGAGTTAGTGTTAAACTATATATATCAGTAACCTTGGTAGATGAAGGAGACGTCACTGTATGCAAGAACAGATTCATATATATTTCACGAGTGATTTGCATAGTTATTTTGATAATTGGCCGAACATCATGGCTGGTATTAAAAAATATCGGGGTATTCATGAGTTAGAAGGTGAAACGAGTTTATTACTTGATAATGGTGACCATTTAGACCGTGTACATCCCATTACGGAGGCGACGCTGGGTCAATCAAATGTTTCATTGCTAAGTGAAGCAGGCTATGATGTCGTTACATTTGGAAATAATGAAGGCATCACATTATCTAATGATCGTTTATATTATTTGTATGATGATGCTTCATTTGCAGTGGCCTGTGCTAATGTGCACCCTCAAAATCGGGAAGCACCTGAGTGGTTAAAACCCTATCAAATCATCAATTCAAAGCAAGGTGCTAAAGTTGGCATACTGGGCGTGACAGCTCCATTTCGTAAGTTCTATGAATTATTAGGTTGGTCAGTCGATGACCCTAAAATGATTTTAGAGCATTACATACCTGAGCTACGTCATCAATGTGACATAGTGGTTGTTTTATCCCATTTAGGTTTATATGAAGATGAAAAAATGGCTGAGCAATATCCGATCGATGTTATTATTGGAGGTCATACTCACCATTTAATTGATCAAGGTAGAGTTGAACACGGAACGATCATTAATGCTGTAGGTAAGCAAGGTTATCACTACGGCTATATTAATATAGCTTTTGATCATCAAATGGGACAGGTGACTTCTTTAGCCGGGGAAGCCATACCGATTTCAGATACTCAAGATGAGGATACCATACAACAAATTCAGGCATGGAATGATCAAGCGCATCAATATTTAGATCAGGTCGTGACATCCCTTTCTGAGCCATTTCCGATTGATTGGTTCCAGTCAACGAAGCTTATGGAAAGATTCGTTGAAGAATTAAGAAACTGGACGAATGCAGATGTCGCAGCACTTAACTCAGGTGTTTTATTATCTGGCTTTGAATCAGGACCTGTTACGAAAAAGCATATTCATGAAAGCTGCCCACATCCGATGAATCCATGTAAAATGACATTAACGGGACAGGAATTAATAGAAACGGTAAGATTATTTGAATCTGATCGTTTTAAGAATCATGAACTTAAGGGCCTAGGCTTCCGCGGTGAAATCTTAGGGAAGATGGTCTACTCTCAAGTTACCTTGCACTATAGAGCGGATGGTCAGTTGCTAGAAACGATTAGTATAGCGGGAGAACGTGTTGATCCTGACAAAAAATACACACTAGCAACAGCTGACACATTCTCATTTCCATGGCTTATTCCATCGATTTCAGAAGTGGATGACAAACAATATTATATGCCAGAGTTTTTGCGTGATGTCTTAACCAAGTGTCTGTCTAATGTATAAAAGTTAGACAGACACTTATTTTTGTTTCAAGACATATTGTATACAAAAGGAGGTCGATGGCATTGATTCATGTGGAACCGATTTGGATTGATGATCAACCTTTTACGTATACACATGTGGCTCTGCCAAAAACTAATTTACTGATTATATCGAATGATATTGGATATATCATGTGCGGAGCATTAGATATTGACTTGTTTAACGATTATTTAAAAGATCGGGAAATTATTGCGGCAAGGGCAGTGGGTGTTCGTACTGTTGATGCATTAATTCATGCCCCATTACAAAAGGTAACGACTTCAGCTCAGGAGAAATATGGGTGGTATGAAGGCATGATTGGGAAGCACGCCTTATTATCATTAAGCTCTTCATAAAGGAAGCACATTCCCTCTAACTTTTGTGCATAAATTAATTAGAGGGGGTGGTGGCTTGCGTCGAATCAGAGGTATACGACGATCGAAGAGAAAACCGAAGACATTCGGGCAAATATTCATGATGACCGTTGTGGTGTTCATTATAGCAACCCTCTTATCTGTATGGTTAATTAATCGAGGAATCGAACCCACTTTGATTGAAATGGCAGAAACTAAGACGAATCAATTTGCGCGAGAAGCTATTAATGAAGCGGTAAGCCGCCGTATTGTCGATGACTTGGAAGCTGATGAGATATTAGATATTGAAACAGATGAAGAAGGAAATATTGTATCAATGAATTGGAACAGTGTTGTCATTAATCGAGTCCTACGTAATACAACATTTCGAGTTCAAAATTTCTTGAAAAGAATTGAACGCGGTGAAATAACGCCTGAAGAGTCTCTGGATTTTGATTTAGAGCATGATGTTGTTTTAGAAGAAGATACAGTAGAAGACCACCGTGCTATTGTACGCATTCCGATTGGTCAAGCAACGAATAATGCGTTATTGGCCAACTTAGGGCCACAAGTACCAGTGAATTTTCGGATCATTGGTGACGTACAATCCGATGTAGAGCGAAGAGTAACAGAATACGGGATTAATAATGCGTTGATTGAATTAGATATTTTTATTCAAGCTAATGTTCAAGTCGTTATTCCGTTTGCGACTAAGACGACAACGGTCGAAACGCATGTCCCAGTTTCAATTGGAGTCATACAAGGAGAGGTACCGGAATTTTACAATCAAGGTGGTGGAAATTCACCGGATATTTCGATTCCATATAGGGATTTACAAGAATAAATGAGCGTGGTATAGTAATTTTTGTGCGAAATTGAATATATGACCTTATCAATCGATGAGGTAGAGGTGCATTGAGCATCAGTAACACGTGGGAGGATGACAACAATGACCATGTGTGAAAGGGTTGAATGCCGAAGTACTTAGAGTGTCAGACTTTAAGTATTGGTGTATTTTTGAATAAGAAATACACTCTCGTACAAGAGACGGGGAGCTACTGATCGAGAAATAACCGACTTCTAAAAGTAATGGTAGATTTCTCTATCATTACTTTTTTTATGATGTATAACATTAACATGCTACTGTGTTAAATCATAGAACGGCATTCTCGAATTCATTTTTTAAGGAGGATTATCATGGAAGAGACGTTTTGGTCATTGCTTCCACCTTTTATCATGATTTTACTCGTGCTTGTAACAAGAAGAGTCTTGTTATCACTTGGCGCTGGTATTATTGTGGGTGCGCTCATGGTGGAAAGTTATGACATATTAGCAACATTAGAACGAATTTGGTTTTCATTCCAGAATTTATTTTACGCTGAAGGTGCTTGGGATATCTGGAGTGTACAGCTCATCATCTTTTTATTACTATTAGGTATCTTAATCGCATTCTTAACAGCTACTGGAGGTGCCCAGGCATTCGGTCAGTGGGCCGTTAATCGAGTGAAAACGCGTAAAGGCTCACAGTATACGACTGGATTATTAGGTGTAGCCATTTTTATTGATGATTATTTTAATAGTTTAACGATTGGTCAAGTTTCCCGTCCTATTACAGATCGTCAGAACGTTTCGCGCGCGAAGTTAGCTTATTTAATCGATTCAACGTCAGCCCCTGTTACGGTATTAACACCGATTTCAAGTTGGGGAGCTTATATTATCGGAATTATTGCAACGATCATTTCAACACATGAGTTAACCGAATTATCAGCTTTAACGACGTTTGTCCAAATGATTCCGTATAACTTTTATGCGATTGCAGCAGTCTTGCTTGTCTTTTTAGCTATTTTCTTTAAACTTGAAATTGGCCCAATGAAAAAACATGAGCAACGTGCAGAAGCATCTGGAACATTAATCGACCCAGAGAATCCTGATGTACCAGGGGATTTAAAAGGTGGCGTGAAAGAAAATGGGCATGGACGTGTTTATCACCTACTGTTACCATTGTTAGTTCTATTGGTGACAACCATTACCATGATGATGATTACAGGTATTCGAGGAAGTGAAGATGGGGTAACGCTGGTTTCAATCTTCGCAAATACTGATGTAAATTTATCGCTTGTATTAGGTGGGACGCTTGCTGTCGTCTTATCGATGATTTTATATGCCGTGCAGCCGGGTGAGAAAACGAATTTCTTCGTTGTTACATGGGAAGGCATTAAGGCGATGCTTCCAGCTGTCTATATTTTAATTTTAGCTTGGATGATTGTTGCGATTATTGAAGCTATTGGAACAGACGATTACTTAGTAGGAATCGTTGAAGAAGCAAGCCTAAATGCAGCATATTTACCAGTCATGATTTTCTTAATAGCTGGAGTTACTGCATTTGCGACAGGAACCTCATGGGGTACCTTTGGTTTAATGTTACCAATTGCAGGCTCAATGGCTGTTGAATTAGATCCGACACTATTAGTCCCAGCATTATCAGCCGTTCTAGCTGGTTCAGTCTTTGGAGACCATTGCTCACCAATTTCTGATACGTCAGTTCTGTCATCAACTGGTGCCGGCTCGAATCACATTGATCACATTGTGACACAAATTCCGTATGCCTTAATTGCTGCAACATCAACAATTTTTGGTTATTTGGCATTTGCTTTAACTAGTTCAGTGATCATTGGTTTAGTGGTAACGATTGCGATTTTAATTGGCATTGTTTTATTGCTAAAAACTAAATAAGGCACTTGTAACTCAGGCTGTTTGACTTCATAAACAGCCTGAGTTTTTTTGACATTAACTTACATACTTCAAAGCATCAAAGTTTTTTTATAAATCATATTGTCAAAACATTTAGATATTTGGTATGATTGTATACGTTGTTGCTCACTTAATGATTGAATTTTGTGACTTTTTTGCTAAGACTAATGAAACTTTTTCAAAAAGTCTTGAAAAAAAGTTGTCAAAAAATTATAATAAAACAAAATAATCAATATATTTAAGTGAGGACCAGTACAACGACTTATCGTTGTACTGAATTATAATAGAAAGGGGAATATGATTATGCAAGGAAGAGAGCAGTTTGCAACTAGGTTTGGTTTTATTTTTGCAGCTGTTGGTTCAGCAGTAGGCTTAGGTAATATTTGGCGCTTCCCTTACATGTTAGGGGAAAATGGAGGATTCGCATTTTTAATTGCTTATTTTATTTGTATCGCCTTAATTGGTCTACCTGTTTTACTTGCTGAATTTACAGTTGGTCGACGTGGACAATCAGACGCCATTAATTCATTTGAAAACATCAAAGCCAAATCATTTGGTAAAATCGGTGGTTTTCTAGGCGTCTTATCAGGAACATTAATCCTGTCGTTCTACGGTGTTATTGCTGGTTGGGTCTTTTACTATTTATTTAGTTATCTTACAGGAGCGGCAGGCAATGTCGAATCTGGTGGATTTGAAGGATTCTTCGGTGATTTCATTGCTAGTTCAGTTGGTCCAGTTGTTTGGCAGTTCTTATTTATGGTTGTTGTCATTGGTGTTGTTTATTTCGGTATTAAGAAAGGGATCGAAATTGCCAACCGTACATTTATGCCAATGCTAGCGGTTCTTGTTATTATTTTAGCCGTGTTTGGTTTGACAATGGATGGTGCGGGCGAAGCACTTAGTTTTATGTTCTCACCTGATTTTAATGCTTTAGGTGACATTAATGTATGGGGAGCAGCTGTTGGTCAGGCATTCTTTACATTATCACTAGGTATGGGTGCTATGATTACGTATGCTTCATACTTACCGAAAGATTCTCGATTGCCTTCTGCAGCAGGAACGGTAGTTGTATTTGATACGTTCTTCGCTGTGTTCGCGGGTCTTATGATTTTCCCAATTGTTTTCTCATTCGGAATGGAACCAGGTGCAGGTCCAGGTTTATTATTCATGACGTTACCTGAGGCATTCGGACAATGGGGCTTAGGTGGAACGATCTTCGGTATTTTCTTCTTCCTATTTGTTGGTATTGCAGCTTTATCATCTGCGATTTCACTACTGGAAGTTTGTGTTTCTTGGGCAATGCGTCGTTTCAATGCTGGACGTAAGCCAACAACTCTAATTGCTGGTGCGATTGTGACGGTATTTGGTTTTCTATCAGCGTTATCACAAGGTGCTATACCAGCTTTAACTGAAATGAAATTGTTCGCGTTCCTTAATACAGAAGGCGCAACGATTACATTCTTAGATGTCTTAGACAAATTTACTGCACAATACACATTAGCGTTAGGTGGTTTCGTAACTGCGCTATTTATTGGTTGGGGCTGGAACAAGGTCGAAGCACTACGTGAAACAGGTCTACAAGATACAACTCTAGGTAACTTATGGATTTGGTTCTTGCGTATTGTCGCTCCTGCAGGCATCTTATACATTTTGATTACAAACTTAATTAGTATGTTAACTCAATAATAAAAAGGGTGTGTCTAATCCAGACACACCCTTTACTATTGTGATTGCTTTTCCCATCGTTTTAAATGTGGATAAGGGTCAAATGCCCATTCATTCTCACCATTATCTCGGTACATACCATAATGAAGGTGAGGTGGGAATTTACCAGAAGTTCCAACTGGTCCATATCCTGAAGCTCCGACATAACCTATGACATCACCTGGTTCAACAATATCGCCTTCTTCTAATTCGTCTTCAAATCCGTTCAAATGAGCGTAATAATGATATACATTGTCTGTATCTCGGATGCCAATTCGCCAGCCACCGTATTTATTCCAACCTTTGATTTCAACAATACCATATGATGTTGAGCGCACAGGCGTACCATAACTTGCGAATAAATCGGTACCTTCATGGATTCGTCTACCTCCATAACCACGTCCAGCTCCCCATGTAGAGCGGTAAGAATATTGGTTATAAGACGGAATTGGAAATGCGTGTTCATCTAATTCTATTGTTGAATAATGATTAAATAATTCGTTATATTGTTTGATAATTTGAGCTGCTTTTTCACGATCATAATATTGAGCTAAACTTTTTTCATAAGATATGCCTTTACCCAGCCGTTCATTTAGCCAATGTGCGAATGTGAATAAGACATCTTCGTCATTTTGGGGATTTGCGTATTGATCGCCATCACCATCTTTTCCAATCCCATTAAAAGCTTGAATCGTTGCTTCATAGTGAGATGGATTTTCGTCGACGGCTAATAACCCAAACCATTGATCAGGGTCAATTTGAATTCCAGTTACTCGATCTTCATCAATATCATTGATATTCCGTTCATATTGATCGATTGCCGCAATGAGGCTCCACGGGACTTGGGTTAGGGTAGCTGTTTTTTGATAAAGACTCAATCTTTCTTCAGATAAGGATTCGTCTTCAGCCCAACTAGTATTAGGTGTTAGGATGACAATGAAAATGAATAAGCCAGTTATGATACGGCGTTTCATGTAAAATACTCCTTTGCTTAATCAGTATGAATAGTGTTTCCGTCTTTTTTGAAATCATCAGAGCGAAAAGAAGGTTTGATATGATACACTAATAGTTATAGAGGTGATTCAGATGGAATTATTAGGGCAACAATATGAGCTCATTCACGATTACCGAGAAGGATTTCAAGAAGATGTGATAGAACAGCGTTTTAGCGATATTTTAACGAAATATGATTACATAGTCGGTGATTGGGGCTTTGGTCAACTTCGACTAAAAGGATTCTATGATGATCAGAATCAAAAGGCAACATTCGATACGAAAATTTCAGCATTAGAAGATTATTTGTACGAATATTGTAATTTTGGTTGTGCTTACTTTGTCTTAAAACGAATAGATAGTTAAATGACCGGATGCCCGCTTATCCGGTCATTTTTAATTGAATTCACCCTTGATCATCGTGTTCTGGATCTTCGTCATCCGGAAAATTATTTGGTTGATGGGCAAATGGATATTGTCTCGGTAGATCATGATGCAATTCTTTATTTTCATAGTTAAACGCTGAATAATGTCGGCGTTTGGGATCATATTCACGGGCCTCTAGAGGTTCATCATTAACAGGTTCACCATATGTCCCTTCAGGAAATTCTTCGGGTGTTTGCATATTCTGATGCATTTCGACAGGCTTAAAATCATCATTCTTTTTCTTCTTACCCATATAAATGCTCCTTTCTTAAGTTGCTTGCGGTTGCTGCAACAATTCAGTTAAATAATCGTGAATCGCTTCTGCTTCATACGTATTGAGATGTAAAAAGTGGCAAAAATAATCACTATCTTCTAGCTCATCATCATGAATCTCAGTGTAGCGTGATCTTTGTAAATCAATCACGAAACTTTTCGCTTGTTCTTGCTCGCTCTTAACAATGGCCAAATCAAAGCGTCGATCATCTCCTGTGAAACTAACATAACGAACATGGCCATCAGTCATTTCATCGTTAATCGTCTTAAAAGGCAACATCATTCAGCTCCTATTATTTAAAATCAGTTATAGTATGGCGCAAATATTTTTATATATAAGAATTAATTGTCTATGATAAACTAGAAATTGAAAGGAATGATGAAGATGTACTTTGTTGACCTTGAAAAAATGGATCAAACATCAACATATTTCAATAATTTATTAAGCACGTATGAACAGGCAACATTTGAATCAAATGTTGAACTATTCGGTCTTGAACGTATTGTACATATGACGATTGAAGCAATCGTTGACATAGGAAATATGATGATTGACGGTTTTATTATGCGAGACCCTGGTAGCTATGAGGATGTCATTGATATATTAGTCGATGAACAGGTCATCACAGCTGACCAAGAAGATGCTTTTAAACAAGTAATAGGATTAAGAGGAATACTTGTTAAAGATTATATGGTAATCGATCATCCACAGCTTCAAACAACATTGGATGATAGCTTACCCGTTTTAAAACAGTTTACGACACAAGTATATCGTTACTTAGAAAAAGAAATGGGGCCGATTACAGCATTTAAGAAGCGCGAAGGAGACGAATAACATGGCGAAATACCAGGCATACTTAATTGATTTAGATGGAACGATGTATCGAGGAAATGCGCCAATTCCTGAAGCGGCAGATTTTATTCGCTCATTACAATCAGAATCGATCCCATTTCGTTTCGTCACGAATAATTCCTCAAGAACACGTTATAAAACCATGCAGAAGTTAAGAGAACACGGCATAGAAGTCGATGAGTCCCATATTTTAACACCATCGATTATTGCCGCTGATTATATCAAATCACAGCAAGAGGGCGCTCGTGTGTTTAAGATTGGTGAACATGGTGTGGAAGAAGCGCTTCATTCAAGAAATCTTCAAATAACTGATGAAACACCTGATTACGTTCTAGTCGGGATCGATCGGCATGTGACGTATCATAAATTGAAAGAAGCTTGCCTTCATATTCAAAAGGGAGCCCAGTTTATTGCGACTAACCCTGATTTACGTGTGCCAACTGAAGAAGGGTTCGTGCCGGGAAATGGTGCTTATGTTGAATTGATTCGTCATGTGACGAAAACTAAACCCATTGTGGTAGGAAAACCTGACGCCTTAATGATTGATTTAGCATTGGAAGAATTAAATCTTTCTCATCGTGATGTGATTATGGTTGGCGATAATTATGATACTGATATTATGGCAGGTATTGAAGCGGGCATTGATACCTTGCATGTTGAAACGGGTGTAACATCACGTGAAGATTTAAAGAAAGTGTCGGTCAAACCAACGTATTCGGTTAAATCACTTGCTGACTGGAGTCATTTTTAAATTTAATGTTGGAGGGTTGAAACATGTCGAAGCCATTTGTTTTTGTAACACGACGTATAGCTGATGAAGTTATTCAATCGTTAGAAGAGTACTATGAAGTCGAAGTATATGATTCGGATGAAGTGCCTGTCCCACGTGATGTTTTAGAAGAGAAAGCGAGTCAAGCAGATGCTTTGCTGACGATGCTAACTGATTCAATTGATGAAGCTTTATTAGACCAAGCGCCGAACTTAAAAGTAATCGCTAATTTAGCAGTTGGTTATGATAATATTGACGTTAGTGCTGCTCAAGACAGAGGAATTGTCGTGACGAACACACCGGATGTATTAACAGATACGACAGCTGATTTAACGTTTGGTTTGTTGTTAGCAACAGCTAGACGGATTCCAGAAGCGACTCAATATATCGAAAACAATCAGTGGCAAGCTTGGTCACCTTATATGTTGGCAGGTGCAGATGTTCACCATAAGACATTAGGAATTATTGGTATGGGAAGTATAGGTGAAGCCGTTGCTAAGCGAGCGACAGGTTTTGATATGACTGTGTTATATCATAATCGTTCTAGAAAAGAACAGGCAGAAGAAGCATTAGGGGTTAAGTATTGTTCCTTTGCTGACGTTATTGAACAGTCTGACTTTGTTGTATGTATGACACCACTTACACCAGAGACTGAGAACATGTTTAATATGAATGTTTTTAAACGAATGAAGTCGTCAGCTATATTTATTAATTCGTCGCGTGGTGGGGTTGTAAATGAAGCTGATTTATATGAAGCTCTGAAATCGAAAGAGATCTATGCGGCAGGCTTGGATGTCTTCAAAAATGAACCGATTCAAGCAGATCATCCTCTGTTAGAGCTTGATAATGTTGTCGCACTACCACATATTGGATCATCAAGTTATGAAACACGGACTGAGATGATGTGGCTTACAGCGCAAAACATAATCGCAGTCTTAAGTGGGAATAAAGCTAAAACGCCTGTGAACTAATATCATGAAAAAAGCCCTCAATGTACTGATTACATTGAGGGCTTACTTATGAATTCATTTAGAAAATTTGTTCTACCTCTTGGACACCAGGAACTTCAGCGATTAATGCACGCTCAATACCTGCTTTAAGGGTGATCGCAGAGCTTGGGCAATTACCGCATGCTCCTTTTAGTCGAAGTAAGACGATGCCATCATCTACGTCGACCAATTCAACGTCACCGCCGTCACGTAATAAAAACGGGCGTAATTTACCTATAACTTCTTGGACTTGATCAAACATCGCACATTTTCCCCTTTCTTACTTTAATTATAAATAAATTCTAATTAAAAATCTATTATCGTGCTTTTATTTTAAAATATGTTGTTGAGAACCATTTTCATTTTAACTCGAAGCGAAAGTTTTGTAAAATATAATTAGCTAATCAATCGTCAAGTTTTAAAACAAAGAGGGGGATTTGATGAATCAACAAATTGAATTAGTCGTTTATGGAGCTGAGGTTCTTTGTGCTAGTTGTGTTAACTTACCGAGTTCTAAGGAACAATATGATTGGTTACAAGCAGCGATCTCAAGAAAATACGGGGATGATCATGTGATATATCGTTACGTCGATATTTATAATCCCCCGAATGAAGAACCTTATCAGCAATTCGCTGAAAAAGTTGTTGAAGATGATATGATTTTTCCAGTCGTCTTAGTCGAAGATGAAATTGTTGGTGAAGGGAACCCACGATTGAAGACAGTTTATAAAGCACTTGAGGAACGGGGTTTATCACCGTCTTCATAGATATGTGAAAGGGTTCACCATTAGGAATACAAGCGAGGAGTGGACGCCATGAACCCGTTAGTTGAGTTTTGTGTTAATAATTTAATGAGTGGCTCACAAGAAGCCTTAGAACAATTAGATAAAGATCCTGATATAGATGTTGTAGAGTATGGCTGTACTAGCAACTGTGCCATTTGTGCGATGAGTTTATTTGCTATTGCTGATGGTGAATTAATTATGGCTGATACACCAGATGAACTTGTTAAGAAAGTGTATCAATTTTTAGAAGAGGAACAATTAATATAGGAAATGAGGTTGTAGTATGAACATTCCTTTCACTAAAATGCATGGGCTCGGCAATAGTTATATTTATATTGATGGTTATCAAGTTAATTTACAAGAACAGGATTTACCTGAAATTGCTCGCCAAGTCTCAAGCGTCCATACTGGTATTGGTTCTGATGGATTGATTATGGTGTTGCCATCAGAGGTAGCTGATGTTCGTATGCGGATTTTTAATCGTGATGGATCTGAAGCCATGAATTGTGGCAATGGCCTGCGTTGTGTTGCGAAATTCGCTTATGAATATCAGTATGTGCAGCAAGAAACTTTCTATATCGAGGCAAAATCAGGAGTCGTGCAAGCAACTGTCCATCTAAATGATGATCAGTTGGTCGAAAGTGTAACAGTTGATATGGGTGAACCTATTTTAGCTCGATCAGCTATACCGATGGAAACAGAAAGTGGTGGCTTATTTGATGAGGTGATTCATGAGCAATTTCGTGTTGATGGTGATGATTTCCACGTCACAGCGGTTTCGATGGGAAATCCACACGCTATATTCTTTCAAGAACAGATTGAAGATGCGCCACTTTATACATTAGGCCCTAAAGTAACCAATGATGATCGTTTTCCAGAAGGTGTTAATGTTGAATTTGTCGAAGTGGTAAAACATGATGAAATTAAATTCCGTGTTTGGGAACGTGGCTCAGGGATTACTCAAGCTTGTGGAACAGGTGCATGTGCGGCCGTTGTGGCTTCGTCCCTTAATGGATACTTAGAACGTGAGCAAGAAGTAACCGTTCATTTAGATGGCGGTGACTTATGGATTACTTGGCTTGAATCAGGAAGTGTATCGATGCGTGGACCAGCCGTTACAGTTGCCCAAGGTGATCTCTGGGTAGAGTTAGATGTTTGAAGTAGGGGTTAAATGTTAGTATACTGACAATTAGGGAGGTATTAAATATGGCGATTAACTTAACTGAATCAGCAACGATTCAAGTACAAGAAATGTTGAAAGACGAGACAGCTGAAGAAGTCTACTTACGATTTGGTGTCAAAGGTGGCGGTTGCAGTGGTCTCTCATATAAATTAGGTTTTGATTATGAGGTTAACGAAACAGACCGTCAATTTGAGCAGGACGGCATCCCGATTGTAGTTGCGGAAATGGATGTTCCAATTATCGAAGGGACAACAGTTGATTTCAAACAAAACATGATGGGTGGCGGTTTCACGATCGATAATCCGAATGCCATCGTATCATGCGGTTGCGGCTCTTCATTCAAAGCACCGAATGTGGAAGGACAGCCGGAGAATTGTTAATACTGTGTTTAAGACTTTCTTAGCGCTAAAGTGCGTTAAGAAAGTCTTTTTTTATGGCGTTAAAAAACTGAAAGAGAGTGAAAATTTAGCGTGATTGTTAAAGGGAAACTCTGCAAGTATTTAAAGGTCAAAATGATGATCTTAGTCGTTTACCTTATGAGTACTTTGCGGTGATTGACCTACGAATTAATTCTTTAATGAGATATGATCGAAATTAGCTGAGTTAGAAACAGATCAAGCCACCCTTAACTAAAACATTTAATTTTTAGAATAATTAGTTTGCCACCTTGACTATATGAGATAATAACAGTATAATTTTGATTGATCGATCAATCATTTTTAAGGAGGATGATCTTCATAATGCAAAAGATGAATGATAAGAAAGAATTAAAACGATCAAATATTCTAAATGCTGCTATTAAATTATTTAGTCAGAATGGATTTGCGGAAACAAAAGTTGCTGGAATTGCAAAAGAAGCTGGTGTTAGTTTTGGTACAGTATTTTCGTATTTTAATTCTAAAGATGAATTATACGAATCAGCTATATTAGAACCGCTTGAAGAAATCAAGCCGTATTTTGTTGATATAGAAACTCATTTTAAAGGTGAACCAATTGATGTAGTTAAGACTATGATTGATGATCATGTACAGCTATTTTCTACAAGAAAAGAACTATTATTTTTAATACAACAAGTACTGGCAAGTCCTAACAGGTTTCCGAAATTGTTTGCTGAGTTAGATGACTTTGTGAATTCATTTGTAGATAGCATAGATACAATTATTGAAGAAGGACAAAAGCAAGGTTACTTTTACAATGATTCACCTTCGTTAATCGCGGAATCGTATTTATCTTTTATCAATGGAATTCGATTGACCTTTATTGATGATGAAACTAACCCTGTGTGGCAAAGCTTTAAAATCCAAGCTTTAAGGTTATTTGGACCGTTTTCAGAAAGTTAGGAGTGAGAGACTTGGTTTTTAAAGATATTCACCCCAACATCAAACTTCGATTAGCGGTTCAATTTCTCGGAGGATTAGTTTCGATGGCTGTCATCCCTTTTCTTGCGATTTATTTGCTAAGAAAATCGGTGCTTCTTTAACAGGTGTTATCCTTATTTGCGTTGTTATATCAGGGGTTATTGGAGCATTAGTTGGAGGGCATTTATCCGACAAAATTGGTCGTAGGAAAATTATGATCTATTCTGATCTTGGGATGTTCGTAACATATTTGTTTATTGCCTTGTGTAATTCCCCTTGGTATGACCTTCCTTATATTACAGCAGCTTTATTTGTCATCAATATGTTTTTTGGAGGAATCTTTCAACCAGCTGCTCAAGCGATGATTATTGATTTAACAGATTCTCAATCCAGAAAATTGGTTTTTACTATAAGTTATTGGGTAAGTAACCTGTCTACAGCAATTGGGGGAATTGTCGGGGCACTCTTATTTCAAAATTATTTGTTTGAGTTGTTTATAGGAATTTCATTAATATCTTTCATTTCTTTATCTATCACAGTATATTTGATCACAGAAACATACAAACCTACCTTCCATTCCACTTCTTCTACAACGAATAAGAGAACATCTTTAACGATTATGATTCAAAAATATTCAACCGTATTAAAAGATAAATTATTTATGTTTTATATTTTGGGTGCGGTATTAGTTTTATCGTTGGAACAATCGTTAACGAACTATATGGGAATTCGATTTGAAAAAGAGATTCATCCTCAATCAATATCAACGTTTGGTCTTGATTTCATGGTTGATGGTACCAAGATGCTTGGTTTTCTACGTACTGAAAATACAATTCTAGTGGTTCTCTTATCATCAATAACAATAATATTATTTAAAAAATTTAAAGATCGTTGGACAGTAGTGATTGGTATTATTATTTTTTCATGCTGTTTTAGCTTACTAGCTTTTATCAATAATATATGGATGCTTTTTATGATCATGTTTATAGGTACCATTGGCGAGCTGATGTATGTCCCTATTAAGCAAGCCATGATTGGAGACCTTGCACCAGCCGATGCCAGGAGCACCTATATGGCTTTATATAGTTTGACAACTTATGGAGCTATGGTGATTGCTTCTTTATTGATTATCGTTGGAGACTGGGTGCAACCCCTATTTATGGGAGGACTACTATTAATATTAGGGTTAGTTGGTGCGTACTTGTTTAATATAGTTACTAAACAATTAGAATTGAGAAAACATAACGAGAGTAAAAGTAATATACCATATGTGCAGAATAACGATGAAAAACTCGAACAGACAAAGTAAGGATAAACCGATGGAATTAGCAGCTAATTAAATGAAAACGAAAACTGTGATTAATTCAAATCACTTTTATAAAATTTTATTAGAATTGATTGTGGTAATTGTGAGATGTATTACTTAAAAAGCGGACAGTTTAATTAAAGTTAGATATCAAAAAGGTGATCTCGTTATTGATTCGAGGTCACCTTTTTTAGTTCGTTTAAGATAAAGGGTATTTATGTTAATTTAATTATAAAGTTTTGAAAAATTTTGATTAATTTAATTAACCGTATAGTTAAAGAAATTGTAAAATAAAGGGGGGGGTAAAATGGATAGGGAAGAATGGGATATACAAGAAGTAAAACAATTAAAAAAGAAAGAATTAATTCAACTAAACCTCGCAATGTTGCTGATTTTCGTATTTGCAATGTATTTTGCTTATAATGGTAATCATATGCTCATTATTGGAATGCTTATTTTATTAATATGGATTGGTGTAACATTTGCGTTGTATACCCTCATAACGGGGAGGAATATTGGAACGAAGGTAAGTAAACGGCTACAGGAATTTGAGCGGGGTCGTAAAGGAGATAAACGTTGGAAACGAAGAAAAATAACTGACGCTGTCATCATTTTTGTGATTGGTGTTGGTGTTACCGTTGTGTTTTTTGTACAGGATTTTAACTCTATAAGTTTTAACTTCTATGGTTTTATTATTCCATTTATTATGTCATGGATAGTCTTTAATATTAAAGGGGTTATAGGCATACGCATTTTGGATTGGTAAACAAAAATTAGGTAAACAATTTTTCTAGTCGTTGAACATGTGAAAGACATAGTTTGGTGGCTTCACGATCGATAATTCGAATGCCATCGTCTCACGTGGTTGCGGATCTTCCTTTAAAGCACCGAATTAAGTTCATTCTCCTGGGTTGCTTTTTTTTGTTATATTTAGTTGTTAACTAATTAAATATAGGCCCCTAGGTCATTCAGTTTTGACTGATTGACTGGAGCCAATTTGAAACAGATTACGCTCAAATGATGAAACCATCTGTTTGCAGTTCCTCTTTACATCATGACAGCTATGTGTTGTGGTGCATGAGCCACAATTGTTGCCTCAAAATTCACTAAGTGAAAAAGTATTCGTTGTACATATTCCGAATATTCATGTCCGGCATAAAAAACAAATAACATCAATGCAAGTAAAAACTGCAGTCTCTTTATAATGCTAAGATTCTCAATTTATTTCTTAGGTCTATTTTTAAACTTATCTACGATATCTTTTTCTTCTTGAGACCATTTTCCCTCAGTTCCTTTTATGACAGCTTTTCTAAACTTTTTGATTTCATCAAAGTCTTCTTTTGATTCAGGCCGAAAAATGAAAGTTTTGTTGAATTTTTTTATTATTCTCATGTTACTTCCTCGCTTTCTATAATATGATTTTTTTCCATCTTCCTGTTAAGTAAAGTGCATATGAATTAATTAACGTTAAAATCTGAACAATAGCTAAAGCAAAAAAAACACCAATCACTAAATCATCATACATGTTTGGAAGGAAAAGGAGCGATAAAATCACTATTGCATACATGTTTGAAATAATTAAATACATACTTGCTTTAGCATCTCCAGACCCTGAATAGAGAAAAATGTATATCATACTAATGTTTCCTAGAATCCAGGGTATTGAATAAATTTCTATAAACCTAATAAAATAGTATGCGGTTTCTGTTTGAGCCATGAATTCACTGATGTTATCTCTAAGTATATACAAGATGCTCACTACAGCAATTGAGTAAACAACTACAACATAGACCATATTCCTAACTATTTTCTTAATTTCCGTTAACTCACCTTCCCCTTTCAATCTGGATACTAACGGTAACAAACTAAAACTGAAATTCTGTACAAATACTCCACCTAGCATGAAAACATAACTTGCAACTGCAAAAACATTAAAAGCTTCTTCAGGGTAGTAAGATAGGATTATCATGTAGAGAAAGGTCGAAATACTGAATGTTAAACTATTAAATACTTGTGAAAAAATAAATGAAAAATTTCGTTTCATTAGTTTAAAGGACATATTTGGAATCAAATAATTTTTATTAATATTCAAATCTAAGTGATCTTTGAAGAACAATAACCATGATAGATAGAGGAGAGAAAATAAATTTGAAATTAACGTGCCCAATCCTGCTGCTATAATTAACGAATAATTGGTCTTTTCAAAAAAATACATTAAAAGTGGCGTAATAATGATATTGGTCAATATTAAGATCGCTAGGGCATAATAAACTATTTTAATTTTTTCGAAATATCTAGGTAGTATAAGAAGAAAATTATTCATAATAATAAAAACAAAGCCAAATAATAACGGTCTTAAATAATTTTGTGCATAGTTTATTGTAGTATCAGTTGCTCCAAATATATCTCCTAAAAACCCTAAAAGTAGCAAACCGATTGCCCCTGAAATTAAACCAAAAATAATTATAACTCCTACGGTTGTTCTTAAAGCATCATTTGCTCCATTTTTATTTCCAGAGCTAAAATTCTGACTTATGTATATGAGCATTGCTGAAGCAAATCCAACGACTATAGCTTCGATTAGCATAGTATAAGAAAAGGAAACTCTTATTGCTGCTAAAGCAGTCGAGTCTTCAATAAAATATCTAACCCATAACATATCAATCAAAGTAGTTAACATCTCTGCAATTCCAATAAATGTAATTGGTAAAGAGAACGTCAGAAGTTTCTTCCAAGATGTATCCATATAAAATCCCCCTTCTAAGTAAACTCCCATAAAATAACGGTACTTAACTTAACCTTTGTTAGACAATACTCCCTCGTAAGTTGGATAACGTTCGTTAACTTATTTTACCATATAAATGGTAATTTTCCTAAAATTCTTTCAATTATTTATACAATTTGTATATTGTGATTTTGCACTTCAAAACAGAACTACTTAGTATTATGTCGAGGTCACTTTTTTTGATTGAAAGAGAGTTGAAAAGTATTCAAAACCATATTTGAATTGGAGAACATAAAGTGTGAGTTATAGTACTTAGAGGTAAATGTTGGAATTATTTATCACAGCAGAAAAACTAAACTCATATCATACTTATGATCAAAGAGGAGGCTTTTAATTATGAGTATGAATGTTGATTACACATCTCCCTCAGCTCAATATTTTTTTGATATGAATAATAGCACGTTGTTTAAGGAAGATCATCAAAATTTCATAAATGTAGCGGGTCAAAATCAGTTGAACACACTTGAAAATACTTCACTGCTTGATATTTTTCTTAGTGCTGATCATGTCATCGAACCACATTACCACCAAAATGCAACTGAATTAGTTTACAGTATTTCAGGAGCTGCAGTTATTTCGATATTGAATCCATTTACAAAAGAGTTGCTGCATTTTACGGTAACACCCGGTCAAGTAGTAAACATTCCTCAAGGATGGTGGCATTATATAGTAGCTATCGATGAACATACACATTTTTTGGCAATTTTTGATGCACCAAACCCTGAAGTCGTATTGGGTTCTGATATTCTAAAATTCACGCCTGCAGATATAATGGCACACACATATTGTCTTAATGAAAACGAGTGGGAGCAAGTAACGGAGCCGATAAAGCCAAATACTTTTATAGGTCCGTATCAGGATTGCGACCAACAGGGCAATGTCTATCAAAATTATTATGAGTACAATCCATATAATCAAAATTCTTACCCTTTCGAAAACTGGTGTTGACTGGAAACATAAACTGGTATAGATGACTTTTGTCTTTTGGGCTTAGATCTACATTTAATTTATTAACATGAAAGGTCAATCAGAGGTGTGAAAAGTCGTTGACCAATAAACAATGCAGCGCTTTTAATTTAAGCGCTGCATTGTTTGATTAATTGTATTGAAGTTTTGTGTTGATCATGTTTTGCATGTTGAGTCCCTAGTTACAGTTATTAGCTCATCATAATAGTGGACAGTACTTTGATCAGAACTTTTTAATTAAACATATGTGTTGAGTGTTTTGGCTGAAGCCGTGCGTTAGGATCAATACGGCTCATAGCATTATTCACAGCTGTTGGCCCTTCGCCAAATCCAGAAGCAATGAGTTTGACTTTGCCTGGATAGGTAATAATGTCACCTGCGCCATATATGCCTTCAATGTTTGTTTCCATACGTGTATTCACGACGATATCGTTCTTCTCAATCTCTAAGCCCCAATCCTTGATAGGACCTAGTTGAGAGATAAATCCATAATTGACGATTAAATCATCAATTTCGACATCAATTGTGTCTTCTGATTTCGTTTTTTGAAGTGTCACGCGTTCAATTGAATCGTCACCATGAATTTCGACAGGTGAATAAGGTGTTAAGATATCAGCTGACGAATCTGATAACTGTTCGACACTATGCTCATGGGCGCGAAATTGATCACGGCGATGGACGATGCTCACCTTTTTAGCGATCGGTTCTAACATTAAAGCCCAATCTACCGCTGAGTCGCCTCCACCACAAATCATCACATGACGATCTCGGAATGATTCGAGGTTTGTGATGTAATAGTGTAAGTTTATATCTTCAAACTGGTCAATGCCATCGAGTTTTAACTTACGTGGTTCGAATGCACCGTTTCCAGCTGTAATAATGACAGCTTTGGCGTAGAATACTTCTTTATCTGTTGTTATTTTGAATAGATTTTCTTCTAATTTATCAATTGATTGGACAGCTTGATCTAATGTAATCGTGGGATTGAACGGTTTTACTTGTTCATAAAGATTATCTACAAGCCCTTGTCCTGTTACTTTTGGAAAACCAGCCACATCGTAAATATATTTTTCAGGATAAAGCGCTGTTAATTGTCCGCCTATATGAGGCAAGCTTTCAATGATTTGTACATCAGCTTGTCTTAATCCTCCGTAAAATGCTGTGAATAAACCAACGGGGCCAGCGCCAATAATCGCTATATCTTTAACTTCTTCGTTCATGTTTTAATTCCCCCATATATCTATTTCCTAATAAATCGATCATACACCGATAAATATTATAACATTCGACACATGAATTGATAAATATTTTGCAAACTAGGAGCAAGAGAACGCGCTAAATTATCTGAATGATTAGAAATCATTGTAAGGGTTGAAATTCACCGTGAAACATTCTAAGATTATATTTAGGTGAGTTTTACGTTTTTATGACAATTTCTACGTCAGTACGTGAATTTTTTCACAAAGTATCGTTGAATTTCACAATCAACTTTTTAAAATTATTGGGATGGATGTGATGTAAATGAACAAACCAAGTATTGTTGTGTTAGGCGCTGGTTATGGTGGCATTATGACGACCACGAAGCTACAAAAAATGATTGGCGACACAGAAGCTGACATTACTTTAGTGAACAAGCATGATTACCACTATCAAACGACATGGTTACACGAGAATGCTGCGGGTACACTTCACCATGATCGGACAAGAATTCAAATTAATGATGTTGTCGATTTTAACAAGATTAATTTCGTTCAAGACACGGTTCAATCAATTGACCCAGACAAAAAAGTCGTCAAGCTTGAAGATGGCGAGCTTACATATGACTATCTTGTCATTGGTCTTGGCTTTGAATCAGCAACATTCGGCATTGAAGGTCTTCTTGAATATGCGTACACCATTAGTAATATTAATAGTGCGCGTTATATTCGTGACCATATTGAGTATAATTTTGCTCAATATAATATGTTTAAAGAGGAACGTGAAGACTTATTAACGATCGTTGTTGGTGGTGCAGGCTTCACTGGTATTGAGTTTGTTGGGGAATTAGCTAATCGTATTCCTGAACTATGCCAAGAATATGATGTCGATCCGAGCAAAGTTCGTCTATTAAATGTTGAAGCGGGTCCTAGTGCATTAGCTGGCTTTGATGAAGAATTAGTTGAGTATGCAATGAACCGTCTCGAAGAAAAAGGCGTAGAATTCCGTCTAAATACGATGCTTAAGAAATGTACGGAAGATGGCATTATTGTAGAAAAAGACGGTGAACAAGAAGAGATTGCAACGAAGAATATTATTTGGGCTGCTGGTGTGCGCGGTAACTCAATCGTCGAAGAATCTGGCTTTGAAGTAAGTCGTGGTCGTGTTGCTGTACGTGATGACTTACGTACTCCTGATTATGATGATGTATTTGTTGTTGGTGATTGTGCTGTATTCTTTAACGAAGAAACAGAACGTCCATACCCTCCAACAGCTCAAATTGCAATGCAAATGGCAGATACAGCTGCTCATAATTTAAAACAGTTAGTCAATGGACAAAGTGATCTCGAAGGATTTGAACCAGATATTAAAGGTACAGTTGCTTCATTAGGTCATACGGATGCCATTGGTGTCATTCTTGACGATAAGAAATTATACGGTCGTTCAGCATCTGTTATGAAGAAAGTGATCGACAACCGTTACTTATTAAAACTAGGTGGCGTAGGCTTATTACTTAAAAAAGGTAAACTCGATATGTATCACTAAACCAAAAGGCAGCGACAAGCTGCCTTTTTTGTATATTTAGAATTGATGATGTTTCATAATTTAACAAATTTGTGTCTCTAACGTGTTTATCTTACTGAAAACATTTGTCTGTGATAAAATAAGGATGGTTTTGTCGAAGAATTTATAAGAAATACATGGTTTAAATAGCCAGTGGTTATTATACAGGAGGCACTCATTCATGAATATTGTGCAAGTGTTCGTGCTATCAATATTATTTTTCGTATTATTCTTTGGAATAGGCTTCATCTTAAATATGTTATTAAGGTCTACTTGGATCATGGCGATTATTTTTCCAATCATTGTTGTTTTAATCGTAGATGATGTCCCGTTTACGAATTATTTCACACAGCCTGGTGAATCATTTCCAGCTTTAGCTCAAGATTTAGTGAACTTACAAATAGTCGATCTATTTATACTGATTGTTGGTTTTATTGGAACCATCGTCTCAGGTATTATCATTCGAATCTTGCGAGCGAAAGGCTATCAAATGTTCTAAATAGCTTAACATGTATAAAAGTTTCTTATTGTGGTAACGCTTTGTGACAAAGAGGTGTTTAACATGCGTACTGCGATAAGAAGCTTTTTTATATTAGTAATCTGTTTGATTGCGATTGTTTGCACCGCAGTTTTAGCTCAAAGTATTTGGCATGAAGAAGATTATAAAGTAGCTGAAGAAGCAAAAGAGCAGCAGCTAACTAATCTGACAAATAAAAGCATCGAGGTTACATCTAGCTCTGAATCAGTTGAGTTAGCTAGTTATCAAGATGAACAAAGTGCTGAAGTAGCCTTTCGTCGTTTTCCGACGCGTACTGTACTGGCAACAGGTTATACAGCAGGATACGAATCAACCGGAAAGACGAAAGACCATCCGCAATACGGAATCACTTATTCCGGTTTACAAGTACAAAGAGGCTCACTTTCAACCATTGCAGCTGATTTAAATCAGTTTCCGCTGGGGACGGTATTGTATATCCCTGATTACGGATATGGGATCGTGATGGATATTGGTGGCGCTATTAAAGGTAATAAGATTGATTTGTATTATGAAGATGTGGATGATGTATATAATAATTGGGGTAAGAAAGAAGTAGAGGTTTATGTGATAGAAGAAGGGGATGGATCAGTAACTGAAGCGGATCTAAATCAATGGGAACAAGCGATTAGTACAGAAACAGTCCCTGTTGTCCAAACAAATTAGCCCAAGATGATCTCTAGTGGATCATCTTGGGCTAATTTAATGAGAAGAGGGCTTATAGGAAATAGGTATACGTTATAATGGCTAATAAAATACCTGTGACAGCACCAAAGAAAACTTCAACAGGTTGATGCCCTAGTAACTCTTTAAGTTCTTTTTGCTTTTCGTGTTCTTCTTTCTGTTGCCATTGAATGGCGTCATCCACGATTCGCTGAACATCTTTTACGAGCTGATTTAAAATCGTTGCATGTTCTCCTGCATGACGGCGAATGCCTGTAGCATCGTACATCACAATAATACTTAATACACAGGCGATGGCGAACAGAGGTGAGTCTAAGCCATGCTCTATGCCAATCGCTGTCGTTAGTGATGCAACGGCAGCTGTATGGCTACTTGGCATGCCTCCAGTGCTAAAAGCAATCCCTAAGTTTATTTTACGCGTTGCAATATACTGAATAGGAATTTTCACAACTTGTGCGAAGATGACTGCGAATAAAGCAATCCAAAGTGGTGTGTTTTCGAAAATCTCGACCATAGTTAGACGTCCTTTCCTCTTAATTATCATCATACCCGAATATTTAGCTTTAAAAAACGTTTTTCTAAAGAAATATTTATTTCGCCATTCGAAACTTTTTGGTATGATTAAATATATGATAATGGGAGGGATGTAGATGTTTACGATTATACAAGAAGATTTGACTAAACATAATACGGACGCTTTAATTGTTGGACTTTTTGAAGCGCCGAAAGAAACACAACCAGCTTATGAAATTTTGAATCAAGCTCTTCATAATCAGCTTGATGATCTTGTTGAGTCAGGTGATGTTTCAACGACACAAGGATATGTGTCCAAAGTACATACATTAGGACAATTAGATGCCAAAAGAATTTATTTTGTTGGGTTTGGTGACTATGACCAATTCACTGTTGACCGAGCGCGACAATCGTTTGGACGATTATTTAAACAATTAGCTGAAGACTCTATTCAATCTGCTAGTTTAGCGATCGACAGTTTATACAGCGAGGAACCAACTACATATGCAGAAGCCATTGGAGAAGCAGCAGTTATGGCTCCTTATCAATTGGAAACTTACCATACTGACCGTGATGAAAATCGTTACGAACTTGAGTCTTTAACGTTTTTAACAAACGATCATTCAGTTGCAGAAGCAGCACAGCAAGGTTATGCCTTAGGAAATGGGGCGAATATAGCCCGTCATTTAGTTAATTTGCCAAGTAATTTATTAACGGCTAAAGATTTAGCTGTATTCGCAGAAAATATTGCGGATAAACATCAGCTAAAAATTGATGTCTTTGAACGTGAGCAAATAGAAGAATTAGGCATGGGAGCTTTACTTGCGGTTAATCAAGGGTCAGACGAGCCACCACGATTTATTGTGATGTCTTATCAAGGACTTGATACTTGGGAAGATCCTGTCGCTCTTGTTGGTAAAGGAATTACATTTGATACAGGAGGTTACTCGCTTAAGCCGAAAGACGGCATTGTCGGTATGAAAATGGATATGGGCGGTGCTGCTTCAGTAATAGGAGCAATGGATGCAATTGGTCACCTTCAGCCGAAGACAAATGTGTTGGCCTTGATTCCAGCTACAGATAATATGGTGAGTGACAAAGCATTTAAACCCGATGATGTGATTGTGTCAATGAGTGGAAAAACAATTGAAATTCGTAATACAGATGCGGAAGGCCGTCTAGCTATGGCTGATGCGGTAACGTATGCGAAGCAACAAGGTGCGAGTAAAATTGTTGATATTGCAACGTTGACTGGCGGCGTAGTAGTGGCATTAGGCGATCAAGTAACAGGTGCCATGACAAATGATCAGGATTGGTATGATGAAGTGGTAACAGCAGCTAATCAAGAAGGCGAATTGATGTGGCAGTTACCTTATTTAGATGTTTACCAAAAACAAGTCGCAACAAGTCATATTGCCGATTTAAATAACTCACCTGGTCGAAAAGCTCACGCCGTTATGGCAGGAGCGTTTGTCGGTGCGTTTGCTGAGGAAACACCTTGGGTTCACTTAGACATTGCTGGTACTGCGATGGCAGAAAGCGCGCATGATTTAGGGCCTAAAGGTCCAACAGGCGTAATGGCGCGTACTTTAGCAAAAGCGATAATGAATCAATAATATTAAATCCCAACTTCTTGGAATAGAAGTTGGGATTTTTATTAAGTGTGGGATGTTAATTGGATATTGGCTGACTCAAGTCTACCTAAAATCTTCGGTAATAAGACAGCAGCTCCCATAGTAATGATGAAATCTTTAACGAAAAATGGCAGCATCGCGATCACACCTTGTCCAATCGATAATGGAACTTCCATAACGATATTCGTTGAAGCTACCATGAATGGTGTGCCAATCAGGTAGTTTGCCATTAAACCGAATAATGTGGCCACCAGATAAGTCTTAACAGTCGGTTGTTGACTCTTTTCGACAACCCAACCTGCAACCCAAGCTACAGCGATAAACGATAGCAAGAATCCTCCTGTTGGCATGATCAAGACTTGAGGTCCTGATGACATTTCAGCAAAGACTGGTACGCCGACAAGGCCAATTAAAATATAAGTAATAACTGCAAACACGCCAAGACGCTTTCCTAAAATTAATCCAGCTAAAATTGCGAAAAATGTCTGTAGTGATAAGGGAACAGATCCAGCGCCGTATGTAACTTTTAAGAATGGAAACCAAATTGCAATATTAGCACCAATCATTAATAGGACGACAAAGACTGACCCTAATGTAATTTCTTGAGCACTCATTTTTTGTTTCATTGTTTACCCTCCTCTTATGTATGGTTCACATTTAATATACAGGAAGGGTGATTTTATTGTCAACTTAATTTTGAAAATGGTGAACAATAGTGCTAAAAAAAGTCGCCTACTCATGTAGACGACTAATTGAGATTATTTAATAGCTGCATCTAGTGCAACTTCAATCATCTCGTTGAAGGTTGTTTGACGTTCTTGAGAAGTTGTTTCTTCTCCAGTGATGATGTGATCACTTACTGTTAAGACAGTTAGTGCTTCACGGTTGTATTTAGCAGCGATTGAATAAAGTGCTGATGTTTCCATTTCAACAGCAAGCACATTGTATTCAGCAAGCTTGTTGAACAGTTCCATCGCATTTTCACGGTAGAACGCATCACTTGTAAAGACGTTACCGACACGAAGGTTTAGCCCTTGTTCTTCACCTACGTCATAAGCATTCTTCAATAAGTTGAAGTCAGCTGTTGGAGCGAAGTCAATAGTACCAAAAACAGTACGATTGAGTTGTGAATCCGTCGTTGCAGATTGCGCTAAAATGACATCACGTACTTGTACATCTTCTTGAAGCGCTCCACAAGACCCAACGCGGATTAATTTTTGCACATCGTATTCTTGGATCAGCTCGTTAGCATAAATCGCAATACTCGGTACACCCATTCCTGTACCTTGAACAGAAATACGTTCACCTTTGTATGTACCAGTATAACCGTACATACCACGAACTTCGTTATAGCAGACAACATCCTCTAAGAAATTCTCCGCAATATATTTCGCACGAAGCGGGTCACCTGGAAGTAAAATTTTATCGGCGATATCGCCTTTGTTTGCACCAATATGAGTTGTTGGCATATGTGAATCCTCCTTATTTCTTCTTACGTATCAAACCTATCACAAAAGTAGTCGATAAACAATTTAAAGCCGCTGATTTAACGGAATTGTCATGAGTTGAGATGGATTTAGGGAGGGTTATCATCGAGAGGAGTGTATTTATCATCGATTTTTGAATTAGGTATAAGTGAAACACTATAGATCGTCGTTCGTCAAATGATTAAAGTGGGGTGGAATTTTGCCAAAAAGATTATTGTGTTTTATATTACTTGCTATAGTTCTCGGTGCTTGTAGTCAACAAGAAACAGGACAAAGCACAACTGATAACATTGATTTAGAAGAGGTAGAGACTACTCTACACGAACAAAATTTAGAGTTGAAAGAAGTGGATTTGCCTGCGAGCAACGCTTTTAGTCAAAAATTAAATGAAGTTTCACCTAAAGTATATTCCCTGGAAGACATGACGTTAGCTATTTATATTTTTGAATCCGTAGATGAACGCAAAGAGGGGATGGAAGCATTTGAAGAAATGAATGCAAGCGCCTCCTTAGAATCTTATAAAACCTATACTATTCAAAATGCTCTAGTGTTTTATGTAGAAGGGAAAAAAGAAATAAATAGTAAGTTAGGTGAAGCCTTAAACGATCTTAAGTAATTATTTTTATAAACTGATATCTATTCAGAACGTTAACAAATGATAAGTCCTTTCCTAGTTCAAGATGATCATGCTAATAGAGGAAGTTATCTTAGTTATCTGTTGCCATGATTGAAATCGTTCCAACCTAGCATCTAAATTAAACAACAATCAATAAAAAAAGGTTCCAATCAAATATGTGAAAATGAATGGAACCTTTCTGTAAATATTTATTGATCCTTGACTTCGTTGAGAACGCTCATTTCGTCAGAATCGAGTAAGTTTTTATTGATTTTACCTGTAATAGGTTTATTCATATTAGCTTCAAGTTCATCAACTTCATCACTATCGCCGACCATATAAATCTCAGCCCAATCATAGTCTTTAGCTAATTTATCTAGCTTCGGTGCAATGGATTTATACCAACGAGAGCGATTTTCTTCAAACCGTTGATCGAGTTCATCTTTCTTCGATGACTTAGCTCCGCCAGAACCTAAGTTAGAACCTGATTGATGAGGTCCTTGATGTTGTCTCCAGTCTTCAGTGTTCAGGTCTAATTCATAGAATAGAGTGTCTTTAACTGAAGCTAATTCAGCATCAATAATTTTGATGTGTTCTTTCTGTGTTAAAACAATACCTGTTTTCGGAAATTTTTCGTGTAATTGTTTTAATTGTCCAAGAACAGGCTCATCTTCCCAGTGGAATTCTGTTTCTACAGGCATTTGTAATGTATCAGCAAACCATACATCACCTTCACCTGTTGCGAAGATAATCACACTCTTCTTTAAGTTTAAACGGTTTTCTTCAATGAAATTCTCAACCTTTTCTTTTACAGCCCAGAAATTACGCTTTTCTTCAGAGCTATCGTCTTGAAGGTATGTTTCAAAGTTATTTAAACCATTCTTTAAATGTATTTTCCATTCGCCACCTTGTTGATCTTGGTCAGACGGGTCAGTATTTAAATACATTGAAAAAACACGATTTGGTGCTTCTGTTTGATAATGTTCTAGTTGATTGAGTACTTTCTTGATATCCATGTAACCACTCCTTTTTTAACGTGTCTAGTTGTTCTTTTCCCAAGAATGTAAGTTCTTAAACAAAAAAATAATGGACATCGTTTTTTAAATACCAAAGTTATATCTTTTTTTGAATTTAATAGTAAAAAATAACTAGTAATATGTTATTTTAAGAAGATTTTTTGTATAATGTTGGTATGAAAAAGGGGGATGATTATGAATAAAGTAGTAAACTTAGTGAAGTCAGGTTATTTTTTATCGACATTGTTAGTTGTAATAGCATTTATTATTGCTTATCAATTTGGCTACGGAAATGGTTTTGAAGATAAAAAAGCTTTAATAGATGAAGAAAAAGTCTCTTATGAATCACTTTCTGAACAAACAAATACCTTACAAGGTGATTTAAATAACTATGAGGAAAAAATTGAAACTAAGGAAAGTGAACTCGACGATCTTGAAACTCAAGTAGATAGTAAAAACAGTGAGTTAGAACAGTTAATTCAACTTGAAGAAGATCGTGATGATTTAGTTTCTGAAAAATCAACGTTAGAGTCAGATGTAAGCGATTTAGAAGATAAAGTAAATTCATTAGAAACTGAACTTTCTAACCTAGAAGGTGGTGTTGAAAAGGCTGAGGGTGAAAACAAACATTTAGGAGCTGGTCATTTTGTAGTTGGTACAGACTTACCTGAAGGTCGTTATGAAGTTTATCCAGAAGGAAGAGGGAGCAACTTTGTCGTACGGAATAGTGGAGGTAGCTTGAAGGTGAATACGATATTAGGTAGAAGTGGTGTTGAAAGTTATGTGTTCACAGCAACTGAAGGAGATACCATTGAAACTGAGGAATCAGTTAGATTTGAACCTGTAGAATAATACCTAAGTAAGCACTCAATTTTCTTCATTTGGCAGATTGAGTGCTTTTCTTAATTGATTGTTTTTAATACGTTATAAGTAAATAACTGGGGGAGAACTTATGGAGAAGAAATACAGAGACTTAAAAATTTTGACCATAACCTTGGGTGTTTGTTTAGCAATTATGATTGGATACTATATTTTTTATTTAACGCCGAAAAGCTCTTGGGATTTATACATGTCGATTAAGGGGGCGGATGATGTAGAGGAAATTGAGGAGTTGTCACATGAAAGTGTAGATATTCAATTACAGGAAGAAGACCTTAACTACATCCAAGATAACCTCGAAGTTAGGATTATGCAGCTAACGGCGATCGATTTTGGTGACAAATCATATATCATTACTACTCATCCTGGTAATGACAGAATGGAAATAACGAATTTAGAAGAAATACCGTCTGAACTTATGAATGAATTGAAAGAGCTATCGCCATAATGATTTTTCTTCAAAACTAAGTGATAGCGTTCGAAAGGCGAATATTGTATAATAATGAACAGAAAGTTGGTTAGAAATATAACCTATCATATTAAATTGAATAAATGGTTTAAAACTTCGGGGCAGGGTGTAATTCCCGACCGGCGGTGATGGCTGATGAAGCCTTAGTCCGCGACCCGCTTCATGCGGTGGAGCTAGTGAGATTCTAGGACCGACAGTTAAAGTCTGGATGGGAGAAGGATCAGATCGTTAATCCGGTTGTGTAAGTTAAAGGGGGTTAACGATTGAAAGACGAACAATTTTATATGCAACATGCACTTGAATTAGCACGGTTAACTATAGGCCAAACGAGGCCTAATCCGTCTGTAGGCGCCGTCATTATTAAAGATGGCGTTGTGGTTGGAACAGGTACTCATTTAGTGCCGGGTCAACCACATGCTGAAGTCTATGCGCTTGAGCAAGCTGGTGAACAGGCAAAAGGTGCGACCATGTTTGTCACACTTGAACCTTGTTCGCATTATGGCCAAACGCCTCCTTGCGCGAAAGCAATCATTGATGCAGGGATTGAGAAGGTTTATGTTGCGACATTAGACCCGAATCCAAAAGTTGCAGGCAATGGTGTGAAATGGTTACGCGATGAAGGAGTCGAGGTTGAAGTCGGCTTACTTGAACAAGAAGCGCAGCTGATTAATCAAAAATTCTTTCATTTTATGACATATAAGAAACCATTTGTGACGCTGAAAACAGCTGTTTCCATGGACGGTAAAACGTCCGCAAACAGCGGTGATAGCAAATGGATTACGAGCGAAGAAGCACGTCATGATGTTCATACACAAAGACATCAACATGATGCCATATTAGTTGGCAGTCAAACCGTTTTACGAGATGATCCTCATTTAACTACCCGCTTGCCCCACGGTGGATTAAATCCAACACGTATCGTCCTCGATACACATTTAGCCATTCCGTTAGATACTCATGTCTTAACTGATCAACAAGCGAATACAATTGTGGTTTGTGGAAAGCAAGCTGATGAAGATCAAGAAGCACAATTCAATGCTTTGAATCATGTCAGTGTGTGGCGTATGGATACAGACCAGATTGATTTAGAAATATTATTATCACGATTAGCCGAAGCGAAATTAATGAGTGTCTATGTTGAAGGTGGTGCCACCATTCATTCCGATTTTATTCAACATCAATTATTTGATGAGATCCATTTATATATGGCACCGAAATTAATCGGTGGTGAGTTGAGCAAAGTATTTTATAATCAACTCGGTTTCGATTATGTCGCTGATGCCGTGAACGTGACTTTTCATAGCGTTGACATGATTGGACCAGATATTAAAGTTGTCGCCAAACCGCAACACGAGGAGGACGCTTAATGTTTACAGGGATTATTGAAGAAGTAGGGACGATTCAGTCAATTCAACAAGGGGCTGAATCACTAGAATTAACGATTCGAGTTAACAAGATCACCCAAGACGTGCAATTGGGAGACAGCATTTCAGTGAATGGCGTTTGTTTAACGGTTACTGATTTTACAAATATATCTTTTAATACTGATGTGATGCCAGAGACCTTTCATCAGACAGCGTTAAAAGGGTTGAAACAAGGGTCGACTGTCAATCTTGAGCGAGCCATGCCAGCGAATGGTCGTTTTGGAGGTCATTTTGTCTCAGGGCACGTCGATGGTGTCGGTCAAATTACAGGGCGTGAAACGCAAGATAATGCAGAGTATTTTTATATTGATGTGGGCGAAGATATAGCTAAGTATATGATGTTAAAAGGTTCCGTCAGTATTGATGGGACGTCTCTGACCATTTTTGGAATTGAAAAGGGGATTTTAACGATTTCACTCATTCCGCATACACAAGACGCTACGATTCTGACGTCAAAGTCAGCGGGAGATCTTGTGAATATTGAATGTGATATGCTTATGAAATATGTGTATCAATTAATGATGCCGAGTGAAAATAATCAGAAACAGGGTGTGTCACTAGAAACGTTACGTGAAGCGGGTTTCTTAAACGAATAGGAGGGGAAGCATGTTTGATTCAATTCATGAAGCAATAGAGGATCTGAAGCAGGGGAAAGTTGTAATTGTTGTCGATGATGAAAATCGTGAGAACGAAGGCGATTTTGTTGCACTTGCAGAACATACGACACCAGAAGTGGTTAACTTTATGGTGAAAGAAGGTCGTGGTTTGCTTTGCACGCCAATCACACAAGATAAAGCCGATGAGATTCAGCTCGAGTTAATGGCTGATGTGAATACAGATAGTCATGGGACAGCGTTTACAGTCAGTATTGATCATGTTGAAACAACAACAGGAATTAGTGCAGGAGAACGTTCGAAATCAATTATGCGTTTAGCGGATGATGATATTGTACCCACTGAATTTAAGCGCCCAGGCCATATTTTCCCCTTAATTGCGAAAAATGGTGGCGTTTTACGTCGTGCTGGCCATACAGAGGCTGCGGTCGATTTAGCGACATTAGCTGGCGGTACACCAGCAGGGGCTATTTGTGAAATTATGAATGAGGACGGCTCGATGGCACGCGTTCCTGAATTGAGAGAAATTGCTGATGAGCATGGTCTAAAACTCATTACCATTGAAGATTTAATTAAATATCGTCGCAAACATGAAAAGCTTGTCACGCGTGAAGTTGAAGTGTCACTTCCAACATCATATGGTGATTTCAGAACAGTCGCTTATACGAATGATATTGATGGTCGTGAACATGTCGCGTTAGTAAAAGGTGAAATTGATCCAACTGAACCGGCACTTGTACGTGTACATAGTGAGTGTTTAACTGGCGATGTGTTTGGATCGAATCGATGTGATTGTGGTCCTCAATTAGAGGCTGCGTTGAATCAAATAGAAGAGGCTGGAAAAGGTGTATTATTGTACATGCGTCAAGAAGGTCGTGGAATCGGCTTGCTTAATAAACTTAAAGCTTATAAACTTCAAGAAGAAGGTTATGATACCGTCGAAGCGAATGAAAAATTAGGCTATCCAGCTGATTTGCGTGATTATGGTATTGGTGCTCAAATTTTAGAAGACTTAGGTGTACGTAAGATGAAATTATTAACCAATAACCCACGTAAAATCAAAGGGCTTTACGGTTATGATTTAGAAGTTGTCGACCGCGTACCATTATACATGACACCCAATAAAGATAACGAAAAATATTTAGAAACGAAACGCGATAAACTAGGTCATTTATTTTAAATCGAGGAGGTTTTAATCATGAAAACATATGAAGGAAATTTAGTCGCTAGCAATTTAAAAATCGGTATTGTCGTTGGACGTTTTAACGGCTTTATTAATGAAAAATTATTAGATGGCGCATTAGATGGTTTGAAACGCCATGGAGTGAATGAGGATGACATCGAAGTTGCCTGGGTTCCTGGTGCGTATGAAATTCCATTAGCAGCTAAAAAAATGGCGGAACATGGATCCTATGATGCTGTGATTACATTAGGTGCTGTTATTCGTGGCGCAACACCACATTTTGAATATGTGAGTGGTGAAGTGTCTAAAGGAGTTTCCTCGGTCAGTATGGAGACTGGCGTGCCAGTGATCTTTGGTGTATTAACAACGGATACAATTGAACAAGCAATTGAGCGTGCTGGTACAAAAGCTGGTAATAACGGTTACGGCGCAGCGATGAGTGCGATTGAGATGGCTAATTTACTACAGTCATTCAAAGCTTAGATTGTCATAAAGCTGAAACATTCCATTATACGCAGTGTCTAATGATTTGTTATAATGAAAAAAGACGAATTAAAAGTAGGTGTATGCGCTATGATGGAATTTCTTTATTTTCCTGAGGATAAAACAGCTTATATTCCAGCGCTTATAACATTAATCATATTTACAGCCTTTGCGTTTTTGTTTTTCCGCTGGATTATTAAAGTTTCGAATAAAGAACAGAAAACGACAGAAGAACGTTTTCCAGATCAAACAAGAGTTGACGACACGAACACTTCACATAACGATTCTTGACGTTTAAATCCATTTTATTCTAACCATACTAAGTATGAGGTGGTTATGAATGAAGTGGATTTTTTTATGTTTAATAATATTCCTCACGGCTTGTGGGGGAAGCCCCAGTGTTTATAAAGCTGATATCATCAATTCTAATTATGATGTGGTAGGAGAAACAACATTGTCAGAAGATGCGAATGGAGTTAATGTAAAAGTAGAACTAGTGGGCCTTTCTCCAGGTTTTCACGGGATTCACTTACACGAAAATCCAACATGCGAAGGTCCAACCTTTGAGTCAGCAGGTGGTCATTGGTCTAACAGCGAAGATGCTGTCCATGGTCTTATGCAGCCAGAAGACCAACATATAGGTGATATGCCGAATATGGAAGTGAAGGCAAGCGGAGAAGCATCTTATGAATATGTGGTTGAGAAAGCAACCTTGCAAGACGGAACAGGGTCTTTATTTAATGAAAATGGCGGAAAAGCTTTAATCATCCATTCTGGCCAAGATGATGGTGTTTCCCAACCAGCAGGAGACTCAGGCGACCGGTTTGCTTGTGCAGAGATTACTAAAGACGAAAAAGATGAAGAAACGGATAATCCTGCTGAAGGCGTAGAGGAAGATCAGGAAGAGTAGCCGAATTAAAATAAGCTGCCTCGTAAAATGAGGCAGCTTTTAATTATTTATCCAAATGTGCTCACAAGCCGTTTAACAGCATCTTCAACCATTTCACGTGGACAAGCAATATTCATACGCATAAATTGATCGCCGTGTTCTTTACTGAAGCTTTGGCCATCATTGAGCCCGACTTTAGCTTCGTGGTTTAATTTTCGTTTAATTTCTTCATGATCTAATCCAGTCTCAGAGAAATCGAGCCAGATTAAATAGGTGCCGTCTGCTTTTACAGGTGTAATAGGTGTCTGTTTAAGTTGTTCTTGTAAATAAGCATAATTATTTTCTAAGTGTTTAATTAAATCTTCTAACCAAGGTTCACCATGTTGATAGGCTGCTTCCATTGCTGTATAAGCAATTGTGTTCAACATGACGGCTCCTTGTTTCATTAATTGTTTGTCGAGAACCTTCTTTGAGTCTTCATCTGGACTGATTGTAAATGATGCTTGTAATCCAGCAATATTGAACGTCTTAGATGGTGCCATCATAGTAAATGTTAAAGCGCTAATATTTTCATTCAGGTCTGCAATAGGTCGATGCTTATGACCTGAGAAGATAATATCGCTATGAATTTCATCAGAGAACAGGTAAACATTATAAGTGACGCATAATTCAGCGAGTTGCTTAAGTTCACTCTCCGTCCAAACACGTCCGACTGGATTGTGAGGGCTACATAATATAAATGCTTTTGCTCCTTGCTTAAATTGCTCTTCAAGCTGATCGAAATTCATTCGATATGTATTATTTTCATAAATGAGTGGATTTTCAAGAACGGTACGATCATGACTTTCAACCACTGAGAAAAATGGTGGGTATACAGGTGGTTGAATAACAATTTGATCGCCCTCTTCTGTAAAAGCTTCGACTAATGCATGTAACGCAGGGATAACACCTGGAGAGAACGAGATTAAATCAGTATTTACATCAAATTGATAACGTTTTGTTAACCAATTTTGGATGGTTGATAGTAGTTCGTCGTCATGTGTGGTATAACCATATATATTATGCTCTGCACGAGCCATAATTGCATCTTGAATGGCTTGTGGAGCAGGAAGGTCCATATCCGCGACCCACATTGGTAACACATCATTGCGTTCAAATAGTTTTTCTCGGAATTCGTATTTTACTGCACGTGTATTTTCTCGGTTAATCTTCTTATTAAATTCTGTCATTCTAAATCCCTCCTCAATCATTATCTTACACCGAATTCTTGTTCAAAAGCAAAAAAAAGACAAAGCGATTAATCGCTTTGTCAAAGGGGGAATACGAGAAAGTATTACATTAATAGTTATAACCGTTTTGAAAAATATTAAACATGATTTTATAAATTTTTTTAATTTTTTGTGGAAATTTGTTATTTATTCTGAATCATCGGCGTCAGGCATTTTTGAATGGGGGTTTGTGATTATGTTAAGATAAAAAGTGGAAGATATAGAAAAGCTTTAGGAGTTGTCGATCATGAATGTACAAGAAGGAGATATCATTAAAGGTGAAGTGACAGGAATTCAACCTTATGGTGCCTTTGTAAAAATTGATGATGATAGACAAGGACTCGTTCATATTTCTGAGATTACACATGGTTATGTGAAAGATGTGCATGACTATGTGTCTGTGGGTGAAGTTATTCAGGTCAAAGTCGTTGATGCGGAACCTTCAGAAGGGAAGTTTTCGCTTTCAATTCGTGCGACACAATCACGGCCAATTCATGCTAAGACAAGAGCAGAACAAATTCGTGATATGCAACATAATCAAGACGAAAATGGGTTCAATATTTTAAAAGACAAGCTTAATGAATGGATTGAACAATCGAAGGATCGTGAACAAACCTATCGTCATTAGAGAAGTAAACCTCCAATTAGTTGGAGGTTTTATTTAATCGTAGGCTTTTTAATTAAAGTATATCTTTTGCGTCTGAAGGATTATTACGACATAATAAATAATTAGAGACATTGAAAGGAGTATTGATATGGAGAATTTTACATTTTACAATCCAACGAAATTAGTATTTGGTCGTGGCCAAACAGAGCAATTACCATTCTTAATCCCAGAAGGTGTTAAACGCATTCTTGTCACATACGGTGGCGGAAGCATTAAGCGCAACGGAATCTATACGAATGTTATGAAAAAGTTATCAGACAACGGTTATGAAACGTTTGAATTAAGTGGCATTGATCCAAACCCTCGTTTAACGACTGTTAATGAAGGCGCAGATTTATGTAAGCAAGAAGATATTGACTTCATCTTAGCAATTGGTGGCGGAAGTGTTATTGACTGTTCGAAGACAATTGCTTCAGCAGCTAAATATGATGGTGATGCTTGGGATCTCGTTACCAAACAAGCTACACCTGAAGACGCTTTACCATTAGGTACGATCCTTACGTTAGCAGCAACAGGTTCTGAGATGAACGCTGGTGCGGTTATTACGAACTGGGAAACAAATGAAAAATACGGATGGGGTTCACCGTTATCATACCCATTATTCTCCATTCTAGACCCAGTTAATACGTATTCTGTACCGAAAAATCATACGGTATACGGCATAGTTGATATGATGAGTCATGTGTTAGAGCAGTATTTCCATCAACCGACGAATGCACCTGTTCAAGATCGTATGGCTGAAGGGATCTTGAAGTCAATTATTGAAACGGCTCCTAAATTAATCAATAACCTTGAATCATACGAGTACCGTGAAACAATCATGTATGCAGGTACAATGGCATTTAACGGTATTTTACAAACAGGTTATAAAGGTGATTGGGCAACACACAATATTGAACATGCTGTATCAGCAGTTTATGATATTCCGCATGCTGGTGGTTTATCGATCTTATTCCCTAACTGGATGAAGCATAATTTATCAGTGAATCCAGAGCGTTTTAAACAATTAGCTGTTAGAGTATTTGGCGTTGATCCAACAGGCAAGTCTGATGAAGAAACAGCGTTACAAGGAATTGATCGTTTACGTGAGTTCTGGAGTTCCTTAGGTGCACCGACTCGCTTAGCGGAATATGACATTGATGACAAGAATTTAGAATTAATGGTTGATCGTGCGATGAAACGAGGGCCATTTGGTAACTTTAATGCATTATATGATGAAGACGTTCGTCAAATCTTACGTCATTCTCTATAAAACAAGGAAACGTCGGTCTTTTAAAGGCCGACGTTTTTTTGTTTTTAATCCTCACTTATGAAAACGAATAATCCGGTCATACTACGAGTGATTAAAAATTGTTAGAGGTGATTATATGGAACAGATTCAGTCAGGTATCGAAAATCAAGCTTATCCTTTTGAAGATTTAGAAGCGATTTTAAACCGTTTTGCCTTTAGTGTCGGAGGTAGTTGGGAGTACGATCATGCTTACTTTGATCATAAACTAGAACAAACAGATGAGGGATACGCTTTTCTCCGCATTCCCGTCACTACAGAAATAGGAACGATAGGCGAGAAAGACGCACACGTACGTATTGGCTCGCCATTTGTTTTAGTTCATCGATTTGAAGCAGGCACTGATCAACAAGGCATATCAGGTAATATCCAAGGGAGCTTTAATCAATTTCAGTCACCAGAAGAGCCAGATGCTGACATTGATGAAACCTATATAGAACAAGCAGAGACTGTTATACAAGAAGTAGAGAAAGTATTACTCCAGTAATGTTTTCGTCATAATGACTTGATCATCTTCTTGAAGGCGTTCATTTGGGTCAGGATTTATTTTGATTTCGTTGTCACGGATAAACCCTAAAAGTAATTGCCCCTCTTGTTTAGTGATCTCAGATAGTTCAAGAATAGATTGATCAATCCATTCATCATAAACAGAATCGATGATGAATTGTTGTTGTGACAGCAATGCCATCACGTAATCAAACGCTTTGACATATTCATTGCCAGTTAATTCATGATAGAACAAAGTACTCGTTGTTTCATTTGAACAAATTACTTCTGTCGCGCCTGCTCGTTCAGCATTCCGCTTTTGTTTTTCGGTTAATATTTCACCTAAAATCGGAATGTCGTGTTGTAAGCCTCGAACTGTAAGAATAACAAGGATTGTGTGGACGTCAGCCTCTTTTTCGATTTTGGTTTGATCTGCGGTCACAATAACTTTATCTGCTTTAGGAAGATTAGCTTTTTCCCAAGTATCATCAATGGTGGGATCAGAGTGAATAAAATGAACATTGGTATGATTCACAGGATCTTCTTCTAAAGTTTCATCGATTAAAACAAGATCAGTTTGTTTCCCGTATTGTGTTTCAATTAATTCAATCAGTCGACGCGTCCGCTCGTTCCACCCAACAATAATCATATGATCTTCGCCATGAAATGCCACTTCCCCCTTCTTATAATCATCTTCTCGTTTAATGGCACCACTTGAAAGTGTCACCATATAGAACGTTAATAACCCACCTCCAGCTAAAATCAGTAAAATAGTGAGCAGTTGACCTAAGACTGTTTCGGGTACGAAATCTCCGTAACCAACAGTGGCCCCTGTAATAAAAGCAAACCATACACCATCAAACCATGTCGTAAACTCGTCTGGCTCTGCCCAATACATAATCGTCCCAAATAAAAGCATGATGCTTAAGACGGTTAATAATAAACGTAAAAAGATTGGGATATGAAAATAAAAACGGACAAAACGGTATAACATGTTGTCACTTCCTTTCACACGTCATATCCATTTTATCCGTTTATGCTTCGTTTTATAATTCGTCATGAGAATGTTTAATGGTATACCTAGCTGTCGGCATAGCTTGTAGTCTTTCTAAGGGGATAGGTTCACCTGTTTTTTCACAGATTCCGTAAGTTCCATCATCCATCTTATTTAATGCATGATCAATTTCTTCGAGCTGTTCTTTAGCATGCCGAAACATGGTCAGATCCTTTTGCCGTTCATATAATTCTGTACCGCTGTCTCCAGGATGTTGATCGTCTACAGAATTTAATTCACCTACAGATTCTTCGATTAAAGCAGGAAGATCTTCTGCTTCTTTTACCCGTTGTTCAAGTCGATTTTTTTCTTCCGTAAGTTGAACCCGAAGTTCATCCCACATTGGATTATACATAGACGCACCTCACTTGTTAGACCGTTCGACAACTCCAATCGTACAACGCGACGTGCAGATAAGCTGATCATTTTCATCTTTCATTTGAATGTCCCATACCATTGTCATTCGACCAATGTGAATAGGAGTAGCGACGGCTGTTAAGATGCCATCACGCTTACTCTTAATGTGATTGGCATTAATTTCAAGGCCGAAGACATTGTAGCGTTCTGGGTTAACATTTAAGAAAGCTCCGTAACTGGCAGCCGACTCTGCGAGAGCAACTGAAGCTCCCCCGTGTAAAAAGCCCATTGGTTGATGCACGGTTTCATTAATAGGCATCGTTAAAACGACGCGTTGTGGCTCTGCTTCTTGGATGTCGATTTGTAACGTTTCAAATAATGTATGACGAAGATCCATCGTCATCCTCCTTTATTACGGTATCCGTTTTTAGATTGAACATACATGTTTATATTAGCCAATTTGTGAGATGTTCTAGAACAAAACTAAGACCGAAGAGAATACCAAAAATCGTGTTTGTTTGTGCCGTGAATTTCATCGCTGGCATCATTTCAAGTGGTGTGTTGTTTTGTTTGAACGTCTGATAAGCTTTATAAGCTTTGATTCCGCTTAACCAAGTTAATAATCCCCAAATCGGCATCATTCCTAGACTAATAAAGATAACAGGTAAAATGAGTGCGGTTAGGAAAAATAATGCTAAGACACGAATCGCTTTATAACGTCCAACTAAAATAGCGATTGTTTTCCGCCCATTTTCTTGATCGCCTTCTAAATCACGAATATTATTTGATAACATAATCGCTCCAATAAGTATGGCTGCAGGAATGGATAACCAGACAATTTCTGAGGTAACATGGCCTGTTTGAATAAAGAAACTAATACCAATAATCACGGTACCCATAAAAAATCCTGAGAATAATTCACCGAATGGCGTGTAAGCAATTGGATATGGACCACCTGTATATAAATAGCCGAATAACATGGAAACAATTCCAATGACAGCGATCCAAAACGTTGTTTCCATACAAATATAAACCCCTAAAAGAATAGCTATTCCGTAAAATATAAAGGCCAAATTCCTAACCTGTGATGGTGGAATGCCATCTCTTACGATCGTGCCACCGATTCCGACTGATTCTTCTGTATCTAAGCCTTTAACGAAATCATAATATTCATTAAACATATTGGTTGCAGCTTGAATTAACATTGAAGCAATTAACATGGCTAAAAACAACCCAATGTGTATGGATGTATCCATACTAGCTGCTGCTGTACCAATCCAAACAGGTACAAATGAAGCCGTTAACGTGTGAGGTCGTAGCATACGCCACCATATTTGAAAGCCTGATCTTTCCCCAAGTGCATCTTGAACAGATTGTTGTTGTGTCATGGTTTCTCCCTCTCTTTTTTACAACATACTAAAATAAGTTTAGATAAACGACATGCCTGTGTCAATCAGCTTGTATAGTGTAATTCTTGTCGTTTTCAAAAAAAAGTCATAAAATAGTCTGTAGGCATGTGTTCGACATGCTGGTTGTAATACTATTGGAGGCAACGTTTATGATTAAAACAGATCGTGTTTCATTAGAAGCACAATTGAATCAAATAGAACAGATTGAACAAACACAATACATTTCAATTGTACAAAAGGTTAGTCCTATTGATCCAATCAATCTGTTTGCCTATTTTGATCATTTAAAAGGCGAACGTTTCTATTGGTCAAATGCTACAGGTGACCTAACATTTGTGGGCTTAGGGACTTTTAAAGAATTATATGTCAATTCATCGGATGACCGATTTACGGCAATAGAAGATCAGTTGAATCATTTGAAAGAGGACATCAACGTCTTACATGACTTTGATATAGAAGGAATAGGACCTGTTTTTTTCGGAGGTTTTTCATTTTTTGATACACCACATCAAGATGAATGGGAAGCTTTTCCTGAAAACAATTTTGTCCTAGCTAAACAAATGCTGACCGTGAAACAAGGTGACTATTTCTTAACCCATCATTTAGAAGTGTCACCTGATGATTCTGTTGAAGCATTATTGAATCAAATTGAACAAGAGACTCAGGCGATTTATGAAGCGGAGCCGTTTGTTCAAAAGACTCGCTCACTTGTAGAGGTTCAAGATCAATTGAGCTTTGATCAGTGGTCGTCAATGATCGCACATGCGATTGAAGAAATCAGCGCAACCAATCTCGAGAAGGTTGTATTAGCACGAGAGGTTGAAGCGGTATTTGATCGCACGATTCCAACAAAAGATTTAATATCTGCGCTTACTAATCAACAACAGTATAGTTATGTGTTTGTTATGGAACAAGGAGAAGACGCGTTTATCGGTGCTAGCCCTGAACGATTGGTCTCAGTAACAAACCATGTGATGTATTCGGCTTGTCTAGCTGGAACGATGAGTCGTGGTGAGACGATGGATGTAGATGATTTATTAGCATGGCGATTATTAAATGACGAAAAGAACTTAGAAGAACATCGTTATGTAGTCGATATGATTCGTGAAGCTGTACAGCCAATATGTACTCATTTAGATATTCCGAATGAACCGCAAATATATCCTTTAACGAATGTTCAACATTTATATACGCCTGTCCAAGGTCAATTAAAATCAGGAGTTACACTGTTTGATACATTAAAACAATTGCATCCTACTCCAGCTTTAGGAGGAGAACCACGTCAGGACGCGATGAACTTTATTAAGACGCATGAACCCATTGAGCGTGGTTGGTATGCCGCTCCAATTGGCTGGTTCGATCAATCATTAAATGGTGAATTTGCAGTGGCCATTCGATCTGGATTGATTTCTGACAACCGGATTAAATTGTTTGCTGGATGTGGTATTGTCGCTGATTCTGATGCTAAAGCAGAATACGACGAAACAAACTTGAAGTTAACGCCTATGTTGAATGCGTTGGGAGGTAACCGTGATGACGACCATGGGGAATAATACGTATTATGTCTCATATTTCGTAGATGAATTATATCAAAATGGATTAGAGCATGTCGTGATTACACCTGGTTCACGGTCTACGCCGTTATCAATGGTTATCGCGCATCACCCGTCCATTCAAGATTGGATTCATTTTGATGAACGATCAGCAGCCTTTTTTGCTTTAGGGATTGCCAAAGCAACTCAAAAACCTGTTGCGTTGGTTTGTACTTCGGGGACGGCTGCTGCTAACTATTATCCAGCTATTGTTGAAGCCTATTATAGTCGCGTGCCATTAATTGTGTTAACAGCTGATCGACCGCAAGAATTAAGAGATAATGGTGCGCCCCAAGCGATTGATCAGGTCAAAATGTATGGGGACTATGTTAAACATTTTCATGATATGGCAGTCGCTGAAGCAACGCCATCATTACTGGATTATAGTCGTAGACAAGCTAGTCGCGCTTTTGCGTTAGCCAATTCAAATCGTAAAGGGCCGGTCCAGTTTAATTTTCCGTTTCGAGATCCATTAACACCTGATCTAAGTTTAGATCATTTATGGGGTTCAGCTCAGACACCTTATGTTTCTGCAGTAGGTGGTCATGAAAAGTTATCCGTTGATGAATCTGAATTACTCGCTTCTGAATTAGCAGGCAAACATAAAGGATTAATCATGTGCGGTGAATTAACAAGTGATCAAGAAGCGAAAGCGGTGTTAGAACTAGCTCGTCAGTGGCAAGTTCCTGTATTGGCTGATCCATTAAGTCGATTGAGGCAAATGGGAGAAACAGACGAGTTAATCATTTCAACTTATGACGCATTACTAAAACAAGAAGCTTTTCAGCAATCAATTGAACCAGACTTTGTCATTCGATTTGGACCTATGCCAATCTCGAAAGCTTATTTCCAGTGGATGGCGAAAGTGACTCCATCAACTCATATGGTGGTTGATCAACAGGCAGGTTACCGTGAACATTCTAATATTCGAACAACAATGATCTATAGTGATATCACAGCATTCGTGCACCAGGCTAGTCAGTTCGAAATCGAACAAGATCCTGAATGGACTAAGCAGTGGATCGAATTAGATCAACGCGTCCAACAAACTTTAAAAGAAATAGCACATGAATCATTGACTGAAGGTTCAGTTGCTCATGTGTTAGCTGACTCTGTTGCTGATGGTGAAACAATTTTTGTTGGTAGCAGTATGCCGATTCGCGACATAGATACGTTTTTCTTACCTAAGAATAAACAAGTGAGAGTATTAGCTAATCGTGGTGCAAATGGTATTGATGGTGTCATCTCGTCGGCTATGGGTGTAGCAGCTTCAGGCGAACAGGTGACCCTGCTCATTGGCGACCTTTCCTTATTGCATGATTTCACGTCAATATTAATGGCTAAAAAACAGCAACTAGCGCTCCGGATTGTTGTGATTAATAATAACGGAGGCGGTATTTTTAACTTTCTACCGCAGTACCAACACGGTCAACATTTTGAAAAGATATTTGGGACGCCGTTTGATGCACCGATTGGCGATATGGTGTCATCCTTAGACATTCCCTATCAGTTTGTAGAAAGTAATGATGAACTTACGGAACAAATCAACAAACCAGTTAACCAATTAGAAGTAATCGAAGTTCAAACAGAGCGAGAGGACAATTTCTTCTGGCATCAACGAATTAAATCTAATATCGAAAGTCTACTAGATACTTAAAGGATGGATGAAATGTATATAACAGTAGGTGATCATCACTACCACGTGAATGTGATAGGAGAAGGAACCCCGCTCGTTTTATTACATGGTTTTACAGGGACATTGGCCACGTGGAATGAAATAATTTCTTACTTGGAGGTCAATAGACAACTGGTGCTCATTGATTTGCCAGGTCATGGACAGACAGACGCTAAGCATGTATCAAACTTGTCGGATGTTTGTCACGATTTAAAATCCATTATTCATCAACTTGGGCATAACCATTTCGATTTACTCGGGTATTCCATGGGTGGTCGTACAGCGTTAATGTTTGTTCATTACTTTCCTGAGATGGTCAATCAACTCATATTAGTTGGCGCTTCACCTGGCTTATCAGGTGATAAACGCCTAGAACGAGAAGCGCAAGATCAGAAATTAGCAAATATGATTGAGCGTGAGGGAATTGAATCCTTTGTTGATTACTGGGAGAGAGTCCCTTTGTTTGCTACGCAAAAACGTCTGTCCTCAGCAAAGCAAGAACAAATTCGTGAAGAGCGGCTATCACAAGCACCAGAAGGCCTAGCATTATCTTTGCGCACAATGGGGACAGGAAAACAAGCAAGCCTTTGGGAAAGTCTAGGACAATTGACAACTGAGACGTTATTAGTTGTTGGTGAGGAGGATGAAAAGTTTGTTTTAATCAATGAACAAATGCATGAATCCCTACAAAATGCTCAATTTCGAAAAATTTCTCAAACAGGTCATGCTGTATATCTGGAAAGTCCCAAAATTTTTGGTAAAATAGTAAGTGAGTTTTTAACTAAATCAGATTCAATCTAAGGAGGTTACATAATGGCAGTTGCATGGACTAAAGAACGCGATTACGAAGAAATTAAGTATGAAACGTATAATGGAATTGCGAAGATTACGATCAACCGCCCAGAAAAGCGCAATGCTTTTACCCCGTTAACAGTACAGGAATTAATCGATGCGTTTGCTCGCGCACGCGATAATTCAAATATTGGGGTTATTGTATTAGCAGGTGAAGGTGAAAAAGCATTCTGTGCAGGTGGTGACCAATCTGTACGAGGCCATGGTGGCTATGTAGGCACAGATGAAATTCCACGTTTAAATGTACTAGACTTACAACGTTTAATTCGTACCATTCCGAAACCTGTTGTAGCCATGGTATCGGGTTATGCGATTGGTGGCGGACATGTGTTACACGTTGTCTGTGACTTAACGATTGCTGGAGACAATGCTGTGTTTGGGCAAACTGGTCCGAAAGTTGGTAGCTTCGACGCTGGATATGGTGCAGGTTTATTGGCTCGCATCGTTGGCCATAAGAAAGCCCGTGAAATTTGGTATTTATGCCGTCAATACGGTGCTGAAGAAGCACGTGAGATGGGGCTTGTTAACACGGTCGTACCTGTAGACAAGCTTGAAGAAGAAACGATTCAGTGGTGTAACGAAATGCTAGAAAAATCACCAACAGCCCTTCGTTTCTTAAAAGCGTCATTTAATGCAGACACAGATGGTTTAGCTGGCCTGCAACAAATGGGTGGCGACGCAACACTACTATATTACACAACAGAAGAAGCAAAAGAAGGTCGCGACGCATTCAAAGAGAAGCGTAAACCTGACTTCGATCAGTTCCCACGTTTCCCTTAAGTCGCTAAATGAAGTCAAACAAGTTGGTTGGTATCAAATGAATAATCGTTTGATACCAACCTTCTTTCTTTAGTTTATACATAATTAAGAAAGGGACATGCTCTATGACGACGATGATCAACTGGTTGGAGAAACGCGCTGATTTATCACCACATACTGATGCGGTGAAGTTACCAGATGGCACAACCTATTCCTTTTCACAACTTTATCACCATGCCAAATCAATGGCTTCACAATTAAAACAAGAAGGTATTAAATCAGGTGACCATGTTAGCGTTATTTCACCCAATCATTATCGATTCCTTGTGACCATCCATGCTTTGAATCTTATCGGCGCTGTCAGTTTTCTCATCAATATTCGCCTGTCCTCAGCAGAAATTGCCTTTCAGTTACAGGATGGCGACGTATCAGCTGTTATTTTAGATCCACGCTATGAAAACTTAGTTGAGGGTGACTTGAACGTGATTGACATCCATAGTGGGAATCTTGATCAGCCACTTGAGCAAGAAAGTCACAGCATAGACTTAGATGACCTATCCCATGTGATTTACACGTCTGGGACGACGGGACAACCCAAAGGTGTGGAACTAACATATGGGAATCATTGGTGGAACGCGAATGGCTCAGCGCTTAACTTAGGTCTGTATCCACATGATCGCTGGTTGTTAAGTTTGCCGATGTTTCACGTGGGCGGTTTATCCATCGTTTATCGCAGTGTAATTTATGGTATTCCGCTTCATTTACACGAATCATTTGATGTTGAAGCGATCCATAACGAAATCATGAATCAAGGTGTAACGATTATGTCTGTCGTATCGGTCATGTTAGATCAATTGTTGGAACGATTAGGAGACGATTATTATCCTGAACAATTCCGTTGTATGCTGTTAGGTGGTGGCCCTGCGCCTAAACCGCTATTAACTCGAGCTCGTGATAAACATGTTCCTGTTTATCAAACATACGGCATGACTGAAACAGCCTCACAATTTTGCACCCTTGATGATCAGAATGCCTTCGACAAACTAGGTTCTGCTGGGAAACCATTATTTCCGAATCAACTGGATATTGTACAAGATGATGAGTCATTATCCGCACAACAGGTTGGCGAAATTGTCGTTCACGGACCGAGTGTCACAAAGGGTTATTATAAACGAAATGATGAGACGGCGGCTAAACTCCAGAACGGATGGCTTAAGACAGGTGATTTGGGCTATTTTGATGAAGATGGTTTTCTCTATGTCGTGGATAGACGCAAAGATTTAATTATCTCAGGTGGAGAAAATGTTTATCCTGCTGAAATTGAAAGTGTGTTAAAAGGTCATCCGCATATCGCCGATGCTGGTGTAGTTGGTCAGAAGAGTGATCGTTGGGGAGAAGTACCTGTAGCATTTATCGTTGAACGTGAACCAATTGATGAACAGGAGTTAACGACTTATTGTCAAAACCATTTAGCGAGTTATAAAGTCCCTAAAGCTTGGTACAAAACAGATGAATTACCCAGAAACGCCGCTAAAAAATTATTACGCCATCAATTACAAGCACGTTTAGAGGAGTGATCAGATGAATATAAAAGAGGTTACCGTTAGGCAGGTTGCGATGAAGTTGAAGCAACCCTTTCAGACGGCTAACGGCCTAGTTGTCACCCGTGATACGTTAATCATTGAAGTATATGATCACAACGGTCATGTAGGATATGGGGAATGCGTTGCTTTTGCTGATCCATTTTATACACCAGAAACGACGACAACAGCATGGGATATGTTAAAGCATTTTATCCTACCTGTTATTCAAAAAGCGCAAATAGATCATCCAAATCAAGTTCATCGTACTTTAAGTGGTATTCAGGGTCATCAAATGGCCAAAGCTGGTATTGAAACAGCTATGTGGGATTTATATGCTAAACAACTCAACAAACCGCTTAAAGAGATAATTGGTGGTACTTACAACCATGTCGAAAGTGGCGTGGTCCTGTCATTAACGGATGATTTAGCATCACAAGTGAAAACTTACATGAAAAAAGGCTATAAACGGTATAAGTTAAAGGTTCAAAAAGGGCAGGAACGTGAGACCATTGAACAAGCGAAAGAATTATTAGGTGATCTGCCTATTATGTTTGATGGTAACGGTATTTATGAACCAGAGGATATGCTTCATTTAACGAAACTTGATGATCTTAATTTACATATGATCGAACAACCATTTCGACAAGATGATTTGTATTACCATCACCAATTGAAGAAGGAAATGAAGACACGAATTTGCCTAGATGAATCCATTAATTCAGAACATGACGCTTTTCAGGCAATTGAGTTAGATGCTGCAGACACGATTAATGTGAAATTAGGACGAGTTGGTGGATATGAAGTCGCTAAGATGATTCATGAGTATGCTAAAGTTGCGAGCATGCCGTTGTGGTGTGGTGGTATGTTAGAAACAGGAATTGGTAGAGCTCATAATGTCATTCTGGCTTCACTGGAACAATTTAAATTACCAGGTGATCTATCAGAATCAGAACGTTACTGGGAACAAGATGTTATTAAGCAACCTTTTAAAGTCAAAGATGGACTAGTGGAAGTGCCAACTAAACCAGGCATTGGTGTGCAAGTCGACCAAAAACGTCTTGAGAAGTTAACGGTAAGACAGTTCGATTTTGATATGAAAACGACTCAACAATTATAGTTTGGATGTATATTTTCGAACCACCGACTAATATTAAGTGATGAGGTGGTTTGATGGATCGTCGAAAATTTTATGTCAGTATTGAGTCTGGTGAAATTTCAGAAGCGAAGGCAGGTAATAATGATGATTTCGTCATATATGGTAACCCTGATGAAATCATCTCATTGCGTGAGTGTTTTGATGAACTACAGGGTGCAGAAGATGCAACTGCATTCCGAGCGACATTACCTTTTAAAGAATACCATCGTGATGAAGAAAATGATGCTTATGATTATTACATGATGAAAGGTTTTAAGATGCTTTATAACCTGGGGGATCATGAAACGAAACAGCATATCGAATCAATGCCTTTCTTTGATCAATTTGATCGAATTGAAGATGAATAAATTTAAAGTGAAACGAAAATAGAAGATGAATCGTCTAATAAAGTAAGTTCGCATAAATCATGTGGACTTACTTTTTTGTTTATTAGACTTAGGCCTAGGTTGGTGGATGATTATGGATATTATCAGAGCTAAATGGCGTGAATGAAAATTTTTTGTGACTTTTATGTTTCAATCGATCATTAATCAGGTAAACAGTTCATATAAATAATATGAGCGTAAGCAGCAAATAGAAAGGTGGATAACAAAAATGAAACGTTCAATTGTAGGACTAGCAGTCGTTAGCATAGCATTACTCGTACTTATTCCTTTTTCATATTCACAACTTAATGCAGCACCCAGTCAATATCAAAGTTCAGAACAATCGAATATAAATTTTGAGGAACGTGAACGTGGCGAAGTTAATTTAGCAAGCAAAGAAAATCCACAATTGAGTGAAGGTGAAGTTGTTCAAGTAACGAAAAGTTTTATGGATCAATTGCTTCAAGATACCAATAGTCAATATGAAGTAAAGAATTATGACTCCATGAAAGCTTATAAAGATAGTTTCAGTGATATAGCAGAACCGAAAGTGGTCAACAAATTCGTGGATCGATATTACGAAGAACGCGATGGTAACCTTTATATCATCCCAACCGAAACACCAGCATGGTTCCAAGTCGGTGAAGATTTTGAACAAGAAACGACAGAAGATGGTAACATTCTTATTACACAAACAAATCAAACAGAACTTGATGGAGAATATACAATTAAGTTTGAACTTCAATTGAAGGATAGCGGTCAACCGTATATAATGGATATACAGTACGAATAAGAAATGAGATAAAGGACCGTGTTCCAGTGGAAGTTTTTAAGGATTATTATAATAATACCGTGAAATTCGTTAAAGGTCAGATGCCGTTTTCGAATAGTGCAAAACATGTTTGGGTCATTGCTCGTTATCAAGATAAATGGTTGTTAACGCAACATCGTGACCGTGGAATAGAGTTTCCTGGTGGCAAAGTTGAACCAGGTGAAACAGCTGAAGACGCAGCTAAACGTGAAGTTTACGAAGAAACGGGTGGCGTTATTTCTACATTAACTTTTATCGGTCAATACTACGTTGATGGTAAAGGTGGCGATATTGTAAAAAATGTATACTTCGCTGATGTCCAGTCATTAGATGAGCGAAAGCATTATTTTGAAACGGAAGGCCCTGTATTATTAGACGAATTACCGAAGAACGTAAAGAAGAATAAACAGTATAGTTTTATGATGAAAGATCAGGTATTGAAAATTTCTTTAGATGAAGTCAATAAACGCTTTTTATCATAAGCAAGGTGGAATTGTTCTCGTTAAACAATTCCACTTTTTTTATGTGATTTATATTAGGATGATTGATTCGTGAGGGTGAGTTAATTGAAATCGATGGTAAATCTCCAAGACTCGCTGGAAAACGGACGACAGTCGCTGGTAACTATGAAAACTTGATGGTAAATGCCCTGAACTCGATGGAAAACTTATTTAGCTAATCTAATCACTCGTGCTTGCACACATAAAAATCCGAACGAACTCAGCTAAGAATTCGTTCGGATCAAGTTGAATCATTTATGTGTGTTTAAATGTAGGGCCTGCTTCTGCGATGTCTTTCGTCACATAATTGAATTGTTTGAAGTTATCGTGGAAGTTAATCGCTAATTCCTGAGCTTTTGCATCGTATGCTTCGTCATTATTCCATGTTTTCTTAGGGTTAAGAACATCACTAGGGACGCCAGGACAAGTAGTAGGCATGTATAAACCGAAAATGTCATCTTGGATGTAATCGACATTATTTAACTCGCCTTCGAGTGCTGCATGCACCATAGCGCGAGTATGACTTAATTTCATGCGCTCACCATCGCCATAAGCACCACCAGTCCAGCCTGTGTTAACTAGGAAAACTTGCACATCATGTTGGTCAATCTTCTCGCCTAACATTTTAGCATAATTAGCAGCAGGTAGTGGCAAGAAAGGTGATCCAAAGCAAGCTGAGAATGTTGCCTGTGGTTCAGTAATACCGCGTTCAGTACCAGCTAACTTACTCGTATAACCACTTAAAAAGTGATACATAGCTTGTTCTTTTGTTAATTTACTGATTGGAGGTAACACACCGAATGCATCTGCCGTTAAGAAAATAATAGTGTTAGGGTGACCTGCAATACTTGGTTCAACAATATTGTCGATATGATCAATGGCATATGCCGCGCGAGTATTTTCCGTTAAATTCGTATCATCGTAATCTGGTAAACGAGTTTTTGCATCAATCATGACATTTTCTAATACGGCTCCAAATCGAATCGCATTATAAATTTGCGGTTCTTTGTCAGCTGATAAGTTAACCGTCTTGGCGTAACAACCACCTTCAATATTGAAAACGCCGCTTTGTGACCAACCGTGTTCATCATCACCGATTAAACGACGGTTCTCATCAGCAGATAATGTTGTTTTTCCTGTCCCTGATAGGCCGAAAAATAAAGCAACATCGCCTTCTTCACCAACATTGGCGGAGCAATGCATCGGTAAAACATTTTGTTTCTCGGGTAACATGTAGTTCATCACGGAGAAAATCGATTTCTTAATTTCACCAGCATATTCTGTTCCACCGATTAATACAATTCGATGCTTGAAGGAAACAATAATAAAAGTTTCTGAATTCGTTCCATCCGTTTCTGGATCCGCTTTAAAGTGCGGAGCAGAAATAACGGAGAATTTGGTTTCATGTTCTGCTAATTCCTCAGCACTTGGACGAATGAACATCTGATTAGCAAACAAATTATGCCACGCAAATTCTGTGATCACTTCAATGGGAAGGCGATGTTTTTCATCGGCTCCAGCAAATCCTTTAAAGGAAAATAGTTGGTCACGTTCAGCTAAATAATCCGTTACTTTATGCAAAAGATTATTAAATACGCTTTCGTTTATAGGTTGATTAACCTCGCCCCAATCGATGCGATCTTTCGTCTCTTCATCTTCAACGATGAATTTATCCTTGGGTGAGCGACCAGTATAATGGCCAGTTGTTGCTCTGATGGCACCAGTTGAGGTTAAAATCCCTTCATCACGTGCTAAAATATTTTCAACTAGTTCCGCAATGGATAAATTTTTATCCGTCTGATTAGCGTTTGATAATTGTGATACCAGTGTATCAGCTTCAATAGTTTTCATTACCAGATCACCCTTTATATAAAATATGTATTTATGTATATGACATAATTCGTTATTAGTATAACACATTTTATAAATTAAACCACACTATTTATAAAATTTTTACACGGATTTTAGTGAAATCTTGCCATTACTAAATGAAGGCGTCAAAAGTTGACACGAAATAAGCCTCACGTTATGATATAGCAGTAAACGGTATTTCTCTTATCCAGAGTAAGTGGAGGGAACAGGCCCGATGAAGCTCGGCAACCATCACATTTGTGACAGGTGCTCATCCTGATGCAAGGGGACCCTTGGACGATAAGAGCGAAAGGCTATACATACCTTTCCCTTGTCTAAATTGGGAAAGGTTTTTTTATTGGTATAAGGTTTGTTTGTATTGAAACTATGAATTAACTTTATTCTAACAGAGCCGATTATCGAAAATAAAGCAAAACTATAAAGGAACCATGAAGTGAACCCATGCTTTGTACAAAGGGTATGAAATCCGTTCCATTAAACAAATGAGGAGGATCTCTAGTTATGACGAAACAACGTCGTCTCTTTACATCTGAATCTGTGACAGAAGGCCATCCTGACAAAATGTCTGACCAAATTTCCGATGCGATTTTAGATGAAATCGTTTCTCGTGATCCTAATGCACGCGTCGCCTGTGAAACGACGATCACAACAGGACTAGTCTTAGTATCAGGTGAAATCTCAACATCAACTTATGTCGATATTCCCACGATCGTGCGTGATACAGTAAAAGATATTGGTTATACGCGTGCTAAATATGGCTTTGATTATGAAACATGTGCTGTATTAACATCGATTGATGAACAGTCAGCTGATATTGCCCAAGGGGTTGATGAGGCTTATGAAAAACGGGAAGGTCAAATGTCAGATGAAGAAATTGAGGCTATAGGTGCTGGTGACCAAGGTTTAATGTTTGGTTACGCTAGCAACGAGACGAAAGAATTAATGCCACTGCCCATTTCATTAGCTCATAAACTATCCAAACGAATGGCAGACGTCAGAAAAACTGAATTAATCCCGTATTTACGTCCAGATGGTAAGACACAAGTGACTGTGGAATATGATGAAAATGGACAAGCAGAACGTGTCGATACGATTGTCATTTCAACACAACATCATCCTGAAATTGATCTTGAACAAATCAAGGCCGACTTAAATGAACATGTGATTAAGCCGGTTGTATCAGAGAACTTAATTGATGATGATACGAAATTCTTCATTAATCCAACAGGTCGTTTCGTAATCGGAGGTCCACAGGGTGATGCTGGCCTGACAGGACGTAAAATCATTGTCGATACTTATGGTGGTTATGCACGGCACGGTGGCGGTGCCTTTAGTGGTAAAGACGCGACTAAAGTAGACCGATCAGCGGCTTATGCGGCTCGTTATGTGGCGAAAAATATTGTCGCAGCAGGACTTGCTGATCAATGCGAAGTTCAATTAGCTTATGCGATTGGTGTGGCTCAACCGGTATCAATTGCTGTTGATACGTTTGGAACAGGTCAAGTTTCAGAAGAAAAATTAGTCGAAGCGGTGCGCGACACGTTTGATTTACGCCCGGCAGGTATTATAAAAATGTTAGATCTCCGTCGTCCAATTTATAAGCGAACGGCAGCTTACGGTCATTTTGGCCGGTTGGATGAGGATTTCACTTGGGAGAGAACAGATCGAGTCGAAGCATTAAAATCAAGAATCAATCAATAGGTTATTGTTTAAGCTACCAAACTTAAGTTTGGTAGCTTTTTTACGTCTTTTGCCAATTTGTATGTCCGCAATGAAACCTAAATGCACAGAAACCCGTCAGTTATAACAGGAACAATTTATTAAGTTTAAATATGAGTGGTAAGACTGCGGTTGTATAATTGTTCTATTTATTGACGGAAAAGAGGTTTACAGCATGTGTGGCTTCATTGGATTAATTAGAAACGAAGAAACTGAATTAACTGAACAAAGTAAGGATTTAGTTAAACAACAGAATGACATAATTACCAACCGTGGACCTGATGATGAAGGTTTTTATTTTGATAGTTACATTTCATTTGCATTTAGACGGTTAAGTATTATTGATCTTGAGGGCGGTCATCAACCGCTACCTTACGAAAATGATCGTTATTGGATCGTTTATAACGGTGAAATTTATAATTATGTGGAATTAAGAACTGATCTGATTAATGACGGTTATGAGTTTGCCACAAATTCGGATACGGAAGTAATCTTGGCCATGTACGCGAAATACGGTGAAGAAGCATTTAAGTATCTGCGTGGGATGTTCGCTATTTTAATCTGGGATAAAGAAGAAGAGCTCTTAGTAGGAGCAAGAGATGAATTTGGTATTAAACCATTATTCTATAGCAGACAAGAAGAAGGTGTTTATTTTTCATCTGAGAAGAAAAGTATCGGTTTAGCAATGGATCAACAGACAGTCGATTCAGAAAGTCTCCAACATTATCTAAGCTTTCAATTTGTACCTGAGCCCAAGACGATGACAGAAGGTGTTCATAAAGTGGAACCAGGTCATTCGTTTAAAATGAAGCCTGGTGACGAACCAGTGTTCAAAAGGTACTTTCATGCTCGATTCACACCAGTACAGACAGAAAAGAAAAAATTAATGAAGCAAATAAGAGATGTAATGTTTGATTCAGTGAATGTTCATATGAGAAGTGACGTACCAGTTGGGTCATTTTTATCAGGGGGCATTGATTCTACCATAATCGTTGCAATGGCAAAGGAATTAAATCCTAATATCAAAACTTTTTCAGTTGGGTTTGAGCGAGAAGGGTACTCTGAAATTGATGTGGCACAGGAATCTGCTGAGGAGCTAGGCGTTGAGAATATTTCTTATGTCATATCTGCAGAAGAGTACGTCAAAAATTTACCCAAGATTATGTGGCATAATGACGATCCATTAGCCGATCCTGCCTGTGTCCCTCTGTACTTTGTTGGTCGAGAAGCATCAAAGCATGTGAAAGTTGCTCTTTCAGGGGAAGGAGCGGATGAGTTGTTTGGTGGTTATAATATCTATCGTGAGCCAGAATCACTGAAGGTTTTTGATTCCATTCCAGGACCAGCAAAAGAGCTGCTACAACGTGTGGCTAAGGTTATTCCAGAAGGTGTAAGAGGGAAGAGTTTTCTAGAACGCGGAACGACCCAATTATCAGAACGCTATATTGGTAATGCAAAAATGTTTGAAGAACAAGAAAAAAAGAATTTGTTAAAACAATATAATGAACAATCAACTTATCAAAATTTCACCAATCCCTTATATCGTGAAGTAGAGAATGCTCACCCAGTGAATCAGATGCAATATGTTGATATACATACATGGTTACGTGGTGACATACTTTTGAAAGCTGATCGTATGACGATGGCGCATTCTCTCGAACTAAGGGTTCCATTTCTAGATCAAGAAGTGTTCCGTGTAGCGAGTTCAATCCCAACTGATTATAAAATTGCTAATGGGACGACTAAGTCAATATTGAGAGAGGCGATGGAAACAGTTGTACCTCCACATGTGCTGAACAGGAAGAAACTTGGATTCCCTGTACCCATTAAACATTGGTTAAGACACGAACTTTACGATTGGGCAATGGTACTAATCCGCAATAGCCAGACAAGTCATTTACTAGACAAAACTGTGATCGAAAAAATGTTAACGGCTCATCGAGAAGGTAAGAATGATTATAGTAGAAAGATATGGACTGTACTTATGTTTATGTTATGGCATCAAATTTTTGTGGAGGGTGTCTATGATATAACGGAATTACAGAAAGAAGAATCACAAGAAAGCAAGCTTATTATGAATTAAACATAGTAAGCTTGCTTTTCTATTATTAAGAGGATTTATTCTTGGTTTTGTTTATAAACTTGTCCTTTATCAACATAACTTTTACGGATTCGGTTCATTTCCTGAATATCTTCATCCGTAATATCGCGAATGACTTTGGCTGGACGCCCGAATGCTAAAGTGTTTGCTGGAATAGTTTTTCCTGGTGGTACTAAGCTGCCTGCACCAATGAATGCATTTTCACCGATTTGAGCTCCATCTAGAATGGTTGTCCCCATCCCGATTAATGCATTTTCGCGTATTTTACAAGAATGGAGTAACACTTGATGGCCAACTGTGACCCCATTCTCGATTTCTAAAGGCATATTAGGACTCTGGTGTAACATACTTTGGTCTTGAATGTTGACGTTTTCACCGATTATGGTTGGTGAAACATCACCACGGATCACCGTTTTAAACCAAATACTACTGTAGGCCCCAATCGTTACATCCCCTGAAATAACAGCATCATCAGCTATGTAAGCCGTCTGATCAATAGATGGGAATTGTTCATAATATGGTAAAATCATGTTTGTCCTCCTATTCGCAATTTATGGTAAGATAATTATATCAAATATTTCGGAATTTTTGGGAGGTCATCACATGGTCATTCATAAAAGTCGGAATGGAAAAGCTGTCATTGTGATTGTACACGGAGCGTTCGAGCATTCTGGTCGTTATGAATGGCAGATCAGTCAGTGGAATGAAGCAGGTTATCATGTGATTATAGGTGATTTGCCGGGGCATGGTGAATCAGAAGGTAAACGTGGCCATGTCAATTCATTCGACGAATATATTAAGACCGTACAAAAGTGGCTAGATGAAGCCAAGTACTTTGAATTACCAGTTTATTTACTTGGTCATAGCATGGGTGGTTTAATTGTGATTCGTACTTTGGAAGAAACGAAAGAAGCTGTGACAGGAGTTATATTATCTTCTCCGGGGCTTGGTTTGCAGACGGTTCCGCATAAACCAGTCTATCACCTTTCAAAGTTGCTCGATAAAATCATGCCATCCATTCGGTTTAAAACGAATGTTAAGCCACAACTCGCAACACGAAACGAAGCTTTTCATATAAGAGATGAATCCGATCCGCTTTTTTTACATAAAGTTTCAGTACGGTGGTTCCATGAATTCGAACGCGGTATTGATCAAGCTTTTAATCAAATTAGATATTATCCTGATCTACCAACTTTATTCATGCAAGCTGGAGAAGATAAACTTGTGTCGGTATCAGATGTTGAGAAGTTTTATAATAAACTAGCTGTACAAGATAAAAAATATATTTTTTGGCCAGACTTGTATCATGAAGTCTTTAATGAGCCAGAAAGAGATGAAGTATTTGAAGTAGCCAAGGATTTCACGGATGCCTTATTACCTAGTGATCAGGAGGGTTCATAACGTCATGAAAACACCGACTTCGTTGTGGCAGGTGCTAAACGTGTCTTATCGAAACCTGTTCCCAGAAGTAAATCGTCAATTAGCCTATTGGCGGAAAAAAGCTGAGAGTATACCGAATAAAGAGTTAAGATCACAGGCGCTTGCTAGTATAGAGGCTAAGACTTTCCATTGTGAAGGTGGTTCGATTTACGCTAGTTTAGCAGGAGATTCTTGGCGTGATGCAGTCCGTTTTATAGTGGCTTATCAAACAATCAGTGATTATTTAGACAATTTATGCGATCGTAGTTTATCCCTTGATCCTGAAGATTTTCGACAACTACACGAAGCACAATTGGATGCCATTCGGCTCAACTCAGATTATGATAAGAAAAATTACTATCAGTATCGAGAGGATCAAGATGATGCTGGTTATCTAAAGGACCTCATTGCAGAATGCCAAACGGTCATTACGCAAATAAATCACTACGATTTGATTCAAGCTGATATTGGACGATTAGCTTCGCTTTATGTAGATTTACAAGTACATAAACATGTCACGCATGAAGAGCGTGTTTCTCGGTTAACGAAGTGGTATGAAAGCGAAAACGATGATCCTGATTTAAGTTGGTTTGAATTTTCGGCGGCTACTGGATCTACGTTAGGCGTTTTTTGTATCGTGTCATATGGTTTAGCAGGTCAAGATCGTGCCCATATGATGAGAAAGGCATTATTTCCGTCCTTACAAGGGTTACATATTTTATTAGATTACTTAATTGATCAACGTGAAGACGAAGTGGAAGGTGACTTAAATTTTGTTTGGTATTATCAGGACGAGCATGAGCGCCATAAACGATTAAAACAGTTTATTCAAAATGCTAAACAAGATTTACATGGTATTCCAGATCAAACGTTTCACCAATTAATAGTTGATGGACTGGTAGGCTTATATCTATCTGACCACAAAATGCTTGAGACCAAAGAGCAAAAGGAAGTGGCAAAATCTTTATTGAGTGAAGCGGGATGGCGCGCTAAAGTGGTTTATTTTAACGGCCGTACTTACCGTCGATTCAAGAAATTACGAAAAATCAATTCATGAATAACGCTTTTAGTCTAATCGCTAAAAGCGTTATTTTTTATAGATTCCAACGACAAAGGGTGCGTTATTACTACGATTAACCATGTGGTACATAGCGACATCCATTTTAGCAGCAGGTTGCTTTTGCAGGTGTTGGATTAATAAATCTTTTTCAATTTGTCCGGAGTCATGACCTGGATATATGACGATCACGATCATCCGATGACGCATCAATAGTTCAAATAAACTATCAATGGCTTGTATCGTTGAGTCTGCTTGTGTCGTGATGGATTCATCACCACCTGGTAAAAACCCTAAGTTGAAGATAACCCCACCGATTGATGAGATACCTTGTTTATTTAAGTAGCCCTTTGCCTGCTCATGCCCTAATTTTACGGATGTAATATTGTTAATATCATTTTGATTGAACAAAGACTGTGCTTGATCAATAGCTGATTGTTGTATGTCAAAGCTATAAACATGGCCGTTAGGTCCGACTTCTTGACTTAACGCGACGCTATCATGCCCGTTACCTAGTGTGGCATCGACGACAATATCGCCTGAATTTAATGTTTCACTGATCCATTGATGTGCGAAGGGGATGATTTGTTTCATGATTTTTCTCCTATCTTCATTAGTAAACAATACTCATCATAACATGGTAGAAGGACCCTAAGGAAAATGAATAATAAATGGATGGAAAGTGTAAAAGTTATGTTTTAAAATGGAAGGTTGAGAAGAAAGTCCGAACACTCACTTGACATTTAGCATATGCTTAAGTAAACTATGATTGAACTAATATTAATTTTATAAGCAAACGATCATGAAGGAGTAGTAAGTTAATTGACATATATAGAGAGGCAACGGTTGGTGAAAGTTGTTTATGTCGAAACTGAACTCGCCTTTTAGTTTCACACATGAATTAAGTGGTAGTGTGTGACGTGTTTCCGCGTTAAGGAACTCGAGTGAGTCATCTTAGGGTGACTAATTTGGGTGGTACCACGGGTAATCTCTCGTCCCATTGTATATGGGGCGGGAGTTTTTTATTGTTTTCACGATTAGAATCATTCATTTTGGTTAAGAGCTGTCTTTAAGAATGGTTCGAAGCCGAGATAGACACATTTATAAATAAGGAGGAGCTAGTCAATGGCATTTAATCATCGTCAAATTGAACAAAAATGGCAACGCTTTTGGGAAGAAAATAAAACGTTTAAAACAAACACTGAATCATCGAAGCCTAAGTTCTATGCACTCGATATGTTTCCTTATCCATCAGGAGCAGGGCTTCATGTCGGTCATCCAGAAGGCTATACAGCGACAGATATTGTTTCACGAATGAAGCGCATGCAAGGGTATGAAGTGTTACATCCAATGGGTTGGGACGCTTTTGGTTTACCCGCAGAACAATATGCGATTGATACGGGGAATGATCCATCTGTTTTCACTCAACAAAATATCGAGATCTTTAAGCGCCAAATTAAATCGCTTGGTTTCTCGTATGATTGGGATCGTGAAATCAATACAACAGATCCAGACTACTACAAATGGACACAATGGATTTTTGTTAAATTGTACGAACAAGGTCTAGCTTATATTGATGAAGTGCCGGTTAACTGGTGCCCAGCGCTAGGAACTGTTCTAGCTAATGAAGAAGTTATTGATGGCGTTAGTGAGCGCGGTGGGCATCCTGTGACCCGTAAGCCGATGCGTCAGTGGATGCTTAAAATTACCGAATACGCTGATCGTTTACTAGAAGACTTGGATGAACTTGATTGGCCAGAAAGCTTAAAAGATATGCAACGCAACTGGATTGGAAAGTCAGAAGGCGCTGAAATCACCTTTAATATCGAAGGGTCTGACCACCAATTTCAGGCGTTCACAACTAGACCCGATACGATTTTCGGAGCAACATATGCTGTCTTCTCACCTGAGCATCCTTTAGTAGATAATATTACAACATCTGAACAGCGCGGGAAAGTTGATGCTTATATAGAAGAAGTAGGGAAGAAAAGTGAACTAGAGCGTACTGACTTGGCAAAAGAAAAAACAGGTGTATTCACTGGAGCATATGCCATTAATCCAGTAAGTGGTCAACAAATGCCAATTTGGATTGCGGACTACGTGTTAATGTCTTATGGTACTGGTGCGATTATGGCAGTTCCGGCACATGACGAGCGTGATTATGAATTTGCGAAAGCATTTGATTTGCCAATTGTAGAGGTTGTTTCAGGAGGGAATATTGATCAAGAGGCTTATGTAGAAGATGGCCCACATGTTAATTCAGACTTCTTGAATGATTTATATACAAACGAAGCAATTGAAAAAGCAATCGAGTGGCTAGAAGCAAACGAATATGGTAAACGTCAAACAACGTATCGCCTACGTGATTGGCTGTTTAGTCGTCAGCGTTATTGGGGTGAACCAATTCCGATTATCCATTGGGAAGATGGTTCGATGTCAGCCGTTAATGAAGAAAAGCTTCCGTTAGAACTACCGAAAACGAGTGAGATTAAACCATCTGGTACAGGAGAGTCACCACTTGCTAATATCCAAGAATGGGTAAATGTGACTGACCCAGAAACAGGTATGAAAGGCCGTATTGAAACCAATACCATGCCACAATGGGCAGGTAGCTGTTGGTACTATCTACGTTATATTGACCCTAATAACGATGAAATGCTAGCGGACCCAGAGAAATTGAAAAAATGGCTTCCAGTCGATATATACATTGGTGGAGCTGAACATGCTGTGCTTCACCTATTATATGCACGTTTCTGGCATAAGGTATTATATGATCTAGATGTTGTACCTACGAAAGAACCTTTCCAAAAGTTATTTAACCAAGGCATGATTCTTGGTGAAGGTAATGAGAAAATGAGTAAGTCTAAGGGGAACGTCATTAACCCTGATGATATTATTAATTCTCATGGTGCTGATACCCTACGTTTATATGAAATGTTTATGGGACCATTAGATGCGTCAGTTGCCTGGAGCACCAATGGCTTAGAAGGAGCGCGTCGTTTCTTAGACCGTGTTTGGCGATTAATGGCTGACGAAAATGGTAATCTTTCGAGCAATGTGAAAGACGAAGCGAATCAAGAACTCGATAAAGTCTATCATGAAACAGTCAAGAACGTATCGGAGTACTTTGAAGAATTACGCTTCAATACAGCTATATCACAAATGATGGTTTTCATTAATGAATGTTATAAAGCAGAATATGTACCACGTGACTATGCAGAAGGTTTCGTGAAACTAATTACGCCAATTGCCCCACATTTAGGTGAAGAACTTTGGTCAGTCTTAGGATATGATGGAACTATTACGTATCAGTCTTGGCCAACTTATGACGAAGCCAAACTAGTTGAAGATACAGTCGAAATTGTCCTACAAGTTATGGGCAAAGTAAGATCAAAAGCAGAAGTTCCTAAAGATGCAACAGAAGATGAACTACAAGAGATTGCCTTAAATGATGAAACGATTAAGGAATGGATCGACGGTAAAACGGTGCGTAAAGTTATTGCAGTTCCTGGCAAACTGGTCAATATCGTGGCTAATTAAATTGAGTTTTAAACCCTTAAGTTGATTAATCGACTTAAGGGTTATTTTGTTCTTGACGAAGCATAATTATCAAGTTATACTCGGTTTTGTCGTTTTTAAAAGGACGACTTAACTCGAAATGTTTATGAGACAATCTTATTGACATTCTTAGTTAGCTATTATATAATATTTCATACACATTAATAGAGCTTGTCTCAAATTTATATAGACTATATAGATTTTGAGTCTCAATAATTTGTTTCAATAAGTTATTGACATTAATCGTGATAACTTGTTATATTAATGGATGTCGCTTTTTGAAGGCGAAATCGATTCAAACAATCGATTAAAAAGATTAATAAAAAGTTGTTGACTTCCGGTTTTCAACTTGGTATATTAGTCATTGTCGCTTTCGAACGCGACACACATCG